>NZ_JBIVCN010000014.1:0-1306 GCF_044746585.1 Curtobacterium sp. NPDC090223 | reverse complement strand
AAGCTGCTCAACAGCACCTTCAAGACCGACGCCGTCAAGGCCGGCCTGCTCGTCGGGACCGCCACCATCACCGCCCAGATCAAGTAACACCCCCGTACTCCGGCTGTGCATGGCAGACCGGAACGGCCAACGCCCCGTCGCTCGCGACGGGGCGTTGCTCATGCGCCGACTTCCAGAGTCGCCCCGTCGATCGGGGTCAGACACGTCCGATGGAAGGTGCGGTCAGTCATCGGTCCACGTGGCTGATCATGTCGGTCGCTCTGGGAGAACGAACGAAGGGCACTGATCATGTGATCAGTGCCCTTCGCATCATCGCTTGTCAGTCAAGATCGTCCACGTGCGCTGGCTCGGGGCAGAACGATGCCGAGGATGATCATCGCGACAGCGAGGAAGGCGTGGAGCACGTTGTCGGCGCTGTTGAGCGGAACGAAGTTCGCCGCGCCGGTCATGCTCGCAGTGAAGAGGCCGTAGATGAACAGCACCGCGTAGATGATGCCGCCGACCAGCAGGTAGAGCCGTGCACCGCCGGCAGAACGGGCTGCGGCAACGCCGACGATGCCGAAGAGCAAGTGGACGATGTTGTGCAAGACGGATACCTGGAACAGGCCCAGGAGCAGGGCCATGGAGCCGTGACCGGCCATGGACATGGACCCCATGTCCATGGTGAGTCCGGGGATGAAGCCGGCGATGCCGACGATCAGGAAGACGACGCCGAACAGCAGGGCGCCCTTCTGGGTGAGGGTGGCGGCGAAGCCGGTGCGCGGAGCTGCTGCGTTGCTGGTCATGAGAGGTGCCTTTCGGTCGATGTGCTGGTGACGTGGCGCGAGAGTGGTCAGGCGGCTGCTGGGTCGGCCTGCATGCGTTGACGGAGGGCGATGAGCCCGTCTCGGACTCGGGTTTTTGCCGTGCCGAGCGTGGTGTGGAGGTCGCTGGCGACTTCCGCGGTGCTGCGTTCGCCGAGGTACCGCAGAAGAACCGCGTCGCGTTGCTTGTCAGTCAGCTCAGACAAGGCCTCCCGGAGCTGAGCTCTTGAGAAGTGAGCGTCGAACTGGTCGAAGCTGTGGTCGGTGCTGTGGTGATCGCGGATCCCGAGGCGCAAGTCCCGGCGGCGGGACGCTTCACGGCTACGGATCCGATCGATGGCTCGTCGATGGGCGATGGTGCGCAGCCATGACTCGAGCGTGGCGCGAGTCGGGTCGTACCGGGCCGGGTGCTGCCACCACTCGAGGAACGCTTCATGGACGACGTCTTCAGCGAGGTGACGGTCGATGATGATCGTTCCCACGAAACCGCGCAACCCGGACGC
>NZ_JBIVCN010000013.1:0-2421 GCF_044746585.1 Curtobacterium sp. NPDC090223 | reverse complement strand
CACTTCAACCTCGCAGGCCAGCCCACCTCGATCGTGGACCGGAACAGCAACCAGACCAGCTTCAACACCTCGGACGGCTACGCGCTGACGACGATCGTGTCGACCGCTGGTGTGGCGGGTGCGAAGACGGTGAAGTCGTCGTACGCGAACAGCACGCAGACGTTCTCCCAGACCTCCGGCTCGAGCTCACGGAGCGTCTCTTTCGCGAAGAGCGCCGCGGGTGACATCACGACCTACACGGATGCAACTGGTGCGAAGACGACGTTCGCGTACACGAGCGGGGACCTCACTTCGATCACCGCCCCGACCGGTGGAGTGACGACGTTCACGTACGACTCGTCCGACCGTGTCACGAAGGTGGAGCAGCGCAACACCACGGCCGGTTCCGCGGGCACTGCGGTGACCCGCTTCTCGTACGCCAGTGACACGTCGACGCAGGTGGCCGACCCGCGGTCGGATCAGTCCGCGACGGTTGCCGCTGCGGCGCACACGACGTACACGCTCGACGGCAACGACCTGGTGACCAAGACCGTCGACCCGGCAAACCGCGAGCGTTCCAAGACCTACAACTCGGCGAACAACGGGGTCTTGAAGTCCACGACCGGCGCGTCCGGTGACAGCGGCACGGGCACGTCGTCGAACGAGTACGGCAAGAACAGCAGCCAGTCGCTGACGAAATCCACCACCGGCTCCGGCTCCTCGAGCACGGCGGAGTACGGGTCCGGGTCGGCGACGGCGTACCTGCCGTCGAAGACGACCGACAGTTCCGGCAACAGCACGACCATGGGTTACGACGGTGTCGGCAACCAGACGTCGTCCCAGTCCGGTTCAGACTCGACCGTCCAGGCGAAGGTCGCATACAACTCTGACGGCACGGTGAAGAGCGCCACGGCGCCTGGGAACGGGTCGAACTCGACCACGTATACCTACGACGGCAACAAGCAGCTGTCGAAGATCACCCCGCCGACCGGCACCACCCTCGGCGTGAAGACCTACACGTACGACGCCTTCGGCCGCGTCGCGACCGAGACCGATGGTCGCGGGAACACGACCACGTACGGGTACGACGCCGACGACCGGAACACGACTACCGCGTTCAGCGACGGCACGGCGACGGTGACCAACGTCTACGACGGCAACGGCAACCAGACCAGCCAAACCTCCGCAACCGGAACGATCACCAACACATATGACCAGCGCAACCGGCTGGTGTCGACGGTGAACACTGCCGGCGGCGCGACCGTGTCCTATGGGTACGACCTGGCCGGGAACATCGCGCAGGTCACCGACTCCACCGGCACCGTCACCCACACCTACGACGCGTCCGAGGTGTTGACTGCGACGACGTACCCGACGAGCTCGGGCACGGCGAAGCAGATCTACCTCACCGACCCGCAGGGCCGCCGCACCGACACGTGGCTCGGCGCCGACGCATCGGCAACGCCCGGTGCCGCACCGTCGACGTGGAGCGCGCACCAGAAGCTGACGTACGACAAGTCGGGCAAGGTCACCAAGGTGCAGGCATGGGCTTCGAACGAGGACCCGCAGCTCGTCGTCGACACCGACTACTGCTACATGGCCACCACGACTGCTCCGACCTGCACGGCGTCGACGGCGAACGACCGCACGAAGCTGCAGTGGTCGTACGACAACATCAGCAAGCAGGCCACCAACTACGGGTACACGGACACGGACGGGAAGACCCAGACCAAGCACCTCACCGGGATCACGCAATCCGGCGGCACCAACCCGACGAACTGGGCGTTCACCTACGACGACGCCGGCAACCGCACCGAAGCCAAGGCCACCAACGCCGCGACCGGCGCCGAAATCAGTGACCAGAAGCTGACCTACAACGCCGTATCGCAGATCACCACCGACGGGTACACGTACGACGGAACCGGCAACCTGACCGCGGCGCCGGGGGAGACGTACACGTACAACGGCGCGCAGCAGCTGACCTCGTCGACGAAAGACGGCGTGAAGACCAGCTACGAGTACGCCGGCGCGGACATGAACAAGCTGCTGTCGCAATCCACGGACGGGGGAGCGGAATACGGTTACGCGTATGGCACCAGCGACTCCAACGGCGTCCCCGTGATCGCCACCCGCGAGCAGATCGGTACCGGCACCGCATCAGTCGTAACCGACCCGGTCACCGGACAACCCCTGGACCTCCGCACCAGCGACGACACCACCAGCCTGTACGTCCTCGACGGGATCGGGAACCCGACTATGTCGATCGCGGACACTGGCAAGATCGCGTACCAGGTCTCGTACGACGCCTATGGTGCCGAGACGGTCACCAAGGGCAAGACCAGCGCCCAGTGGCAGCAGAACCCCTACGGGTACAAGACCGGCATCCACTCCAGCAACAGCGACACGAGGTTGACAAAGTTCGGGTACCGGTGGCAGTCCGCA
>NZ_JBIVCN010000012.1:3225-4855 GCF_044746585.1 Curtobacterium sp. NPDC090223 | reverse complement strand
ACGTTGAGTCCGGCGGCGTCCTACTCTCCCACAAGGTCCCCCTTGCAGTACCATCGGCGCTGAGAGGCTTAGCTTCCGGGTTCGGAATGTGACCGGGCGTTTCCCTCTCGCTATGACCACCGGAACACCTTCGACTCGATCCTACGGATCAAGAAAGCTGTCCCGCGCATGCGCGGTGTTCAGTTTCATGTTCCCGATCATCTGTCGGGAACCACAAAGTGGACGCGAGCCCATCCCCGAAGGGATGGAAATAGTTGTGTTGTCAAGTCTTCGGCTTATTAGTACCGGTCAGCTCCACGGGTCGTTAGTCCCCGCTTCCACATCCGGCCTATCAACCCAGTAGTCTGCTGGGAGCCTCTCACACTCAAGGTGCATGGAAATCTCATCTCGAAGACGGCTTCCCGCTTAGATGCTTTCAGCGGTTATCCGGTCCGAACGTAGCTAATCAGCGGTGCCCTTGGCAGAACAACTGACACACCAGAGGTTCGTCCATCCCGGTCCTCTCGTACTAGGGATAGATCTTCTCAAATTTCCAACGCGCGCAGCGGATAGGGACCGAACTGTCTCACGACGTTCTAAACCCAGCTCGCGTACCGCTTTAATGGGCGAACAGCCCAACCCTTGGGACCTACTCCAGCCCCAGGATGCGACGAGCCGACATCGAGGTGCCAAACCATGCCGTCGATATGGACTCTTGGGCAAGATCAGCCTGTTATCCCCGAGGTACCTTTTATCCGTTGAGCGACAGCGCTTCCACAAGCCACTGCCGGATCACTAGTCCCGACTTTCGTCCCTGCTCGACCTGTCAGTCTCACAGTCAAGCTCCCTTGTGCACTTACACTCGCCACCTGATTGCCAACCAGGTTGAGGGAACCTTTGGGCGCCTCCGTTACTCTTTGGGAGGCAACCGCCCCAGTTAAACTACCCATCAGGCACTGTCCATGAACCCGATCAGGGTCCTACGTTAGACATCCAGAGTGACCAGAGTGGTATTTCAACAATGACTCCACGAACACTAGCGTGCCCGCTTCACAGTCTCCCACCTATCCTACACAAGCCACACCGAACACCAATACCAAACTGTAGTAAAGGTCACGGGGTCTTTCCGTCCTGCTGCGCGTAACGAGCATCTTTACTCGTAGTGCAATTTCGCCGAGTTCGCGGTTGAGACAGCTGGGAAGTCGTTACGCCATTCGTGCAGGTCGGAACTTACCCGACAAGGAATTTCGCTACCTTAGGATGGTTATAGTTACCACCGCCGTTTACTGGGGCTTAAATTCAGAGCTTCGCCCAAAGGCTAACCCCTCCTCTTAACCTTCCAGCACCGGGCAGGCGTCAGTCCGTATACATCGTCTTGCGACTTCGCACGGACCTGTGTTTTTAGTAAACAGTCGCTTCCCACTGGTCTCTGCGGCCTTCAACGCTCACGGAGTAAATCCGGTCACGTGTCCGGCCCCCCTTCTCCCGAAGTTACGGGGGCATTTTGCCGAGTTCCTTAACCACGATTCTCTCGATCTCCTTGGTATTCTCTACCTGACCACCTGAGTCGGTTTCGGGTACGGGCGGCTGCAACCTCGCGTCGATGCTTTTCTCGGCAGCATAGGATCACTGATTTCCCCTTACGGGTACG
>NZ_JBIVCN010000012.1:1777-3136 GCF_044746585.1 Curtobacterium sp. NPDC090223 | reverse complement strand
GCGTACAGACGACGGATTTGCCTATCGTCAGCCCTACATCCTTACACCAGGTTCACCTTACGGATACCATCGCCTGGCTCAGCTACCTTCCTGCGTCACACCTGTTCATACGCTAACCGCACCAGCATGGGGTCGAGCGTTAGACCGGCCACCATCACCCCGAAGGGATCCGGTTGATCCGGGTTAGGACTCTTAGCACCACTGGATTAGCTTGGGCGGTTGTTCGCCGGTACGGGAATATCAACCCGTTGTCCATCGACTACGCCTGTCGGCCTCGCCTTAGGTCCCGACTTACCCAGGGCGGATTAACCTGGCCCTGGAACCCTTGGTCTTTCGGAGGACGGGTTTCTCACCCGTCTTTCGCTACTCATGCCTGCATTCTCACTCGTGTAGCGTCCACGGCTGGATCACTCCGCCGCTTCACTCGCCACACGACGCTCTCCTACCACTCCGCACGACTGAACCACGAAGGCTTGTCTGATGTGCGAAATCTACAACTTCGGCGGTGTGCTTGAGCCCCGTTACATTGTCGGCGCGGAATCACTTGACCAGTGAGCTATTACGCACTCTTTCAAGGGTGGCTGCTTCTAAGCCAACCTCCTGGTTGTCTATGCAACTCCACATCCTTTCCCACTTAGCACACGCTTAGGGGCCTTAGTTGGTAGTCTGGGTTGTTTCCCTCTCGACGATGAAGCTTATCCCCCACCGTCTCACTGCTGCGCTCTCACTCACCGGCATTCGGAGTTTGGCTGACGTCAGTAACCTGTTGAGGCCCATCGGCCATCCAGTAGCTCTACCTCCGGCGAGAAACACGCAACGCTGCACCTAAATGCATTTCGGAGAGAACCAGCTATCACGAAGTTTGATTGGCCTTTCACCCCTATCCACAGCTCATCCCCTCCATTTTCAACTGAAGTGGGTTCGGTCCTCCACGACGTCTTACCGTCGCTTCAACCTGGCCATGGATAGATCACTTCGCTTCGGGTCTAGGACATGCGACTGAATCGCCCTATTCAGACTCGCTTTCGCTACGGCTGCCCCACACGGGTTAACCTCGCCACATATCACTAACTCGCAGGCTCATTCTTCAAAAGGCACGCCGTCACACCAACAAGGGTGCTCCGACGGTTTGTAAGCAAACGGTTTCAGGTACTATTTCACTCCCCTCCCGGGGTACTTTTCACCTTTCCCTCACGGTACTTGTCCGCTATCGGTCATCTGGGAGTATTTAGGCTTATCAGGTGGTCCTGACAGATTCACACGGGATTTCTCGGGCCCCGTGCTACTTGGGATACACATCCGGCCATAACACCATTTCGTCTACGGGGCTGGCACCCACTACGGCCCGGCTTTCAAACC
>NZ_JBIVCN010000012.1:0-1687 GCF_044746585.1 Curtobacterium sp. NPDC090223 | reverse complement strand
CGTTCCTACCCTGCAAGCAGAGCGTACTGAGGTCGGAAGCATCACTCCCAACTGCACTGTCAATGTTCCACCCATGAGCTACCCGTCGGACACGGTCGGTCCGAATCGGGCGCCTGGACATCGCAAGCGATGCCAGATGCTCCTTAGAAAGGAGGTGATCCAGCCGCACCTTCCGGTACGGCTACCTTGTTACGACTTAGTCCTAATCACCGATCCCACCTTCGACGGCTCCTTCCACAAGGGTTAGGCCACCGGCTTCGGGTGTTACCGACTTTCATGACTTGACGGGCGGTGTGTACAAGGCCCGGGAACGTATTCACCGCAGCGTTGCTGATCTGCGATTACTAGCGACTCCGACTTCATGAGGTCGAGTTGCAGACCTCAATCCGAACTGAGACCGGCTTTTTGGGATTCGCTCCACCTTACGGTATCGCAGCCCTTTGTACCGGCCATTGTAGCATGCGTGAAGCCCAAGACATAAGGGGCATGATGATTTGACGTCATCCCCACCTTCCTCCGAGTTGACCCCGGCAGTCTCCTATGAGTCCCCGGCATAACCCGCTGGCAACATAGAACGAGGGTTGCGCTCGTTGCGGGACTTAACCCAACATCTCACGACACGAGCTGACGACAACCATGCACCACCTGTACACCGACCACAAGGGGGCGACCATCTCTGGCCGTTTCCGGTGTATGTCAAGCCTTGGTAAGGTTCTTCGCGTTGCATCGAATTAATCCGCATGCTCCGCCGCTTGTGCGGGCCCCCGTCAATTCCTTTGAGTTTTAGCCTTGCGGCCGTACTCCCCAGGCGGGGCGCTTAATGCGTTAGCTACGACACAGAAACCGTGGAAAGGTCCCTACATCTAGCGCCCAACGTTTACGGCATGGACTACCAGGGTATCTAATCCTGTTCGCTCCCCATGCTTTCGCTCCTCAGCGTCAGTTACGGCCCAGAGATCTGCCTTCGCCATCGGTGTTCCTCCTGATATCTGCGCATTCCACCGCTACACCAGGAATTCCAATCTCCCCTACCGCACTCTAGTCTGCCCGTACCCACTGCAAGCCCGAGGTTGAGCCTCGGGATTTCACAGCAGACGCGACAAACCGCCTACGAGCTCTTTACGCCCAATAATTCCGGACAACGCTTGCACCCTACGTATTACCGCGGCTGCTGGCACGTAGTTAGCCGGTGCTTTTTCTGCAGGTACCGTCACTTTCGCTTCTTCCCTACTAAAAGAGGTTTACAACCCGAAGGCCGTCATCCCTCACGCGGCGTTGCTGCATCAGGCTTTCGCCCATTGTGCAATATTCCCCACTGCTGCCTCCCGTAGGAGTCTGGGCCGTGTCTCAGTCCCAGTGTGGCCGGTCACCCTCTCAGGCCGGCTACCCGTCGTCGCCTTGGTGAGCCATTACCTCACCAACAAGCTGATAGGCCGCGAGTCCATCCCCAACCAAAAAATCTTTCCACCACCAGACCATGCGGCCGGCGATCATATCCAGTATTAGACGTCGTTTCCAACGCTTATCCCAGAGTCAGGGGCAGGTTACTCACGTGTTACTCACCCGTTCGCCACTAATCCACCCAGCAAGCTGGGCATCATCGTTCGACTTGCATGTGTTAAGCACGCCGCCAGCGTTCGTCCTGAGCCAGGATCAAACTCTCCGTAAAAAATTACAGACCCAACAC
>NZ_JBIVCN010000011.1:0-5348 GCF_044746585.1 Curtobacterium sp. NPDC090223 | reverse complement strand
GATGGCGAGCAGATCGACAAGCTTCAATCGAGCGGAACCATCCTCGGCCTGCACCATGCGGGGACGCTATCAGCGCCGCCCGCTCTGCGATCGGCTATTGAGACGCGTTGTCTTGTCTGGGCGTCGCACCGCGCTGACCTTCGAGGCCCGTGGCGTAAGCGGTGGTGTCTTCGATCAGGTTGTCCAGCGCTTCGATGGCGTCGGTCATCTCGCGCACAGCGTCGTGGAGCCGCGCACGTTCTCGTTCCATGACGCGTCGCGCGTCGATCGCGTTGACCTTTGAAGGGTTCTTCTGCATGCAGGGGACCAGCTCCGCGATGGTTCCACTGGACAGCCCGGCTGCGAAGAAGGTCTGAATGAGCTGGACGCGGTGCACGTGCCCTTCCTCGTACAACCGCTGTCCGCTGGGTGATCGATCCACTTCG
Organism: Curtobacterium sp. NPDC090223; assembly: GCF_044746585.1. Classification (NCBI taxonomy): domain Bacteria; kingdom Bacillati; phylum Actinomycetota; class Actinomycetes; order Micrococcales; family Microbacteriaceae; genus Curtobacterium; species Curtobacterium sp. NPDC090223. The sequence goes on along the minus strand of NZ_JBIVCN010000011.1, from coordinate 4,923 downwards.
AGGAGTCCCTGCTCCTCGTAGTACCGCAACGACCGGCGGCTGACTCCACCGCGACTTGCGACCTCACCGATGCGCACACCTACCCCTTGCCCTTCACATGGATGTCACCGTTTAGCGTAGCGGCGGCGCGCCACCAACGGCGCGACGAAAGGACACCATGATCAAGTTCGTCTTCCTCATCCACCGCATCCCCTCGATGACCGTCGAGCAGTTCCAGCACCACCACCGAGAGCGCCACGCACCGCTGTTCACTTCCATCCCGGAAGCGGAGAAGTACGTTCGGAAGTACACCGTCTCGCACCCGATCGAGGCACCGGGTTACCCCGAGCCCGCGTACGACGGTCTCACTGAGATCTGGTTCGACTCCTGGAGTGACCACGACGCGTTCTTCGGCTCCGAAAATTACAAGAACCGCGTCAATCCCGACGAAGCAAGGTTCATCGACATGTCCTCCGTCGGCGTCATGGTTACCCACGAGACCGTGGTCAAGTGACCCGTAGCGCGGGGCGTCTTACGTCCCGCGCTTGGCGTTCGTCTACCAACCGGCCTTCGAGACCCCGGTCAGGCACTCAGTTGTAGTAGTTGACGACGAGTGCGACGCCGGCGCTGTCCTCCGGGAACTCACCAAGGGCCCACGCGGATACCTCACAAGAAGCCGGTTGGCATGTCCGATAGCCGATCGGCTATCGAGACTTGCTGCCGTGCTTGCTCGGGTGACGCCCATGTAGGTGCAAATGCGGACAGCAATCTCCTTAAGGAAGGTTCAGGCTGCTAACTAAGCTCATGACATTTGGAGGATGCAATGAAGCGCACAAGAAGCATGATGTCGCTCGCGGCGGCCGCGTTGGTGGTCGCATCGATCCCGCTCTCGACCGTGGCGCACGCCGCCCCAGCAGCGCCGGCGTTCGACCCGGGATCCGCCGTCGCAAGTAAGCCGGTCTACGACGCGGCGACGGGAATGTACACCTGGAAGTGCGTCTACTCCGGGTGGGCGCTCGGCGAGAAAGATGCCACCTGCGAGCTCTACGACCCGGTGCTGCAGGTGACCAGCGCCAAGCACAGCTACACCTTCGACGGGTCGGGCTACACGACGAGCCTCTACTACTTCACCAAGGTGTCCGGCGAGACCTTCTGTGTCGAGGCCTACGCCGCGTACGCTAACGGTAGCGGTTCGAACAAGAGTCAGGCCTGTTCCTGACCATGCGGCAGCCAGTGCGCCTCGCGGTCTCGTGGGGCGCACTGGCATGCGCGTTCGTGATTGGTGTCTCCGTCGCCTCCGCCAATCAGTCCGACACAAAGCCGGCAGCAGAGGCGTCGCCGACCGCCTCTCCCATCAGCACGGCACCCTTGGAGAGTTGTGACGCCTCGAGCGGCTCTGTATCAGCGACGCTCACTGGTGGTACCGAGTGGCACCTGTGCTGGCACATTGACTCAAGGACGGGCCTGACGCTGTCCGATGTCTCCTACACGGCGGTTGGGTCGGAACCGCTCACGGTGATCCGGCAGGCCGCATTGGCGCAGATCGATGTGCCCTATGACAGCGGCACGAAAGAGCACCTGGACCTCCCGGCGTTCGGAACGCTCACAAGTGCCAGCGACGTGCAGGCGTCGGACTGCCCAGACGGAAAGCTTGCCGCCGCGTCTACCGATGACCGTGCACTCCTCTGCGAAGCAGTCGTTTCGGACGGCGCGGCGTCTGAGTGGGACGACTATGACTTCGGATCCGTCACCCACCGAGCCGAGTCACAGTGCCTTGAGGTCTACACCGTAACTCCGGCCGACTGGTACACGTACATGGACGCGTGGGACTTCTGCAGCGATGGCCGGATCGTCGCGAAGGTTGGCGCCTCGGGAACGCTCGCTCCCGCACCCGGCGGCTTTGGAGACGCAACCGACGGACAGGCTGTCGGGCAAGGATCCACTCGATACGCGCTGAACCACTACCACAATGTTTTCTGGCGAGTGCAGTTCGGTCTCGACGACGCCGGACCTGCCGCGATCTCCACCGTGTCGACCACGGGTGGGGCGCATCGCGAGACGACCCGCACTCTTATTGACGCAGAAACCGCGATGCAGTCCGCTCCGGATAGGAGCTGGATGGTCACCGATCAAGGGCGGACGAATGCCGACGGACATGCGGTTGGATACGACGTCGATCTTCACAACGACAGCCCCTACCGCGGCGTCGCAGGGCACGGCTACACCGACAACGACTTCTACGTGACGCAGCAGAAGCCTTGTGAGGTGCTCGCCGCGGGGAACAGCACCGTCGACGGGTGTGCGTTGTCAGTTGACCAGTACGTAGGTAGTGATCGTCTCACTGATCCGGTCGCGTGGTTCCAGACGTCGTTTCATCATTTGCCGCGGGACGAGGATGAACCAGTGGTCGGTGAACACTGGCAGGGCTTCACGCTCATGCCACGCAACGTTGCCGCTACTAACTCTCTTGGGGTTGGTTTGCCGTCCAATCAGTGAGGTGCTAGCTGCGGCCGTGAATGAAAGACTGCTCTTGACGGACGCCGTCTTCGTGATCTGCCCAGATGACAGTAACGACGAGGGCGGTTGTGGGCGTGAGCTTTGGCGCGAGGAACCGAATCGGCCCATCGGGAACGTCCCGAAGGTCGGACCCCGGAAGGGTGACGGAGAACCCGCGAGTGCCACCTTCCGCTAAGGGTCGATGCCGGCCTGGTTGGCGGCGCACCAACTGCCGTTCCGGAGCGTCGGTGGTTGACAGTGCAATATCGACGTCATACGCCAAGCCGGAACGGCGAGTCAACGTGCAGGACACAACCGAGCCCTCCGCGCCACCCGAGCCCTCGTCCCAGTGCATATCCCAAGCAGCCATGTCCGCACCCTACGCTCTCAACGGTGCGCACTCTCGTTCTGTCGGTACCGGCCGAGGATCGGCTTCCGGACCGACTCTGGGACTCGTTTCACGTCTATCCACTTACGCATCGTCGTGCCGTCGAGCGGCGATTGGTGGGCGGGCCGTACTCATTTCGACCCCCATATGTGGGGGTGCAGTGGTGAGTGTTCCTCCGTAATGTCCTTCGTGGTTGCTCAGCGACACCATGGGGGTGTCATAGCTGCGTTGGCCTGTTGAGGGGTTCTGCGCGTGTTCGCATCGTCGCTGTCGTCTGCTCGTTTCCGCTGGGTGCTGCTTGCAGTGGTCACGTTGGTGGCACTGTTCGGGTCCTTGCTAGCGGTGGTGTCTCCTCCGGCTCCGGCGCAGGCGGCGGTGACCGGGGATGGTGGTCAGTTCGTCACCACCACGGGCCGCGTGCTCGATACACGTGATGGCACGGGCGGGTATTCGACGCCGATGGCGGCGAACAAGGCTCGTACAGTGCAGATCACCGGCAAGTTCGGGATCCCCTCGGATGCGTCCGCGGTGGTCCTCGCCGCGACGGTGGTGCACCCGGACGGGCAGGGGCAGCTGTTCGGTCGTGCGGACGCGGATACGCCTGGATCGTCGCTGATGATGGTCTATGGCGGTGGCGGCCTTGACACGATGACGAACGCGTCGACCCTCGCGATTGGTGCCGGCGGCAAGGTGACGGTCACGGCGGAAACGGCCGTGAACCTGGTGTTGGACGTGCAGGGCTACTACACGTCCACCGATAGTGGTGTCGCGGCCGGCGGTTTCGTCGCTGGTGATGGTTCGTCGGTGGCGAGTTCGGTGTCGGGGTCGCAGATCCCGAAGGCGCAGATCGGCCCGGGCAAGACCGTTCAGATCCAGGTCACCGGTCTCAATGGAATCCCTGCTGGTGCGTCCGCGGTTGCGGTGAACTTCCTGGTCCTGAGCCGCAACCAGACCAACGGTTACATCACTCCCTACGCAACGGGGGGCACGGTCGGTACGACGTCGATGAACTACCCGGCGGCGGTGACGTCGTCGATGTCGATGCAGGTGCCGTTGAGCGCGGACGGCAAGATGAGCGTCTACAACCGTGACGGCACGATCGACATGCTTGTCGCACTGCAGGGCTACTTCACCAAGAGCAACCCGGGCGGCGTGTTCACCCCGGCAGCGGACCGTCTCTACGACTCCCGCACGACGACTGCGAAGGCGTTTGCTGCGAAGGAGACCCGGACGATCTCGATCGCGGGGGTGAAGAGCGTTCCGAAGAACGGCACCGGCGTCTCTGCGGTCGCCGTGACGTTGACGGCGATCCACTCGGGGGCGAACAACGGGACCGCGACGGTGTGGCCGACCGGCGTTGCACGGCCGGGGGCGATGTACTCGATCACCTTCCAGAAGAACCAGATTCGCTCAAACACCGCGATTGTCCCGCTCGGCGCGGACGGCAACATCCAGCTCTGGTCCGACGGCCCGGACACAGCGGATTACGTCATCGACCTGCAGGGCTACTACAACGCGCTGCCCACGGGTCCGGCGGACACGAACCAGACCGGGCAGCGTACATCCGCGACGACCCTGCCGTTCCCGATCACGGACCAGACGAACGCCTCGGTTGACGTTGGCACCGGCAACCTGCTTGTGACGACATCTGCGATGTCGCTGCCGGGTGTGACGCAGAACAGCACGATCGGGGCTGCGTACAACTCGCGGGCGAAGAACGTCGCTGACAGCACCACGATGGACGCGAATCGCTGGCAGTATGCCCTCGCCGGCGCCGGGAACCTCACCTCCAACGGTGACGGTGTGGTCTACACCGACGCCGCCGGCACGGCATGGCAGTTCACCCCGGGAACGACCGTCGGGACGTACACGACGCCGGCGGGGCTGCAGCAGACCCTCACGAAGGTCGACAACAGCACCACGCACGAGTACACGCTGAAGGGATGGACGACGAACTCCACGACTCACTTCAACCTCGCAGGCCAGCCCACCTCGATCGTGGACCGGAACAGCAACCAGACCAGCTTCAACACCTCGGACGGCTACGCGCTGACGACGAT
>NZ_JBIVCN010000010.1:0-14536 GCF_044746585.1 Curtobacterium sp. NPDC090223 | reverse complement strand
GAGTGAGTCCTTTGCTGTGTGCACGCCGAACACACCCCGCTTGAGGGTGGAGAACCAGCTACCTGCGGCTGGTGAGCGCTCCGGGTGTTTCCCGGTATGTGCAAGCTATTCGGCGCCCTCCGGCGAGGAGATTGGAATCCCGTACCCCGTTACCGCATCGTGATATTTGTTGTAGGAAATGTGACCTGTTCGAGGGTCATGGTGTTGTAGGAGCTCGTCCAGTGCGAAAGTGCTGGGATCCATCGCGCTCGTCTTCGGCGTGGTCGTCATCGCGACGTCGGTCGCGCGTCTTGCCGGTCCCGACGTCGACCTGCTGTTGGTGCTGCTCGACACGGTGCCCGGCATCCTGTGGCTTGGCGCCGGAGTGTGGTTGTGGCGCTTCGGGTGCCGCCCGTCGAACGGTGGACGGTAGGAGATCTGCCATCGGCCGCATGCAGACGCCGGCTCCTCGTGTGGTCCAGGTAGAACGTCGAATCCTTCGCAAAGCCACTGAAGTGCGCTGTCGGAGCCGGCGGTCTGTTCGTGAGGAGTCTGCCGTCAGGGCTGCCGGTTGCGCCTGGGCGCTAGTTCGGGGAGCGGGTGGGCGCGAGACAGCAGACGGCCCCCGCCGGTACTCCGGTGGGGGCCGCGCTATGCGCCGACTGGGATGTCAACGGGGCAAGAGCAGACGTTGATCGTGGGCTCTTGGGGCTTGTGGGGTCAGGCTGCTCGGAAGAAGTCGCCGTAGGACGGCTCCGGCGGGATATTGCCGTTCGTGCGGGTGTACACCAGCGCCTCAATCTCGGCGGGGTGACGCATGCCACGGCGGTGCCACTCGTGCGGGTGCGCCTGCAGGTTCGTCAGGTCCATCGCGCTCACGCTCCGACCGTAACGACGATCGCAGCAGCGGATGCGACGGTGACGGCGACGATCCCGGAGCTGGTTGCGAGGATGGCCAGCAGGCGTCCACGTGTTGCTTCTCGCACCTCCGAGAACTGCGAGTGCATTGCGTTGATCGCGCTCATTGCTGACCCTTCCCATGTCTGCCGCGCGACGCTCCGCGAGGACGACATCAGCATGCAGTGAGAAACCTAGTTTGTCTAACTATGTGATCTGGTGTGTACGCACAGTGGATACTCGGGCACCGCTAACGTCCTGGATGAGGCGTCGATGCCGGCGTCGCTACGGGTCGCGCGTCGTCAGCTCGGAGCTCGGCGTTGGTGGCGTCGGCGTGCATGGCGTTGATCATGTCGGTGAAGAAGCCGCTCATCTCCTTGACCGTTTGCGGGGAGAGCCGGTCCGCTGCAGCGATCATGCGTGCGTGCACGTCTGTGAGGGTGGTGCGGACTTCTTCGTCGGTGTGCCCCGTTGCAGTGAGGAGCACGCCACGGCCATCAGACGGGTCAGCGTGACGCTCGACATGGCCCGATGCGACGAGACGTTTCACCACCGCGGTCGTAGAGGCGGAGGTGATGCCGAGGTGCGCGGCCAGCTCGGTGGAGTTCACCTGTGTACCACGTTCGCCGGCACGGAGGAGGTAGCGGACTGCCTCCATGTCTGTTTGGTTCATCCGCATGCTCTTGCGGGTCCGCTGTCGCATCTCGATTTCGGCGGAACGGTACTGCCGCATCAGGTTCAGCAGCTGGATCCCGGAGCGGGAAGCACGGTCGGGATACCAATACCCAGACTCGTCGTACGTCTGCTCGTTCACGATGATCACCTACCTCACGGATTACGCCCAAACAATACCTAGATAGCCTAGTAAATCGGGGTACAGGCGGCCCGGCTTCGTCGGGGCAGACATCCACTCTCGGCGAGCTCCCCGCGATCTCCTCGACGCGAAGTCCTTAAGCCCGTTCCCGCGCTGGCATCGTTTCATTGCGCTCCACCGACGGTGTCGCAGCGCGCGCTACGCACTCGATCCGCATCGGCCCGAACCTGGGCAGCACGGAGTGCGACGCGACAGCTTCGACATAACAGCCGATTCGCTCCAGCGGTGGGACGATGGCTACTTTTCATCCATGCCCTCCGCCGAGCCCTACCCGTCGGTATGGTGGCGGTACCGCTGCGAGCTGCCGCACGATCACAACGGCTTTCACCAGGCCATCCGTAAGACCACCTCGGCGCAGTGGAATGACGCCGCAGCGAGGCGCGGCTTTCCACGACCGCGCGGCCCGAAGCCGGCAACGGATGTGCGGTAGCCGATTGACCTCCGAGCGTGGTGGTCGAGTTCATGCCTGACCTCCGAGCCTGGACCCCCAAGTCGATCTGGAAGTAACGCAACGAACGAAGTGCGCCTGCCCCGTGATGCGGTGCAGGCGCACTTCGTCGATGCTGGCGCTAGCGAGTACTGACCGTCAGACGATCAAGAGTGAATACGCCGTCCTGCACGAAGACACCGACGCGCCCCGCGGGGCGATCGTAGAGGCGCGCGCTCAACGCGACGGCCCCGTCGACGACGGCGACACAGACGTCCCCGTCCAAGTGCACCTCGAGGTGATGCGCGCCGGCCGCAAGCTTTACAGGGCGCTCGAGCTCGACGGCGTGCGGAACGTCGCCGAGGATCTGCCACTGCTCCCCACCGGTTCTGCCGCGCGGCCAACGGTCCAACACGAGCCGGTTCCGATCCGGCTCGAGGCGGAGTGCGTACCCCTGTTCGCCATCGTCGCTGGTGCGCAGGAGCACCCCAACCGACCTGGTGTCCGCGTCGAGCGTGAGGTCCACGGCCACCAGCGCCTCGGACGGGAGTTCCGGCCCGATCCAAGCCGCGTATCGGGTCGTTGCGCCAGCACCCACCGCTGCGGCAGGATCGTTGACCGGTTCGAGGCGCGCCGTGATGTCGACCTCGTTCGTGTACGCGGCTTTAATGCCCTCTGGAAGGTCGAACCGCAACGTCCCGTCGGCGCGCTGGTGGGCCTGCAGCGTCGCCATGGTGCCGGCCCACTGCCACGCGCCGCCATCACGCCGGTCCTCCTTCGACGCGATCCACCCGACAAAGTACCGGCGGTCGCCGAGCGCGACGGTCTTCGCGGCGTAGAAGGCTCGGCCGTCGACGGTGTCATCAGCCGGCGCGAACCATGGGCCGTCCGGTGACTTCGCGATGCGGTAGCGGGTGCAGAATGCGTCGGAGAACTCCGAGTACACCAGGTACCACCACTCACCCCACTGGAATACGTCAGGGCACTCCTGCGTGATGAAGCGGTGCGGTTCCCAGATCGGCTCGGCATCCCGCCACGAGACGAGGTCATCGGACTCGAGCCGTGCCACGACGCCGGAACGCCGATACGGCTCGTCCGGTCGCCGAGTGGCGAGGAGCATCTGCCAGGGCCGGTCGGCATTGGGACGGAAGACGAAAGGGTCTCGCCAATCTTCGGGGGAGTAGCCAGCGAGTGCGGGGAAGTCCCACTCGGGATGCTTGGTCCAGTCGGTCAGATCACCGGATGACGTCGCGTGCGCGACAACCTGCGCGTCCTTGAAGCCGCCATCGGGTCCGGTCTTGATACGGGGATTGTGCCCCGTGTAGAACAAGTGCAGCGTTCCCTCCTCATCACGAACAACGCTGCCGGTGTAGCAGTCAAAGTCGCTCGCGTCGGGGCCGCCCGAGGGAAGCACGACCCCCTCGTCCGTGAAGGTGACGAAGTCGGTCGTGGTCACGACTGCCCAGGGCATGCCCGTCGCTCGTTCGAGCGGCGGAGCGTCTGGTCGTTCGTCGAGGAGGTAGAACAGCCACGCCGTTCCGTCGTGTTCGAACGGGATGACGTCGCCGACGTAACCGTTCGGGGGCTGGAAGTGGGTACTGGACGGGGGAGTCACTTAGGTTCCTTCGGGTCGTGGGGCTGCGAGCGAGCTGCGGGAGACGTATGCGCAGGGCACGAGGTGCCGGCCGGGCTGTTCCGCCTCCGCCAGGAGCAGCATCCCGGCCTTGAAGCCCATCTGCTGGTGCGGCAGTGCGACGGTGGTGAGCGGTGGATGCATCTGGTCGGCGAGGTCGGGTTGGTCGTCGAAGCCGACGATGCTGATGTCCTCCGGGCATCGCATCCCCAGCGCCTGAGCCGCCATCAGCGCGCCGACCGCCATGCGGTCGTTACCGCAGATGATCGCCGTGGGACGGTTGTCTGCATCGTCGAGAACCTCTACCGCGAGGTCGTAGCCGGATCCCACCTGGAACGTGCCGAACGTGATGCTGATCTGTGTCGACGGGATGCCCGCGTCGGCGGCGGCGCGGTCGAGTCCGCGCTTTCGTTCTTGGCAGGCGTAGTCGTCCTCAGGGCCGCCGAGGAAGGCGACGGTGGTGTGGCCGGCTGCGAAGACAGCGGCGGCGGCGTCGTACCCGCCCTGGTACTCGTCGGCGAGCACGGTGACTGCGGGTGCGTCCTCGGGCGGGAAGCAGTTGACGAAGACCGTCGGGACCGCGTCGAGTCCGGCAACCGGGGTGACGTACTCGGGCCCGGGCGCTGCGTAGACCAGGCCGGCGACTCCTTGCCGGACGAGGTTCTCGACGGCCGCTTTGCCTCCGTCGGACGTCTGCGCGGTCTCGACCACAAAGCACACGTACCCGGCCTCCTGCACGGCCTGCTGCACGCCGAGCACGATGTGACCCGCGTAGGGCTGGGAGACAAGCCGGTCGGCGATCACACCGACTGTGTAGGACCGATTCGATCGCAGCGACTGCGCCGCCCGGTTGGGCTGGAAGTTCAGCTCCTTCGCGGCCTCGAGGACACGAGTGCGCGTCTCAGCAGCGATTGAAACGTCCCGGCGATCGTTAAGGACGAACGACACCGTCGGCTGGGACACGCCAGCGTGGCGCGCGACGTCCTTCATGGTGACGCGCTGTGACTGCGTTGTCTGCTTGCGGTTCGCCATCGACCCTCCTCCGTTGCCATCATCATGCCAGAACAAATACGTATTGCGTCGCACTGAAGGGCTGTGTACGCTCGCCCTGTAAATACGTATTGGCCCCGACCTAGCGGGGTCACGATCGCTCAGAGAGGAGCGACCCATGGCGAACGGCTTCAGCACCCCGATCGACCGGCGCACGCTGTTCAAGTTCGGCGGCGCAGGACTCGCGCTGGCCGGCATCGGATCGCTGGCTGCATGCTCGACTACCGGCGGCGGGGGCAGCAGCTCCGGCACGGTGAAGATGCTCTACTTCGGCGAGCAGAGCGCGGCGACCGCCCTGCAGAAGGCCATCGAGCCGAAGATCAAGGCCCTCGACAAGAAGGCGAGTCTGCAGGTCACGGCGATTAACGGCACCGACTGGAACGACTTCCTCGCGAAGGTGCTCACTCAGATCGCCTCGGGTGACGTGCCGGACATCGTCAGCGTGGCAACCGAGGGGCAGCAGCTGCTCGCGTCGAAGAACCTCCTCACCCCGCTCGACGACTACGTCACGAATAACCTCTCGGACCTACACACCTACTTCACCGGCGCCCACCCGGCGCTGCTCGAGTCGACGATGTACCAGGGGCACCTCTACACGCTGCCCGACAGCTTCAACGCGGGCAGCATGTTCTACTCCACCGACCTGTTCGACAAGGCTGGCCTGTCCCGCCCGACGAGCAAGTGGTCGATGGACGACTTCCACTCCTCGGCTGGGAGCATCGCAAAGGTCGGCGGCGGCACCTACGCCTTCGACTGGGTCGTTCGCCTCTGGGGCAGCTGGACCTCGTTCCTCTACGCTAACGACGGGAACCTGCTCGAGGAGGGCAAGTACTCCGGCGGCGACTGGCTGTGGAACAGCAAGGCCTTCTCCGACAACCCGATCGGTGTCTCCGGACGCAAGGGCGGTTGGAAGTGGGGTGACCCTACGGCGAACTCCGATGCCGCCATCGAGGCGCTGCAGTACGTCATCGACCTGCAGAAGTCCGGTGCGTCCCCGTCGCCCGACGTTGGCGGTGGCGCCACGCTGCAGGGTCTGATGGCATCCGGACGGATCGGTATGACCATCGGTGGCGGCTTCTGGGCCGGTGGCCTCCACAACGCCGGGATGAAGAACGGCAGCTTCGATGTCGTCGAGTTCCCCACGTGGAAGAGCAACAAGTCGCTCTTCGGCGCCGGTGGATACGGCATCTTCAACTCTTCCAAGAACAAGGAACTCGCGTTCGAGGTCATCAAGGTCATGGTGCAGCCGGAGAGCTTCGACGCCCTCTGGCCCGGCAACGTCACCACACCGGCACAGAAGTCGCTGATGACCGCCGAGCGGTACAAGACAACCGGGCCGGAGCACTGGTCGGTGTTTTACGACCAGCTCGACAACTCGGTGCCGATCTCCGCACCGCCGTACTACAACGCCCTCGCGACCGCCCTCAACCAGCGCACCACCCAGGCGATCTCGTCCGGGAACGCCAAGAAGGCGCTCGACGGCCTCCAGGCAGACATCGAGAAGGCAGCCTCGCAGGCTTCGTGATGACAGCAGCAACAGAAACACCAATCCGGCGGGCTGCCAAGGTCGCAGCCCGCCGGCCAGCGGCCAAGCGCGCCCGCCGACGTGAGTCCACGTTCGGGTTCCTGATGATCGGGTTCGCGGTGATCTTCGTCGCCGTGTTCACCCTCATCCCCATCCTCGCCTCCCTCGGGCTCTCGTTCACCTCGTGGGACGTCATCAGCAGCCCCAAGTGGGTCGGGTTCGACAACTACAAGCGGCTTTTCACCGACGGGCCGGTCCTAGCGTCGTTCGGTGTGACCGTCGCCCTCGCGATCGCCATCGTCGTGCTGCAGATCTCGCTCGGCCTGCTCCTGGCGGTGCTAGCGAACAACCGGAAGCGCAACGCCACCCGCGTGTTCTTCCGCACGTCGTTCTACCTGCCGCTGTTGGCTTCAACCGCCGCCGTGTCGATCTTCATGGGCTACATCTTCGACACCAAGTTCGGCCTCATCAACTACTACCTCAACGAGATTGGGCTGCCCGGCGCGCACTGGCTGAACGACCCGTTCTGGGCGAAGGTCACGGTCGTGATGGTGGTGGTCTGGCAGCAGGTCGGCTTCACGTTCGTGCTCTTCGTCGCTGCACTCCTCGCGGTGCCGGTCGACGTGCAGGAAGCCGCAGCGATCGACGGCGCCGGCCCCTGGCGGACCCTGTTCCGAATCAAGATTCCGCTCATCAGCCCGACGATCCTGTTCGCCACCGTGATCGCGATGATCAACGCGATGCAGCTGTTCGATCAGCCGTTCATCATGACTAAGGGTGGACCGGGCACCGCAACGACGACCGCGACGATCTCCATGTACCAGGCCGGCTTCCAGAACCTGCAGTTCGGGTTTGCCTCGGCCATCGCGATCCTGCTGCTGGTCATCATCGGCATCATCACCGGGATCCAGTTCATCGCCGCACGAAAGCTGGTGTTCTACCAATGACGACCACTGACACCCTCAACCCGCTGCACGCCCCGGAAACCGTCGCGCAGCCGGCCGTAAGCCACATCGTTCGGCGCCGCAAGCCCGTCGCCAAGGTGGGAAGCATCCTTGGGATGATCATCCTGATCATCGCCGCCGTGTTCGCCCTTGGGCCACTGCTCTGGACGCTGACCACCTCGCTGCGCACCCCGGCGGAGTCGTTCCAGAACCCGCCGCAGTGGATCCCGCTCTCGTGGGACTTCGGCAACTACGCGGCGGTGTTCAACCAGATCCCGATCGGGCAGTTCTTCGTCAACAGCGTTCTCGTGACGTTGCTCATCGTCGTCGGACAGACCATCACCTGCACCTTGTCCGGGTACGCCTTCGCGATGATCAGCTTCCCCGGGAAGAACACCATCTTCGGCATCTTCCTCGCCACGATGATGGTGCCGATCCAGACGATCATCATCCCCGTGTTCGTCATCCTGAAGGACTTGGGGCTGACCGGTTCCATCGCGTCCCTGATCGTCCCCGCGCTCGGCAGCGCGTTCGGGACGTTCCTCATGCGCCAGTACTTCATGCAGATGCCCAAGGAGCTCGGGGAGGCGGCCCGCATCGACGGCGCGAGCCAGTTCGGGGTGTTCTGGCACGTGTACTCGCGGATGGCCAGCCCGGCGATCGCGACGCTGGCGATTCTCAACTTCTCCGGCTTCTGGGCCGAGTACTACCGGCCGCTGATCTTCCTCAACCAGCAGGACACCTTCACCCTGCCGCTCGGGCTCGTCGGCCTGCAGGGGAACCTCGGCACCGGATCGATCTCAGTCGTCCTCGCAGGCGTCGTGCTGACCATGATTCCGAGCGTGCTGCTGTTCATCTTCGCGCAGCGGTACTTCATCGAAGGCGTCACCGCAGGGTCGTCCCGATGACCGACCTCCACGCCCTGCCACCAGCACCCCAGGAAGCCGCACCCGCCGTGACCGCAGCAGACCACCTCCTTCCGCAGTTCCACGTCCGACTCCCTCGTGGGTACGTCAACGATCCGAACGGCCCCATCGACATCGGCGGGCAGGCGCACCTGTACTTCCAGTCCCGGCCGCGGGTGGACCTCGAGATCCCCGTCGAGTGGGGCCACGCCACCAGCGACGATCTCGTGCACTGGACGCTCCACCGGCCGGCGATCGTCCCCGTCCCCGGTGGCGCCGACTCCGGCGGCGCATGGTCTGGTAACACGGTTCTGCACAACGGCACCGTGCGCGCCTACTACTCCGGCAAAGTCGATCACAGTCCGTTCCAGTCGGTCCTCCTCGCCGAATCCACCGACGGTGGGATAACGTTCGGCCCTCCCGTGCAGGTCGTCGCCGACCCGTCTGCTGACGAGGCGATCACCATGTTCCGCGACCCATTCGTCTGGCAAACGGATGACGGATGGTCGATGGCGGTCGGCGCGGCGGCCAGGAATCACACCGCGTCTGTCCGCCACTACCGATCCGTCGACGGCATCAGCTGGAGCCACGCGGGCGATCTGGTGTCGATGGCACGCGACACGGTCAACGGCATCGATACCGGCGAAGGGTGGGAGTGCCCACAGATTCTCACCGTCGACGGCATCGACATCGCGATCGTGGCGTCCTGGTCCCACGCCGCCGGCCCGGGCGAGGTGGTCGCCATCCCGCTGGCCGTGTCTCCTTCGCCGTTCAAAGTCGATGAAGGGCAGCACTTCTACGCAGCTTCCGTGATGCGGACCAGCTCGTGGGGGCCGGTGCTCTTCGGATGGGTCACCGAAGGCCGAACCGAGCAGTGGACCGAGCAAGCAGGCTGGTCCGGCGCGATCTCTCTACCGCGCCGGGCGTGGATCACGAACGGTCGACTCGGCACCGAACCCCACCCCGCAATCGACGCCCTTCGCGCCGGCAGCTCGCAGGCTGCAAACGGTGCTCGCATCGGCGCGCAAGCCGAAATCGTGCTGCCCGTCGCCATCACCGGCTGCATCCGGCTGCGCTTCTCCGATGCCGAATACCTCGACATCACGGTCGACGTCGATGCAGACACCCTCACCGTCGACCGGGCGCACGCCAGCACGGATCACCGCGCTGACCCGAGCCCGGCGGTGATTCGTGCTCCCTTCGACCGGACCGCGGACCGACCCGCAGTCCGAGTGCTGCTGGACGGTTCGGTTCTCGAACTGTTCACCAGCGCAGGACGTTCCGTCACCACGCGCGTCTACCCGACGCAGGCGCCGCCGTGGAGCGTGGAAGCCCCAAATCAGGCGCTGGCGTGGCATCTCAAGCCGAGCGTCACAACTGTTTCAGCTCCCGCCGCCGACGCCACGGCTGGATCCGCCTCGATCTAGCGGAGCGGCGCCGACAGGTTCGCCGACACCACCTCGTTCCCAATCATCGAAGGAGATGACTGTGCATCGAATTACCGTTGCGGGAGAAGCCCTCGTCGACATCGTCCACGACGACGCCACACGGGAGATCCCCGGCGGGAGCCCCGCGAACGTCGCTCTCGGGCTCGGACGGCTCGGCGCGCCGGTCGAGTTCGCCACGTGGCTCGGGAACGACGCTCGCGGCAACCAGGTCGCAGATCACCTCGAGGCATCAGGGGTCGAGCTGGTGCCAGGCGTCTTCGGTGCCACGAAAACCTCCGCTGCGACAGTCCGGCTTGCTCCGGACGGTCAGCCTACCTACGAGTTCGGCATCGAATGGGACCTGCCGCACCTGCAGGACACGCCTCGATGGCTGCACATCGGATCGATCGGCGCATTCCTGCAGCCCGGAGCGGGCAAAGTGCGAGAGCTCGTTCGACGCACCGCAACCGCCGGTGGCATCGTCTCGTTCGATCCGAACATCCGACCCGCGCTTCTCGGAGATGCGGTAGCAGAACGGGTTCGGTTCGAGCAGCTCGCTGCGGACACCACTGTGCTGAAACTCTCCGACGAGGACGCCGCCTGGCTCTACCCAGGCGACAGCGCCCACGTCGTCCTCGACCGGCTCCTCGAGCTCGGCGTCACGCTGGCCGCCATCACCACCGGTGCCGCCGGCGCAACGCTCACCACCGCACGAGAGCGGATCGCCGTGCCCAGCGACCGTGTCGACGTCGTCGACACGGTCGGGGCCGGCGACACGTACATGGCCACCCTCATCTGGCAACTCCAGGACACCATCGGCACGCTCGACGCCCTGGACTCCATCGCGCTGACACGACTCGGGCAGGTCAGCGCCAGCGCCGCGGCGATCACCGTGAGCCGTCGTGGTGCGGATCTACCAACCGCCGATGACGTGCTTACAGCACTGGGCGAGCCCACCAGATGAGCGCCCCGTCCGTTCCCCGCGGGACGACGCGGCAGGAGCGCCCCGCCGCCGGAACGATGTCACTCGGGCAGCACCTCAACGAGCTCCGGAAGCGGCTCTTCCGCGCAGTGCTCGCCATCGCAGTCTCCGCGGTCATCGGCTGGTTCCTCACACCGTTCGTGCTCGATCAACTCCGCGCACCCGTCACCGAGCTCGCAAACGCCGGCGGCGGTCACACCGCGGAACTGAACTTCCCCGCCATCAGCGGCGCCTTTGATTTGCGCCTCCAAATCACGATCACCATCGCGGTCGTCATCGCCAGCCCTGTCTGGCTGTACCAAGTCTGGGCGTTCATCGTTCCTGCGCTGGTGCGGAAGGAAAAGCTCTACGCCGTCGGGTTTGTCGGATCCGCGATTCCCCTCTTCCTTGGCGGATGCTGGTTCGGCTGGTACGTCCTGCCGCACATCGTGCAGATCCTCGGCAGCTTCGTCGCCCACCAGGACACCTCGATCGTCGACGCGAAGGCGTACTACGACTTCGCCGTGAAGCTTGTCCTCGCCGTCGGCATCGCGTTCGTCCTGCCGGTGGTCCTCGTCCTGCTGAACTTCGTCGGGGTCCTCACCGCGAACGCGATCCTCGGTGCGTGGCGCATTGCTGTGCTCTGCATCCTCATCTTCACCGCACTCGTCACACCATCCGCAGACATCGCGTCGATGTTCTTGCTCGCTATCCCGATGGGCGTGCTCTACCTCGCAGCGTGCGCGGTCGCTTGGCTGCACGACCATCGTCTTGCTCGCCGTCTCGCGGCAGCTTCCTCAACCACCACCCCGTGACGTAGCGTCCGCTGCGCCGTCTGCACACGAAGGACTCATCATGCTCGGCAACCTCACCGGCATCCACCTGCTCATCATCCTCGGCATCGTCATACTCCTCTTCGGCGCCACCAAGCTGCCCGCCCTGGCAAAAGGGCTCGGGCAGTCGCTCAACATCTTCCGCAGCGAGATCCATGCCAGCGACAACAAGAAAAGCTCCGACCCGGCCAGCGCCCCGGTCGTACACGACGGCACCGTGCCGTCGCACGAGTGAGCTGCTCTCGGGCGAGCTGACGAGGAAGCACCGTGGACGTCGAGAAACTGCTCGTCATCGCCGTCATCGCCGTCATCGCCGTCATCGCCGGGTTGTGTCTCGGACCGGCTCGGCTAGCCGCCCACACCAGACAGCTCAACGCCTTCTTGCGTCAGCTGCGGGGATGGGCTGACACGACCAAAGCGCAGATCGAAGAGCAGACCGGGGTCGACATCGACTGGTCCGAACTCAATCCACGCCGCTACGACCCGCGCCGCATCATCCGTGACGCGCTCACGCAACCTCAGACACCGTACGAAACCGCCATTGAACCAACCGCGCTCACCCACACCGCAGGACCAACCAACCCTCGAACCGGAGTCAACGATGACCTCTGAAATCCACCGCCGAGCCCTCTTCCAGGGCGCCGGAATCGGCGCCCTGGCGCTGTTCGCCACCGCGGCACCCGCTGAAGCAGCGCAGGCTGCCACCGCAGGATCCGCCTCCACGTCAGCCACCGCAGCGACATCATTCCGCGCGAAGTACCACATGACCCCGCCCTCCGGGTGGCTGTCCGACCCACAGCGCCCCGTGTTCACCCGGGGCGCCTACCAGCTGTACTACCTGCACTCCGACGTCGACAACGGGGACGGCGGATGGGACCACGTCTCCACCACCGACGGCATCAACTTCACCTTCCAGGGCACCGTCATCCCCCTCCAGACGAACCTGCCCACCTGGACCGGCTGCACCCTGATCGACACGAACAACACCGCCGGCTACGGCGCCGGCGCCGTCATCGCGCTAGCCACCCGCCCCACCGGAGGCGTCCGGAAGTACCAGGAGCAGTACCTCTTCTACTCCACCGACGGCGGCTTCACGTTCACCGCCCGACCGAACCCCGTCATCGTCAACACCGACGGACGCACCGCAACCACCGACGTGGAAATATCCAACGCGGAGTGGTTCCGCGACCCCAAGGTGGCCTGGGACGACGTTCGCAGCGAATGGATTTGCGTCATCGGCCGGCAGCGCTACGCCGCGTTCTACACCTCGAAGAACCTCATCGACTGGACGCTCCAGCACAACTTCGACTACCCCGACCACAACCTCGGCGGCATCGAATGCCCCGACCTCTTCCAAATCACAGCAGATGACGGCACCAAACACTGGGTTCTCGCCGGCAGCATGGACGCCTACAACGAGGGGCTGCCCTGCACGTACGCGTACTGGACCGGCTCCTGGAACGGCACCACGTACACGGCGGACAACCTCACCCCGCAATGGCTCGACTGGGGGTGGGACTGGTACGCGGCGGTCACCTGGCCGGCCAACGACGCCCCGACAACGAAGCGGTACGGCCTCGGCTGGATGAACAACTGGAAGTACGCGAACCGGCAGGTCCCCACCGACGCATCCGACGGGTACAACGGCCAGAACTCGATCGTCCGCGAGATCACGCTGCAGAAGCAGACCGATAGTCGCTACACCCTCCTCAGTGCACCGATCGCGGCGCTCAAGGGCACCGCGAAGCGGACCGTGCCGGTCGCGAACCAGACCGTGAACGGTTCGGTGGTGTTGCCCTACAACGGCCGCGCGTACGAGATCGAGCTCGACGTCACGTGGACCAATGCCACCAACGTCGGCGTTTCCGTCGGACGCTCGACGGACGGGGCGCGACACACCAACATCGGTAAGTACGGGAGCGACCTGTACGTCGACCGCGCGCCGTCCGACCGTGCAGGATTCGCGTTGGCGCCCTACACGCGGGCTGCAGCACCCGTCGATCCGGCCGCCCGCGCCGTGCACCTCCGCATCCTCGTCGACACGCAAAGCGTCGAGGTGTTCGTTAACGCCGGCTACACGGTCCTGTCCAACCAGGTGAACTTCGACGCCGGCGACACAGGTATCTCGCTGTACTCCGACGGCGGCCCCGCCACCTTCTCCAACATCACCATCCGCGAATACGGAAGCTAGCACGCGCAGGGCGAAAGGCAGCAGCTGCCTTTCGCCCTGCGGCGGCTTCTGCGCTGCCCGCCAGCCGGTCGCTCCCCGCACACATCGGCAGCCTCGGGGAAGGGAATCGAGAACTCAGGAAACGTCTAGGCTTCGTAGTCTCAACAGGCTGTCCCGCGAAAGTGCCCGGTGAAGGTCCGGCTGACAGTACAGTTGCCGTCATGCTGATCGGATACGCCCGCGTCTCGACCTCCGGACAGGACCTCGCGGCGCAGCGCGACGGCTTGCATGCCCTTGGCGTCGCCGATCAGGACATCCACGTTGATCACGGGATGTCCGGCACCACTCGAGAACGCCCGGGCCTTCGATCAGCTCTCGCCTCTGTTCGAGCTGGAGACACCCTTGTCGTCACGAAGCTCGATCGACTTGCTCGATCGCTTCGCGACGCCACCGACATCGCGGACGAGCTCACGAAGAAGGGTGTCGCGCTCAACCTCGGGGGATCGGTCTACGACCCCACCGACCCTGTTGGCCGACTCCTGTTCAACGTCCTCGGCATGGTCGCCGAGTTCGAAGCCGACCTCATCCGGGCACGCACCCGCGAGGGCATGGCGATTGCGAAGGCCGCCGGCAAGCTCCGCGGCGGCAAGCCCAAGCTCAACAAGGCACAGGAGAAGCACCTTGTCGAGCTGCACCGTGCTGGCACCCACACCACCAGCGACCTCGCTGAGCTGTTCGGTGTGGCGCGAGCGACCGTCTACCGGGCCGTTCATCGCGCCGACCCGAAGTGAGGAACAGCCCGATTCTCGGGTAGCCATCGGCTATTGAGACGGTTCCTGACTTGTCGTGAGCAGGTGCTTTATCGCAGCATCCGAGACCTGTGGCGGCATCGAATGGGCGCCGTCGAACAC
>NZ_JBIVCN010000009.1:0-24941 GCF_044746585.1 Curtobacterium sp. NPDC090223 | reverse complement strand
CCGTCGAGAACTGAACAAGCGCCCCGAACACTCCACCGGACTTCGGTCGATGGCGCCGAGACATCACCAGCGGACACGCGATCGGCGGGCCGTGCAGGACAACCCGTCGGTCGTCGCATATGCCGATCGACTACCGAGACTGGCTGCGTGCGGTGTGCCCCTGGTTCGGCTGGCTTCAGAGGTTACGGCGGATCGCTGTGAGGGTGGTGTCGTCGTCGAGGTTTGGGCCGGCAGCTTCCATGAACGCGGTGAGGGCGAGTTGCAAGTCAGGGGTGGTTCGCAGGTTGGTAGCGAGCTGCGTGAGGGTATCGATGGTCGCGCCGGGGAGTTCGAACAGCCCGTCGCTGACGATCAGCAGCAGCTCGCCGGGTGCAAGGTGCAGGATCCGGGGCAGGCGGGGCATTCCGACTGGTTGCAGGCCGATCGGGAAATCTGCTGACGCAATGCGTTCTGCGGTGCCGGATGAGTGTGCGTGGGCGGTGAGGCCGTGACCCGCGTCGACGAACTCGATCCGTCCATCCCGAAGCCGCAATCGCGCGTGAAACAAGGTCGCGAACGCGGATGCGCGTTCGAAGTGGTCTCGGGTCGCGGTCTCCGCAGCGTCGACGGCTTCGCCGGGTGGTTCCTGGCGGAACACCTCGAGGCTGCCGAGGAGGTTCGCTGCGAGCACCCCTGAGGCGAGGCCTTTGCCCATGACGTCGCCCACCGTGACCGTGGCATACCCACGCTGGCTGTCCACAGTGACATCAGACAGGTCTCCGGAGATCCCTCGCGCAGACCGTGCCGTGGTCGCGATCGTGTACTCATCGAGCACGGCGGGTGCAGGACGCATCGCTCGCTGGACCGTGTCGATCCAGTAGGAGTCAGCGCTGTCGAGTTCGTCGTCGCCGGCCTCGCGTGGGGCGCGCGTGTCGGTCATCATCTCGCCCACGCGATGCGTCGTCTCATCTGCTTCCCCCTGCTCGATGGTATGCAACTCCTGACCCGCTGTGAACGGCGCACAGCCCGCAGGGGTCCGGGATGGTGCCCCTGCGACACCATCCCGGCTGGACGCCGTTGCGTGCAGCAACAGGCGCCCTGTTGACCCAGGAGCATGCTCAAACCGGGTTGCCGGAGACACTAACTTCGATTGATGCGACCGCGATGTCGGCATTTTCACCGACCACTGTCTGCTCCTGCACCGGTACTGTCCGTGATCCATCTGACGCAGCAGCCAGTCACGGGTTGCTGTTTCCGGGAAGCGTGGCCCAGTCTGGGCGAGTAGGACACGCTTGAAGGAAACAGGGGTCCCAGATGTTGTCACTGGTGTACGTGAGCACGATGGCTCGCCCGGTCACGGACGAGGAGCTCGCGGAGATCCTCGTGATCGCCCGGGAGAAGAACCTGCAGCTGGGCATCACCGGGATCCTGGCCCATCAGGGCAGCAACTGTCTCGGGATCATCGAAGGCGACGACGACGTCGTCCGGGAGCGGTTCGCCGGGATCCGGCAGGACCCACGCCACATCAACGTCCGTGAAGTGGCCGTCGATCACATCAGTGCGCGGGCATTCCCAGAATGGTCGATGGCGTTCCAATCCGCCGACCCTCTCGTCAAGGACATTCCGGGATTTCTCGACCTGTTCACCGACCATCCGGACCCCGTCCCGGGCGGCGGCAACACATCGCGGGCGAAAGCACTCCTGGAGTGGTTCCGGAAGCACCCCCTCGCACCATTGACCGACCAGGGCGTCGGCGATGCGATCGAGCCGCGTCTGCAGATCATCAGCGCCGCGATCATGGTGCTGCACGATGTCGGCGTGGAACGGGCCGACATGGACCAGATCGCCGACACCGCAGGGATCAGCGTCGACGCACTCCGACAGCACTTCCCGACCCGGCAGAGCCTGCTGACCGCCACCGTCGACCGGTGGTCCAGCACCCTGTCTCGGCCCTTGCTGCCCATCGCCGAGCAGTACGGCGCGGTCGCATACCTGCACGCGCTCATCGTCGCGTACTCGGAAGAACCCGCACTGATGCGGCTGCTCGCATCAACCCTTGCAGCAAGCTCCGACCCAGCAAACGAGGGTGCGGACTACTACCGCACCCTGTACCTCCGGTTCCGGCAGACCATCCGCACCGCCCTTGAGCACGACATCCGTACTGGTCGAGAACCGAACACGATGGAGCCCGCCCGCGCCACGGAACAGCTCCTCGCCCTCTACGACGGCCTCCGCGTGCAGTCGCTCCTCGTGCCCGGATTTGACATCATCGAAGCCTTCGACCGCGCAGCATCACGCATGCGCCGAGGCTGGTCCGAGGACTACCGCCGTACTGACCTCTTCGAGATCCCACTCGACCGCACCCGCGAACACACGGCACGCCCCGACCCGTTCGGAACCCAATAGGCACCGATCGCCAGCGAGCGGGTGCCGACTGTATCGGTGCCGGGGTGATGTCCCTGAAACACCACCCCGGCGGCCGGTCTCACGCTGCCACGAGAACGCCTGTGTGCCGTTTGAGAGCACTCTGTCGAACGGCAGGTGCAGGCTACCGCCAGATGATCACTCGGCCCGATGGTCAGTCGCCCACGCATGCAGCGAAGTAGTCCCGATACCGGTCAGGCCCGCCGATGAAGTACCCGCGGCCGGGAACAGCACGCAGAAGGTCGTCGCGGATGGGTGCCCGATCGGCGTTCACGACCGTGTTGATTCCCAACCCGGAGGTCGCTGCCGCAACCCGGTACGGCGGCAACTGATTGCTCTGCTGGACGAGACCGGTGGTTATTGCGTCACGGATGAGCTGCTCGACCCGATACTGCAGGAGCCCACCGGACCAGTGCGGCGCCGGTACCACCAGCTGGAACCCACCTACGCAGCGGCGGCGTCATGGTGTTCCCCATGCGCCGGCATCCCCTGTGGGCCGTGGCGCGGGGTGGGACACCGGATCAAGTAGCAGCCCACCCCGCTGACAGCGGGTACTACCTAGCTGCTGCGCCCAGTTTGCCTCACCCATGCCCTCGTACGGTGCAGTCGATGACGACGCCCCCACGACGGCGCCGAAAGCCCCACCCACTTCGCTGGCCGCCCGGAAGCGTGCACATATGCCGGTGGCAGTGGGCGCTGATCGGCGCCCTCGCCGCCGGTAGGGCCGCGCTGGGCGTCGCCGCACTGCTGAAGTGACCCCGGCCGGCGCAGTGCGCAGCGTGGTGTGGTTCCCGGGGGCGACGGAACGTTCGGGTCATCCCGCCACCCCCGGGATAGCGCACTCCCCCACCAGCCTCAAGGCAGGAAAGGCAAGTCTCTCGAACGGGAAACGAGTGTCACGCAAGCATCACTGCTGCGGAGCGCTCCAGTCAGGATAGAACCGACTGTTCACCGGTGGAACCCTCTATCCGGTTCCCCGGAACGAGGTTCGGGATGTCGGCCACGCACCAAACGCCGCCGACATCCCGCTACGCGCCGCATCCTGACCCGAACAGGGGGCGCAACACCAACCATCCGTGAACCCGCATGTTCTGACAAGTCGGCACTACGGAGGACCACTGCTCCGAACCGGGGTGTCTGGCCGCCACCCGAAGACAGCCAGACATTCCCCTTGCGCGACGATGTCGCGGTGTCGGATCCGGCCGCGGTGTTCCCTGCCCGCGTCCGTGAGACCGACTCAAACACGGCTGTCGGGACGGGAAGAGCCCCATAACAGGGGGAACGGCCGCGCATCCCAGTCGCGGCGCAGGGCTGGGCTCACCGGAATATCCGTCAGGCGCACCTTGCGGAGAATCAGTTCGCCGTTGGAACGATCCGGCGGCATGCCAACCAGGCTCGCGAGGGCGCAGAGAAGACGGGCGGGGGATCGTGTGGAGACGAGGGCGGAGCTCAAGCAGCTGCGGCGAGATCCCGAGCAGTGGCACCGCCGGGGCATGTATCACCCGGACGAGCTCGCACGGATCGTGCATGGGCGGATTTTGCATGGGCAGAACGGGATCGTTTACGCCGACTTTTTCACTGCGGCCACGACCAACACCTGCAACAGCGCGGCAGCACTCCCCCGCAGGATCGCGTACCGCAGCGATTAGCTGACGTCGCCAACGGATTCGAGCGCATCGACAAACGGCAGCTCGACCCAGGAACCAGACTCAACGAAGAACGATGGATCCGGCAGCCCCCAACTCTGACAGCCCGACTCGGTAACCGATCGGCTACCACACCGGGCCGCGCGGTCGTGGAAAGCCGCGCCTCGCTGCGGCGTCATTCCACTGCGCCGAGGTGGTCTTACTGATGGCCTGGTGAAAGCCGTTGTGATCGTGCGGCAGTTCGCAGCGGTACCGCCACCACACCGACGGGCAGGGCTCGGTGGAGGGCGTGGATAAAAGTAGCCATCGTCCCACCGCTGGAGCGAATCGGCTCTCGTCTCGAAGCTGTCGCGTCACACTCCGTGGCTGAACAGGTTCGGGCCGATACGGATCGAGTGTGTGGCGCGCGCTGCGACACCGTCGGGCTCGGCGGAACGCAGCGATGCCGGCGCGGGAACAGGGGTACGGACTCCGCACCAGGGTGGTTGCGGGTGGCTCACCAGATTGTAAGTCCCGCCCCTCCCCGGCGAGGCCGGTCAGCTTGTCCCCCGATTTGCTAGGGGATCTAGGTACTGTTCGGGTTTCGTCCCGTGAGGTGGGTGGTCATCTTGAATGAGCAGACGTATGGCGAGTCTGGGTACTGGTACCCCGATCGTGCTTCCCGCTCCGGGATCCAGCTGCTGAACCTGATGCGGCAGTACCGCTCGGCCGAGGTCGAGATGCGACAGCGGACTCGCAAGAGCATGCGGATGAACCAGACCGATATGGAGGCAGTGCGCTACCTCCTGCGCGCTGGCGAACGCGGTAAGCAGGTGAACTCCTCCGAGTTGGCAGCACACCTCGGCATCACCTCCGCTTCCACGACCGCGGTGGTGAGGCGTCTTGTCTCGTCGGGACACGTCGAGCGTCACGCTGATCCATCCGATGGCCGCGGCGTACTCCTGACCGCGACAGGGCACACCGACGAGGAAGTCCGCACCACCCTCACAGACGTGCATGCACGCATGATCGCAGCGGCGGAGCGACTCTCCCCGCAGACGGTCGAGGAGATGAGCGGGTTCTTCACCGACATGATCGATGCCATGCACGCCGACGACACCAACGCCGAGCTCCGAGCTGATGACGCGCGACCCATGGCGACGCCGGCACCTCATGCGGGACGTTAGCGACGCCCAGGTATCCATGTTGCGTGCGCATCGAATCATGTAGTTAGACAAACTAGGTTTCTTCCTGCATGCTGATTCCGACGTCGCGGAGCGTCGCACAGCAGACACGGGAAGGTCCGGCGATGAGCACGATTAGCGCAATGCACTCGCAGTTCTCGGAGGCGCGAGAAGCAGCGCGTCGACGCTGGCTGGCCGTGTTCGCGACCAGCTTCGGGATCGTCGCTGTCACGGTCGCATCGGCTGCCGCGATCGTCGTCACGGTCGGCGCGTGAACGCGATGACGCTGACAAACATGCAGGCGCACCCGCACGAGTGGCACCGCCGCGGCATGCGTCACCCCGCCGAGATCGAAGCGTTGGTCTACACCCGCACGAACGGCAATACCCCGCCGGAGCCGTCCTACGGCGATTTCTTCCGAGCAGCCTGACCCCACAAGTCCCAAGAGCCCACGATCAACGTCTGCTCTTGCCCCGTTGACATCCCAGTCGGCGGATCGCGCGGCCCCCACCGGAGTACCGGCGGGGGCCGTCTGCTATCTCGCGCCCACCTGTTCCCCGAACTAGCACCCAGGCACACCCGCTAGCCCTGACGGCATGACTCCTCATGAACAGACCGCCGGCTCCGACAGCGCACTTGAGTGGCTCTGCGAAGGATTCGACGTTCCACCCGCACCGCACGAGGAGCCGGTGCCTGCCCGCAGCCGATAGCAGATCTCTACCCCTCCACCGTTCGACGGGCGGAGTCCGAAGCGCCACGACCACCCTCCGGCGCCAGGCCACAGGATGCCGAGCACCGTGTTGAGCAGCACCAAGCGGCAGGTAGGTCGGGACCGGTAAGACGCACGACCGATGTCACGACGAAGACCACGCCGAAGACGAGCGCGATGGAACCCAGCACTTTCGCACTAGACGAGCTGCGTCAACACCCACGGCCCTCGAACAGGTCACATTTTCCACAATAGATATCACGATGCGGTAACGGGGTACGGGATCCCCATCGGTTCGCCGGAGGGCGCCGAATAGCTTGCACAGACCGGGAACCACCCGGAGCGCTCACCAGCCGCACATTGCTGGTTCTCCACCCTGCACCAGGGTGTGTTCGGCGCGCACACAGCAGCCGCGCCGAGCGCGACACCTCAGCAAAGGAAACGATCACCATGCGCAAGAGCCTGAAGACCTCCATCACCCTCGCCACGACCGGCGCCCTCGTCCTCGGCGGTGCCGCGTTCGGCATCTCCTCCGCCCAGGCCGCCACCCCCTCGATCCACACGGTCTCGTCGTCGTCGTCGAAGATCCCCGCACCGGTCGCATCGGTCCCCGAGGTCCTCGGCGGATCCACCGCCGTGAAGCTCGACTCCGGCTTCACCGACGCCCTCACCGCCCTGAAGCTCACCCCCGGCGTCTCGGGAGATGCGACCCTCGCTGACGGGTCCGTGTCGTTCCCGATCACCGCCGGATCGGTCACGTACTGGTCGCCGGACGGCAACTACAAGCCCTACGTGCAGGGCCTGCTCAACCACGACGACTCCGGCCTCACGCTGAAGGCCGGCGACACCACCGTCACGCTCGAGAACTTCGTCGTGAACCCGGGCTCCTCCAAGCTCTACGGTGACGTCCTGGTCAACGGCAAGGTCGCCGCGTCCAACGCGTACCTGTTCGAGCTCTGGGGCGGTTCGCTCAAGCCCCTCCAGCTCGAGGGCGACAACGCCATCCTGACCGGCACCACCGTCCACGTCTCCGAAGACGCCGCCGGCCTGCTGAACAAGACCTTCGGCACCGACGCCGTCAAGCGCGGCCTCCTCGTCGGCACCGCCACCATCACCGCACAGATCAAGTAACACCCCACGTACTCCGGCTGTGCATGGCAGACCGGAACGGACAACGCCCCGTCGCTCGCGACGGGGCGTTGCTCATGCGCCGACATCCAGAGTCGTTCCGTCGATCGGGGTCAGATACGTCCGATGGAAGGTGCGGTCGCTCATTGGTTCACATGGCTGATCATGTCGGGCGCTGTGGAGGAACGAACGAAGGGCACTGATCGTGTGATCGGTGCCCTTCGCATCATCGCTTGTAAGTCAAGCTCGTTCGCGTGCGCTGACTCGGGGCAGGACGATGCCGAGGATGATCATCGCGACGGCGAGGAAGGCGTGGAGCACGTTGTCGGCGCTGTTGAGCGGAACGAAGTTCGCCGCGCCGGTCATGCTGGCGGTGAAGAGGCCGTAGATGAACAGCACCGCGTAGATGATGCCGCCGACCAGCAGGTAAAGCCGTGCGCCGCCGGCAGAACGGGCTGCGGCGACGCCGACGATACCGAAGAGCAAGTGGACGATGTTGTGCAAGACGGATACCTGGAACAGGCCCAGGAGCAGGGCCGTGGATCCGTGACCGGCCATCGACATGGACCCCATGTCCATGGTGAGTCCGGGGATGAAGCCGGCGATGCCGACGATCAGGAAGACCACGCCGAACAGCAGGGCGCCCTTCTGGGTGAGGGTGGCGGCGAAGCCGGTGCGCGGAGCTGCTGCGTTGCTGGTCATGGAACGTGCCTTTCGGTGGAGGGGGTGGTGCCGGAGTGCGTGAGGGTCAGGCGGCTGCTGGATCGGCCTGCAGGCGTTGACGGAGCGCGATGAGCCCGTCTCGGACGCGCGTTTTTGCCGTCCCGAGCGTGGTGTTGAGTTCGCTGGCGACTTCCGCGGTGCTGCGTTCACCGAGGTACCGCAGCAGAACCGCGTCGCGCTGCTTCTCCGACAGCTCAGACAACGCCTCCCGGAGCTGGCCTCGGGAGAAGTGCGCGTCGATCTGGTCGAAGCTGTGGTCGGTGCTGTGGTGATCGCGGTTCCCGAGGCGCAAGTCCCGGCGGCGAGATGCTTCCAGGCTACGGATCCGATCGATGGCTCGTCGATGGGCGATGGTGCGTAGCCATGACTCGAGCGTGGCGCGAGTCGGGTCGTACCGGGCCGGATGCTGCCACCACTCGAGGAACGCTTCATGGACGACGTCTTCAGCGAGGTGACGGTCGATGATGATCGTTCCCACGAAACCGCGCAACCCGGACGCGTGCTGCCGGTAGGCGGCCGTGAACGGGTCGAGAGCTGTTGGTTGGGTGCCGGGCATGTGGGGCGTACCGATCTTTCTACTGGTGATGGGTTCACCGTAGGCGTTCGGATCACGACCGGTTTCCCCCAGTCCGGGGACCGCATGGTGAAGACCCATCCACCGCTACGCCGGAAGCAGACAGGCTCGGCCGCACCAGACGAACGGCGCGTTCAACGATCAGTCCTTGCTCGGCGTGGTGGCAAGGATCGGGTATGGCTGTCGTTCGAACCGGCATTCCGTCGCCCGTCCGGCAGAATGGCTATATGCCAGTACCGCAGTCGTTACCGACACCCGAACGTCTCCTGCTCCGCGACAGCGTCCAGCACCGCATCAGATCAGCGATCATGGACGGCACAGTTCTGCCCGGCGAACGGCTGCAGGACGATGCGCTCATCGCATGGTTTGGAGTGTCACGGACTCCAATCCGAGAGGCGCTGGCTGCACTGGCGCAAGCGGGCTTGGTCGAGATGGCGGCAAACCGATACACACGTGTCGCCTCCCCCACAGCTGCGGGACGCCGCGACGCGTTCACCAGTATCGGCGTGCTGTACGGGGGCGTGATCCTGCTTGCCCTCTCCGGTGCATCACGTCCACAGCAGGATCGGTTGGCCCGGTCGGTCACAAGCAGTGCCCTATGCCTCGGACATCAGCCGACGCCAGCTTCTATCACGAATGGGCGGATGCGACACAGAACGATCAGCTACGACGACTGTGCGCATCAGTGACCGACGGGCTGCTGTTTGCGCTACGCGTCGACGCGGCCTCCCCTCTCATACCGGCAGCAGACCTCGACGATGCCGCCGCGTCACTGCGAACCGCCATACGAGCCAGATCCTTAGGAGACAGTCTGCGCGTCTGGAGAGAGCTACACACACTTTAGATCACTGGCACGGTGCTCGACCGCGACGCAGCTCTGCTGCGGCCGCAGCCATCCGGCTAATCGCCGGCGCAGCGCTCCCGCGCCACCCTGGCAAGAATCCGGATCACCCGCTCGAGATCAGTCCGCTCGTCCCAGTACGTCGGCGAGTTCCGATTCAGTCGGCGCAGCGCGGTCGTCCCGGCGCGCTGTTGCGTTTCGAGCTCGCCGCCAGTCAGGCGCTTTGCCTCTTCGTAGGTGATCAACGTCAACGTTCGGCGTGCACCGGCACGGTCTTGCCGCGGCGTCCCGCGACCGGGTCACTGTCGCGCCGGAGCGCCCGGTACACCGTCGTCCGACTCACCCCGAGCACGTCACCGATCTGCGCAACCGTCATGTCCCGCTGGTCATACAGGCGCCGGGCCGTCCGCACCTGGTCCGCCGACAGCCGCGGCGGCCGACCACCCGTCCGCCCACGAGCGCGTGCCGCCGCAAGGCCGGCGTGAGTGCGTTCCTTGATGAGGTCCCGTTCGAACTCCGCAAGCGCAGCGAACACGTGGAACACCAGCCGGCCACCCGGGGACGTCGTGTCGATCGATTCCTGCAACGACCGGAAACCCACACCCCGCTCCCCCAACACCTGCAACTGGTCGATGAGGTTCCGGATCGACCGGCCGAGCCGGTCAAGCCGCCACACCACGAGCGTGTCGCCCGGACGGAGTTGGTCGAGGAGATTCGCGAGTTCCGGTCGGTGCTCGAGCGATCCGGACATGGTGTCGGTCCAGATCCGGTAGCAGCCGGCCGCGTGCAACGCGTCGAGCTGCAACGCCGCATCCTGATCCGTCGTTGACACCCGCGCGTACCCGAGAAGCTCACCCATGAGCAGAAACGTAGCGGAACTCGTCACATTGGACCGGTATCGATGCAGAGATAGTGGCACTGGTATCCGCTACACGACGCGCCGACGATCGGGCACCTCAAGCGGCTCCGGGCCTGGATGTGCCACAAACGATCGTTTACGGACGAGCCCATCAAGCTCCAAACAACTTGAATTGTCGTCAACGATGTCGGTGCCTCTTGACATGATCCATGCATGCTCTCCGCTCGATGCTCTGTCTGCGATGAGGTTCATCTACTCACTAGCGTCCGCACGATGAGTGTGCACTTCGACGCCAACGGCAAGCGCTGCGAAGGTTCGGTCGGATTTCCTGAAGAGGCGCGGCGGGCCGAGAGCAAGCGCGCACGCGACGTTCCAGTCAAGCGCGCCACAGTCAACGTTCCGCGTCAGCGACGACGCCGCACCATCCAGTTGAGCCAGGACCACCCGCCGCTAGGCGAAGGCTCGACGCGATGCTCTGTCTGCGGCTTCGACGTACCGCTGACGGTCCATGGCCGAGTAGCTCCGCATCGGATCATCGACTTTTTGCCAGCGGAAAGAAGTTGGCATGCGTCAGTTCCACAGTGTCCTGGGTCCGAGCTTCGGCCGCGGCCTTCCGCGATTGGGAGTCGTCGTTCAGTGCGCTCCGACCGGCCCCGGACATTCGCAGCCGAACGCACTCTTCCGGAGGCTGATCGCAGTAGCCGAAAGCGCGTTCACGAGGTGGCGGCGGAGTACGGCGTCCCCTCCTCCGAAGCGCTACGAGTCCTGAGGCTGCTCGGCGAATTGGTGCGAGGCCCGGACAGCTCACTCGCCCCCGGAGTATCTCGCCGGCTGCAGACAGCGCTCGAACAGCGGGGCCACCGACAGGTACTCGCTACAGCATTCGTACTACCGGCACAGTCGGTCACACGCGCCGGTGACCTGATGCAACGCCTACCCCAATCGATGCCCGCTTTGGTCGACCTCCTCACCAGCGCGAACGACCCGGCCCTTGGCAGGGCTGGGAAGCTGCTCCGATCCGCAGGGAAGTCCGACGCGCTCTTCCTGGTGCCGCGACGGTATGCGCACGACCTCACGGTCGCAGCGAGGTCTATCGCCGCACTATCGATCGCTGACCTTCCGTGCCCAGAGGGCGTGAGCCTGCAGCCCGTCGATGCCCTACGTGACGGGCCAGCATCGTGGCGCCTGCTGGCCTGGACGGCACTCACCGACGGAATGCAACTGAGCGGGATCGAGTTCGTCCTTCGACTTAAATCCGACAGCGGGTACGGGCTCGAAGTTCTCACCACGGCGTCAGACGACCTAGAGTTCCGCCCCGACGAGACCTTCGCTCGTGCCGACGGCAGCCTCGGCCATCTGGGCGCACTCCTGGCGGGCATGCTCGACCTAGTGCCCGTGCGCAAGCCTCCGGGTGAGGTAACAACGCAGAAACGAACGATGAGTGATAGCCCGCGGCTTTCGCGTGTCGCCGGCGGGGTGCGGCTCATCTACCCGACACGCTCCGCGGCGAGCGTAGGAGCGCCCCGCGATAGCGGAGAAGGGGAATCTCGAAGCAGCCGGTGGAGCGTAAGAGGGCATTGGCGTCAACAGTGGTACCGATCACGCCAGACCCACGAACGCATCTGGATTCAGGAACACGAAGCCGGAGCCAACGACGGGCAGCCGCAAGCGGATCGCAAGGTGTACATCATCGCCCCACGCCGTAGTCGCTCCCAACGCCAGCCTGAGGACTGAAGGCCGCTTGCCCCTCAGCTCCCTCCCGGCGGCAGATGTAGAGCGTCTCAACCGGGGTCACGATTGGGATCTCAGGATGGCCGCAGCCCGACCGTGACTACGCTTTCAGCCGCACCGTCGCCGGGCAGTATCGCGGGACTGTTTGTTGCGATCGCACCCACCAGCCGGAAATGAACCGTCGCCCCCCCAGCTTGCCAACCGCGCTCAGGGACGAACCGGCTGGCGGACAGTACCAACAGCCCAGTGGGTTGGTGTCTGTTCTGCCGGTTACGATCCGAGCATGGTCACTCCCGTCGACTGGACTCGGCTCGAGCGCAGCGAGTTTGAGCGCATCGTCAACGTGCTCATCAGTCGCGAGGGTGAACGCCAGGGACTTGTGGTCACTGCCCCCGACGGCAGAGGTGGCGACGACGGGATCGACATTGAGCTACGCGAGCCGGACACGGGTCGCCTGGTGCACATCTACCAGCTGAAGCACTTCCCGGAAGGCTTTTCATCCGGTTGGGCAAAGGCGCGACGCCCCCAGATCTCGAAGTCCTTCCGCACCGCCCTGCAACACGCTCCGGATCACTGGACATTGGTGGTGCCGGAGCAGTTCACTGCCAAAGAGCAGAAGTTCGTGACCACACTCGCCGTCGGCACCGCTGTGTCCGCACACATCGTCGGAAGCGTCGAGCTCAACAAACTCCTCGTCGACCACGCCGATGTCCACGAGTGGGCAGTCCGGGACGCAGTTCGTGACGTACTCAGCTTGATGAGCCGGAGCGATGTTCAGCCGGCAACCACGACGGACGCCGCACAAGGGCTCGAGCGGTACGTGGCGCAGCAGAACACGTTCAGCCTCTACTGGGGGCGACGGCTTGCGGTCGTTGATGGGGAGTTGGTGTGGCAGATCTACCGTAAGCGGGAAGATGCACCGCTGATGGAGCCCCTCAAGATCACGATGCACGCCACGTTCGGGTCCGAAGATGCCGAGCTTCAGAAGCTCGCGAGCGACGTGCTCGGATACGGCCGCAGCACCCGCCTCGATTTCCCGCGTCACATCGTCCAGTCACTTGTGCTCGACGGCCCGGAGGACTGGTTCGCGGGAACCGAGCACGACGTGGCGGTGTCGATTATCCCGGCATACTCGGCCGCGGACTCGCAACCGGCACGCGTCGAGGCATACGACAGCAAGGGCATCCTCTTGGGTGCGCTGACAGGTCGAACGATCAACTCGAATGCCGGCCACGCCGGGGCGTTTGTCGAAGTTCGTTTCGAGGACGTGCTCACGATGCTGTGGCGTGTTCCCCGAGAAGGAACGACCGGATCTACCGACGTCACGCTGGAAGCGGTCGGCAGGCCGGCCGCCGCTGTCGCCCGTGTGACGCGGTTCCTGCAGTGCTTCCGTCACACGGATCGACTGCGCCTCGAAGTCGCCGGGCGACCGCTCATTGCCCAGGTCAACGCCGCCGACTCAGGGATGATCGACGACCATCTCCACGAGTACGCCGATGATCTGGGGGTCATCGAACGGCTAGCAGATGTCAGCCTGCCGTTCCCCGACGTCACACCGGAGCTTGACGAGCGGATCTGGACACGGGTCACGCGGATGATGCTCGAGGGCCGATGCGCGCTCATCCACAACTACCGCGGTATGAACGCGACGCTCAACGGCAGCCGAGACGGCGCCATGGACCAGCTCCTCGCAGAAGGTGCGTCCATTCTCAACGCGAGCACTGACGGAGGTGGTGACGTCGGCAGCGTTGAGCTCCTGGGCGTCCACGTGCCCATCGAGGGTATGTGCGTCTGGCATCCACAGATGCGGATCGTCGATGCCGACGAGGTCCGCGCCCGACTCGATAGCGGGACGGCACAGGGAATGCGGGTCTTGATGCAGCCAGCGGATGGCACTCCGTTCCGCGCCTACAGCGCCCACTACATGGCAGCAACGGGTGTCGTGGTTCCTGAGCCTTGGAACATCCCTGGCATCAGTGAGCATCCTGCACTCGCGGGCATCCGCGACGCAGCGAACCTCGCACAGGACTGACCGGAACGAAGCGCGGCACCCGGTCAGAGTCAAATTCCCTCGATTTGGACGCACTCCAGCCAGCTCGCGTTGAACTTGCCACACATCGACCGGTCGGCTACCGGGCGCGAAGTTCGAGGTAGTCCAAGGCCTGGCGGACCGTCTCTTCGAGGGGGCGAGTGCTGTCGATGACGAGCCGATCGTCCGTGCGGGGCTCGTACTCGTCGACGGTGCGCTGTACCTCGTCCCACGTCGGCAAGATGAACCCAGGCAGGTCGTTCGCACGCTGTTCCACGCGGCGACGGTGCTCGGCGACGTCCGCACACACGACCTCAATCACGCGCAGCGGGACCCCAGCAGCATCCGCTGTCGACACCCAACCAGCCCGAGCGGGCTCAACGCCGCTCACCGCGTCCGCGATGACCACCTGACCGCGCCGCAGATTCGGCACCGCGATCGCATGCATGATCGAGTACGCGGCGATCCCTGACTGCTCACGCGGGATCTCGTACTTCCACATCGCACCCTCGATCGCATCAACGCGAAGCGTCAGCGAGGGCATCAACTCCGCGATCGCAGCAGACAGCGTCGACTTCCCTGCACCGGGAAGACCACAAACCTGAACCAGCATCGACAACTCCTTCGTTGGCCGTAGCTCCTTGTCTATCGGTCACGGACGCGCAGCACCAGCGAAGTGGATACGCACGCAAGAGCCCCGAGGACGTGTCCGAATGCCGATCGGCTACCGGCGCATGCGGTCTGTCGAATACGCGGGGGTGGCGTACCTCCCACCCTGTGGCACGTCCGGGTCGATGGGGTCACGGGGCCATACAGCCGCGTCGTCCTGCGGGACGAAACCGACGGCTTCGCCGGATCGGAGGTCCCACCAGCCATCGGTATTCGCGGAGACGGCGTAAAACATGGCTGTGCGCTCGGTGGTCGTCATCGCCGCGACGAAGGCCCGGATCGCGTCCGCAGGGCTCAGCCACGTCCGTTGCTCACGAGCGGAAGCCGGCTACTCCTCGTAACTGCCGATGCGTAACGAGATGGTACTGATCCCGAACTTGTCCGCGTGTTCCGGGAGGTGCTCACGAACTCGTTGCGCTTCCTCCTCGGTCTTGCACACAAGCTGGCCTGACAGTCGTATCTCTCCCATCCCCCGACCGTAGGGGTCAAGCGATGTTCCGATAGCCGATCGGCGAACGAGACGGGTGCCGAGATGGGTATGGCAGTGCTTGTGCGCTGCTGCGCGCAGTTACGTTCGGGTCACCGGTACCAGGCGTGCGGTGTGAGGATCTTCGGTATTTCGTCGGCGTACCCCAGCTGGTTAGTGTGTCCGATTCGGGCCAGCGTGTTCGTCGTGTGGGTAGAGACCGCACGAGCAGTCGACGATCAAAGGAGACACAGATGCAGTACCTCGTCAACGTCCTCGACGGCAGCCCAGCCACAGGCGGACAGACATCCGGGCGCGCCACTGACGCTGAGATGGCCGCGATCGATGCATTCAACGACCGGCTCCGCGCAGACGGGCACTGGGTGTTCGCCGCTGGCCTGGCGTCACCTGAGCATGCGACCGTGGTCGACAACCGCGACGGCGCCGGCCTCATCACGGACGGCCCGTACATCGAGACCCGCGAGTTCGTCGCTGGTGCCTGGATCTGGGATGCTCCCGACGTCGACGTCACCCTCCGGTTGGCGGCAGACGCGTCGAAGGCGTGCAACCGGAGGCTCGAGATCCGTCCGATCCTATGAGCACGGACCAGCTCGCCGCAGCTCGGGCGCTGACCATCGCGCACCAAGAGGAGTGGCCGCGAGTGGTCGGGACGCTCGTTCGGCGGTTCGGTTCCCTCGACCTCGCCGAGGACGCCGCCGCGGACGCCTTCGCGATCGCAGTCGAACGGTGGCCGCGTGAAGGCGTCCCGACGACACCCGGTGCATGGCTCACCACAACGGCGACCCGCCGCGCCATCGACGTCCTGCGCCGCGAGTCCAGCCGGGAACGTCGCCACCGCGAGTCGGTGATGCTCCGCGACGACGGGGAACACGTTCCCGTCGGGATCGTCGACGACGATCGTCTCCGGCTGTTCTTCGTCTGCTGCCACCCGATTCTGGGTCGGGACGCTCGCGTGGTGTTGACGCTGCGCATCATCGGCGGGCTCACTGTCGCAGACATCGCTCGAGCGTTCCTCGTACCCGAGGCGACAATCGCCCGTCGGATCACCCGCGCGAAGGCGAAGATCGCGGCGACGGGCGTCCCGTGGCGGGTGCCGGAACGGGAAGAGCTCGCGCAGCGATCGACGGCAGTCCTCGACGCAGTGTTCCTCATCTTCACCGAAGGACACCAAGTCACACGCGCCGCCGATAAGGACGACCCCATCAGGCCGCCGCTCATGGCCGAGGTAATCCGGCTCGGCCGCCTGCTACACACGCTCCTCCCGGATGACGGCGAAGTGGCGGGGCTCCTCGCACTCATGCTCCTCACCGCCGCGCGGACGCCGGCGCGGACGGCATCCCCCGGACTCCTGATGATCGACGAACAGGATCGCACCCGATGGGATCACAGCATGGCGGGCGAAGGACTCGCGCTGGTGCGAGCTCGCATCGACAGTGGAGAAGTGCCCGGCAAGTACCAGCTGCTCGCGGCCGTGAACGCCGTGCACATCACCGCTCCGTCCGCCGGCGAGACAGACTGGACGCAGGTCCTTGCGCTCTACGACCAGTTGATCATCGTCGCCCCTTCCCCAGTGGCCGAACTGAATCGAGCTGTCGCCGTCGCCGAGGTGCATGGTCCGCAAGCGGGACTTGACGCTGTCCTCCCCCTCCGGAGCGTGCTCGAACGGTACGACGCCCTCCACGCGGTACAAGCCGGACTCCTGCAACGACTCGGAAACCACCGCGCAGCACGAGCAGCCTGGGACCGGGCAATCAGCCTCACCGACAACGCCGCCGTCGCAGCCGCATTCGCCCGGCGGCGCGACGAACTTTCAGACCGATAAGGGATCCTTCAGTGCGACGTCGGTGGACGTTGGATGCGGGGAATAGCAAGGGACATGGCGGATGCGACTGCCGCGGCTGACACGGCGGCTGCGCTGGCGATGCCGGTCAGGCCGCCGACGACGAGGCCTGCCACGCTCGTTCCGAGCGCAGCGCCTCCGACAGCAGCCACGACGACCACGCCGTACGCGCTGGCGAGCATTCCTGGCTGCACCACGTCGTCGAGCGAGGCGGACAGGAGGATCGCCACCGGGCTCGACAGCGCCCCGGCGGTGAACACCAAGACAGTAACGAGCACTAGCTGGTCAGCAACGAGCGCCAGCGCCGCGTACCCACTGGCGGTCAGCGCCAGAGCAGTGACCAGGTGCGACCGCCGACTGCCCGGCCACGGGCGGGCGCCGAAGAGCAGCGCACCGACCGCTTCACCGAGCGCCAGCGCCGCCAGCACCGGTCCTGCCAGTCCTCGACTCCCGACCGCCTGCGCGACCGCCGGAACGACGACGGTCAACGATCCCGTCGCCATGCTCACCAGCCCGCCGATCGCGAGGACCCGACCGAACGACGCCATGCCGGCCATCCCAAGTGGCGGCCCGGAACGACGCGAGGGAACGGCATCTCCCATCGAGAACGCCAGCAGGAACCCCGCAGTCACGATTACCGCCGCGACGATCACGAAACTCAGACGTCGGCTGACCGACGTCACGAGCAGGCTCGCCACCACTGGTCCGACCGCGAGTCCTGCTTGGAACGCGACCGAGAGCAACGCGTACGCGCCGGCGCGTTCCCCCGGCTCCGAGAACGAGCGCGGGATCGACGCGCGAAGTGCTGCAGCCAGGGCCGGGAACGACACCCCAGCTCCAGCCAGCAGGACCGGCTGCGCCGCCGAAGCCGGCGCTGCCGCGACCGAGAGCACGAAACCGCCGCTCACACCCGCACTGATGCCAACGACCCAACGCGCAGTGATGCGCGCCATCAGCGCCCCCTGGACCGGGACGCCCACAGCATTCGCCAGGCCGAAGGCACCCGCGGCAAAGGCCCCATCAAAGAAGGACGCGCCAGAGGCGAGGATCAGCGACAGGGGGATCATCCCGAGCGCCACAGCTGAGAGGGCAACCGATCCGATGCCGGCAACGAAGAGCCGATCGGCCAAGAGGCGTCGGTAGACGACAGTCATGTGGGCTCCATTAACGGAGCCCACCCACCCGGGAGACACACTCCCCGTCCGTCGACGAACGTGCCGACAGCGCCGATCATAGGCACACCGGGCCGGTCATATCGAGGTCTCGATAGCCGATCGGCTACCGGGACGGTGCTCGCTGGGTTCTCAGAGCGAAAGGACGCGGCATTCGAGTCGCTCGAGAGCTTCCCGGCCTGTCGGCCACCCTGCGAGCTTGCTGGCTGAGTTGATGTGCCCGGCCTGCTCGACCCGTACGAGGTCACTTCCCCACGCATCAGCCAGCTGCTCGGCGACCCGAGGTCCGCAGTACGGATCATCCGTGCTTGCCACCACCATGCTCGGGACAGGCAACCTGCGTGCCTGCAGCGCGACGAACGTCGAAGCATCCTCGGACGGGAACACATCCCCCATCGGGTCGGGCGGTGCCACGAGGAACGCAGTGACCGGAACTCCAATGGGCGTGCGCAACAGCCACTCGGCCACGGCCCAACAGCCGAGACTGTGCCCAATGAGCGCGATCCCATCGACTCGCGGGGAGAGCAAGCGTACGACCCGATCAGTCGCCGCAACCCAATCGTCGAGATCCGGCTGCGACCACGACCCCGGGTCGATGCGGACCGCATCCGCTCCCCACTGCTCCTGCCACAGCGTCTGCCAGTGCGTTCCGTCGGATCCACCGATCCCGGGAATGATCACGCGTCCAATCACCTGTCACCTCTGCTTCCGTTCTCCTACCGCCGTTCGGCGGAGCTCACGGGGAGCCAGCATGATGGAAGGCATCGCAGAGCCTGTCCACCTGCGAGTGATCACGAAGCGGGAGGCGCTGCACACGATGGAATCGCTCGACCACACCGACCGGAAGATCCTCGCCCTCCTGCAGACCGACGGCCGCCTCAGCGGCGCGGAGGTGGGACGACGGGTCGGACTTTCGCAGCCCGCGGCCAGCGCTCGGATCCTCCGCCTCGAACGGCAGGGCATCATCACCGGTTACCATGCCACCGTCGACCCGGCCGCCATCGGCCTCAACATCCACGCAGTCGTCCGCCTCCGGACATCCCACGCGCACCTCGGCGCCGCGCTGCAGCTCGCAGCGCGAACCGTCGAGGTCACCTCCACCCTCCGCGTCACCGGCGAAGACTGCCTCGTCCTCAACGTCCATTGCAGCGACGCCGGCCGGCTCGAACAGGTAGTCGACTCACTCGCCCGGTTCGGGCCCGTCAGCACCGCACTCGTCCTCCGGGACTACCCCGAGAAGCCAATTACGCCGCACGTGAACCCCGAAGGCTGACGCGTCCGGAAGGGGATCGTCTACCGGTCACTTGACTACCAGGTCGACGCAGCTCGTCGAGGAACCGGCTACAGGTACTGCTGCTGGTCTCTTGCCGCAGCGAACGCCTGTGCGTTGAGGCGCGTGTTCCAGATGCGCCGGTTCTTGTCGGTGGGTCGAATCTCACGGCTGCGGTGGTACGCCTTCGCC
Organism: Curtobacterium sp. NPDC090223; assembly: GCF_044746585.1. Classification (NCBI taxonomy): domain Bacteria; kingdom Bacillati; phylum Actinomycetota; class Actinomycetes; order Micrococcales; family Microbacteriaceae; genus Curtobacterium; species Curtobacterium sp. NPDC090223. The sequence continues at coordinate 5,505 of NZ_JBIVCN010000009.1, read as the reverse complement.
GAGTACCAGGAAGCCGTCTCGACCTTCGCCAGGTTCAAGTCCAGGGCTTCGTCGAGGGCCGGCCTGAGGTCGCTGTCCTGGGAGGCGAGCAGCACTACGTCGACGTCAGGTTCGCGGGCTTCACGCACCATCGCAAGGGCACAGAGCACGTCGATGCCCTTCTCCCGCTTGCCGGTAGTGATTTCCTTCCCGGTGGCGTCAGTCGCCTTCCGGCCGTCCGCGTCTCGCTGGTAGTCATACGTCAGCGGCCGCATCTTCACCTTGACACGTGGGTCCTTCTCCCACTCGGTCTGCTGTGCCATGTTCCGCGCGTAGGCGTCGGGGTCATGGACTGCGCTGGGGAGACCTCGGTAGACCAAGACCTGAGTGAGCACCGCCTTCGACTCTCCGTCGCGTTGGTTGGCGTTGCGCGCATGGATGATCTGGTTCGCGAAGTGCAGCGGGTGGATCAGACACTCGTAAGGCGCCTTGGAGGGTTCGAACACGGCTCGGCCCACGAGGTGGACGTTCTGGTAGTCGATGATGACCGTCGTTCGCAGCATGATCGGAAGCCCCCGGATATGAAAAAGCCCCACCAGTCCCGGAGGACGGTGGGGAGTTAGGTTTACAGCTTACAGCCCGAATCAGGCTGCCGTCCAGTCGGCGGCGGAATCGGGGTGCTTCGCCCTGAGCCCGCCGCCGCAAACGCCCTCTGGGGGCCTACTCGGAATCAGGCCCCGAGGTCACGAGAAGATGGCCAGGGGTATGACTCGCAGTGACGCTCCTCGCACACGAGAATCAAGCTTGAGGTCCACGTAGTCGGAGGGGGAAGCGCCGCCGACCTCGGCCGCGTTTTCGAGCAGCTCGTGGAGGCGCTCGATGCCGGCGTCGAGCGCGCTTGGTGCGAGGTTCCGCAGCAGCTTGTTCCGGCCGAAGGTCGGCACGTCGGTCGCGACCGGGGCGATGACCTTCCCGAGGACGGTGAACGTCCCGTCGAGGAGCCGGTCCGGATCCTCGATGATGAAGTGCGTTCGCTCACAGACCGTGATCGCGGTCAATGCGGGGTCGCTCGCGACGCGCCCGTAGTACTCGATCGTCGTCGCCTGACGCGTGTCGGCCTTGACCGCTTCCGTGATGGCTCTCGCGAGCTCGCCTTTCGCGGTCGACTCGATCTCCATCTTCTCGGCGTGCTGGACACGAGACTCGTGTCCTCCATCCGCTGGGAACGACGAAAGGTAGTCGCGTCGCACCAGATAACGGGCGACAGCGTCGACGAGTTCGGGCGAGATGACGTCCAGCGCAAGAGTCAGCTCAACCGGGTCAAACGACGTCGTGTACTCGACGAAAGCGCCGGGCTGCAGCGCAGCTGCTCCGTCCGCCGTCGTGAGCTTTGCAAGGAGGCCCTTCTGGGCAAGATGCTCCCGGACAAGATGGAGGTAGTACGCCTGGGAGTACACGAACTGCTGCCGAGATGCCGTCCCGGTGTTCTGGGTCCAGCTGGTCTTCAACCCGGCCTGTCCGTGCAGACCGAGCTCGGCGCCTCCGACGAACGGGATACGTGCCTTCCCCGCTGCGTCTCCGCTTGCTGAGGCATCGGCGCCGATGTCGGATGCGGTGTCGGCTGAGGTATCGCGGGTCTCGTCAGTGATAAGTGGCTGGCGGAATATCTGCTGGAGGATGCCCGCGATTTGGTCCGAGTTCTGATAGATCGTGGCGATCGGCGTCGTGGCTGGGCTGTGGTCCGACGATGTTTCGTCGACAGCGTTGTCGGGAGTCATAAATCGATGATGCTCGCGCGGAGTGGGAACCGACCCGACGAACGTAGGACTCGCTCGACCCCCAGGACCCCAACTGCGGCATCGGTCTTCTCAGCGGACGGGCGCGAGTAGGTCAGGCACTCGCCCATGAACGATCGCAGGCGAACCTGCAGTCGCGTTACCCGCGATTGACCGTCTCAATAGCCGATCGGCTACTGAGACCGCCCGTCGACGGGCAACACCATTGTCACGATGCTGCAGGGACGGCCGGGCTGTCAGTGTCGTGACAGCCCGGCCGGAGCCCCAGTGACTGAGCTCACCGCGAGCGTAACCAGCACAGAGCAGGCGTTGCTAGTGGGCGGCGTCGTACGCGTCCTTCACGGCCTGACTGATCCGGCCCCGCGGCGCCACCTCGTGACCGTTCGCGGCAGCCCATTCCCGGATCTTCGCCAACTCGTCCGGATTGCTCCGCTGCGCAGTCCCGGATCCGCGACCACCCCGGCTCGAGACTTTCCGGGCGGCAGCGATGTAGTCCGAAAACACTTCGCGCAGCCCGTCCGCGTTGTCGTCCGAGAGGTCAATCTCGTAGTGGCTGCCATCGAACGAGAACGTGACGTTCTTCCCGCCGTGCTCGATGATGTCGCCGGTGAGGTCGTCAATGAGGTGGGTGGTGACTTTCTGTGCCATGTCCTCTTGTGTAGCACTCCGGTGCGAAAAACACGATGTGCACGCCAGCCACAGAACCGCCATGCTATGACTCGCGCAAGGCCCTGCGCCCTCGAGATCTCCATCGTTTCCGGACGGTGAAGCTCGTGGAAATCCCATCATGAAAGGACGCGACGCGATGAGCGACGCCACGCCCTCCCAGCCCAACCCCTACAACAGCAACGCCCAGCCCTACCAGCAGGCCCCCGCGCAATCGGACCGGTACAGCGTCCTCGCGATCGTCGGCTTCATCCTCGCGTTCGTGGTCAGCATCGGCGGCCTCGTCGTGTCGATCATCGCGCTCACGCAAATCAAGCGCACCGGTGAGCACGGCCGCGGGCTCGCTCTCGCCGGCATCATCATCAGCGCCCTGTCGATCGTGCTGTCCATCGTCTTCGGGATCGTCATCTTCGCCGCCGCCGCGAACGCACCGTCCTACAGCTACTGAACCGACAACATCAAGGCCCCACAACAGCTCACCGCTACGCCAGGCACCCTCGGCGTGACGGTGAGCTGTTCTGCGGGCAGATCACTTCGGCGGTGACCAGCTGCGCCCGAACGCCCGCATCAGCACGACACCCCAGTCAGCATCAGTGATCGTGCCCGTCGAGGTGTCCATGCTGAACGTGCCGCCGTCGTAATGCAACGGTGACTGCCCCACCAAGTGCGCGCCGAGCTGCTCAGTGACATGCCATGTCTTCCGCGCCGTCTGCGACGGCACCAGCTCGAGCTGCAGCCGGTGCCCGTGCACCGACACCGTGGACGGGAGCTGCGGGATACGAGGCGACATGCGCACAGTCCACCCCCACCACGCCCCGAACCCCCGCAGACACGCACACGCACACCGGCCGTGCGGCGACCGCTGAGCCCAATCCGGCCACATGCGACCAGCCGGTCAGTTCCGATAATAGTTCTTCTCGGAACGCTCTGGCGGGGGGTAGAAGCGACGCGCCCGCAGGAGTCCCGTAGATGCAGGAACGCCCGGCACAACTACTCACCGGCTGACGCGGGCATGCAACAAAGGCCAGATGCCGCCTGTGCGAGCTCCTGGCGTTCGAGTGTTGCTTGTAGTTAGAGGTGCGGGTCGAGGTCTTCAGGCTCTGAAGACGGCGCAGGGGGCCTACGGGCGTTGTAGATCAGCTGTAGTCCGATCGACACTCCGAGGCCAAGCAGTACGTCGAGCCAGACCGGCCATTGCAGGACCCCGGCCACGAAGATCACCACGATGCCGATAGCTGCGAACAGGAACGGTACCCATCTCGGCCGGCTGGTTGTCGACTCTTGTGACACGGAAGGCTCCTACTTTCGCCGCTGCTGCGCTGACGTTACGACTCCGATCAGAACCCAGACGCCGAAGAGAGCGGCCACCGCTCCGACGATCCAAATTGGGGCGAAGCCGGTGCTGCCGATGTTCTGACGATTGGGAGACAAGATGGCCCAGGCGCCTAACCCGATGGCTGCTATGCCAAGGACAGTTGGAGGCACGAGGCTTCCTTTGAACTTGAACATCACAGCTCCCCGGTAGTGGCGTCGGAGACCACCCCGGCCACCGCGATACAACCGACCGTGCCAACCACCCCGACGCCGCCCGTTGCACCGGCAACGATACCTTCACAGGTTGCGCCCGCGATCCCACCGACGACAGCGCCCACGAATTTGGTAGCTGCTTTCTTCGAGTTACCCTGACCAACCGCGATGCCGATCTCGGCGATGTCACCCGCGTAGCCTGCGTACCCCGCTGACTTGCCCACATCCTCGAAGGCCAGCTGTCCGCTCGGGTCGGAGCTATTGACGGGATCCGTCCCAGCGAAGGCATACCGGTTGGCGTTGGTCGGGCTGAGGGGTGCGTCGAGGGTGTCTCGTTCGATCCAGGCACCGGTGACGCTGGACTGCCACCGGTACCCGAACTTGGTGAGCCCGTTGTCAGTGCTGCTCGAGCGGAGCCCGCTCTTGAAGCCGTACGGGTTCTGCTGCCACTGGGCACTGTCACCACCGATACCGACGGTCTCAGCACCATAGGAGTCGTAGGAGACGGTGTACGCGGTCTTACCGGTATCAGCGATTGCTGCAGCCGGGTTGCCGGTGCCATCGATGATCCAGATGCTGGTCGTACCGTCGGTGGTCTGCAGATCCAGCGGCTGCCCCGTCGTCGGGTCACTGATCACCGACGCGGTGCCCGTGCCGGCGACGGTGCGGCTGGTGATCACGGGGACGCCGTTGGAGTCGGTGGTGCCATACGTGCGTGTGAGGGAGCACCAGCACGCTTGCACGCTTTAATCGTGCGCCTCGGGAGGACCCGTCCCGCAGTGGTCGGTGCCGTCTCGAGTCGAGTAGTAGCCCACACTCGACGGGCTGCGAGGTACCTCTAGCCACACAAAACGTCCCCCAACCCGTTTCGGCGCGTCACCCCTAACTGTACCGGAGGAACAATCTACTGACGGGCCTCGCGATTTCTTTCGGGAGACCACGTCCAAAGCCACCCAACGAGGAGTCCGACGAAAATATTTGAAACGCCAATGACAGCAACAGCCACAGATGATGGTTGGCCGATCGCGATGATAAGAAAAACCGCCAGCCAAAGGGGCAAGATAATTGCACCCAAAATGCGAGACACCCGCCTCAATTTGAGGTCATCCATGTTAAGCCTGTCCTGTCAGCTGCAAGAGTGAGTTAGTGATGAAGCCGCCTACGAAGCCTGAGATGAGTCCTGTGGCGAACCCGATGCCACACCCTGGGAGTGCACCAGGTCCGGCGGTGGTTAGGCCACCGACGACCCCTCCGGCAATACATCCGCCAACACCCGACCCAATTCCAGAGGCTGCACCAGTAACGGTGGCTTGCCAGAGATCGTACTGACCAGTCGGGTCGGATCCGTTGATGGGGTCCCCACCCACGAAGGCATACCTATTCGCGTTCGCAGGACTCAGCGGCAGGTCTAGCGTGTCGCGCTCAATCCACTGTCCGGTCGCTGCGGACTGCCACCGGTACCCGAACTTTGTCAACCTCGTGTCGCTGTTGCTGGAGTGGATGCCGGTCTTGTACCCGTAGGGGTTCTGCTGCCACT
>NZ_JBIVCN010000008.1:0-56124 GCF_044746585.1 Curtobacterium sp. NPDC090223 | reverse complement strand
CGGTCACATTCCGAACCCGGAAGCTAAGCCTCTCAGCGCCGATGGTACTGCAAGGGGGACCTTGTGGGAGAGTAGGACGCCGCCGGACTCAACGTAAGAAGGTGGCCATCGGCCCTCCATCGAGAACTCGCAGGGGAGACCCTCGTTCTCGTGGAAGGTCGGTGGCCATTTCTGTTTTGGCACTGCACCGTAGGCCTCGACGTCGGGCCCGGTCCGTGATGGACTGGGACGGCTTCGCGCCACGGACGGCGCTCACACACAACGACACAGCGGACGACAGCCGGCGCGAGAGCTCCGGCACGCAACGAGGAGCAACGGTGGCGAACGACGACGAACGGCGGAACGACCGCGACGATGAGCGCGGTGGACGTCCGCGTCGGGACGGTGCTCCGCGCGGCGGTCAGTCCGGTGGGCGTGGGGGCTGGTCCTCCGGTCCTCGTGAGTTCGAGCGCCGCGAGGGTGAGCGTCGTGATCGTCCGCAGCGTGACGGCGATCGGCCGTCCCGTGGAGACCGGCCGGCGCGCGACAGCGCCCCGGGCCGCGGGTTCCGCGAGGGCGGGCAGCGCTCGGACCGTCCTGCGTGGCGTGGGGACCGTGATGACTCCGGTCGGCCGCCTCGCAGTGGGGGACCTCGTGGGGATCGTCCGTCGTACAACTCGGATCGGCCGCGTCGTGATGGGGATCGTCCGTCGTACAACTCGGACCGGCCGCGTCGTGACGGGGACCGCCCGTTCCGCGGTGGGAACGACCGGCCGCGTCGTGATGGGGATCGTCCGTCGTACAACTCGGACCGTCCGCGTCGTGATGGGGATCGTCCGTCGTACAACTCGGACCGTCCGCGTCGTGACGGGGATCGTCCGTCGTACAACTCGGATCGGCCGCGTCGTGACGGGGACCGCCCGTTCCGCGGTGGGAACGACCGTCCGCGTCGCGACGGTGACCGTCCGTCCTACAACTCAGACCGTCCGCGTCGTGATGGGGATCGTCCGTCGTACAACTCCGATCGGCCGCGTCGTGACGGGGATCGTCCGTCGTACAACTCGGACCGTCCGCGTCGTGATGGGGATCGTCCGTCGTACAACTCGGACCGGCCGCGTCGCGACGGGGACCGCCCGTTCCGCGGTGGCAACGACCGACCGCGTCGTGATGGTGATCGTCCCGAGCGCGGGTCGTTCAGCACCCGCGGCGGTGACGAGCGTCGACGCTTCGGTGACGGCAACCGGGGCCCCGGCGCCCGCTTTGGCGAGGCAGCCCGGGACGACTTCGAGGACCGCGACCCCTACGGCATCAAGTCGATCCGCCCGCGCCACGAGGACCCGGAGATCCCCGAGGAGGTGCAGGCTCGCGACCTCCACCCGCAGGCCCGCGCTGAGCTCAAGACGCTCAGCAAGGACAACGCCGACTGGGTCGCGAAGCACCTGGTCACGGCGGCGCTCCTGGTGGACGACGACCCCGAGCTCGCGAACCAGCACGCCCTGAGCGCGGCTCGTCGCGCCGGCCGCGTGGCAGTCGTCCGGGAGACCGCGGCGATCACGGCCTACCGCCTCGGTGACTTCAGCACCGCGCTGCGCGAACTCCGTACCTACCGTCGGATCTCGGGCCGCAATGACCAGCTCCCGATGATGGTGGACTGCGAGCGCGGCCTCGGCCGTCCGGAGCGTGCACTGGAGCTCGGCCGCTCGGTCGACCGAGCGGCGCTCGAGCCCGGCGTGCAGGTGGAGCTCGCGATCGCGATGTCCGGCGCACGTCTGGACCTCGGGAACCCCACAGCCGCCCTCGGTGAGCTGGAGATTCCACAGCTCGACCCGTCGACGGCCTACAGCTGGTCCCCGGCGCTCTACAGTGCTTACGCGGCCACGCTCGAGGAGCTCGGCCGCCAGGACGAGGCCGACGAGTGGTGGGCCCGTGTCGACCGTGCTGCCGAGGCCCTCGCCGAAGCAGCTGACGAAGACTCTTGGGAGACGATTGATGTGGTCGAGGAAGCGTTCGAAGTCGAAGGAGTCGACGACGAACCCGCAGACGACGAGTTCGACGAGCCCGCAGCCGACGAGCCCGGCGAGCCCGACCAGCTCGAGCCGCTCGGGGACGTCGACGAGCCCGTCGACGACGACCTCGGCGAGATCGACGACGACAACCCCCGGGACGTCGACGGCTCCGCAGCCGGCTGACACCCCGCGTTCCCCGACGGACGGCGTCGACGTGGTCCTCACCGACCTCGACGGCGTCGTCTACCGTGGTCGCAACGCCATCCCGCACGCGGTCGAGGCACTGACCCGTGCCTCGCTGACGGCGCGCGTCGGCTACATCACGAACAACGCCTCGCGTCGTCCGTCCGACGTGGCGGAGCACCTGGAGCGCTACGGCCTCGAGGTCGGCCCGGACGACGTCGTGACGAGTTCCCAGGCGGGCGTGCGGCTCCTCGCCACGCTCGTCCCCGAGGGCTCGACGATCCTGGTCATCGGCGGCATCGGCCTGACGAGCATCGTGGAGCAGGCCGGCTTCACCGTCACGTCGAGCGCCGACGACGCGCCAGCAGCGGTGATCCAGGGCTTCTCCCCGGACCTCGGCTGGCAGCAGCTCGCCGAGGCGTCCTTCGCCCTCGCGGACCCGGAGGTCCCGTGGGTCGCGACGAACATGGACTGGTCGATCCCGGTCGAGCGCGGAATCGCGCCGGGCAACGGCACGCTGGTCGCTGCCGTGCACCAGGCCGTCGGGCGGATGCCCGTCGTCGCCGGGAAGCCCGAGCGCCCGATCTTCGACGCGGCCCTGGCACGGTTCGGTGGTGAGCGTCCGCTCTTCATCGGTGACCGCCTCGACACGGACATCAAGGGCGCCAACGACGCCGGCATCCCGAGCGTCCTGGTGCTCACCGGCATCGACCAGGCCAAGCAGGTACTGGCGGCCGACGAGCGCTCGCGTCCGACCTACGTGCTGCAGGACCTCCGCGGGCTGTCCGAGCCGTACCCGGTGACGCACCGGCACGACGGCGAGGACGGTACCCGGTTCGTCAGCGTCGGGGACGCCACGGTCCGCATGCGCGCGCACGTGATCCGTGTGGAGCGTGCCGGCGACGACCCGATGAACCTGCTCCGCGCGGGTGCGACGGCGATCTGGGACTCCGGCCTGGCCATCTACGGACTCGATGTCGACCCCCAGCTCTACGGCGGCGAGTAGCGTGACGGACGTGCCGACCGACCCCCAGCAACAGCCCGACCAGGGCAGTGCCGTACAGGGCAGTGACGTCGCCCGGCGCGCCCGCGACGCCGAGGCGCTCCCGTTGGCCGACCGTGCCGACGCCTTCGCCGGCCTGCACGACGAACTCCGCACCCGTCTCGAGAGCGGCGGCACGACGAGTGCCTGACGACCCCCGGACCGAGACGAGTCCGGCCGAGGTGGCTCCGGCGCGCCTGGACGCGGTGGTCGCGTCGCGCGGACTCGCGAAGTCCCGGACCGCTGCCGCGAAGCTCATCCTGGCGGGACGGGTCAGTGTGGACGGTGCCCCGGTGGTCAAGTCCTCGACGCCGGTCGGCCCCGACAGCGAGATCGTCGTGGACGCCGGCGACGAGTGGGTCTCCCGCGCGGCGCTGAAGCTCGTCGGCGCCCTGGACTCCTTCGACATCGACCCGAGCGGCCTCGTCGCGCTGGACGTCGGCGCCAGCACGGGTGGGTTCACGCAGGTGCTCCTCGCCCGTGGCGCCCGACGGGTGATCGCGCTCGACGTCGGACACGGCCAGCTCGACCCGGTGGTGGCACTCGACGACCGCGTCGCCGTCGTCGAGGGCGTGAACGCGCGCGGGCTGACCGCCGAGGACTACCTCGCGCTCGACCCCGCCGCCGCGGACACCGCGCTCGTGGTCGGGGACCTGTCCTTCATCAGCCTCCGGATCGTCCTGCCCGCCCTGGTCGAGGCCGTCCCCGCCGACGACTTCGTGCTGCTGGTCAAGCCGCAGTTCGAGGTCGGTCGTGGCGGGGTGCGTGAGGGCATCGTGCGGGACGCCGGGCTCCGGAACGACGCCCTGATGAACGTGCTCTGGGCGGCGTGGGACCTCGGCCTCGGGACGGCCGGTCTGGTCGCCTCGCCGATCATCGGAACCCACGGCAACCACGAGTACCTCGCGCGTCTCCAGCGGGGCGCAGGGTCCAATCCGACAGAATGGATCGGACGCGCGACCGAACTGGCGGAAGGGGCTCCATGAGCGACGAACGGCACATCCTGCTCGTCTCGCACACGGGCCGGCGTGACTCGATCGACGCCGCGGTCGAGGTCTGCGACCTGCTGCACGCGGCCGGGCTGACGCCCGTGATGCCCTTCGACGAGTACGCCGACATCCGTCGTGCCGAAGCGACCGTCGGCCAGGTCGACATCCTCGGTGTCGACGTGCAGCGCGACGACCTCGAGATCGTCATCGTCCTCGGCGGCGACGGCACCATCCTGCGTGCGGCGGAGCTCGTCCGCGGTACCCGTGCCCCGATCGTCGGTGTGAACCTCGGGCACGTGGGGTTCCTGGCCGAGAGCGAGCGCGACGGTCTCGCCGAGACCGTCCAGCGTGCCCTCTCGGGCGACTACCACGTCGAGGAACGCGTGGCCCTGCAGGTCGACGTCGTCGTCGGGCAGGAGATCGTCTACTCGTCCTGGGCGCTGAACGAGGCCACCATCGAGAAAGCCTCGCGGGAACGCATGCTCGAGGTCGTCACCGAGGTGGACGGACGCCCGCTGTCGTCGTTCGGCTGCGACGGCGTCGTGATCTCGACGCCGACCGGTTCGACGGCGTACTCGTTCTCCGGCGGCGGCCCGATCGTCTGGCCGGACGTCGACGCGCTCATCATGGTGCCCCTCAGCGCCCACGCCCTCTTCTCGAAGCCGATCGTGGTCGGACCGGACTGCGTGCTCGCGGTCGAGGTGCTCCGGCGCACCAGCGGTGTCGGTGTCCTCTGGTGTGACGGCCGTCGCACGCACGACCTGCCCCCCGGCGCTCGCATCGAAGTCAGCCGGTCCCCGGAGCCCGTCCGCGTCGCGCGACTCAAGGACGCCCCCTTCACCGACCGGCTCGTGGCGAAGTTCCAGCTGCCCGTCGCGGGGTGGCGCGGCCCACAGCACGACGACGATCACGGGAGCAGCCTGTGATCGAGGAGATCTCGATCTCGGACCTCGGGGTGATCGGCGACGCGACCCTCGAGCTCGGGCCGGGCTTCACCGTCGTCACCGGAGAGACGGGCGCGGGCAAGACGATGATCGTCACCGCGCTCGGGCTCCTGCTCGGTGCGCGCGCCGATGCGGGTTCGGTGCGCCGCGGTGCCTCGAGCGCCGTGGTGGAGGGCCGCTGGGTCGTCCCGGACCACGATGCCGTCGCCGAGCGCGTCGAGGACGCCGGCGGCACGGTGGAGGACGGCGAACTCATCCTCACCCGCACCGTCTCGGCCGAGGGTCGCAGCCGCGCCACGGTCGGCGGTCGGAGTGCCCCGGTTGCCGTGCTCGGCGAACTCGCGGATCAACTCGTCACCGTGCACGGGCAGTCCGACCAGATCCGGCTGACCTCGTCCACCGCGCAACGCGCCGCACTCGACGGCTTCGGAGCCGGCGCGGTCGAGAAGGCACTGCGCCGCTACACCGCCGCGTACGACACGTGGCAGGAGCACACGGCGGAGCTCGAGACGCTCACCCGCGACCGGGACGACCGGCTCGCCGAGGCCGCTCGACTCCGAGCGGCCTCCGACGAGATCGAGGCGGCGGCGCCGCAACCCGGTGAGGACGAGGAACTCCAGGAACGTGCCGATCGACTCGGCAACCTCGAGGAACTCCGCCTCTCCGCGAGCCTCGCGCACGAGGCGATCTCCTCCGAGTCCCTCGACGGCACGGACGTCATCGGCCTCGTCGAAGCGGCTCGACGGGCGGTCGAGCGCGTCGCGGGAACGGACAGCACCCTGCAGCCCGTGCTGGAGCAGCTGACCGAGCTCGGGATCCAGGCGAGCGAGGCGTCGGCCAGCCTGTCGAGCTACCTCGGGTCCCTCGAGCCCGAGGCCGGACACGACCTCGAACTCATCAACGAGCGACGCGCGGTGCTCTCCGGCCTGGCCCGGAAGTACGGCGAGACCGTCGACGACGTCATCGCCTTCGGGCAGCGCGCCAGCGACCGACTCCTCGAACTCGACGGTGACGACGACCGCATCGTCGCGCTGCAGGACGCCGTCACCCACGACCAGGACGCACTCGAACAGGCAGCCGCCGCCCTGACCGCGGCACGCACGAAGGCCGCCGGTGACCTCGCGAAGCGCGTCACGACCGAGCTCAAGACCCTGGCGATGGCCGGCGCGACCCTCGTGGTCGAGGTCACCGACGCCGGGGAGTTCCGCCGGCACGGCCGTGACCAGGTCGCGATCCTCCTGCAGCCGCACTCCGGCACGGACCCCCGGCCGATCGGGAAGGGCGCGTCCGGTGGCGAGCTCTCCCGCGTGATGCTCGCGATCGAGGTCGTGATGGCGGGCTCGACGACGGTCCCCACGTTCGTGTTCGACGAGGTCGACGCCGGTGTCGGTGGCGCAGCGGCGATCGAGATCGGTCGACGGCTGGCCAAGCTCGCGGAGCGCACGCAGGTCATCGTCGTGACACACCTGGCGCAGGTCGCCGCGTTCGCGACGAACCACCTCAACGTCGTGAAGGACGCCAGCGGCGCGGTCACCTCGTCGAGCGTCCGTCGCCTCGAAGGGGACGACCGCCTGCAGGAGATGGCGCGCCTGCTCTCCGGCCTCGGCGACAGCGCCAGCGGCATGGAGCACGCCCGCGAGCTGCTCGAGGTCGCAGGCCAGCCCACCTGACCCAGCAGGGGCCATGGAACCGGCCATCCGCCGGGCGGACACGCGCACGGCGAACGCGGGTCGCGCCTCCCGGCAGTTCTGACGTACGATGGAATCCCGTGGCGGACACTCTCAGCGGCGGAACCAATTCTTCGAACTCGACCCCGAAGGTGACGAAGCAGATCTTCGTGACCGGCGGGGTCGTCTCGTCTCTCGGCAAGGGCCTGACGGCGGCCAGCCTCGGCAACCTGCTCACGGCGCGCGGCCTCAAGGTCGTCATGCAGAAGCTCGACCCGTACCTCAACGTGGACCCGGGCACCATGAACCCGTTCCAGCACGGCGAGGTCTTCGTGACCGACGACGGCGCCGAGACGGACCTGGACATCGGGCACTACGAGCGCTTCCTCGACATCAACCTGTCGCAGGCGGCGAACGTGACGACCGGGCAGGTGTACTCGACGGTCATCGCCAAGGAGCGTCGCGGCGAGTACCTCGGCGACACGGTGCAGGTCATCCCGCACATCACCGACGAGATCAAGCGCCGGATGCGCGAGCAGGCGTCGAACGACCCGCAGCCCGACGTCATCATCACCGAGGTCGGCGGCACGGTCGGCGACATCGAGTCCCAGCCGTTCATCGAGTCGGCCCGCCAGGTCCGGCACGAGCTCGGCCGCAACAACGTGTTCTTCGTGCACGTGTCGCTCGTGCCGTTCATGAACGCCTCGGGTGAGCAGAAGACGAAGCCGACGCAGCACTCCGTCGCCGCGCTCCGTTCGATCGGCATCCAGCCGGACGCACTCGTGCTCCGCAGCGACCGCCCGGTGTCGGACTCGAACAAGCGCAAGATCGCCCTGATGTGCGACGTCGACGAGGACGCCGTGGTGAACGCCGTGGACGTCCCCTCGATCTACGACCTGCCGACGCTCCTCAACACGCAGGGGCTCGACCGCGTGATCGTCGACGCGCTGCACCTCGAGGCGAACGAGGTCGACTGGACCTCGTGGAACCCGGTGCTCCGCGCCGTGCACGAGCCGAAGAAGGACGTCACGATCGCCCTGGTCGGCAAGTACATCGACCTGCCGGACGCGTACCTCTCGGTCACCGAGGCCCTCCGCGCCGGTGGCTTCGCCCACAACGCGAAGGTCACGCTGAAGTGGGTCGTCTCGGACGACTGCACCACTCCGGAGGGCGCTGCGAAGCAGCTCGGCGACGTGGACGGCATCTGCGTCCCGGGTGGGTTCGGCGTGCGCGGCATCGAGGGCAAGCTCGGTGCGCTCAAGTTCGCCCGCGAGAACCACATCCCGACGCTCGGCCTGTGCCTCGGCCTGCAGTGCATGGTCATCGAGTACGCCCGCCACGAGGCCGGTCTGGTCGACGCGTCGAGCTCCGAGTTCGACCCGGAGACCCCGACCCCGGTCATCGCGACGATGGCGGAGCAGGTCGACATCATCGCCGGTGGCGACCTGGGCGGCACGATGCGCCTCGGGCTGTACCCGGCGACGTTCACGGCCGGGTCGCTGGCCGAGTCGCTGTACGGCGCGCCGGAGGCATCCGAGCGCCACCGTCACCGCTACGAGGTGAACAACAAGTACCGCCAGCAGATCGCGGACGCCGGCCTGGTGTTCTCGGGCACCTCGCCCGACGGCAACCTGGTGGAGTACGTCGAGCTGGACCGTGCGCAGCACCCGTTCTACATCGGAACGCAGGCACACCCGGAGCTGCGCTCGCGCCCGAACAACGCGCACCCGCTGTTCGCGGGTCTCGTCGAGGCCGCGATCGTGCGCAACGAGGCGACTCGCCTGTTCGACCCGGAGTCGGAGTCGGAGTCGGACTCGGCCACGGTCGCGTAGCCGCGGAGTCGCGTCGTCGCGCGGAGGACGTTGAATCGCGCGGAGGAGGTCCGAACCATCGGCCCCCTCCGCGCGGTTCGACTTTCCAGCGCGGGTGGTGTGGGTATCCACGCGCTGGTTGGATGGACCGGTGACTGACGAACCCATCGCTGACGTGTCCGCCTCCTACGACGTGACGTCGTCCGACCTGGTCTACGAGGGCGCGGTCTGGAACATCCGCCGCGACACCGTTGCCTACGGCGGCGGCAGCATGGTGCGCGAGTACGTCGACCACACCGGTGCCGTCGCCGTGTACGCCGAGGACGACGAAGGCCGGGTGCTCGTCATCCAGCAGTACCGGCACCCGGTGCACCTGCGTGACTGGGAGCTGCCGGCCGGACTGCTCGACATCGACGGCGAGGACGAGTTGGTGGCCGCGCAGCGAGAGCTCGCGGAAGAGGCGGACGTCGAAGCCGAGCAGTGGGAACCGCTCGTGCGGTACAACACCTCCTCGGGCGGCAGCGACGAGTTCATCCAGATCTACCGCGCCCGGGGTGTGCGGGCGACCGCGTCGGCGTTCGAGCGGTCCGACGAAGAGGCCGACATCGTGAAGCGCTGGGTCCCGCGCGCGGAGATCGTCGCGGCGATCCTCGACGGACGGCTGCAGAACTCGGCGCTCCTCGTCGCGGCACTCGCCGTGGACGCGATCGAACGCGGCTGATCGCAGCCGTGCGGTCGAGCGCCGGTCGTCGCGCTAGCCTCGTCGGGTGATCCCGATCGCGCAGGCCACCGAGACGTACCTGCGGCACATCGCGATCGAGCGGGGACTGTCCGACCACACGCTCGCCGCGTACCGGCGGGACCTCACGACGTTCACGGACTGGATCGCATCGCAGCCGACGGTCGATTCCGCGGGTGCCGACCGGGCCGGGGGTGCCGCGGTGGTGGCCGACGTCGGGCGCCTGGCCCGCGCCGACCTCGCCGGGTTCGTGTCCCACCTGGCGACCCGGGACGCACCGCTCGCCCCACGGTCGATCGCGCGGATGCTCAGTTCCGTGCGGTCCTTCGCCGCGTTCGCCGCCGGGGAGGGCTGGCTGCCGCTCGACCCGGGCGCGTCCGTCCGACCGCCGAAGGCCCCGATGCGGCTGCCGAAGGCGATCTCGGTCGAGGACATGGAGCGGCTGCTGCAGGCCGTGGACGGCGACGACCCCGTGCAGTTGCGGGACCGGGCGCTCCTCGAACTCCTGTACGCCACCGGCGCGCGCATCTCCGAGGCCGTCGGTCTGTCGGTGGACGACGTGACGACCCTCGCGGCCGTGGACGAGGACTCCGACGAGGACACCGACGTCTCCGTGGTGCGCGTCACCGGCAAGGGCAACAAGCAGCGGATCGTGCCGCTCGGCAGCT
Organism: Curtobacterium sp. NPDC090223; assembly: GCF_044746585.1. Classification (NCBI taxonomy): domain Bacteria; kingdom Bacillati; phylum Actinomycetota; class Actinomycetes; order Micrococcales; family Microbacteriaceae; genus Curtobacterium; species Curtobacterium sp. NPDC090223. The sequence continues at coordinate 46,096 of NZ_JBIVCN010000008.1, read as the reverse complement.
ACGCGCGGGCCGCCGTGGACGCGTACCTGGTGCGAGCGCGGCCGCTGTTCGCAGCTCGGGGGCACGCGACGCCGGCGCTGTTCCTCGGGGCCAGGGGAGCGCGGCTGTCCCGGCAGAGTGCGTGGCTCGTGATCCAGGCCGCCGCAGCTGCCGCGGACCTGACCGAGCACGTGTCACCGCACACGTTCCGGCACTCGTTCGCGACGCACCTGCTCGAGGGCGGGGCGGACGTGCGGGTCGTGCAGGAGCTGCTCGGGCACGCGAGCGTCGCGACGACGCAGATCTACACGCTGGTGACGGCGGACATGCTGCGGGACGTGTACCAGACGTCGCACCCGCGGGCGCGGCGGTAGGCGCGGCGGCCTCGCACCGTGCGGCGCCGTGCGGCCTCGCACGATGCGGCGGGGCGGGGCGGCGGTGCGGTGCGCGGCGCGGTGCGGACTGGCGCCGCGTAACGGAATCCGATCGGAACCACGGGAAGACGTGGTTCGGGGTGGATTCGGTTGTGCGGGTCCGATCGGCACCAGGGGCCGCCGGCGTCGGGGGCCGCCGGCACCAGGGGCCGCCGGCGCCGGGCCCGCGGCGGCCTCGCACGGTGCGGCGCCCTGCGGCGCCCTGCGCCGGCGCAGCCGCGTCAGAACAGGCGGGACACCGCGACGATGCCCGTCGCCAGGGCGACGACGAACGCCGACGCGGCCAGACTCCGAGCGAGCACCCGCCAGCGGCCGGTCGCACCCGGGCGCACCACGCCGATCGCGCCCGCCACGAGCGCGAGCACGCTGAACGCGCCGAACGGGTTCAGCACGAGGGACGCCCCCGCGAGCAGCACGGCGGACACCGCGAACGCGCAGAGCCGCCGGGAGGTGGCCGCCCCGTACGCCCACGTCCGGCTCTCGACCGACGGGGTCCTGACGGAGAACGAGGGCCCGGTCGGCGTCACCACGATCGGTACCACCGGCTCGGTCGGGCGAACGGGGAGCACCCGCGTCGCGTCGCTCCAGGCGTGCCCGTCCCACCAGCGGAGACGGCCGGCGTCCCGGGGATCCGGGAACCAACCGGCGGCCGGCAGCGTCACGGGAACTCCTGAGAACGGGGGATGGTGCCCTCCGACGCTACGGGGAGCGCGCTGTCCACCCCAGTCCCAGGCCGGGTGTCAGCAGGAAGGGGGACCGCTACGCGTGTGCGGGAGCGGCGTCCACCTCGTGCATCACGTCCGCGACCGCAGCGAGGAGCCGGGCGTTGAAGTCGACGCCGAGCTGGTTCGGCACCGTGACGAGCACGGTGTCGGCAGCGCGCACGGCGGCGTCCGCGGCGAGCTCCGCGACCAGGTCTTCGGGCGAGCCGATGTACGAGCGGCCGAACCGCGCGAGCCCGCCGTCGAGGTACCCGACCTGGTCCGAGCCCTCGACCTGGGCGCGGACGCCGAAGTAGTGCCGGGACTCGTCGTCGATGATCGGGATGATGCTCCGCGACACCGAGACCCGGGGCGTGCGTTCCCAGCCCGACTCCGCCCAGACCCGACGGAAGCGCTCGATCTGCTCCGCCTGGAGCTCGTCGAACGGCACGCCGGTGTCCTCGGTGAGGAGCGTCGACGACATCAGGTTCATGCCCTGCTCGGCGGTCCACTCCGCGGTGGCCCGGGTGCCGGCACCCCACCAGATGCGGTCGGAGAGGCCGTCGGACAGCGGGAAGACCGGCAGCGATCCGGCCGCACCGGTCATCTGCGGGTTCGCGTTCGCCATCGGCTCGCCGGCGATCGCACGACGGAAGACGCTGGTGTGCGCACGCGCCAGGTCGGCCCCGTTCGGGTCGGAGGCGTCCGGGACGTACCCGAACTGCTGGTAACCGGCCTGGGCGGTCTCAGGTGACCCACGCGAGACGCCGAGCTGCAGCCGGCCGCCGGAGATGAGGTCCGTTGCAGCGGCCTCCTCGGCCATGTACAGCGGGTTCTCGTAGCGCATGTCGATCACGCCGGTGCCGATCTCGATCCGGCTGGTCCTGGCCGCGATCGCCGACAGGAGCGGGAACGGCGCCGCCTGCTGCGGCGCGAAGTGGTGCACGCGGAAGTAGGCGCCGTCGACGCCGGCCTCCTCGGCCGCGACGGCGAGGTCGATCGCCTGGACGAGGGCCTCGCGGCCGCTGCGCACCTTCGATCCCGGGACGTCACGCCAGTGCCCGAAGGACAGGAACCCGATCTTGGTCATGTCCATGCGAACGCATCCGAGCGGGTGTCCATTCCGTCGGACTACGGTCGGCGTCATGGAGGACCCCCGCGCCGCGCTGACGACCGAGCGCACGCGCGCGGAGAAGCTCCTGGCGGACGTCGAGCGGAGCATGCGGGACGTCAGCGATGCCCGGGACGGTGCGAACACGGACGACGAGCACGACCCCGAGGGCGCGACCCTCGCCTGGGAACGGGGCTCGCTCGGTGCGGTGCGCGACGACGCGCGGCGACGGATCGACCAGGTCGACGCCGCGCTCGCGCGGCTCGATGCCGGCACCTACGGGACCTGCGCGGTCGGCGGCGAGCCGATCCCGGAGGCACGACTGGCCGTGGTCCCGTGGGCCGCGACGTGCGTCGCCCACGCGTGACGAGCCTCCCGTCCGTCCCGTGGTGACCCGCTGCGGACGGGAGGCCCGGTGCCGGCCTGCAGGAACGCGACAGCGGGCGGGTGGTCGCGTCGCGACGTCCACCGCGTCAGCGGCTCCTGCGCCGCTGATTCCCAGCCGCGGGCCCTAGCGTTCCGGGCATGGAGCCAGAGCCGAACGAGCGCCCCGCGATCACCGCGGACGGCGAGCGACGCGTGCGGTTCCGGTGGTTCCACGACATGCGCGCCTGGATCCACGCCCGGCCGCACGTGCACCTGTTCTGGAAGGTGCTGGTCGGCATCGTCGGTGGGCTCGTCGTCATCATCGGGCTGATCCTGGTGCCGCTGCCCGGGCCCGGGTGGCTCGTGGTGTTCATCGGGCTGACGATCCTGGCGAGCGAGTTCCACTTCTTCCACAAGATCATCACGTGGCTCAAGGCCCAGCTGCACCGCTTCTGGGACTGGGCGAAGGCGCACGGGCCGCAGTGGCTCCGGAACGCTGCCGACCGCGGCAAGGCCGACGTCGACGCGGCCCACGCGGACGCACACCGCAGCATGCGCCGCTCGGCGCGGCCGGGCCACTAGCCCCGCGCGCCCCCGCGCTCGCGCTCGGGCCCGCAGTGTGCGAGGTTCCGTACGGTGTGCGACGCGCGGAGGGTCGCACGGTGTAGGGAACCTCGCACAGTGCGGAGCCGCCGCGCGCGCCTACTCGGCGGCGGCGGGGCTCGTGCGGATCGAGCCGGTGGCCGTGCGCTCGAGGACCTCGGACGCCTGCTCCTCCACCGCGGCGGCGTCGCGCGACACGAGCTGCAGCACGAGGGCGACGACCGCGGCGATCACGATGAAGGCGCCGTACCCGGCGAGCACCGGCACCAGGCCGACGGTCGGCTCGAGCAGCCCTCCGACGACGGCCGGCACGCCGAACGCCAGGTACGAGACGACGTAGATCGTGGAGAGCAGCCCCGCACGGTGCGTCGGGGCAGCGGTGGCGAGGAGCATCCGGAGCGGCGCCTGGAAGCCCGCGCCGAACCCGACGCCCGCGATCGCACTGCCGACGACGAGCCCCGGCAGCGAGTGCGCGAAGACGAACGACACGGTGACGATGGGCCCGAGGACGAGCGCGACGAGCCCGATGAGCACGCCGACCCGGGCGGAGAGCCGCTGGATCGCCAGACCCGTCAGCGCGCCGACGCCGGTGACCACGGCGATGAGCGCCCCGGCCGCGAAGTGGTTCGTGATGCCGAAGACGGCGCCGAGGGCCGAGGGGACCAGTGACAGGAACAGGCCGCCGAGGGCCCAGCTCGCGATGAGGGACCCGGCGACGCCGCGGAACAGCCGACGCGACGAGCGCGGGACGGAGATGGTCGGGCGCAGGGAGCGCAGGGCTCCCGGCCGGCGGGTGACCTGCTCGGGGACCACGACGAGGGCGATCACCATGAGGACGAGCAGCGACCCGAACAGGACGTACACGAGCCGCTCCGGTGCCGGGCCCCACTCGACGAGGGCACCGCTCGACAGGGCGCCGGTGGCGAGGGCGATCGGCGGGATGACACCGTTCAGGACCCCGGCGAGCGACGGGTGCCGCACGAGCGAGTTGTCGATGAGGGCCGCACCGAGCGCGCCGATGAGCAGGCCGACGGACACGCCCTGCACGATGCGGTCGAGGATGAGCGCTCCGAGGCCGTCCGCGATCGAGAACAGCCCGAGCGACAGGGCCACGCCGAGGCCGCCGACCACGAGCACGGGCTTCCGGCCGACGTGGTCGGACAGCCGCCCGGCGACGAGCAGGCTGACCAGCAGCCCGGCGACGTAGATCGCGAACACCCCGGTGAGCATGAGCGGGGTGAGGTGCCACTCCGCGGCGTAGACGGGGTAGATCGGCGACGGGACGGCCGACGAGGCGACCGACACGAGCAGCATCGCCGCGAGGATCCAGAACCCGGCGACCGAGCGTGCTGACTGCATGAGCGTCCCTTCCGTTGCGGCCGAGGCCGACGCGGCCGACGCGGGCCGCTGTACGAGTGAAGTCGTACGGCATTGGTACCGCACCTCGCTGTACGACGCAAGTCGTACTGTGAGGCGAACGGTGGTAGCGTCCCGTCCATGCCCGAGCGCGTGGATGCCCCCGAACGGCTGCCCCAGCCGACGGTGGCCGAGATGGACCTCCCCGTCGTCATGGACGCCCTGTCGGACCCGATCCGCCTGGCGATCCTGCACCGGTACCTCGTCGACGCCGCCGGCGGTGTCCGCTCCTGCGGCTGGGTCGGCATCGACCGGCCGAAGTCGACGCTGACGCACCACTTCCGGGTCCTCCGCGAAGCCGGGCTCCTCGAGCAGCACCAGGAGGGCCTGACGCGGAGCAGTCGCGCCCGGATCGACGACGTGCAGGAGCGCTTCCCCGGGCTCCTCGACCTGGTCTTCGCGTGGCAGGTCCCCGCCGCCCTGATGCGGTCGGACATCGGCCTGTGAGCGCGGACACCCACGTGCTGCCGACGATCACCACCGACCCCGCGGTCACCGACGCGCTCGCCGCGGACCTGACCGCCGCCGGGTTCACCGTCGAGGGCGTCGACGCGCTCTGGGGCGCGGACGCGGCCGCGGCGCTGCACCGCGGCAACCGGACGGCAGCGATCCGAGCGGCGCGCGGCCGCCTGACCGAGGCGCTGCTCCCGCGGTACACGCTGGCCGGGATGTTCGTCCTGGGGTTCGGCATGCCCCTGAGCGACGCCGAGCGGGCGCTGCCGACCGTCGGCGTCGACGCGCTCGTCCGTGCCGGGCTCGTCCGGCTCGAGGACGCGCTCGTCGATCCCCGGGCGCTCGTGGACCAGAGCGACCCGGAGCGCATCGCCCACCTGACCGAGCCGAACGTCGTCCCGATGGTGGACCTGCGTCCGTACGCCTTCGTCGACGACGCCGGCGCCGGCAGCTGGTGGATCGTCTCGGACCTCGGTGAGCTCGCACTCGGCGCCGCGCTCGACGAGGAGCACGTCCTCGGCATCGGCGGCGCCACCACGACGCTGAGCGGCCTGCAGGTCCCCGTGCCCGTCCACCGGGTGCTCGACCTCGGCACCGGATGCGGTATCCAGGCCATGCACGCCCGCCGCTTCGCCGACGAGGTCGTCGCCACCGACATCTCCCGCCGAGCGCTCGACATCGCCCGGTTCAACGCGCAGCTCAACGGCATCGACGGCATCGACTTCCGCCTCGGCTCGCTGTTCGAGCCCGTCGCGGGGGAGCGGTTCGACCGCATCGTCTCGAACCCGCCGTTCGTCATCACGCCCCGCACCGAGGGCGTGCCGTCCTACGAGTACCGGGACGGCGGCATGGTCGGCGACGCCCTCGTCGAGACCGTCCTGCGTGGCCTGGCGGAGCACCTCGAGCCCGGCGGGACCGCGCAGCTCCTCGGCAACTGGGAGTACCACTGGGGCGTCGACGGGCTCGACCGCGTCCGCGCCTGGTTCGAGGGCACCGACCTCGACGCGTGGGTGATCGAGCGCGAGCGGCAGGACCCGAACGCCTACGCCGAGACCTGGATCCGCGACGGCGGGACGAAGCCCGGGACGGCCGCGTTCGACCAGCTGGTCGGAGCGTGGCTCGACGACTTCCTGGCACGCAGGGTCACCGGGGTCGGCTTCGGCTACGTCGTGGTCCGCAGGGCACGGACAGGAGGCCGGGCGCGGCTCCGGCGGTTCGAGCGCGTCCCCGAGACGCTCGGCTCCAACCCCGCCGGGCTCGGTGCCACGGTGGCCCGCGTGCTCGACGCCGCGGAGTGGCTCGCCGCGCACGACGACGAGGCGCTCGTCACCGCGCACCTGCGGACCGCGGGTGACGTCACCGAGGAGCGTTCCTACTGGCCGGGCAACGACGATCCCACTGTGATCACGCTCGTGCAGGGCGGTGGCTTCGGTCGCCGGGTGGACGCGGACACGGCGCTCGCCGCGTTCGTGGGCGCCTGCGACGGGGACCTGTCCGTCGCGGCGATCATCGGCGCGCTGGCGCAGATCACGGGCGTCGACGAGCGGGCCCTCGCGGCGGACCTGCTGCCGGCTGCCCGTGACCTGGTGCTCGACGGGCTGCTCACCCCCGCGTGAGCAGCCCCGTGCCCGCGTCGCTCAGGAGCGGTGGTCGCGCCAGGAGTGCTGCGGGTCGTACCCGAGGAGCTCGCGGGCCTTCTCGCTCGACAGCAGCGAGCTGACGCCGTCGATGTCGCTGCGGCGCTCGATGTCCGGCACGTACCGCTCGACGAGTTCGATCGTCGGGGTTTCCATCACGGTGTCCGGGCTCGCGATGACGAACGCCTCGAAGCCGGTGAGGTCGGCCTCGAGGGCCTTCCGGACCGCCTGCGCGCCGTCGCGCGAGTCGATGTAGGACCACAGGTTGAAGGTCTTCGCCTCAGGGGTGGCGTCCCACGGGTACGACGGGTAGTCGGTCTCGTCCATCACGTTCGAGAACCGCAGCCCGATCATCTTCAGCGTCGGGTCCCAGCGGGTGAAGTGGCGGGCCATCTCCTCCTCCACGGCCTTGCCGAGGGAGTACGAGGACTGCGGGCGGACCGGGAAGTCCTCGTCGACGGGCAGGTAGGGCGGGTGGTGCTCGCCCATGGGGATGCCCAGCAGGGTCTCGCTCGACGCCCAGACCACGTTCGTGATCTTCGCCGCGCGTGCGGCGTGGAAGACGTTGATCGACGCCGTCACGTTGTTCGTGATCAGCGCGACGTCGGGCACCTGCCCCGGAGCCGGGACCGCGGCGAGGTGCACCACCGCGTCGACGTGGTCGTACCGGTCGTCGATGCCGATGAAGGCGTTCAGCACCTGCCCGTAGTCGGCGAGGTCGATGCGCACGAACGGCACGCGTTCGGGCTTGTCGGGGGAGGGGACGCGATCCAGGAGCACCACGTCGTACCCGTGCTCGTCGAGGTCGCGCACCACCGCCCGTCCGAGTTTGCCGCTGCCGCCGGTCACCACTACGCGCGTCATCGCGCCTCCGCTCGTCGTCGAGTCTGTCGGACCGTCGGGTGATGGTCCTACGCGTTCATCCTGCCCGATGCGACCTGGGCGAGCGCGAGCCTGGCGACGAGTTCGACGTGCGCCACCATGTCGCGCGAGGGGTCGAACAGCCACTGGATCTGCATGCCGTCGGAGACCGCGAGGAGCACGCTCGTGAGCTCCTCGGCGTCGACGTCGGTGCGGAGCCGGCCGTCCTCCTGCATGGCGCGGAAGTCGGCGGCCATGTCGCGGCGGGAGTTCTCGTAGCGCTGCCGGAAGTACTCGTGCGCCGGGTGCTCCGGGTCGGTGGCGGCCGCGGCGGACAGGTTGACGAACATCTGCACGAGGCCGGGGACCTCGGTGTTGTGGCGGACGATCGCGGCGAGGAGCTCTGCCGGGTCCGCGGCGTTCCACTCGGTCGCGTTGTCGAGCTCGTCGCGTCGCCGCAGGATCTCCACCCAGAGCTCGTCCTTCGAGTCGAAGTAGTGCAGCAGCCCGGCCTGCGTCAGCCCCACCGCGTCCGCGATGTCCTTGATGCTGGTGCGGCGGAAGCCCTGTCCAGCGACGAGTTCGAGCGCGACCGTCAGGATCTCGTCGCGTTTCGCGATGCCCTTCGCGTATGAACCCCGTCGTGCCATGGCAGGACTGTACCGCCTGGCTGGATCCGACAAAACCTAGCAGTGCTTGGTTTTGGTGATACGTTTGCATGAGCCGCCGACGAAGGCGAGCGAGTCGCCGACGCCGGCGGCGCACCCGATGGAGGTTGCAGTGGCCAACGACGCCCTGACCGTTTCCGACACCCCGACCGCAGTCGCACCCACGCGCGGCCGAGGCAGTTCGCTCATGTACACGCTCGGCATGCCGATCGCGATGCTCGGCCTGTACATCGCCCTGCTCCCACCCGTGCTCGTCGCGATGGCGCTCAAGGTCGCCGAGATCGCACCCGACAACCAGGCGGGCGTGCTCGGCCTGGCACTCGGGGTCGGCGCGTTCGCCGCGATGGTCGCCAACCCGTTGGCCGGTCGCTTCAGCGACCGGACGGCCGGGAGGCTCGGCATGCGTCGTCCGTGGATCATCGGTGGCACCGTGGTCGGCTTCGCGGGCCTCGTGGTCGTCGCGACGACGTCCTCCACGCTGGTGCTGGTGCTCGCGTGGGGCGTCACGCAGATCGCGTACAACGCCACGATCGCGGCGCTCACCGCCGTCATGCCGGACCACGTCACGCGGTCCCAGCGCGGACGGGTCGCCGCGCTGCTCGGGCTCTCGCAGAACCTGGCACTCGTCGGTGGCACGTTCCTGGTGCAGCTCTTCACGACGTCGGCGACGCAGATGATCATCCCGGGGGCGATCGGGTCCGCCGTGGTCGTCCTCTACGCGCTGCTGTTCCGCGACCGGGTGCTCGAGCAGCGCCCGACCTCGCGCCTCGGCATCGGGCAGCTGTTCGGATCGTTCGTGTTCAACCCCGTGAAGCACCCCGACCTCGGTTGGGCCTGGCTCACGCGCTTCATGATGGTCGCCGCGCAGTACACCGCAGTCAGCTACCTGACCTACTTCCTCCGCGACGACATCGGGATCGCGGACGCGCACGTCGCGAACGCCGTGTTCCAGGGCACGCTCTGGAACGTCGTCGGCATCGTCCTGACCTCGCTGATCGCCGGGTGGCTGTCCGACAAGCTCGGCCGCCGCAAGCTCTTCGTCGCGATCGCCGGGATCGTCGGTGTCATCGGCCTGGTGCTCATCGCCATGGCGCCGTCGCTCGGCATGGTCCTGGTCGGCGAGTTCGTGATGGGTGCCGGCATGGGCGTCTTCTACGCCGTCGACCTCGCGCTGATCACGGACGTGCTGCCCTCGGACGAGGACAATGCGAAGGACCTCGGCGTCGTCAACATCGCGCAGGCGCTGCCCCAGTCGATCGTGCCGGCCGCAGCGCCCGGCGTGATCGCGCTGACCGGCGGCTACAGCGGCTTCTTCATCACCGGCGCCGTCGTCGGACTGCTCGGGATCGTCTCGGTCTCGCGCATCCGCGGCGTGCGCTGACCGCCCCTCCCGGCTCCGAACGAAAGGAACGACCATCGTGACCACCGTGAACGACGTGAGCACAGCCTCCAGTCCGTCCCCGGTCGACGACCGCATCGGCGCGCTCGTCGACCAGCTGACCACCGCGGAGAAGGTGCAGCTGCTCACCGGGCGTGACTTCTGGACCACCTGGCCGATCGAGAAGATCGGCCTGCGCCGGATGCTGATGTCGGACGGGCCCTCCGGGGTCCGTGGCGAGGTCTGGGACGAGCGTGACCCGTCGCTCAACCTGCCGTCCGCGACCGCGCTGAGCGCATCGTGGGACCGCGCGATCGCGAAGCGCTACGGCGCGGCCGCAGCCGTCGAGGCCCGTCGCAAGGGCGTCGACGTCGTCCTCGGCCCGACCATCAACCTGCACCGGTCGCCGCTCGGCGGCCGGCACTTCGAGGCGTTCAGCGAGGACCCGGTGCTCACCGGTGACCTGGCGGCGTCGTACGTCGAGGGTGTGCAGGAGAACGGTGTCGCCGCGACGCCGAAGCACTACATCGCGAACGACTACGAGACCGACCGCTTCACTGCGTCGACCGAGGTCTCCGACCGTGCCCTGCGGGAGCTGTACCTGCTCGCGTTCGAGAAGGCCGTCACCGAGGCGCACGCCTGGGCGGTCATGTCCTCCTACAACTCGGTCAACGGCGTCACCGCGTCCGAGAACGAGCTGCTCGAGACGCCGCTGAACTCCGAGTGGGGCTTCGATGGCATCGTCGTGTCCGACTGGACGGGCGTCCGCTCGGTCGACTCCGCGAAGGCGTCGCAGGACGTCGCGATGCCCGGGCCGAACCCGTGGTGGAGCGAGGGGCCGCTGCTCGCCGCGGTCGAGTCCGGCGCGGTCCCGATCGAAGCCGTCGACCGGAAGGTCCGCCGCATCCTGACCCTCGCCGCTCGGGTCGGCGCCCTCTCCGGGTTCAACCCCGTCGCTGCCGAGCCCGTGCTCGTCGAGGACGGCATCGCGTTCGTCCGCGAGGCCGAGGCCGAGGGCACCGTGCTCGTCCGCAACACCGGCGTGCTGCCGCTGGCGCCGACCGCGCCGCGGACGATCGCGGTGATCGGCCACAACGCCGACCAGGCGCGCACGCAGGGCGGTGGCTCGGCGACGGTCGTCCCGTCGCAGGTCGTCTCGCCGCTCGACGGCATCCGCGCCGCGTTCCCCGATGCCACCGTGGACTACGCCATCGGTGCCGTCGTGCAGGAGGGCATCGCGGAGTTCCCGCTGTCCACCATCACGAACCCGGGGACCGGTGAGCCGGGTGCCCGTGTCGCGTTCGTCCAGGACGGGGCCGAGGTCTTCGTAGAGGACCGTCGGGCCACCGCGCTGTTCTGGTTCGGCGGCGACGCCCCGACGCGCACGGCGGACCGGCTCGACATCACCACGACGTACACCGCCCCCACCTCGGGCACGATCCGGATCGGCGTCGGCGCGTCCGGCCGGTCGCGGATGTGGATCGACGGCTCGCTCGTGCTCGACGAGGACGTGGCGGTCGAGGGCGACCAGCTCGGCGCGGCGTTCCTCAACCCGCCGGCGCGTTCGGTGCCGGTCACGGTGACCGAGGGCCAGCAGCTCGCGATCCGGATCGAGCACGACATCGTGCAGGACGAGACGCTCGGCGGGGTGCTCGCGTACCAGTTCGGCACCGAGCCCTCGGACGAGGACCCGTCCGTCCTGATCGAGGCGGCCGTCGCCGCTGCTCGGGACGCCGACGTCGCCGTCGTCGTGGTCGGGACGAACTCGAAGGTGGAGTCCGAGGGCTACGACCGCTCGTCGCTGGCGCTCCCCGGGCACCAGGACGAGCTCGTCGCGGCCGTCGCCGCCGCGAACAAGGACACGATCGTCGTCGTGAACGCCGGGTCGCCGGTGGAGATGCCGTGGCGGGACGACGTCGCCGCGGTGCTCCTCACCTGGTTCGGCGGGCAGGAGTACGGCAACGCGCTCGCCGACGTGCTCACCGGTGCCCGCGAGCCCGGCGGCCGGCTCCCCACGACCTGGCCGGTCGCGATGGCGGACGTGCCCGTGCTCGACGTCACCCCGGTCGACGGCAAGGTGTCGTACGACGAGGGCGTGCACATCGGCTACCGCGCCTGGCTCCGTGCCGGGGTCACGCCGGCGTACCCGTTCGGACACGGCCTCGGCTACACGACCTGGACGATCGACGGGGTCGCGGGCTCGCTCGTGGTCCGCGAGGGCGACGCGGTGATCGTGACCGCGACCGTCGCCAACACCGGTGCGCGTGCCGGCAAGCAGGTCGTGCAGGTCTACGCGTCGCGTGCGACCTCCGCCGTGGACCGCCCGGTGCGCTGGCTCGTGGGCTTCGCGCCCGTGCGGCTCGGCGCCGGGGAGTCCACCGAGGTGTCGATCGAGGTGCCGGCGCGGGCGTTCGCGCACTGGGACGGTGCCTGGGCGTACGAGCCCGGGACGTTCACGCTGCACGTCGGCGCCTCGGTCGTCGATGCGGCCGGGACGGTCGACGTCGAACTCAGCTGAGGCGGATTGATCCGGTTTCCGCGCGCCTGACGCATCCATTCAGTAACATTGATCATGCGTCAGGCGGCTGGTTACCGTCGACGCACGCACCGACGAAGGATCACCGTGAGCGCGACACGGCCTCCTGATCCGGCCGATGGAGCCCCGGTGGTCCTGGTGCGTGACGATGCGCCCCCGCGTTCGCGCGGGGGCGCATCCCTATTTCGACCTCGGAATATCTGCTGACGATAAGTCACGATTTCCTGGAAGCGCGGACATCGCGTTGTGACAAACAACGCGCGAGGTGGAACGATGGGTGCACCATCCCGTACGGATCAGGGACGAGATGGTCATCCGGCGAGGTGCCCCGGGACTCACCACACCGCGGGCCCCGCCGGATGCCCTGGTCGGCGGGCTACTCGCCGAGGTGCGGGGCGACCTGCTCGGCGATCACCGTCAGGATCCGCTCGTGCGACGCCGCGTCGCCGTTCGCCGGCAGGGTGATCACGAGCTCGTCCGTGGCCGCGACGGCCGGGTCCGCGCGGAGCGCGTCCACGATGGCGGCCGGTTCACCGGAGACGACCTTGCTGAAGCGGAACGGCGGGGTGCCGGAGCGCGGGCGGCCCTCGTCGTCCATGCCCGAGGCGTAGCCGGTGAGGAACTCCTCGTGCACGGCCCGGTCGTGGTCGTCGAGGAGCGGGACGACGATGCGGCCGACGGCGACCTTCGGTGTGCGATCCGGGTGGCGTTCCGCGAACCGCTCCCGGTACGCGGCGATCTGTGCTGCCTGGGCCACCGCGAAGGGCTCGCCGGTGTCCTCGGTGTTCAGCGTCGAGCAGTGCAGCAGCAGCCCCTTCTCCGCGGTGCGCACCGCGGTTCCCATGCTGCCGCCGCCCCACCAGACGCGGTCCCGGAGTGCCGGGCTGAGCGGCTGCAGGGTCAGGTCGGCGCCGGCGGGGATGCTCTCGTACCCCTTGCCCGCCGTCCCGAGGGGCTCGCCGTCGAGGACCTCGAGCAGTCGGGCCGCGCGGGCCTCGGCCTCGTCGCGGAAGCTGCGCTCCACGCTGCCGAACACCGGGTCCAGGATCGGCCCGTAGCCGGCGATGCCCGTGCTGATGCCGAGCTGCACCCGGCCGCCGCTGAGGAGGTCGACCGTGCTGGCGTCCTCGGCGAGCCGCACCGGGTCCTCGTAGCGCATCCCGAGGACCGCGGTGCCGAACTCGATCGTGCTGGTGCGCTGGGCCGCGGCGGCGAAGAACGTCATCGGGCTGGTGAGGAACGGTTCGAAGTGCCGGCCGCGCACCCACCCGGTGCCGTAGCCGAGTCGCTCGGCGGTCTCGAAGAGGCGGAGGCCGTCCTCGAGCGCGGCGGCAGCGCCGGCGGGACCGCCGTGGTTCGGGACGAAGGAGAGGAAGCCGAGTTCGCGCACGCGCCGAGTCTATGCGCCCGCATGCAAAGACGTGGTGGTTCCCGCCTGTGGACGGTGGCGGTCTGTCCACGGATGCCCGGCCTCCCGACCGTTGCTCGTCACCATGCTGGGAGGATGGGTCCATGACCGACGTCACCACCCAGCCACCACTCGTCGCCGCGCTGCCGGCGGCCCCCGGCGGTGTCGTCGACCCCGATGCCGTCTACCAGGCCTTCGCCGACTGGGCCGAAGCCGGCGGCCGGCCGCTCTACCCGGCGCAGGACGAAGCGGTCATCGAACTCGTCTCCGGCGCGAACGTGGTCCTCAGCACCCCGACGGGGACGGGCAAGTCCCTGGTCGCTGCCGGTGCCCACTTCGCGGCGCTCGCCGAGGGCAAGCGGAGCTGGTACACGGCACCGATCAAGGCGCTCGTCTCCGAGAAGTTCTTCCAGCTCGTGGACCTCTTCGGCGCGCAGAACGTCGGCATGGTGACAGGGGACTCCAGCGTCAACGCCGACGCTCCGATCGTGTGCTGCACGGCGGAGATCCTCGCGAACCTGGCCCTGCGGCAGGGGGCGGACGCCGACGTCGACGTGGTCGTGATGGACGAGTTCCACTTCTACGGCGACGCCGACCGCGGGTGGGCCTGGCAGGTGCCGCTGCTCGTGCTCGAGCGCGCGCAGTTCCTGCTGATGTCGGCCACCCTCGGGGACGTCACGACCATCGCCGACGACCTCTCCCGGCGCACCGGCCGGCCGACCGCCCGGGTCACGGGGGTCTCACGACCCGTGCCGCTCGAGTACGAGTACGTGATGACCCCCGTGCAGGAGACCGTCGAGCGGCTGCTGGACGAGGGCAAGGCGCCGATCTACATCGTGCACTTCGCCCAGGCCGCCGCACTCGAACGGGCCCAGGCGCTCATGTCCGCGAAGGTCGCCTCCCGCGAGCGCCGTGACCAGATCGCCGAGGCCATCGCCGGGTTCCGCTTCAGCGCGGGGTTCGGCCAGACGCTGTCGCGGCTCATCCGGGCGGGCATCGGTGTGCACCACGCGGGCATGCTGCCGAAGTACCGGCGCCTGGTCGAACAGCTCGCGCAGCGCGGGCTGCTGCCGGTGATCTGCGGGACGGACACGCTCGGCGTCGGCATCAACGTGCCGATCCGGTCGGTGCTGCTCACCGGCCTGACGAAGTTCGACGGCACCAGGATGCGGCAGCTCTCGGCGCGCGAGTTCCACCAGATCGCGGGCCGCGCGGGCCGGGCCGGGTACGACACCGAGGGCGACGTCGTCGCGGAAGCCCCCGAGCACGACATCGAGAACGCGCGGGCCGTGGCCAAGGCCGGCGACGACCCGAAGAAGAAGAACAAGATCAAGCGCAAGAAGGCGCCGGACGGCTTCGTGTCGTGGGGACAGGCGTCGTTCGACCGCCTGATCCAGGCCGAACCCGAGCCGATGGTGTCGCGGATGCGGATCACGCACGCCATGGTGCTGGCCGTCGTCGGGCGCGGCGGGGACGCCTTCGCGGACGTCCGCTCGCTGGTGTTCGACAACCACGAGCCCCGTGCCCGCCAGCTCGCGATGGCCCGACGGGCGCTGACGATCGCCAGGACGCTGATCAACGCCGGTGTCATCGAGAAGGTCGGCGGCACCTACCGGCTGACGGTGGACCTGCAGGCGAACTTCGCCCTCAACCAGCCGCTGTCGCCGTTCGCGCTCGCCGCCTTCGAGCTGCTCGACCCCTCGTCGCCCACGTATGCCCTCGACATGGTGTCCATCGTCGAGGCGACGCTCGACGACCCGCGCGCCATCCTGTCGCAGCAGCAGTTCAAGGAGCGCGGCGAAGCGGTCGCGCGGATGAAGCAAGAGGGCATCGAGTACGAGGAACGCATGGAGCTCCTCGAAGAGGTCACCTGGCCGAAGCCCCTGGACGAACTGCTGACCGCCGCCTACGAGACGTACGCGGCCGAGCAGCCGTGGGTGCTCGACTTCACGCTGTCGCCGAAGGCCGTCGTCCGGGACATGTACGAGCGAGCGATGACGTTCGGCGACTTCGTGCGGTTCTACCAGCTCACCCGCTCCGAGGGGCTCGTGCTGCGGTACCTGTCCGACGCCTACCGGACGATGCGGCAGACCATCACCGAGGACCAGCGCACGCCCGAGCTCGACGACCTGATCGAGTGGCTCGGCGAGCTCGTCCGGCAGGTCGACTCGTCCCTGGTCGACGAATGGGAGGCACTGGTCAACGGCTCGGTGGAAGCGGCCGCTGCCGAGCACGACGAGATCGCTCCGCCGCAGCCCGCGCGACTCACCGGCAACGTGCGAGCGTTCCGGGTGCTCGTGCGGAACGCCCTGTTCCAGCGGGTGCTGCTCGCCGCGCGCGACGACGTCGACGGGCTGGCGGCACTCGACAGCGCCGCCGGGTTCGACGCGGAAGCGTGGGACGCCGTGCTCGAGGAGTACTACGAGTCACACGACGACCTCGGGACGGATGCTGAAGCGCGGTCGATGCAGTACCTGGTGCTGTCCGAGCAGGGCCGGACGTGGCGTGCTCGACAGATCTTCGCCGACCCGTCCGGGGACAAGGACTTCGGGTTCTCGGCGACGATCGACCTCGACGCCTCGGACGAAGCCGGAGAGGCCGTCGTGCGGGTCACCGAGATCGGGCGGTTCGACGGGTGGGCCGAGGTCGACGTCGACTGAACGCGGGAACACGCGGGCATGTGTCCGGGTACGTTCGGTGTGACCCCACGGAAGGAACCACCATGCGCATCGGATCGAGCATCGCCCTGATCGTCATCGGCGCCATCGTCGCCTTCGCCCTGAACATCCAGCTCGCCGGCGTTGATCTCCGGCTGATCGGGTACATCCTGATGGCCGCCGGCGTCGTGCTGCTCATCATCAGCCTCGCCGTCGCGTTCGGCGGACGTCGGACGACCACGACCACCCGTTCCGGCGTGGATCCCGCCTCGGGCGAACAGATCACCCGGCAGGACCGGCGCGACGGCTCGTACTGAACCGTCCGCCCCGGCCCGCCGGCGGTGCTCGGCATCAGCCGATGAGCCTCCGCGCGACCAGACTCTCCGCGGCGGCCGTGATCGCCTCCTTCGGGTCGCGCGGCGTCCAGCCCAGGACCATCCGGGCGCGCTCGTTCGAGGTGCGCTTGGCGTAGCCGAGGTCTGGGACGAACGCCCGGAACTCCGGACGGAACGCCGCAGCCGCGCGGACGGCGGCGTTCGGCATCGAGCGCTTGGGGGCCTTCGCCGCGTCCTCGCCGAGGTGGTCGCGGAGGGTCGTGGCGATCTCGGACATCTCGAGCGCGGGACCGTTCGACAGCAGGAACCGATTGCCCGCAGCGTCCGGGACGTCGATCGCGCTGACGTGCGCGGCAGCGACGTCGCGCACGTCGACGATCGGGATGAACAGGTGCGGGGTCGCCGGCATCGAGCCGTTCAGCATCGACTGCAGGATGTGGTTCGCACCCGAGACGACGCTGCCCATCGCGGGGCCCATCACCGCGACGGGCAACATCGTGACGAGTTCCAGACCGGTGCCGTCGACGAAGTCCCACGCCGCCCGCTCGGCGAGCGTCTTGCTCTTGCCGTAGGCATCGACGCCCGGGCCGTCGAGCACCGTCCAGTCCGCCTCGGTGAACACGTGGTCGGTGTGCGGGTGGCCCCAGCTGACCGCGTGGAACGCCGACGTGAGAACCACACGGCGCACACCGGCGTCCCGCGCGGCGCGGAGCACGCGGGTCGTTCCATCGACCGCGGGGCGGATCACCGTCGCCTCGTCCTCGACGTGTCCGGGCATCACCGGGGACGCCACGTGCAGGACGGTGTCGACGCCGGCCGTGGCCGCGGCCCAGCCGTCGTCGGCGGTGAGGTCGGCCGCGACGAACTCGAGGCGGTCGCCGGCCGTCATGCCGGCGTCGGTCAGGACGGCGCGGACCGCAACTTCCTTGTCGAGGGAACGGATCGTCGTGCGGACGTCGTACCCGGCGTCGAGGAGCTGCAGGATGCAGTGGCCGGCGATGAAGCCGGATCCACCGGTGACGAGGACGCGAGTGCCGGTGCTGGGGTTCGTGGACATGTGTCCCACCCTCGCGCGGCGCGGACGGTCGATCCAGACCGCTCCGCTCCTGGTAGCGGGGCGACCAGGCAGCGACGACGGCATCCGGCCTAGCGTGGGAGCCATGACCGACGCGACCAACCCCCTCGGCGAGTTCCTGCGCGCCAGGCGCGAGCTCGTGACCCCGGAGCAGGCCGGCATCCCGGTGGTCGGGGTTCGCCGGGTCGCCGGGCTCCGTCGCGAGGAGGTCGCGATGCTGTCGGGGATCAGCAGCGAGTACTACCTGCGGCTCGAGCAGGGGCGCTACCGGAACCCGTCGGTGCAGGTGCTCGAGGCGATCGCCCGGGTGCTGCAGCTCGACGACGAGACCACCGCGTACCTGCTGGGGCTCGTCGTGGAGCAGCCCCGTGTCGCACGCCGCCGCCGTCCCGCGCGGGAGACGGTCCCCCCGAGCCTCCGCGCGTTCGTCGACGGCCTCGGCATGCCCGCGTTCATCGAGGGGCGCTACCTCGACGTGCTCGCCGCCAACCGTTTGGCCGCCGCCCTCTCACCCCGGCTGGTCGTCGGGGCGAACCGGCTCCGCGACGTGTTCCTCGACGCGGAGGAGCGGGCGCTGTTCGTCGACTGGGAGGTCGCGACCGAGGGGCTCGTCGCGTCGTTCCGGCAGTCCGTCGGGTCGTCGATCGACGACCCGCGGTGCGTGGAGCTCGTCGGGCAGCTCTCGATCGCGAGTCCGCGGTTCCAGCGGCTCTGGGGTCGGCACGACATCGGTGGGCGGCGTGGGGCGGTGATGCGGTTCGACCACCCCGTGGTGGGTGCGCTGCGGCTGTACCGTGAGAAGCTCGTCGTCGCGGAGGCGCAGCACCTCACCGTGGCGATCTACCACGCCGAGGCGGGCACGAGCAATGCCGAGAAGCTCGCGCTGCTCGCGTCGACGGCTGCTCCGGCCGCTCCCGTCGTTCCGGCCGCTCCCTTCGTTCCGGCCACTCCCGTCGTTCTGGGCCCGAACGACTAGCGACCCGCGGTCCCGCCGGCACGACGGGCGTCCTCCACGTGCACCGCGGCGACGACGACGGCCGCCAGCAACGGGACCAGTGCGAATACTGCCTGCCAGTGCTGCCACCGTGGCGATCCCCAGTAGAGGAGCCCGGTCGTGACGCCGAGGAACGCCGCGGTGACGAGCAGCATCGTCACAGTCGGTGCCCACATGCCCCGGCGCAGGCGTGGGCCGACGCAGAACGTCCAGACGGTCACCACGAGGCTCGCGAACGCGATCGCCGCGGGCACCGCCCACGGGAGCGAGTAGTCCGGCCAGCCGGCGGCTGCACGGAGTGTGGCGAGGCGGTCGTCAGGGAGGACGACGCCCGCTGATGCGGCGCGGATCGGCGCGATGACCGCGATCGTGAACAGGAGGACCACCGATGTCAGCGCGATGGTCCCGGCGGCCATCCGCAGGTGGAAGAACCACCGGAGTCCGCGCGGGTCGAGGCCTTCCTCGACCCGCGCGGCCGATCGTTCCGCACGACGGATCAACGGACTCGAGAACACGGCGCGACGATCAGCGACGGACGAGGGCGTCGACGGAGCGCTGGTAGACCGCGAGCACCTCGCGCATGACGTCGTTCGTGGCGGCGGTGTGGAGCTCGACGAGGCCACCATCGCGGATCTCCGGCCGGAACCAGTCGAGGTCGCCCGCACGGATGAGCTTCTGCCCGATCCCGGTTCGGGGCACCCCGAACTCGAACTCCGTCCAACGACCCTGCTGCCACGCTCGGCCGACACTCCAGCTCGCCGGGTCGGGCGCAGGGGGGATCGACGCCCCCGCGGCGATCCGGGCATCGACGACGTCGCGCGCGTAGGAGCTCGGACCGTCGCCGTGCTCGAACGTCCAGGTCGGGCCGATGCCCATCCACGAGATGAGGAGACCGAGCGCGAACGACTCGGTGGTCAGCGCGAGCGAGACTCGCTGATCGGTCGGCAGCTCGGTCGAGAGCAGCTGCGGTCCAGCCGCGATCACCGCCCGGTCGCGGGACAGCCAGCACGACCACTTGCTCGTGACGCCGCCGCTCCGCGCCTCCGCGCCGAGGGCGATCACCGTGTCCGCCCGGACGTCGAGGTACTCCTGCGCTGCCGCGCTCGGGGCGCCCGCGTCCGTGATTAGCTCAGCGGTCCGCAACTCCTCGAATGCGCCTGCCGAGGGCCGGACGCGGAAGAAGCGACCCTTCCGTGCCTTCCACAGGGCTTCCCAACCGTCCTGGGAGATGCGGACACCGCCGGTCGGGTACGGCTGCTCCGCAGCGACCCGTGCGAGCGACTCGCGGGGCAGCCCCTGGCGCTCAGCGGCCGACTGGTCGATCGCGACCTCCGTCATGCTGGCTCCTTCACTTCCATGCCGCCGGCGATCATGTCGAACTGGTCCTCGACGACGAACCGGTCGCGGATCGACGCGCTCATCGTCAGGTCGATCGCGTGTTGCCCGGTCGCGATGACGTACCGCGTCACCGAGACGCACACACCATCGGTCTCGTACAGCGACTCGACGACGCGTCCTTCGCCCGACGGGAGGAACCACGGTTGGTCCGCGACCACGTGGGACCAGGTGGGCAGTGCGAGTGCCTCGCTGACCGCGCGGGCACCGAGGACGTGGATCGGCTCGGCGCTCGGTCGGACCGAGAGGACCCCGTTCGGTCGGAAGAGCCGGGAGTCGTCCTCCGGCGCCGCGATCGCCAGGACCTGCCCGCGCGCGTCGACCTCGTGCCAGGCATCGGGGACGAGGAGGTCGACGAGCGGCGTGCCCACCCTGCGCCATCCTGGAACCGTCATCCCGACCTGTCCTCCTGTTTCGTCAGCCGTCGCGCTGCTGCTTGCCGTCGGGCTGCTGTCCGCTGTCGCGCTCACCAGTGGAACACCTTGTCCAGGAAGTGCTCGGCACCCTGGCCCATCTTCTCGCCGATGTTGCTCCCGATCAGACCCCCGGCGAGTCCGCCGACGAGGCCGCCCACCACCGTACCGGCACCGGGGAAGAGCATCGTGCCGATCGCGGCACCCATCTCCGCGCCGGCGATGCCCCCGGCGATCCCACCGGCAGCCGACACCCCGCCGGTCACCACGGCGTGCTCGGCAGCCTTCGCGTTCCGGTGCCCCTCGGTCCACTCAGGGTGCTTCGTCGCACTCTCGTTGTACGACTCGGCGTACGCGCCGCCGATCGTCGCGACGGTACCCACGACGCCGAGCGCCTTACCGCCGTACCGCATCGCCTTCGAGACCCCCTCGAGGTCGCTCGCGCCGGCGACGTGCCGCGCGGGCGTGGGCTCGTCGGGGACCGATCCGGGGAGCCGCTGTCCACGTCCGACGCCGCCCTGAGCGTTCGCTGCGGCGCTGGCGGCGATGTGCGTCCCACCCGCTGTGGCGATCCCGCGCATCTGGAGCTCGCCGATGAGCGCGTCCTTCAGGTCGTCGTAGTTCGACATCAGCCCACCCGCGACACCGAGTGCGCCGCCGGGCCCCCATGTCTTGTTGAGGGCTGCCGCCGCGTCGCCGAGCTCGTGCTGCGTGTACCGCGCGAGCGACCGCAGCGCCGCGGCGCAGTCGCCGTCGGCCGCCACGACGTCCGCGTTGAAGCCGCTGATCCGGTCGAGCAGGCCGGTGGCCGTCCGGCTGTTGCCGCTGAGGTCGGCGTCGGGATCGGCTGCTGCCGTCGAGGCCGCGTCGTTCGCCGTCCCGATGTCCTGCACGAGCGACGCGCGCCGGGTCGCGAGGGTCGCCAGGGTCTGCGCGTACGTCTGGAGCGCGCTCCGAGCGCTCGCTGCGTCCTGTGCGATGACCTCCGTCGCCTGGCGCGGGCCGTGCATGGCGTCGTGCACGTGCATGGACTCCGTGGTCTCGTACACGCCAGGTGCCTGCAGGCGGTCCCAGGTGGAGTCGAGGGTGTCCATCGCGCTCGACAACGCCGCGCCGATGCCGTCGAAGGACGACGCTGCCGCTTCGATCGCCGCAGCGTCCGGCAGCGTCGCGATCCCGGCGGTCGAGACGGTCGGTACGGCGGTCACTGCGGTTTCCTCGCCCAGGTTGACGCCATGTGCTCGTCCCCCTGTTCGTACGCGTCGATCGCTTCCGAAACAGCCGTGATGTTCGTGTTCACGCGGGCGCGGGTCGCGGCGATCTCCGCCTCGAACAGTTCGGAACCCAGCGAGAGGAGCGCAGCCTGCGTGTTCGGTCCGGCGGCGCCGTGCGCCTGCTCGATGCTCTGCGCGGCGGCTTGCATCGCCTTCCGCATCCCGTCCTGGGCGTCGGCCGACGCCTGCACCAGCACGTCCCGCGCCACCCCGGGAGCGATGCGCCATCCATCCATCGAGTTCCGTCCCCTCGTCCGAACTCAGCGATTGCTTCGTGCAACATGCTGGCCCGGATCACGGACATCCGCAAACGCAGCGGTCGGAACCGACCCGGCAGGTCAGAACAGGGTGGCGGGCGGCGTCGCCTCGGGCAGCGGCGCTGGCTCGGTCACCTCGACGCCGGGCCAGCCCGGGCCGTGGGGGACCTCGGTGTGGTTCTGGTACGCGGTCGCAGCACCGCGGGCGCGGACGTCAGCGGCTTCGTTCATCTCGTGGCCGACGTGGCCGCGGACCCACTCGAAGGTGACCTTGCGGCCCTGCAGTTCCTCGTCGAGCTCCTTGATGATCTCGACGTTCATCACTGGCTTGCCGTCGGCCTTCCGCCAGCCCTTCCGCTTCCACCCCGCGAGCCATTCGGTGCAGGCCTTGATGGCGTACTGGCTGTCGCAGAGGATGTGCAGCGGCTCGCCGGTGTCCTTCGTGGCACGGAGCAGCTGCAGCACGGCGGTGAGCTCCCCCTGGTTGTTCGTGGCGTTCGGCCAACCGCCCGCCGCCCAACGGTCGTCGTCGACGTACCAGGCCCAGCCGGCGGGGCCGGGGTTGCCGAGGGCGGAGCCGTCTGCTGCTGCGACGATCGTCACGTGGTGCCTCCTTCAGGTGCGGCGAGTGCCCGACAACGGTAGCGGAGTCGGCGGAGTGACCCCGCGTCCGAGCGCACAGTGGTGCGTCTGGGGCCTCGGTGCGAAGGTGCGCAGGCGCCGCGGCCTACCGTCACGGCCATGAGCAACGACATCGCGGGACCCGGGTCCTCGGACGACCGAGACCGGAACGACGCACTGCGCGACGCAGCGCACGGCGACGACGTGTCCGGCGCGAGCGCGCGGCAGCAGCGGGCAGCGGACACGTCCTACAGCCCGTCGAGCGAGCGGGAGAGCGTCGCGTCGCAGACCGAGCAGCGCGACGACGATGACCTGCGCGCGGACGGCATCGACCCGTCGAAGATCACTGCCGCGCCGGGGACGGGCGGCGCCGACGATGCGGGCGACGTCGAACCCGCGCCGGAGGACCTCAACCTGCCGTGGCAGTCCGAGGACGACCGCCGGGGCTAGGACACCGAGTCGGGGTGCGACCCGGTCCGCTGGCCGGACTCGAGTCCGGCGATGGCGGTGAGGTCGTCCGTGGTCAGCTCGAACTCGTCGACGTCGATGTTCGACGCGATCCGTGACGGCGTGACCGACTTCGGCAGGACCACGACGCCCTGTTGCACGTTCCACCGCACGAGCACCTGCGCCACGCTGACCCCGTGGGCGTCCGCGATCCCCGTGAGCACCGGTTCGTCCACGAGCCGCCCACGCCCGAGCGGCGACCAGGCTTCCGTCACGATGCCGTGCCGGTCGTGGAAGTCGATGAGCTCGCGCTGGGGGAGCCACGGGTGCCGTTCGACCTGGTTCACCGCGGGGACCTGCCCCGTCTCGGCGATGATCCGCTCGAGGTGCGGCACCTGGAAGTTCGAGACCCCGACACTGCGTGCCCGGCCGGACTCCTGCAGCTCGACCAGGGTGCGCCAGGTCTCGACGTAGCGGTCGTTCGCCGCCGCCGGCCAGTGGATCAGGTAGAGGTCCACGGCGTCGAGCCCGAGTCGGCCGAGGCTGGAGTCGAACGCCCGCAGGGTCGCGTCGCGCCCGTGGTTGCTGTTCCACACCTTCGTGGTCACGAAGACGTCGTCCCGGTCGAGTCCGGAGGCCCGGATCGCCTTCCCGACGCCGGTCTCGTTGCCGTACATCTCGGCGGTGTCGACGTGGCGGTAGCCGACGTCGAGCGCGGTCCCGACGGCCGTCTCGGCTTCGGCGTCGTCGACCTTGTACACGCCGAACCCGACGGCGGGGACGGAACGACCGTCGCGGAGGGGGATGGAGGTGACCATGCACACCATCCTGCCGGTCGTGGCGGCGGCGAGCCGGGCCTCCAGTCCGATCTGTGGAAACCGCACCTGCGCTCCCCGCCCTGTGAAGGGCACGTTCTGTCCCATCGCGGGCGCGATGGAAAGTCGAATCGCGCGTAGGTGGGCGGAAGTTCCGACCCCCTACGCGCGAAACGACCACCCCCGCGCGGGGCGACCACCTACGCGTGGAAGGACCACCTGCGCGCGGAACGACCACCTACGCGCGAAACGACTACCTACGCGCGGAACGACTTCCTGCGCGCGGAAGGACCACCTGCGCGCGGAACGGACCCGCTACGTGGGGATGTTCACCGGCTCGGTGTCGGGGATGGGGCTCGCGTCGCGACCGCGCAGGTCGGGGAGCCAGCGCTTCGCGACCAGCGGGAGCAGCACGCCGACGAAGGCGGCGGCCGCGCCGACGGCCATGCCGCCCGTCGCACCGTGCATGTCGATGAGGAAGCCGGCCACCGCGGAGCCGAGCGCCGCACCGATGAGCTGCCCCGTACCCATCCAGCCGTAGGCCTCTGCCGTGTCGGAGAACTTCACCGTGGCGGAGACCGACCCGAACATCACCGCGAGGGCCGGCGCGATCCCGCCACCCGCGATGAGCAGGGCGAAGGACAGCCACCAGAAGCCGGTGCCGAACGTCGCGAGGCCCAGGCCGATGAAGACGATGAGCATCCGCGTCCACAGGGTGCTCGGGGAGATCGGGCGGTGGCCGAAGGCGAGGCCGCCGACCAGCGAACCGATCGCGAAGATCGCCAGGACGATGCCGGCGTTCGGGCTGCCCTCGCCGAAGGCGCTGGTGACGCCGGCCTCCACCGCGGCGCACGCACCGATCAGCAGCATGCCGGTGAGGGTCGCGACGACCACGGACGGACGCCGCAGCACGACACCGAACGCGCGCTTGGAGCGGGGGATGCGGACGCGGCCGAGCTCGGGGGAGGCGATGAACCAGACGCCGCCGATGACCAGGAACGCCATCGCCAGGACGATCGCCTCGACCGTGCCGATCTGCGTCGCGACGAACGTCGTGATCACCGGGCCGGCGACCCAGATGAGCTCTTGTGCGCTGGCGTCGAGGGAGAAGAGGGGTGTCAGCTGCGTCGACGTCACCATCTTCGGGTAGATGGTGCGGACCGCCGGCTGGACGGGCGGGACCGCCAGGCCGCCGAGGAACCCGACCACCACGTACGCCCACAGGGGCATCGTCGCGAACGCGATCACGCCCATGCTCACGAGCGCGATCAGGCTGGTCAGGACCAGGACGGGACGCATCCCCCAGCTGCCCATCCAGCGGCTGGTGAGCGGGCCGGCGATGGCCTGCCCGACGCTGGTGGTGGCGAGCACGAGACCCGCCGAACCGTAGGAGTGGAAGACGTGCTCGACGTGCAGCAGGTACGCCAGCGAGAGCATCCCGAAGGGGAACCTCGCGGTGAGCTGCGCCGCGATCACACGACCCACGCCGGGGGTCTTCAGGAGGTTGCCGTACGCGCTCACGCTCCGAGTGTACGGAAGACCCGCGACACGCCGAACGCCGAATCACACACCCTGTGGATCGAGCTCTCCACGGGTGTGGAGGGATGTCGGTGGTGGGGTGCAGAGTGGCGGAAAACCGGGCCTCTCGGAGGCCGATCGGGAGTGTTCACAGTGTGGACAGCGTTGTGGAGAACTACAGGGCTGTAACACTTCCTCTTGTGGTCGCTTCCGGTGTCGGCCACTAGATGTAGTATCGACAGGCCGGATCACACTCGCCCATCGCGAGGGCCGGAAGGCTTCAGCAGCAGCACGAAACGCACCACCAACAGCACCACCTGACCAAGGGGAGAACATGGCCGTCACCGTCTACACCAAGCCGTCCTGTGTCCAGTGCACCGCGACGTACCGGGCGCTCGACAACAAGGGGATCCAGTACGAGGTCCACGACGTCTCCACCGACGAAGCCGCGCTCGAGCACGTCAAGAGCCTCGGCTACCTGCAGGCCCCCGTCGTCGTGACGGACGACGACCACTGGTCGGGCTTCCGCCCCGACAAGATCGCGACGCTCAGCGCCGAACTCGCGTAGTCGCGTCCCGTCCGTCGGGTGGTGACCCGAACTCGATCAGGAGGCTCGACTCACCACCCACGGACACCTCCGGTCCGTCAGTCCGCACCTCGGCGAAGGAGCGCACCATGAGCCGACTCGTCTACTTCTCGAGCGTGTCCGGGTACACCGCACGTTTCGTCGAGAAGCTCGGTCGCGACGCGGACCGGATCCCGCTCTACCCGAGCGAACCGTTCCTGCACGCGGACGAACCGTACGTCCTCGTCCTGCCCACCTACGGGGGCGGGAACGGCGAGGGAGCGGTCCCCAAGCAGGTCATCAAGTTCCTCAACGACGAACGCAACCGGTCACTGATCCGGGGCGTCATCGTGGGCGGGAACACGAACTTCGGTGAGGCCTACGGCCTCGCGGGTGACGTGGTCGCACAGAAGTGCCACGTGCCCGTGCTCTACCGCTTCGAACTCTTCGGAACGCCTGACGATGTGTCGGCGGTCAACTCAGGATTGGATGCATTTTGGACGCAGCAGTTGCAGACGTCGATCTGACGTCGCCGACGACGGGGATGGACTACCACTCCCTCAACGCGATGCTCAACCTCTACGACGCGGACGGCAACATCCAGTTCGACAAGGACCGTGAAGCCGCCAAGCAGTTCTTCCTGCAGCACGTCAACCAGAACACCGTCTTCTTCCACAACCTGAAGGAGCGGCTCGACTACCTGGTGGAGAACGAGTACTACGAGCAGGCGACCATCGACCTGTACTCGCTCGACTTCATCCAGCGTCTCAACGACCTGGCGTACTCGAAGAAGTTCCGGTTCCAGACCTTCCTCGGCGCGTTCAAGTACTACACCTCGTACACGCTCAAGACGTTCGACGGCAAGCGGTACCTCGAGCGCTTCGAGGACCGCGTCGTGATGACCGCCCTCGGCCTTGCCCAGGGCAACGAGCAACTCGCGATCGACCTGGTCGAAGAGATCATCGCCGGCCGCTTCCAGCCCGCTACCCCGACCTTCCTCAACACCGCGAAGGCACAGCGCGGCGAACTCGTCTCCTGCTTCCTCCTGCGCATCGAGGACAACATGGAGTCGATCTCGCGCGGGATCAACTCCTCGCTGCAGCTCTCGAAGCGCGGCGGCGGCGTGGCCCTGCTGCTCTCCAACATCCGTGAGGCCGGCGCCCCGATCAAGCAGATCGAGAACCAGTCCTCGGGCATCATCCCCGTGATGAAGCTGCTGGAAGACTCCTTCTCGTACGCCAACCAGCTCGGTGCCCGTCAGGGTGCCGGTGCCGTGTACCTGTCGGCGCACCACCCGGACATCATGCGGTTCCTCGACACCAAGCGCGAGAACGCCGACGAGAAGATCCGCATCAAGACGCTGTCCCTCGGCGTCGTCGTGCCGGACATCACGTTCGAGCTCGCGAAGAACAACGAGGACATGTACCTCTTCTCGCCGTACGACGTCGAGAAGGTCTACGGTGTCCCGTTCGGTGACGTCCCGATCTCCGAGAACTACCGCGCCATGGTCGACGACTCGCGCATCAAGAAGACGAAGATCAAGGCGCGCGACTTCTTCCAGACCATCGCGGAGATCCAGTTCGAGTCGGGCTACCCGTACATCGTGTTCGAGGACACGGTGAACAAGGCCAACCCGATCAAGGGCCGGATCAACATGTCCAACCTGTGCTCGGAGATCCTGCAGGTCAACACCCCGACCACCTTCAACGAGGACCTCTCGTACAAGGAGATCGGCAAGGACATCTCCTGCAACCTCGGCTCGCTGAACATCGCGCTCACCATGGACTCGCCGGACTTCGGCAAGACCATCGAGACGGCGATCCGCGGCCTGACCTCGGTCTCGCAGATGTCGCACATCAACTCGGTGCGTTCCGTCGAGGACGGCAACGACAAGTCGCACGCCATCGGCCTCGGCCAGATGAACCTGCACGGTTACCTGGCTCGTGAGCACGTGTACTACGGCTCCGAAGAGGGCATCGACTTCACGAACATCTACTTCTACACGGTGCTGTTCCACGCCCTGCGTGCTTCGAACAAGATCGCCATCGAGACGGGGGAGACCTTCGACGGCTTCCGCGACTCGAAGTACGCGTCGGGTGAGTTCTTCGACAAGTACACCGACGCCGCATGGGAGCCGGCGACCACTCGTGTCGCAGCGCTCTTCGCCGACTCCGACATCGCCATCCCGACGCAGGCCGACTGGGCCGAGCTGAAGGCGTCGATCCAGGAGCACGGCATCTACAACCAGAACCTGCAGGCCGTCCCGCCGACCGGTTCGATCTCGTACATCAACCACTCCACCTCGTCGATCCACCCGATCGCGTCGAAGATCGAGATCCGCAAGGAAGGCAAGCTCGGTCGCGTCTACTACCCGGCGCCGTTCATGACGAACGAGAACCTGGACTACTACCAGGACGCGTACGAGATCGGCCCGGAGAAGATCATCGACACGTACGCCGCGGCGACGCAGCACGTGGACCAGGGCCTGTCCCTGACGCTGTTCTTCAAGGACACCGCCACCACGCGCGACATCAACAAGGCGCAGATCTACGCATGGCGCAAGGGCATCAAGACGATCTACTACATCCGTCTGCGCCAGCTCGCCCTCGAGGGCACCGAGGTCGAGGGCTGCGTTTCGTGCATGCTGTGACGCCTCCGGCGTCGTGCATGCTGCGTCGTCTCAGCCGCTGACGCGACCACCCACCGGACTGGAGGCTCGTGGCGAGCCCGCCCCGAGCCTCCAGTCCGACTCCCGTTCCGATCCATCACTTCCGGAAGAACGCAATGACTCTCACCGACCCGGTCCACGCCACGGGCAAGGCCATCCCGCTGATCCGTGCGGTCAGCGCCATCAACTGGAACCGCATCCCGGACGAGAAGGACGTCGAGGTCTGGAACCGCCTCGTCAACAACTTCTGGCTCCCCGAGAAGGTGCCGCTGTCGAACGACGTGCAGTCGTGGAACACGCTCACCCCCGAAGAACAGCAGCTCACCATGCGCGTGTTCACGGGTCTGACGCTCCTCGACACGATCCAGGGCACCGTCGGCGCCATCAGCCTGATCCCCGACGCGATCACCCCGCACGAGGAAGCCGTCTACACGAACATCGCGTTCATGGAGTCGGTGCACGCCAAGAGCTACTCGTCGATCTTCTCGACCTTGGCGTCGACGCCCGAGATCGACGATGCCTTCCGCTGGTCGACCGAGAACGCGAACCTGCAGAAGAAGGCGCAGATCGTCCTCGACTACTACACCGGTGACGACCCCCTGAAGCGCAAGGTCGCGTCGACGCTGCTCGAGTCGTTCCTGTTCTACTCCGGCTTCTACCTGCCGATGTACTGGTCCTCGCGCGCGAAGCTCACCAACACCGCTGACCTGATCCGCCTGATCATCCGCGACGAAGCCGTCCACGGGTACTACATCGGGTACAAGTTCCAGAAGGGGCTCGAGGGCGCCTCGGAAGAGCGCAAGCAGGAGATCAAGGACTACACGTTCAGCCTGCTGTTCGAGCTGTACGAGAACGAGGTGCAGTACACGCAGGACCTCTACGACCAGGTCGGGCTGACCGAGGACGTCAAGAAGTTCCTGCACTACAACGCCAACAAGGCGCTGATGAACCTGGGCTACGAGCCGATGTTCCCCAAGGAGACGACGGACGTGAACCCGGCGATCCTGTCGGCGCTGTCGCCCAACGCGGACGAGAACCACGACTTCTTCTCGGGGTCGGGCTCGTCGTACGTCATCGGCAAGGCGGAGAGCACTGAGGACGAGGACTGGGACTTCTGATCCTGGTCTGATCCATGGGGACGCCCCGCTGGCTTCGGCCGGCGGGGCGTTCTTCGTTCCGTCGCACCGACGCGGAGGTGGCCGGATAGCGTCCCTTGATCGAGATTCACCTCGGACGGCCTATGTGAGACGCCACGACTGCACGAAGGGCAGTGTTGTGAGCAGCTCCGCTCAGTGTCGCCCTTCAAGCTTCTCTCCCTGTCGTCCCGCGTCACGAAGCGGACCGGTTCTCGAGGTGCGGAAGATCGTCGGTGCGGGCATGGGGTGGTGGGTGCATACTGGTGGTGTCTTCGGACCCGGCAGTGGGGCTTGCCGGACCCAACCTCGACACTCGTCGACAACAGTCCCTATCTCAGCTGGTTGCGCTTCTGTGCGCCTGAGGTAGGGAGATGTCATGGTCGAGTCGAGCACTGCCGGTGTTGTCGTGGTCGGTGTGCAGTCCGGGCAGGGGCACGACGTCGTCGGTGTCGCGGCTGCCGTCGCTGAACGCTTCAGCGCCCGCCTGGTGTGTGTGGTCGTCGATCCGGCGCTGCTGTCAGCGGGGGTGCGTGCGGACGGGTCGGAGATCATCGAACCGATCGACCCGGACACGGCGGACAGCGACCCGCAGCAGCTCCCCGACGAAGACATGCGGGTCATCAGAGATCTTGCTGCGGCGCGATCGGTCGACGTGGACTTCGTCTCCCGCGTCGGGGACCCGAGTCACGCACTCGCTGCGGTGGCTGAGGAACGTGACGCGGTGATGATCGTCGTCGGATCCCAGGCTGGCCGACGCCGGATAGCGGAACTGCTCACCGGGTCCGTCGCCGCGCACCTGACGCATCAGCAGCACCGGCCGATACTGGTCGTCCCGCACGACCCGGTCGGCGCCACCGTCCTCCTCCCGTCGGAAGCCCCGTGACGGGCATGCTGACGCTCCTGCGGCATGGGGAGAGCACCGCGAACGAAGCCGGCACCTTCACCGGGCTCCTCGACGTCCCGCTCACGCACCGCGGCGAACGGCAAGCATCCGCAGCCGGACAGCTCCTCCGGTCGAACCACATCACGCCGGACGTCGTGGTCACCTCCACATTGCGCCGTGCCGTCCGCACCGCCGAACTGGTCTGCGACGCCCTCGGGACACAGCTGCCCACGGAAGCGGTGTGGCAGCTCAACGAACGCAACTACGGTGCCCTGACCGGGATGACGAAGACCGACGCCCGTCGGATGCTCGGTGACGACGAGTACGTGCGGCTCCGCAGGTCCCGTACCGGCACACCGCCACCGATGTCGCTGCACCTGTGGGAGGAACTGCGGTCGAGCTCCGCGCTGCGCGGCCTGCCCGACGGCGCCCTCCGACGCACCGAGGCACTCTCGGACGTCATCAAGCGGGTCCGCCCCGTCTTGCACGACCGGCTCCTGCCGATGGTGCGGTCAGGGCGGAGCGTCCTCGTCGTCGCGCACGGGAACTCGCTCCGCGCACTCTGCGCATGCATCGACGACCTCACCGACCCGGAGCTCGAGCAGCTCAACCTGCCGACCGGGCAACCCGTGCAGTACCACCTCGCCCCGACGGGTGCTCTCGTCCCGCGGGGTGGGGCGTTCCTGGATCCGGTAGCAGCACAGCACGCCGCGGCGCTGGTCGCGGCAGAAGGCGGAACATGACCACCCGAACGGACACCCCGATGCCCGACGACCAGCTCCCTCCCGACCCGGACGTCGACGTCTCCGACCCGGCAACGACCATGCGGCCGGTGCATCTGCGGTGGCGGTACGTCGGCCTCGTCGCCGTCGGTGGGGCCGGCGGTACTGCCCTCCGCGACGTCATCAGTAGCGTGCTCCCTGCCGATGGCGGGGTGAGTTGGTCGATCTTCTGGATCAACATCACCGGGGCGCTGGCCCTCGGTGTGCTGTTGGAAGCGCTCGCGCACCGTGGGCCCGATGCCGGTCGCCGGAGGGTGCTGCGGCTGCTCCTCGGGACAGGGGTCCTCGGCGGGTTCACCACCTACAGCACCCTCGCCGAGTCCACCGCCGCCCTGTTCCTCGACGGCCACGGCCTCGCTGGCACCGGCTACGCGCTCCTCACTGTCCTATCCGGCGCGATCGCGACCGCCTGCGGTCTCGTCGTCGCCGGCTGGTTCCGTCCCCGAACGGAGGAAGCATGAACGCCGCCCTCATCGTCGTCGTCGCCCTCGGTGGCGGTGCCGGCGCTGCCGGTCGGTTCCTCCTCGACGGGCTGATCAACACCGGCCGGGAGTTCCGGCTCCCCGTCGGCACGCTGACGATCAACATCACCGGGTCGCTGCTGCTGGGGATCATCGTCGGCGCCGCCACGCACCTCGGCGCGGTGCCGGTCGCGGTCCTCGGCACCGGGGTGATGGGCGGCTACACCACGTTCAGCACCGCCAGCTTCGAAACCGTCCGCCTCGCCCGCAGCGGACGGATCACCGCCGCCGCGATCAACGGTCTCGGAATGCTCGTCGTCTCCGTCGCCGCCGCGACCGCCGGCATCCTCCTCGGCGGCACCCTGTGACCACCCCACTCACTGACCACACACCCGCTCCAGCACCGGAGGTACCCATGCTGTTCGACGTCACGATCGAGATTCCCCGCGGCAGCGGCAACAAGTACGAGGTCGACCACACCACCGGCCGGATCCGGCTCGACCGGGCGGTGTTCACCAGCATGGTGTTCCCCCAGGACTACGGCTCCATCGACAACACCCTCGGCGATGACGGCGACCCCCTCGACGCCCTGGTGCTCCTGCCCCGTCCCACGTTCCCCGGCGTCGTCATCACGGTCCGGCCGGTCGGGATGCTGCGCATGGTCGACGAGAACGGCGGCGACGACAAGATCCTCACCGTTCCCGCTGGCGACGACCGCTTCGCGCAGCTGCGGGACATCACCGATGTGCCGGAACACACGCTGGCGGAGATCGAGCACTTCTTCGCCCACTACAAGGAGATCGAGCACGGCAAGCACGTCACCACCAACGGGTGGGCCGACCGTGCTGCTGCCGAAGCCGTCATCCGCACCGCACAGAACGCCCACACCCGACACCCGTGACCCACGGGTCCACAGACTGCCGCGGGGAGGCACTGGCGCAGAGTGATCGCCAGCAGGTCGTCCCTCCGCCTCCCCGCGGCTTCCCCTTCCAACCACAGACCAGCTCGACGCATGACCCGAACCGAACCGAAGGAGCGTCACCATGAACGACTACATCAGCGGCATCCACCACCACGGAGCCCATCAGGGTGAGTACGTCACCCACCACGACCACCCCGTCACCATCGACGCCGTCCACGGCGCCCGCATCCTCGACTCCCGCGGCTACCCGACCGTCCGCGTGTCCCTCGAGCTCGACGACGGCCGCACCGTCACCGGGGACGCCCCCGCGGGCGCATCCACCGGCGCCCACGAAGCCGTCGAGCTCCGCGACGGCGGTTCCGCGTTCGGCGGCCGCGACGTCACCCAGGCGCTCCACCTGATCGACACCGACATCTCAGGGCTCCTCACCGGCCGGTCGTGGTCGGCGATCGGGCAGGTCGACGCCGCCCTTGCCGAACTCGACGGCACCACCGGGTACCGCCGGCTCGGCGCGAACAGCGTTGTCGCCACCTCAATCGCCGCATCCAGGGCCCTCGCCCATGCCGCGGACCTCCCGCTCTGGCAGTGGATCGCTGAGATCACCGGCTCGACGCCGCGGATGCCGGTCCCGCACTTCAACGTCCTCAACGGCGGCGCGCACGCAGCGAACGAGCTGGACTTCCAGGAGTTCATGATCGCTCCCGTCAACGCAGGCTCGATGGCAGACGCCGTCCGAATCGGCGCAGACGTGTACCACGCTCTCGCGGCGCTGGTTCGGGACCGGTTCGGCAGCCTCGGCCTCGGCGACGAGGGCGGTTTCGCACCGTCGATCGCTGCGCCCGAGGAAGCGCTCGACCTGCTCGTCGACGCGATCCGGCCGCGAACGAGTTCTCCCAGGGCGACGGCTCCTACCGGGTGCTCAACGACAGCCTCGACCGGGACGGGCTGGTCGACTACTACCGGCACCTCATCGACACGTATCCGATCCGGAGCATCGAAGACGGGTTCGCGGAAGACGACCATGAGGGGTTCCGCCGCATGCAAGCGGCGCTCGGCGACCGGATCCAGATCGTCGGCGACGACCTCTACGTCACCGACCCACAGCGGATCCGCGACGGCGGCGAGCAGCAGCTGACGAACGCGGCACTGATCAAGCCGAACCAGATCGGGACCGTCTCCCAGACCCTCGGCGCGATCGCCACCGCCAAGAGCATCGGGATGGCCAGCATGGTCTCCCACCGTTCTGGGGAGACCACGGACACGTTCATCGCGGACCTCGTTGTCGGGACCGGCACCGGGCAGATCAAGTCCGGCGCACCCGGCCGCGGGGAACGCGTCGCGAAGTACAACCGGCTCACCGAGATCGCCGAGCAGCACCCGGAGCTGCCCTACGGACTGATCTGACCACCGGTACTCGAGCTGCGAGCAGTGTCCAGGAACGCCGTCACAGCGGGCCCCGGGCGGCCTGACCAGATCGCTCGCAGCGGCCGGATCAGTGGCGGGCCGAGCAGTAGCGCCCGGACGAGGGCACCGTCTTCGAGGTCAGTGTCGACGGTGCGGAGACTCATCACCGCGGGCGCGATGCCCGCTCGAGCGTTGGCGCGGATGATGCCAGTCGTTTCCAGCACTGCAGCCGGCGGGACCAGGGTCAGACCCGCGTCGTCGAGCCACGCTTCGACCGTGGAGCGGGTGCCGGACCCTTCCTCACGGAGCAGCAGGGGCGTCTCCGCGAGGTCATCCGAGGTGATGGCCGAAGCGCTTGCCCAAGGATGGTGCGGGGCGACGACGACCACGAGTTCGTCCTCATCGACCACCAACGATGAGAGGCCAATCGGCGCAGCAGGAGTCTCCGTGAACCCGACGTCGGCAGCGCCGGAACGGACGAGGTCGGTCACGTCGGCGGAGTTCCCCGCGATCAAACGCACCGACGCATCCGGCGTGGCAGCACGGTGGGTGAGCAGCCATCCGGGCAGCAGGAGTTCGGCGATCGTCTGCGACGCTGCGATCACGAGGGATCCCGCCGGTTCCCGCAGCGCGGCGACGCCTGCTTCAAGCCGCCGGGAGGCCTCCAACACCGGGACGGCGAGACCGAGCACCACCCGGCCGGCGTCGGTCAGCGCGGTCCCGGATGCCGTCCGGTGCGCCAGCGGCTGACCGGTCGCCTGCTCCGCCGCACGCAAGCGCGCAGACACCGCCTGCTGTGTCACCCCCAACACCTCGGCCGCGCGGGTCAACGACCCGGTC
Organism: Curtobacterium sp. NPDC090223; assembly: GCF_044746585.1. Taxonomy (NCBI): domain Bacteria; kingdom Bacillati; phylum Actinomycetota; class Actinomycetes; order Micrococcales; family Microbacteriaceae; genus Curtobacterium; species Curtobacterium sp. NPDC090223. The sequence goes on along the minus strand of NZ_JBIVCN010000008.1, from coordinate 11,083 downwards.
TCCGCGACGCGGACGAGGACCTCGAGGGTGTCGAGGTCCAGGATCCGGTCCGTCAACCGCCGCAGTGCCACAAGCAACCATTGTGCCCTGCCAACGAGTCCGCCGTTCCCGAACCACGGGGCACACGCGCACGATGGGTGCATGTCCGCTCACCTCGCCCACGCACCCGCAGCCTCTGAGCACGGTGTGCGCGACCGGCGGCTGTTCCGGGAGCTGGAGCGGCCCGGCCTGATCGTGTCGAACCTGACCCCGAACTGGTTCGCGTCGATCATGGGGACCGGGATCGTCGCCGTCGCGGCCGCGTCGTTACCGCTGCAGTTCCCCGGTCTGCGCACGGCGGCGACGGTCGTCTGGGCGATCGCGGCGGTCCTGCTCGTCGCCCTCACCATCGCGACGGTCCTGCACTGGGTCCGCTACCGGAGCACCGCAGCGAAGCACCACCTCAACCCGGTGATTTCCCACTTCTACGGCGCACCGCCCATGGCGTTCCTCACCGTCGGCGCCGGCACGATCCTCCTCGGCAAGGACTGGATCGGCCTCCCCGCCGCCGTCACCGTCGACTGGGTCCTCTGGACCATCGGCACCATCGGCGGCCTGCTCACCGCGGTCCTGGTGCCGTACCTGGCGTTCACCCGCCACGAGAACACGCCCGAATCCGCGTTCGGCGGCTGGCTGATGCCGATCGTCCCGCCGATGGTGTCCGCCTCGACCGGTGCGCTCCTCCTGCCGTATGCCCCCGACGGGCAGGCACGGGAGACCCTGCTGTGGTCCTGCTACGGCTTCTTCGGCCTCAGCCTCATCACGTCCCTGGTCGTCATTACGCTGATCTGGAACCGTCTCGCGCAACACAAGGTCGGTGCCGCCGGTATGGTGCCGACCCTGTGGATCGTCCTCGGACCGGTCGGACAGTCCATCACCGCGGTAAACCTCCTCGCATCGAACGCCCCCGCCGTCGTCGACGCGTCGACCGCCCACGCACTGCTGGTCGTGGCGCTGGTGTACGGGTTCGCGATGCTCGGCTTCGCGCTGCTGTGGACCGTCATCGCCCTCGCCATCACCATCCGCACCGCCCGCGAACACCTGCCGTTCAGCCTGACCTGGTGGTCATTCACGTTCCCCGTCGGCACCTGCGTCACCGGCCTGAACGGCCTGGCCCTGCACTCCGGACTCACCGTCGTCGCCGTCCTCGCAGTCGTCTACTACGTGGGCCTCGTCGCCGCGTGGATCACCGTTGCCGTCCGCACCTTCCACGGCTCCGTCATCCGCGGCACACTCCTCGCACCACCACAGCCGGCATGAGCACCCCCGACGAACTCGCGGACGAGGTCGCGGACGTTCGATCCCTGAACGCCCTCGCCGAGGCATGGCGCACCGCACCCGACGGTTCACGGCGGTTCGTCCCGAACTTCGACCCGAGATCCGGCGGCACATCCAGCCGCGTCCTGGTCCTCATGCAGTCGCCCGGCCCCCAGACGATCGCCGCAGCGCACACGGCGATCTGCAGCGAGGACAACCCGGGCCCGACCGCGGCCGCGTTCCGCGCAGCCCGCATCGAGTCCGGACTCGCACGCAACGACTACCTCCGCTGGAACCTCATCCCGTGGGAGATTCTCGGCCGCGTCCGACCTGTGGACATCGACGAGGGGCGACACGCCCTCGAAACTCTGCTCAAGGTGCTCCCCGTGCTCGATGCCATCGTCACGTACGGTACCGCCGCCCTCGACGGAGTCATGCGGCACCTCACCCTGGACGAGCACCCCCGACTCGTACCCGTCATCGCGGCACCACACCCCTCTCCGGCCAACGGCCGCCATCGCGCGGAACAACAACGACGTTCCGTCCGAGCGCTCCGGCTCGCGGCGCTGACTCACCGGCTGTAGCAAATACGAACGACTCCGCTACAACTGCCCGTGCCGACGGTTCGGCAGCGTGTGAGGCGGCGTGTCTTGTAACGGAACCCAATCCCGGAATCTACGTGCCGCCACTACCCCTCCTGGTCGAGTTTCGCTACGTTCTCTCCATGGGTCACCTCCTCGGGTACGCGCGCGTGTCCACCACCGACCAGGACGCGTCGCTACAGATCGACGCGCTGGGCGCCGCCGGCTGCTACCGCGTGTTCGTCGACACCATGTCCGGGTCGCTGCAACACCGGCCCGAGCTCGACAAGCTCCTCGACCAGCTCCGCCCCGGCGACACTCTCGTCGTCTGGCGACTCGACCGGCTCGGTCGATCCATCCGGCACCTCATCGACCAGCTGCACGCACTCGCCGAACGCGGCATCGGGTTCCGGTCGCTGCAGGAGACCATTGACACCACCTCACCCGGTGGCCGGCTTGTGTTCCACGTCTTCGCTGCGCTGGCGGAGTTCGAACGGGACCTCATCAAGGAACGCACCAACGCCGGCCTCGCCGCCGCCCGAGCCCGCGGCAGAACCGGCGGCCGACCATCTCGGCTCTCCGCGGACCAGGTGCGCACCGCACGCCGGCTCTACGAACAGCAGGACATGACCGTCGCGCAGATCGGCGATGTCCTCGGCGTCAGCCGCACCACCATCTACCGGACGCTCGCGAAGCACGCCGAACCCGTCGCCCGCCGACGCGCAAAGCCCTCACCGACGATGTAGCCGGTCATGGACGCGAGCGAGCGGTGGCGAATCCTTCGACTGCACGTCGAGGACGCAATCCCGCTTGCCACTCTGGCCCGCAGCACGGGCGTCACCGAGCGCACCCTGCAACGCTGGCTCGCCCGCTACCGGACAGGCGGATACGCCGCCCTCGCCGACGACGCTCGCGCCGACCATGGCGTCCGACGCACAGCACCGGAACTCGTCCGCCTGGTCGAAGGGCTTGCGCTCACCAAGCCGCGGCCGTCGATCGCCACCATTCACCGTCAGGTTGGCGTCCACTGCGCTGAACGGGGACTGCCGTCGCCGTCGTACTCCGCCGTGCGGTCGATCGTGAACGGGCTCGATCCCGGAATGGTGACGCTCGCACTCGAGGGGCCAGCGTCATACCGTGACAAACACGAGCTGCTGCTCCGACGTCGCGCGGACCGCCCGAACGCGATCTGGCAGGCGGACCACACGATGCTTGACCTGCTCATCGTCGGGCCCGACGGCAAGCCCGCACGGCCGTGGTTGACGGTGATCCTCGACGACTACTCCCGCGCGATCTGCGGGTACATGGTGTTCCTCGGTGCCCCGTCAGCGGCGAACACCGCGCTCGCGCTGCGCCAAGCGATCTGGCACAAGCCGGAACCGGACTGGCCCGTCTGCGGGATCCCGGACGTGCTCTACACGGACCACGGGTCCGACTTCACCAGCCATCGTCTCGGCGACACCGCCGCTGTGCTGCACCTCCGCATCATCCACTCGCAGGTCGCCCGGCCCCAGGGGCGCGGGAAGATCGAGCGGTTCTTCGGCACGATCAACACCGAACTGCTCCCAACGCTCCCCGGCCATTTCGCAGCCGGATCCTCGGCGCCGACGCCGGCGCTGGATCTCGGCGGCGTCGACAGTGCCATCAGCACGTTCATCCGCAGCTACAACGCCCGCACCCACCGCGAGCTCCGGACGAGCCCACTGCACGCGTGGATTGCAGACGGGTGGCTGCCACGGCTCCCGAAGTCCCTTGAACAGCTCGACGGGTTCCTGCTCACCGTCCCCACGACGCGGGTCGTGCAGCGCGATGGCATCCACTTCGAGGGCCTCCGCTACACCGCGGCCACTCTCGCGCCGTTCGTCGGTAGCACCGTGAGTGTCCGGTACGACCCACGCGACGTCACCGAGATCCGCGTCTTCCACCGCGACGTGTTCCTCTGCACCGCGATCAGCACCGAGCACCAGACCGAGACGATCAGCCTCAAGCAGATCCAAGCCGCCAGGAACGCTCACCGCCGGGCTTTACGCGGGCAGATCCACGAACGCATCGCGATCGTCAGTCCCAAACTCGACGACACCACCACACCGGCAGCCGTCGAGACGGATCGGCCGCGACTGAAGACCTACGAGGAGGACCGGTCATGACGAGCCAGTTCATCGTCACCAAGGAGCACCGCCGGTTCGCAGAGTTTGCCGACGCGGTCCGGAAGCAGAACACCATCGGCGTCTGCTTCGGGCCCGCCGGCGTCGGCAAGACCCTCTCAGCGCGCCGCTACGCGCACTGGGACAGCATCGGCCCGTTCATCGCCAGGTGGGCCGCACGCAGTGAAGACGACACCAAGATCTATGCCGCGGCCCACCGCGCCCGGACCGTCTTCTACACGCCCGAGGTCTCCGCGACGATGCGCGCCCTGCAAGAGGACCTCCGGCACGACATGATCCGCACCGAACGCTGCATCGAGGAACACCTCGTCCTCCACGGCGGCCACGTCGACCACGCGCACGGCCCCAACCCGTCACTGCTCGAGCTGATCATCATCGATGAGTCCGAACGCCTCACCGGCAACGCCATCGAGTGGCTCCGCGACCAGTACGACCGAACAGGCATCGCGATGATCCTGATCGGCATGCCCGGCATCGAGAAGCAGTTCACTCACTACCCACAGCTCTACAGCCGACTCGGGTTCGCCCACCAGTACCGCCCCCTCGGCCACGACGAGCTGCTGTTCGTCCTCGAACGTCAATGGCGCAAGCTCGGCAAGACCCTCGACCCCGACGACTTCACTGACGCGCAAGCCATCGCCGCCGTCGAACGCATCACCCGCGGCAACTTCCGTCTCCTCGAACGTCTCCTCCCACAGATTCAACGTGTCCTGAAGATCAACGAGCTCGACGTCATCACCAACGACGTCGTCGAAGCCGCCCGCAGCACCCTCGTCATCGGCACCACCTAACCCGACACGGAACGCAGCGAAAACCGCGACACAGAGCGAAGCTGCTCACAGGGCAGTGTGGCTGGAGCGGCTCGTTGTACGACCGGCTATCGGACGGTTTGAGGCTAGTCGGCGTGCTTCTGGTCGTCCTCGATCTCCGCTGCGGCCCTCTGGACCGCCGCCGCCCGTTCAGCGACGTGATCCCGAAGTGGTGACGTCGAATCGGGGTCGACACCGAGCTCGAGAAGCCGCTCCCGTGCCGACTCGTCGCCGTGCAGGTAGTCAGCCAGCAGGCCGTTGATTGTAGCTACCAATCCGAGACTTGGCTTCGCGAGTTCGGCTGCTAGGCCTGGCGAGATAGCGTGCTCACGAATGAACCGAGAGCGTTGGGACCGCGCATCTGTGCCAAGTCGGAGGTCCCGACGGGCCTGCTCGGCGATTCGGGCTTCGAACGCCTCGAGTTCGCTGAGCGGTCGGGGTGTGTCCCGCTGATCGACGAGGTTTCGGAGCAGCCCACGCATCTCTTTGACGGCGCTCTCCATGTCGAAGGGGCGTTCGGTTTCTACCGCCACGGCCGGGGTAGGGACTGCGTCAAGTTCCTTAGCGATGTCTGGCCATTCGCGGCGGGCTGCCGACTCGATGATCGGCCAGGTAGTGGCGACGTCGCGTGCTTCATGAATCGACTTGATCAGCCTGACGAACCCGTCCTCGTTCAGATCAACAGCGTTGAACCCATTCAGTGGCGACGGCAGGTCTTCCTTACTCAGCCCCACCGCGACCGGAACGACACGTGATCGCGGTGCCTGGTTGCCGAGCGCGCCCGCTTCAAAGCTCAGCCACGGCTTGTCGAGGTTGTCCGGAGTGACACAAATGATTCCGAACGTGGCCTCTCGGAGCTTGTCACTGATCTCCTGGAACCACTGCACACCGGACGCGATGTCTTTGTCGGACATGAACGTCGGCAGCCCTTGAATCACGTACTCAAGGTGGCTCGCGAACACATGTGCAACCGCCTTGCTGCGCTCGCCCGACCAGCTGATGAAGACCGTCATAGGTGAAGGCTAGATGACGTCGTCGCTGCTCCACGTCGAATCTCATACACCGTCATTCCGACTCAGGAACGAGCTGAGGTGCCCTGCAGCTGATTCCGGACTGAAGGACCGCGCGGATAGTGTGACTGCATGATCCGGTTGCAGGACGTCACGTACCTGGTGCAGGACCTGGATGACGCGGTCCGGTTCTTCTCGGCGGGCCTCGGCTTCACGGTCCGCCAAGACGAGACCTACGAAGGCGGTTGGCGTCGAGTCGTGGTCGGGCCGCCAGAGGGCGGCACCGGGTTTGTTCTGGTGTTGGCTGCTGCAGACGTGGTCGGTCAGCAGGCCGGAGGTGACGTCGCCTTCTTCCTCGAAACCGACGACTTTGCGGCAGCCCACGAGCGGCTCGTGGCCGCTGGAGTTCGGTTCCGCGAGCTGCCCCGCCGGGAGCCGTACGGCACTGTCGCGGTCTTCGAGGACCCCGCCGGCATGCCATGGGACCTCATCCAGCCACCGGCCAGCGTTCGGTAGCCGACCGGCTATCGGACAGCCTTCCAGCGGAAATCGCTGTTCTCGGTTCAGCCCTTCCGACGCATCGGACGAGTCAGCTCGCACATCACACATGCGAGGATCGATCACGTGCCCGCCAACCGACTCCTCGAACTCGATCCGCTTCCGCTCGCGTTGACGACTCACCCGGAAACCGCCGGAGCCGCTCGACGTCTTGTGGGTGCCCACGACAGTGTCCAGGGGTTGTTCGCCACGCTGCAGGCCGCGCGCCAGCAGAAGATCCTTCGCGGGGTTTCGGTGCGGCGGCTAGAACACGGAGAAGTAGACCTGCTTCGGGCGGCCATCGTTTTCGCGGGCGCGGGGCTCGACGCCGTTCTAAAACAGCTAGTCCGGGATGCCCTGACCGCTCTCCTGGAGTCGCACCCTGCAACAAAGACATCGCTCAATCGGTTCGTCGCCGAGATGGTGCGAGGAGAGCCCAAGAGGGCACAGCGGATCCTCGGAGCGCCGAGCGCGGACACTGCTCTACGCGTCGAATACGTAGACTCGATAACGAAGGGCAGCCTGCAGACGGAGAAGGACCTGCGCGCGGTGCGGAACGCGCTCGGCATCGCACCCTCAGGTGCCTTTACAGACGCGAATCTCGCAACCTTTGCCGACTTCTTCATCGCGCGGAACGAGATCGTCCACGAGCTCGATCTCCAGGCGTCCGGTCCGGGGATCCCAACCAGACGAGCACGCAAGATGAGCCCGGTGCGCGACCTCGCGAACGAGGCGATCAGCATCACCGCCCAGTTCGTTGTCGCCACGGACGCTCTTCTGTGACATTCCTCTAAAGGGCATCCTTCCTCAAGCGCCGTCTCGAGAGCGGATCGGCCTCCGGACACGTCATCCGACGGGAACTCGCCCTATTGGTTCTCCCATCGCAGGGGCGACACGAACCGTGGCCCTTCCGTTGCCGGCGGTGTGGAAGCAGTCGATTAGGGGTGCGCGTGGCGCTGTTCAACCGCTCACTTGATCTTGCGTAGGACTTCGAGAGCTGCAGACACGGCGGCAGGGCCGGAGTCTACGAGCCACTCCGAGGGCTTCACTCCGGCCAGCCGCGCCAGCAACACCATGAACACGGAGATGCTGCCGGCGAAAGAAACGGCCAGTCCGGCGACGGTGAACCACACAGCCGTCTGATTCTGATCGCCCGGCTGTGAGGCAAGAACGCCGGCCTCCGCGATTGATGCGAAAAGGACAACTGCTGTCGTCACGACAAGGGCCACGAAGGGTTTGCCTCCGGCCGACTCCCAGAAGGCTGCTCGCTTCTGTGCTCGAGCCATGGCAATTCCTAGAGCAGCGAGCTCCCGATCGCGCTGGACCTCGATGAACTTGCGCTCTTCGAGCTCATTGGGCAACTCCTTGAGCGTTTCCTGGGCCAGCTTCACCGCTTCAACGCGCCGCCGGGGACCGCGCTGGGTCACAACTATGTAGGTCGCCCGCACGAGAGCCACGACGGCGCCGAGTCCAAGCGATCCAAATAAGCCGCGTAGCAGCAGGTCCCCAAGGTCGATCACGTTCGCGATCGTAACGGCTAGTCGAACCAATCCCGAGCTTCCGGGTGGGGGCCCGGAGCCGCAAGTGGCCGAGGGAGCCGGCGAACCGGCACTGTCGGCCCTGCGGGCCCGTTGTTTCGCCGTGAAGCCTTCGGCGGCGTACGGACGTCCAGGCTCCGCGCAAGCGGCAAGCCGCCAACTCCTCTCTCCCGTCCTAGCGGCGACAAGTCGCCTTCCCAGCAAAACAACGAGAGGGAGAGGAAGAGAGTATGCGCGACCAGATTGAGACGCTGACCCGGGTTGTCAGCAAGGCCGACGACGCCGCCGCGCCTCCAAGCAGCACGCGACGACGCTCACCGCCATCCATGGGGACGGCGCAGCTCCTCCGGCGTCCGATCATCGATCGATAACGGGACAACGTGCTTGGGTGAACGCGTGACAACAGCCGTGAGGGGTTCCACGCTCGTCGACGTGGTGCTGCGGGATGTGCCCAGCGTCGTGAGGGCTGCCGTGGCGCGGATTCCGCGCGCATCCGTCTCCGAGCTCGACGACGAGGGGGCGACAATCACGCAACGCTCGGGCGTCTTGATTCCTCGCGTCGAGGTCATCTCGCTCGCGTTCCGCCGGACACCGCATGGGGACTCTGAGGTCGTGATCGTCAGGGCTCGGCGGGGTGGCCTGTCCGCGCCCGACCCGGTTCTGTCGGAGTTCGAGCGGTCCCTTTTGAGTTCGATTCGCGCGGCGGCGAAGGAGGCCTCGCCGTGAGCTTGTCCGTCCTCCGGTCGCAGAACGGTCACAGCCGCTTGCGGCGGTCTCGGTAGAACCCAGGGCGAGGACAACCGGCAACATCAGCAGAGCCCACAACCAACCATTTGCACCTGCTGCAGACTCGCGCGAAGGCTATGCAGGCTGCCGGAACGAGCGTCGTCCGAAAGCCGATCCTCGACCGGCCCCTACCTCCCGCGCTTCCGCTTGATCCAAGTGCCGAGTCCTTGCGCGAACACGACGACCCCACATACGACGAGCACACCGACCAGCACCGGCGTCGGAATCATGTTCAGAGGCCCCTGGTTCACGCGATCGTCCGGAGCCGTGACCACCGGTCCGACGACGACGCCCATGATGACGAAAACAGCCCCGAGCCCCATCTCGGCGACTGGATGAGGCGAATCGAAGAACTTCGCCATCCGATGCTTTTCCTATCCTCGAACTTCGCGCCGGTGCGAGCGCACGACTGATCGAACCATGCTGTCCCGGTAGCCGATCGGCTAGCGGGACAGCGGAAGCGATGTGCGCCTGACTACGCTCTGAGCATGAGCACGCGGGGGATCGTCTTCTTCGATATCGATGGCACGTTGGTCCCGTCCATGTCGAGCAGCAGCTTCCTCGCCAAGCGCTTCGGACATGCCCTTGCGCTCGACGCCGCCGAGCAGCGGTACGCCGAGGGCGAGCTGACAAACGAGGAAGTCAGCGTCATCGACGCAGAGGGATGGCGGGGAACTCCGACGCGAACCGTTGCCGCATGGCTCGAGGAGCTTCCGCTGATGGCCGGTGTCGACGCTGTGGTTGGCTGGTGTGTCGAGCACGGTGTCGAGCCGGTGCTCGCGTCTCTCGCTTGGCAACCCGTTGCAGAAGCGATCGCGAAACGTCACGGGTTCACCGCGAACGGCGGTCCGCGCATTTACGTCGTTGGGACCGACTACGGCGGCACAGTGGCGGAACACTTCAACGAGCACGACAAGCGGGATCGCGCCCTCCAACTCGCGGCGGCGCGCGGTGTCCCGATCGAGCACTGCTGCGCCATCGGAGACAGTCGGTCTGACATACCCCTATTCGACGCCCTGCCCGCATCGCTCGCTCTGAACGCCGGCGCGATGGCTCGGGCTGCGGCATCCGCTGCCGTTGATACAGAGGACCTGCGCGACATCATCCCCTGGCTCGAGACGTGGAAGGCCGCCCTGCACTGACCTCGGGCGCTGTCCGGCGCGAACGACCGGTAGCCGACCGGGAATGAGATGACGCGAACCAGGTGCCGCAAGCCGATCCTCGCGTCATGACCGCTCTCCTCATCGGGTACGCCCGCGTCTCGACTTACGAACAAGACCTCACCGCTCAACGCATCGCGCTTGAACGGCTCGGCGTCCTCCCGCTCAATATCCACACCGATCACGGCTTGACCGGCACGAACCGTTCGCGGCCCGGTCTTCGCGAAGCGCTCGCGTCCTGCCGTGACGGCGACACGCTGGTGATCGCGAAGCTGGACCGATTGGCCAGGAGCCTCCGTGATGCGAAGGACATCGTCGACGAGCTCACCGCCAAGAACGTCAAGCTCAACATCGGTGGTTCCGTCCACGACCCGAACGATCCCGTTGGTCGGCTGCTGTTCAACGTCCTCGCGATGGTGGCCGAGTTCGAATCAGACCTGATTCGAGCTCGGACGCGCGAAGGGATGCAGGTCGCCAAGGCAAAGGGGCACCTTCGCGGTCGCCAACCCAAACTCAGTGCCGCACAGCAACGACATCTCCTCGAGGTGCACGAAGCCGGCACGCACTCGGTCGCGGAACTAGCCGAACTGTTCGGCATCGGACGGAACCACGACGCTTGACATCTCCACCACCGACTCTTCGCCCCCAAGGGGGGGACGGCTCAAAGCTACGCCGATGGCATAGTTCGGCGTCCGATTGCCGATCGCAGAGCGGGCGGCGCTGATAGCGTCCCCGCATGGTGCAGGCCGAGGATGGTTCCGCTCGATTGAAGCTTGTCGATCTGCTCGCCATCCCGAAACCAAGCACCATCCACCCGACCGCGGTCCGACGCCAGCACCTACGACTCAATAACTCCACCCGGTGGGATCACATCGAGCTCGACACCCCGGATGGTGACACCATCCCATGCATCCTCATCACGCCCCACAAGTACTCCGGCGTCGACGTTATCGCCGTTCACCAACACGCAGGAATGTTCGCGCTCGGCAAGAGCGAGCCCGCCGGCCTCGCCGGTGACCCGAGCCTCGCCTACGGCCTGGCACTCGCGCATGCAGGAGCGCGAGTGGTCCTTCCTGATCTCCTCGGCTTCGAGGAGCGGCAACGTCAATGGTCCGACGACCCCGGAGCGGACGAACGTCTCGACGCGCTCTTCCGAGTGGCAAACGGCAGCAGCTTGCAGGCCAAGCACACCCGCGACATT
>NZ_JBIVCN010000007.1:0-191859 GCF_044746585.1 Curtobacterium sp. NPDC090223 | reverse complement strand
GAGTGAGTCCTTTGCTGTGTGCACGCCGAACACACCCCGCTTGAGGGTGGAGAACCAGCTACCTGCGGCTGGTGAGCGCTCCGGGTGTTTCCCGGCTTGTGACAGTGATTCGGCACCCCTGCCGGAGCGGTTTGGGTCAGTTCTCGGCCGTTACCGCTTCGTGATCAAAACGGGTCGCCGTCACCGTCCAGCTCGGGTGACCAGCGCGCACGACGCATGTCGAGCCTCCAGGTCGTCCGGCCCCACGTGAGCGGCGTGCCCTCGACGCGGTACTGCTCCAGCGCACGGGCCTCGTGGTGGAGCGGGGGCAGCCCGCCGGACCGGACCACGCGCCACCAGGGCAGGTCGGAACCCTCGTGCGCCATCACCTTGCCGACGGCGCGGGATGCGCGCGATCCGAGGGCGGCGGCGACGTCGCCGTAGGTCATCGCGTGTCCGGGTGGGATCAACCGGACGACGGCGGCGACGGCGGCGCCGAAGTCAGCCGGGTCGGGTGCGCCGGGGTGCACTACAGGGACAGCACCGCGAAGTGGTCGCCGTACTGGGTCTCGCGGACGACGTCGAAGCCGACCGCCTTGAAGAAGTCCTCGGGGGAGCCCTCGCCCGGTTCGTAGACGACGGTGAGGCGCTCGAACCCGCGCTTGCGGGCTTCGTCGGCGAGCCCGTGCACCGCGAAGCGCCCGACGCCACGGCCCTGTGCGGTACCGGAGACGTTCACGCGCCAGATGCAGGCCTGCAGTTCTTCCTGCGGGTTCTCGGCGTCGAAGCTGCCGATGATGAGCCCCACGACCTCGTCGCCGTCGAGGACCACACGGGGCCACGACGCGCTCGGCTTGACGTCGGACTCGGCCACCCCGTAGGTCGTCGGTTGCACGAACTGCTCCTGCCCGGGCTTGAGCGTCAGCGAGTTGGCCGCGGCGGCGGTCGCTGCAGAGAGTTCTTCGAGGCGGAGGTCCGTCATGCGGTCAGGGTAACGGTGCTACCCGTGCGGGGGCCAGCCATGGGGACGGGTCCGTGGAGATGTCATCCTCGCGGGTGAGCCGCGTGGTCGCGATATGGTCCAGGCATGGCGGAACACCGGCGCGGCGCGAACCTGCCGTCGATCGGCGGCTTCAACCGGACGGTCGTGCTCGACGCCGTGCGCCGGTCGCCCGACGGACTGAGCCGCGTCGAGCTCGCCGGCCGCACCGGTCTGAGCGCGCAGACGGTGTCGAACGTCACGCGGTTCCTCATCGAGGCGGGGATGATCGTCGAGTCCGGCACGATCGTCTCGGGCCGTGGCAAGCCCCGCACCATCCTGCGACTCGAGGCGGGCAGTCGCTTCGCCGTCGGGGTGCACGTCGACCCGGCCGTGGTCACGTACGTGCTGCTCGACCTGGCCGGCACCGTCGTCGCGTCCACCACCACCTCGACGCCGACCGCTGACGACCCCGACCAGGTGATCCGGACGATGGCGTCAGCGATCCACGACCTCGTCGCGACCGCCGAGGTGGACTCCGACGCCGTGCTCGGCGTCGGGATCGCGAGCCCCGGGCCGATCGACGTCGAGGCGGGCATCGTCGTCGACCCGCCGTTCCTGCCGCGCTGGCGGGACGTCCCCCTCCGCGACGCGATCGCCGAGGCGACCGGGCACCCCGTGCTCCTGGAGAAGGACGTCACGGCGGCCGCGGTCGGCGAGATGTTCCTGGCCGGGGAGTCCTCGGCGCGGAACTTCGCCTTCGTGTACTTCGGCACCGGCTTCGGCGTCGGGCTCGTCGTCGACCACGAACCCGTGCGCGGGACCGGGGCGAACGCCGGGGACGCCGGCCACATCATGGTCGAGCAGGGCGCCCTCGCCGGGACTCCGGACGGGGTCTCCGACCGGGGCGAGGTCGGCGCGGCCGTGGCCCCGGCGCGGCTCGTCCGGCTCGCCGAAGCGCGGGGGCTCCACCTCAGGGCCGGCGACGCGGAGCCGGGCGATGCCGCGGGCGCTGACCCGGGCGATGCTGCGGGCGCGGACCCGGGCAACGCCGCCGACGCGGAGCCGGGCGATGCCGCGGGCGCTGACCCGGGCGACGCCGCCGACGTCGACCGCGCCTGGGACGCACTCGGCGCGGCGATCGAGGCGGGCGACCCGACCGCCCTCGAGCTCGCGGCGGACGCCGGCACCGTGATGGGCCGTGCGGCCGTCGTCATCGTGAACCTGCTCGACATCGACCGCGTGGTGTTCGGCGGCCCGTTCTGGTCCCGGATCGCCGCGGCGGCGCTGCCGGCGGCACGTGAGGCGATCACGGCGTCGCCGATCCTCGTGCCGAAGCACCCGGTGACGGTGGTGGAGAGCGACCGCGGGGCCGACGTCGCGGCGGTCGGTGCCGCGTGCCTGGTGCTCGACGCAGCGCTGTCCCCCAGGGCGAGCGCGCTGCTGATCCGGCGCTGACGACACCGGTCGTTCACCGACGGGTCACCCGCCGGACGCCCTGGTGCTGAACAGTCGTGCAGGTCCCCGCCGTCCTGCTCGAAGGAACCTGCATGCCCTCCCCAGCCCTGCGCCTCGGCGCCGCTGCCGCGACCTGCGCCGTGCTCGCCGCCGCCGTGCTCGCCAGCACCCCGGCCGTCGCCGCGACCACCCCGGCGTCCGACCCGGCCGTCTCCGCTGCCGCCTCGGACGTCTCCGCTGCCGCCCCGGTCGTCTCCGCTGCTGCCCCGGTCGTCTCCGCTGCTGCCCCGGACGTCTCCGCTGCCGCCTCGGACGGCCTCGTGGTCAACGAGGTCGAGACGAACGGGGACGACACCGACTGGGTCGAGCTGAAGAACACGTCCGCCGTCGCGATCGACCTGAGCGGCTACGGGTTCCTGGACAGCGACGACACCCACACGAAGTACGTCCTGCCGGCGGGGTCGACCATCGCTGCCGGCGGGTACTTCGTCATCGACCAGCCCGAGGACGGCAAGCCGGGCTTCGACTTCGGCCTCGGCGACGCCGACTCCGCGCGGGTGTACGACGCCGCGGGCGCGCTCGTCCTGCGCTACGACTGGACCTCGAAGGCCGACGTCACCTGGGGCCGTTGCCCGGACGGCACCGGCGCCGTCGTCGACACGACGGGTTCGACCAAGGGCGCGGCGAACGACTGCTCCTCGCCGATCCGCATCAACGAGGTCGAGTCGCAGGACGGCGTTCCGGGCGACTGGGTGGAGCTCGTCAACACCGGCAGCACCGCGGTGGACCTCGGCGGGTACGTCGTGAAGGACAGCGAGGACGACCACGCGTACTCGATCCCGGCAGGCACCACGGTCGGTGCGGGCGGGTTCTCCGTCGTGGACGAGGCCGCGCTCGGCTTCGGGCTCGGCAAGGCCGACTCCGTGCGCCTGTACGACCCGAACGGCACCGAGGTCGACGCGTACTCGTGGACCGCGCACGCGGCGACGACGTACGGGCGGAACCCGGACGGCACCGGCGCCTTCGCCGAGACGAGCGCCCCCACCAAGGGTGCGGCGAACGCCTTCGCCGGCGTCGTCACCGCCGAGGCGTGGCCGGGCAGCCCGGACGAGACCGTGCTCGACGACGAGGACACCTTCTCCGGCGACCTCAGCGGCCTGGACTGGCAGTCCTCGACCACCGCGGTGGGCGGCGGCGTGCTGTGGGGCGTGCAGAACGGCGACGGGCTGCTCTACCGCATGGTCTCCGACGGCGCGGGTGGCTGGGCGCCGTCCAACGCCGCGGGGACGACGCTGCACTACGCCGACGGCTCGGGCACACCCGACGCCGAGGGGGTCACCGTGACCTCGGACGACCCCGGCGCGGTGTACGTCTCGACCGAGCGGAACAACGACGTGTCCTCGACGAGTCGTCCCGCCGTCCTGCGCTTCGCGACCACCGACGGATCCCAGAAGACGCTGAACGCCACGGACGAGTGGAACCTCGCCGCGGACTTCCCCGGCCTCGGTGCGAACTCCGGGCTCGAGGGCGTCACCTGGATCCCGGACTCGTGGCTCACCGCGCACGGTTTCACCGACCAGCACACCGGCGCGACGTACACGCCGTCGACCTACGCCGGCCACGGGGCCGGGCTGTTCTTCGTCGGGGTCGAGGGCACCGCGAGCACGTACGCGTACGCGCTGATGGACGACGGCTCGTTCCAGCGCGTCGCCACGATCGCCTCGCCGTTCGCCGTGGTCGCGGACCTGCAGTTCGACCCGACGCTCGACGCGCTCTGGGTGGTCTGCGACGACGCCTGCGCCGGCCGCACCGCGCTGTACACGGTCCAGGACGGCGCGTTCACGCTCGACACCGTCTACGAGGCGCCGGCCGACGCGAACCGCGCGCTGGCGAACGAGGGCTTCGCGATCGCGGACGCCAGCGTCGACGGTGCCCGTGCCACGTTCTACGCGGACGACAACGACACCGACGGCTTCTCGCTGCGGACGGGCACCTACCCGGGTACCGACGACGGCGGTACGGACCCGACGGACCCCGGTACCGACCCGACGGACCCGGGTACGGACCCGACGGACCCCGGCACGGACCCGACGGACCCGGGAGCCGGGACGACGCCGACGCCGACGCCGACGCCGACCCCGACGACCGCGCCGTCCCCGGTGCCGGACGGCACACCCGTCGCTCCGTCGGAGTCGTCGCTGACGACCGCGAACCGCGGCACGCTCACGGCGCCGTCACGTGCCCGTGCGGGCGAGACGATCACGATCGGCGTCGGCACGCAGTACGCCGGCGACCGCGTGCACGTGTGGATGTTCTCGACCCCGACGCTGCTCGGCACGGTGACGGTCGCCGCGGACGGCACGGTCCGTGCGACCGTCCCCGCTGACGCCCCGGCCGGCCGGCACCGCATCGTGGTCACGGCTGACGACGGCTCCGTGATCGGCTGGACGACGATCATGATCGACCCGGCGACGGGCGAGCTCGCGTTCACGGGTGCGGACCTCTCCGGAGGCATCGCGGCAGCCCTGCTGCTGCTCGCCGCCGGAGCCGGTGTGCTCGTCGTGCGCCGCCGTCGCGCCACGTAGTCGTCTGTTCCTTCCCATCGCGACCGCGTTGGGAAGGCAGATCGCGCGTGGGAGGTGGGAACTTCCCACCTCCCACGCGCGAAACCGCTTCCTGTGGCCCGAAGGACTCGACCATCGCTCAGGTGCGACCGGTAGCAGGGGAGCATGAGCACGACGGAACCCCCGATCGGGACGCCCTGGCACCAGGCGACCTTCCCCGCCTCGTTCCCCCGCTTCTGGCGCGGGTACACCACCTTCCGCGGCCGGGCGGCCCGCGCGGAGTTCTGGTGGTGGTCGCTCTGGTGGGCCGTCATCGCCAGTGCGGTGAACGTCGTCTACGCGGTCGGCCTCTTCTCGATGGTGTTCTCCCGGCCGCCGATGCCCCCGGACTCGGTGGAGCGTGCGATGGAGCAGTTCGACCCGTTCCCGGTCTGGGCGTGGCTGTTGACGTCCCTGCCGCCGCTCGCGCAGGGGGCGCTCGTCGCGTTCATGGTGATCGGGCTCGCGGCACTCCTGCCCTGGATCGCGATCGCCGTCCGCCGACTGCACGACACGAACCGCTCCGGATGGTGGGTCCTGCTGTACCTCGTCCCCGTCGGGAACGTCGCCCTGCTGGTGTTCCTCGTGCTGCCCTCGGACGAGCGCGGGGCACGGTACGACCCGTAGGCGAGCCACCCGCAGCGGACTGGCCCGCGAAGCGGCGACGCACACTCCGGTAGCGTCGGCGGCATGGTCGAGGTCCTCCGGTACACCGCGTTCGCTGCCGAGCCCGGGGGCGGCAACCCCGCCGGACTGGTGCTCGACGCGGCGACCCTGACCGACGCGGACATGCTCCGCATCGCGCAGGAGGTCGGCTACCCCGAGACCGCCTTCGTCACGGGGACGACCGACCGCGCGACCTCCGTGCGGTACTTCTCGCCCGGGGCCGAGGTCCCCTTCTGCGGGCATGCGACGATCGCCCTCGCGGGGCTGCTCGCCGAGCGCGAGGGTCCCGGCGCCCGCACCTTCTCGACGGCCGCGGGGGACATCGCCCTCGAGTCGACCATCGACGCCGACGGGACCGTGCAGGTGGCGATGACGAGCGTCGAGCCGGACTCGCGGGAGTTCGACGCGACGCGGCTGCTCGAGGTCCTCGGGCTGACCACGGACGACATCGCCGACGGCCACCCCGTGCTGGAGTCCTTCGCGGGCAACTGGCACCCTGTGCTGGTGCTGGAGAGCGAGGAGCTCTTCCACCAGTTCCGCTTCGACCCGTCGACGCTAGCCGGGCTCATGCACGAGCGGGGTTGGGCCGGCACGGTGATCGTGCTGCACCCCGGCGCGCCCGGCGAGTACGAGGCGCGGAACCTGTTCCCCGTCGGCCGCATCACCGAGGACCCCGCGACCGGGTCGGCAGCGGCGTCGACGGGCGCCTACCTCCGCATGATCGGACGAGCGCACGCCGGGGACCGCATCGTGATCCGGCAGGGGCGCCACGTCGGCCGTCCGAGCATCCTGCTTGTCGACGTCCCGGCATCCGGTGGCATCACGGTGCGGGGAGGCGCGACCCGCATCTGACCCGCGGGTCGTGCACGTCCGTTCCTTCCCACATCGCCTGCGATGGGAAGCGGTTTCGCGCGTAGGAGGTCGGAACTTCCGACCGCCTACGCGCGATTCGACTTCCTACGCGCGATTCGGACCACTGCGGCCGAACCGTGACGAAGTCCCCCTTGACAAGCAATAAGTCAATACGGTGGACTAACTGCGCGCCGCGAGCGATGAAGCCCGCGACATCACCCGTGCAAAGGAGCACCGATGAAACGCACCCGAATCATCGCCGGACTCGCAGCCGTCGCAGTGGCTGCACTCGGCCTGGCAGGCTGCTCGAGCTCGGGGTCCGCCTCGAGTGACACGATCAAGATCGCGTACCAGAAGTTCGGATCCTTCCAGCAGCTCGACGCCCAGATGAAGGTCGTCAAGAAGACCTACGAGAAGGAACACCCGGGCGTCAAGGTCACCCTCGTGCCGATCCAGGCGCAGGAGAACGACTACTACACGAAGCTCGCGCTGATGAACAAGGCGCCCGCGACCGCTCCCGACGTCATGTACGAAGACACCTTCCTCGTGAAGGCCGACGCCGAGGCCGGCTACCTCCTGCCGCTCGACAAGTACACGGCGAAGTGGAAGGAGTGGGACCAGTTCTACGACAACGCCAAGCAGGCGGGTCAGGGCGACGACGGCAAGATCTACGGCGTCCCGATGGGCACCGACACCCGTGCCCTCTGGTACAACAAGGACATCTTCAAGGAGGTCGGTCTCCCCGTCCCGTGGCAGCCCAAGACCTGGGACGACGTGCTCGCGGCGGCGAAGACCATCAAGGAGAAGAAGCCCGACGTCATCCCCTTCAACGTGTACTCGGGCAAGCCGCAGGGTGAGGCCTCGACGATGCAGGGCTTCGAGATGCTCCTGTACGGGGCCGACGGCAAGGGCAACACGCTGTACGAGAACGGCAAGTGGGTCACCGGCTCGAAGCAGTTCACCGACTCGCTGCAGTTCATCAAGGACGTCTACCAGGGCGGCCTCGGCCCGACACCGCAGCAGGCGCTCGACACCAACGTCGGCACCACGATCGCGCAGACGTGGCTCCCGAAGGGGCAGCTCGCGATCGACCTCGACGGGTCGTGGCAGTCCGGCACGTGGCTGAAGTCCGGCACCGCACCGTGGGCCGACTGGTCCAAGGTGATGGGCCAGGCACCGATGCCGACGCAGAACGGCCAGGCTCCCGGCTACAACAGCATGTCCGGTGGCTGGACGCTCGCGGTGGGCAAGAACTCGAAGAACCCGCAGGCGGCGTTCGACTTCATCTCCACCTTCCTGAACAAGGACGGCTCGATGAAGTACGACATCGAGAACTCGCAGATCGCGGTCCGCAAGGACGTCTCCGAGGACCCGGAGTACGACGCGTCCAACCCGACGTTCAAGTTCTTCTCCGGGCTCGTGGAACACACGAACTTCCGCCCGGCGACGAGTGACTACTCGCAGATCTCGAACGCCATCCAGGTCGCCATGGAATCGGTGATGACCGGACAGCAGACGCCGAAACAGGCGGCTGCGACCTACGACCAGTCCCTCATCGGGGTGGTCGGCAAGGACAAGACGGTCGACGTCGGCTGACGTGACCACACGACGGACTGGAGGCACGGCTCACCACGTGCGCCCAGCCTCCAGTCCGTCTCCCACCCACTTGAGCTCCGTCAGCACCCCATGAAGGCGGCACCCGTATGACCAGCACCCCGATCGCGCCGACGCTGTCGGCGCCCGGTGCGCCCAAGCGCACCGACCCACCCGTGCCGCGCAAGCGGCGCCCCCTGCGGAACGTCGGACGAGCGGTCCCGCTCCTCCCCGCGGTGGTCCTCCTCGTCATCTTCCTGCTCGGCCCCGTGATCTCGTCGTTCTACGGGTCGTTCACCAACTCCGCGCTGACCGGCGCGGGAGCCGCGAACCAGGAGTTCATCGGCTTCAAGAACTACATCGACCTGTTCCAGGACAAGGACTTCCCGAAGTCCGTCGTCCTGACGCTCGTCTTCCTCATCGCCTCGGCCGTCGTCGGGCAGAACGTCGTCGGCCTCGGGCTCGCGCTGCTCATGCGCAACGCCAACCGGGTCATCCGTGGGCTCGTCGGCACGTTCGTCGTCGCCGCGTGGGTCCTGCCGGAGATCGTCGCCGCGTTCGCCGCGTACGCGTTCTTCAACGACAAGGGGACGCTGAACTCGTTCCTCGGACTCATCGGGATCAGCGGGCCGAACTGGCTCTACGCGCTCCCGATGCTGAGCATCATCATGGCGAACATCTGGCGCGGCACCGCGTTCTCGATGCTCGTGTACTCCGCCGCCGTGCAAGAGGTGCCGGAGGAGATCACCGAGTCGGCCGAGGTCGACGGCGCCACCGGGTGGCAGCGGCTCGTCTACATCACGTTGCCGGTGATCCGCCGCTCCATCTCGACCAACCTGATGCTGACGACGCTGCAGACGCTGTCGGTGTTCACCCTCATCTACGTGATGACGGCCGGCGGCCCCGGAACGGACTCGTCGACCCTGCCGATCCTGGCGTACCAGGAGGCGTTCAAGTTCTCGCAGCTCGGCTTCGGGACCGCGATCGCGACCATCCTGCTCGTGGTGGGGGCGCTCTTCTCGATCGTCTACATCCGAGCGCTGAAGCCGGAGGTGGACTGATGGCGATCACCGCTGCTCGTCCTGACGCGACGACCACCCGATCCGTGACCGCACCCGGTTCGCTGCACATGACCTCCCCCCGCGGGCGGACCATGCGCTGGGTGTCGAACACCGTCCTGCTCATCGTGGCGATCTGCTTCGCGGTGCCGCTGCTGTGGCTCGTGCTGGCCTCGGTCGACTCGAACGCCTCGCTCGCGGTGAAGGTGCCGACGCACTTCACCCTCGACAACTTCACGAAGGTGCTCACCCCCGAGCTGGCGTTCATCCCGCTCGCGAACAGCCTGCTGCTCTCCGGCGGCTGCGCGCTCATCACCGTGGTCGTCGCCCTGCTCGCCGCGTACCCGCTGTCCCGCTACAAGATGCGGGTCAACAAGCCGTTCCTGTACGGGATCCTGTTCGGGACCTGCCTGCCGATCACCGCGATGATGGTGCCGGTCTACAGCCTGTTCGTGTCGCTCAACCTCATCGACAACGTGTGGGGCTGCATCTTCTTCCTCGCCGCGACGAGCCTGCCGATGGCGATCTGGATGGCGAAGAACTTCATGGACTCGGTGCCGATCTCCCTCGAGGAAGCGGCGTGGACCGACGGTGCCTCGATGATGACCACGCTGACGCGGATCGTCGTGCCGCTGATGCGACCGGGCATCGCCGTGGTGTTCATCTTCGTGTTCATCCAGGCGTGGGGGAACTTCTTCGTCCCCTTCGTTCTGCTGCTCTCGCCCGACAAGGTGCCCGCCGCGGTGAGCATCTTCAACTTCTTCGGGCAGTACGGCGCCGTGGCCTACGGGCAGCTCGCCGCGTTCTCGATCCTCTACTCCGTGCCCGTCATCGCGCTCTACGTGGTCGTGTCCCGAGGCCTCGGCGGCGGCAGTGCCCTCGCCGGCGGCATCAAGGGCTGACCGAGCTCCACCCCGTTCGAAAGGAAATCCATGCACCAGGACGAACCGCTCGTCGAGGCCCGCATCGCCCGCCTCGTCCGCGACCGCATCGACCCGGCCGTGCACCGGCGTTCCGCGCCCGTCACCGTGTCCGCGTGGGAGGTCCCGGACGAACCGGTGCCGTTCGACGTCGCCGTCACCCAGACGTTCTCGCCGTTCACGGTCGGGTCCGCCTGGGGCGGGCGACCGTGGGGCACGACGTGGTTCAAGGTCACCGGGACCGTGCCCGAGGACTTCGGGACCGCTCCCGGCACCACCGCGGAGCTCCTCGTCGACCTCGGGTTCTCGAAGCGGCACCCGGGGTTCCAGGCCGAGGGACTCGCGTACCGGCCGGACGGCACCACGATCAAGGCCGTCGAGCCGCGCAACAACAGCGTGCCGCTCGCGGTGGCGCCGGGTGAGTCGTTCGAGCTCTACGTCGAGGCCGGGGCGAACCCGGACATCGGCGGCGACTCGTTCCAGGGCGCGACACCGCTCGGGTCTCGCTCGACCGCGGGGAACGAGCCGATCTACACGCTCCGTGCCCTGCACGTCGTCGAGCGCGACGACACCGTGTGGGAACTCCAGCAGGACGTCTGGGTGCTCCGCGGGCTGATGGCCGAGCTGCCGACCGACGGCACCCGGGGCGCCGACATCCTGCGGGCGCTCGAGCGTGCCGCGGACGCCCTCGACCCCGACGACGTCGCCGGGACCGCGGCCGTCGCCAGGGAGGTCCTGGCACCGGCGCTGTCCGTCCCGGCGAGCGGCGCCGCCCACCGCGCGATCGCCGTCGGCCACGCGCACATCGACTCCGCCTGGCTCTGGCCGGTGCGCGAGACGAAGCGGAAGTGCGCCAGGACGTTCTCGAACGTGCTCGACCTGATGGACCGCGACCCGGACTTCACGTTCGCGTGCTCCTCGGCGCAGCAGTACGCCTGGATCCGCGACGAGTACCCCTCCGTCTTCGCGCGGATCAAGGAGCGCGTCGCCGAGGGCCGCTGGATCCCGGTCGGCGGCATGTGGGTGGAGTCCGACACGAACCTGCCCGGTGGTGAGGCGCTCGCGCGTCAGTTCGTCGCCGGCAAGCGGTTCTTCCTGGAGGAGTTCGGCATCGACACCCCGGAGGCCTGGCTCCCCGACTCGTTCGGGTACACCGGGGCGCTGCCGCAGATCGTCCGGGCCGCCGGGTCGAAGTGGTTCGTCACGCAGAAGCCCTCGTGGAACGAGACGAACGTCATCCCGCACACCTCGTTCGACTGGGAGGGCATCGACGGATCCCGGATCCTGACGCACCTGCCGCCGGCGGACACCTACAACTCGGACGTCTCGCCCGCCGATCTGCACCGCGGGGAACGGCAGAACAAGGAGCGCGGCACCGCGAACACCTCGATGCTGCTCTACGGCTTCGGCGACGGCGGTGGTGGGCCCACGCGCGAGATGGTCGCCGCGGCGCACCGCCAGCACGACCTCGACGGGTCGCCGCGGGTCGACCTCGGCACGCCGGCGCAGGTCTTCGAACAGCTCGAGCGGGAACTCCCCGTCCCGGGCGTCTGGTCCGGGGAGATGTACCTCGAGTTCCACCGCGGGACCTACACGTCCCAGATCCGCACGAAGCAGGGCAACCGCCGGTCGGAGCACCTGCTCCGCGAGGCCGAGCTCTGGGCGGCGACCGCTGCCGTGCGGCTCGGGCTCGACTACCCGTACGAGGAGCTCGAAGCCGCCTGGCACACCGTCCTGCTGCAGCAGTTCCACGACATCCTGCCGGGGTCCTCGATCGCCTGGGTCTACGAGAACGCCGAGGAGAACTACCGGCTCGTCGCCGACACGCTCGAGGGACTCATCGGCAACGCGACGACCGCGCTCGCGAACGGAGGGGCCGCGGCGCTCGCCGGGGTTTCGTCGTCGTCGTCCGTCGCGTCCGGGTCCGGGTCCGGGTCTGGCTCCGGCTCGTCGGTGCTCGACGCGCCGTCGTCCGACGCCGTCGGCGGCAGCGCCGCGGTCGGGACCGTCGTGCGGTTCAACGCCGCACCCGTCGCGGCGGGCGGCGCAACCCCCATGGGAGGTTCCCTCGGTCCCGAGGCGCAACCCGTGCCTCCCGTCCGCCACGGTGACGACTTCGTCTTCGACACCGGCGTGGTCGTGGCGACCATCGACGCCGCCGGCCACGTCGTCTCGTTCGTCGACCAGGCGTCGGGGCGGGACGCGATCGCGCCCGGCGCGGCCGCCGCGGAGTACACCGTCTTCCGGGACACCCCGAACCAGTGGGAGGCGTGGGACATCGACCGCGCGTACCAGCGCAACGGGAACCCGCTGTCGGCGACCTCGGTGACGATCGAGGGCTCCGCGCTCGTCGTCGTGCGGCCGGTCGGGTCCTCCACCGTCACCACGCGCTACTCCGCGGTCGAGGGCGAGCCGGAGCTCGTCGTCGAGACCGAGGTCGACTGGCACGAGCAGCAGAAGCTGCTCAAGCTGGCGTTCCCGCTGGACGTCCGCGCGAGCTCCGCCTCGAGCGAGATCCAGTTCGGGCACATCGACCGACCCACCCACCAGAACACCTCGTGGGACTTCGCCCGCTTCGAGACCTCGGCGCACCGCTGGGTGCACGTCGCCGAGCCGGGGTTCGGTGTCGCGGTCGCGAACGACTCCACGTACGGACACGACATCACCCGCTCGACGCGTGCCGACGGCGGGACGACGACGCTCGTGCGGGAGTCGCTGCTCCGCGGGCCGACGTTCCCGGACCCGCACGCGGACCAGGGGCACCACGTGTTCCGGACGGTGCTGCGCGTCGGGCCGTCGGTGCTCGACGCCGCGGACTCCGGGTACCGGCTCAACCTGCCGGTGCGCACGGTGGCCGGGTCGACCGAGGTGTCGCCGCTGGTGATCGTGTCGTCGCCGCAGGTGTTCGTCGAGGCCGTGAAGCTCGCCGAGGACCGCTCGGGCGACGTCGTCGTGCGCCTCTACGAGGGGCTCGGCGGTCGTGCGAGCGACGTCGGCGTGGACTTCGGGTTCGACGTCGCGTCGGTGGCCCAGGTGGACCTCCTCGAGCGGCCGCTCGGCGCGACGTGGGACGCGGGGGAGCCCGTCGTCCTGACGCTCCGGCCGTTCGAGATCGTCACGCTGCGGGTACGGCGGGCATAGACCGCGACGCCGGGCGGGCACGGGTGCGTCCGTCCGGCGTCGTGTTGCGCGGGGTGGCAGCTCCGCGCGCAGTGGGTGCGGGGCGGCGCGGGCGTTTCGCGGTAGCGGGGCGGGGGTCGGGTCGTTTCGCGCGTAGGGAGTCGAATCGCGCGTAGGAGGTCGGAAGTTCCGACCGCCTACGCGCGATTCGCCTTTCCACCGCAGTTGCGATGGGAAGGAACGGGTAGTCCTCCACAGGGCGCCGGCCTGGAGGCTCGTCCACGTCTTCGACGTTCGGTCGCCATCGCCTGTGGTCGGCTCGGCACGCTCGTCCCATGGAAACGCCACTCCCGATCCACCGGGCCACGCCGACACGAGAGGCCGGCCGCACCGGTTCCGCCATGCGTCGCCGCACGAAGCACCCCGGCCCCGACCGACTCGTCCGCGTGGGCCCGAACGCCTTCGTCCGCGCGGTCGACTGGGAAGCCGCCGGACCTCGCGCGCGGTACGTCACCCGTGTCTGGGCGAGACTCGCACGCCTGGGTGAGCCAGCGGTCGCGTCCCACGTCTCCGCGGCCGCGTTGCACGGGCTCGCGTCGTTGTACGGGTGGCCCGAGCAGGTGCACGTGACCCTGCCGAAGTCGCGGTACCGCAGTGCGAGCAACGGTCTGGTGCTGCACACGAGACCATTCGGCGCCGAGGACGTCGCCCGGGACGGCCCGCTCGCCGCGACGAGCATCCCGCGGACCGTCGTGGACGTCGCACTCGCTGGGGACGTCCGGGCGGGGGTGGTGCTCGCCGATTCGGCGCTCCGTGGCGGGACGCCCGTGGCGGCGCTCGACGCGGCGCTCCGGTCGTCGCCGCGGGGCCGAGGGCGTCGGGCCGCGGAACTCGTGCTCGAGATCGCCGATGCCCGATCGGGTTCCGCGGCGGAGTCGCTCGCGCGGGTCGTCTTCCGGGAGCTCGGCTTGCCGGAGCCCGTCCTGCAACAGGTGTTCGTCGTGGACGGTCGCCGGATGTTCGTCGACTTCTGGTTCCCGGAGCAGGGCGTCGTCGTGGAGATCGACGGTCGGGCGAAGTACTCGCAGCCGCGCTACCTGGGTGGACGGTCGCCGACCGAGGCCTTCGTCGACGAGAAGCGTCGGCAGGAAGCACTGCTCACCGTCCCGGACGTCCGCCGGGTCGTCCGGGTGGAGTGGGCCGACCTGCACGCGCCCGGACCGCTCGCGCATCGCCTGCGAGCCGCAGGACTGCCGTGCGCGGTGCGCCCCGGGCCGAGCGCGCGGCTCGTGCTCCCGTGAGCGACCCGTCGAACGAGCACAGCGGTCGCGGCCTAGCGTGGCGGCATGGCAGTCACCGAGATCTGGCTCGTCCGCCACGGGGAGTCCACCGCGAACGTCGCCGCCGCCCGCGCCCACGAGGCCGGTGCCGACGTGATCGAGGTGGACCACCGCGACGCCGATGTCCCGCTGAGCCCGCTCGGGGAAGCGCAGTCGCGCGCCCTCGGGCAGGAACTCGCGGACCGTGGCATCGACGACGTGCCCGTCGCGCTGTGGGTGTCGCCGTACCTCCGCGCCCAGCAGACGATCGGCATCGCACTCGAGGCCGGCGGGCTCGCGGAACCTCCGAAGCGCGTCGACGAGCGGCTGCGCGACCGGGAGCTCGGCGTCCTCGACCTGCTGACGCTCGAGGGCGTCCGGAACCGCTACCCGGACGAGGAACGGCGGCGGCAGTGGCTCGGGAAGTACTACCACCGACCGGCGGGCGGGGAGTCCTGGGTCGACGTGATGTTCCGGCTCCGCTCGCTGTTCGTCGACGTCGACCGCCTCGACGGCACGCAGCGGCTGGTGATCGCGGCACACGACGCCGTCGTCATGCTGGCGGTGGCGGTGTGCCTGGACCTCGACGAGCCGGCACTGATGGACTTCGCCGGCACCCACACCGTGGCGAACGCCTCGCTCACCCGGCTCAGCCGCGACGGTGTCGGCGCTCCGTGGCGGCTCGACGAGTTCTCCGCGGTCGAGCACCTCGAGGACGACGCCGACGCCGCGGTCACCGAGCACTCCGGCCGGAAGGACGACGTCCGTGCCGTCTGACCCGACCCCGATCACACCGAACCTGCTCCGCGAGTGGTCGCTCCCGGACGGTGGCGGCAGCAAGTACGGCCGCGGCCAGGTGCTCGTCGTCGGCGGCGCCGCCAAGACCCCGGGAGCAGCCATGCTCTCCGCGACCGCAGCACTCCGCGTCGGCGGGGGACGTCTGACGCTCGCCGTCGCGCGGAGCGTTGCCCTGCACGTCGCGGTCGCGCTGCCCGAGTCCGGCGTCCAGCCGCTCGACGACGACTCCGACGGGCACGTGGCGGTCGGTGCCATCGGGGCCTTGCACGACGACCTCGCCAGCGCCGACGCCGTGCTCGTCGGGCCCGGCCTCGACGAGCCAGAGGGCAGCAGGGACCTCGTCGCCGGCCTGGCCGGTGCCGTCGGCGACGAGACGCTGGTGGTGCTCGACGCCTTCGCGCTCGGGGTCGCTGCGGACCTGGTCGACGAGCTCGCACCGCTCCGGGGCCGTCTCGTGATGACCCCGAACTCCGGTGAGGCCGAGCGGCTCCTCGGGCACGAGTGCTCCGACGACCTGCACGACGCGACGGAGATCGCCGACCGCTACGGTGCGGTCGTGTCCCTCGGCGGGGTGGTCGTCGCCCCGGACGGTCGGTCCTGGGCGAAGGGCACCGGGGCCGGCGGCCTGGGGACCAGCGGGAGCGGGGACGTGCTCTCGGGGGCGATCACCGGGTTGCTCGCGCGCGGGGCCGACGTCGCTCAGGCCACGGTCTGGGCCACGCAGGTGCACGCGGCCGCGGGGGATCGGCTGGCGGTGCAGGTCGGGCCGATGGGCTACCTGGCGAGCGAGCTCCTCGCGGAGATCCCGCGCGTCCTGGTCGAGTTCGGCGCCTGACCCCCCCCTCGCGCGTTCCTTCCCATCGCGCGTGCCATAGGAAGTCTTTTCGCGCGTAGGGGGTCGGAACTTCCGACTGCCTACGCGCGTTTCAACTCCCCACGCGCGAAACGACCACCCCCGCGACCACCCCGCGCCACCCCCGCCACTCCGCGAGCACCCCGCGACACCGCGGGCTCAGCGCAGCGACTCCACGGCCTTCTCGATGCGCCGGAGCCGGGTCTCCGGGGCCTTCGTCTGCACCACGGGGTCGACCAGCGCGCGCTGCCGGGAGTTCGACAGCCCGTCGAAGGCCGCACGGACGCCGGCCTCGGTGAGCGCTGCCGCGAGGTCCTCCGGCAGGTCCACCGTCCGCGGCATCGTGTCGAGCTCGATCGTGACCTGGACGGTGTCCCCGGCGCCGATGCCCGATGCCGCGCGCTGCTCGGCGGACAGCGGGATGAGGAACTGCTCGTTCATCACGCCGACCGTCGAGCGGTAGGTGTGCCCGCCGTTCAGCGTCACCACCACGGGTGGGCGCTTCCCGGAGCCGAGCGCGTCGATGACCTCGGCGGGGACGGGCAGGCCCGTCGCGGTCTTGCGGGCCTGCAGCACCGTCGTCGTGAACTCCACGAGCCGAACGTACAACCGCACCCGACGTTCCGCCACCGTTCACCGGCGCAGCACGATCCGGAAACCGCCCCCGGCCACGATCATCCCGTGCCCGGTCACCGGACCGAGCACACGGTCACCGGACCGAGCACCACCGGAGCAGGACCCACCGGCACCGGACCGAGCACCACCGGACCGAGCACACGGTCACCGGACCGAGCGCCACCGGACCAGCACCCACCGGCACCTCCCCGAACACCGAACGCCACCCGAAAGGCACCTCCCCGTGCAGTACAAGCGCACCCTGGCCGGCCTCGCCCTGGCCGCCGCCGCAGTCGTCACCCTCGCCGGCTGCTCCGCCACGAGCTCCGCAGCATCCGGCAGCGACAGCGACACCGACTGGAAGACCGCCACGAGCGCCGAGAGCGCCGGCGGCATGGACGCCCTGGTCAAGGCCGCGAAGGCGGAGGGCCAGCTCAACGTCATCGCGCTGCCGCCGTCGTGGGCGAACTACGGCAAGATCATCGACGGCTTCACCAAGGAGTACGGCATCAAGGTCAACTCGGCGAACCCGAACGGGTCCAGCGCCGACGAGGTCGCCGCCGTGAAGTCGCAGCAGGGCCAGTCCACCGCGCCGGACGTCCTCGACCTCGGCAACGCCGTGATGCAGCAGAACCTCGACCTCCTCACGGACTACAAGGTCGCGAACTGGGACGACATCCCCACGGACCTCAAGGACGCGGACGGCAAGTGGACCCGCGACTACACGGGCCTGATGTCGATCGGCTACGACTCGTCGAAGATCACGGACGCGCCGAAGGACCTGAACGACCTGCTCGGCTCCGAGTACAAGGGCAAGGTCTCGATCTCCGGCGACCCGACGCAGGCGAACCAGGCCGCGTCCGCGGTGTACCTCGCGGCGCTCGAGAACGGCGGCTCGGCCGACGACATCACGAAGGGCGTCGAGTACTTCGGCAAGCTCAAGCAGGCCGGCAACTTCCAGAACGTGCTGCCCACACAGGCGACGGTGGCCTCGGGCGAGACCCCGGTCGTCGTCCAGTGGTCGTACAACAACCTCGCGTGGGGCCCGGCGGCGGGAGCCAGTGGCAACAAGAACTGGAAGACGGTCGTGCCCGAGGGTCAGGCACTCGGCTCGTACTACTCGCAGGCGATCAACAAGGACGCCCCGCACCCCGCGGCGGCCCGCCTGTGGCAGGAGTACATCGCCGGCGCCGACGCGCAGAACCTGTACCTGCAGGCCGGCGCCTTCCCCTCGACGCTCGCCGCGCTGGAGAAGTCCGGCAAGGTCGACCAGGACGCCCTCGACGCCGCCGGCGGCGCGCCGAAGGACTACGTCGAGCTCTCCGACGAGCAGGTGGCAGCAGCCTCGAAGGTCCTCGCCACCAAGTGGTCCGCCACGATGGGTTCCTGACCGGCATGACCACCGCATCGGCGCCCGGCGCGCCCGCCGTCGGCGCGACCCTCGTCACGAGCGAGCAGCCGACCGACCGCACGACCACGGCCGCCGGTGCGACCACCCGCCGCGGCGCCGGACCCCGTGTCCGGCGCCGCGGCGGCGTCGCGTGGCTCGGGCTCACCCCGTTCGCCGCGTACGTGCTCCTGTTCCTCGCCGTCCCCACGGTCATCGGGGTCGGCAGCGGGTTCTTCGACGCCGCCGGGCGCCCGACCCTCGCGAACCTCGCCGCGTTCGCCGACCCGAGCGTCCTCCGCGCGTTCGGCGCCTCCGCGGGGCTCTCCGCCGTGTCCGCCGTGATCGGCGGCGTCGTCGGTGCGGTCGTCTGCTGGGCGCTCGCCGCGCTCCGGCCGGACGGGTTCGTGCGCTCGGCGATCGACTCCGCCGCCAGCGTCCTCGCGCAGTTCGGCGGCGTGATGCTCGCGTTCGCGTTCATCGCGACCATCGGTGCGCAGGGGCTCGTCACCACCTGGCTCGCCGCGACGTTCCACTGGGACGTCACCGCCGGCGGGTCCTTCCTGTACACGGTCCCCGGCCTCGTGCTGCCGTACGTCTACTTCCAGGTCCCGCTCATGGTGCTGACCTTCATGCCGGCGTTCGAGGGCGTGAAGACCCAGTGGGGCGAAGCCGCGGCCACCCTCGGCGCCTCGCGTGCGACGTACTGGCGCCGCGTCGCGCTCCCCGTCCTCGCGCCGGCGTTCTGGGGTTCGCTGCTGCTGCTCTTCGCGAACGGCTTCTCCTCCTTCGCCACCGCCGCCGCGCTCATCTCGCAGGGCGGCATCGTTCCGCTGACGATCCGCGCGCAGCTCACCAGCGAGACGATCATCGGCCTGCAGAACGTCGCCGGGGTGCTCGCCCTCGGCATGGTCGTCGTGATGGCGGTCGTGATGGGCGCGTACTCACTCCTGCAGCGCCGCGCCGCCAGGTGGCAGCGATGAGCGGGACGGGAGGCTCGACCCGCCTCCGGCAGGTCGGCGCACGTCCGGCTCGCCCCGCCGCAGCACGCTTCGGCGCCGCCCCGTCCCGCGGCGCAGCCGCCGTCGTGCTCGTCGTGGTCGGCCTCGTCTTCGCCGTCCCGATCGTCGCGCTGCTGCAGTTCACCTTCCGGCAGGGCACCGACGGCGGACTCACCCTCGCGCACTACGCGGCCCTCGCCGACCCGGTCAACCGGGCGACCTACCAGCCGGTGTTCGACGGTCTCGGCGCCTCGCTCCTGATCGTCCTGATCACGGTGGCGATCGTCCTGCTCGTCCTGCTCCCCGCCCAGGTCATCACGGCGCTCCGCTACCCCAGGCTCCGCCGGCTGCTCGAGTTCGTCTGCATCGTGCCGATCACCGTCCCGGCCGTGGTGCTCGTCGTCGGCTTCGTGCCCGTCTACCAGGTGGTCGCGCGGCTGTTCGGCTCGGGCGCGTGGACCCTGTCGTTCGCCATCGGGATCGTGGCGCTGCCCTTCGCCTTCCGGCCCATCGCCGCCGCGATCACCGCGACCGACATGACCACGCTGTCCGAGGCCGCACGGTCGCTCGGTGCGTCCTGGTGGACCGTCACCTGGCGGGTGCTGCTCCCGAACCTGCGCCGTGGTGTCCTGGCGGCCTGCTTCCTGACCATCACGGTCGTCCTCGGCGAGTACACCCTCGCGTCGTTCCTCTCCCGCACCACGTTCCAGACCGCGCTCGTGCTCGTGCAGCAGACCGACCCCTACGTCGCCGCGATCTTCTCGCTCGGCGCACTGGCGTTCGGGTTCCTGCTGCTCGTCGCCATCGGTCGGATCGGCACCCGCCGGCACCCCAAGGAGTCCGCATGACCACCACCGCTCCGATCCCGCCGGCGTCGCTGTCCGCCAGCACCAGCCGAACCGGTGCCGGCGCCGTCGTCGAGCTCGAGTCCGTCGAGAAGCGCTACGGCACCCACCGCGCACTCACGGGCCTCTCGCTCCGTGTCGAACCGGGCGAGTTCCTGTCGCTCCTCGGTCCCTCCGGCTGCGGCAAGACGACCGCGCTCCGGGCCCTCGCCGGACTCGAGGCCGTCGACGCCGGCGCCATCCGCATCGACGGGGACGACGTCGCCGGCGTCCCCGCGAACAAGCGCGACATGGGGATGGTGTTCCAGCAGTACTCGCTCTTCCCGCACATGACCGTGCGGCAGAACGTCGCGTTCGGCCTCGAGATGCGCCGCGTGCCGGGTGCCGAGCGGAAGACCCGCGTGGTCGAGGCGCTCGACATGGTGCACCTCGCGGACTTCGCCGACCGGTACCCGCACCAGCTCTCCGGCGGCCAGCAGCAGCGAGTCGCCCTCGCCAGGGCTCTCGTGACCCGACCGCGGGTGCTGCTGCTCGACGAGCCGCTCTCCGCGCTCGACGCCAAGGTGCGGGTGTCCCTCCGCGAGGAGATCCGCCGCATCCAGTCCGACCTCGGCATCACCACGGTGTTCGTCACCCACGACCAAGAGGAAGCGCTCGCCGTCTCCGACCGCATCGCCGTGATGAACGCGGGCAACGTCGAGCAGATCGGGACGCCCGAGGAGCTCTACCGCGCACCGTCCTCGGCGTTCACGGCCGACTTCGTCGGGCAGTCGAACCGCCTGCGCGGGGACCTCCGCGGCGGCGACGTGTTCGTGTACGGCTTCCGGGTGCCGGCACTCGACCGCTCGGCGTCGGACGGTCCGGTCCTGGCCTACGTCCGGCCGGAGGACGTGGCCTTCGCCGACGACGGCGTCACCGGCACCGTCGTCTCGTCGAGCTTCCTCGGGTCGATCCGACGGACCACCGTGCGCCTCGACGACGACACCATCGTCACGGTGCAGCACGACGTCGGCGACCGTCGCTCGACCGGCGACGCCGTCGCCGTGCGCCTGCTCGGCGCACCGGTCGCGGTCGCCCCGATCGCCTGACGGTGGCGACCACCGCCGGACGGGAGGCTCGATGCGGGCCCGCCACGAGCCTCCCGTCCGGTGGGGTGCGCGTCAGCGGCGGAAGCGCGCCTCCGGGCCGCCTGCCAGCGCGACCCGGACTCGCTCTCGCATGTTCTCCGACATCGGGGGCAGCGCCGTGAGCGGCGCCCAGAACGCCTCGGTGTTCTCGCCGTCGGCGGGGTAGGGGTCGCCGGACTCCCACCGGCAGGCGAAGACCAGGTCGAGGTACTGCGCTCGATCGCCGTTCGCGTAGGTCGTCTCCGGCAGCGTCTGCACCAGCGCCAGGCGCTCCGCGACCGCGACGACGCCCGCTTCCTCGAGGACCTCGCGCTCGGCCGCGACGGCCGGTTCCTCGCCGGGGTCCACGATCCCGGTCACCGGCGTCAGCGCACCGTTGTCCGCGCGGCGGACGACGAGCAGCTCCCGGGTGTCGCCCTCGCCCCTGGTGACGACGGCCGTGACCCCGGTGAGCCAGAGCGGCGCCGTGCCGATCTGCTCGCGGAGGGCCAGGACGAAGTCGGGGGTGGGCATGCGGCCACGCTACCGACGGGTCGGTACGCTCGGGGCATGGCACACGGCGACAGGGCGCTGGAGGTGCGGGCGGACCACGGTGTCTGGGCCGCAGGGTGGCGACTCGCGCTCGCCGGGGTGGTGCGCGCCGTGACACCGGCGCGGCGGCGGGTCCTGTTCGGCTCGGTCGGGGTCGTCGCACTCGGGCTCGTCGTGGGTGTCGTCGTCGGACTGGTGCGGGGGAGCTCCACGCCGGTGCTCTCGGTCGTGGTGCTCGTCGGGACGGCTGCGCTCCTGGCGTACCTCGTCGTGGCGGTCGAGCTGGTGCTCTGGACGATGGCGGACCGGCGGCGGATCGCGCCCGCGGAGGTCGATCCGGAGCGGCTCGGTCGGGTGCAGCAGGAGATCGCCGACGGACACGCGTCACGCGTGGACCCGGCCGACCGTCGGGCGCTCGTCCGCTTCGCCCGGGTGCAGCAGACCGCGCTCCCGGCCACCGTGCTCGTGCACGTGCTCGGGGTCAGCGTGGGGGTGCTGCTCGGGGCGCTCGAGGCGTTCGCGGGCTCGGCCGGCCTCGTCGTCGTGGTGCTCGCGGTGCTCATCGTGGCGGTGTCGGCGTGGTCGCTCCGCGGTGCGCTCCGGGCACTCGGATCGACGCCGGAACTCGTGGCGCTCGACCCGCTCGACTGAGGCCCGTGCCGTTCGTCGGTCGGACCCTGTCGCAGACTGGTCATGACCAGTAGGCTGTCTCCCGTGGAGATCATCATCCTGCCCACGCCCGCCGAGGTCGGTCGGGTCGCCGCTGCGAAGATCGCGTCCGTGGTCGCCGAGAAGCCGTCGGCGGTGATCGGTCTCGCGACGGGGTCGAGTCCGCAGGGCATCTACGCGGACCTGCAGCGTCGTGTCGAAGCGGGGGAGATCTCCTTCGCGCAGGCACGCGGGTTCGCCCTCGACGAGTACGTCGGGATCCCGCTGGAGCACCCGGAGTCCTACGCGTCCGTGATCGCCCGTGACGTCGTCGGGCCGCTCGGCTTCGACGCTTCGCGGGTCCGCGTCCCGGACGGTCGCGCTGAGGACATCGAGTTCGCGGCGAAGGAGTACGACGCCGCGATCCGTGCCGCCGGCGGCATCGACGTGCAGATCCTGGGCATCGGGGCGAACGGGCACATCGGGTTCAACGAACCGACGTCCTCGTTCGCGTCCCGCACCCGGATCAAGACCCTCGCGCCGTCCACGCGTGAGGCCAACGCCCGCTTCTTCGACACCCTCGAGCAGGTCCCGACGCACTGCATGACGCAGGGGCTCGGCACGATCCTCGAGGCCCGACAGCTCGTCCTCGTGGCACAGGGCTCGGCGAAGGCGGCTGCCGTGGCCGCGGCGGTCGAGGGCCCGCTGTCGTCGTTCGTCCCCGGGAGCGCACTGCAACTGCACGAGCACGCGACCGTCGTGGTGGACGAAGCAGCCGCTGCCGGCCTGCAGCTGGCCGACTACTACCGGTACACGTACGCGAACAAGCCGTCCTGGCAGCGCTTCGAGTAGACGGCAGCGCGGTGCCAGCTGGTTGCCTGGCGCCCCCGTACGGCTGAGACGCCCCCGAGTTCCCGAGACGCCGCGGAAACCGGGGGCGTCTCGCGGACTCGGGGGCGTCTCGCGCGCAAGGCGGCGCGGCGCCGGGCCTCCCGCCGGTCAGCTCCGAGCGGCGTACGCCCCGTGCAACCGGGACAGCCCCTCGCGCAGGGTCTCCGCCGAGCACCCGAAGTTGAGCCGGGCGAAGCCGCGACCCTGCCGCCCGAAGTCCGGCCCGCTGCCGAGCGCGACGAGTGCCTCGTCGACGAGCAGCGCGGCGGGGTCGTCGCCCCACGGCAGTGCACGCATGTCGACCCAGGCCAGGTAGGACGCCTGCGGCTGCCGGAACACCGCCCCGGGCAGGGCGTCCCCGAGCTCCTCCGCCAGGATCCGCCGGTTTGCCGCGAGCTCGGCGAGGAGCGTCGCCAGCCAGGGCCCGCCCTCGCTGAACGCCGCCACGCTCGCGGTGTACCCGAGGATCCCGGTGCGCTCGACGACCTCGCGGGGCATCCCGTCGAACCACGTCCGCGCCCGGTCCGACGCGCCGACCATCAGGGCGCACTTCGTCCCGGCGAGGTTCCACGCCTTGCTCGCACTCGTCAGCGCGACCCCGACCCCGGCCGCCTCGGCGCAGGAGTCGAGGAACGGCGTGAACACGGCGTCGGAGTGCACGAGCGGTGCGTGGATCTCGTCCGCGATCACCACCGCGTCCCACTCCGCGGCCAGGCGGGCCAGCGCGGCGAGCGCGGCACGGTCGTGCACGAGTCCGAGCGGGTTGTGCGGGTTGCAGAGCAGCACCGTCCGCGCCCCGTCAGCCAAGGCGCGCGCGATGCCCTCGAGGTCCATCTGCCACCCGGCAGTCGTGTCGAACGGGTCGGCCGCACCGGTCGGCGGGACGAGCGGGACCTCGGTGACGGAGCCGCCCGCCTCGGTCACGTACTCCCAGAACGGCGGGTAGACGGGCGGCATGACGACGACCTGGTCGCCGGGCTCGATCACCCGGCGGAGCGTCTCGACCGCCGCGACCGAGACGTCCGTCGTCGTGCGGACCAGGTCGGGGTCGACCTGCCAGCCCCACCGGTCGGCCGCGAAGTCCGCGAAGGACTCCGGCAGCGCGCGCCCGTGGCCGACGTACCCGGTGTCGCCGGCGGTGACGGCGGCGACGAGGGCCTCTCGCACGGGTTCGGCGAGCATGCTGTCCATCTCGGCGACGAACATCGGCAGGACCTCGGGCGGGTAGGCCGTGTACTTCTCGCTGGTGCGGCTGCGGTGTGCATCGAAGAGGGAGACCATGACGCTCATGGGCTCATCCTCGCAGTGGACGCAGCCCGCCGAGCAAGATCTCGACGTAGCGCTCAGGATCGGCCACGGCGACACCGCCTGCCGTCGCGGCGGAGCGCATCCCGCAGACCAGTCGTCGGAGGTCGTCCGGCGTGACGTCGGCGCGCACGACCCCGGCCGCGGCGGCGCGACCGAGCAGTGTGCCGATGGTGTCCACCAGGTCGCCGGCGAGCTCCATCGTGTCCGAGCACGAGAAGCCGCCGCCGGTCAGGAGCTCCCCGAGCGCCGGGTCGTCCACGAGGCCACGGAACGCCTCGGTGACGACCCCGCGGAACGCGGCCTCGGGGTCGGGGAGCGCCACCGCATCGCGGACCCGGTCGAGCATCGCCTCGAACGCGTCGATCGCGAGCGCCTCGAGCAGGTGCTGCTGCGTCGGGAAGTGCCGGTAGGCGGTGCCGACCCCCACCCCGGCCTCCCGGGCGACCGCGTTGAGCTGTGCCGGTTCGCCGCGGTCGAGGTGCTCGCGGGCGACGGTCAGCAGCGCGGAACGGTTCCGGAGGGCGTCCGAACGCAGCGACTCCGGGCGGGCGAGGTCGGTCATGCGGAGAGTCTATCCGGTTGTGCTAGCGTTCCGGATGAATCATCCGCTTACCACCTGGAGTCGTCATGCAGCCCTTCCCGTGGGAACTCGACCAGATGCCCGACCAGCGCGGCAGGACCGTCGTCGTCACCGGTGCGACCGGCGGGCTGGGGCTCGTCGTCGCGACGCGGCTCGCGGCCGCGGGTGCCCGCGTCGTCGCCGGGGTCCGGGACCTGGACAAGGCGGCTCGCGTCCTGCCCGTCGGGAACGGCCTGGAGGCCCGGCTCGTCGACACCGCGTCCGTCGCCTCCGTCACGGCCTTCGCCCGGCGCCTCGCCGACGACGGGATCATCGTCGACGCGCTGGTGAACAACGCGGGCGTCTCCGTCGCACGCTTCGCGCTCGGCGTCGACGGCGTGGAGCGGACCTGGGCGACGAACGTGGTCGGTCCCGCGGTGCTCGCCGACGCGATGCTGCCCGTGCTCGGCGGTCCCGCGCCCCGGGTGGTGCTCGTCGGGTCGAACCTGTCGCAGCGGACGTCGCGGGTACCCGACCTCGACGCGGTGGGCCGTGCCGAGGGCTACCGGCAGTTCGCCGCGTACACCGACTCGAAGACCGCGGCGGCCGCGCTCGCGGTGGACCTCGGGGTGCGGCTGCGGGCCTCGGGCTCGCCGGTCCGTTCGGTGATCGCGCACCCCGGCATCGCCGCGACCGGGATGAACGGGCAGGCCGAGACGGCCATGGCGCGGGTCGCCGGCAGGATCGCGCGGCTCGCCGCCAGGACGGCCGAGGACGGCGCCCGGTCGACCCTCTGGGCCGCGACCGCCGCCGACGTGCCGGAGGGGGTGTTCGTGGGCCCGGCGCTCCGTCGCGGTGACCGTCGGATGCACCCCGTGCCGGTGGCGGGCGCCGCGGCGGACCCGGTCTTCCGCGAGCGGGTGCGCGCGTTCGTGTCGGGGGTCCGGGAGCGAGCCGTGGCCTAGCCGACAAGCGGTCGGGTGGTCGCCACGGTCTGAGCGGTGCCTCAGACTGGAGGCATGCCGGAACTTCCTGTCGTGTTCGAAGTCGGCTCGATGATCGCCCTGGTCGCGATCCTGCTGGCGGACCTGCTCATCGTCGCCCGTCGTCCGCACGTGCCGACGCTCCGGGAGTCCGCGATCTGGGTCGGCGTCTACGTCGGGCTCGCGCTCGTCTTCGCGCTCGCGATGTTCGTGTTCGCCGGGGGCGAGCCGGCCGGGCAGTTCGTCGCCGGGTGGCTGACCGAGTACAGCCTCAGCATCGACAACCTGTTCGTGTTCGTGATCATCATGGCGCGGTTCGCCGTGCCGAAGGCGATCCAGCAAGAGGTGCTCATGCTGGGCATCATCATCGCCCTCGTGCTCCGCGGCGTGTTCATCCTCGTCGGCGCCCAGCTCATCGAGGACTTCTCCTGGATCTTCTACATCTTCGGCGCCTGGCTCGTCTGGACCGCGATCCAGCAGCTCCGCGACGACCACGAGGACGACCAGAAGGACAGCCTGATCGTGCGGGTGCTGCGCCGCCGGGTGCGCCTCACCGACACGTTCGACGGGATGAAGCTGCGCACCACGCACGACGGCGTGCGCCACTTCACGCCGCTGCTCATCGTCCTGATCGCGATCGGCACGACGGACCTGCTGTTCGCGCTCGACTCCATCCCCGCGATCTTCGGGATCACCCAGAGCGCGTTCATCGTGTTCACCGCGAACGTCTTCGCCCTGATGGGGCTGCGGCAGCTCTACTTCCTGCTCGGCGGACTCCTCGAGCGGCTGGTCTACCTCAAGTACGGCATCGCGTTCATCCTGGCCTTCATCGGCGTGAAGCTCGTGCTGCACGCGCTCCACGCCAACGAGCTGCCGTTCCTCAACGGCGGCGACCACATCGCCTGGGCGCCGGAGATCCCCACGTGGGTGTCCCTCGTGGTGATCGTCGTCGCGATGGCGGCCTCGACCCTCGCGAGCGTCGTCCGACTGCGCCGCGACGACGCGGAGTCGGTCGACGACCAGGCGCGGACGTGAGCCCGACCCTCGCGATGCTGTGGGAGTCGGACGACCCCCACGATGCCCTGCGGACCAGGTTCGGGTTCGCCGACGCCGAGGCGGCCGGAGCGTCTTCGAACGGCTCGCCCTCGCCGCCGACCTCACCGCCTGGCTCGGTGCCCGTGGGCTCCCCGTGTCGGCACCGGTCCCGACGCCCGACGGGCGGGTCCAGGTGCGGACCGACGACGTGTCGATGAGCCTTCAACGCGTGGTCGACGGTGCCCACCTCGACGTCGACGACCCGGAACAGGTCCACGCGGTGGGCGCGGCAATCGCCCGGCTGCACCGCGCGATGGTGGCCTACCCCGGTACCGCTGGGCGGCACGGGGTCCTGACGCCGCCACCGGCACCGGCCGAACTCGTCGCGGGCTGGCTCGACACGGCGCCCGAGGCCGCGCTCCCGCTGCAGGTGGTCCAGGGCGACTACCGGGCAGCCAACGTCCTGTGCGCCGACGACCGGGTCGTCGCCGTCCTCGACTTCGAGGAGCTGCGGCTCGACCACCGGGTCGTCGAACTCGCTCGCTCCGCGGTCATGCTCGGCACGCTCTTCCACGACTGGGGCCCCGTCTCCGAGGCCGTCCGGCAGCGCTTCCTGGACGGCTACCGGTCTGTCGAGACGCTCACCCGGGACGAACTGCGCTGGTGGGACGTCCTGGTGCTCTGGTACTCGCTGGCCCTCGTCCCGCCCGGCGACGACCCGACCGGCTGGGGTCGGGCGGCGGACGAGCACCTCGCCCGCATCAGGTCCCGCTGACCCAGTCGCGGAAGCGTGGGCCGACCACCTCCGTCCCGCGGTCGGGCACCAGGGCTCCGCCGCGGAACGCCCGCCCCATGCGTCCGGGGATCGGCAGCGGCACCGGTGTCACGTGCGGGTGGGGCACGGCCTTCGTCATCGTCCACAGCGTCGTGGTGTCCGGGCCGGCGACCTCGACCACCGGTCCGGTGCGGTCGCCGACAACGACGTCCGCGATGACCGCCGCGACCGCATCGAGCGCAACGGGGGCGATCGTCATGCCCGGGACCAGCGCGACGGGTCCGAGTCGCATCCGATCGAGGTTCTGCCGGGCGAACTCGAACCACTGCGTCGACCGCACGACGGTGAGCCGCGGGCTCGACGCGCGCGCGGCGGCCTCCTGCGCCGCCTTGCCCGCGAAGTAGCCGTAGCCCTGCACCTCGGGGCGCATGCAGTTGACGATCGACAGCAGCACGTGTCGCGACCCGAGTGCGTGCGTGGCACGACCGATCGCGCCGGTGGACGCCGCGAAGAAGTCGGTCGCTCGCTTGCGGCTCGTCGTGAACCGGCCCGTCGCCTCGATGACCACGTCGGCCCCGCTGAGTGCCGCGG
The DNA here is from genome assembly GCF_044746585.1 of Curtobacterium sp. NPDC090223. Classification (NCBI taxonomy): domain Bacteria; kingdom Bacillati; phylum Actinomycetota; class Actinomycetes; order Micrococcales; family Microbacteriaceae; genus Curtobacterium; species Curtobacterium sp. NPDC090223. The sequence continues at coordinate 163,365 of NZ_JBIVCN010000007.1, read as the reverse complement.
TCGCGTCGTCCCGCAGCACGTCGAACCCCGTCGACCGGGACAACCGGGACACGGAACACCCTCGTGCCGCCACCGCGCTCGTGATCGCCGCCCCCGAGATCCCGCCACCGACCACTGCTACGTGCATGACCAATCCGTCCTCTACGTGTGTAGAGAACACTACGATGGTAGAGGCACGAAGGGAACAGCATGGACCGACGCGACCTGATCGCGGACGCGGGGATCCGTCTCACCGCGCGTGGTGGTGCCCGTGCGCTCACCCATCGCGCGGTCGACGCCGAGGCCGGGCTGCCCGCGGGCTCGACGTCGTACTACGCCCGCACCCGCCGGGAGCTGACCGCCCTCGTGGTCGCCCGGGTCTCGGCGCAGCTCTCGGCAGACCTCGGCGCCCTGCAGCTCCCCGACGACCTGGACGACGAAGCCGTCGTCCGGATCGCGGCGGGGTTCCTCGACCAGATCGCCGCACGGGAGGACGCGCAGGCGGCACGACTCGCGCTCCTGCTCGAGCTCCGTGACGACGAGGAACTCCGTGCTCCGCTCACCGCGGCCGACCCGGTCCGTGCCCGACTGCTCGACACGGCGCGGACGCTCCTGCGGATGATCGGCGCGGCTGCTCCGGAGCGGGCCGCCGTCGACCTCGTCGGCCTCGTCGACGCGATGCTCGTCTACCGCACCGCGGCGATCGCTCCCCTGGACGCCACCGCGGTGCTGCGCGCGTACATCGCGGGGACGGAGCGCAGCCGGCCCGCTCGGTGACGGGGTCAGCGCGGAGGAGCCGGGACGAACGGGCGTTCGTCGGTGTGTGCGCCGATCGTGACGACCGAGCCCGCCGGGACCTCGCGCCAGAGCCCGGGCAGCGCGACCAGCGGCTCGGAGACGACGACGCGGGCGTTCTCGGGCAGGTGGGACAGCCGTTCGACCTCCGGGTACAGCTGCCGGACGGACGCGACGTCGGAGCTGACGAACAGGGTGTTGGCCGGGCCGGCGCTCGCGTACCGCACGGCCGTCAGGGTGGCGCCGTCCGTGAGGCCGATCGTCATCTGGAGCGCCCCGTCGATCCCGGCCTCGGCGGCGACGGACTCGACGAACCCCGCCATCCGTTCGAGGCCGCCGATCGGGTCCTCCTCGAGGCCGAACGTCAGCGCGAGGTGGAACATCAGCTCCGAGTCGGTGGAACCCGCGATGCAGGGGAACAGGTCCGCCCTGACGGCCATGAGCAGCTCCCGCCGGAGCACGGCGAAGTCCTTGATGAACCCGTTGTGGACGAACAGCCAGCGGCCGTGGCGGAAGGGGTGGCTGTTGGTCTCCTGCACCGGTGTCCCGGTCGCCGCCCGCACGTGCGCGAGGAACAGTCCGCTCGACACCTCCGACGCCAGTTCCCGGAGGTTCTCGTCGCCCCAGGCGGGGGCGGCGCTGCGGAACAGGGTCGGGCGCTCCCGGCGTCCGTACCAGCCGAGGCCCGTGCCGTCGCCGTTCGGAGCGGGCGTCTCGGGGGAGTGGAACCGGCTCTGCTCGATCAGTGAGCGTTCCGTGTCGTAGAGCAGCTCACGCGGCTCGATCGGATCTCCGACGTACCCCAGCCACCGACACATGCGAGCCTCCTCGGCACCGTTGCCCGTGGCGCCAGTCAAGCACCGCCGGCGGTTCCGTGTGTCGGCCGTCAGCGCAGTGCGTTGCCGTCGGCCCAGACCCGCTCGACCCGGAGCGCGGGTGACAGCGCGACGAGGTCCGCCGCGTACCCCGGAGCAAGGCGCCCCAGTCGGTCCCCGAGCCCCAGCGCCGCGGCGGGGACGCTCGTCAGCGCCGCGACGGCTTCCGGCAGCGTCCGCCCGGCGAGCGTCACGGCGTTCCGCAGCGCCACGTCCTGCGTGAGCGTCGACCCCGCGATGGTGTCCGTCCCGGCGACGTGCGCGACCCCGTCGGTCACGGTGACGTCGAGCGACCCCAGCGTGTACGAGCCGTCGGCAGCACCGGCCGCCCCCATCGCGTCGGTGATCAGCGCGACCCGACCGGGGGCCGCGCGGAACAGGGTGTCGGCGACGACCGGGTGCACGTGGACACCGTCGAGGATGAGCTCGAGCGTCACGCGCTCGTCGGCCACCGCGGCGCCGATCGGCCCGGGCGCACGTTGGTGCAGCCCCGGCATCGCGTTGAACGCGTGGGTGAGGACGGTGGCCCCGGCGTCGAACGCCGCCCGGGCCTGGTCGAAGGTGCCGACCGTGTGTCCCACGGCGGCGACGACGCCGGTGGACACGAAGCGGCGGACCGCCTCGAGCGCACCGGGCAGCTCCGGGGCGATCGTGACCTGCCGGACCACGCCGTGGCCGGCGTCGAGCAGGGCATCGACGGACGCCGGGGTCGGCGCGACGAGGTAGTGCTCGTTGTGGGCGCCCTTGTTGTCCGGCGAGAGGAACGGGCCCTCCAGGTGGACGCCGAGCACGAGCGGGTCCGTTGCCATCACGGCACGGATCCGATCGAGGGACGCGGAGAGGGTCGGCACCGGGTTCGCGACGAGCGACAGGACCGAGCGGGTCGTGCCGTGCGCCCGGTGCATCGCGAGGGCCGCCGCGACGGAGTCGTCCTCGTAGGACTCGGTCGCGCCGCCGTGCCCGTGCAGGTCGATGAACCCGGGGGTCAGCGTCGCGTCGCCGAGGTCGACCACCTCGTCCGCCGACGGGGCGTCGGCGCCGGAGCCGACCGCGTGGATCGTGTCGCCGGCGAGCAGCACCCAGCCGTCGGCGGTCGACCCGGCCGCGTCGACGACGGAAGCCGCGCGGACCAGCGTGCGCCGGGCCTCCTGTCCGGTGCCACCGGACCGTGCGCTCATCGGGACTCGCGTCGGAACGCGACCACGCCGGAGAGTGCTGCGACCAGGATGAAGACCAGGCCGACCACGGGGTGTCCGATCGAGATCCAGGCGCCGCCGGCTGCGACGATGAGCGCGACCTCGACGATGGTCTTGCCGACGACGTCCGTCTCGATCGGGGACTTCCTGGACCGGAACAGGTACCAGACCAGGGCGGCGAACGCCGGGGCGCCGATCATGAACAGGATGCCCGGCATCGGGAACGGCCACGCGATGTAGCCCCAGAACGCGAGCGACAGCAGACCGAACACGGCGACGACGATGCGCAGGACCCTCCAGCCGTCGAACTCGCGCCGCGGCTTGCCGATCGCACTCGGGTCAGGGGTGTCTCCCCAGTCCATGGGGGATCGCGGGGCGTTGCTCATGGTGCCTACTTGAAGATGATCGTGCGGGCGCCGTCGCGGAGGACCCGGTCCTCCGCGATCCAGCGCACCGCCTGGGTGAGGGTGCGGGACTCCTCGTCCTGCCCGATGGAGACCAGCTCGGACGGGTCCTTCGTGTGGTCGACGCGGACGACGTTCTGCTCGATGATCGGCCCCTCGTCGAGGTCGCTCGTGACGAAGTGCGCCGTCGCACCGATGAGCTTCACACCGCGGGCGTGCGCCTGCCGGTAGGGGTTCGCGCCCTTGAAGCCCGGCAGGAACGAGTGGTGGATGTTGACCGCCTTGCCCTCGAGCGCGGCGCAGAGCTCGGGCGAGAGGATCTGCATGTACCGCGCGAGGACGACGAGCTCGATGTCGTGTTCCTCCACCGCCTCGAGGATGCGCCGTTCCATCGCGGCCTTGCTGTCGGCGTCGGTGACGGGGCGGTGCTCGAAGGGCACGGAGTAGAACGACGCCAGCTCGGCGAGTGCGGCGTGGTTCGAGAGCACCAGCGGCACGTCGATCGGCAGCTGGCCGCCACGCTGCCGGTAGAGCAGGTCGTTGAGGCAGTGCCCGGCCTTCGACACGAGCACCAGCGTGCGGAGTGGGCGGCCGACGACGTCGAGCTGGACGCGCATGTCGTAGCGCTCGACGACGGGGGCGAGGGCCTGCTCGAACGTCGCCCGGTCCACGGGGGCCATGACCTGCAGGCGCATGAAGAACGTGTCGGTGTCGTGGCTCGAGAACTGCTGCGACTCGGTGATGTTGCCCTGCGCCTGCACGACGGCGCCGGAGACGGCGTGCACGATCCCGGGCTGGTCGTCGCAGACCAGCGTGAGGGTCCAGTGCGTGGGGGTCGTCGCGGTCGCGTCGGTCGGGTCGGTCACGGCTTCAGGCTACCGGCCGCGCGGCGCGCGGCGCGGCGGCCGCCGTGGTGCGGGATGGGTTCGCACAACCGAAAGCAATCGGCACCGCGCGCTTGTGTGGTTCCGACCGTCTTTGGTTGTGCGGGGCACCGCGAGGCCGCGCCCGCGCCGGCGGCGCCGCGTCAGCGCGCCGCGCGGGCGCGCAGCGCGCGGTCGAAGACCGTCAGCGCGGTGAGCAGCACCGCGATGCCGACGATGACCCAGCCGAGGACGTGCAGGTCCGCCGTGATCGGGGCCTGGCCGAACACCCCGCCGATGAGCGACGACGCGGCGATCGCCCCGATGTAGACGCTCGTGCGCGAGAGCCCGGCCGCGGTGCCGATCGACTCCGGGGGGACGATCCGGTACAGCGCCGCCTGGTTCGACACGGACGCCAGGGCCTGGGGGATGCCGAACAGCGCCGGCGCGAGGGCGAGCAGCACCAGGGGCGAGCCGGTGTGCAGCCCGAGCAACAGCAGCCCGCCGATGATCGGCACCGTCGCCGCGACGATGAGCGGCCCGCGGACCGCGGTCTTGCGGGCGATGAAGAACGACACGACACCGGCGATGACCGCTGCCGGCAGCTGGATGTACCCGGCCTGGTCGCTGGAGTACCCGGCGACGTCCTGCACCCACTGCGAGAACCCGTACGTCATCGTGTAGGCGACCAGGTAGACGAGGAACAGCCGGGCGTAGGTGCGGGTGAGGGCACCGTTGCGGGCGAGCATCCGGACGTCGATGAAGGGCTTCGTGGCGCGGAGCTCCCAGAGTACGAGGGCGACGAGCAGCACGATCGCGACGCCGAGCAGCCACCAGAGCCCCGCCGTGATGTCGAGCAGGAACACCAGGAGCGCCGACACGGTGCCGGTCATCAGGACCATGCCGAGCGGGTCGAGCGCCGTGAGCACGGGCACGTCGGCGTCGTAGCGGGGGCGGAGCCGGTCGGACGGCAGCCACATCCCCGCGACGACGAGCCCGAACGCCGCGAGCGGGACGTTCACCAGGAAGATCGCGTGCCACCCGAACCCGGCGATGAGCGCACCGCCCAGGGGTGGCCCGGCCGCGGCGGAGACCAGCGACGTGATCGACAGCGCGCCGAGGACGAGCGGCGGCGTCGGCTTCCCGATGCGTGCGGAGTGCTGGCGGAGCGTGGTCAGCGCTGCGGGGTAGGCGGAGGAGGTGCCGATGCCGATCAGCACGCGGGCGAACACCGCGCCGCCGAATCCCGTCAGGACCTCGGGCACGACCCCGGCGACGCCGACGATCACGAGCCCGGCCATGAAGACCTTCTTCGGGCCGAACCGGTCGGCGAGCTTGCCCATCGTGGGTTGCGCGATCGCACTCGCCAGGTAGAGCGCGGCGACGAGCCAGATCGCTTGGGACGCGCCGATGCCGAGGTCACGGGAGATCGGTGCGAGGGCGACCGACACCATCGTGGTGTTGATCGGGTTGAGGAGCGGCCCGACGAGCACCGGGACGAGGAGCTTGGGACCGAATCCGCTCCCGGTACGGCCGGGAGCCGGTTCGCCGGACTGGACGGGGACGGGCGCTGAGGACGTGGACGTGGCGGGGTGCTTCTTCCTGGTGGTAGGTCAGCGCTCGATGAGCGGGCCGAGGATGCCGATGGCCCGGGCGACCGTGATGCGGTCGGCTTCCGGGAGTGCCTGGAGTCGCTCCGCGAGCACGCGGGTGCGCGCGACCCAGGAGTCCTGTCGTGCGGCGGCGCCGGCCGGCGTCGCGCGGACGAGTGTGCGTCGACCGTCGGCGGGGTCCGGTCGGCGTTCGACGAGCGCGAGGTCGACGAGCGCCTGCACGGTCGCGCCCATCGACTGGGGACGCACCCCTTCGGCGCGCGCGAGGTCGGCGATCGTGGTCTCGCCGTCACGGAGCAGTCGCCCGAGGGCAGCGGACTGGGACGCGGTGACGTCGTCGGTCTTGCCGGCCAGCAGGGCTCGTCGCATCCGGCCGTGCATCGCCAGGACCTCACCGGCGAGCTCGGCAGCGGTGACGTCGGTGACATCGGTGCTCGCGCTCGTGCTCATGCCCTCGATCGTACGACTTCGGAAGGGCAACTTGCAAGGCTGCCTTGCAAGTTCAGCTGTCGAACACGATCCGTCGTTTCGTGACGACGAACCCCGCACGCTCGAACGCCCTGCGCATCGGGGTGTTCGCCGCGTCGGTCGTCCCCACGACCCGAGGCGCTCCGGCCGTCTCGTGCACGCGGAGTCCCTCGGCGAGCAGTGCGTCGACCACCCCGCGGCCCCGGTGCTGCGGCAGCACCCCGATGTAGCTGATCGCCGCGTCGTAGGCGGTCCGGGTGGCGAGCACGAACCCGACGGTCAGGCCGTCCGCGTCCACCGCGATCCGCCAGTCGTCGCGGGAGCCGGGGAGCGACCGGTAGAACTCGAGGTCGTCGGCGGCCGTCCCGCTCGCGCCGAGTCGGGCGACGGTCGCCTGCGTGTGCGCGTCGAGGCTGCCCACCGTGACCCGCCGGAACAGGTCCAGGAACTCGTCGTCCTCCCCGCCCCCGAAGCGCAGCGCCCCGGGCCCGGCAGAGGACGGCCCGGCGGCGGACGGCCCGGCGGCGGACGGCCCGGCCGAGGACGGCGTCCACGCGAAGCTCACCCGCTCGGTCATCCGGACGAGCCCGGCAGCGCGAGCGGCATCCGCACGCCAGGCGACGGCCGCGACCGCGCGCGGATCCGACTGCCAGTCCACGGCGACGTCGACGATCCACTCGGGCAGCGTGCCGAACGACTCGCTGCCGGCGGCGATCAACCCGGCGGCGATCGCCACGCGGTCCTGGTGGTCCGGCACCGAGACGATCACGTCGTCCAGGGTGGACGGGGTCGCAGCGTCGGCGCCGCCCCACCAGAGCGCCCGTCCCACCGGCTGCCCGTCGCGCAGCGCGAGCCACGACCACTCCGGGCGGAGGTTCCGCGCCGCCGACTCCTGCCGGTACCGGTCCGCACCGATCCACGCGACCGGTTCGTCCGTCGTGATGGCGAGCACGGCCTCCAGGCCGGACGGAGAGGGGTGAAGGTGAGCGTCACGCCTGACCGGTCATCGTCGTGACCAGGTGCTCCTGCAGGTACCCGAGCCAGTCGTAGACGTCCCGCAGGCCGACGCCGTCGGCGGCGAGCCGGGTGGCCTCCTCGGTGTCCGCGTCGACGATGCCGAGGCGGTCCGCGATCGTCAGCCGGAGGTCGGTCAGGCACCGCAGCCAGGACTGTTCGTCCGCCGGGGTGAACGCGCCCTCGCGGTCGCCCGTCAGCCACGCGTGCACGGTGTCCGCGTTCGTCGACTTCGCCGTCCGGAGGTCGTCCCGGGTGTACCGCCGGAACTCGGAGCTGGCCTGCCGGTCACCCGGGTAGGCGTCCGGGAACATCCGGAGCGTCACCGGGTCCGAGTCGAGGTCCCCGTCCAGGATCTGCCGGAGCTGGTCGGTGAGGCTCGTGAGCATCGCGCGCTCGCCGGAGGCCAGGCCGAGGTGGATGCCGTCGGCACGACGGACGAAGGGGATCACGCTGCGGCCCCGGCCGCGACGACGGCGCTCACGCTTCGGTGGCCCGGTCGACGGTCGCCTGGAGCCCGTAGCCGTGCATCGCCTCGACGTGCCGCTCCATCTCCTCGCGGTAGCCGGTCGCCACGATCGCGCGTCCCTCGGAGTCGACCTGGTGCATCAGCCGCTCCGCCTTGTCCCGGGGGAACCCGAAGTAGCTCTGGAACACGTAGGTCACGTAGGACATCAGGTTCACCGGGTCGTCCCACACGACGGTGACCCACGGGACGTCCGCGCGCACGTCGGTGCGCTCGTCGAGCTCGGGGTGCAGCATCGTCATGCAACCAGGGTGACACAGGCACGGCTGCTCGGTACGATCATCAGGTCGCGACTGGCGTTGGATGGGTCACCATCGGGGAGCGACACCTGACACGGTGCGCGGCCGTACGCCTGGGCTGCGCCGACCGACCGTCCGAGCACCGTAGGAGTCCCGTGTCCATCACCGATCTGCCCCAGTTCGCCCCTGCCGCCGGTTCGTCCGAGGCCGAGTCGGCCGAGCGCGCCGCCGCCCGTGCCGCGTTCAACGCCCCCCTGAGCGAGGTCGACCCCGAGATCGCCGCCGTCCTCCAGCAGGAGCTCGGTCGTCAGCGCGACTACCTCGAGATGATCGCCTCCGAGAACTTCGTGCCGCGCGCCGTCCTCGAGTCGCAGGGCTCCGTCCTGACGAACAAGTACGCCGAGGGCTACCCGGGCAAGCGCTACTACGGCGGCTGCGAGTACGTCGACATCGCCGAGTCGCTGGCCATCGAGCGCGCCAAGAAGCTCTTCGGCGCCGAGTACGCGAACGTCCAGCCGCACTCCGGCGCCACCGCGAACGCCGCCGTCCTGCACGCCATCGCGTCCGCAGGGGACACCATCCTCGGCCTCGAGCTCGCCCACGGTGGTCACCTGACCCACGGCATGAAGCTCAACTTCTCGGGCCGGATCTACAACGCCGTGTCGTACGGCGTCGACCCCGAGACCTTCCAGGTCGACTACGACGACATCCGCGCGAAGGCCGTCGAGCACCAGCCGAAGGTCATCATCGCCGGCTGGTCCGCCTACCCCCGCCAGCTCGACTTCGCGAAGTTCCGGGAGATCGCCGACGAGGTCGGCGCCAAGCTCTGGGTCGACATGGCGCACTTCGCCGGCCTCGTCGCCGCGGGCCTCCACCCGTCGCCCGTCCCGCACGCGCACGTCGTGTCCTCGACCGTGCACAAGACCCTCGCCGGCCCCCGCTCCGGCCTGATCCTGTCGAACGACGAGTCGCTCTTCAAGAAGCTCAACTCCGCGGTGTTCCCGGGCCAGCAGGGCGGCCCGCTCATGCACGTGATCGCGGCGAAGGCCACGGCGTTCCTGCTCGCCGGCACGCCGGAGTTCAAGGACCGCCAGGAGCGCACGATCCGTGGTGCCCAGGCCCTCGCGGCCCGTCTCACCGCGTCCGACGCGACCGAGGCCGGCATCGACGTCCTCACCGGCGGCACCGACGTGCACCTGGTGCTCGTGGACCTGCGCACGTCCGAGGTCGACGGCAAGCAGGCGGAGGACCTCCTCCACCAGGTCGGCATCACCGTGAACCGCAACTCCGTGCCGTTCGACCCGCGCCCGCCGATGGTCACCTCGGGTGTCCGCATCGGCACCTCGGCGCTGGCGACGCGCGGCTTCGGCGACGCCGAGTTCACCGAGGTCGCGGACATCATCGCGCTGACCCTCATGCCGAACCCGGACATCGACGCGCTCTCGGCCCGGGTCAAGGCCCTGACCGACGCGTTCCCGCTGTACGCGTGAGCGACGTCCTCCCGCGTGCGCTCTGGGCCGGTGAGGGCTCTGCCGTCCGCATCGACGGCACCGCCCTCGCCGCCCGCACGCTCGACGAGCTCCGGGTCCGCATCGACCGCTTGCACGAGCACGGCATCCGCCCCGGCCTCGGCACGATCCTGGTCGGGGAGAACCCGGGGTCGCTGTCGTACGTCGCGGGCAAGCACCGCGACTCGGCATCGATCGGGCTCGACTCGCACCGCATCGACCTGCCTGCGACCGCCTCGGCTGCCGACATCCGCGCCGCGATCCTGCAGATGAACGACGACCCCCGGGTCACCGCGTTCATCGTGCAGCTGCCGCTGCCGGAGGGCATCGACCCGACGCCGATGCTCGAGCTCATGGACCCGTCGAAGGACGCCGACGGCCTGCACCCGACCAACCTCGGTGAGCTCGTGCTCGCCGTCCCCGGTGGTGCCGGCACGATCGACGCTCCGCTGCCGTGCACCCCGCGTGGCATCGTCGCGATGCTTGAGGCCTACGACATCCCGATCCGCGGCCGGCACGTGACGATCATCGGCCAGGGGCTGACGGTCGGGCGCCCGCTGGGCCTGCTGCTCACCCGGCTCGAGGCCACGGCCACCCTGACGCACTCGCTGACGGCGGACGTCGCGGCCGAGTGCCGTCGCGCGGACATCATCGTCGCGGCGTCCGGGGTCGCCGGGCTCGTCAAGCCGGACTGGGTCGCGCCCGGTGCTGCGGTGATCGACGTGGGCATCACGCGCGTGGTGTCGCCGGAGACGGGGAAGGCTCGTCTGCGGGGGGACGTCGACCCGGCGGTCGCATCCGTCGCGGGCTTCATGTCCCCGGTCCCGGGAGGCGTCGGCCCGATGACGCGGGCGATGCTCATGAAGAACGTGGTCGAGGCGGCGGAGCGCCGGCTGAAGTAGGGCGTGCTGGGCCCGGCCCGCGTCGCGTCGCGCTGGCGCCGGGCTGGGCCCGCGTCGCGCTGGGCTGGGCTTGCGCCGTGCTCGCTCGGCCCGCTCTGGGCCCGGCCCGCTCACGTGTCGCATCCGCCGCTGCGGTGTCGCATCCGTCGTGCGGCGGCGGATGCGCACGCATCGAGCGACGAGGTACCGCCGGAAGCGCCGCGCGATCCCTCGTACGGTGTCGCATCCGTCGTGCGGCGGCGGATGCGCACGCATCGAGCGACGAGACACCGCCGGAAGCGCCGCGCGATCTCGCGTACGGCGTCGCATCTGTCGCGGGGTCGCGGGGTCGCGCGGGTCGCGGGGTCGCGCCGGCCGCCCCCACCACCCGGCCTGGAGGCCCGCCCCACCCCCGCCACGCCGGCCCCGGCCCCGCGTGGCCGGCGCGTCAGCCGTCGCGCCGAGCGCCCTGCGCAGCGTGCACCGTGAACACGGCGGGCTCCCGGTAGCCGGCGTCCGCGAACGCCGCCGTGACGGCAGCGCCGATCGCCTCGCGCTGGGAAGCGTCGACGAGCGCAATCGCAGCCCCGCCGAACCCGCCACCGGTCATCCGCGCCCCCACGGCACCGCGCGCCATCGCCGTGTCCACCGCGAGGTCGAGCTCCGGCACCGAGATCTCGAAGTCGTCGCGCATCGACGCGTGCGAGGCCACGAGCAGGTCACCGATCGCCCGGGGGCCGTGCTCGCGGAGGGTCCGCACGGTGTCGAGGACGCGCTGGTCCTCGGTCACGATGTGACGCACGCGACGGAAGGTCTCGTCGTCCAGCAGCTCGGCGGCGCGGGGGAGGTCGTCCACCGACACGTCACGCAGCGCCTCGACGCCGAGCACCGCCGCACCCTTCTCGCAGGACTCCCGGCGTGCCTTGTACCCACCCGTGGCGTGGGCGTGCTCGACGCGCGTGTCCATCACCAGGACCTCGAGGCCGTTCGCTTCGAGTGCCATGTCCACCACGGCGGTGTCGAGCGTGCGGCAGTCCAGGAAGACGACGGCGTCCCGCTCCCCGAGCAGCGACGCGGACTGGTCCATGATCCCCGTGGGGGCACCGACGGCGTGGTTCTCGGAGTACTGCCCGACGCGGGCGAGCTGCTTGCGGTCGAGGCCGAGCTCCCACAGGTCGTTGAACGCCAGCGCGACGCCGCACTCGATGGCGGCGCTCGAGGACAGGCCCGCGCCGACCGGGACGTCGGACTCGATGAACACGTCGAAGCCGGTCTTGTCGGTCAGGTCGGCGCCCTGCTCACGGAGCGCCCACGCGATGCCGAGCACGTACGCGGACCAGCCGTCCATCGCGGCGGGGTCGAGGTCGTCCAGGGACAGCGAGACGACGGACTCCGGGTCGAACGCGGACGCGACACGCAGCACGCGGTCGTCCCGCTGGGCGATCGACGCGGCGGTGCGCCGGTCGATCGCGAAGGGCAGCACGTAGCCCTCGTTGTAGTCGGTGTGCTCACCGATCAGGTTCACCCGGCCGGGGGCGGAGTACCGCACCGTCGGCTCGTACCCGAACACCTGCTGGAACGTCATGCGCGTTCGATCCCTCCTCGGATGAACTCGGCCGCCTTCTCGGGCACGAGGTCCCCGATCCAGGCGCCCATGGCGGCTTCGCTGCCGGCCAGGAACTTCAGCTTGTCGGCCGCCCGTCGCGGCGAGGTGATCTGCAGCATCAGGCGGACCGTGTCGCGTGCGGTGTGCACGGGTGCCTGGTGCCACGCCGCGATGTACGGGGTCGGGTCGCCGTAGAGCTGGTCGATGCCCCGCGTGAGCCGCAGGTGCATGTGCGCGAGCTCGTCCTTCTCGGCGTCGGTCAGCCCCGCGAAGTCCGGCACGTGGCGGTGCGGCAGCATGTGGATCTCGATCGGCCAGCGCGCGGCGAACGGCACGAACGCGGTGAAGTGCTCACCGGCGAGGACGACCCGGTCCGAAGCGCGCTCGTTCGCCAGGTGCTGCTCGAACAGGTCCGGCCCGAAGCGCTCGATCGAGTCGAGGAGCCGCTGCGTGCGCGGCGTGACGTAGGGGTAGGCGTAGATCTGCCCGTGCGGGTGGTGCAGCGTGACGCCGATCGCCTCACCGCGGTTCTCGAACGGGAACACCTGCTGGATCCCGGGCATCGCCGAGAGCGCCGCCGTGCGGTCCGCCCAGGCCTCGACGACCGTGCGCGCCCGCGACTCGGAGATCGACGCGAACGAGCCGGAGGTCTCCGGCGAGAAGCACACGACCTCGCACCGGCCGACGGAGCGGAACGTCCGGTTGAGCCCGACGTCCGTCAGCGCACCGAGCGACTCGGGGGCATCGTCGGCCTGCAGCGCCGGGCCGAAGGACGGCGACCGGTTCTCGAAGACCGCGACGTCGTACCGGCTCGGGATCTCCGACGGGTTCGCGTCGGACTGCGGAGCCAGCGGGTCCTGGTCGGCCGGGGGCAGGAAGACACGGTTCTGACGGCTGCTCGCGATCGACACCCACTCGCCGGTGAGGACGTCCTGTCGCATCCGTGCCGTCTCTGGACGCGGGTCGAGCGTGCGCTCGTCGATGCGACGCTCGGCGGGCAGCTGCGTGTCCGCATCGTCGAAGTAGATGAGGTCGCGGCCGTCCGCGAGCTTCGTCGCGCGCTTGGTGATCACCGATCCATCGTAGCGGGGGAACGAAGGATTGCGAAAGTGATCGGAAGCAGACGAAACTACTCGGGTGAGCGACGACGACCTCTTCCTGGCCGGCACGATGCCGGCGCCGCTGCGCCAGGACCGCATCGTCACGATCGTCGACGGCGCGCCCGGCATGGTGCGCACCGCCGCGTTGGCAGCGGCGCTCGGCACGAGCGAGGTGACGGTCCGGCAGGACCTCGCGGTGCTCGACCGGGAGGCCCGGCTCAGGCGGGTGCACGGCGGTGCGGTCCGCCTCGGTGCCGGTTCGCCGGAGCGGCCGTTCGAGGAGACCGCCGTCGAGCAGCAGGTGGCCAAGGCCGCCATCGGCCGCGCCGCGGCGGCGCTCGTCCGCTCCGGACAGTGCGTGGTGCTCGACGTCGGCACGACGCCCGCCGCCGTCGCAGCGGCGCTCGTCGCCCGCGACGACCTGGTCGACGTCACGGTGGTCACGAACTCCCTCACCACCGCACTCGCGCTCGAACGCGCCGTGCCCCGCTTCACGGTGATCGTCACCGGCGGCACGCTCCGTCCGCTGCAGCACTCGCTCGTCGCGCCCTTCAACGGTGCCGTGCTGCCGATGATCGCCGCGGACGTGGTGTTCCTCGGTGGCACCGGCGTCGACGTGGAGCACGGCCTGACGAACGTGAACCTGCCCGAGACCGAGGCCAAGCGGATGCTCCGCGCCGTCGCCGGGCGTACCGTCGTGGTGGCGGACGGCTCGAAGTTCGGGCGCGCCCACATCGGGGTCGTCAGTGGCCTCGAGGACATCGACGTCATCGTGACCGCGGAAGCGCCACCCGAGCTCGTCGAGCAGGTGCGCGCCGCCGGGGTCCAGGTCGTCGTGGCCGACAGCACCGCATCGGGAAGGAACCACAGCGCATGACCGCAGCACCCACCGGGGGCCAGTACCACCTCCGTCACGCCGGCCCGGACGGCGTCGTCGAGGCGATCGTGACCGAGGTCGCGGCCGGCATCCGCGAACTCCGCGTCGCCGGCTTCGACCTGACCGAGCCCTTCCCCGCGTCAGAGGCGCCGGCGGGCGCGAACGGCATCGTGCTCGTCCCGTGGCCGAACCGCGTCGCCGGGGGAGCGTGGGAGCACGAGGGCAAGCGGCAGCAGCTCGACGTCTCGGAGCCGAAGTACGGCAACGCCTCGCACGGGCTGCTCCGGTTCTCGCCGTACCGCGTCGTGTCCCAGACCGAGACGAGCGTGCTGCAAGAGGCCACGATCCACCCGCAGCACGGCTGGCCGTTCACCCTCGAGACCCGGGTGCACCACGAACTGGTGGACGACGGGATCCGCGTCACGCACGAGATCACGAACCGCTCCGGTGTCCGGGCTCCCTTCGCCGTGGGCGCCCACCCGTACCTGCGCGCCGGCGACACCCCGGCCGAGGACCTCGTCGTCACGCTCGACGCCGCCACCGCCTTCACCGTCGACGACAAGAAGATCCCGAACGGCACCGAGCCCGTCGACGGCACCGACCTCGACCTGCGTGCGGGCCGACGCGCCGGCGACTCGGACCTCGACACCGCGTACACCGACGTCGCTCCCGACGCCGACGGCGTCCGCCGCACGACGATGCACGGACCGGAGGGCGACGGCGTCCAGCTCTGGCAGGACGCGTCGTTCCCCTACGTGCAGGTGTTCACGTCCCGCGAGTTCCCCCGCGGTGACGGCAAGGGCCTGGCGGTCGCCGTCGAACCGATGACCGCACCCGCCGACGCGCTCAACTCGGGCGAAGGACTCCGCTGGCTCGAGCCCGACGAGTCCTGGACGGGCTCGTGGGGCATCCGCCGCGTGTGGTCCTGAGTCGGATCGGCGCTCAGCCGCGGCGCATGCGCAGGGCCTCGACCGCGAGCGACTCCGAGTCGTAGCGGCCGATCTCCTGCGCCCACGCGGGGTCGTCGCCGCGGAGCGCGATGAACTGCTTGCGCTGCCGGCACACGTACCCGAGCACGCTCGACCCGGTGGCGACCTCGGCGAAGTCCTTGCGGATGTGGCGGGTCGTGACCTGCGCGTTGCGGCGGAGCGTGTCCAGCAGGAGCTGGTCGCTCATGGTCGTGCCGGTCGCTGCGGCGAGCTCGACGATGCGGCGCGCGTCACCGGTGGTGCTGGTCTGCGTGGCGTCGATGTGCTCGATCACGGTGTACCCCGTTCGTTCTGCTGCTGATGGTGCTGACCGACCCACGAGGAGTGGATCCGGGAACGAGACTATCGGCGGTAGCCCAACAGTCCGCTGAACGGGGCCTGAACTGTGCAGTGCGCTTGCCATGAGAGGCCTGGGGACGGTGTGTACCCCACGGAACGAAACGGGTGGGCCCCGTGGGGCTCGAACCCACGACCCTCGGATTAAAAGTGCGTCGAGGGCAATCGGGGCCGGAAGGCGTCGCTCGACGAGGTGATGATGCCGTACCTGATCACCGACACCGGTCGCGCGATGTACGTCGAGACGCGGCAGCGCCTCCTC
This sequence comes from Curtobacterium sp. NPDC090223, assembly GCF_044746585.1. Taxonomy (NCBI): domain Bacteria; kingdom Bacillati; phylum Actinomycetota; class Actinomycetes; order Micrococcales; family Microbacteriaceae; genus Curtobacterium; species Curtobacterium sp. NPDC090223. Next base: position 147,834 of record NZ_JBIVCN010000007.1, on the reverse strand, counting down.
GCGATCGAGAGCGGGGCGGTCGGCTGAGAAGTGGTGGACGAAGAAGCAGGCGTGCCAGCACCTCGACATCGACCCGAAGACGTTCGAGCGGTACACGGCCGACGGCATGAAGGTCACGAAGATCCGCGGCCGCGTCTACGTCCGCCGAGAGATCGTCCAAGCCGAATACCGACGCCGGAAGCTCGGCCAGAAGGCGACACGCGCCAATGCCGGAACCGCGCTAGTTCCCGTGTGTCGGATCCGGCGTGTATGCGTCCGCCAGCGAACCCGTCCGCATGGACGTAACCGAAGGCCCTCGACTCTCAGTCGGGGGCCTTCGGTATGTCGGTGGACGCCCGTAGATTCCGGGCATGGCCGCCGAGGAGCTCACCTACCCCGCCCGCATCGAAACGCCGGGCAGGACCTACGAGACGACGTTCGCGACGATCACCGGGAGGCGCACCGCGCAGACCCACTGGACGCCGGACGGCGAGCTGACGCTGTTCGATATCGAATTGGTCAGCGACCTGGAAGCTGACGTCGTCGTGTACCGCGCGACCGCGGTCTTCGACCTGCGGCCGGAGAGCCGCTGAGCACAACCCCGGTGAGGCGTCGTTGCCCCGGGGGTACGGGATGATCCGCCCGGCCGTCGGGGGCGAAGGATCCGGGGCCGACGCAGCAGGGACTGGCCGCGTCGGCCCACCGACTTCCCGGCGACCACCCGCGCGCACCCACCTCAGTGGCCGGGGCGCGATCGCCGTGCAGCTCCCTAGACGGAGGTTCGATGAGTGGCGTTGGCGTGGTGCTCATCCAGCCACTTCCGACGGTTGCGGTTCCGGATGTGGAATAACTGGGTAGCCAGGAGGCCCGCGACCGCTGCGAAGATCCCAAAGAACGCCGCGAGTTCGAGCCAATCCGCCGCCCCGTAGTCCCTCGGATCGCGAGTCGGTGGGAGCAGCGCCTCGAGCCCGAGGAACGCGTACCCGTACGCGACGACGAACACCAGCCAGCCGCCTATTCGGAACGCCCACGCCGCGATCCCGAAGAACCACTCACGGGGTGCTCGGTATGCGCTGTTGATGCGCTTCGCCAGGTCTCGACGAACGACCTCGAGGGACTCACACGCTGAGTCACCCTCGGGCATGTCCTTGAGAACCGCGCTCACGCGTTCGAGCTGCCGCATGGGCGACTGCTCCCGCACGATCGCCCAAGCGGCGCCAAACGCTGCGACCAGCACGCCGGCGAACGTAGCGAGGACAGACCACTCCATGCCGCCCCCTGTCGGCCGAGCCGCATCTTTCGTTACCGAGGAGGCCCGATGAACCTCTCCGAGCTCCGCGCGCTCTTGAAGGCGCACGGCTACAAGACCACCGCGGCGATCGACCGGATCGACGTCAAGCGCAGCAGCGGCGCCGTCGTCGGCGTCGACGTGATGCTCACCGACGGTCAGGTCGTGTACCTCGCGGTGAGCTGAGTCAGTTGTGGCCTGTGGCGGTGAGGACGCCCGCGATGATGGACGGCGACGATGCGAGCACCCCCGCCGTGGCGGGCCACCACAGCTTGTTGGCGAGGTCGGTCCACGCCGACCGCTTCCCGTCGTCGGTCGTCTGAGCGGATGCAGCGAAGAGCGCGGTCCAGAGTCGCTTCCCCGCTTCCTCGAAGTCGAAGCGCTTGAGGACTTCCTCGTCCTCGAGTGCGTTCTGCATCTCACGGACAAGACGTCCGAGGTACACCTTCAACTGTGCGGTGATCGTGTCGTCGGACTCGAGTAGTGACTGCACGTCCTGGAGGAACATGCGCAGCTCCGACTGGCTCTGTTCGCTCGGCAGTGGACGCGTCGTCGCGAACCAGCCGGCCAAGGTGTGCAGGTGATCGAGTGTCGACGATGGGTAGACGTTGGCCACTGACACGTTGTTCGACCAGCCGGTCGGGTACGACAGCACCATCGAAGCCCAATCGTTCACGTACTTCCGGTACGTGGACACCGGGAGGCCCGCAGTCTCCAGATCGTCAATCCCGTTGCGTATCGCAAGCAAGTCAGTCACGGCCTGGAGCTGCTTGTCCATCCCGCCCGCAGTACCAAGGCCGCGTGCGTCTCCGACGGTGACGTTGCCCGGCGACAACCGCTGCTTCATTTCCAAGAGGTAGTCGTACAGAGACTGAGCGGGATTCACGTGCTGAGCGTATCCGACAGGAGGGACAACGTGCCCGTCTGCTCGGAGTCCGGCTGCCCCACCATCACCTACCGATGCCCCACCCACCAGCGTACTGCTGACCAGGCACGCGGATCCCGGCAGGCCCGAGGCTATGGGGCAGGGCACGACAGGGAGCGGGCCAGGTGGGCACCGAAGGTAGCTCGCGGCACAGTGAAGTGCTGGCGCTGCGGCGACCCGATCAGCCCCACCGAACCGTGGGACCTCGGCCACGACGACCACGACCGCACGAAGTACCGAGGACCCGAGCACGCGGGCAGGTGCAACCGGGCAGCAGGCGGAAGGGCAGCACACCGAGGAGCACAGCACACAGCACCCGCATCGCCCTGCTCGCCCACATCCCCATGCACCACGGCACAGTGCCAGGCCCCTTCTGCCACTGCGGCCACCAGTACCGACCCGGCACTTCATCCCCGAGCACCGAGCACGCGTCCTCGATGCAGCACTGACACTCCACGACACAGGAGTCACAGACCTCGACGACCTCGACCGCCTCGCCACACAGACCGTCCAACTCGCGTCAACACCCTGAGCAGCAGACGAACCCCCTACCCCACCCCCATCCGAAATACCACCCCGCCCAAGGGGTGGGGGCGACCCCCTCCGACGACGGCGAACCGGACCAACGACGGCGTGACGTGGTCGATCGCGTGGACGGCGACGGACGAGCACCCGCACCCGCAGTTCGCCCGGGTTGGTGTGTACCGCCGCGGCCACCGCGACGCGATGCGCGTCGTCGCGCGGTGGGACTCGTACGCGGTCTACGATGACGTGTGGAAGCGCGGGCAGAAGACGGGCGAGAAGCGCGTCTCGTCCATGTGGGGCAAGATGCCCGACCTCATGCTCGCGAAGGTCGCCGAGATGCTGGCGCTCCGCAAGGCGTTCCCGCAGGACCTGTCGGGCCTGTACTCGTCGGAGGAGATGCAGCAGGCGGACCGCCCGCAGAAGGCTCCGGAGCAGGCGCAGGGTGCTCAGCCGGCGCTCGTGCAGGAGCAGGCGGCGCCGTCGACGGACTGGTGCGCGGAGGCGGCCAAGGTCACGTCAAAGGACGAGGCGAACGCGCTGTGGCGGCGAATCTCGAAGCCGGAGCGGTCGGACGAGCTGGGCGCGGCGATCGCGGCGCGGCTGGCGGCGCTGGCTGAGGCGGAGAAGCCGCAGGAGTCGGAGGCGGATCCGCAGTGGGCGGAGCAGGCGGAGCCGGTCACGGACTGGGCGACGGCTGAGGTGCCGCAGGGCGACGACGTCGAGACGGTCGACGGGGTGCTCGAGGGCGCCGAGGCCGAACAGGCGGCGCCGAGCAGCGGGTACGACCGGTGAGCGCGGTGGATGCCGGCACCGGCGAGGTCATCGACGAGCCGGGCCTCGATTCGCGGATCCTCCACGTGCTCGCCTCGGTCGGCATCCACCGGCCGGACCGCACGGACCACCTGCACGTCGCCCTCGTGAACGCGATCGGGCGGACGCTCGGCGGGCAGTACGGCGACCAGCTCGCCGCGATGCGGTTCGAGGTCGTGGCGGCGTTGCAGGCCGCGGGTGAGGCGTACGCGATGGCACGGACGGACTACGAGGCGTTCATCGATCGGGAGTCGGTGCGTCTCGTGATGGGGCCCGACAAGGTCTCACGGACGTTGGCCGAGCAGGTCGCTCGTGCGTCGGATAAGGGGTTCGAGCTGAAGCTCGCGTTCCTCCTCGCTGAGAAGCGGGACCAGTTCCTTCGGAAGCTGCTCGATGCGTTCGCGGCGGCGGGGGAGAACCACACGACATCGCGTGCGGATCAGCGGGCTGCTGACCGGATGCACGCGCAGGGCTACACGGGAGCGAGCTGATGGAGAAGAACACGATGCTGGTGCGTCGCGGCGATGTCGTGCACACGCGGGAGTGCTCGCGAGCGCAGGGCGTGAAGGTGACGCCCGTCGAGGGGCCGGCGATCGCGGGCATGAACTTCTGCTCGTTGTGCGGTCCGGTCCCGGAGCCGGGAACGCCCGCGGGGCGACCCGGAGCGCAGACGATCGGCCGCCGGGTGTCGGTGCCGGCGTCAGGGCTGGACGAGGCGTTCACGGGTCGGCTGGTGTCGATCGGGCACGACGGGTCGGTCACGGGGCGCACGGTGACGACGCTGACGTTCGAGCCGACGGCGAAGCTCGGCCGGTGCCGGGTGCTGTCGGTGGACTCGTCAGTGCGGGTGGAGGTTCGGGGATGAGCCAGTCAGCTTGCAGTGTGCTTGTTGTCCGCCTCGGCAACGATCTCCACGGCGTTCGGCGCCAACTGCTCGAAGATCGGAATGACCACGGGGTTGCCCGGCTCTTCTTCGACGGTGAGCGAGACCTGCGAGGTCGGGGTCACGAGTACGGCCGAGCGGACTCGGGCTCCGGTGCTGGTGCGGAGCTCGACAGTAATTGGGCGAGTGTCCCCTGCCCGAACGATGCTCGTTGCGGCGGCGAAGACGCTCATCGCGTCGAGTGCATCGGTCTTGTAGCTGAGGCCGTCGATCGTGACGTGGCTGGCCATGGTTCCCCCTCGGGTGTCGTGACGTGGCTCAACGTACACACGCCGGCACCCGCCGCCAACCCCCTCGTGTGGGGCGGTGAGGCGGCATGAGCGGCGCCGACCTTCTCGTCGACGGGTTCCCGCACGGGACGACGGCCGGGTTCCGAGCCGGGTGCCGCGGGAACGGTGCGTGCCCGGGCGGGTACGGGCAGACCTGCCAGCGGACGAGTGTCCGGGCGGCGGCCGAGTACCAGTACGGGCGAGCGGTGGCGAAGGACCGTGAGGTCGAGTTCCTGCAGCGTGAAAGGTCGAGGCCAGCACGGAGCCGGTGAAGCCGTCGTCGGCCATCGGGGAGCGGGCGGTTCGCACGATCCGCATCGAGATTAACCACCTGCGTCGCGAACTCGCGGCGCACGAGAGCAACGAGGAGAGGTCATGAGCAACGAGGGAACGGTCGTCCGGGTGGATCCGGCGACGCTGATCGTGGCGGCGAACGTCCGGTCGAACACGAAGGTGACGAAGGAGTTCATCGCGTCGGTGAAGCTGCACGGCGTGCTGGTGCCGATCACCGCACAGGAGGCCGAGGACGGGCTCCGGGTGGTGGACGGGCAGCGGCGAACGCTCGCCGCCGTGGAGGCGGGGCTGGCTGAGGTGCCGGTGTTCGTCGTGGCGCCGCTCGAAGACGCTGCTCGCATCGTCGACCAGGTCGTCGTGAACAGCACCGTGCAGAGTTGGACGACGTCGAGCAGGTGCTCGCGATGAAGGAGCTCGAGCAGCTCGGTGTAAGCGCGGTGGCGATCGCCCGGCGCACCGGTGCGAAGCGGAAGATCGTCGATGCTGCACTGACGGTCGCCGGCAGCGAGGCGACCACCGCCAGGATGCGGGACCAGCAGCTGACGCTCGACGACGCGCCGCTGCTGGCCGAGTTCGCCGACGACGAGCGCGCGACAGACCTCCTCCTCGCCCGGATGCAGGACGGTCGCGGCGTCGAGCACCTGGCGCAGCAGATCCGCAACGAGCGCGCGACGGAGGCCGGGCACGCAGCGGTCCGAACGGAGATCTCGGAGCGGGGCCTGCAGCTCATCGAGAAGGCGCCGTCGTACGACGACAAGCAGCTCGTCGCGCTGAGTCAAGTGCAGGTCGGCATGGACGGCTCCTACCTGACGGCGGAGGAGGCGCTCGAGCAGGCTCCCGCAAGCGTGTTCGCCCACCCGACCACACGGCGGGGGGGGGGGGGCAGGTGGGAGGACGGTCAGCGGATCGCCGAGCCGGACACGTTCGAGATCGGGTACGCCCTCGAGTGGTCCTCGCTGCGCCCGAACGGGTGGTGGCACTACTCGATGCGGAACGGCGGCAACGTCGCTGCGCAGACGCCGGAGGAGCAGGCCGCGGTCAAGGAGGAGCGTAGGAGCTCACGTGAGTCGATGAAGGCATGGACGGCGGCGACCACGGTGCGTGTCCTCTGGCTGCAGGAGCTGCTGCAGCGACGAGCGATGCCGAAGGTCTGGGAGCTGCTGGCGGCCCGTCAGGCGCTCGAGGAGACCTACGGGTATCCGTGGTCGACCGTGCTCGGCCTGCTCGGCAAGGAGCGCTCGGAGAACGGGCTCGGGAAGTACGACGTGGTGAAGTACCTGGACGAGCACCCGGCGAAGGCAGCGCAGGTCGCGCTCGCGTTGGCACTCGGTTCGATCGAGGGCGCCCGTGACTTTAACCGGAAGGGCTGGCAGTCGTTGAGCGCGAAGCCGTACCTCGAGCTGCTGGCGTCGTGGGGCTACGACCTCTCCGACGTTGAGCGCGAGACGGCCACCACCACGGCTGCAGGTCAGTCGTGAACGGAGATCACGCCGGAGCGAGCGCCACGCGCGAGCTGGCTCACCTCGCCGGTCAGGCTCGTGACCGCGTCGGCAAGCTGCTTGACGGCCGCCTGAAGAAGGCGGACGCGCTCGTCGTCGGTGACTTCGCCGAAGGAGTCCGCGAACATGTAAGCGTTGTTCGCCAGTTCGTGTGCGTGCCGAATGACGGTCGTGTCCACGCTCCCGTAGCGGTACTCACCGTTCCCACCCGCGATCTGGACTGCGGGCGGTGCGTCGTCGTGGACGATCGGCTTCGTGGTCATGGCGCCACCGTAGCGGAGGCGCGGCGTGGGTGACCAGACCCCGAAGGGGCTACTCGCGGCGCTGGAGCAGCGCGACGACGGGCGCCGCTCGGCGTGGACGGGCAACGAGGGCGACACGCTCGTTCCGCAGCACCGTCAGGGCGGGATGGGCGGCCGGAAGTCGAAGCACCGCCTGTCGAACGTGGTGTGGCTCGAGTCGGACATCAACGGGCTGATCGAGGCGGACCCGGCGATGCAGGCGGAGGCCGTGCGTCGCGGGATCAAGATCAGCGGCCACGACGACCCGGAGCTGGTCGAGGTGCGGCACGCGGTGCACGGGCTCGTGCTCCTGCGGGACGACCGCCAGATCGTGCCGGTGTGGACGCGGATCCACTTCCGCTGCTCGGACGGCGCGCACCGACACGTGGACGGCAACGAGGTCGCCTGGTGGCCGGCGTCGAGCGCGCAGATCAGCGCCGAGGTGGGGCTGTCGGAGGACCAGGTCGATCGGGCCCTCCGCGCGCTCCGTGGCGGCGGGTTCGTCGAGTCGACGGAGCACCGCCTGGGCGGGAACTACGACCGCACGAAGTCGTGGCGGCCGGTGGTTCTCGAGTCGCGCGGAGTCGATTCCGCGGATTCGCGGAATGGAGCCTGCGAAATCGCGGACAGGAGCCCGCGGATTCGCGGAATGTTCCTACTAGTCAGACCCAGAAGAAGAGTGAAGACGGGAAGCGCGCACGCGCGCTCTCCGAGTCGTTCTCGATCTCGCCGGAGATGCGGGCCTGGGCCGCGGTGAACGTTCCGGCCGTCGACATCGACGCGGCGCTGGGCGAGTGGGTCGACTACTGGGTCGGCGTCGGGAAGCCGATGAAGAACCACCTGTACTCGGTCACCCGCACAGGATCGCCTGGCCCTCCGACATCGGGGGGAGCCCCTGCCCTACGTCTGCCCCACGCCCGCCCTGACGAGAGAAGCCCCGGCTGGACCATTCGAGGTCCGGCCGGGGCTTTTCGTCGTGGGCCCCGTGGGGCTCGAACCCACGACCCTCGGATTAAAAGTCCGGTGCTCTACCAACTGAGCTAGAGGCCCTCACCCGCAAGGGTAGCGGGCGAGGGCCTCGAGGTCAGATCGAGGTGCGGTGCGTCAGCTCCGGCGACCGGTCAGTGTCCGCAGCAGCCAGGCGATGATCGCGATGACGAGCAGCACGACACCGACCCAGAGCAGGAACTTCAGGCTCGCTGCGAACCCGCCGACGAACAGCAGGATGACGGCGATCACGGCCAGGATGATGAGCAGGGCGTTCATGAGGGTCCTCTCTTTCACGTCCGGGAGGAGTGCCTCCCTCGCCGCAGAACGGTACCCGTCGGGCGTGCAGCGCGTTCGCGCGGCCGGATGGCGGGCGTGTCACCGGCGACGCCTACACTGCTGCGGTGCCTCGCGATCACCACCGTCCAGTCCACTTCACCGACGCCGAGTTCGCCGCCATCAAGGGCGGCGAGGACCCTGCGCTGGTGAACCGTGTCGCGCACGAGACCGCCAACGCGCTGCTGCACCGCGTGCGGCAGGACCCGGACCCGGCGGTGGTCGAGCGCCTGGTGACCTACACGGACGTGCACGGCATCGAAGCCGTCGCCGAGCTGTGGGCCCGCGTCGGAGCACACACGCTCCCGGGCGCGCTCTGGCGGATCTACCTGATGCGCACGGTCATCCGGCAGAACCCGGACGAGATCGCGTACCTCTTCACGCGGGGCACCGAGCGCATCGGCACCATCGACCAGGCCGTCGCGGGCGCCGAGCAGCCGACCGGCCCCGCCGAGATCCTGACGCTGGCGGACAGCATCCTGCACGGGCTCTACACCGGCGACTTCGCCGTGGCGCTCGATCGCGGTGCGGCGTTCTGCCGGCTCGCGGCGGCGGGGGCGACGAGCGTGGCGGACGACTCCGACCTCACCGCAGAGGAACGTGCCAGCGTGCTCACGGTCCGGGCGTTCCGCCTGGCCGAGCTCGCCGAGGACCTGTCCGCAGCCGCTGCGCTCTGGCGCCGCGACGCCCTGGACTGATCCCGAGCCGGACGCGGGTGGCGCGTCGGACGCGCGCCCAGCCTCCAGGCCGGAAGACCGGAACCCGGAACCCGGAAGACGGAAGACCGGAACCCGGAAGACCCGACGGCCGGAACCCGGAAGCGGGCAGAGAAAAACCGGGCCGCAGAAGCGCCTCTCGGCGCGAGGCCGCTCGAAGCGGCGAATTTTGGAGCCCGGGGCTTGCTGCGGCCCGGCGAGGTCGAGTCTACGAGACGCTCGCCGTGCGCGCGCCCCTGTTCACTCTCGGTGGACACCCGACCCCCGGGCGTGCCGGGGACCCGCGCACGCGGCCCGATCGAAAAAGCCGGAACCCCGAGCAATCCGTCCGGGCGACCGTGCCGAATCATCAGCGTGTGACGGAATCCCATGGGTCGTCACACGGCGAGGGTCCTCCTGTGCGACTCGACCCGGCTCACCCGGCCGGTGTAATTCCCTGCGAGTCGCACGGGAGCCCTCGTCCCAGTTCCCGACCCGCGCATCCGGCGCGTATGTCGGACCCCCGAGAACCGGAAGGAGGAAAACCTGCAATGCTTGCACTCGTGGAACGCGACACGGACGGCTGGAGCTCTGCTGAGCCAGCACCCGCATCGCCGGATTCCCTCCTCCTCCGCGTCGCCCAGGGCGACCAGCAAGCCTTCTCGGAGCTCTACGACGAACTCTCCGGCCGCGTCCTCGGACTCATCACCCGGCTCCTGAAGGACCGCGCACAGTCCGAAGAGGTCGCTCAAGAGGTCTTCCTCGAGGTCTGGCAGCAGGCCGCGAAGTTCGACACGGCCCGCGGCAGCGCCGCCAGCTGGGTCCTCACGATGGCCCACCGCCGCGCGGTCGACCGGGTCCGGGCTGCACAGTCCTCCCGTGACCGCGACACGAAGATCGGCATCCGCGACTTCGAGTCCGGCTTCGACCAGGTCTCCGAGTCCGTCGAGATCCGGATCGAACACGAACGCGTCAGCCGGGCACTCGGGCGTCTGACGGAGTTCCAGCGCCAGGCGGTCCAGCTGGCCTACTACGGCGGCTACTCGCACAGCGAGATGGCCGAGCAACTCGGGGTGCCGATCGGCACCGTGAAGACCCGTCTCCGTGACGGGATGATCCGACTCCGCGACGAGATGGGGGTGACGTCATGACGAACGACCGGCACGACGACCCTGCCCTCATGACCGGGTCCCACGCACTCGATGCCCTCAGTGACGACGAACGTCGCGAGGTCGAAGCGGCCCTCGCCGCCTCCCCTGAACTCCTCGCCGAGGCCGACTCGCTCGCCGAGACCGCACGGGCACTCGCCTACGCGGTCGAGCCGGTCGAGCCGCCCGCGTCGATGAAGGCGGCACTGATGGCCGCCATCCAGACGACCCCGCAGGTCGCCGCGGACCCGGCTCCGGCCGCAGCGCCCACGGCAGCCCGCCACGCGGCGGTCGGTGAACCCGGCCAGGAGGCCCCGGTCGCCCCCGTCACGTCTGTCACCTCCGACGGTGGTGCGGCCAGCGCCGCGGCTCGCCGTCGGTGGTTCCAGCGTCCCGCGGCCATGCTCAGCGCCGCAGCCGCGGTCGGCGTGGTGTTCCTCGGCGTCGGACTCGGTGTCGGCGGTGTCATCGGCAGCGGTGACGCCGGTCCGGGCCCCAGCACCTCGCAGGCGGCGTCCGGCCTCGACCAGATCTACGCGTCCGCCGACTTCCAGCGGAGCACCTCGAAGGTGACCGGCGGCGGGACGGCCACCGTCGTGTGGTCGGACCAGCTCGGCAAGTCCGCGGTCATCCTCGACGGGGTCAAGGCCGCGCCGAAGGACAAGACCTACGAGCTCTGGTACATCGGCTCCGAGGAATCCGGCGGCACCATCGAGTCCGCTGGCCTCATGAACGACGTGGACGGCGGTGTGCGCTCGGCGGTGCTGAGCGGCGCGAAGTCGAGCGGTGCGACGATCGGCATCACGGTCGAGCCCGCCGGCGGCTCGAAGCAGCCCACGACGACCCCGATCGTCGCGGTCCCCACTTCCGCGTAGTGCGGCCGGCGCCGCGCTCCGCGCTCCCGCGGCCCGCGGCGGCGCTTCGGGTCCGCAGGAGTTCTTCGACACCGCAGCAGTCGATGGACGGCCGCGGTGTCGAACCATGCGGACGCCTGCAGTGCGTACGCATACGTCGACACGGCAGGAGTCGATCGACTCCTGCCGTGTCGGAACATGCGCACGCACGACGAGCGCACACGGGCGCGAACGACGGGCGCACACGCCCGCCCGCCCGAGCGCCCGCCCGGGGATCAGCCGAAGCGCCCCGAGACGTAGTCCTCGGTGGCCTGCACGGACGGGTTCGAGAACATCGTCGCGGTGTCGTCGAACTCGATGAGCTTCCCCGGCGCCCCAGTGCCGGCGATGTTGAAGAACGCCGTCTTGTCGCTGACGCGCGACGCCTGCTGCATGTTGTGCGTCACGATCACGATCGTGAAGTCCTTCTTGAGCTCCTCGATGAGGTCCTCGATCGCCAGGGTCGAGATCGGGTCGAGCGCCGAGCACGGCTCGTCCATGAGCAGCACGTCGGGCTGCACGGCGATCGCCCGTGCGATGCACAGGCGCTGCTGCTGCCCGCCGGAGAGCCCCATGCCGGGCTTGTCGAGGCGGTCCTTGACCTCGTTCCAGAGGTTCGCGCCCTGCAGGGAGCGCTCGACGATGTCGTCCGCCTCGGAGCGGGAGATGCGCTTGTTGTTGAGCTTCACGCCCGCGAGCACGTTGTCCTTGATGCTCATCGTGGGGAACGGGTTCGGCCGCTGGAAGACCATGCCGACCTGGCGTCGGACGATCACCGGGTCGACACCGGGGGCGTACAGGTCGTCACCGTCGACCTTGACCGAGCCCTCGACGTAGGCGCCGGGGATGACCTCGTGCATGCGGTTGAGCGTGCGGAGGAAGGTCGACTTGCCGCAACCGGACGGGCCGATGAACGCGGTCACGGTGCGGGGCTCGATCGTCATGTCGACGCCCTCGACCGCCTTGAACTTCGAGTAGTAGACGTTGAGGCCGTCGACCTCGATGCGCTTGGACACGGTGTTCCTCTTCCTGGTGGACGAACGCGCGCTAGCGCGACAGCTTGGGGGCGAAGAGACGGGTGATGAACCGCGCGAGCAGGTTCAGGACCATCACGATGAGGATGAGCACGAGCGCGGCGGTCCATGCCCGGTCGACGAACGGGACCGGGTTGGCGCCCTGCTGCGAGTACTGCGTGTACGCGAACACCGGCAGCGTCATCATCGGGTTGCCGAACAGGTCGTAGTTCATGCTCGTGGTGAACCCGGCCGTGACGAGCAGGGGAGCGGTCTCACCGATGACGCGGGCGATGGCGAGCATGACGCCCGTCGTGATGCCGGCCAGGGACGTGGGGAGCACGACCTTGATGATGGTGAGCCACTTCGGCACCCCGAGCGCGTACGAGGCCTCGCGGAGCTCCATCGGCACGATCTTCAGGACCTCTTCGGTGGACCGCACGACGATCGGGATCATCAGCACCGCGAGGGCGACCGAGCCGACCAGGCCGAAGCGGGCACCAGGGCCGAGGAACAGCGCGAAGAGCGAGTAGGCGAAGAGCCCGGCGACGATCGACGGGATGCCCGTCATGACGTCGACGAAGAAGGTGATCCCGCGGGCGAGCGCCCCACGGCCGTACTCGACGAGGTAGATCGAGGTGAGCAGGCCGATCGGGACGCTGATCAGCGCCGCGAACAGCGTGATTTCGAGCGTGCCGATGAGGGCGTGGAGCGCACCGCCGCCGACCGAGATGACCCCGCGCATCGAGTACGAGAAGAACGCGGCGTCGAACCGGGCGAGACCGTCGGCGAGCACCGTGTAGAGCAGCGACACCAGCGGCAGCACGGCGATGACGAACGCGGTGACCACGAGCGAGGTGACCAGGCGGTCGACGGCCTTGCGTCCGCCCTCGACGATCCGGGAGACGACCACGATCAGGACGTCGAAGAGGACCGTGCCGAGGAACAGCGCGGCGACGACGTTGAAGTCCTTCACCGAGCCGCCGGCGTTGAGCAGGGCGAAGACCAGGGCCAGGGCGACCCAGCTGCCGACGAGGAGCAGCCACGGCACGGACTTGTGCAGCTTGCCGTTGGCGAAGACGTTGCCGCCGTTGGACCGGAGTGCGAGGGACATCGGGGTGCGACCTCTCAGCTGACGCGCCGGCGGACGATGTACCGCGCGAGCATGTTGATGACCAGGGTGATGACGAAGAGGATCAGACCCGAGGCGATGAGCGCGTTCAGGGCCGTTCCGGACGCCTCGGCGAACTGCAGGGCGATGTTCGCGGCGATCGTCGAGGGGTTGAGCGAGCCGATCAGGTTGAAGGTGACCTTCGTGGACACCGACAGCACCAGGGCGATCGCCATCGTCTCGCCGAGCGCACGACCGAGGCCGAGCATGATCGCGGAGACGATGCCGGACTTCGCGAACGGCAGGACCGACAGCCGGATCATCTCCCAGCGCGTGGCACCGAGGGCGAGCGCGGCCTCTTCGTTGAGGGTCGGCGCCTGCAGGAAGATCTCGCGCATGACGGCGGTCATGATCGGGATGGCCATCACGGCGAGCACGATCGCTGCGGTCAGGATGGTGCGACCGGTGCCGGAGATCTGGCCGGAGAACAGCGGGATCCAGCCGAAGTACTCGTTGAGGAAGGCGTAGAACGGCTGCACGAAGCGGGCCAGGACGACGATGCCCCAGAGCCCGTAGACGACGGAGGGGACCGCGGCGAGCAGGTCGATCACGTAGCCGAGCACCGGCGCGATGCGACGCGGCGCGAAGTGCGAGATGAAGAGCGCGATCCCGAGGGACAGCGGGACGGCGAAGACCAGCGCGAGGAACGCGGACCAGACGGTGCCGAAGACGAGCGGACCGACGTAGTCCCAGAAGTTGGCGGCCTGGTTCGGGAGCTCGCCGGCCTTCGCGGTGAAGGCGGGGATGCTCTGCCAGACGAGGAACGCCGCGACGAGGGCGAGCACCACCAGGATGAGGCCGCCGGAGATGACCGAGGCGGCGGAGAAGACACGGTCGCCGACACGCACGACGGCCTTCGGCTTCGGCGTGGTGATCGATGACCCTTGCTGCAGGGGTGCGGTCGTCATGGGAGGTGGGACTCCTGTCGGGAGACGGGGAAGTGCCCGGATGCCGGTCGGGGGTGTCGGACCGGCATCCGGGCTCTCAGGAGGTGTTACTTGATGGACGCGACCGCGGTGGCGGCCTTCTTCGCGAGGTCGCTCGAGAGGGCGGCCGACTTGGCCTCCGTCGCGGCGGCCTTCTGGGCGTCGTCCGAGACCACGTAGGTCAGGTACGACTTGACGAGGTCGGCCTTGGCCGAGTCCTTGTACTCCTGGCACGCGATGGCGTAGGAGACGAGGACCAGGGGCCATGCGCCCTTGGCGGTGTCCTTGCGGTCGATGTCGATCGCGAGGTCGTTCGTCTCGCGACCCGAGGCCACCTCGGAGTCGGCGACGACCTGAGCGGCACCGTCAGCGGAGATCTTGGTGGCGGTGTCGCCGACCATGAGCTTGGCCTTGTCGAGGTCACCCGCGCCCGAGTCGTCGATGTAGGTGATCGCGTTCGAGGCGCCCTGCATGGCCGAGGCCACACCCGAGGTGCCCTTCGCGCTGTCGCCGACCTGGTACGGGAAGGTCTGGCTGGGCGCCTCGGTCCACACGTCGCTGGCGTTCGCCGAGACGTACTCGGAGAAGTTCTGCGTGGTGCCCGAGTCGTCGGAGCGGTGCACGACCGTGATGTTGGCGTCCGGCAGGTCGGCGTCCTTGTTGAGGTCCGCGATCTGCGAGTCGTTCCACTTGGTGATCTTGCCGGAGAAGATGCCCGCGATGGTCTTCGCGTCGAGCGTCAGGTCCGAGACGCCGTCGACCTTGTAGGCGATCGCGATCGGCGAGATGTACACCGGGATGTCGATGGCCTTCGAGTCCGCGGCGCAGAGGCCGAAGGAGCCGGAGAGCTCGTCGTCGGACAGCGCGGCGTCGGAGCCGGCGAAGTCCGCGGCACCCGAGATGAAGTTCTTGCGGCCGGCACCGGAGCCGTCGGGCGAGTAGTTCACCGTGACGTTCGAGGCCTGGTCCTGGAAGCCGGCGGCCCACGTGGCCTCGGCGGTCTGCTGGGCGGAGGAGCCCGAACCGGTGAGCGTGCCGGAGAGCTTCGAGTAGTCGACACCCGAGGCCGAGGCCGACGTGGTGCTGCCCGCGCCGCCTTCGTTCGCCGCGCACGAGGAGAGCACGACCGCGCCGGCGATCGCGATTGCCGCGACCGTGCCGATTCGCTTGATGTTCACAGGGGTCCCTTCGGGGGTGGAGTGCAGGTGGGACCCTTGGTGGTCCCGCGGGCCGGTGCCGACCCGCGAGCGACTGTAGGGACACGAAGTGACCGGGATCACGCTCGCCGGTGAACGGAAGGTGAACGAGGGTTGTCCCGGCTCCGGGGGATCGGACAGGAGGCCCGGCTCGGCCCGGGCACGACGGAGGACCCCGCCAGGTGGCGGGGTCAGGCGGCTGTGCGCGCTAGGACGAGACCGGGTTGCGGTGCGTCTCCACCGCGACGAGCCGGCCGTCGGCGATGTGCATCACGGCGAAGTCCCCCACGGAGAGCATCGCGGCACGACGGAGGTCGAAGCGGGCGGTGTCGTCCGCGGTGTCGGTGGCGATCCGGGCGATGATCTCGGGCAGCACCGGGCCGTGCGAGCACAGCACGGCGGTCTTGCCCTTGGTGATGCGCTTCCGCACGACGCCCTTGACGTCCGCCGAGCCCTGGTCGTGGGCGTCCTGGCTGATGTCCGGCGTGCTCGAGACGCCGACCTTGATCCGGTCGGAGAGCGGCTCGACGGTCGCGAGGCACCGTGCCGCCGTGCTGCTGATGATCTTGCGCGGGCCGTACGCGGCGACGGGTGAGGCCACCGCCTTGGCCTGCGACCGGCCGACGGGCAGGAGCGGCCGGGTGGCGTCCGGGCCGTGCCAGTCGGAGCCGGGGGTCGTCTTGGCGTGCCGGAGGGCGATCAGGGCGAACGTGTCGTGCGTCCCCGCGGTCGCTCGGTCGGCGAAGCGGTCGAGGATCTCGACGTCCCGCGCGTAGGTCAGGCGAGCGCGGGCGTCGTCGATGGTCACCCACTCGATCGCGGCGACCTCGTCGTTGGGCGTGAACTTCCCGGCCCGCTGGTGCTCCTTCGGGGAGACCCGCGCGGCCCAGTAGTGCACGACCTTGTCGCGGCCGTTCGGCAGCACGTACTCGGCCGAGCCGAGCGGAGCGCCGAGGTGGACGCGGTAGCCCGTCTCCTCGTCGATCTCGCGGACGGCGGCGGTCGGCACGGCTTCGCCCGGGTCGACCTTGCCCTTCGGGAAGGAGACGTCCTTGTGGTGCTCGCGGTGGATCAGGAGCACGAGCGGGACACCGTCCTGCTCACGCCAGAGGACCGCTCCCGCCGCGAGGACGGGACCCGTTGGTCCCCCGCTCACCGAGTGGAGCGCTTCCGGGACGAGATGTTCCGCATGAGGACATTCTGCACGTCGTCGAGGGGGCGGCCGTCGTCGTCCGTGGAGTGGCGCGTCCATTCGCCGTCGGACTCGAGGTGCCACGAACTCGTCGTCTCGGCCATCGCCAGGTCGAACATCTCGGTGACCTCGTTCATGTGGGCCGGCTCGGACAGGCGCACCAGGGCCTCGACGCGGCGGTCCAGGTTGCGGTGCATCATGTCGGCGCTGCCGATGAAGATGAAGGGGTCGCCGTCGTTGTGGAACGCGAACGCCCGCGAGTGCTCGAGGTAGCGCCCGACGACGCTGCGCACCCGGATGGTCTCGCTGACGCCCTCGATGCCGGGCTTCAGGGAGCAGATGCCGCGGACCCAGACGTCGATCGGGACGCCGGCCTGGCTGGCGAGGTAGAGCGCGTCGATGATCTGTTCGTCGACCATCGAGTTCACCTTGATGCGGATGCCGGAGGGCTTGCCGGCGCGGGCGTTGTCCGCCTCGACCTGGATCCGCTTGAGCAGGCCCTTCCGCAGGTGCAGCGGGGCGACGAGCAGACGCTTGAACTTCTTCTCGATCGCGTACCCGGAGAGCTCGTTGAACAGGCGCGTGAGGTCCTTGCCCACGACGTCGTCCGCGGTGAACAGCCCCATGTCCTCGTAGATGCGCGAGGTCTTCGGGTTGTAGTTGCCCGTCCCGATGTGGCTGTAGTGCTTGAGCGTCCCGCCCTCTTGCCGGATGACGAGCACGAGCTTCGAGTGCGTCTTCAGCCCGACGAGCCCGTAGACCACGTGCACGCCGGCCTTCTCGAGCTTGCGGGCCCACGTGATGTTGTTCTGCTCGTCGAAGCGGGCCTTGATCTCCACGAGCGCCAGGACCTGCTTGCCGGCGGCGGCCGCGTCGATCAGGGCTTCCACGATGGGGGAGTCGCCCGAGGTGCGGTACAGCGTCTGCTTGATCGCGAGCACGTGCGGGTCGGCCGCTGCCTGCTCGAGGAAGGCCTGGACGCTCGTCGCGAAGGACTCGTACGGGTGGTGCACGAGGACGTCCTTCGCGGCGATCGCGCGGAAGAGGTCGGGCTTCGTGTTCGGCTCGCCCGGCTGGAACTGCACCGGGGTGGTCGGGACGTGCTTGGGGTAGTGCAGGTCGGGCCGGCTGATCTTCGAGATCTCGAACAGGCAGCCGAGGTCGAGCGGCGACGGCAGGCGGTAGACCTCTTGTTCGGTGATGTCGAGTTCTCGGACGAGCAGGTCGAGCGTCACCGGGTCCATGTCCTCGGTGATCTCGAGCCGGATCGGCGGGCCGAAGCGGCGACGGAGGAGTTCGCGTTCGAGCGCCTGGATGAGGTTCTCGGCCTCGTCTTCCTCGATCTCGACGTCCTCGTTGCGGGTGACGCGGAACACGTGGTGCTCGAGGACCTCCATCCCCGGGAAGAGGTCGTCGAGGTGGTTGGCGATGAGGTCCTCGAGCGGGATGAACCGCATCCGCCCGGAGTTGTCGTCCGGCAGCTTGATCAGCCGGGAGAAGTTCTGCGGCACCTTGAGGCGCGCGAACTCCTGCCGCTGCGACTTCGGGTTGCGCACGCGCACCGCGAGGTTGAGCGACAGCCCGGAGATGTACGGGAACGGGTGCGCGGGGTCCACCGCGAGGGGCATCAGCACCGGGAAGATCTGCTCGGCGAAGTACTCGCGCATCCGGAGCCGGTCGGCCTCGGCCAGGTCGGACCAGTGCTCGATGTGGATGCCGGCGGCGTCCATGTCGGGCTTCAGCGAGCCGATGAACGCCTGCGCGTGCCGGTCCTGCAGCTCGTGCGCCTTCTTCGCGATGTCCCGGAGCACGTCGCTCGGTGCCCGGCCGACGTTCGTGGGCACCGCGATGCCGGTGTCGATGCGACGCTTCAGCCCGGCCACCCGGACCATGAAGAACTCGTCGAGGTTGGACGCGAAGATCGCCAGGAAGTTGGCGCGTTCGAGCAGGGGGACCGTCCGGTCCTCTCCCAGTTCGAGCACGCGCTGGTTGAACCGCAGCCAGCTGATCTCGCGGTCGAAGTACCGGTCCGTCGGCAGCGACTCGTGCTCGACCTCCACGACCTCGTCGAAGTCGTCGAGGTCGTGCGAGACGGATTCGCCGTCGAGCTGCGGTTCGGTGTCCATGTGCTCATCCTGCCACCCGGCTGCTGCCGTCGCGGGGGGTGTGGACAACCGTCGCGGGTCAGGGTGCGGCGTACTGCACGTCGATCGCGTGCTGGGTGAACCCGGACCGGCGGTAGAGCGCCAGCGCCGGCTCGTTGTCGCCCTCGACGTAGAGCGCCGCCGTGCTGATGCCCTTCGTGTGCAGGCGGGCGTACCCGGCGCGCATCAGGACGCCACCGAGCCCCTGCCCCTGCAGGTCCGGGCGCACGGCGACGGCGTAGAACTCGCCGATCCCGTCCTCGACCTTGAGCCAGCACGACCCGGCGAGTGCCCCGGACGCGTCGCGGAGCAGCAGCAGGTCGTCGGCGTCGAACCACGGCTCTGCCTGGCGGGCGCGGAGGTCGTCGAGGGTCATCGATCCCTGTTCGGGGTGCGACGCGAACGCCACGGCGTTGAGGTCGAGCCACGCGGCCTCGTCCGTTCCGGTCCGGAACGCGGTGAGGGTGGAGCCGGCGGGGAGACCGAGCTCACGGAGTTGGTCGGGTTCCGACGTCGGCACCGCCGCGCGCAGCTGCAGCAGCGTCCTGGTGGCGGCCCAGCCGTACCGCGTCGCGATCGCGCGTGCCGCCGGGCTGTCCCCGTGCGCCCAGGCCAGCCGCGGCGCAGCCCCGCCCAGGGCGAGCGCCCGGTCGACGAGCCGTGTCCCGATGCCCTGGCCACGGGCCTCCAGGCGGACCACGAGTTCCAACTCGCCGTCCCGGACCACCGCGACCCCGTCGGGTTCCTCCAGCAGGACCGCGCGCCCGGCGCGCACGTCGACCAGGGTCTGGTCGGAGAAGGGCGGGGGTTCTCCCGGGACGACGAAGCGGCTGAGGTCGGGCACCTACTGGCCCATCAGGCGTTCGGCTTCGTCGTCGTAGACGTTGAAGCGGTAGCCGACGTTCCGGACCGTGCCGATGAGCGACTCGAGGTCGCCGAGCTTGGCGCGGAGTCGCCGGACGTGCACGTCGACGGTGCGGGTGCCACCGAAGTAGTCGTAGCCCCACACCTCGGAGAGCAGCTGTTCGCGCGTGAAGACCCGCGACGGGTGCGTGGCGAAGAAGCGGAGGAGCTCGAACTCCTTGAAGGTGAGGTCGAGCGGTTTCCCGCGGACCTTCGCCGAGTAGCTGGCCTCGTCGATGACGACGCCGGAGGCCTGGATCTTCGACCCGGTCTGGTTCTTGGCGGCACGACCGGCGCTGAGGCGGATGCGGGCGTCGACCTCGGCCGGGCCGGCGCTCTCGAGCACCACGTCGTCGATGTTCCACTCGCTGTTGACGGCGGTCAGCCCGCCCTCGGTGACGACGAGCACGATGGGCGTCGTCGAGCCGGACGTGGCGAGGATCTTGCACAGGGCCTTCGCGCTGACCAGGTCGGTGCGGGCGTCCACGAACATCAGGTCGCTCTGCGGTGCGTTCACCAACTGCGCGGCTTCGGCCGGCACGTGGCGGATCCGGTGGCTCAGGAGGCCGAGGCTCGGCAGGACGTCGCCGGGCGCAGCCGAAGTGAGTACCAGGAGCTGTGCCACAGGACCTCCAGTGGGAAGACGTCGTGGAGACATCCTAGTGATGCCCGACAAGTGTCCCCGACGCGCCTGCAATGATGGGGTGGTGACCGAGCCCGTCCCGCCCGCAGACCAGCGCCGCCTGAAGCTGACGTCGGTGCTGCCCGTCTGGCTGCTCTCCGTCCTCGGCGCCGTGCTCGTCCTGACGCTCACCGAGAAGGACTCCTTCGCGTGGCTGCTCCTGGTGTTCGTGGCGTCGGTGCTGGTCAGCTTCGTGCTGCAGCTCATCACCGCCACGAAGGACGGCCTGGTCGAACGGATCAGCATCGCCTCGTCCGGGTCCTTCGTCGTCGTCCTCGTCACCGCCGTGGTGCTCCTGGCGCGTTGAGCCGCTCCGCGTAGACTCGGCGGCATGGATTCGCTGCTAGCGCTCGAGCTGTTCTACGTCGGTCTCCTCGGCCTGGCGTCGCTCGCCATCGCGTTCGTCTCGGTGACCGTCGTCGTGAAGCTGTTCAAGGGTCAGCGTTGATCGAACTGCCGGAGGGCCTCGCGCCCGAACTCGTCCCCCTGTCCTGGCTCGTCGGCGTCTGGGAGGGCACCGGCGTCGTGGAGTACCCCGTCGGCGAGGGTGACGAGCCCGACGTCCGCAACTACGAGTTCGGCCAGCGCGTGAGCTTCAGTCACGACGGCCTGCCGTACCTCAACTACTCCTCCACGACGTGGCTCCTCGACGAAGCGCACACGCCGCTCGCCGCGGAGATGGGCTACTGGCGCCTCGACCGGCCGTCCGAGCCCGGTGACCGCGGCCCGGCAATGCTCCTCGGCGAGGGCACCGTGCCGTTCACCACCACGCAGAGCGTCGAGGCACTGCGCAACACGAACGACGGCTTCGACGTCGAGGCGGCGATCATCCACCCGACGGGCGTCAACGAGCTCTACGTCGGGCAGGTCCGCAAGGGCCGGATCGACCTCGCGACGGACGCCGTGATGCGCTCCGTGAACGCGAAGGACTACTCCGCCGCGACCCGGCTGTACGGCCTGGTCGAGGGCAAGCTCTTCTGGGCGTGGGACATCGCCGCGCTCGGCCGGGAACTCACCTCCCACGCCTCGGGGCAGCTCGCGAAGGTCGACTGATGTCGCCCTCCGCTGGTTCGGTCTTCGCGGCGCGCGACGGCTTCGTCGCGTCGGACCTCGGTCCGGCGGCGCACTTCGGCAACCCGCTCGGTGAGCAGCGTGCACTCGCGGACGGCCGCGCGGTCGTGGAGCTCGGCCTCGGTGTCGTGACCGTCACCGGCCCGGACCGCCTGTCGTGGCTCAACTCGATCACGTCCCAGCTGCTGCTCGGGCTCGCACCCGGTGTCAGCAGCGAGACGCTCGTGCTCGACCAGTCCGGTCGCGTCGAGCACGCGGCACGGGTCGTCGACGACGGCGCCACCACCTGGCTGCTGACGGAGCCGGCCGACGCCGCGCCCCTCGCCGCATGGCTCTCCTCGATGCGGTTCATGCTCCGCGTCGAGGTGCTCGACCAGTCGGGCTCCTTCGTGACCGTCGGTTCGTTCGCCGGTGCTGCGCCCGTCGACGGTGCGGTCGTCGAGTGGGTCGACCCGTGGTCGTCCGTCACGCCCGGTGGGTGGGGCTACGCCAGCCTGGAGGCCCATCCCGGCTCCGACTGGACGCTGCGGATCGCCGTGGTCGCCTCCGACGCCGCGACCGCCCTGGTCGCGTCCGACCGGCCCGCAGCAGGGATCCTGGCGTTCGACGCCCTGCGCATCGCCGCGTGGCGTCCGGTCCTCACCGACGTCGACGAGCGGACGATCCCGCACGAGCTCGACTGGCTCCGCTCCGCCGTGCACCTGAGCAAGGGGTGCTACCGGGGACAGGAGACCGTCGCCAAGGTCCACAACCTCGGGCACCCGCCGCGCCGCGTCGTGATGCTGCACCTCGACGGGTCGGACGCGGTCCTGCCGGCGCCCGGCACCCCGGTGACGCTCGACGGCAAGGACGTCGGGCGGCTCGCGGCCTCGGCGATCCACCACGAGCTCGGGCCGATCGGGCTCGCGGTCGTGAAGCGCTCCCTCGACCCCACGGCCGTGCTCACGCTGACGGCGGACGACGTCGTCGTGACGGCGGCGCAGGAGACCATCGTCCCGCCCGAGGCCGGCGCCACCGCCGACGTGCCCCGTCTGCCCCGCCTGGGAGCCGTCAAGCGAAACTGATGTTTGACGTTTCACCGTCACGATGCCAGGCTCGCTCCAGTCCCTCCCCGATTGGAGCCGTCCATGTCAGCTCGTTCGATCATCGCCCTGATCGTGGCTGCGGCCGCCTTCCCAGGGCTCCTCGGTGCGGCCGCTCCTCCCTCGGTCGATCCGGACTCCGAAACACGGCAGAGCACCGACCCGACCCCGCGCGCGAACGTCTGCGTGTTCGGCATGGCCGGGGACCGGGTGCACCGGTCGGCAACGCCGCCGTCGACGGCCTCGGCGCATGCGTGGTGGACGAACATCGTCGGTTGCGCGGGACGGAAGGCCGTCGTCACGACGCAGCTACAGCGCAAGTCCGGCAGCACTTGGACCAACGTCGGATCCCGTGGGGTGAAGACGGTGTGGGCCGGAGGCGGTTCGGCGAACCGCACGGTGACCCGGTACACCTGTACGGGGTCGGCGAAGAAGACGTACCGGCACTGGGTCGACGTCGACGTGCTCGGGATGGCCGATCCGTCGAACAAGCACACGTCCGCGCCCGTCGTGTTGGCGTGCGGCTGAGGAGTGCGTGACGTGTCGACACGGATCGAGGTACACGGGCAGTTCGACAGGCGGGCCGGGCTCCCTCCGGAGCTGGAGCTGTGGGATCTCGTCTGGGGTCGCCTGCAGGTGTTCGGGCTCGCTGTCCCGTGGTTCACGACATCGGATGGCGGCCGTTCTGATGAACAGCCGGAGGTGGGCCTCGGTGTCGCCGACATCGACGGAGTGATCGCCCGGATCGAGGCCGATCTGCCCCGGGCCCTGGAGCTGTCGGCTCCCCTCCAAGCCATGGTGGCCGCGATGTCCGATGCCCTCCGGACGATGTACGTCGTGCGGATCGACGCGATCGACGTCAGCGCGGCTCCTCGAGCCGGCCTGCGGTCGATCGCCGTCGGGGGTGCCGCGTGGTCCGAGGCGTGGCCGTTGGCAGCTCGGCGGACCGTCGTTGCTCGGATCGTCGGCGTCGATTGGTCCGATGACCTCGAGGACCGATTGGCCGGGGGAGCATTCGGTCCGTGGCTCGCGCCGCGGCGCCGACCGGCAACAGGGGGCGGCGCCATCGAGCTCACGATGGTGCTCCCGACCTGGGACCTCGATCGTTGCGCGGCTGCCGCTGATCATCTCCTCGCGACGCTCCACGACGTCGGCGTGACGCACCGGGTGTCGATCCGGATCCGACCGGCCGAGGACGACTAGGCCGGAGCGACGGCGGACCAGGGGACGCTGAGCTCGCCGAGGCGCCACCGCGTCGTGCCGTGCAGCACCGGCCAGCCGCGGTCGCGCATGCCCGCCACCGCGGCGAGCCACCGCTGCCGGGGCCCGTACGTGCCGAGCGGGGCCGCGATCGCCCACGCCAGGTCGAGGTCGCGCAGGAACTCGTGCACGCGCTCGCCGGGGACGTTCCGGTGGATGAGGGCCTTCGGCAGCCGCTCCGCGACGATGCTCGGCACGTCGAGGCCAGCGAGCCGCAGCGACACCGTGAACGTGTGCGCCTCCCGGTCGTCGAGCGTGATCCAGGACGCCACCCGTCCGACCTCGTTGCAGGTCCCCTCGACCAGTGCGCCACCGGGCTGCAGGCGGTCCTGCATGATCCGCCACGACTCGGCCACCTGGGACTCGTCGTACTGGCGCAGCACGTTGAACGCCCGGATCACGGCGGGTCGACGGCCGCCGGGCGTCGGGGTCTCGAAGCCACCGAGCCGGAACGTGACGCCGTCGCGGGTGCCGGCGTTCGCCAGGGCCACGCGCGAGGGCTCGATCTCGATCCCCGTCACCTCGACGTCGGGCCGGACGCGGGCCAGCCGGTCCCGCAGCTCGAGCGTCGTCGTCGGGCTCGCGCCGTACCCGACGTCCGCGACCAGGGGGTCCGACGTGCGCCGGAGTGCCGGGAGGGTGGCGATCCACCGGTCCACGCGGCGGAGCCGGTTGTACCCGGTGGTACCGCGCGTGACGTTCCCGATGGGCATCCCCCAAGGGTAAAGGGAGCACGGCGCTCGGTAGACTTCGGAGCATGACCTCCACGCTCGTCCTGCTCCGTCACGGCAACAGTGACTGGAACCAGAAGAACCTGTTCACCGGTTGGGTCGACGTCCGGCTCTCCGAGCTGGGCGAGAAGGAGGCGAAGCGCGCCGGCGAGCTCATCGCCGAGTCCGGCATCGTCCCCGACGTCCTGTACACCTCGCTCCTGACCCGCGCGATCCAGACCGCCGACATCGCCCTGCTCGAGGCCGACCTCGCATGGCTGCCGGTGAAGCGCGACTGGCGCCTCAACGAGCGCCACTACGGCGACCTGCAGGGCAAGGACAAGGCCCAGACGCTCGAGCAGTACGGCGAGGAACAGTTCATGGAGTGGCGTCGTTCGTTCGACGTCCCGCCGCCCCCCATCGCGGACGACGCCGAGTGGTCGCAGCACGGCGACCGCCGCTACGCCGACCTCGGCGACGCGCTGCCGCGCACCGAGTCGCTCAAGCTCGTCATCGAGCGGCTGCTGCCCTACTGGGAGTCCGACATCACGAAGGACCTCGGCGCGGGCAAGACCGTCCTCGTCACGGCGCACGGCAACTCGCTCCGCGCGCTCGTGAAGCACCTCGACGGCATCTCCGACGACGACATCGCCGGGCTCAACATCCCGACGGGCATCCCGCTCGTGTACGAACTCGACGACGAGTTCCGTCCGACCGGGCCGTCGCGCTACCTCGACCCCGAAGCCGCCGCCGCCGGTGCCGCCGCGGTCGCCGCGCAGGGCGCCAAGAAGTAGGACGACGAACGAACGCCCCGCCCGGGAACGGGCGGGGCGCTCGTTCGTGCTGCGCTCAGACGAAGTGCGACGCGATCTCCTGCACGAGCTCGCCGACGTCGTACTGCGCCGTGGTGTCGACGCGGACGACCGGCCCGAGGCCGATCGGTCCGGCGGTGGGGCCGTGCTCGTCCCAGAACGCCAGGATGTCCGCCAGGTCGCCGTGCACCTCGTGACGCACGGGTGAACCCGGGTCGTACCGGTCCGTCAGCCGCTCCACGGCGGTCGCGTGGTCGACGTCGCACCACACCTCGACGGCGCGAGGCGACCCTGCGGACGCGAGCCCGGCCTCCAGGAAGGCGCGGTCACGGGACGGCAGCCAGACGGCGTCGAGGACGACCCCGTTCTCCACCGCTCCGGCCATCGCCCACATCGTGGTCATCGCGATGGCGCCGAGCGGACGCGAGGCGATCATCGGGCCGGCGATGTCCGCCAGGGGTTCCTTGATCCGGTCCTTCGAGAGGAAGGGGCAGCCGAGCACCTCGGCGAGGGCGGCGCCGACCGTGCTCTTGCCGGAACCGGGCATGCCGTTGACGATGATCGCGACCTGGGCCATGTCACGATCCTGGCAGAGAACCCTCGGTCAGACGTTGGCGTTCGCGCCGGCCCAGTCGCCCGTCGCCAGGTACTGCACCTTCTTCGCGATCGACACCGCGTGGTCCGCGAACCGCTCGTGGTACCGGGACGCGAGCGTGGCGTCCACGGTGTCGACCGGGGCGCCCTTCCACGTTTCGCCGAGCACGAAGTCGAAGACGCTGGCGTGGAGTTCGTCGACGGCGTCGTCCTCGTCGCGGATCTCCTCGGCGAGCTGGATGTCCTCGGTGGCGAGCAGGCGCGTCAGCTTCTGCGCCATCGCGACGTCGTGCTGGCCCATCTTCTTGAAGGTGCCGCGGAGGCCCTTCGGGACGACCTTCTCGGGGAACCGCTGGCGGGCGAGCTGCGCGATGTGCTCGGCCATGTCGCCCATCCGCTCGAGCGACGAGCTGACGCGGAGCGCGGTCACCACGACGCGGAGGTCGCGGGCGACCGGCGCCTGGCGCGCCAGGATGTCGATCGCGATCTCGTCCAGGCTCTGTGCGGCCTCGTCGATCTTCGCGTCGTCGGCGATCACCTCGTCGGCGAGGGCGACGTCCGACTCGGTGAACGCCTCGGTCGCCCGGCTGATCGCCGACTCGACGAGTCCGGCGATCTCGGTCAGACGCTCCTGGACGTCCTGGAGTTCCTGCTGGAACACTTCGCGCATGGGGGATGGCCTCTCTGATGCGTACCGGGAGAGTGTCGTCACCCCAGGTGAACGAACGGTGACCTGGGACTGAACGCTTCGCGATGGCCTGCGGCAGTGCTCGGGAACCGGGGTGAACGGTGCCGGAACCCCGTGTGTCCACTCCTACACTGGCGGCATGGACAACGCGTGGCTCGTGCCACTGTCGATGCTCCTCGGCGGGGTCTTCGGCGCGGGTGTCGTCGGGCTCATCATCACGGCCGAGCGCACGGCACGGGCAGCTGACGTCGCCGAGCGCACCCTGCCGGACGGCGTCGCTGCGGTCATCGCCACGATGCACAACCCCGCCGTGGTCGTCGACCCCTCGAACACCGTCGTCGCCGCGTCCCCGCAGGCGCTCACGGTCGGGCTGGTGATCCGGCGCCGGCTCGTGCACCAGGAGCTCCTCGACCTGGTGGACCGGGTCCGTGCGAGCGGCGAGATGGGGGCAGAGGACCTCGAGCTCCCGCGCGGACGTCGTGGGGAGCTCGTCGGCTACCTCAGCTTCCGGGCCGCCCAGCTCGGGAACCGCTACGTGCTCCTGACCGCCGACGACCTCACCGAGTCGCGGCGCATCGACGAGGTCCGACGGGACTTCGTCGCCAACATCTCGCACGAGCTGAAGACCCCGATCGGCGCCATCGGCCTGCTGTCGGAGACGCTCGTCGCCGCCGCGGACGACCCCGACCACGTGCGGAAGTTCGCCGGACAGCTCATCACCGAGTCCGAGCGGCTCGGTGCGCTGACGAAGGACATCATCGAGCTCTCCCGGCTGCAGTCCGTCGACACGCTCGACTCCAGCGAGGAGATCTCGATCGACAAGGTCGTGCAGGCCGCTGTCGACGCGAACGAGGTCGTCGCCCGCGCCCGCGACATCGAGCTCGTCCGCGCGAAGAAGTCCAAGCTCCGGGTGATGGGCGACCCCGGACTCCTGCAGGTCGCGGTGTCGAACCTCATCGCGAACGCGGTCAAGTACTCCCCGGACAACACCCGCGTCGGTGTCGGCGTCCGGAACTCCAAGGGGTTCGTCGAGATCGCCGTGACCGACCAGGGCGTCGGGATCCCGGAGGCGGACCTCGACCGGGTGTTCGAGCGATTCTACCGCGTCGACCCCGCACGCTCGCGCGCCACCGGCGGCACCGGCCTCGGCCTCGCGATCGTGAAGCACGTCGTCGGCAACCACGGCGGCGACGTGCGCGTCTGGTCGCAGCCCGGCAAGGGCTCGACCTTCACCATCCGCCTGCCCGAGGCGGACACCGAACTGACCACAGCACTCGAAGAGCAACGGGAAGAGCAGCCATCGTGACCAAGATCCTCATCGTCGACGACGAGCCGGCCCTGAGTGAGCCCCTGGAGTTCCTCCTGCAGCGGGAGGGCTACGAGACCGCCGTCGCTGCCGACGGCGTCACCGCGCTGTCGAAGTTCGACAGCGAGAACCCCGACCTGGTCCTGCTCGACCTGATGCTGCCGGGGCTCTCCGGCACCGAGGTCTGCCGGCAGATCCGCACGCGGTCGAACGCCCCGATCATCATGCTGACGGCGAAGGACTCCGAGGTGGACATCGTCGTCGGGCTCGAGCTCGGCGCGGACGACTACGTGACGAAGCCGTACTCGACCCGGGAGCTCCTCGCCCGGATGCGCGCGGTGCTGCGGCGGCGCACCGAGGACGACCCGGCGGACAGCGGCGTGCTGCAGGTCGGCGGGATCAAGATGGACGTCGAGCGCCACACGGTGTCCGTCGACGGCTCCGAGACGCCGATGCCGCTCAAGGAGTTCGAGCTCCTCGAGCTGCTGCTCCGGAACGCCGGCCGGGTGCTCACCCGCGGGCAGCTCATCGACCGGGTGTGGGGCTCGGACTACTTCGGCGACACGAAGACGCTCGACGTGCACATCAAGCGGATCCGCTCGAAGATCGAGCGGGTGCCGTCGGCACCGGAGGTGCTGGTCACCGTGCGCGGTCTGGGGTACCGCATCGAGGCCTGAGAACGCGACGGACCGGAGGCCCGGTGCGAGTCCCTGGGACCCGCACCGGGCCTCCGGTCGGTTGCGTCTGGTGGACCTGCCGTGCCTAGCCGGCGGGGGTCGCGGTCGCGCTGTCCGTCGGCGTCGCCGACGGGGTCTCGACGGGGAGCGTCACCGTCGGGGTGGGGGTCGGTGCGAGGGTCTGGTACTCCTCTTGGGCGCTGGTGAGGACCGGCACGTTCGCCGAGACGCCCTCGGCGCCGGGGTAGGAGAAGTAGACCTTGACGAGCGAGCCCGGCTCGATGTCGGCGCCGGAGAAGACGACGTCGTCCGAGGTGCCGGCGCTGGTGCCCTGCGTCTCGGAGCCGCTCTGGACGCTCGAGTCGGCGCTGCTCGAGTCGCTCGGCGAGTTGGCGAGGTCCACGTGGGTGTTCGCGGGGACCCGGACGGTGTCGGAGGCGTCGCCGACCTCGATCGTGACGGTCCGGCCGGTGCCGCTGTTGTTGATCAGCGTGCCGACGAAGCGCGCGTCGTCGTCCTTGCCGTCGGAGATGATCAGCGCGTTGCGGACGTCGATCTTGCCCGTCGTGACGTTGACGCCGTCGGTGATCTGCTTGATCTCCTTGGTCTGCGCCGGCGAGATGAACTCGCAGCCGGTTGCACCGAGCGCGATGGTTGCCGCAACGGCGACGGACACGAGTACCCGAGCTCGCAAGAGATTCCTCCGAAGATCACGATGCGCCGGCCGTCTGGTCCAGCACGCCCCCATCTTAGCGATCACCTGGGAGCGCTCGTGGTCGCCGGCCCCCCTTACCCGAATTCCGCTTGTGGTAAACTGAGTGTTGCGGAACGGAGCTTGATACATGCAATTCGAGGTCGGCGAGACCGTCGTCTACCCCCATCACGGGGCGGCAACCATCTCTGAAGTCAAGACGCGAGTCATCAAGGGCGAGGAAAAGGTCTACCTGAAGCTGCGTGTCACGCAGGGTGACCTGACGATCGAGGTACCGGCGGACAACGTCGACCTGGTCGGCGTCCGCGATGTGATCGGCAAGGAAGGCCTCGACAAGGTCTTCGAAGTGCTGCGCGCACCGTTCACCGAAGAGCCCACGAACTGGTCTCGCCGCTACAAGGCGAACCTCGAGAAGCTCGCTTCGGGAGACGTCATCAAGGTGTCCGAGGTCGTTCGCGACCTGTGGCGCCGCGACCAGGACCGCGGTCTCTCGGCGGGTGAGAAGCGGATGCTCGCCAAGGCCCGCCAGATCCTGATCTCCGAGCTCGCGCTCGCGGAGAAGACCGACGAGGACAAGGCATCGACCGTCCTCGACGAGGTCCTCGCTTCCTGATCGTGCCCATCCAGATCCGGGCGTGAGCACCAGCCACACGACGACCCCACAGACCCCAGCGGTCCGTGGGGTCGTCGTCGTTGCAGCGGGGTCGGGCACGCGGCTCGGCATGGGCACGGCCAAGGCGTTCGTCCCCGTCGCCGGGCAGGTCATGCTCGCGCGGGCTCTGGCGCCCCTGTTCACGCTGCCGTCCCCGACGTACGTCGTCGTGGTGGCGCCGGCTTCCCTGCTCGCTGCGTGCACCGAACTCGTCGACGCCGTCGCCGGCGTGGCCGTCGGGTACACGGCGGTCGTCGCGGGCGGGGAGGACCGGCACGCCTCGGTCCAGGCCGGTCTCGCCGCGTTGCCCGCGTCGGTGGAGACGGTGCTCGTGCACGACGCCGCCCGGTGCCTGACGCCCGCATCGCAGTTCGCCGCGGTGTTCGACGCCGTCGAGTCCTCCGGTGCGGGTGTCGTCCCGGCGCTCCCGGTCACGGACACCGTGAAGCAGGTCGCCGGTGACGTGGTGGTGACGACCGTGGACCGGTCCTCGCTCGTCGGGGTGCAGACACCGCAGGGCTTCCCGCTCGCCGCGCTGCGGGACGCGTACGCGGTGTCGACGCAGTCCGCGACCGACGACGCCGGGGTGTTCCAGGCCGCCGGTGGCACCGTCCGGGTCATCCCAGGAGACGCCGACGCATTCAAGATCACGACCGCGTGGGACCTGCAGCGGGCGTCGTCGATCGTGTCGTCGCGGGTCGGAGCCGTCGGGGCGGGTGGCGTGCTCGGCGTGCGGGTCGGGCTCGGCGTCGACGTGCACGCGTTCCATCCGGCGTCACCGTGCCGCGTCGGGCTGCTCGACTTCCCGGGGGAGCCCGGTCTCGCCGGACACAGCGACGGCGACGCGGTCGCGCACGCGGTCTGTGACGCCCTGCTCTCCGCCGGCGGGCTCGGGGACATCGGCGGGCGCTTCGGCACGTCGGACCCGACGTACGCCGGTGCTTCTGGAGACGTCTTCATCCGCGGCGCCGTCCGGGCCCTCGCCGACGCCGGGCTGACGCCGTCGTCGGTCACCGTCCAGGTGATCGGGAACCGTCCGCGCATCGGCGCCCGCCGGGTCGAGATGCAGGACGCACTCGCAGCGGTCGTCGGGGCCCCGGTCGCGGTGTCCGGTACGACGACCGACGGGCTCGGGTTCACCGGCCGCGGCGAGGGGCTCACCGCGATCGCGACGGCACTGGTGCACGCCTCCTGAAACCCGCGCGGGTCGCCGTCTAGGCTTGGGGCCGTGACCGTTCGCCTCTACGACTCCCGTGCCGCAGACGTCGTCGACCTCGTCCCCCTGGTCGACGGACACGTGAGCATGTACGTGTGCGGGCCGACGGTCCAGTCCTCGCCGCACATCGGGCACCTCCGCTCGGCCCTGGTCTACGACATCTGGCGGCGCTGGCTCACGCACCGTGGGTACCACGTCACCCTGGTCCGGAACGTGACGGACATCGACGACAAGGTGCTCGACCTGGCCGCGGGCACCGACGAGCCGTGGTGGGCGCGGGCGTACCGCGTCGAGCTCGAGTTCAGTGCCGGGTACGCCGCGCTCGGCATCCTGCCGCCGACGTACGAGCCCCGCGCGACCGCGAGCATCCCGCAGATGCAGGACATCATCGCCCGGCTGATCGAGCGCGGGCACGCCTACCCCGCGGCCGACGGCTCCGGCGACGTCTACTTCGACACCGGCAGCTGGGCCTCGTACGGCGAGCTGACCCGGCAGCGCCGTGAGGACATGGTCGAGGCCGCCGACGCCGACCCCCGAGGCAAGCGCGACGCCCGCGACTTCGCCCTGTGGAAGGGTGCGAAGGACGGCGAACCGTCGACCGCGTCGTGGGACTCCCCGTGGGGAGCCGGGCGCCCGGGATGGCACATCGAGTGCTCCGCGATGTCCCGGCGGTACCTCGGGCCGGCGTTCGACATCCACGGCGGCGGACTCGACCTCCGGTTCCCGCACCACGAGAACGAGCTCGCCCAGTCCACCGCCGCCGGGGACCCCTTCGCGACGTACTGGATGCACAACGGCCTGGTCACCGTCGGCGGTCAGAAGATGTCGAAGTCGCTCGGCAACTCGATCTTCGCGGCGGACTTCCTCGGTTCCGCGGCTCCGGTCGTCGTCCGCTACTTCCTCGGCGCCGCGCACTACCGCTCCACCATCGACCACCACGAGGGGTCGCTGCGCGAGGCAGAGGCGGCGCTCGACCGGATCTCGGGCTTCCTCGGCCGTGCTGCCGCTCGACTCGAGGGCGTGTCGCTCGCCGACGCCCCCGGCGTGCCCGACGCCTTCGCCGCCGCGATGGACGACGACCTCTCGGTGCCCCAGGCGCTCGCCGTGCTGCACGAGACCGTCCGGGCCGGGAACGCCGCCCTGGACGCGGACGATGCGGAAGCGCTCGGGACCGCGTACCATCAGGTGGCCGCCATGGTGGAGGTGCTCGGCATCGACCCGCGGGCGTCCCACTGGCCGGGTGCCGGCCAGGACACCTCCGCCGCACCGCTCGCCGCCCTCGTCGAACGCCTCGTGCAGGAGCGTTCGGACGCCAGGGCATCGCGCGACTTCACCACGGCCGACCGCGTGCGCGACGACCTCGCCGCCGCGGGCATCACGATCGAGGACACTTCGTCCGGAACACGTTGGAGCATCGCCTAGGCGACGCACCGCCGCCACGAGCGGCACCGAAGTCGCTCAGGCGGCGCCGAAGGAGTACATCATGAAGAACGTCTCGGGGAACCGGAAGGGCCGTCCCGGCGCCGTCCGTTCCGGACGCAAGGGCAACAAGCAGGTCGGCTCCGGCGGGCAGGGTGCGCAGGCGCTCGAGGGGCGCAAGCCCACGCCGAAGGCCGAGGACCGCCCGTACCACCCCGCCGGCAAGCGCAAGGCCGCGAAGGAGCGCTTCGACGCAGCGCGCAGCCGTCACGGTGCGTCGAGCAGCCCGCAGAACCGCACCGGCCGTCCGCCGCAGCGCAAGACCGACGACTCCGAGCTGGTCACCGGCCGCAACTCGGTGCTCGAGGCGCTGCGCACCAAGACCCCGTCGACGACGCTCTACGTCGCCGCCCGCATCGAGGTCGACGACCGCGTCAAGGAGATCCTGACGCTCGCCAACCACCGCGGCGTGCCGATCATGGAGATCATGCGCCCGGAGCTGGACCGCGTCACCGGGCACGACAGCGTGCACCAGGGTGTCGCGCTCAAGGTGCCCGCGTACGAGTACGCCGTCGCCGAGGACATCGTCGAGCGCGCGTTCTCCCGCGACCAGGTCCCGCTGATCGTGGCCCTCGACGGCATCACCGACCCGCGCAACCTCGGTGCGATCATCCGCTCGACGGCGGCGTTCGGCGGGCACGGCGTCATCGTGCCGCAGCGTCGTTCGGTCGGTGTGACCGCGTCCGCGTGGAAGACCTCCGCCGGTGCCGCTGCCCGCACCCCGGTCGCGATGGCGCCGAACCTCACGCAGACCCTGAAGTCGCTCAAGTCGATGGGGCTCTTCGTGCTCGGGCTCGACGGCGACGGGGACGTGCAGCTCGACGCGCTCGAGCTCGCCGACCGTCCGATCGTGATCGTCGTCGGTTCGGAGGGCAAGGGCCTGTCGCGCCTGGTCACCGAGACCTGCGACGCGATCGTCTCGATCCCGATCTCCTCGGCGACGGAGTCCCTGAACGCCGGCATCGCCGCGAGCGTCACCCTGTGGGAGGTCGCTCGGCGCCGTCGCGCGGAGTAGCCCGGCCGCTGAGATCGCACTCCGTGTCGCCTCCGCCGAGACGATCCGACACGAAGTGCGATCTCACGGGACGGCGGCGCGCGGCGCGCGCGCCGGCGCGCCCGGCGCGCGTCAGACGTTCGCGCGCCAGTCCTCGGCGTCGTCGGACTCGTCCAGGTCGCCGTCGGCGTCCACGATCGGGATCGGCATCGTGATCGACGAGGTCGGCGGGTTGATCAGCAGCCGCTCGTCCCGGCGGTGCCGCAGCACGTCGTTGATGTACGCCGTGGTGGCCTCGGGGAGTGAGACCGCACGCTCCTCCTGCTGGGACATGAACCAGCGGTGCTCGAGGAGCTCGTGGAAGACCTCGGCGGGCTCGAGGCGCCCGCGGAGGTCCCGTGGGATCGCCCGGACGACGGGCTCGAAGACCCGCGAGACCCACTCGTGCGCGACCATCTCCTCGTCGAGCTCGTCGCGGCCGTTCCGCGCCCGGTAGGCATCGAGGTCGTTGAGCAGCCGGCGTGCCTGGTTCTCCCCGGCGTCGAGCCCGGTGAGCCGGAGCAGTCGACGCTGGTGGTGTCCGGCGTCGACGACCTTCGGCTGGATCCGGACCTCGCCACCGCCCGGCGCCGCGTTGATCGAGAGCTCCTCGATGTCGAACCCGAGGGCGTTGAGACGCTCCACGCGGTCGTTGATGCGCCAGCGTTCCTTGGCGTCGAACTGCTCGGTGCCGGTCAGTTCCTTCCACAGCGTGCGGTACTGCGCGACGATGCGGTTCGAGACGTCCACCGCGTCGGCGTTCTCGTCCAGACGTCCACCGGCTTCGAGGTCGAGGAGCTCGCCGGCGATGTTGACCCGCGCCACCTCGAGGTCGTTCTCGCGCTGCCCGTTCGACAGGCCGCCCGGGTAGAGCTTGCCGGTCTCGGCGTCCACCAGGTACGCGGCGAAGGACCCGGCGTCGCGCCGGAACAGGGTGTTCGACAGCGAGACGTCCCCCCAGTAGAAGCCGAGGATGTGCAGGCGCACGAGCAGCAGGGCGAGCGCGTCGACGAGCCTGGTGGCGGTGTCCGGGCGCAGCGTCTGTGAGTACAGCGCGCGGTAGGGGAGCGAGAAGCGCAGGTGCCGGGTGACGAGCACGGGGTGCAGCGGTTCACCGTCGGCGCTGACGCGGTTCGTGATGACGGCGACCGGGTCGACGCACGGCACGTCCATGCGCTGCAGCGTGCGGAGCATCTCGTACTCGGAGCGGGCGATCTCCTCGCCGGTCTCCTTCACGGCGACGACGTACCCGCTGAGGTGCACGAAGCGCACCAGGTGCCGGGAGATGCCCTTCGGCAGCGCGACGATCGTCGAGTCCGGCCACGCGTCGAGGGGCAGGTCCCACGGCAGGTCGAGCAGACCGGGATCCACGGTGGCGGCGGTGATGGAGAGGGAGTCGGGCACGGTGGGTCCTTCGGGTGCTCGGACGGGAGGCACGGTGCGCGTCATCGGGTCAGCGTGCGTTCCCGGTGGGGAACGACGGGAGCCCGCCACCCGCCCTTGTGAGGCGGGCGCGGGCTCCCGGGGTGGTTGCGCTTCCTAGGCGCTGATGACGGCCTTGTCGTCGAGGCGCTCACCGGACTCGCTGTCGAACACGTGGACGTGGCCCTGCTTCGGGCTCACGACGATCGTGTCGCCGATCGAGGGGTGGTTGCGGCCGTCGACGCGGGTGACGATGTCGGTACGCGTACCGTTCACATCGGCGTGGCCGTACAGGTAGCCGTCGGCGCCGAGCTCTTCGACGACGTCGACGGTGACGGGGAGGCCCTCGCCCGAGTTCGAGACGATGATGTCCTCGGGGCGGACGCCGACCGTGACCGAACCGGAACGCGCGTTGCCGAGCGTGTCGCGGTCGACCGGGTGGTTGAGCGAACCGAACGTGATGCCGCCCTCGACCACGGAGGCCGGGAGCAGGTTCATGGCCGGCGAGCCGATGAAGCCGGCGACGAACACGTTGTTCGGCTTCTCGTAGAGGTCGCGCGGGGTGCCGACCTGCTGCAGGATGCCGTCCTTGAGGACCGCGATGCGGTCACCCATGGTCAGGGCCTCGGTCTGGTCGTGCGTGACGTAGACCGTGGTGACGCCGAGACGACGCTGCAGCGACGCGATCTGGGTACGCGTCTGGACGCGGAGCTTGGCGTCGAGGTTCGACAGCGGCTCGTCCATGAGGAACACCTGCGGCTGACGGACGATCGCGCGGCCCATCGCGACGCGCTGACGCTGACCACCGGAGAGCGCCTTCGGCTTGCGGCCGAGGTACTGCTCGAGGTCGAGGAGCTTGGCGGCCTCTTGCACTCGGGTGGCGCGCTCTTCCTTGCCGACGCCGGCGATCTTGAGCGCGAAGCCCATGTTCTCGGCGACGGTCATGTGCGGGTACAGCGCGTAGTTCTGGAAGACCATCGCGATGTCGCGGTCCTTCGGCGGGACGTCGGTGACGTCGCGGTCGCCGATGCGGATCGCGCCGGAGTTGACCTCTTCGAGCCCTGCGAGCATGCGGAGCGAGGTCGACTTGCCACAGCCCGACGGGCCGACGAGGACCAGGAACTCGCCGTCGGCGACGTCCAGGTCGAGGGAGTCCACCGCGGGGCGGTTGCCTCCGGGGTACAGACGGGTTGCCTTGTCATAGGTGACGGACGCCATGAGCGTTCGGTCCTTTCTCCACCGGCAGGTACGTGCCGGACGATCCGAGTGAAGCGGTGTGCCCGTTGGGGCCCCGGATGGTCGCCGTCGACCATCGAGGTTCATACAACACGAGTTCGCCTGGGTGCGCCAGTGCCACTTTCCCGGGCGTCGGGAGCGGTCGGCGGACTCCCAGCGCTGATTGGGTGGTTCCCAGAGCCCCCCACTACGATCGTTCGGGTCCGTCCGCCGTGCGGGGGTGAGCGCGTGCGGACCCTGATCAGGAGGACCCGGAATCCCATGACGAACCGCCCCGAGGGTGAAGCCCGCGCCGAGCGGAACCAGCGCCGAGCAGCAGCACGAGAGCGCGCCCAGCGTGCCCGACTCCAGCACAAGCGCCGGCAACGCGGCCTCCGCCTGGGCCTGCAGGTCGGCCTCGGCGTCGTGCTGCTCGCGGCCGCGACCGTCGTGACGCTGGTGCTCGTCGACTCGACGAAGCCGGCCGGCCCCGGTCCCTCGTCGATGTCGCAGGGCGGCATCACGATCGGGCAGGACCTCAAGGCCGTGTCCGGTGCGTCGTCCTCGACACCGACGCCGTCGGCCACCGACGGCGCCGACCCGGTGCGGATCACCATGTACGTCGACTACCTCTGCCCGATCTGCGGCGACTTCGAGCAGACGAACAGCGACTACATCGAGGGGCTCGTCGAGTCCGGGGCCGCGACGGTGGACATCCACCCGATCGCGATCCTGTCGAACCGCTCGCAGGGCACGAAGTACTCGCTGCGTGCCGCGAACGCCGCGGCCTGCGTGGCGCAGTCGTCGCCCGACCAGTTCTGGGCCGTGAACAAGGCGCTCTTCGCGAAGCAGCCGGAGGAGGGCACGCCGGGTCTCACGGACGCGCAGCTCACGACGCTCGTCACGGGGGTGTCGGGCGTCCAGGCGAAGTCCACCATCGCGAAGTGCATCGACGAGCAGCACTACGGCAAGTGGGTCGACGAGCGCACGAGTGCGGTGACCGGTGGGGACATCCCCGGCTCGACGCTGACGGAGTTCCCCGGCACGCCGCTCGTGCTGGTGAACGGGCAGCGGTACGAGTACTCGCAGCCGTTCACCAACGACGAGTTCCGCACCTTCGTGATCACCGCAGCGGGCTCCGGCGCGGAGACCCCGACGCCCACGCCGTCCGCGTCCGCGTCCGCCAGCTGACCCGGCGACAGGCCGGCTAGAGCGACGAGCCGGGGACGCTGAAGGTGTCGCAGGACGTCGCGCCCTGCTCGTACCCGCGCTCGAACCACCGCTGCCGCTGCGCGCTCGACCCGTGGGTGAACGAGTCGGGGTCCACGTGGCCGCTCGAGCGCTGCTGGATGCTGTCGTCGCCGACGGCACTCGCAGCGGAGAGCGCGTCCGCGATCTGCGCGCGGGTGATCGGCTCGAAGAAGGTCGTGCCGTTCGCGGACTTGGTCGTCGCCGCGTCCCCGACCCAGGCGCCCGCGTAGCAGTCCGCCTGGAGCTCGACGCGGACGCTGCCCGAGGAGGCCCCGGTGCCGCTCCGGTCGGTGTCGGCGAAGGTGCCCTGGAGCTGCTGCACGTGGTGCCCCCACTCGTGCGCGACGACGTACATCTGCGCGAGCGGTCCGCCCGATGCGCCGTACTTCGACTGCAGGTCGTCGTAGAACGCGGTGTCGAGGTAGATCGCCCGGTCCGGCGGGCAGTAGAACGGGCCGGTCGCTGCCGACGCGGTCCCGCAGCCGGTGTTCGTCGAGCCGTCGAACAGGAAGAAGTCCGGCGACGAGTACCCGATCCCGAGCTGGCCGCTCTCGGTGGTCCAGTAGGCGTCGAGCGACTCCGCCGCGCCCTCCATCCGGCAGTCGATGCTGGCGTTGGCGTCCCGGCCGGTACGGCACTCGGCGACCGGCGAGGCCTCGGAGCCGGCCTCCTGGATCTGGGTCAGCCCGCCGCCGTCGCCGACGAGCCCGCTGAGGTCGACGCCAGTGAACTGCGCGATCAGGAAGACGACGACGGCCGCGACGCCGACACCGCCGCCGGCGATCGCCGTGGTGCGTCCGCGCCGCTTGACCTTGCCGCCCCGCAGCTGGGAGTCGTCGTTGAACGTCATGCACCGAACCTACGGACGGATGGCGCGTTGTGGTGCGGCGCGTAGCGTCACGCCTGACGGCACGAACCGACACCTGTCGCGCAACACGGAAGGAAGCAGCCATGCCCACCCCCATCAACACCGTGATGAGCCCCGCCCGCTACGTGCAGGGTCGTGATGCGATCACCCGGGTGGGTGAGTTCATCGCGCCGATCGGTGCGCGGCCGCTGATCGTCGCCGACGACGTCGTGTGGGGGATCGTGGAGGCGAAGGTCACCGAGAGCTTCACGGCCGCCGGACTGCCGGTCGAGCGCGTCGGCTTCGGTCGCTTCGCCACCCCCGGCGCCGTGGACGACCTCGTCGCGAAGATCCAGGAGACCGGCGCGGACGTCATCGTCGGCCTCGGTGGCGGTTCCGCGATCGACGCGGCGAAGGCCTCTGGCCACCTCGCCGGGATCCGCTGGGCCAGCGTCCCGACGGCGGCCTCGACGGACGCCCCGACCTCGGCCCTCGCGGTGATCTACTCCGAGGAGGGCGAGTTCATCGAGTACCGTCTGTTCCCGCACAACCCCGACCTGGTGCTCATCGACACCCAGCTCGTCGCCGACGCCCCCGTCCAGTTCCTGATCGCCGGCATCGGCGACGCGCTCGCCACCTGGGTGGAGGCCCGCGCCGCCAAGCGCGCGCACGCCGACACCATGGCCGGCGGGCTGCAGACCGAGACCGGCGTCGCACTCGCCGAGCTGTCCTGGACGCTGCTGCACGAGAACGCCCTGCAGGCGATCGAGGCCGTGAAGGCGAAGGTCGTCACGCCCGCGCTCGAGAAGGTCGTCGAGGCGAACACGCTGCTCTCCGGCCTCGGCTTCGAGTCCGGTGGGCTCGCCGCCGCGCACGCGATCCACAACGGCCTGACCGCGGCCCCGCAGGCGCACGGCCTGGCACACGGGCAGAAGGTCAACATCGGCACCGTCGCGCAGCTCGTCATGGAGGGTGCACCGGCCCAGGAGATCGAGGACTTCGTCGTCTTCACCACGAAGGTCGGGCTGCCGAACACCCTCACCGAGATCGGGCTGTCCGTCGACGACACCACCGAGCTCCGCGCCGTCGCCGAAGCGGCAACGGTCGAGAGCGAGACCATCCACAACATGCCGTTCCCGGTCACGCCGGACCTCGTCGTCGACGCGCTCGTCGCGATCGAGGGGCTGTCCCGGTCGATCCGCGCCGCGCACGGTCTGCCGGAGCCGGTCCGGTACGTGGCGAAGCACTGAGGCCGAGGGGAGTAGCAACGGATCATGCCCGTTCTCGATGCAGCCCACCCCCTGTTCCTGTTCGCGATGGACCAGCGTTCGTCGCTCCTCGAGCACACCTACGACGAGTCCGGCGGCGAGCCGATCGACGAGGCCGAGGCGCAGCGCGTCCGCGCCGGCAAGCAGCTCGTCTACCGCGGCGTCCTGACGGCGCTCGCCGCCGGTGCCGCCCGTGAGCACACCGGCGTCCTGGTCGACGAGCGCTACGGCGCGGACGTGGCGCGACTCGCGAAGGAGGCCGGTCTGCAGCTCGCGATGCCGATCGAGCGTTCCGGCCGGGAGTGGTTCGAGCTCGAGTACGGCGACGACTGGATGGCCCACGTCGACGCCTTCGACCCGGACTGGGTCAAGGTCCTGGTGCGCGACAACCCGGCGTTCGACGCCGATCGTCGCGCGCAGCAGGCCGCCGACCTCGCCGCCGTCGCGTCGGCGTTGCACGACGCGGGCCGTCCGTTCCTGGTCGAGCTGCTCGTGCCGGGGACCGACGAGCAGCGGTCGTCCGTCGACGACTACGACCGTGACCTCCGCCCCGACCTGGTCGTCCAGGTGCTCGAGTACCTGCAGGACCACGGCGTCGAGGCCGACGTGTGGAAGCTCGAGGGCCTCGACGAGCAGCGCGATGCCGAGCGCGTCGTCGCGACCGCGCGGCGGGACGGCCGGGACGCGGTGCAGTGCATCGTCCTCGGTCGGGACGCGCCCGAGGACCAGCTCGACCACTGGCTGCGCACCGCGGCACCGGTCGACGGGTTCGTCGGCTTCGCGATCGGTCGGAGCAACTGGGAGGAGCCGCTCGAGGACGTCGTGCGCGAGCACCTCGACACCGAGGCGGCCGAGGGACTCATCGCCGCGAACTACCGGCACTTCGTCGACACCTGGTTGGAGGCCCGCGGCGACGTCGAGCACGGGGTGGACGCCGGCGGGGTCTGACCCGCTGCCGGTCAGGTCCGGATCAGCGGTTCCACCGCCGCCAGGTCGGCGCCGATCCCGACGTCGACGAGTTCGATGCGTCCGGCGAGGGTGGCGCCCGGGCCCCGCAGGAGCCCGGCCTTCACCCCGCCGAACGTGACGGTGACGTCGGCGTGCAGGACGTGGTCGTCCGCGACCGCGCCGGTGTCGACGTCGATGCCGCTCGGCACGTCCACCGCGACGACGAACGGCGCGCGCTGGTCGCGTGCGAGCTCGCGGACGGCGTGCACGACCTCACGAGCGGGGGAGCGGAGCGCGGACGCTCCGGCGACGCCGATGCCGAGGACCGCGTCGAGCACCAGATCCGCGCGCAGCGCGGCTGCGGTCGCGATGGTCTCCGGCGGAGCCGGGTCGGACAGGAGGCCGGCACCGGCATCCAGCGCCGCTGCCAGGCCCGCCTCGTGGACACGCGAGCCGACGCGCAGGATCTCCACGTGCCTCCCGTCCGATGCGAGGTGGGCACCTGCGAACAGGGCGTCACCGCCGTTGTCGCCGCTGCCCACCAGCAGCAGGACCGATCCCGGGCCGTCGCCCGGCCGCTCGGCCGGGTCGTCGAGCAGGCGACCCACGATCGCGGCGAGTCCTGCTGCGGCACGCTGCATCAGGGGTTCCCCCGCGTCGAGGTGGGGCCGTTCCGCCGCCCGGATCTGATCGCCGCCGTAGCCGTCCATGCGGGCCACAGTGCCCCGATACCCTGGGGAGGACATGTCACTCGTCCCCGCAGCACCCCAGCCCCGCGCCGTGATGTCGCCAGACGGGCGGCGCATCGCCACGTACGACTTCGGCGACCCGGACGCGCCCGTCGTGGTGGCCGTGCACGGGTTCGCCTCCGCCGCGGTGCTGAACTGGCACGCCTCGGGCTGGACCCGTGACCTCGTCCGCGCCGGGTACCGCGTGGTCGCGCTCGACCAGCGCGGGCACGGTGCCTCGTCGAAGCCGCACGAGCCGAGCGCCTACTCGATGGACCTGCTCGTGGCGGACGTCACGACCGTCATCGACACCTACCTGCTCGACGACGTGGCGTTCCTCGGGTACTCGCTCGGTGCCCGCGTCGGCTGGCACACGGCCGAACGGATCCCGGACCGGATCACCCGCGCGGTCTTCGGCGGGATCCCGGACGCCGACCCGATGCGCCGCGTCGCGGTGGACCAGGCACGGGCGTACCTGGCGCACGGCACGCCGATCGAGGACCGCGTGACGAACGGCTACCTCACCATGGCCGGGAACGTCGAGGGGAACGACCTCGAGGCGCTCGTGGCGATGGTGGAGGGCATGCGGAACAGCATCGAGCCGACACCCGCGAACGCGCCGGCGCAGCCCATCCTGATGGCCGCCGGCAGCGAGGACGGCATCCGGGACAGCGCGGTGCGACTGGCGGCGGCGGCGCCGAACGCGTCGTTCTTCGAGATCCCGGGGCGGAACCACTTCAACGCGCCGACGTCGCGGGCGTTCCGCGAAGCGGCGATCGCGTTCCTGGGCGCGTGACGGCCTGACGGCCTGGGTGGCATGGTCGGCCTGACCGGTACCCGCAGGGCCTCTCACCTCGGACTCGGCGCGGCGTAGCGTCCGCCGCATGGAATACAGACTCCTCGGGAACAGCGGGACAGCGGTGTCCTCCCTGACCCTCGGCACCATGACGTTCGGCAGCGAAGCCGACGAACCCACCTCCCACGCCATCATCGACACGTTCGTCGAAGCCGGTGGCACCCTGGTCGACACGGCCGACGTGTACTCCGGCAACGAGTCCGAGCGCATCATCGGCCGGTGGCTCGCAGCGCACCCGACCGAGGCCCAGCAGGTCGTCCTCGCGACGAAGGGCCGCTTCCCGCAGGGCGACGGTCCGAACGACCTCGGGCTCTCCCGCCGGCACCTCCGCGTGGCGCTCGACGCGTCGCTCGAGCGGCTCGGCGTCGACCACATCGACCTCTACCAGATGCACGCGTGGGACGCCCTGACCCCGATCGAGGAGACCCTCCGCTTCCTCGACGACGCCGTCTCCGCCGGCAAGATCGGCTCGTACGGCTTCTCGAACTACCTCGGGTACCAGATCACCAAGGCCGTCTACGAGGCCCAGGCGCACCACTTCGCCCCGCCCGTGACCCTGCAGCCGCAGTACAACCTGCTCGTCCGGGACATCGAGCACGAGATCGTGCCGGCCTGCCTGGACGCCGGCATCGGACTGCTGCCGTGGTCCCCGCTCGCCGGTGGCTGGCTGTCCGGCAAGTACCAGCGCGACGAGGCCCCCACCGGTTCGACGCGCCTCGGCGAGAACCCGCAGCGCGGCATGGAGGCGTGGGAGGCCCGGAACGGCGACGAGCGCACCTGGGAGGTGCTCGACGTGCTCTCCGGCGTCGCCGAGGCGCACGACGCGTCCCGGTCGCAGGTCGCGCTGGCGTGGCTGCTCGCCCGCCCCGCCGTCACGAGCGTGATCCTCGGCGCGCGGACCGTCGAACAGCTGTCGGACAACCTCGGTGCGGCCGACCTGGTGCTCGACGACGCCGAACTGCAGGCGCTGACCGACGCGAGCGCGCCGCGGATCGACGACTACCCGTACGGGACCGCCGGCGTCGCACAGCGGGAACGCAAGATCCGCGGCGGTCGCTGAGGGTCCTTGCGGGTTCCCGCGATGTCGGCGCAGCCCCCTGGACGACCGGCTCGGTGAGGTGTCATCATCCCGGTACGGCCGGCTGGTTACCGCGCCGAGCGCCAGGAACGCCCCCTGATCCGTGTTCCACCTGCGCCGAGAGCCCCGAGCGACCACGTCGCCCGGGGCTCTCGCTCGTCCGCGACAGCCGCGACAGCCGCGACAGCCGCGACAGCCGCGACCGCGCGTCCACGACCGAGCGTCCGCGACCGCGCGTCCGCGACAGCCGCGACCGCGCTCAGCGCGGGACGACGGTCCAGCCGGCCGCGGTCTTCACGAAGCGGCCGTCCGGCACCAGCACCTCGACGTCGTCGAGGTGGAACACCCGGAACTCGTCCGGATGCGCCGCCGCGTACGCCGGGATCGCCGGGTCCAACGGGTAGCGGGCGTCCTGTCCGATCACCACCAGGTCGAACGGCCCGGCGTTCGGGTCGCGCGTCTGGTGCTCGAACACGAACGCGGCCACCGACGACGGCGACTGCCGCTGCGCCAGCACGAAGCCGTCCTGGCGGTGGGTCTCGGCGAGCACCTCCGGCAGTCGGCCGATCCCGGTCGGGTGCAGCGTCGCCGTCGCGACGGACAGCCGGACGCTCGAGAAGCCGGCGACCGCGACGATCGCCACGGCCGCCGCGAACGCGAGGGCGCGGAACCAGCCAGGTCCCCGCACGGTGGCGATCCGCCCGATGCCGATCGCGGCCAGGGCGACGAGCATCGGCATCCAGGCGATGTAGTACTCGCCGAGCGCGACGTCGCTGACACCGAGGAAGAACACGAAGTACGGCACGGCCGCGAGGGCGAGCCAGAGCACCAGCCGCGACGGCCGGATCAGGAACGCCGCGAGCACCCCGATCGCGAGGACCGCGCACTCCAGCGTGCCGGTGCCCTTCCACTGGTACCAGAGCTCCGACCACCACGGGGAGTGCCGCGTGATGATCCCGGCGACCTCGACCAGGTGCCCGTCG
Organism: Curtobacterium sp. NPDC090223; assembly: GCF_044746585.1. Lineage (NCBI taxonomy): Bacteria > Bacillati > Actinomycetota > Actinomycetes > Micrococcales > Microbacteriaceae > Curtobacterium > Curtobacterium sp. NPDC090223. Next base: position 103,847 of record NZ_JBIVCN010000007.1, on the reverse strand, counting down.
GCGGCGTGCTGGCGCTGGAACGCGATCATCTCGGAGATCGTCGAGACGACGCCGAACGGCAGGTACGGCACGACGACGGCGACCGCGAACCCGGCGGCGAACACGAGTCCGCCCCACAGCAGGCCCCACCAGCGTCGGTACAGCAGCGGCAGGACGAGGAACACCGGGACGACCAGCACCCCGATCTCCTTCGAGGTGACCGACAGCCCGGCCGCGAGTCCTGCGGCGAGGATCCACGGCCACGCCCCGCCACGGACCCACCGCCACCCGCACCACATCGCGATCACGCCGAACGCCACCATCGGACCGTCGAGGAGCGCCAGCCGGTCGATCCGGCTCGGGTCGTCGAGGATGCCGTGCGGCGGGAGCCACCACAGCCCGGCGGCGAGCAGGCCCGTCCACCACCCGACGTCGCGGCGCAGCCAGACGAACAGCACGAGGCCGGTGACCAGCCCGAGCACCGCGACGGCGATCCGCGCGGACGTGACGCCCTCGCCGAACGCGAGCTGTGCGAGCCCCATCAGGTACTTGGCGGTCGGCGGGTGCTGCCGGTTGTCGCTGAAGTCGCCGTGCAGGTAGTCGTAGCCGGGCTGCTGGTAGGCAGGCTCGTCGGTGGCGACGTTGCCGGAGCCGAGCCGCCAGAACTGCTGGTACACGGCCCAGAGCGCCACGACGGCGAACGCGGTCCACCGTGTCCACGGTGCGGTCGCGAGCGGGAACCAGCGTCCGGTGGACGGATCACGACGACGCCCACGCTGACGGGTGGGTGCGGGCGCGGTCTGCGTGGACATCCCGACAACCCTATTGCGGGTCCGGGGCGGAACTGGGGCCAGCAGCGGGACTTGAACCCGCAACCCCCGTATTACAAGTACGGTGCGCTACCAATTGCGCCATGCTGGCTGACCCGCTCATCCTACCGATGAGCGGGCCGGGGTCTCACTCGCTCTTCTCGGAGAAGTTCAGCGACAGCGAGTTCATGCAGTAGCGGTCTCCGGTGGGGGTGCCGAAGCCGTCCGGGAACACGTGACCGAGGTGCGAACCGCAGTTCGCGCAACGGACCTCGGTGCGGGCCATGCCGAGCGAGTTGTCCTCGATCAGCTTCACCGCGTCCGGGTTCACCGACTCGTAGAACGACGGCCAGCCGCAGCCGGAGTCGAACTTCGTGCCGCTCTTGAACAGCTCCGCGCCGCACGCCGCACACGTGTAGATGCCGGCGCGCTCCTCGTCCAGCAGCTCACCGGTCCAGGGGCGCTCGGTACCCGCCTGCCGGAGGACGGCGTACTGCTCCGGGGAGAGTTCCTCGCGCCACTCGGCGTCACTCTTCTCGACGTTGTATGCCATTGGTTCCTCCTGCTTCCGGTCGGGGTTCATCGACCACTTCAGTAAACTCGCCCGGATGTCCGAGCATTCCGTGCACCGCACTCGATGGGACCGTCTGACGACGGACGAACTGTACGGCATCGTCCGACTGCGCAACCGGGTCTTCGCACTCGAACAACACGTCTCGGACGAGGACTTCGACGGCCGGGACCGCGAGCCGGACACCGAGCACTGGTGGTTCGGAACCGACGCCGGCTCCGACGGGCCGGACGTGGTCGGGTACCTCCGGCTCATCCGTCCCGCTGCGGCAGAGGTGCACCCCGACGGCACCGCTCCGCCCTCCTGGGTGATCGGCCGCGTCGCCACCCACCCGGACCACCGCGGGCGGGGGATCGCGAGCCGTCTGGTGGGCGCCGTCCTCGAGACCCACGGGCACGAACCGATCGTCCTGCACGCCCAGGAGTACGTCGCCGCGCTGTACGAGCGCCACGGCTTCGCCCGGTTCGGCACGCCCTACGTCGAGGCCGGCATCACCCACGTCGGGATGCACCGGGCGTGACCACCCGGGCGCGGTACCTCGCCTACGCGGACCGGATCGAACCGGTCTCCCCGTCCTACGCCGCGTGGGCCCGCTCGCTCGACGACGACCTGGTCGCGCTGCTCGACGAGGTCCCGGAGTCGAAGCGGCAGCCGGAACTGCTCTTCGCGGTTGCGCGCCGGTTGGGTGCGGACCCGTCCGACCCGGCCGCGCTCCGCGCACTCGGACGGGAGGCCGGGCCCACCCTGGTGTCGGCCCTCGCGGCCGCCACGGTGCAGGCCAACGACCCGCGCCGGCTCGGCCCGCTCGTCCCGTTGTTCGCGGCGCTCGCCGCGTCCGCCCCGCGGCCGATCGGCCTCGTCGACGTCGGGGCCGCGGCCGGGCTGTGCTCGATCCCGGACCGGGTGACGCTCGACTACCGGACGCCCGACGGCACCGTCCGGATGCACACCGCCCCCACGGAGCCGTCGATCCGGCTGGTCGCGGCGGCCACGGGGACGGTCCCGGCGCCGGCCACGGCGCCGATCCGGATCGGCGCGCGCGTCGCCCTCGACCCGAACCCCGTCGACCTGACAGCGCCCCACGGGTTCGACCGCCTCGTGGAGGCGGTGCCGCCCGAGGCCCTGGACCGGACCGCCCTGATGCGGGCGGCCGCGCGCGCGACGCTCGCCGAGCCTCCCGTCAGCATCCCCGGCCGCGTGCCGGACGACCTGGACCGCGCGATCGACGCCCTGCCGGAGGGCCTGGAGCCCGTCGTCCTGACGGCCGGGACGCTCGTCTACGTGCCGGGCGCGGAGCGGCAGCGGTTCGTGGACCGGATCGCCGAGCGCGGCGTGCACTGGATCGCGCTCGAGCGCACCGGGATCCTGAGCGGGGTGGCGGCCACGCTGCCGGCGGACGTGGACGCTGCCGACCCGGCCTCGTTCGCGACCGTCTCGTTCGACGGGGTGGCCGTGGCGGTGTGCGACGCGTTCGGGACCGTGGTCCGCTGGTTCCGCGACCTGTGACGGCTCGTGGTCGAATCCGCGACAGTCCAGCGCCATGCCAGGGTCGGCATCGACCGCACCCCTACGATGTGCGAGACCCGTTACCCGAATGTGATCGGAACCGTCGTGACCACCATCCCCGCGGACGAGCTCAGTGAGCTCGCCAAGCACGTGCTCGCCTTCGAGCACGAGCGGGCACGGCACGACCGCACGAAAGAGGCGGAGATCCGCGTCGAGTTCGACATGTCGCCGGCGCGGTACTACCAGGTGCTGAACCGCGTGATCGACTCGCCCGCGGCGCTCGCGTACGACCCGCAGCTCGTGGGTCGGCTGCAGCGTCTGCGGCACTCGCGGACGAGCGCTCGTGCCGCGCGCAGCTTCGTCGCCCCCGCTCCCGCCACCGGAACCGAAGAGGAACGATGACGCGATTCCCCCATGACCGTTTCGACGACGTGACCGACGGGCCGCGTGTCGGAGCGCACCGCGGCATGCACCGTCGTGGCCGCGGCTGGATCGCGTTCGCGTGGGCCGCGCTCGCCACCGGGGTGCTCGTGGGGATCGGTGTGCTCGTCCTGGCGCTGCTGAACGGCAGCTACTCGTTCTCCGGGTCCGACGACGCCTCGGCTTCTGCTTCGGCAACGTCGTCCGCGTCCTCGTCGGCCTCGCCGTCGTCGACGCCGTCCTCGTCCGCGTCGTCCGCCGCCACCGCCGCGCAGCCCTCGGAGCAGGGGAGCACCACGCTCGTCGTCCTGAACGGGACCTCGACGGCGGGGCTCGCCGCGAAGGGCACGTCGGCGCTCACCACGGCCGGGTGGACGGTGACGTCGAGCGGCAACGCCGGCACCACCGGGACCACGTCGACGATCGTGTACTACCAGCAGGAGTCGCAGGCGGCCGTCGCCCGCGGTGTCGCCGCAGCGCTCGGAGTGACGGCGGTGCAGCAGTCCGCGGCGTTCCCGAACGCCGACGTGAGCGTCGTGCTCGGGGCCGACTACACGGGGTGATCGGGCGCTTCCCGGCGCTTCGTGTGCATTTCGCGCACCGCTTTGTAACGGCTGTGTTTCCGGCACGTTGAGTTCCGGCGGAATCAGCGTGAAATGTCCGTCACACCCCTTGCCGGATCGTCGTTCCTGATTAGAGTCACAAGTGGTCACCGGAGTGATCAGAATGTCGTCGGACCTCGGTGCGCGATGCGGAACACCCGGGCTCGGACCCGACGGCGTCACCCGACGGCCCCGTCGTTCGCAACAGCAGTACCGCAGGGAGCAACAGATCATGGCCAACGGAACCGTGAAGTGGTTCAACGCCGAGAAGGGTTTCGGCTTCATCACCGTCGATGGAGGGGGCCAGGACGTGTTCGTTCACTACTCGGCCATCGACATGAACGGCTACAAGGTCCTCGAGGAGGGCCAGGCAGTGACGTTCGACGTCGGCACGGGGTCGAAGGGCCCGCAGGCCGAGTCGGTGCGTCCGGCCTAGTCGCCGAACCACTCAGGACGCGCCGTCCCCTCCGGGGGCGGCGCGTTCGTCGTGTCCGGGCGGTGCGCTCGCGTGCGTCGATCCAGAGTGTCGGTGTGTTGCACTCTCAGGGGTCGAGTGCCAGAATCGGGCTTGGCACTCGGTCGTACTGAGTGCCAAGCGCACCGGCTCACGCTGTGTGCCAGAAGACCCCCACGACGTCCGGGAGGGACGAGAAACTCACATGGCTAAGATCATTGCTTTCGACGAGGAGGCCCGCCGTGGCCTCGAGCGCGGCCTGAACCAGCTGGCCGACGCCGTGAAGGTGACGCTCGGCCCGCGCGGCCGCAACGTCGTCCTCGAGAAGAAGTGGGGCGCCCCCACGATCACGAACGACGGTGTCTCCATCGCCAAGGAGATCGAGCTCGACGACCCGTACGAGAAGATCGGTGCCGAGCTCGTCAAGGAGGTCGCCAAGAAGACCGACGACGTCGCCGGTGACGGTACGACCACCGCGACCGTGCTCGCCCAGGCCCTCGTCCGCGAAGGCCTGCGCAACGTGGCCGCCGGTGCCGACCCCGTCTCGCTGAAGCGCGGCATCGAGAAGGCCGTCGCGGCCGTCTCCGACCAGCTGCTCGCGAACGCCAAGGAGATCGAGACCAAGGACCAGATCGCCGCCACCGCGTCGATCTCGGCCGCGGACCCGACCATCGGCGCGCTCATCGCCGAGGCCATCGACAAGGTCGGCAAGGAAGGCGTCGTCACCGTCGAGGAGTCGAACACCTTCGGCACCGAGCTCGAGCTCACCGAGGGCATGCGCTTCGACAAGGGCTACCTCTCGCAGTACTTCGTGACCGACCCCGAGCGCCAGGAAGCCGTCTTCGAGGACGCCTACATCCTGATCGTCAACTCGAAGATCTCGAACATCAAGGACCTCCTGCCGGTGGTCGACAAGGTGATCCAGGCCGGCAAGCAGCTCCTGATCATCGCCGAGGACGTCGACGGCGAGGCCCTGGCCACGCTCGTCGTGAACAAGATCCGCGGCATCTTCAAGTCCGTCGCCGTCAAGGCCCCGGGCTTCGGTGACCGTCGCAAGGCCATGCTGCAGGACATCGCGATCCTGACCGGCGGCCAGGTCATCTCCGAAGAGGTCGGCCTCAAGCTCGAGAACGCCACGCTCGACCTGCTCGGCAAGGCGCGCAAGGTCGTCATCACCAAGGACGAGACCACCATCGTCGAGGGTGCCGGCGACACCGAGCAGATCGCGGGCCGCGTCCGTCAGATCCGCTCCGAGATCGAGGCGACCGACTCCGACTACGACCGCGAGAAGCTCCAGGAGCGCCTCGCGAAGCTCGCCGGTGGCGTGGCCGTCATCAAGGCGGGTGCCGCGACCGAGGTCGAGCTCAAGGAGCGCAAGCACCGCATCGAGGACGCCGTCCGCAACGCCAAGGCCGCTGTGGAAGAGGGCATCGTCGCCGGCGGTGGCGTCGCCCTGATCCAGGCCGGCAAGGTCGCGCTCGACTCCCTCACGCTCGAGGGTGACGAGGCAACCGGCGCGAACATCGTCCGCGTCGCGATCGACGCCCCGCTCAAGCAGATCGCGCTCAACGCCGGTCTCGAGCCGGGTGTCGTGGCCGCCAAGGTCCGCGAGCTCGAAGCCGGATGGGGCCTCAACGCCGCGACCGGTGAGTACGTCGACCTGATCGCTGCCGGCATCATCGACCCCGCCAAGGTCACGCGTTCGGCGCTGCAGAACGCTGCGTCGATCGCCGGTCTGTTCCTCACGACCGAGGCCGTCGTCGCCGACAAGCCCGAGCGCGCCGCGGCCGCTCCGGCCGGCGACCCGACGGGTGGCATGGACTTCTAAGCAGTCCTTCCGCAAGGGCCCTCGCACGCTGCGCGTGCGGGGGCCCTTCCGCGTGCCCGGTGCGGGCGTGCGTGGCGGTGAGATCGCACTTCGTGTCGGTTCTGCCCCGCCACATTCGACACGAAGTGCGATCTCATCGGGGTCCGGAGCCGTGCTCGCGGAGTGCGAACGCCTGGCGAAGACGCTCCAGGAACGCGGATGGGTGGTGCGCGTCCTGCGCGGTGACGTGGATGGTCAGCCAGGAGGCCACGGTGAAGGCGTTGCCACGCGTTCGGTCGTGACTGAACGTCTCGCGGTCCGTCCGGTGGTGGTCGCCGTCGTACTCCACGGCGATCCGGAGGCCGACCCACGCCATGTCCACCCGGCCGATGAAACGCCCCGATCCGTCGAGGACGTCGACGTTCAGTTCGGGCTCCGGGAAGCCAGCTTCCATGACGATGAGTCGCACGATCGTCTCCATCGGTGACTCGGCTCCGATCCGGATCAGTTCGAGCGCGGCCCGTGCGGCGACGACGCCGCGATCCCCGGGGTGGACAGTTGCGGCCAGGCGCGCTGGCGACGTCAGCCGCCCGACCCCGACGAGGTGGTCGCCCAGGACCACCAGCGCGCGGAGCCCGAGCACCGTTCGGCATTCGTACCAGAACGCCGCTGGGGTGCTGACCCGAACGCCGAAGACCGTCGTCACGTCGGCGCGCACGGCGTCGACACGGTGGCCGACCACCCCCTGCCGGCGCTCGATGGGACCCGGTCCGATGGTCGACACGTGGAGTTCGCTCTCCTCGTCGGAGAACGCCCGCGGAAGTGGGGCGCTCCAGAGTCGCGCCGCGGTCGTGTGGCTGAAGTGCTGATCGGGCCGGAGGAGCAGTCCGAGGGCGAGCGCCCTGTCGATGAACCCGGATCGATCGGCAGGCATCCGTACACCGCGGGCCGGCGTGACCAGGTCGCTTCGGCGCAAGCGCTCCCGCCCCACGCCGTGCTCGAGCGCATCGGCGACGCGGAACGGCGTCCGGAGGAACCTGGACGGGAGTGGAGTGGGGTGCTTGGGCATGCCGTCAGCGTGCTGAGCCCCTGACACCCTGGCGCCCATCGCCGCTTTCCTGTGGAACCCGCCCGTTCCCAAGGCCCTGTGGAGGAACGGCGAGATCGCACTTGGTGTCGGACGGCCCCGTGGGGAGGCGACACCAAGTGCGATCTCAGCGGGTCAGGGCGCGGGGGCGGGCGCCAGCGCCGGCGCGTAGTCGCGGGGGAGGAGGGGGAGCCAGATGCGGAAGGTGGCGCCGCCGCCCTCGGTGTCGATGACCTCGACGGACCCGTGGTGCGCCGCGACGATGCCCGACACGATGGCGAGCCCGAGCCCCGAGCCGCCGGTGTCCCGCGCGCGCGACGTGTCGGCACGCCAGAAGCGCTGGAAGATCTTCTCGCGCAGCTGCGGCGGGATGCCCTCACCGTGGTCGATGACGTCGATGTGCGCCATTCCCCGGTCGTCGTCGACGCCGATGCCGATCTCGATGGGGTCGTCGTGCGGCGTGAACCGCATCGCGTTGCCCATCAGGTTCGTCACGACCTGCCGGATCTTGTTCTCCTCGGCGAGGACGATCGGCGGACGCTTCGGCATCACGACGGTGGGCAGCGGCGTCGTCTCGTCGGAGACCGGCGCGTCAACGTTCATCGCGCGGTTCCGCCGGGCACGCAGCCGCGCCAGGGTCTGCCGGGAGAACGCGATCGGCCCCGTGGTGTTCGCCGACGGGGACATCGGCGGGTTGTCCGACGACGACGGGGTGGCCGCCGGCCCGAACGCCGACGGTGCACGCACGGCCTGCGGCACGTCCTCGACGAGGACCTGGATCTCACGGTCGGGGTTCGACGCCATCGTGTCGAGCGCGGAGTCGCGGGCGATCGCGACGAGGTCGACCGGCCCGAGCTCGAGCGGCTTCGACTCGTCGATGCGGGCGAGCTGCAGGAGGTCCTGCACCAGGAGCCCCATCCGCTGCGCTTCCTTCTCGATGCGCTCCATCGCCTGCGCGACGTCCTCTTCCTTGCGGAGCGCACCCATGCGGTACAGCTCGGCGTACCCGCGGAGGGACACCAGCGGCGTCCGGAGCTCGTGGGAGGCGTCGCCGACGAACCGGCGCATCTGGTCGATCGTGCGCTGCCGGTCCTCGAACGCACTGTCGATCCGCTCGAGCATGGCGTTCAGGGAGCGGTTCAGACGACCGACCTCGGTGTTCGGGGTGTCGTCCTCGAGGCGCTGGTTGAAGTCGCCGGCGGCGAACCGGGCTGCGGTGTCCTCGACGTCGCGGAGCGGGTCGAACGTCGCGGTGACGAGGAGACGGGTGAGCATCGCGCCGAGCAGGATCACCGAGATGCCGAACCCGAGGAAGATGACGGTGAACCGGGCGATGGTCTGGTCGGTGTCAGCGCTCGACACCGCGACGAGCACGTAGCCCGTCTCGGTGGCGCCGGTCGACAGGTTCTGCAGGTTCGCCGGGATGACCTGCGCACGCCACTCGTGGTTGTGCTGCTTGTCGTAGAGGCTGAACGGGGTGTGCGTCTTCGTGGCCGTGGAGAAGTCGACGGTCGAGATGTCCGGCTGCGAGGTCGACTGCGTGTCGCAGATCTGCTTGCCGTCGCTGTCGTAGGCGGCGACGTACGAGCTCTTCTCGAGCACCATCGTGAGCTTGCAGTACTGCTGCCCGTCGCTGATGTTCTGTCCCTCGAGCTGCGACGTGGTCGTGGTGACCTGGGTGTCCAGCTGTTTCAGGAGGTACGTCGACAGCACCGTCATGGTGCCGAGCCCCGCGACGAGCAGGCCGAGCGCGACCAGGAGCACCGTGATCCCGGTGATCTTGGTGCGCAGGGAGATGCCGTCCCACCAGCGGTTCATTCTGGAGTGCATGCTGCCTCAACGGTAGACGGCGGCCGTCCGGTGAAACCGGACGACCGCCGAGAAAGCGGGACCCAGGGCTAGGAGGCCTTGGTCGCCTTCAGCATGTAGCCGAACCCGCGCTTGGTCTGGATGATCGGCTCGGCCGAGTACTGGTCGAGCTTCCGACGCAGGTACGAGATGTAGGACTCCACGATGCCGGCGTCGCCGTTGAAGTCGTACTCCCACACGTGGTCGAGGATCTGCGCCTTCGACAGCACGCGGTTCGGGTTGAGCATGAGGTAGCGGAGCAGCTTGAACTCGGTGGGGGAGAGCTCGATCTGCGCGTCGCCGATGGTGACCTCGTGGGTGTCCTGGTCCATCGTCAGCTCGCCGGCACGGATGATCGCGTCCTCTTCGTCGTTCATCGTGCGACGGAGGATCGCCTTGATCCGCGCGACGATCTCGTCGAGGGAGAACGGCTTGGTGACGTAGTCGTCGCCGCCGACGGTGAGGCCGGTGATCTTGTCCTCGGTGTCGTCCTTCGCGGTGAGGAACAGGATCGGCGAGGTGTACCCGGAGGAACGGAGGCGCTTGGTCACGCCGAAGCCGTTCATGTCGGGCAGCATCACGTCGAGGATGATCAGGTCCGGCTCTTCCTCGAGCACGGCGGAGATCGCCTGCGCCCCGTTGCCGACCGCGCGCACGGCGAACCCGGCGAAGCGGAGCGAGGTCGTGAGGAGATCGCGGATGTTCGGCTCGTCGTCGACGATCAGGATCTTGGGGCCATCGGTCATGCTCCTATCATCTGGCCGTTCCCTAAGTGTCACCTGGGAGCGACGCGAGAGCGTGACGGGCGTCAGCCCACCGCGGCCTGGACCTGATCGGCGTCGAGGATGGTGTACGAGTACCCCTGCTCGGCCAGGAACCGCTGCCGGTTCTGGGCGAAGTCCTGGTCGACGGTGTCCCGCGTGACGAGCGTGTAGAACGACGCGGGCAGGCCGTCCTTGTTCGGACGGAGCAGCCGGCCGAGGCGCTGGGCTTCCTCTTGTCGGGAGCCGAACGACCCGGACACCTGGATCGCCACGGTGGCGTCGGGCAGGTCGACCGAGAAGTTCGCGACCTTCGACACCACGAGCACGTCGATCGCGCCGTCGCGGAACGCCTGGTACAGCCGCTCCCGCTCGTCGATCGGAGTGGCGCCGGTGATCTTCGACGCTCCGAGGGAGTCGGAGAGCTCGTCGAGCTGGTCGATGTACTGCCCGATCACCAGGATCTGCTCGCCGCGGTGCTTCTCGATGAGCTCGCGGACGACCGGGGTCTTCGCCGGGGTCGTCGCCGCCAGCCGGTAGCGCTCGTCGTCGCTCGACGCCGCGTACTCCAGGCGGTCCTCGTGCGGCAGGTCGATGCGGACCTCGAAGCAGGACGCGGGGGAGATGTAGCCCTGGGCCTCGATCTCCTTCCACGGGGCGTCGTACCGCTTCGGGCCGATGAGGGAGAACACGTCGCCCTCCCGGCCGTCCTCGCGCACGAGGGTCGCCGTGAGGCCGAGGCGTCGTCGCGCCTGCAGGTCGGCGGTCAGCTTGAAGACCGGCGCCGGCAGCAGGTGCACCTCGTCGTAGACCACGAGGCCCCAGTCGAGGGCGTCGAGGAGCGACAGGTGGGTGTACTCGCCCTTCCGGCGGGCCGTGAGGATCTGGTAGGTCGCGATCGTGACCGGACGGATCTCCTTGACGCTGCCGGAGTACTCGCCGATCTCGTCCTCGGTGAGCGAGGTGCGGCGGAGCAGTTCGGACCGCCACTGCCGGGCGGAGACGGTGTTCGTGACCAGGATCAGCGTCGTCGCCTTGACGGTCGCCATCGCCCCGGTACCGACGAGCGTCTTGCCGGCGCCACAGGGCAGCACGACGACGCCGGACCCCTGCGCGAAGAAGCTCTGCACCGCGTCCTGCTGGTACGGCCGAAGATCCCACTCGGCGTTGTCGAGGTCGATGGCGTGCGGCTGCCCCGGCGTGTACCCCGCGAGGTCCTCGGCCGGCCAGCCGATCTTCACGAGCTCCTGCTTGACCTGCCCGCGCGCCCACTGCTGGAGCTCGATCGCGGTGTCGGAGCGCTTGTTCCCGAGGAGCGGCTTGATCCGCTTGGACCGGACGACCTCGGCGAGCACGCTCGGGTCGGTCGCGGTGAGCAGCAGCGTGGGCTGGCGCTCGAGTTCCTCGGCCGGGGAGTTCGCGATCACCGGGGCGTCGGCCGGGTCCTCACGACGGATGACGAGACGGCCGTAGCGGGCGACGGTGTCGCGGATGTCGACCGTGACGCTCTGCGGGACCGGGAACTTCGCGAAGCGCTCGAGGGTGTCGATCATGCTCTCGGCGTCGTGGCCCGCGGCGCGCGCGTTCCACAGGCCGAGGCGGGTGACCCGGTAGGTGTGCACGTGTTCCGGCGCGCGTTCGAGTTCGGCGAACACGGCGAGCTCGTGGCGTGCGTCCTCGGCGTCGGGATGCGCCACCTCGAGCAGCACGGTGCGGTCGCTCTGGACGATCAGCGGTCCGTTCATGGCCTTCCAGCCTAGCCGTCGGCGCCTGGGTCAGGCTTCGCTGTCGACGGACACGACCAGCGACAGGGGCAGCGTGCGCTCGACGTCGGCCGCGGTGTCCTTGCCCCGGATGCGTCCGGCGGCCACCGAGGTCGGCACGATCGAGAACGGCCGTTCGGAGCCGTCCGGCATCCGCACGGTCACCCGGATCGGCGTGCGACCGCGCACGGCCAGGTCGATCTGGCGACCGAGCCACTCCTGCTCCGGCTCGGCAGCACCGCGTTCGGTGGTCAGCCTGAGCCGTCCGACGACGGCCCGCGCGGCGGCTTCCGGGGTGCGCTGCGGCAGACGTCGCCGGCCTGGAGGCCCGTGGTGCGTCTCGGGGCGGGCGCCGGGTTGCAGCACGGCCGGGTAGCGCTGGTCCTCCAGCGCTGCGTGGACGACGTGCGGTGGGTAGCGGGTCACCAGGGTCGTCAGGTCGGGGCGCTCCCACGCCAGCTGGCGGAGCTCGGCGTCCACCCCGATCAGGTCGAGCTGGTCGGCGGTGCCACGGACGACCGAGCCGAGGCCGTCCTCGGCGCGGTCGACCACGATGCTGCCGTCCCGCGCGGCGACCTGGTCGACCAGGTAGGCCAGGGGTTGTGGGACGCCGGCCAGGCCGATCCGCTCGAACAGGGCGACCACCTGGTCGCGGGTGCTGCCGGCCCGGAGTGCCCGGCGCAGGGACTCCTCGGAGACGCGGTAGCGGGCGGCGAGCCCCGGTGCCTCGAGGTCGGCGACGCTCCGGAGCTCCGCGTCGGCGTCGGGCGCGAGCGGTCCGGGGGCGATGACGGTGAGGTCGTGCTGCAGGTAGACGCCGTCGACGGTGTGCGGCAGGTCGGCGGTCGCGGCGTGCTCGGCGGTGTCACGGTCGGCGCCGAGGAGCGCGCGGCCGGTCTCGGTCGCGATGCCCTCGACGGTGATGCCGAGCGCGTTCGCCGTACCGCCGACGTCGAGCAGGGTCGCGTCGAGCCACCGGGCGCCGGCGGGGTACGCCCAGCGGCCGAGGGCCGGCAGGTCGCGCCAGTCGTCACCGGCGAGGTCGAGGACCTCGCGGACGGCGTCGTCGAGCTCGTCGTGCCACCGCGCGACGAGGGTCGTCCACCGCTCGGGCCACGCGGTCGTCAGCCAGGCGCGCCCGGCGTCGGTCAGCCCCCAGGCGCCCGCGTCGGTGATCGTGAAGCGGATCCGTTCGAGCAGGTCGAGCCGTCCTGGGACCACCTCGGGGTCGGCGCCGGACCGCTCGGCGAGGGCGCGGGCGAGCGGGGAACCGATGCCGCCCTTGACGAGCTCGTGCACGCCGCCGTCGTCCACCGCGCGGAGGAGTTCGGCCAGCACCGTCATCGTCGCGAACGCGTGCTCAGCGCCCGTCGCCCGCGCAGCATCGGAGGTCCCCGATCCCGGGTCGGTGCCGGCGGGGCGGACGTCAGCCGGCCCTCCCGTCAGACCCGCGAGGTCCGGGTGGGCGGCCACGCGCAGGGCGACCGCGTCGTCGACCTGGCCGTCCGCCTCTGCCAGGCCGAGCGCGACGGCGGGGGCGAGTGCGTCACCCGCTGCACCGTCGCGGAGGGCCAGCAGGGTGCGACGGGGGAGTCGCTCGATGGCGGCGTCGACGGCGGCGTCGGCACGGAAGGCCTCGGCGAGGTCGAAGAAGTCGGTGATGCTCTGGGGGCCCGTCTCACCGAGCACCGCGGCGGGGAGTCCGCGCGCGATGATGAGCCGTTCGAGGTCGTCGTCCGGCATCGCCCGCAGCCGGGCGGCGAGGTCGGCGGTGGTCGTCATCGTCCTCCGCATGCGTCCGGAGCGGACGTCAGCGGGCCTCGTTCCGGTGTGCGCGTGCCTTGCGGATCGAGATCGTGACGACCATCGCCAGCATCAGGACGATCGCGATCGGTGGTCCGACGTAGATCACGCCGAGCGCGATCGGCCAGATGCCGTCGCCCGGGATCTTCCCGATGGTGAGCCAACCGACGATCATGATGATGAAACAGAGGATCGTGAAGAGGACGATGCCGCCGATCATGAACGCGAGGGTGCGTTCGGTACGATTGAACGTCGCCGGGGGTTCTGCGGAGTTCCGCGTGTCCTCGGTCGATCGGGTCGGCTTGGCCATCGCCCCAGGATATCCGCACCACGGCCGCACACCTATCGAGGAGTCCACGCATGCCCACCGGCAAGGTCAAGTTCTACGACGACCAGAAGGGTTTCGGGTTCATCACCGGAGACGACGGCGACCAGGTCTTCCTGCACGCCTCCTCGCTGCCCGAGGGCGTGACCACCGTGAAGGCCGGCGCACGCCTCGAGTACGGCGTGGTGCAGGGCAACAAGGGATCGCAGGCGCTGTCCGTGCACCTGCTCGACCCGAAGCCGTCGCTGTCGAAGATGTCCCGCCGCTCGGCGGACGACATGGCCGTCATCGTCGAGGACCTCGTGAAGGAGCTCGACCGGATCAGCGGGGACCTCCGCCACGGTCGCTACCCGAAGAACGGCACACGCATCGCCGCGATCCTGCGGCACGTCGCAGACCAATTGGACGCATGACCATGACGACCGACAACACCGACCTGACCGAACTCGCCCGCACGGCGCTGCTCGAGGTCACCCCGGAGTCGACCGTCGGGTCCTCCGTCGGCACCACGGACGAGGGCGACGGGGTCGTCTCGGTCCTGTTCGCGAACCGGATGCCCGGGTACCCGGGGTGGCGCTGGACCGTCAGCATCGCCCGGGTCGAGGGCGACGAGCCGACCGTGCTCGAGGTCGAGCTGATGCCCGGCGACGGGTCGCTGCTGGCGCCGGACTGGGTGCCGTGGTCGGAGCGGCTCGCCGACTACCGCGCTGCGCAGGAGGGCGAGGAGCACGGCGACGGGGCCGACTCGGACGACGACGAGTCGGACGAGGACGACGAGTCGGATGATGACGACGACGAGTCGGACGAGGACTACGAGTCGGACGACGACGACGAGTCGGACGACGAAGACGACGACGAAGACGACGACGAGTCGGACGACGACGACGACTTCGACGAGGACGAGGACGACCTCCCCGAGTCGGACGACGACGAGATCGACGGCGTCGACGTCGACGAGCTCGACGACCAGCGCTGACACGCCCCGGCCCTGCCGAGACACCGCACGAACGACGAAACGCCGCCGGATCCGGCGGCGTTTCGCGTAGCTGGGGGCGCCTCGGGCGTCCGACGGCGCTCTGGCGTCAGCCCTTGAGCGCGCCCACGACGTAGGTGATCGCGCCGACGAGCTTCTGCACGTCGTCGGGGTCGATCGCGGTGAAGGTCGCGACGCGGAGCTGGTTGCGCCCGAGCTTCCGGTACGGCTCCGTGTCGACGATGCCGTTCTCGCGGAGGGTCGCGGCGACGGCCTTCGCGTCGATCGACTCGTCGAGGTCGATCGTCGCGACGACCTGCGAGCGGTGCTCCGGGTCCGTCACGAACGGCGTCGCCCAGTCCACCGAGTCCGCCCAGTCGTAGAGCGTCGAGGAGGACGTCTTCGTGCGGGTGTCCGCCCACGCCAGACCGCCCGAGTTGTTGATCCAGGAGATCTGGTCGTCGAGGAGCAGCAGCGTCGAGATCGCCGGGGTGTTCAGCGTCTGGTTCAGCCGCGAATTGTCGACGGCGTTCTGCAGGGAGAGGAACTCCGGGATGTACCGGCCGGACGCGGCGATCCGCTCGACGCGCTCGATCGCGGCGGGGGAGAACAGCGCGAGCCAGAGCCCGCCGTCCGACGCGAAGTTCTTCTGCGGCGCGAAGTAGTAGACGTCCGTCGCGCTGACGTCGAACGCGGCGCCACCGGCGGCGCTCGTGGCGTCGACGACGGTCAGCGCGCCCGGGTCGCCCTCGGCGCGGACGACCGGCGCCATGACACCGGTCGAGGTCTCGTTGTGCGGGTAGGCGTAGACGTCGACGCCCGCGACGATCTCGAGCTCGGAGCGCGAGCCGCCCGGTGCCTCCACCACGTGCGGCGCGTCGAGCCACGGCGCGGCGGCGGCCTTCGCGAACTTCGACCCGAACTCACCGAAGGAGAGGTTCTCGGCGCGCTGCTCGATGAGCCCGAACGCGGCGGCGTCCCAGAACGCGGTCGACCCGCCGTTGCCGAGGACGACCTCGTAGCCGTCCGGCAGCTGGAACAGGTCGGCCAGGCCGGAACGCACGGAGCCGACCAGGTCCTTGACGGGCTTCTGGCGGTGCGAGGTCCCGAGGATCGTCGCCCCACGGGTGACCAGGGACTCGAGCTGTGCACCACGGATCTTGGACGGGCCGCAGCCGAAGCGTCCGTCGGTGGGGAGGAATTCGGCGGGGATGACGATGTCTGCCATGGATCGATCCTACCGAGCGCTGGTATCCCACTCGATTCCTTGCGCCGTGCAAGAGTTGGTCATTCCATGTCGGCCCGAACAAGTAGGGTGGGTCGCGCTGGGCCCAGACAGGAGAGGCGGACCGTGACCGATCTCGTCGACACCACGGAGATGTACCTGCGGACGATCCTCGACCTCGAGGAAGAGGGGATCGTGCCGCTGCGCGCGCGCATCTCCGAGCGCCTCGGGCACTCGGGTCCGACCGTCTCGCAGACGATCGCGCGGATGGAACGCGACGGACTCGTCGTCGTCTCCGGTGACCGTCACCTCGAACTCACCGGCGAGGGCCGCTCCCGGGCGACCCACGTCATGCGCAAGCACCGCCTCGCCGAGCGCCTGCTCTCCGACGTCATCGGTCTCGACTGGGCGTTCGTCCACGACGAGGCCTGCCGCTGGGAGCACGTGATGAGCGAGCAGGTGGAAGTCCGCCTGCTCGAGATGCTCGGCAACCCGACCGAGTCGCCCTACGGCAACCCGATCCCCGGTCTCGCCGAGATCGGTGGCCCGGACGCCGGTGGCTTCCTCGACGGCGTGCGCAACATCGTCGCCGCGACCGAGGGCACCGACGCCGTCGCGACCGGTGTGATCCGCCGTCTCGGCGAGCCCGTCCAGTTCGAGCCGGAGCTCCTGCACCAGCTGCGGTCGGCGGGCGTGATGCCCGGTCGCCTCGCCAGCGTGCAGCGTGCCGGCGCGTACGTCGCCGTGCGCGTCGACGGTGAGGACGCCGGGATCGAGCTCCCCACCGAGGTCGCCCAGCACGTCTACATCGACGCCGCCTAGCCCCAGAAGAGGGCCGACGGGGTACACCTCCGGGGGACGACGTCCACCGCTTGACGTGACCGCTGTCGCAAAATCGAACTCCCGCTGTGACCAGGGCTTCTTTACCGTTCTGTTACAAAGCGGCGTTTTCGTCTCGACAAGGTAACGACGCGCCCGTACACTCGACGAGTCCCCGGGCTGACAACGACCCGGGAACCCGTGGCAGGACGTCTCGAACCCGTCTCCTGCCTCGATCGGAAACGATGACGAACGGATGGGGTTGCGCACGCACGGCGATCAGCACGCGATGGTCGCTCGGGCGGGTGATGACGAGACGCCGGAGACCCAACCCTTGACGCAGACCGGTTCCGCCGCGGACACGACGCCCGCGAACCCGACGAACTCAGGCCTTCCGAACACCGGCCACACCGACGCCCCGCTCACCCGGCGGGCAGCACGCGACCTCGAGACGAAGTCGACCCGCCGCGGCGCCACCCCCGCCCGCGCGGAGTCGCCCCGCCGTCCCACCGTCGCCGGCGCGATGCGTGCGACCGGCACCCACGCCGCTCGTCCCGTCGTCGCCACCCGCACCCCGTCGGACAAGCCCACCGCCAGCTCGCGCAAGCGCAAGTTCATGGCCCCGATCGTCCTGACGGTGGCCGCTGGCATGTTCGGCACCATGGCCGTCCCCGCGGCCTTCGCGAGCACGCAGTCGACGGGTGCCTCCGACACCGCGACCGCGCAGCAGGCGATCCGCACGACCCAGAGCCAGCAGCTGTCCGTCTCCGACGCTGCCGCCCTCGCCGACACCAGCCGCGACGGCTACTCCGCGACGTCCACCGCGACGCTCGCGTCCGAGAAGCACGCCGCCGAGGTCCAGGCAGCCCGCGCCGCGACGGCCAAGCAGTACGCGTCGTACTCCGGCCCGACGGCCACCGACTACCTCGCGTCCTCGTCCGCCACGACGTCGACCACCGCCAGCACCGCGACGACGGTCGCGCCCGGCACGCCGTTCTCGTTGCCCGCCGTGGTCGCCACCGCGAAGCAGTACATCGGCACCCCGTACGTCTTCGGCGGCGCCACCCCGGCCGGCTTCGACTGCTCGGGCTACGTGATGTTCGTCTACGCGCAGTACGGCATCAACCTCGCGCACTCGGTGCCGCTGCAGGACCAGGCCGGCACCACGATCCCCGAGTCCGAGGCGCAGCCCGGCGACGTCGTGATCTTCAACAACGAGGCGCACGACGGCTTCTACATGGGCAACGGCATGATCATGGACGCCCCGAAGCCCGGCGGTTCCGTGTCGATCCGCCCGATCTGGACGAGCGACTACCACATCGTCCGGATGGGCTGACGTCCGACCGGCACCTGAACACTCCGAGAACCGGCCCAGCACACCTCGTGCTGGGCCGGTTTCTGGTTTAGCCTGAGCGCATCGGCCCGACACGGCCCGAACAGGAGACCCCATGTCATCGTCACGCACGACCCGCACCATGGGTCGGCGCGCGCACGTCGACATATGGTCGACCACGACCTGCGTGCACCTGCACGCCCCAGCGTGACGGAGAGCACTGCCCCCAGGGGTGGTGCTCTTCTTCGTTCCGGGACCGGTTCGCGGTCACTCGTTCGTCGTCGTCCGGTCCGGTGCCCCGCACCGCCTGGAAGCCGTCCAGGCTCGTCGGAAGGGAACCCATGCGCACTCTCGTCCTCAACGCCGGTTACGAGCCCCTCGCGGTCATCTCGTTCCGTCGGGCCCTCGTGCTGGTCATGAACCAGAAGGCCGCCATCGTCGCCGCCGACGTCGAACACCCGGTCACCGGGTCCACGTCGAGCTTCGACCGTCCGTCCGTCATCATCCTCACCAGGTACGTGCGCATCCCGCACTCCAGGCTCGTGCCGGTGTCCCGACGCGGGGTCCTCCGCCGGGACGCCAACCGGTGCGCGTACTGCGACCGGCACGCCACGACGATCGACCACGTCCAGCCGAAGTCGCGCGGGGGCGAGGACTCGTGGGAGAACCTCGTCGCGTGCTGCCTCGCGTGCAACAACACCAAGGGCGACCGCACCCCGCGGGAGATGGGCTGGAACCTCCGGTTCCGCCCGAAGGCACCGCACGGGTCGAGCTGGGTGGTGCGCGGGATGGAGCGGACGGAACCGGACTGGGACGAGTTCCTGGTCGCCGCGTAGCGGCGTCACCACGACCACGGACAGGAGGCTCGGTGCCAGGCCGACCCGGGCCTCCCGTCCGGCCGTGGTCGCGACCGGAGCGCGTGTCGGGCCGGGCTGGTGACGGCGGTGTGCCGGCTGCGCCGGTCGAGCCGCCCGCTACGCCCTGAGCTCGGCGACGAGCTCCTCGACCCGGCGACGGATGTCGTCGCGGATCGGGCGGACCGCGTCGGGACCGAGACCGGCGGGGTCGGCGAGTTCCCAGTCCTCGTACCGCTTCCCGGGGAAGACCGGGCACGCGTCGCCACAGCCCATCGTGATCACCACGTCGGCCTGACGGACGGCGTCGGTGGTGAGGATCGCCGGCTGCGCACCGACGATGTCGACGCCGTCCTCCGCCATCACGGCGACCGCCACGGCGTTGACCCGGTCCGCCGGTTCGGAGCCGGCGGAGAACACGTCGACGCGGTCGCCCGCGAGGTGTCGCAGGTAGCCGGCGGCCATCTGGGATCGACCGGCGTTGTGGACGCAGACGAACAGGACGGCGGGCTTCGGGTCGGTCACGACGTCCATCATCGCGTGTCGGTGGGGATGCGTAGCGTCGGGCGCATGACCGGGATGTGGATCGACGACGACACCATCGAGGACCTCCGTGCACGGCTGCGTGCGACCCGCTGGCCGGACGCGCCGGCGGGGACCGGGTGGTCGCTCGGCGTCGACGTGGACGAGCTCCGCGACCTCGTGGCGTACTGGGCGGACGGGTTCGACTTCGACGCCCACCGGAACGCCCTGGCCGCGCTGCCGAGCAGCACCGTCGAGGTCGACGGGCTCGGGATCAACGTCCTCGTCGCGGCGGCCGACGACGGTGCCGGGTTCCCGCTGCTGCTCGCGCACGGCTGGCCGGACTCCACCTGGCGGTACCGGAAGGTGCTGCCGCTCCTGACCGCGGCCGGGTTCGACGTCGTCGTCCCGGACATGCCCGGGTACGGGTTCTCCGACGCGCCGCCCTCGCCCCTGGACGCCCGCCAGGTCGCCGGACTCTGGGCGCCGCTCATGACCGGGCTCGGGTACGAGCGGTTCGCCGTCGCGGGTGGGGACATCGGCACGCACGTCGCCCGCTACCTGGCGCTCGACCACCCCGACCGGGTGGTGGCCGTGCACCGCATCGACGGCGGGCTGCCCTGGCCGGGGATCGACGTGTCCGCGCTGTCGACCGCCGAGCAGGCGTTCGTCGCCGCGACGACCGCGTGGCGGGACGCCGAGGGGGCGTACGCGATGATGCACCGCACCAAGCCGCAGACGGCGGCGGTCGGACTCACCGACTCGCCCTCCGGCCTGGCGGCCTGGATCGTCGAGAAGCTCCGCTCGTGGAGCGACTGCGACGGGGGCCTCTGGTCGGTCTACACACGCGACGAGGTCCTGGCGCTCGTCACCGAGTACTGGGCGACGCGCACGATCGGCTCGGCGATGCGGATGTACCACGCCAACGCGGCGATCCCGCCGGAGCAGTCCGCCCGTCGGGTACAGGCCCCGTCGGGGTTCTCGCTGTACCCGGGGGACCTCGTCACGGCGCCGCGGGAGTGGCTGGAGCGGACGACGAACCTGGTGTACTTCGCGGAACCGCCGCGCGGCGGGCACTTCGCGCCGTTCGAGCAGCCGGAGTCGTACGCGGCGGAGCTGACCGCCTTCCTCGAGCCCTACCGGGGCTGACGGAGCACACCCGGCGGGCGGGCCCTCGGCCGGGCCCCGCTAGAGTGGTCGGGCCGGCCTCTGTAGCTCAATGGAAGAGCAGTTCCGTCCTAAGGAAAGGGTTGGGGGTTCGAGTCCCTCCAGGGGCACTGACTTTCCCCCCAACCAGGTGTAGCAGCCTGGTTGGGGGTAACGGTCACCCGAATAGCCTGGTCAGCAGGGAAGTAGTCCAGCCGCAGTCCCAGGCGGTCGTAGAGCTTGCTCCGCTGCTGACGGGAAGCGAGTCCTACCAGACCGCCCATCTCTCGCCCTACCAGCTCAAACAGGCGCAGAGCGTCCGTAGCGTTGCTGTCGTTCATGCGCAGGGACTCAATCCGCGCCTGAATCTCCGACAGTTCCTGCTCTCGCTGAGAGAGCTGGTCCTGGATGCGCGCCGACCCCTGACGTTCCAGTGCGGTCAGCAGGTTGCGAATAAGGGTGTTCAACTCGCGTTCCTGATTTTGCAGCCGCTCAACCTCTCTCTGTACGAGCGGGCCACTCTCCTGCAACTTCTTCCTGATCTTCGGAAGATTCTTGCGGCTGAACGTCATGCCGAACCACTGGGCAACAGTGGCTTCCAACTTCGCTTCGCTGATCGTGATGGTTTGGGAGCCAGCCGTCCGATCACCTCGGAGGCGGAAGCGTACGTTCCCGCTCTTCACGATTACATCTGCTTCCATCTTCTTCTCGGAGCAGAAGACTCGTATCCGACCGTTTTCGGGACAAATAACCGATAAGGGTTGTAATCAACCGAAAGGCATCATCATGAGCATCATCACCGCAGCACCTGTCGCACCTATCACCGTTGAACGCGCCGTTCCACTCACGGAAGAGGAAGAGGATGAGTTCCTCGCACGAGTCACCGAGGAGTGGAACTTCCACCTCCGCGGCAGCTTCACCAACTACGGCCTCCTGCCCGAGCAGGTGCGCATCACATCCTTTGCTCGCAGGGAGCGGAGATTCCTGGTGCTGAGCTACTGCTGTGGGCAGCATGCAGCAGATAGCGAGAAGAGAGACGTGAACAGCCTGCTCTTCCTCCTCGCGGTCCACTGCTTGGAGCAGCTACCTACGGAAGTGGTGCTGGCGCAGGTGAAGCACCTGTTCACGGTTCTCACCCGAGTAGAAAATTGGAGTAACCATGGGCAAGGACACCCGCACGCAAGAAGCTCTTGTGGAGGTAACGGATTTCACTGATGATGACGACCTCGTTGAGGAGCCACAGCATCCGAAGAGCGAGTAGCCGAGACGCAGAAGACCCCGAGCGACCGTCCTGCTCGGGGTCTTCTGTCGCTGTCGCCGCACCTTGTGGGTGCGCTACGGGTGTCGTTGTTCAGGGGCTGGCGGCTCGTTCTCAGCCTTAGTCCTTGGCCGAAGGGAGCTTCGGCTCCGTTCCAACAGTCTTCTTGAAGCCCTCGGGTGTGCTGCACTGCTTGATGATCCATGCGGTATAGGCGGGCGTGTACGTGTAGTCCCCGTGTGGTGCGTCCCAGATGCACCATTCCTTGCGAGTCTCCGCTGGCGACTTCGTGCTGCCGTATGGCCGCACGTGCTGTCTCTTGTTGACGAGTACGAAGTGATGCTGGTTGAACACAAATGGGATGGACGCTGCGACTTCCGCGATGACCTGCTTCGGCTTACTGTTGCCAGCGTTGGAGACTGCCACTTCTTTCGCCTGCTTGATGACCATTCCGCGCTGGGCCAACTTTTCGGCCGCTTCGCGCTCCTCTTCCGTGAGGTCGTCCATGTTGAAGAATTGAATCGGCATATCGCCCTTGCGGTTGCCCTTCTCCAACAAGACGGTCAAGCGCATGCAATACTTTGGGTCACGTGTGACCGCATCGTCCAGGCTGCTGTCGTACTCCGCCAGGAACGTGCGAAGGTCTGATGGCAGGCTCTTCGTCATCCGAAGCAAGTCCGCTTTCCCCCTGTCGGTGAACCCGCCAATGAACACGGGAAACCTCAGGATGTGCGCGAGGGACTGCTCGGAGCCAGCGAGTGCTACGAGGGCTTCCTCGTAGTTCAGTAGGAGCGAGTGGCACTCGCCGCTGACAACGGATTGCAGAATCTCTTCGGCACCGCTGTGCCGATGCTCAATCTTGTTGCGTAGCTTGATGAAGAATGTGAGGTTTGCGCGAACAGGGTTGCTGTCCGCGGGGTACTCGCTCTTGACAAAGATGTCCAGCGGAAAGTTCTCATACTCGCCGTCTACCTTTTTATATCGTAGAGGCTTATCGCTCTCGCGGCGGCGATAGTCTTTGCCCTCTTTGATCCATTTTGCCTGGAACAAGTACAGCCACGCAATGTGCATATGGACAATGAAGCCCTCCAAGGACCGAGCTTCCTTGGGGTCGTTGTAGAGGCGTACCGCGAGCGTCGCTTCGTCCTTGGAAGCGTTCAGCATGCGCTGCCACTTGTACGGAGGGGCCATGGTGTGAGCGTGCCACAACTGAACCAACCTCAGGGTGTCCGCCGCGCTGTGTAGCCTGCCGACATGACTGATGACTCTTGGCAGCCTCCCGTCCCCTCTGGGATGGAGGGGACGCTCGTTGACGGGTTCCCGCGATGGCTGCGAGAGCCGACGATCATCTGGTTCCGAGAGAAGCTTCTGTCCAAGTACGAGGACCAGTTCTTCCCTGCCGCGCTGATCCGCTTCCAGCTTGTGATGCGCGCGGACTACGGGTTTAGTCCCGAAGAGATCTACTTTGATGACGACGTGCGCCCGTTCCTGCGCAGCTGCGACGACGCGACGTTCGTCAACTTCATGGACTACCTGCTGGTGTACGGGGAGGACGACCGCCCCGAGGGTCCGAACAACAGCTATCTGGAACACATCCTCAGCGAGGGCGGTAGCAAGTGGGCAGTTGCCGTAGTGGGGGATGAGTCGCGGATGGTGGAACGTGTCCCAGCAGGAGTGCTGAACGCGGTCCAGCAGGCAGCCGCAGGAATGGACACCGCAGCGCAGAAGTTGCAAGAAGCTTGGGTGGACGCATTCGGTACCAATCCGCGCGCGTCCATCGCCTACTACAACGCGGTGGTCGCGGTAGAGAGCGCCGCCTTCGCCGTCATCCCCGTTGGTACGCCCGAGCCGACCCTTGCGAACCTCTTCTCGGTGCTGGAAGCCGAAAATCCAAAGTGGAAGCTGACGCTCCGCGACTCGGAGAAGGCTCCTGGGGCGAAGAGTCTTGCCGCGATGCTCCGCACGCTCTGGCGCGGCCACGACTCCCGTCACGGTGCCAAGGAGTACGAGGACGTGAGCATTGAGCAGGCACGGGCTGCCGTGATCCTTTCAGCCACCCTCGTCTGGTGGTTCCGTAGCGGGGTTGTTGTTGCTGCCTGATGTCGCGTGCTGCTCAGTAGAGTTCCGCTCATGACGGCAGCCTGGCAACCCATCTTCCCGAACGGACGAGAACAGCTCGTCACCGAGGGCTTCCCTGCATGGCTGCGTACGCCGCTCGTGCCGTGGTTTCGCAGCCGCTTGTCGCCGCACAGCGACTACTTCCCATCTGACGCTCTCACTGATTTTCAGCTTCTGACGCACACGGACTGGGGTTTCACCAGCGCCAGCATCTCCTTCGGCTCCCAGATGATGGAGTTCCTTGAAACTGTCGGGGACGAGACGTACATCAACCTGATGGACTTCCTCCTCAGCTGGACTCCGCAGCCCGCGGGTTGGGGCATTGACCCGAAGGCCAACGAGCTGAACGAAGTGTTGAAGAAGGCCAACAGCGATTGGACTGCCGCCCGCGTCGGGGACAGGTTCACGCTGGTCAAGTCTGTCTCGGCGGGCGTACTCCGCAGCGTGGAGCAAACACTGAACCGCGACAGCCCTGCCGCAGTGGAACTGCAACTGGCGTTCACGCAAGCATTCGGCACCCACCGATCACCTTCGGACGCGTACTCCAACGCGGTGGTCGCCGTAGAGATTGCTGCGCTCACCGTCGTGAAGGTCAACAAGCAGGACGCGACCCTCGGGAACGTCATCGGCCAGTTGGAGACGCAGCCTGACAAGTGGACCCTCGCGTTCCGCGACGACCACAAGGCACCAGGGGCTGAGACGTTGGCGAAGATGCTCCGCACGCTCTGGAAGGGCCACGAGAGCCGCCATGGGCGCGAAGACTACAAGGACGCGACCGAGCAGCAGGCACAGGCCGCAGTGCTGCTTGCTTCAACTCTCGTGTGGTGGTTCAGCGAAGGAGTAGTGCGGCCAGCATCGGCGACCTGAGACAGTCGTTCGAAAGTTTGTTCGCATAGAGTGAGGCCTTCGCCAAGCAAGCAGGAGGTCATCATGGGTAGCAAGCGCCCGCCCTCACCTGCTGCGATCAACGACTTCATCACCAGGCCGCACCCCGTGAGCCTCAGCGCTCAGGAGCTTGAAGGTCGCCCCGTGGTGGAGGAGGACGTACCTGTCCCCGTCACTGCTTGGGTGCGCTATCCCGAGACGGCCATCCAGGTGGAGGGGCGCGTCATCGCGCACACCAGCAAGGCGGTCCTCGTGCAGTACACGACCCACAGTGGGGCAACGCACTCAGTCTGGGTGGGGGGGGGGGGAGTGCGGTGACGCGAAGATAGTGTCAGGCGACTTCGGACAGCAGCACCAACCCCGTCAGCCTGGTGCGGTTGGGGGTAAAGTTTTGCTCCCCCCCAGGGGCACCACGATGAACACCACGTCCACCACGCCGTACGACCCGCCGTCCGATGCGATCCTCGCAACGGTCGCCGCCGAGGTGGTCGACGCGGTGAACGCGTCCGTCGGGGAGTGGCACCACCGGGAACGCGAACCCGGGCTCGCGGATGCCCTCCCGCCGTTCGTGCGGGAGTTCGACGTCGGCTACGCCTGCGTGGACGACTGGCACGGGGGCGACCCGGGCCCCGGGGTGCGACGGGTGTTCGACGACCTCCGGGACGCCGACGCGATCCGCCCCCTCCGACCGGCGGCGGTCGCGGCGCTCCTGGAGTTCCGGACCCGGTGGGCGCAGCGGCACGGCGCAGCGGCCCCGCGACCCGACGTCGAAGCGGCGACGTGGGAGGTCGTCGACGTGGACCGGTTCGAGCGCGTCCTGTCCGGGTACACGCGGCACCCGCGGTGGGCGTCGGCGGAGGTCCGGAACGGTGTCGACCGGCACCGGGACTAGCGGGACGCGCCACGTTCCGCTGCCGTTCACCACGACCCGGTAGACACGGGGCAGCGCCGCACGGACGACCCGCGGCCGGACAGGGAGCACGCGCGATGCTGGACGCCACACCGACCGGGGACCTCCGCGAGTACATCGAGGACCTCCGCCAACGCGGGTTCACGGTCAGCAGCGCGCACACCCCCGACCCGGAGCTGATCGACCCCCAGGGCAACCCGATCCACACGTGGCGCGAGGACTACCCCTACGACGAGCGGATGGACCGCGACGAGTACGAGTTCGAGAAGTACCGGCTGCAGGTCGAGCTGCTGAAGCTCCAGTACTGGCTCGAGGACGAGGGGCGCAAGGCGATCATCCTGTTCGAGGGCCGCGACGCCGCGGGCAAGGGCGGCACGATCAAGCGGTTCACCGAGCACCTGAACCCGCGGACGTCCCGCGTCGTCGCCCTGTCGAAGCCGAGCGACCGCGAGCAGGGGCAGTGGTACTTCCAGCGGTACGTCGAGCACCTGCCGAGCGCGGGCGAGATCGTGATGTTCGACCGCTCCTGGTACAACCGGGCGGGCGTCGAACGGGTGATGGGGTTCTGCACCGACGAGCAGTACGAGACCTTCATGACCCAGGCGCCGTCGTTCGAGCGGATGCTCGTGGACGCCGGCATCCACGTGACGAAGTTCTGGTTCTCGGTGACCAGGAAGGAGCAGCGGACCCGGTTCGCGATCCGCCAGCTCGACCCGGTGCGCCGCTGGAAGCTCTCACCGATGGACGTGGCGTCCCTGCGGGTGTGGGACGACTACACCGCGGCGAAGGAGGAGATGTTCCGCCGGACCGACAAGCGGTACGCGCCGTGGACCATCGTCCGGTCGAACGACAAGAAGCGCGCGCGGGTCAACGCCATGCGCTACTTCCTCTCCCAGTTCGACTACGAGGGCAAGGACCCGGAGGTCGCGTTGCCGCCGGACCCGCTCCTGGTGATGCGCGGGAAGTCCCTGCAGCTCGAAGAGTGACCGGCCCCTGCGAGGTGCACGGGCTGACGGTGGCAGGATGAGCGCGGGCCGCTTCCCTGGCGGTCAGATCTGGAGAGATCGAGCGTGACCGAAACCTCCGCCGCGGCACCCGTCAGCGAGGACACCGCGACCCCGGAGCACGACGGGCCCAAGGGCACCACCGCGCTCGCACTCGCTGCGCTCGGCGTCGTCTTCGGGGACATCGGCACCAGCCCGCTGTACTCCCTGCGCACCGTGTTCACCATCGACGACGGCATCGTGAAGCCGATCCCCGAGGACGTCTACGGCGTCATCTCGCTGATGTTCTGGAGCATCACGATCGTCGTGTCGATCAAGTACGTCCTCGTGCTGATGCGTGCCGACAACAACGGCGAGGGCGGCGTGATGGCGCTCGCCGCACTCGCGCGGCGGCTGTACGCCAAGCGGCGTGGTGGCGCGACGATCTTCCTCATCGTCGGGATCGTCGGCGTCTCGCTGTTCTACGGCGACTCGGTGATCACCCCGGCGGTGTCGGTGCTCTCCGCGGTGGAGGGCCTCGGGACAGCGGCCCCGGCGGTGGGGCACCTGATCGTGCCGATCGCCGCGGTGATCCTCGTGGTCCTGTTCTTCGTGCAGCGGTTCGGCACCGGCAAGGTCGGCACCCTGTTCGGCCCGGTGATGCTGCTCTGGTTCGTGGTCATCGCGGTGGCCGGCATCCCGCTCATCGTCGCGCACCCCGACGTGCTGCAGGGGCTCTCGCCCACGTGGGCGATCGTCTTCGTGTTCGCGCACCCGTACATCTCCTTCGTGGCGATGGGCGCGGTGGTGCTGGTCATCACCGGTGCCGAGGCCCTGTACGCCGACATGGGCCACTTCGGGCGCGTGCCGATCCGCCGGGCGTGGTTCTTCGTGGTGTTCCCGGCGCTCGTCCTGAACTACCTCGGCCAGGCCGCACTCGTCCTCGAGCACCCGGAGGCCACGAAGGACCCGTTCTTCCTGCTGTTCCCGAACTGGGCGCAGCTGCCGGTCGTGGTCCTCGCCACGGCGGCGACGGTGATCGCGAGCCAGGCCGTCATCTCCGGCGCGTTCTCGCTCACCCGGCAGGCCGTGCAGCTCGGCCTCCTGCCGCCGCTGACGATCCGCCAGACCTCCAAGGAGGAGGGCGGCCAGATCTACCTGCCCGCCGTGAACCTGCTGCTGTTCATCGGCGTGATGGCGATCATGCTCGCGTTCCGGTCGTCGGCGAGCCTGGCGACGGCGTACGGGGTCTCGGTCACGGGCGCTCTGGTCACGGACACGCTGCTGCTGCTGCTCGTCGTGAAGCCGCTCTGGCACTGGGCCACGTGGAAGCTCGTCGTGGCCGCGGTCGTGTTCGGTGGCCTCGAGCTGACGTTCCTCGCCGGCAACCTGTCGAAGGTGGTCCACGGCGGGTGGGTGCCGCTGCTCATCGCCCTGGCCGTGATCACGGTGATGACGACGTGGCGCCGCGGCCGTCAGCTCGTGCAGGAGGAACGGAAGGAGCGGGAGGGCTCCCTCGACGACTTCATCGAGCGGGTCAACACCGCGCACATCCCCCGGGTCGAGGGCGTCGCGGTGTTCCCGCACCCGAACAAGGAGACGACGCCGCTGGCGCTCCGGGCGAACACCGAGCACAACCACGTGGTGCACCGCCGCGTGATCATCGTGTCGGTGATCACGGCCAACGTCCCGCACGTGCCACATGCGAAGGCGTTCATGCGCGACGACCTCGGCTACGCGGACGACGGCATCGACCACGTCACGGTGAAGTTCGGGTTCTCCGACGACCAGGACCTGCCACACGCCCTGCACGCGGCGTGCCTGTCCGAGGTGCTCGACCTGGACCCCGAGGAGATGGCCAACGCGTCGTACTTCATCTCACGCGGCGCGCTCCGGCCGATGCGGGGGAGCCACGGCATGGTCGCCTGGCGGAAGAAGCTCTTCGTGGCACTGGCACACAACGCCGCGGACCCGGCAGCCCGCTTCGGCCTGCCGCCGCAGCGCACGGTCACGATGGGCAGCGACGTCGAGATCTGACCAGGCACGCGCCCGGGCGCCGCGTCACGCCGAGCGGGACGCCGCGAACGCGTCGGCTGCCCTGACCGCGTTCCGCACCGCGCGGGCGACGTCCGGGGACGTCGACGCGGCCGGCCACGCGATCACGGTCGTCGCGAGCGGAGCGTCGAGCACGGGGACCGCGACGTGCTCCGGCCACTGCAGGGTGCGGCTCGACCGCGGGATCACGATCACGGTGCGCCCGAGCGCGACGAGCTGGGCGAGCTGCGACTGGGAGCGGACCTCGGGCCCCGGCCCGTCGGGGTAGGTGCCGTCGACCCGGGGCCACCGGGCCGCCGGCAGGTCGGGCAGGTCGCGCAGGTCGGCGGTGGAGAGCGCCGGTCGTGACGCGAGCGGGTGTGACCGGGGCAGGATCGCGACCTGCTGCTCGGTGCGGAGGTCCTCGGCGTCGAACCCGGTGAGGTCGTCGTACGTGCGGTGCATGAGCGCGACGTCCGCGGTCCCGTCGCGCAGGAACGCCGCCTGCTCGTGGACCTCGCCGAACACCACCTCGACCGGCAGCGCGTCGGGGTCCGCGTCCTGCACGTCGAGGAACGCCTGCAGGAGCTCGTGGTCGGCGCCCGCCTTCACGGCGAGCACGAGCCGACGCGTCGGTCGTCCGGCACGCTGCGCCCGACGGCCGGCCGCGGCCACGGCGGCGAGCGCGGGGCGGGCGTCGGCGAGCAGCACCGTCCCGGCCGCGGTCAGGGCGACCCCGCGCGGCCCCCGGACGAACAGCGCCGTGCCGATCCGCTGCTCGAGCTGGCGGATCGCGCGGGACAGCGGCGGCTGCGACATGCCGAGACGCCTGGCCGCCCGGCCGAAGTGCAGTTCCTCGGCCACGGTCACGAAGTACCGGAGTTCGCGCGTCTCGAGATCGTCCACACCGCGGAGCCTACGGCGTCGATACCCGCCGGGTATCGACGAACACCGAACGGGTCTTGGACGCGGCCAGCGGACCGGACCGAGGATCGGGACATGACAACAGCAACGACCGCCCTGGTGACCGGGGCGAACAAGGGCATCGGCTTCGCGATCGCGGGATCGCTCGGGAGGCTCGGCATGCGTGTCGTCGTCGGCGCACGTGACGAGACGGCCGGGTCCGACGCCGTGGCCCGGCTGGCAGCGGACGGGATCGACGCGTCGGCCGTGCGGCTCGACGTCAGCGACGACGCGAGCGTCGCCGCTGCGGCGCGGGAGCTCGACGACCGGTTCGGCACGCTCGACGTCCTCGTCAACAACGCCGGCATCTCCGGGTCGTTCGACCCGGTGACGTGGGGCCAGGACCCCACGACGATCGACCTCGACGAGCTGCGCACGGTCGTGGACACGAACGTGTACGGCGTGATCCGGGTGACGAACGCGATGCTGCCGCTGCTCCGGCGCTCGGGTGCTCCGCGGATCGTGAACACGTCGAGCAGCATGGGCTCGCTCGAGCGGCAGCCGGGGCCGGTGATGGCCGTCTACTCGTCCTCGAAGACGTTCCTCAACGGCATCACCGTGCAGTACGCGCGGGCGTTCGCGGACACCCCGGTGATCGTGAACGCGGCGTGCCCGGGGCTCGTCGCGACCGACTTCAACGGGTTCGCCGGCGACCGCACGCCCGAGCAGGGCGCAGCGACGGCGGTCCGGCTCGCGACGCTGCCGGACGACGGTCCCCGCGGCGGGTTCTTCGACGACGCGGGTGTCGTCCCCTGGTGACCCTTGTGCGGCGGCGCTGACCGATCAGCCGACGGCCGGGCGGTGCAGCGTGCCGATCCGGTCGTGCAGCGGCTCGGTCGCCCACGACGCCGCGAAGGTGGTCGTGCCGGGGTCGAGTCGCAGCCGGAGCAGGTGCGGGGTGTCGACGAAGCGGAGCGCCACGACGACCTGGCCGTCCTCGTCGACGGCGGCGCTCGCCGCGGTGGACCCGGACACCGCCCAGCTGTCCTCGCCGAGCGGGGCGCGCACGGCGGAGCCGTCCTGGGTCACGGTGACCGCCCACCCGGCGTCACCGGCGTGCTCGAGCTCCACGGTGTCGAGCAGGGGCACCCCGGGACCGGACCCGCGGGTGAAGGCGACCCCGGCCTCCAGACCGACCGTACCGAGCGCGGCGCCGGCGACGGGCGGCAACGCCAGCGCGGACAGGTCGACCGGACCCGCGGCACCCGGCCGGTCGATCGCCGGCAGCAGGTGCTCCCAGACCGCGTCGAGGACGGCCTGCATCTCGATGCTCTGGCCGGTCATCGCGAGGACGACGTCGTGCTCGGGCAGCACGACGCAGAACTGGCCGTAGGCGCCGTCGCCGCGGAAGCCGTGCCGCGCCATCCAGAACTGGTAGCCGTAGCCCTGCGCCCAGTCCGGGTGCTCGGGGTCCTCGTTCTCGACCTGGAGCCGGGTGGCGTCGGCAACCCAGTCCTCGTCGAGGATGCGGGTCCCGTCCCACTCCCCGCGCTGCAGGTACAGCTGCCCGAGCTTCGCGATCGCGTCGGTGGTGGCGAAGCAGCCGCTGAAGCCGAGCTCGCCGGTGGCGTCCCGCTTCCAGGAGACCTGGTCGATGCCGAGCGGCTCGAACAGCCGCGGGCGCAGGTACTCGACGAGCGAGGTCCCGCTCGCCCGGCGCACGACCTCGGCGAGCGTGTACGTACACGGCTGGTTGTACGCGAAGACGGAGCCCGGTTCCTCGTCCGGTGGGAGCAGCAGGAACCCGCGCACGATGTTCGTCGGGTCGATCTGGCGCGCCCGGTCGAGGGTCTCCTCCCGGTGGCCGCTCGCCATCGCCAGCAGGTTCCGGAGCGTCATCCGGCGGCTGCGGTCGTCGGTGACCTCGGCGTCGAGCTCGGGGAAGTGACCGAGGACCGTGCTGTCCAGGTCGACCAGGCCCTCGCGGGACGCGATGCCGACGGCGGCGGCGGTGACGCTCTTGCTCAGGGAGTAGAGCAGGTGCGGCCGGTCCGCGGAGTACGGCGCCCACCACCCCTCGGCGGCGACCTGCCCGTGCCGCAGGAGCACCAGGCTGTGCGGCTCGACGTCGGGTGTCGACTCCAGCGCGCGGACCAGGGCCTCGACCCCCGAACCGTCGATGTCGAGGGCGGACGGGGTACTGCGCGGGAACGTCGTCGTCACGAGCCTGAGCGTAGTCACCGGTTGCCTGACATCATCGGGGGAGCGCTCGACAGCAGATCGCACCACCGTCACGACAGGATCCGCATGCCGTTCTTCTCCCCGTCCCCGTCCGCGTCCCGCGACCTCCCGCCGTCCGGCGCCCGGAAGGCCTGGTCGGACTCGTTCGGCGGCCTGGCCACCCGGTGCCTGCAGGTCATCATCGTGCTGGTCATCGTGATCGGCATCGTCTACGCTGCGTCCACCCTGAGCGTCGTCACGATCCCGGTGCTCCTCGCGCTCATCATCGCCTCGGCCATGCACCCCGTCGTGTCCTGGATGCGCCGGCACCACGTGCCGTCGGTGCTCGCGACGCTCGCGGTGCTCCTCGGCGTGCTCGTGGTGCTCGGCCTCGTCGCGTGGCTGATCGTCGTCGCGGTCGAGAGCCAGTGGTCGGACCTGCAGGACTCCGCGGTCGACGGGTTCCAGCAGCTGCAGGGCTGGGTGACCTCGTTGCCGTTCTCGATCTCGGACTCGCAGATCGACGACGCGACCAAGACCGTCACCGACTTCATCACGAGCGCGCAGTTCGGTTCCGGTGCGCTCGCCGGGGCGTCCGCGACCGCGAACTTCCTCACCGGGCTGGTGCTGATGGTGGTCGTGCTGTTCTTCTTCCTCAAGGACGGCCCGAAGATCTGGGAGTTCCTCCTCCGTCCCTTCACCGGCAGCCGGTACGCACGCGCCCGCCGGGTCGGCGACCGCGTCGTCGCCACCCTGGGCGGGTACGTCCGCGGCACGGCGACGGTCGCCGCGGTCGACGCGATCGGCATCGGTGTCGGCATCGCGATCGTCGGGGTCCCGCTGGCGCTGCCGCTCGCCGTCGTCGTGTTCATCACGGCGTTCATCCCGATCGTCGGCGCCACCGCCGCGGGCATCCTCGCCGCGCTCGTGGCGCTGGTCGCGCTCGGCCCGGTGCAGGCGCTCGTCGTGGTCGGCATCGTGGTCCTGGTGAACCAGCTCGAGGGCAACCTGCTCCAGCCGGTGCTGATGGGCCGGACGCTGCGGCTGCACGGCCTGGTCATCCTGATCGGCCTGACCGCCGGCACCGTGCTCGCCGGGATCTTCGGCGCGATCATCTCGGTGCCGCTCCTCGCTGCGGCGTGGGGCGCCGTCCAGGTCTGGGACGGCCCGGACCAGCCCGCGACGATGTGGCGGCAGAAGCGCTCCGAGTCCGTCGAGGCGCGCTGACGGGTCCGCGGTGGATACTGGGCGGGTGCGTGAACTCCAAGCCGCGATCGCCGCGGACCTCAACGTCCAGCCCGTCATCGACCCGGCCACCGAGGTGGACCGGCGCGTCGGGTTCCTCCGTGACTACCTGCTGACCACCGGCGCGAAGGGGCTGCTCCTCGCGATCAGCGGCGGCCAGGACTCCTCGCTCGCCGGGCGGCTCTCGCAGCTCGCCGTCGAGTCGCTCCGCGCCGAGGGGCACGACGTCACGTTCACGACGGTCCGGATGCCCTACCGGGTGCAGGCCGACGAGGACGACGCACAGCTCGCGCTGCGGTTCATCGCCGCGGCACCCGGACTCACCGTGAACATCGAGCACGGTGTCGACGGCGTCGTGCAGGACACCACGGGTGCCGGCGTCCCGCTCAGCGACTTCGTCAAGGGCAACGTCAAGGCCCGGATGCGCATGGTCGCCCAGTACGCGGTGGCCGGGCAGCAGGGGCTCCTCGTCGTCGGCACGGACCACGCGGCCGAGGCGGTGACCGGCTTCTTCACGAAGTACGGCGACGGCGGCGTCGACATCACCCCGCTGACCGGCCTGACCAAGAGCCAGGGACGCCAGCTCCTGGAGCACCTCGGCGCACCGGCTCGCCTCTACGAGAAGGCCCCGACCGCCGACCTGCTCGACGAGACCCCCGGCCAGACGGACGAGGCGAACCTCGGCCTGAGCTACGCCGAGATCGACGCGTACCTGCAGGGCCACGACGTCCCGATCGAGGTCGCCGAGGCCATCGAGACGCGCTACCGCGCGACCGAGCACAAGCGCCAGGTCCCGGCGACCCCGTTCGACGCCTGGTGGCGTTCCTGAGACACCGGACGTCCCCACACGACGGACGGGAGGCCCGGTGCGATCTGGCACCGGGCCTCCCGTCCGTCACGTGGTGCGTCCGCGACGTCAGCCGGCCAGCGCGGCGTACCGCTCGCTGACCGGCGCCCCGAGGGATGCGCGGACGCTGCGCGTCAGCTCGTCGGCGAGCACCTCGTGCTCGCCCTGCTCGACGCCGTCGTAGACGGCGGTGACGACGTCCTCCGGGGTGTTCTTCGGGGCGTCGACGCCGTCGGTCATCGGGGTGTCGGTGTACCCGAGGTAGGCGCCGACGACCTGGACGCCGTCGCCCGCGAGCTCGAGGCGGGTCGAGTCGGTCGCCGACCAGAGTCCGGCCTTCGAGACGCCGTACGCGCCGCTGCCGCCCAGCCAGCTGAGGACCGAGGCGACGTTCACGACCGTGCCGTGCGCCGCGCGGAGTGCCGGCGCGAAGGCGCGGGTGACCAGGAGCGGACCGATCAGGTTCGTCTCGACCTGGGTGCGGATGTCCTCGAGCGGACCGTCGACCAGGCCGCCGGTGCGGAGCAGGCCGGCGTTGTTGACGACCACGGTGACGTCCGACGCGGTCGCGGCGGCGGCGGACACCGATGCCTCGTCGCTCACGTCGAGCACCAGGGGGACGATGCGGGTGTCGTCCCAGTCGCGGGGGCGCCGTGCGGCGGCGTACACCTTCGTCGCGCCGCGCTCGATGGCCTGGCGGACGAACTCGGTACCGAGTCCGCCGTTCGCGCCGGTGACGAGGACGATCTGTCCGCTGAGTTCCGTCATGGGGGTTCCTTCCGTCGGGGCGCCGATCGGTGCCGCTGGGAGATCGAGCAATATGACCGGTCGTCTTATTCCGGATGGTGCGAAGATCGTCCCATGCCCCGAGCCAGTCTCCGCGACGCGATCGTCGACGCCGCCCTCGTCGAGTTCCACCAGCACGGGTACGCCGGCACCGGCGTCGCCGCGATCACCGGAGCCGCTGGTGCGCCGAAGGGCTCGTTCTACAACCACTTCCGGTCCAAGGCCGACCTGGCGATGGAGGTCGCCGACCGCTTCGCCGCCGCATCGCCCACCGCGGTGCTCGACGACGAGTCCCTGCCGCGGGCGGTCGACCGGATCACCGCGTACTTCGACGCGATGCTCGACCGGTTGGCGGGGATCGAGTTCCGGTACGGGTGTCTGCTCGGGAACCTGGCGATCGACACCGCGACGGACGAGCCCGACGTCGCGGCCCACGTGGACGGCGTGTTCGACGAGTGGGTCGACCGCCTGGCTGCGGCCATCCGGGTCGCCCAGGAGCAGGGCGACGTGTCGGCCGGGCTCGACGCGTCGCTCGTCGGGGCGCAGCTCGTCGACCTCTGGGAGGGGGCGGCGCTGCGCGCGAAGGCGCGGCGGGACGGCGAGCTGACGCGGCGCGTGGTGACGGACGGGGTCCGGCGGCTGCTCGGGCGCTGAGCGTCGTACGACCCGCTCTGGTGGCGGCTCCGGGTCAGGCGGGGACGCTCGTCCGGCGGTGTGTCGCGGCCGGGTGCGACGCGGGGAGCCGCGCCGGTCCGCCGGTCACGCGTTCGCGCAGCGTCTCGCCGTCCGTGTAGCGCTCCGGCAGGCGCCCGCGCTCCCGGAGGAGCGGGGTGACGTACGTGCCGAAGTCCCGCACGGTGTCGAACGAGTGGTACTGCCGCAGGTTGATCCCGTCGATGCCGTCGTCGTCGAGCCAACCCTCGATCTGCTCCGTGACCGCCTCGGGAACGCCGGCCGCCCAGAACGCCCCGTGCCACGCCTCGTTGACGCGGTCGAGCAGCTCGCCGACGGTCGCGTCGAGTGCGACGCGGCCGACCAGGCGTTCGCCGCCCTCGACCCCCTCGGCCTCGAGCGCGTCCCGCACCGTGCGGTTGCGCGGGTGCGACAGTGCGTCGAAGGGGACGCTGCCGTGGACGAGCGGGCCCTCCTCGCTGGCGAAGGCCCGGTACTGCGCGACCTTGTCCTCGACCTCGCGCTGGGTCGGCGCCGTGATCACCGCGGCCTGGGTGACGAAGCGGACGTCGCCGCGGTCGCGTCCCGCGGCCTGGGCGGCGTCACGGACCGCGTTCGCGGTGCGCTCCACGCCGTGGCCGCCGGTGAAGACCACCTCGGCGTGCCGGCCGGCGCGGGCGATGCCGGCGGGGGAGCCGGTCGCCAGGAACAGGGTCGGTGTGCGCTGCAGCGACGGCTCGGACAGGTGCGGCCCGGCGACGCTGAAGTGCTCGCCGACGTGGTCGATCGCGTGCACCTTCTCCGGGTCGGTGTAGACCCCGCGCTCGGCGTCCCGGAGCACGGCGTCGTCCTCCCACGAGCCCTCCCACAGCTGGTAGAGGACGTCGAGGTACTCGTCCGCGATCTCGTACCGGGTGTCGTGCGGGATCTCCGTCGCCAGGCCGAAGTTCCGCGCGGCGTTCGGCAGGTAGCTCGTGACGACGTTCCACCCGACGCGGCCGTTCGTCAGGTGGTCGAGCGTCGACATCCGCCGGGCGAAGGCGAACGGCGGCTCGTAGCTGGTCGAGAAGGTGATGCCGAAGCCGAGGTGCTCGGTGACCGCGGCCATCGCCGGCACCACGAGCATCGGGTCGTTGTTCGGGATCTGGAGTCCCTCGCGCAGGGCCGGGGCCGCCGAGCCGCCGTACACGTCGTACGCGCCGAGGACGTCGGCGATGAAGACGGCGTCGAACTGACCGGCCTCGGCCGTGCGCGCGAGTTCGGTCCAGTACCGGATGTCGGTGTAGCGGTGTCGGTTGTTGCCCGGGATCCGCCAGAGACCGTGCGTGATGTGCCCGACACAGTTCATCTCGAAGACGTTGAGGAGGAGGCGCTTCGGCATGCACGAAGGCTACGGAGGGGTGGTCGCTCGGTGCCGGTTCGTGACCTCGTGTTGCACCGCGGGGGTCGGAGCGCCTAGGCCTGGTCGGGGTCGGATCGGTCCTCGTCGGAGTCGCCGCCGTCGGCATCGACCCGGCCGTTGCCGCTGTTGTCGGCGTCGGCCCGGTCGTTCCCGATCTCGCTCGCGTTGCCGGAGGCGAGTCGCTCCTGCCAGACGATCGCAGAGGCAGCGCCGCCCAGGACGTCCTCGACGGATCGCCCGGTCTGCGCTGCGAGTGCCCCGCTCAGGCCGGCGGTGATGGTGCCGCCCGCCGAGGCCAGGCGCTGCACCACCTCCTCCTGCCGGGGGGTCAGCGGTTCGTCGACCAGGTCGTCGATGGTCTCGCGGATGTTCTCTTCGCTCGCGTTCAGAGCCGCCTCGTCGCCGGAGTGCAGCGCTGCTGCCTCGCCGACGACGACGAGTCCGAGCCGCGCAGCGTCCGCTTCGGGACGGTGGCTTTCGTGCTCGTCGTTCATTCGGTGGACCGTACGCGCGGCCCCATCGCGGTTCCTGGACATCCGGGGGACCGATGGCCGGAGAGCTGCCCTACTCGCCCCAGCGGCGGAGGAGCCACCGCGCCGCTGCCACGCCTTCGGTGCGCTGGAAGTCGCGGATCGTCGGCATGTTCGGCGGTGCCGGCTGTGCGGCCTTCTCGAGGAACATCCCGGCGAGTCCGGCGAGCACCGCGTCGACGGACTCCGACGGCACCCCGGCGAACACCGCGTGCGTCGCGAGGTGCCGCTCCACGTCGACGTCCTCGCCGCGGACCAGTGCGTCGAGCAGGTAGGTGAGCGCGTCGAGCCAGTGCGCACCGACGCCCGCCCACGGCCAGTCCACGACCCAGACGAGCCCGTCGGCGTCGAGCAGCAGGTTGTCCGCGCGGCAGTCGAGGTGCGCGAGGTGCGCCCCGTCGACCGCTGCCGCTCCCGCGCGCGCCGCGATCGCCATCCGACCCGCGTGCGCGCCGACGTCCTC
Source organism: Curtobacterium sp. NPDC090223 (assembly GCF_044746585.1). Lineage (NCBI taxonomy): Bacteria > Bacillati > Actinomycetota > Actinomycetes > Micrococcales > Microbacteriaceae > Curtobacterium > Curtobacterium sp. NPDC090223. Next base: position 65,984 of record NZ_JBIVCN010000007.1, on the reverse strand, counting down.
CGGGACCACCGCGGGGAGCGTGCCGGACGCGAGCATCCGGTCCCACGCGGCGAAGTCGTCCGCCAGGTCCGCGGCGATCCGCGGCAGGTCGGCGAGCGTCCCGGTCGCGACGGGCAACGTGTCGAGTGCGTCGAGCACCGCCGTGACGTCCGAGCCGTCGCGTGCGGCGCCGGGGTGCTGCCCGTCGACGTCGTCGAGCACGAGGGCGATCCAGTCGTCACCGTCGACGGACGTCGTGAGCGCTGCCCGGAGCCGGGGTGCGCGCACGGTGGGCGGCAAGGCGGAGACCACCCGGGCCTCCCGTTCGTGGAATCCGTACCCGTCCGCGTTCCGTGACCGGGACAGCGTCTTCACGAACGCCCGGGTGCCGTCCGCCGTCGTGACGCGGTCGGCGCCGCCGGGGGAGTACCCGCCCGGTTGCGAGACGGCGGCGACCACGGGGCTGCCGAGCACCGCTTCCACGCGTGTGCGCACTGCGCCAGGGACGTCGGTCCAGGTGGTTCTCCCCATGCCGGTCGACGGTATCGGACCGGCCGCGAACCACCGTCGAAGCTGAAGGTGCGTTCAACAACCTGCACGATGGGCAACTTTGCGGTGGCAGCAAGTCTTCCTGCGATGTAAACTTGCACGGTCTGCAAGGAAGCGGACCGATCACGAACCACGAATCGCCCTGAAGGACTCCCCATGTCAACTGCCACTGCACCCGTCACGGTGTCGGGCGGACGATCATCGGCACCGGCGACCGCGCCGGGCAAGCCGATCATGTCGCACCGCCAGATCCTCCTCGTCATCTACGGCCTGATGGCCGGCATGTTCCTGTCGTCCCTGGACCAGACGATCGTCGGCACGGCGATCCGCACGATCGGTGACGACCTGCACGGGCTCGACCAGCAGGCCTGGGTCACCACCGCGTACCTCATCGCGAGCACCATCACCACGCCGATCTACGGCAAGCTCTCCGACGTCTTCGGCCGCCGCCCGCTCTACATCTTCGGCATCGCGGTCTTCATCCTCGGCTCGCTGCTCTCGACGATGTCGACGTCGATGATCATGCTCGCGGCCTTCCGTGCCTTCCAGGGCATCGGTGCCGGAGCGCTGATGTCGCTGCCGCTCGCGATCATGGGCGACATCCTCGCCCCGCGTGAGCGTGCCAAGTACCAGGGCTACTTCCTCGCGGTCTTCGGCATCTCGAGCGTCATCGGCCCGCTGATCGGCGGCCTCTTCGCCGGTGCGGACCAGATCCTCTGGATCACCGGCTGGCGCTGGGTCTTCCTGGTGAACGTCCCGATCGGTGTCGGTGCGCTCCTCATGGTCATCGCCTTCCTGCACCTGCCGAAGTTCGGCGACGCCAAGGCGAAGCCGCGCATCGACTGGTGGGGTGCCACCTCGGTCATCGCGACCCTGGTGCCGCTGCTCCTCGTGGCCGAACAGGGCCGCACCTGGGGCTGGGGCTCGGCCGGCGCGATCGCCTGCTACGTGATCGGCGCGCTCGGGCTCGTCGCCTTCCTGGTGATCGAGACGCTGATGAAGGACGACGCGATCATCCCGCTGAAGCTCTTCCGTTCGAGCGTGTTCTCGATGGCGACGATCCTCGGCTTCCTGGTCGGGTTCGCGATGTTCGGCGCCATGCTGACCATCCCGCTGTACCTGCAGATCGTCACCGGGCTGACCCCGACCGAGTCGGGCTTCGCGACGCTGCCGATGATCGGTGGTCTGATGATCGCGTCGATCGCCTCGGGTCAGATCGTCGCCCGCACCGGCAAGTACCGCCAGTTCCCGATCATCGGCACGGCGCTCGTCTCACTCGGCTACGTCGTCCTGACGTTCATGACGATCGACAAGCCGCTCTGGTTCCTGATGATCGGCATGTTCCTGATCGGCCTCGGCCTCGGCCAGCTCATGCAGAGCATCACGCTCGCCTCGCAGAACTCGGTCCAGCCGCGCGACATGGGCGTGGCCACCAGCTCGGCGACGTTCTTCCGCCAGATCGGTGGAACGCTCGGCACCGCGGTGCTGCTCTCGGTCCTGTTCTCGATCATGCCGACGAACATCGTGCACGCCACGGCGGACAAGGCGAACCTGACGACTGCCCTCGACGCGGCCCTCAACCCGACCGTTGCCACGGCGAAGGCGAACCAGGGCGTCATGGAGCAGATCTGGAACCCGATCGTCACCCCGATCAAGCAGCAGGTCGCCTCGGGTCTCGCGTCCGGGACCACGGCGGCGAAGCAGGCTGCCGACCAGGCCGTCACCGAGCAGGTCACCGCTGCGGTGCAGGCCCAGGTCGCGGCGGGCACCGTCCCGGCGGCGGCAGCGCAGACGGTCATCGACCAGCAGGTCGCAGCGGCCACCCCGGCTGCCGAGGCCACCGCGCTCGCACAGGCTGCCGACAAGGCGCACGCCACGGTGTCCGACGGCGCCCTGGTGGTCGACTGGTCGGATAAGGACGACCGGACGTACTACGTGGACCAGGTCGTCCCGACGCTCGTCAAGCAGATCGACAAGGGCACCGGCTCCTCGAGCAGCTCGAGCGCGGAGACCAGTGACACGTCGTACCTCAACGGTGCGAACCCGGCGCTCACCCGTCCGTTCATGACCGGGTTCAACGCCTCGGCCGTGACCGTGTACTGGGTCGGCTTCGCGGTGATCCTGCTCGCGTTCGTGCTCAGCTTCTTCTTCAAGGCGCCGCCGCTCCGCAAGAGCTCGGCCCTGCAGGAGCAGGCAGACGCCGACGGGACGGCCGACGACCTCGAGGTCCAGGCAGTCGCCGCCGCGAACACGATGGGCTCGCCGACGGCGCCGTCCACCGGTTCGATCCCCGTCCAGCGTCCCCGGTCGGACGCGTAGACCCCTCGGGGCCTCCCGCCGTGCGGCGGGAGGCCCCGACTCGGATCAGGAGCACCACGTGAGCACCACCGAAGCGCTGGACACAGCCGTCGATCCCGAGTCGTGCGGACTCCGGGAGCGCAAGAAGCAGCGCACCCGGCAGTCCATCCACGAGGCGGCGCTCGCCCTCGTCACGGAGCGCGGGCTCGCCGGTGTCACCGTCGAGGAGATCTGCGCCGACGCCGGGGTCTCCCCGCGGACGTTCTTCAACTACTTCCCGTCGAAGGGCAACGCGGCGCTCGGACTGCCGGCGACCGCGGTCCCGACCGAGGCCACGGCGGTCTTCCTCGACTCCGACGGCCCCCTGGTCGCCGACCTCTGCCGGCTCGTCGCGCACACCGTCGACCTGCCGGCGGACCGCTCGCGGATGAAGGCGCTCGTGCAGGCCAGGCCCGAGATGGTCCCGACGATGCTGCAGTGGATGGCGGAGGCGCGGCTCGCGGTCTACCGGATCGCATGCGAGCGCACAGACGCCGAAACCGCCCGCACGGCGGTGACGCTCGTGATGGCGGCCGTGATCGAGACCGCGCACCGCGTCACGGTCGGTTCGCACGACGAACTCGCGGCTCGCGTGCGCGGTGTTGTCGCAGAGATGGGACGTCTGGCCGCGTCCTGAGCGTCCGGACTCGGTTGCCCGCAACCACCCACGCGCGCTCCCACCCACTCGCGCCCGCGTGGTGAGTCGAATCGCGCGTAGGTGGTCGGAACTTCGGACTGCCCACGCGCGATTCGACTTCCTGGGCGTGGGGAGGGCTTGACGCGGCAGACATCCGATGTTTTGATTGCCCCGTTCGGTCGACGATGACCGGACGGGCAGGAGCAACGATGAGCCGCATCACCGGTCTGCGCGTGCGTGACATCCGGTTCCCCACCTCGCGGGAACACGACGGGTCCGACGCGATGAACCCGGCTCCCGACTACTCCGCCGCGTACGTCGAGATCACGACGGACGCCCCCGACGGTCACACCGGCTCCGCGTTCGTCTTCACGATCGGCCGCGGCAACGAGGTGCAGGAGGCAGCGATCGCCGCCCTCCGCGGGCACGTCGTCGGGCGGGACGCCGAAGCGCTCCTCACGGACATGGGCGGGACGTGGCGGGCCATGGTGCACGACTCGCAGCTGCGGTGGCTCGGCCCGGAGAAGGGCGTCATGCACATGGCGATCGGCGCCGTGGTGAACGCCCTCTGGGACCTCCGGGCGAAGCGCGCCGGACAGCCGCTGTGGGCACTGCTGGCGAACATGAGCCCCCGGGAGCTCGTCGACCTGGTGGACTTCCGCTACCTCACCGACGCGCTCACCCCGGCCGACGCCCTGGCGCTCCTGGAGCTGGCGGTCCCGCTCCGTGCCGAGCGGCGCCGCACGCTCGAGCAGCTCGGCTACCCGGCCTACACGACCACGCCGGGGTGGCTCGGCTACGACGACGAGAAGCTCGCGCGCCTCTGCCGCGAGGCCGTCGACGACGGCTTCACCCAGATCAAGCTCAAGGTCGGCGGCGACGTCGACGAGGACGTCCGCCGGATGGGCATCGCCCGCGACGTGGTCGGTCCGGACATCCGGATCGCCATCGACGCGAACCAGCGCTGGGACGTCGACGAGGCCGTGGCGTGGATCGACCGACTCCGCCCGTTCGACGTCGCCTGGGTCGAGGAGCCGACGAGCCCCGACGACGTCCTGGCACACGCCGCGATCGCCCGCCGCATCGCGCCGATCCCGGTGGCGACGGGGGAGCACATGGCGAACCGCGTCATCGCGAAGCAGCTCATCCAGGCCGGGGCGATGTCCGTCCTGCAGATCGACGCGACCCGGGTCGCCGGGGTGAACGAGAACCTGGCGATCCTGCTGCTCGCCGCGAAGCACGGCGTCCGGGTCTGCCCGCACGCCGGTGGCGTCGGCCTCTGCGAGGCGGTCCAGCACCTCTCGATGTTCGACGCCGTGGCGCTCTCCGGGGCGCTCGACGACCGGTGCATCGAGTACGTCGACCACCTGCACGAGCACTTCGTGACCCCGGTCGACGTGCACGACGGCCGGTACTGGCCACCGACCGCGCCGGGCGCCGGCACGGAGATGCTCGCCGGGTCCCTCGACACGTACTCCTACCCCGACGGACCGGTCTGGGCGACCGACACAGCCGTCGACCCGATGCGCGACGCGATCCGGGTCGCCTGACACCCGACGAGCCGACGAGCCGACAAGCCGACAAGCCGACAAGCCGGCAAGCCAACAAGCAAGCACGACACCACCAACACCCGATCACCACGACGAAGTGGAGACACCCATGCAACGACGTTTCATCGCGGGGATCGCGGCAGCAGCTGCCGCGGCCCTCGTCCTCACGGGCTGTTCCGCAGGGAGCAGCGCCAGCGACGGCCAGTCGAAGGACGCCCTCACCTGGGCGATGTGGATCGGCGGGAAGGAGGACAAGGCCGCGTGGCAGAAGGTCGCCGACACCGTCGACACGAAGGACAGCGTGAAGGTCACCATCCAGGGCTCGCCGTTCAACGACTACTGGACGAAGCTCCGCACGCAGCTCTCCACCGGCACCGCACCCTGCATCGTCAGCATCCAGTCGCTGCGGGCCGCGAACTACACGGACGTCCTGGTCCCGCTCGACGACCTCGCGAAGAAGGCCGACCTGGACCTCAGCGAGTACGACCAGACCGCGCTCACCGGCATGAAGGTGGACGGGAAGCTCTACGGCCTGCCGTACGACACCGGCCCCATGCTCGTGTTCTACAACAAGGACCTGCTCGCGAAGGCCGGCGTCGACGACCCGAAGCCAGGCTGGACGACGGACGAGTTCGAGGCGGCAGCGGCGAAGCTCAAGGCCGCCGGCACCACCGCGTACGGCACGAGCATCGCGGACATCCCGCTCGAGTCCCAGATCCTCGGCTACAACGGCGGTCGGGTGATCACCGAGAGCGGCAAGCTCGACGCCACCGACGCGAAGTTCGCCGACGGACTCGACTGGCTCGCGGGCCTGGTGAAGAAGGGCTACGCCACGCAGGCGTCGTCCGACTCGTCGGCCGACGGCAACGCCTTCGTCAGCGGCGACGTCGCGATGTACAGCGACGGCCCCTGGTCGCTCATCAGCCAGAAGGCCAAGGTCAAGTTCGACCTCGGCGTCACCACCGTGCCGTCCGGCACGTCCGGGGCGTCGTCGTACGCGGCCGGCTCCGGCTTCGGTGTCTCGAAGCAGTGCAAGTACCCGGACCAGGCGTTCAAGGCCATCGAGACGATGACGAGCGAGCCCGTCCTCACCTCGCTCGCGGAGCAGGGTCGCGCCTTCCCGGCACGGACCGCGGCGCAGCAGGCCTGGTACGACAACGCCGGCATCGACGGCGCCGAGGACACGCTCAAGGCCGCGCTCGACAAGGCGACCCCGCTGCCGGGCAACAAGCAGAGCGACCAGCTGAACCAGCTGTTCACGCAGTACGCCCTGCAGGCGGTCAACGGGCAGACGAGCGGCAAGGACACGATGTCCTCGATCGCGAGCCAGCTCGGCTCGCAGTGACCGGCGTCACCCCGTGACGGACTGGAGGCCGTGCTCGCCTCGTGCGCACAGCCTCCAGTCCGCCCCATCCCTGCTCCAGGACCGCGCGAACGACGAGGAGGTCGTCGCATGACCACCATCCAGGACCCCGCGACCGAGACGGCGGTGCCCGCCGTCGCGACCGCGGTCGCTGCGGGCGCACCCCGCCGCCGAGGCGGTGGTGACCAGGCGGGCGAGGTCGGACGCCGATCGTGGTGGGGCGCCGCGTTCGCCGGGCCGCACTCGATCGGGCTCGTCGTGTTCACGGCGTTCCCGATCCTGGCGTCGCTCGTCGTCAGCTTCATGAACTGGCCGATGCTCGGCGAACGCACGTTCGCCGGCTTCGCGAACTACGAGAAGCTCTTCACCGACCCGATCTTCCGCACGGTGACGCTGAACACCGTCGTGTTCGTGGTGCTCTACGTGCCGCTCAATCTGGTCGTGTCACTCGGACTCGCAGCCTGGCTGACACCGAAGATCAAGCACCGACACGTCTTCCGGGTGCTCTTCTTCATCCCGACCGTGACGCCCATCGTCGCGAACGTCGTCGTCTGGCGGATGCTCTACCAACCCGGTGGTGCGATCGACGCGACCCTGCAGTCCACCATCGGTGTGCACGCGCCGAACTTCCTCGCCGACGACAAGTGGGCGATGCTCGCCGTCGTCGCGATGAGCGTCTGGCAGGGGTTCGGCTACAACATGCTGATCTTCTCGGCGGCCCTCGACTCGGTGCCGGAGAACCAGCTCGAGGCGGCGGAACTCGACGGGGCGAACGCGTGGCAGATGTTCTGGCGGATCAAGTTCCCGCTCATCTCGCCGTCGATCTTCTTCGCCACGATGATGACCCTGATCACGTCGTTCCAGGTGTTCGTGCAGCCGTTCGTGCTGACGAAGGGCGGGCCGGGCACCGCGACGGAGACCCTGGTGCAGTACATCTACAACACGGGCTTCCAGACGCAGCAGCTCGGACTCGCCTCGGCAGGTGCCTGGGTGCTGTTCGTCATCATCCTCGGGATCACGGCCGTCCAGTTCCTCGGGCAGAAGCGGTGGGTGCACTATGAGTGAGCTGACCAGGGTCCGTCCCACCACCTCGGCGAACCGGACCGTGAACCCCCGGTCGCTGCCGCGTCGCACCCGGCAGGTGGGCCGTGTCCGGCACGCCGTCGGGTACGTGCTGCTGTGTCTCGTCGCCCTGCTGTTCATCGCGCCGCTCGTGTACATGGTGGCGACGAGCCTGAAACCCGCATCGGAGACGTTCACGACGCCGCCGACGCTGTGGGGCTCGTCCTTCGAGTGGTCGAACTACGTGCAGGCGTTCACGTACCTGCCGTTCGCGCGGTTCATCCTGAACGGGGTGTTCGTCGCCGCCGCCGGCACGATCATCAACGTCGCCGTCGCGGCACTGTCCGGGTACGCGTTCTCGCGGCTCCGGTGGCGCGGCCGGAACGCGGTGTTCGTGCTCTTCCTCGCGACGCTGATGATCCCGCAGGACGTGCTCGTCATCCCGATGTACGTGATGATGCAGGGCTTCGGGTGGGTGGACACGTTCCAGGCGCTCATCATCCCGTGGGCCTTCACGGCACTCGGCGCGTTCCTGGTCCGGCAGTTCTTCCTCACCGTCCCGCAGGAGCTCGACGACGCCGCCCGGGTCGACGGGGCCGGTGCCGTCCGGACCTTCTTCTCGGTGATGCTCCCGCTCGCCCGGCCGACCCTGGCCGTGCTCGCGGTGTTCTCGTTCATCTCCTACTGGAACTCGTTCCTGTGGCCGCTCGTCGTCGTGAACGACGTGGAGGCGCACGGCACCATCCCGCTCGGCCTGCAGCAGTTCTTCGGACAGCAGGGCAGCGAGTGGAACCTCGTGATGGCCGCGTCGGTGATCTCGATGCTGCCGACCGTCATCCTGCTGGTGTTCCTGCAGAAGCACCTCGTCAAGGGCATCGTCACATCCGGCCTCGGCGGCCGTTGACCCGTCGCTCCTCCGCTCGTCCGCTCGTCCGCTCGTCCGCTCGTCCAGAAAGGGATCCACCGCATGACCATCACCGCACCTGCAGCGCCGCAGACCGCGACCGACGCGTCCGGACTGCCCGCGTGGTTCACCCACGACCGCTTCGGCATGTTCATCCACTGGGGCCTCTACGCCCTGCCCGCACGGCACGAGTGGGTGAAGAACCGCGAGCGGATCACCGACGCCGACTACCAGCGGTACTTCGACCACTTCGACCCGGACCTGTTCGACCCGGCCGACTGGGCGCGACGGGCACGGGAGGCCGGCATGAAGTACGCCGTCCTCACCACGAAGCACCACGAGGGCTTCGCGCTCTGGGACTCCGCGCTCACCGACTACAAGGCCACGAACACCCCGTTCGGCCGGGACATCGTGCGCGAGTTCGTGGACGCGTTCCGTGCCGAGGGGATCCGGATCGGCTTCTACCACTCGCTCATCGACTGGCACCACCCGGACTTCACCATCGACGGCGTGCACCCGCGCCGCGACGACGGCGACGCCGCGATCGCCGCGCTCAACGAGGGTCGCGACATGGCCCGCTACCGCGAGTACCTGCACGGGCAGGTGACCGAGCTGCTGACCGACTACGGGCGGATCGACTACCTGTTCTACGACTTCTCGTACCGGGACAACGACCACGAGGACATCTGGGGCGGCAAGGGCCGCGACGACTGGGGGTCGGAGGAGCTCATGGCCCTCACGCGGCGCCTGCAGCCGGGCATCATCGTGAACGACCGGCTCGACATCCCCGGCGACATCGTCACCCCGGAGCAGTACCAGCCCGACAAGCCGATGGAGGTCGACGGGGTACCGGTGCCGTGGGAGGCCTGCCAGACGTTCAACGGGTCGTGGGGCTACGACCGCGACAACCAGGACGTGAAGAGCGTCGATCTGCTCGTCCGGATGCTCAGCGACGGGGTGTCGAACAACGGGAACATGCTGCTCAACGTGGGCCCGACCGGTCGCGGGGAGTTCGACCCCGTCGCCCGTCGTGCGCTCGCCGGCATCGGGGAGTGGATGCACCAGCACGACCGCTCCGTGTACGGCGCCGGTCCCTCGACCTTCACGGCACCCTCCGGCACCGTCTTCACGCAGCGGGGCGACCGGCTCTACCTGCACCTGTACACGTGGCCCTTCGAGCACGTGCACCTGCCCGACCTCGCCGGTCGTGTGGCGTACGCGCAGTTCCTGCACGACGCGTCCGAGCTGCACTTCCGCGAGATCCCGCCGGGGACCCGCGCGCAGAACACCGGGCTCGGCGGACAGCCCGCCGGGACGCTGACGCTGACGCTCCCGGTGGTGCGGCCGGACGTGGCGGTGCCCGTCGTCGAGCTGTTCCTCCGCGACTGATGCAGCGGATCCTCTCTCGCACCAGGCTGCGGGCGGGTCGCGAGGCCGCCTACGAAGAGGCGCACGCTGCGATCCCGCCCGAGCTCGTCGCGCGCCTCCGCGACGCCGGGGTGACGAACTGGAGCATCTGGCGGGACGGGCAGGACCTCATCCACCTCATCGAGGTGACGGACTACCGGGCGATGCGCCGCTCCCTGGCGGACGACCCGGTGAACGCCGCCTGGCAGGAGGTCATCAACCCGCTGCTCGAGGCGGACGACGACTACTCCGGGAACGACGACGGGGTGCCGCTCGTGTGGACGCTGTCGGGGCAGACGTCGTGACCGCGCCGTTCGACCTGGACACCGGTCCGTTCTGGTTCGGCGGCGCCGGCATCGGGAACCTGCTCCACCCGGTGACGGACGACGACGCCCGCGCCACCGTCGACGCCGCGTGGGACGCGGGCGTGCGCGGGTTCGACACGGCGCCGCACTACGGGCTCGGGTTGTCCGAACGGCGACTCGGTGCGGCGCTCGTCGACCGCCCACGATCCTCGTACCGGGTGTCGACGAAGGTCGGACGGCTGCTCGTGCCCGGCACCGGCGACGGCACCGACCTCGCCTCCGGCGGGTTCGCGGTACCGAACGACCTGGTGCGGCAGTGGGACCCGTCGCCGTCCGGGGTCCGTCGGTCGCTCGACGAGTCCCTCGAGCGCCTCGGGCTCGACCACGTCGACATCGCGTACCTGCACGACCCGGACGTGTACTCGCTGACGGACGGCCTGACCCAGGCTCTGCCGGCGCTCGCCGCGCTCCGGGACGAGGGAGTCGTGCAGGCCGTCGGGGTCGGGTCGAACTCGGTGTCCGCACTGTCGGCTGCCGTGGACACCGGGCTCTGCGACGTGGTCATGCTCGCCGGGCGGTACACGCTGCTCGAACAGCCCGCGGCCGAGCTCGTCGCCCGCTGCGCCGCGGTCGGGGTCGACGTCGTCGCGGTCGGCGTCTACAACTCGGGGCTGCTCAGCAACCCGCTGCCGGCGCCGGACACCACGTACGACTACGCCCCGGCGCCGGCATCGGTGCTGGAGCGGGCCCGGGCGCTCGCCGCGGTCTGTTCGCGACACGGGGTCACGCTGCCCGAGGCCGCACTGGCCTTCCCGCGCCGGGCTCCGGCGGTGCGCACGGTCGCGGTCGGCGCCCAGTCCGCGTCGCAGGTGCGGGAGAACGCGGCACGCGCTGCCGTGACCATCCCCGAGGACCTGTGGGCCGACCTGCGCGCCGAGGGCCTGCTCCCCGCCTGACGGCGAGGCGACGGCCCCTGCCGCGTCCGCGCTGCCAGCCGCGCGCCTGGTGTCAGACGGACCCGCACAACGAAAAGCGGCTCGCGCCACGGAGAACCGTGGTGCGAGCCGCTTCCGGTGGTGCGGCGCCGATCGGCACCGCTGCGCTGGTGTCAGCGGCGCGCGGCGCTCCGGCCGGCGAAGCGGGTGTAGATGAAGAGCACGATGACCGCGCCGATCACCGAGCCGATGATGCCGGCCGGCTGGAAGAAGCCGTCCATCGGGTCGTGCTGGAAGATCAGGAACCCGAGGAAGCCGCCGACGAACGAGCCGACGATGCCGAGCACGATGGTCATGAGGATCGAGATGTGCTGCTTCCCCGGGATGATCAGGCGCGCGAGCGCACCGGCGATCAGTCCGATGATGATCAAGCTGATGATGAGACCGAGCACGGTGTCCTCCTGGTGGAACGAACGAATCGGCACCGACGGGTTCGCCGGTGCCGAGGTCAGCCCCTGAGTGAACACGTGATCAACGGCGAGCGCGCACATGTGCGCAGAACGGATCAGTCCAGGGAGCGGCGGAGCCAGCGTTCGACACCCTCGACGTGCGCCACGACGAGGGCCTGCACGAGCTGGGGGTCGCGACGACGGATGGCGTCCACGATGGCGGCGTGCTCGTCGAGCGTGCGCTGGACGGATCCGTTCTGGGTGAGTCCGCGCCAGACCCGCACGCGGACGGTCTTGCTCGACAGGGCGTCGAGGAGTCCGGACAGGTACTGGTTCCCACCGATGCCGGCGATGGTGGAGTGGAAGAGCAGGTCGTGGGCGACGAGGTCCTCGACGCCGGTGTCGTCGTCGACGGTCGCCATCAGCGTCGCGAGCTCGTCGATCTGCTGCTCCGAGGCGCGGGCGGTGGCGAGCACGGCGGACGCTGGCTCCAGGATGCGGCGGACCTCGAGCAGGTCGACCAGGGAGCGGTCGTGGTGCATGTCGACGACGAACGAGACCGCTTCGAGCAGGACCGAGGGTTCGAGGCTCGTCACGTACGTCCCGTCCCCGCGGCGGACGTCGAGCACACGGATCAGCTCGAGTGCCTTCACCGCTTCGCGGAGGCTGTTCCGGGACAGCCCGAGGGACTCGCTCAGCTCCTTCTCCGGCGGCAGGCGCTGCCCGGGAGCGAGCTCGCCGGAGACGATCATCTGCTGGATGCGCGCGATCGCGTCGTCGGTCAGCGAAGCCATGGGGTGCCCTCTTCCTGAGCCGGCTGGGACGGGACCTCCCGACGATACCCGTGCCCAGCCTCCCGGCCGGTACGCCGGATGCGGCGGTGCCGCGAACCGGGCATCAGGCGGGCCGGAGCCGGAGCGCCTGCATGCCGCCGTCGACCGCCAGGTCGACGCCCGTCGTCGAGCGGGCGAGGGGGCTGGTCAGGTACGCGACGGCTTCGGCGACCTCCTCCGGCGCGACCAGCCGGCCGTGCGGCTGACGTGCTTCGAGGGCCAAGCGCTCGGCGGCCGGGTCGTCGGCGGTGGCGAGCAGCCGTCCGACCCACGGGGTGTCCGCGGTGCCCGGGTTCACGGCGTTGACGCGGATGCCCTCCCGGACGTGGTCGGCGGCCATGGCCCGGGTGAGCGCGGCGATGGCCCCCTTCGTCGCGGAGTAGAGCGCCCGCTGTGGCAGGCCGGCGGTCGCGGCGATCGAGCACGTGTTGACGATGCTCGCGTTGCTCGATCCGCGGAGGTGGGGGAGTGCAGCGCGGGAGAGCCGGACGGCGCCGAGGACGTTGACCTCGTACACGCGCCGCCACTCGTCGTCGGGGTTGTCCTCGACCGTGCCCTGGGCGCCGATGCCGGCGTTGTTGACGAGCACGTCGAGCCCACCGAGGGCCTCGACGGCGCTGGCGACCGCGGCGCGGACGCTCTCGTCGTCCCCGACGTCGCACGGGACGGCGATCGTGCCGTCGGTGACGCCGGACGTCTGCAGGTCGAGCACGGCCACCGTCGCCCCGCGCTCCTGGAGTGCCGCGGTGATCGCCGCGCCGATCCCGGAGGCGCCGCCCGTGACGATCGCCCGGAGACCGGCGTGCGTGCCGGGCATCAGGCTGCCCCGACCGTCTGGCGCTGCGAACCGAGGCCCTCCGCCGTCAGCTCGACGACGTCGCCCGGCTGCAGGTACGGGGCGTTGCCGGCGAGCGCGACGCCCGCCGGGGTGCCCGTGCTGATCACGTCGCCCGGGTAGAGGACCATGAACTGGGACAGGTAGCGGACGATCTCCGCCGGTCGGAAGACCATGTCGGCGGTCGTGCCGTCCTGCCGGACCTCGCCGTTCACGCTGAGGCGCAGCGGCAGCGCTGCCGGGTCGACCTCGTCCGGGGTCACGAGCCACGGGCCGAGCGGGTTGAACGTCTCGCAGGACTTGCCCTTGTCCCACTGCCCGCCCCGCTCCAGCTGGAACTCGCGCTCGGAGACGTCGTTCGCGATGGCGTAGCCGGCGATGTGGGTCGCGGCCTCGTCCTCGGACTCGCAGTACTTCGCGACCGACCCGATCACGACGGCGAGCTCGATCTCCCAGTCGGTCTTCGTGCTGGCGCGGGGCACGAGCACCTCGTCGTCCGGGCCGATCACGGTCATCGGGTCCTTCATGAACACGATGGGCTCGGTGGGGATGTCGGCGCCGGTCTCGGCCGCGTGGTCGCGGTAGTTCAGGCCGATGCAGACGACCTTGCCGGGGCGGGCGACCGGGGCGCCGCGGCGCAGGGCGTCGGCGTCCGGGACGGGCTTGAGGTCGCCGGCTTCGCGGGCGTGCCGGACGCGGCCGACGGGGTCGGACGCCAGGAACGCCCCGCTGATGTCGCTGGTGATCGGGCGGAGGTCCCATGCCTGCCCGTCGGTGTCGATGGCCACGGGGACCTCGCGTCCCAGGGGGCCGAGTCGTGCGAACTTCATCGTTCCTCGCTCTCTGTGCTGCTCAGTGCAGCTGTGCTGCACCGGTGCAGCGGAAACATCCTATGTCTGCGGATGGCCGCCAGCAAGGTAGACCCGGGCGGCCGTGCGGTGGAACACGGCGTCGCGCTCGTCGTCGCCGAGGTCCGCGAGGCCGTCCTGCATCGTGGCCAGCACGGTGCCGTAGTCCGCCGCCAGCGTCGACACCGGCCAGTCCGAGCCGTACATCGACCGCTCCGGGCCGAAGAGCTCGACGGCTTCGCGGGCGTAGTGGGCGACCGGACGGTGCTGCCAGTGGGGACCGGCCTCGGTGAGCAGCCCGGACACCTTGCAGCAGACGTTCGGGCGCGCTGCGAGGTCCTGCATGCGGGCACGCCACGCGGTGCGGACGGCGTCGTCGGGCTCGTGGGCGATCGCAGGCTTGCCGGCGTGGTCGAGCACGAACCGGCCCTCCGGGACGGCGTCGACGAGGGCCACGGCAGCGGCGTGCTCCCGGGCGCCGCGGACGAGCAGGTCGAACGCCAGGCCCGCGGCGGCGACCGTACGGACGCCGCGGACCACGGCGGGCCGCGCGAGCCAGTCCGGGTCAGGTTCGTCCTGCGCCTGGTGCCGGATGCCCACCAGTCGCGGGTGCTGCCGGAGCGCGGCGAGCCGGTCGGCCACGTCCGGGGCGGTGAGGTCCACCCACCCGACGACGCCGGCGACGGGAGCGGGCTGGGCGAGGAGCCACGTGGTCTCGCCGGGGTCGTGCACGGCCTGGACGACGATCGTGGCGGTGACGCCGTTGCGGGGGCTGCTGCCTGCGACACCGTCGACGGGTCCGCTGCCGGCGACGTCCCCGGTCGCCACCCCGGTCGCCGCCCCGGTCGCCGCGCGCAGGTCGTCCACGTCGAACCGCCGCCGGAGCGGGGCGACCGAGTCGTCCATCCAGGGGTACGGCCGGTCGGCGGGGTCCCAGAGGTGGTGGTGAGCATCGATGATCACGCGGCCATCATGCCCGATTCATCCGATGTCCGTCGGTCGGAGCATGGCGCCGCTCCGAGGGGTGGCCAGCCGACGAGAGCGACACCGTGCGGTCAGATGCGCCGCGCATTCGGCCGTTCGGTGTCGCTTTCCTCGCGAGCACCGCCGAAAGCAGCGCCCCGCGCCGCTCAGACCACGCCGGACGACTCCAGCTCCGCCTGCAGCTCGGCGTCCGAGGGCTCCACGAAGTGCTTGCCGTTCGGCAGCACCACGACGGGGATGTTCTTGCGCCCGCTGATCGCCTCGGCGCGGGACGCCCCCGACGCCTCTGCCTCGACGTCGACGTAGGTGTACTCCACGCCGAGCTTGTCGAGCAGCGCCTTGGAGCGCCGGCAGTCGCGGCACCAGTCCGCGCCGAACATGGTCACCTGGTCGAAGGTCTCGTCGCTCATGCTCACCAGTACAACAGCGGACCCCCGGACATTCCCGTGAGCAGTCGAGCGGCAGTCGCGGCACGATGGGCCCATGGCCGTGACCAGCGACGCACCCGTGGACCACCCGCACCACCGGCACGGCTGGTGGTGGAAGACGCTCGTCGTCGGATTCGTGCTCTGGGTGGTGACGATCGTGGTCACGGTGCTCACGAGCAACACCAACCTGGTGCCGACGATCATCCTGCTCGGCAGCTTCCTGGTGCCGTTCACCGTCGTCCTGTTCGTGATCGAGCGGGTGACCGGCACCGTGAGCACGATGCAGCTGATCACGGCCTTCTTCGTCGGCGGGATCCTCGGCGTGCTCGGGGCGTCCCTGCTCGAGTCGGACCTGCGGCAGGGCGCTGCGCTCTACCTGTTGGTCGGCTTCGTCGAGGAGTTCGTGAAGGGCGTGCTGCTCGTGGTCGTCGGCTGGCGGGTCCGCCCGAAGACCGCGAGACAGGGGGCGCTCCTCGGGGCGACGGTCGGTGCGGGCTTCGCCGCGTTCGAGTCCGCCGGGTATGCCTTCAACGCCGCCATCACCTCGCGTGGCATCGACCTGGTGTCGCTGCTGCAGACCGAGGTCCTCCGCGCGATCCTCTCCCCGGTCGGGCACGTGCTCTGGACGGCGATCCTGGGTGCCGTGCTGTTCGGCGTCGCGCACGGCCGGCCCCGGTTCCGGTGGACTTGGACCGTCCTGCTCACGTACGTCGTCGTCTCGCTGCTGCACGGGCTCTACGACTCGAACTCGACGATCTCCACGGTCCTGGCGTTCGTCCTCACCGGGACGCCGCTGTCCGCCGCGCAGAACGGGGTGGTGCCGATGTCGATCGCCGGGCTCGCGACGACGCTCTACCTGGTCGGGCTCGCGGTGGTGTCGGCGATCGGCGTCGCCGTGCTGATCGGCGTGCAGGTGCACTTCCGGCGTCGTGCCCGCCGCGAGACGACGGACACCCCCGCGCACACCGCCGGCTGGGACGACGCACCGCCGCCGCACGCGCTCGGCTGAACGCCGCAGCGGGACGCCGGGCCCTTCCTCGTGCGGCCCTACGCTGGGACCATGCCCCCAGGACCCGACGCCGCCACGCGAGCCTGGGCATCCGCGGCCGTCCGGCACTTCGCCAGGACCACGAACCTGCTCGTGGCTGCCCGGCGGTTCCGGATCGTCGGCGGCGAGCGCACGGACGCAGCCGTTCTCCGCGAGCTGCTCACGGGGCTCGGAGCACGGCAGGCAGCCGAACACGAGCACCCCGACCAGCTCTGGTGCCTCGGGACCCCCGAGGACAGCACCCCGGCGATCGAGCACGCGGCCGACCGCCCCCGCGGCAGCACCCTGGTCGTCGTCGACGCCGGACGACACGAACCCGCGGTCGACGAGGACGCCTTCGGCCCGGTCGCCCCGGCCCGCCCCGGCGTGCTCGCCGTCCCGATGCTCTCCGACGACGTCTTCCTCGTCTCCACGGGCCGCGACCCCGAGGACGACCCGGCAGCCGGAGCGCGCCTGCGCTGGGCACGCCGCTCGATGCCGGTCTCGCGCGCGGTCGCCGCGGAACTCCGCGACGGAGGGCTGCTCCGCGGCACCCGCATCGGCGTCGCGATGGTCCTGGAGCCGAAGACCGCCGTGCTCTCGCTGCTCCTCCGCGAGGCCGGTGCCGACGTCGTCGTCTACGCCCACGCCGACGAGACCGACGACGCCGTCGCGGACGCGCTGCGCGATGCCGGCCTGACCGTGCACGCGAGCAGCACGGCGACCATCACGCAGCAGAAGGAGCTCGCGCTGGCGATGCTCGACACGCGTCCGCACCTGCTGCTCGACGACGGCTCGCACCTGATCCGGCTCGCACATCAGGAACGGCCCGACCTGCTCGGGTCGATGCTCGGCGCGGCCGAGGAGACGACGAGCGGCCTCCGCCCGCTGCGGGTCCTCGCCGAACGCGGGCAGCTCGGCATCCCCGTGGTCGCCGTGAACGACGCCCGCACCAAGACGTTCTTCGACAACCGGTACGGCACCGGGCAGTCGACGGTGTTCGCCACGCTCGACCTGGTCGACGCGCTGCCGTCCGGCACGCACACGGTCCGGCCTGGAGGCCCGGCTGTCGTCGCCGGGTTCGGTCACGTCGGCGAGGGGGTCGCGCTGGTGCTCCGCGCGCTCGGCTTCCGGGTGACGGTCGCCGAGACGGACCCCGTCCGCGCCCTGCAGGCGCGCTTCGCCGGGTACGCCGTGGCGCCGCTGGTCGAGGCTGTGCGCGACGCCGCCCTGGTGATGAGTGCGACCGGCGTCCGCGACACGATCTCGGTCGCGGTGCTGCGCGCCTGCGCTCCCGACGCCGTCGTCGCGGTCGCCGGCGGGGTCGACCAGGAGATCGCGATCCACGACGCCCTGGCCGCCGGTGCCACCCGCACCACGGTGGGTCCGCAGACGGAGCGGTTCACGTTCCCCGGAGCCGACCACGGCGTCCTCGTGCTCGACGACGGCGGGTGCATCAACATCACCGCGGCCGAGGGCAACCCGATCGAGATCATGGACCTCTCGTTCGCCGTGCAGCTCGGCGCCGTCCGGATGCTGCTCGAGCACGGTGACGAGCTGCCGCGCGCCGTCGTGCCCATCGACCCGGAGGTGGACGAGGTGACCGCCCGGGCGGCGCTCGCCGCGTTCGGGAGCCGAGCCGAGCCTCCCGTCGGTCCGGCCGAGCACCCTGCGGACCGTGAGCCGGACGTCCGGACCCACCGCTTCGGAGACCCGTCGTGAGCGACCACCAGACGACCGTGCACTCGGCCCGCATCGTCGTCCCGATGACCGCGCCGCCGATCGCCGACGGCGCCGTCGCGGTGCGCGACGGACGGATCCTGCACGTCGGCGAACGCTCCTGGGTCGTGGACCAGCTGGACGGCACGCCGTTCACCGAGCGACGCTGGCGAGGTGCCCTGCTGCCCGGCCTGGTCAACGCGCACTCGCACCTGCAGTACACCGGCATGGCCAGTGTTGGACGAGGCCAGTACACCGGGTTCGAGGACTGGGCCGCCGCGTTCAACGCCGTGTACGCCGAACCGCACGACTGGCACGCCGAGGCGGCCGACGGTGCCGCGCGGTCGATCGCCGCCGGCGTGACGAGCATCGCGGACATCGTCACCGACATCGAGGCGGCGACCGCGCTCGAGGACGCCGGGCTCGGTGGCATCGCCTACTGGGAGGTGATGGACTGGGAGAACGCGGCCTGGCAGGAGCACGGCCGCGACCAGGTGCTCGACGAGCTCGCGCGCATCCCGACGTCACCGGGTGCCGGGCTCTCGCCGCACGCGCCGTACTCGCTCGACGTGGCCCCGCTCCTGGAGCTCCCCGACATCGTCCGGCAGCGCGGGCTGCGGCTGCACCTGCACCTCGGCGAAGCCGCCTTCGAGGGGGAGCGTCTCGCGACCTCGCTCGAACACGGCACCGACTGGCACCTGGCGAACGTGCCCTCGTTCCGGGCCATGCGCGCGCTCGGGTTCGGCGCGAGCGCGACCGTGTTCGTGGACCGGCTCGGGGTGCTCGGGCCGGACTGCCACATCGCGCACGGCGTGTACATGACCGTGGCGGACCGAGCCCTGCTCCGGGCGCGCGGCACCGCGGTCGCACTCTGCCCGCGCTCGAACGCCGTGATCGGACTCGACCCGCCGCCCGTCGCCGACTACCTGCGCGAGGGCAGTCCCATCGCGATCGGCACGGACTCACTGTCCTCGTCGCCGTCGCTCGACCTGATGGCCGACGTGACCGCGCTGCACCGGATCGCCCGGGCACAGGGCTACGGCGACCGGGACCTGCACGAGCGCCTGCTCGCCGCGGCGACGCTCGGCGGGGCGCACGCGATGGGGCTCGCGGTCGGACCGGACCGGATCGGACACCTCGCCGTCGGCGCACGGGCGGACCTGGCCGTGTTCGACGTCGACGCCCGGACCGTGCCCGACGCGCTCGCCGAACTGGTCGAGGACGGAGCCGGGCGGGCGGCGGCCACGGTCATCCGCGGCACGGTGCGGGCGATCGACGGTCAGCCGGAGCGTCTCGGCGCGGGATGATGGTCCGATGAACGATCAGGTGGCACGACGAACGGTCGACGGCGAGGTCATCGAGTGGCTCGACGTCCCGCGCAGGGCGGCGGCACTCGGCATGGAGCCGCACCCGGAGGGCGGTTGGTACGTCCGGACGTGGACCTCGCCGGCCACCGTCACGACGCCGGCGGGCGACCGTCCGGCCGCGACGCTCATCCACTTCCTGCTGCCCCCGGGCGAAGCATCCGCGTGGCACCGGGTCACGAGCGACGAGATCTGGATGTGGCACGGGCCGGACTCGGTCGTGCTCGAGCTCGGCGGCGACGGCGACCAGCCGGAGCCCGGGCAGCAGATCACGCTCGGGCCCGACGCCGGGCGCGACCGGGTGAACGACGCCCAGGCGTTCGTGCGCGGCGGCGTGTGGCAGCGGACCCTGCCCGGTGCGGGCGAGGTGCTCGTGAGCTGCCTGGTGTCGCCGGGCTTCTCGTTCGAGGACTTCTCCCTGGCCTGAGCGCGTCGCTCGTCGCTGGTCGCTGGTCGCTCGTCGCTCGTCGGTCGCTCCGTGACGGCCGGGTCGCGGTGGTGTACCAGTTCCCCGTACGATTCTCCCTGCCCCCTCGACCCCCTCACGAAGGCCCGACCGTGACCCGTTCCCTGCGTCTCTCCCTCGCCGTCGCGACCGCTGCGGTCGCCGCGCTCGCCCTGTCCTCATGCGCCTCGGGGAGCGGTGACAGCGCCGACGGCACGGTGACCGACGGCAAGCTCACGATCGCGACCGGGCAGCCCGCGTACTCGCCCTGGGTCGAGGACAACAAGCCGCAGTCCGGCAAGGGCTTCGAGGCCGCGGTGGCCTACGCCGTCGCGAAGGAGATGGGCTACGACAAGTCCGACGTCGTCTGGAAGCGCAGCACCTTCGACAGCGCGATCGCCCCGGGCCCGAAGGACTGGGACCTCAACGTGCAGCAGTTCTCGATCGACGCCAAGCGCAAGAAGGCCGTCGACATGTCCTCGCCGTACTACACGACCACGCAGGCGGTCGTGACGACGACGAAGTCCGACGCGGCGGACGACACCACCGTGGCGGCGCTCAAGAAGGACGCCATCGGCGTGGCGACCGGTTCGACCAGCATCGCCAGCGTGAAGAACACGCTCGGGGTCACCCCGCAGGTCTTCAACTCGAACGACGATGCCGTCCTCGCCCTGAAGTCCGGTCAGATCGACGCGATCGTCACCGACCTGCCGACGGCGTTCTACATGGCCGCCTCGCAGCTCGACGACGGCACCGTGTCCGCGCAGTTCCCGGCCGACGGCAAGGGCGACCAGTTCGGCTTCGTCCTGCCGAAGGACTCGGCGCTCACGAGCAAGGTCGACAAGGCCCTGAAGACGCTCGACGACGACGGCACGCTGCAGGACCTGCAGACCAAGTGGCTGTCGTCGGAGACGAACACCCCGGTCCTGAAGTAGCGTGACCCTCCCAGCAGGAGCGGGCGCGCCCGTCACGGCGCCCGCGCCGAGTCAGATCGAGCTCGAACGGCAGATCTACCGGCGGCAGCGCGGACGCCGGGCGATCCTGGTGTCCATCGCGTCGACGCTCGTCGTCCTGGCCATCGTGTACTTCGGCGTCGTGAACACCCCGGGCTGGGCCGCCGTCCAGCAGTCGTTCTTCGACCCGGGCGTCGCGGCGTCGACGTTCCCGGACATCCTGCTCGGCCTCTGGCTGAACATCCGGATCCTGTTCTTCGCCGCCATCGGGGTCGCCGTCTTCGGCACCCTGCTCGCGGTCGTCCGGGGGCTGACGAACCCGGTGTTCTTCCCGCTGCGGATGCTCGCAACCGGGTACACCGACCTGTTCCGCGGGCTGCCGCTGATCATCGTCCTGTACCTGGTCGGGTACGGGATCCCGGGGCTCGGGATCTTCCCGCGCCTGCCCGCCGAGGTGTGGGGCACCGTGGCGATCATCCTGACCTACTCGTCGTACATCGCCGAGGTGCTCCGCGCCGGCATGGAAGCCGTGCACCCCTCGCAGCGCCTCGCCGCCCGGTCGCTCGGACTCTCCCACGTGCAGACGCTCCGGCTCGTCGTGATGCCGCAGGCCATCCGCAAGGTGACGCCGGCGCTCATGAACGACTTCGTGTCGATGCAGAAGGACGTCGGGCTCGTGTCGATCCTCGGCGCGGTCGACGCCGTCCGCTCGGCCCAGATCGCCCAGGCGGAGACGTACAACTTCACGCCGTACTTCGTCGCCGGGCTGCTCTTCGTCGTGATCAGCCTGCCGCTGATCCGCGTCACGGACGCCATCGCCCGCCGGCAGCAGCGGCGCGAACAGATCGGGGGAGCCGTATGAGCACCGCACCCGTGCTCGAACTGCGGGGCCTCCGGAAGTCGTTCGGCGACCAGGAGGTCCTGCGTGGCATCGACCTGACCGTCGACCGCCACGAGGTCATCTGCGTGATCGGGGCGTCGGGCTCCGGCAAGTCGACGTTGCTCAAGACGGTGAACCTGCTCGAGGGCATCGACGACGGGCAGGTCTTCCTGCAGGGGGCGGACATCTCGGACCCCCGCGTGGACGTCGACGCCACCCGGGCCCGCATCGGCGTGGTGTTCCAGCAGTTCAACCTGTTCCCGCACATCACGGTGCTCGACAACGTGACGCTGGCGTCGCGGAAGGTGCACGGCGTCGACCGAGCCACCGCCGAGGCCACCGCCCGTCGGCTGCTCGACCGGATCGGCCTCGGCGCGTTCGCGGGCGCGTACCCGGACCGGCTCTCCGGCGGGCAGCAGCAGCGCGTGGCCATCGTCCGGGCGATCGCGTCCGACCCGGAGCTGCTCCTGCTCGACGAGGTCACGAGTGCGCTCGACCCGATGCTCGTCGGCGAGGTGCTCGACCTGGTGACCGAGCTCAAGCGGCAGGGCTCCACGATCCTGATGACCACGCACGAGATGCACTTCGCGCGGAACGTCGCCGACCGCATCGTGTTCCTGCACCGCGGCGAGGTCGTCGAGCAGGGCGCTCCCGCCGAGCTCCTCGACGCCCCGAAGCACCCCGCCCTCGTGGAGTTCCTCTCGCGCGTGGGCGCGTAGCGCGCCGCGGGCGCGCCGCCCGCGCGCCGCGCGCCGGCGGTTCCGTTCGCATCCGCACAACGGAAACCGGCTCGCACCACGTGATCCCGTGGTGCGAGCCGGTTTCGGTTGTGCGGCGTGCCGCTACGCGGCGGGCGCGGGCGCGGGCGCCGGCGCGGGCGCGCCGGGCGCGGCCGCGCCCGCGGCGCCCGCCGCGCCGGCGGCGCCGGCCGCGGGCGCGGCCGCGGCGACCCCGCGCCCCGCCGGCAGGAACAGCGCGACCAGCGCGGACACCGCGACGACACCCGCCCCGACGAGCACGGCGGGCTGCGCCGCGTCGACGTAGCCGGTCGGGGTCAGCTGCCCGCCCGCACCCGTGAAGACCGCGGTCAGCACGGCGATGCCGAGCGCGACGCCGATCTCCCGGAGCGTCGAGTTCGCGCCGGAGGCCTTCGCGTGGTCCTCCTGCGGCATCCGGGCGAGCACCGCGGTCGAGATCGGCGCGAACACCGCACCCATCCCGACACCGGCGAGCAGGAACCCGGGGAGCAGTCCGGCGAAGGTCACGTCCGCGGCCATCGAGCCCGCGATCCAGAACAGCCCGGCGGAGAGGAACGCCATCCCGCCGACGATCAGCACGCGGGTGCCGATCCGTGGTGCGACCATGCCGGCCAGCGGTGCGATCACCATCGGTGCGAGGGTCCACGGCATCGTCCAGACGCCGGCCTCGAGCGGGGAACGACCCTGCACCACCTGCAGGAACTGGATGAGGATGAACACGGCCCCGAAGGCCCCGAACGAGAACGTCATCGCGACGACGTTGGCGAGCGTGAAGCTCCGGTCGCGGAAGAAGCGCAGCGGCAGCAGGGGAGCGGCGGTCGTGGCCTGCCGGACGACGAACGCCACGAGGAGCAGGCCGCCGCCGACCAGTCCCACGAGGACCTCGGCCGAACCCCAGCCGGCGTCGTTGCCCCGGACGATCCCGAACACCACGCCCAGGACTCCGAGCCCGGCGAGCACCACGCCGAGCAGGTCCGCCCGGACGCGGGCGCCGAGCGTGTTCGGCAGTGCGGCGAGGGCGAGGGGGACCGCCACGACACCGACCGGGACGTTGAGCCAGAAGATCGCCTCCCAGCTCCAGTTCTCGACGACCGCGCCGCCGATCAGCGGGCCGAGTGCGACCCCGAGGCCGGAGACGCCGCTCCAGATGCCGATCGCCATCGCCCGGGCGCGGTCCGGCACGCTGCCGACCAGCAGCGTCAGGGACAGGGGCATGATCGCGGCGGCTCCGGCCCCCTCGACCGCGCGCCAGACGATCAGCGCGGTCGGGTCGGTGCTCATCGCGGCGAACGCCGAGGAGATCGTGAAGACGCCGATGCCGGCGATGAAGAGGTGGCGGCGGCCGAAGCGGTCGCCGAGTCCGACGGCCAGCAGCATCAGCGCGGCGAAGGACAGCGTGTAGGCGTTGGTGATCCACTGCAGTTCCTCGACGGAGGCGCCGAGGTGCGCGTGCACGGCGGGCAGGGCGCTCGTCACGACGAGGTTGTCGAGGGTCGCCATGAACATCGGGAGGGACGCGGCTGCGATGGCGAGCCAGACCGGGATGCGTCGCTTCATGGGAGAGGGTTCCGTTCTGTTGGTAATCGGATGATTACTACACTGGTGGACTGTAGTAATCGACTGATAACCTGTCAACCATGAGTTCCGGATCCGCACGGATGCCCGCCGCCGAACGTCGGGCGATGATCCTCGAGGCCGCGCGCGACCTCTTCGGCCGCCAGGGCTACAACGGCACCACCACCGACCAGATCGCGACCGCCGCAGGGATCAGCCAGCCCTACGTCGTCCGGATGTTCGGCACGAAGGAGGCGCTCTTCCTCGAGGTCTTCCACGCCACGCTCGGCGCACTCGTCGACGCCTGGCGCGCCACGCTCGCCGCGCTCCCGGCCGACGCCGACGAGCACGACCGGGCGCTGGCGATCGGTGAGCAGTTCATCGACCTGTCCGCCACGCGGGGTCTGCACACGATGCTGCTGCAGGCGTTCGTCTCCGGCGCGGAACCGGGGATCGGCCAGGCCGCGCGCGACGGCTTCCTCGCGATCTACCGCTTCCTCCGCGACGAGGCAGGGGTCCCCGACGACCAGGTGCAGGGGTTCCTCGGCAGCGGGATGATCTTCAGCGTCATGCTCGCCATCGACATGCCGTCCCGGTTCGACGACGACCCGGACGCCGCGTCGCTCCTCCGCGCCACCTTCGGTGAGAAGTGCATGCAGGTGGTCGCCCTCGCACGCGCGGCCGCGTGACGCGCAGGCCCTGACGGCGACCGCCTGGAGGCCCGGTGCCGGTCCGACGGACCGGCACCGGGCCTCCAGGCGGCGTGGGCCCGGACGGCCGCTTCGTCAGGGCGTGAGCAGCAGCTTCCCGATCACGTCGCCGGCGGCGAGCCGCCGGTGCGCCTCGCCCGCCTCGGCGAGCGGCAGCACGGCGTCGACCACGGGGCGGACCCGGCCGTCCGCGACGAACGGCCAGACGTTGTACCGGACCGCCTCGACGATCTCCGCCTTCTCCGCGAGCGGCCGGGCACGGAGCGTCGTGCCGCTGATCGTCGCCCGCTTCTGCATGAGCAGGCCGAACGGCAGGGTGGCCTCGGTGCCGCTGCCGGACGCGATCACCGCGACGTGCCCGTTCGGAGCGAGGACCTCGAGGTTCCGCGACAGGTAGGACGGCCCGACGACGTCGAGGACCACGTCGACGCCGACGCCGTCCGTGAAGTCCCGCGAGCGTGCGACGAAGTCCTCGGTGCGGTGGTCGACGACCAGGTCCGCTCCGAGCTCCCGCGAGGCGGCGACCTTCCGTGCCCCACCGGAGGTCGCGATCACGCGCGCACCGAGGGCCTTCGCCCACAGCACCGCGTGCGAGCCCATCCCGCCGGTCCCGCCGTGCACGAGCAGCGTCTGCCCCGGCCGGAGCCCGGCGAGCATGCCGATGTTCGAGTACACGGTGCAGGCGGCCTCGGGCAGGGCCGCTGCGCTGACGAGGTCGAGGGCGTCCGGCACCGGGAGCAGCTGCGTCGCGGGGACCACGGCGAGCGAGGCGTACCCGCCGCCGGCGAGCAGCGCGCAAACGCGGTCGCCGACGGCCCAGCCGGTCACCCCGGGCCCGAGGGCGCGGATCGTCCCGGAGACCTCGAGGCCGAGGACGTCGGACGCCCCCGGCGGCGGCGGGTAGTTCCCCTGGCGCTGCTGCAGGTCGGCGTTGTTGACCCCGGCTGCGGCGACCTCGACGAGGACCTCGCCGTCGGACGGGGTCGGGTCGGGGAGCTCGGTGCGGGAGAGGACGCTCTCGTCCCCGGGGTGGTCGAAGGTGATGGCCTGCATGGCCTCGACGGTACGCGCGGGCGGCTCGTCGGCGTCCGTCCACCTGCGCGTCGCCGTCGTCAGGCCGCTGCGGCCTCGGAACGGTCGAGTCGGTCGATCTCCTCGGGGCGGAGCTTGACGGTCGCCGCGGTCACCGAGTCGAGGATCGACTGCGGTCGTGACGCCCCCGGGATCGGGATGACGACGTCGCTCTTCGCGAGCTCCCAGGCCAGTGCGACGACCTGCGGGGTGACCCCGTGTGCGCGGGCGACCGTGGCGAAGTCCTGGTAGGTGGTGCCGAGGTCCGACGCTCCGGCGATGCCGCCGAGCGGGCTCCACGGCAGGAACGCGATGCTCAGTTCGTCGCAGAGCTCGAGCTCGACCTCGCTCGACCGGAACTTCGGCGAGTACTGGTTCTGCACCGACACCAGACGCCCGTCCAGGACCTCGTTCGCCTGCCGGATCTGGTCGACGTCCGCGTTCGAGATGCCGGCCATCCGGATGACACCCTCGTCGAGGAGCTCCGCGAGCGCGCCGATCGAGTCCGCGTACGGCACGGCGGGGTCCGGGCGGTGGAACTGGTACAGGTCGATCGTCTCGACGCCGAGCCGCTTCGCGGAGGCCTTCGCCGCTTCCTTGAGGTACGCGGGGTCGCCGTTCTGCGCCCATGGACCCGGGGTGGGGCGCAGGTGGCCGCCCTTCGTCGCGATGAGGACCGAACCCGCGTCGCCGTGGTACTCCCGGACCGCGCGGCCGATGAGCTCCTCGTTGTGCCCCACCTCGTCGTGGGCGGCGAGGTGGTACGCGTCCGCGGTGTCGATCAGGGTCACGCCGGCCTCGAGCGCCGCGTGGATCGTCGCGATCGCCCGTCGCTCGTCGGGTCGTCCCTCGATGGACATCGGCATGCCGCCGAGGCCGATCGCGCTGACGTTGGTGTCGCCGATGGTTCGCTGCTTCATGGGCCCAGCATGCGCCCGTGCCGGCCCGACCCGTTCAGGCTCCGGGTCCGGCTCCAGCGCTGGTGGGGGCAGGCCGTGCCCAGGCCGGAGCGTGCTCGGGCAGCGGTCCGAACGCGATGCCCCGTGCGTACAACCCCCTGGCCGGCGGCACGTACTTCGCGAGCACCACGGGCAGCATCGGCGGTCCGTCCTGCAGCCGACCGGAGAACGCCCGCTCGAAGACCACGCGGTGCAGCAGCCGTTGGGCGGCCTGCACGACGACGGCCGGCGGGGTCCGGCGACGCTCCACCGCGGCGAGCGC
Organism: Curtobacterium sp. NPDC090223; assembly: GCF_044746585.1. Taxonomy (NCBI): domain Bacteria; kingdom Bacillati; phylum Actinomycetota; class Actinomycetes; order Micrococcales; family Microbacteriaceae; genus Curtobacterium; species Curtobacterium sp. NPDC090223. Next base: position 38,877 of record NZ_JBIVCN010000007.1, on the reverse strand, counting down.
GTGGTTCAGCGAACGGCCGCGCACCCCGCCGACGATCGCCGGCGCCAGGATCGCGGCGGCCGCGACGGCGTCCTGCACGGCCAGGTTGATGCCGACCCCGCCCGCCGGCGACATCGCGTGCGCCGCGTCCCCGATGCACAGGAGCCCGGGTCGCCACCACCGCCGCAGCCGGTCCATCCGGACGTCGAGCACGTGCACGTCGTCCATCGAGCGGATCGCGTCGACCCGGTCCGCGAACGCCGGCCGGATCCGGGCGACCCGGGCCCGGAAGTCCTCGACGCCGAGCGCGCGCAGCCGGGCGTCCGACCCCTTCGGCGCGAAGTAGGCCACCTGGTGGTAGTCGCCGCGCGGGAAGCTCAGGAGCACGTCCCGCCCGTCGAACGCGGGGACGAGCGCGGTGTCGGCGTCCCCGTCCTCCTTCGGCAGCCGGAACCACCACGTGTCGAACGGCACCGGGAACTCCCGCGGACGGAGTCCGGCGGCCGCTCGGAGCACCGAGTCCCGGCCGTCGCACGCGACGACCAGGTCCGCGCGGAGCTCCCGGTGCGCACCGTCCGGATCGTCGGAGGGGTGCAGGTGCACGCCGACGACCAGGCCGTTCTCGACGATCAGGTCCGGTGCGGCCTGGCCCATGACGATGTCGAACGACGGTTCCTCGCGGGCGGCGCCGACGAGCATGTCGAGGAGGTCCCACTGCGGCACCATCGCGACGTGGTCGTACGGCGGCCGGAGCCGGGAGAAGTCCCCGAGCAGGAGTTCGGACCCGTCCGGGGTCGGCAGCGAGAAGTCGTCGAGGCGGGACTGGGGGAGTGCTCGGAACCGGTCCCCGAGGCCGAGCTCGTCGAGCAGCCGGATCGTGGATGCGTGCACGGTGTCGCCGCGGAAGTCCCGGTTGAAGTCGTCGTGCTTCTCGACCACCTTCACCGCGATGCCGGCGCGGGCCAGGAGCAGTCCGAGGACCACGCCGGCGGGCCCACCGCCGACGACGGCCACCGTCGTCCGGCTCACCTCGACCATGCGCGCGAGGCTACGCCCCGACGCTTCGACACGGCAGAGGACGATCGACCTGTGCCGTGTCGAACTCGTCGCGCGACCGCGTCAGATCGTGCTGCTGCTCGAGGACGTGGGGCCGCCGTCGGCTGCGCCCGCGAACACCACCCCGCCCCACGTGATGCACCCGACGGCCAGCACGAAGCCCACCGCGGCGATCCACCACGACGTGCGTCGGCGGATCCACGCGCCGATCGCCAGGACGACGGTCGCCACCCCGATCACGAACGCCCCGCCCACCGCGATCGAGGCGCCGCCGATGTAGGCGCCCGGAGTGCAGCCGGATGCGGCGTCGCACGTGGCGGTCGCGGAGATCGTCGCGATGAGCGCCACGATCGCGACGACGATCACCAGGATCGCGCCGAACGCCAGGAGCAGCACGGTCGAGATGCGGTCGGCGAGCTTGCCGGGCGGGAAGAGCGTCGATCCGCCGCGCTCCCACTGCGCGGACGTCGGGCCGGGCGTCGAGCCCGGGGTCGGGCCGGGTTCGGGAGCTGACCAGGTCATGCGGGACCCCTAACGTGCTTCGACGCCGAAGGCCTCGGCGAGTCGTTGGATCTTCTGGGCACGACCGAGCCGCGGCAGGTCGGAGCCGTCCCGGATCACACGGCCGCGCGCCTCGAAGTCGTCGAGGAAGTCCTGCGCCCAGGCGACGTCGGTCGACGTGGGCGAGATCACCTCGTTGATGACGGGCAGCTGGTCGGTGTCCAGGCACAGCTTGCCGGTGAGCCCGAGCGACACCGCGACCTGGGACTGCTCGCGGAGGATCGGGTGCGACGACCCCACCGTGGGGCCGTCGATCGGGCCGGGGAGGTCCCCGACGCGGGACGCCACGACGAGCCGCGACCGCGGGTACGCCATCGCGAGGGTGTCCGAGGACGTGCCGGTGTCGCGGCGGTAGTCGCCGCTGCCGAACGCCAGGCGGAACGCGCCCTGCGCCCGGGCGATGGACGTCGCCTCCTCGATGCCGAGCGCCGACTCGACCAGGGCGATCACCGGGGTCTGCCCGCCGAGCCGGTGCCACGTGTCCGTGACCTGCGCCGGGCTCTCGGTCTTCGCGAGCATCACGCCGAGCAGGCCCGGCAGCCCGCGGAGTTCCTCGACGTCGTCGGCCCAGAAGTCCGTCGTGACGTCGTTGATCCGGACCCAGGCGTCACCGCCACCCGTCAGCCAGTCGGCCACGGTGGTGCGTGCGGCGGGCTTCGCGGCGGGGTCGACAGCGTCCTCGATGTCCAGGATGATCTGGTCGGCACGGGACCGGGACGCCGACTCGAAGCGGTCCGATGCGGTGCCCGCGACGAGGAGCCACGAGCGGGAGATCTCGGCAGGGACCGACCGGCGCCGTGACGGAGCGGCGGTGGGGGGAGCGGTTCGGTCGTCGATGGCCATGCCACGTTGGTACCACAGACGGGGTCCGGGGACCGCCTCCGGACCGCCCGGATCTCCCGAAACCTCGGTTCATTGCCAGAGTGCCGCGGTGCTTCCGCCTACAGTGGGCGTGTGTGGCGTGCGGACAGGGTGACCGACGGCGAGGACGACGTGAACGGCGACGTCCCCGCTGAGGACGCGCGCGCCGCCGGGGGAGCACGGCCCGACGACCAGCAGCACCGCGACGAGCAGGACGACACGACGAGCACTCCCGACGCCACCGGCCGCGACGACGCCGGCCGCGCAGACGAGAACGACACCGACGGCGACGAGCTGGACCGCTCGCTCCGCCCCGAACTCCAGGTGACGAGCCCGCACGCCATCAGCCTGGGCGACCCGCGGCTCACCGCCACCAACGCGGCCGAGCCCGTCTGGGACGCCTGGCGCGCACAGCTCGCCGGCGTCGGCGGCTCCAGCCCGCTCGTGCACTTCGCGGACCACCCCCGCGCCCGGATCGAGCTCTCGACGACCCACCCCGGTGGCCTCGCACAGTTCATCACCGGCAAGACCACGCTGCTCTCGAGCCTGATCCGCGACGAAGTGGCACTGCGTGCCGCCCGGATCGCGGCGAACCACGTCGAGGCGAAGGGCACCGAGCTCGCCACCGTGCGCGGCATCGACGCCGTGAACCTCGGCATCGGCATGGCCGACTGGCAGCGCGGCGACGAGCAGTTCCGCGGCCCGGTGCTGCTCCGTCCGCTCGCGATCCGTCGCCACGGCCGTGACTTCGAGGTCCGCCTGCTCGGCGAACCCGTACTGAACCCGGCCCTCGCCGACGCCCTCCGCGAGCAGTTCGGCGTCACCCTCGACGCCCAGGCGTTCGTGGCACTCGCGCAGCAGGACGGCTCCTTCACCCCGAACCCGGTGATCGACCGGCTCCGCGGCCTGACGGCGCACATCCCCGGCTTCTCGGTGCACGCCCGACTCGTCGTGTCGACCTTCGCCGAGGTCGCGACCGGCCTGGTCGAGGACACGAAGGACCTCTCGCATCCGGTGCTCGACGCCCTCGCCGGCAACCCGAGCGCCAAGTGGCAGGTCGAGCAGTCGTACCGCCCGGTCGAGCAGACCCCGTCGGACGAGCGCAGCCCGGACACCGACACGCTGTTGCTCGACGCCGACGACGAGCAGGAGAACGTGATCGCGCAGATCACGGCCGGCAACTCGATCGTCGTGAAGACCCTGCCCGGCACCGGTGGCACGCAGACGATCGTGAACGCGCTGGGCGGCCTCGTCGCCGCGAACAAGCGCGTCCTCGTGGTCAGCCCGCGTCGCGCGACCCTCCGCGGCATCGCGGCCCGCTTCGGCGAGGTGCACCTGCCCGGGGTCGCCGTGACGCCCGCGACCCTCCGCCGCGACGTCGTCCGCGCCATCGCCCGCAACGAGAAGGCGACCCGGCCGAACCTGCGCGAGGTGGACGACGCCCTCGTCCGCCTCCGCAAGGTCCTCACCGACTACCGCGGCGGGCTGTCCCGCACCGACGCCGACTTCGGCGTGAGCGTGCTCGACTGCCTCGTCGAGCTCTCCCGGCTGTCCCTGCTGCCCGTCCCGCCGTCGACGACCGCGCGCCTGTCGAAGCAGTCGGTCAGCGCGATGGTCACCGGCCGGTCCCGGGTCGCGGAGACGATGGTCAGTGCGGCGAACCTCGGTGAGTTCCGCTACGGCCCGGACGACTCGCCCTGGTACGGCGCGAAGTTCTCCTCGAGCGACGGTGCGCAGCGCGCGCACAAGATCGCGAAGGACCTGCACGGCGGTGCCCTGCCGGCACTGCTCCAGCGGGCGCACGAGCTCGTCGCGACCACGCACATGCGGCAGTTCACGACGATCAACGAGCTCGGCATCTACCTCCGTCTGCTCACCGAGATCCGGGACACCCTCGACCGCTTCCTCCCCGTCGTGTTCGACCGCTCCGTGTCCGAACTCGTCGCCGCCACCGCCCCGCGCGGTGAGGGCGCCCCGATGTCGAGCACCAACCGCCGCCGGCTCAAGAAGCTCGCGCGGGAGTACGTCCGCCCCGGTGTGCACGTGTCCGACCTGCACGAGGCACTGACCCGCGTGCAGCAGCAGCGCGTGCTCTGGCAGCGCTACGTCGCCGCCGGCGTGAACCCCGAGGTCCCGACGGGCATCGCAGACGTCCAGGTGCTGTTCTCGAACGTCGTCGAGGACCTCGCACGCCTCGACGAGCCGCTCGGTCGCACCAGCCGCGACGAACAGCTCGCGAACGTGCCCGTCGACCAGCTCCTGCCCTACATCGGCACCCTCGCCGAGGAGTCCGACGTCCTGCACAACCTGCAGGAGCGCACCGAGCTCATGCAGACCCTGCGCGACCTGCAGCTCGAACCCCTCATCACGGACCTGGCGAACCGGCACGTCCCGGACACGCAGGTGCCCGCCGAGCTCGAGCTCGCCTGGTGGCAGTCCGCGCTCGAGACGATGCTCGAGTCCGACCGGGCACTGCTCGGCGCGAACACCGACATGCTCGACCGCGTCGAGGCCGACTTCCGCCTGGTCGACGACGCGCACGCCGCCGGCGTCTCGCAGGGCCTGGCGTGGCAGCTCGCCGAGAACTGGAAGGTCGGCCTCGTCGACTGGCCGGAAGAAGCCGCCGCGCTGAAGTCCCAGCTCAAGGAGGGCGCGATCACCTCGCGCCTGCTGCAGGACTCCGCCCCGCACCTGTCGCGCTCGATCGCCCCGGTCTGGCTGGCGTCCCCGTACGAGGTCCCGCAGATCGCCGACACGATGCCCTTCGACACGGTGATCCTCGTCGACGCCGGTGCCGTGACGATCGCCGAGACCGTCGACGCCGTCCGCCGTGCCCGCCAGACCGTCGTGTTCGGCGACCCGGTGACGCAGACCCCGTCGCCGTTCCGGATCGCCGTCGACCCCGCCCACCGCGCACTGCAGGTGGACGAGGAGACGCTCGACGCCCTGCACGCGGACTCCGCGCTCGCGAAGCTCTCGACGCTGCTGCCGACGCTGTCCCTGACCCGGTCGTACCGTGCCGGCGGCGAGGACCTCGCCGAACTCGTGAACCGTCGCTTCTACGGCGGCCGAATCGAGTCGCTGCCGTGGGCCGGCTCGTTCCTCGGGCACGGCTCGATCGCGCTCGACTACGTCAGCGACGGCAAGGCGGTCCCAGACCCCGAGTCCGGCGCCGTGGAGAGCGTCGACGCCGAGGTGGACCGCGTGGTCCGGCTCGTCATCGACCACGCCCGCACCCGCCCGACCGAGTCGCTCATGGTCATCACCGCGTCGGCGAAGCACGCCGTCCGCGTCGAGCAGGCCGTGCTCACCGCCGCTGCCGGGCACAAGGACCTCACCGAGTTCGTTATCGGCGACCGGTCCGAACCGTTCATCGTCGCCACGCTCGAGCAGTCGGTCGCACAGAGCCGCGACCGCGTCGTGTTCTCGATCGGCTACGGCCGCACCCCGCACGGCCGTGTCCTCCGCGACTTCGGCCCGCTCGGCAAGCCCGGCGGGGAGCGTCTGCTCGCCGTCGCCATGACCCGTGCGCGCCGGTCGATGGTGATCGTCACCTGCTTCCAGCCCTCCGACATCGAGGCCGAGCGGATGGGCCACGGCACCGTCGCACTCGCCGAGATCCTCGCCGAGGTCCGGGCCCGCACCACCGCCGAGTACGTGCCGGACGACTCCGACCCGCTGCTCGTCGACCTGGCTCGCCGTCTCGAGATGCGCGGCATCCCGGTCGCGCTCGGCCACCGCGGCAAGCTCGGCCTGGTCGCGGCGCACGGCGGGGTCTGCGTCACGATCGAGACCGACGCGTCGCTGGTGCAGGGATCGCTGCGCGAGTCGCTGCGCCTCCGACCCGAGGTCCTCCGTCGACTCGGCTGGCACTACGTGCGCGTCCACGCCTTCCAGCTGTTCTCCGACCCGGACCGGGTGGCGAACACGGTCGCGGCCGTCCTCGGCGTCGACCGCGGGGCCACACAGGAGATCAGCATCCCACCGGTTCCCGCACGCCGATGAGCGAGCGCAGGCGGGCCTCCCGGCCCGCCGGTCCGGTGACGCCCGGCACGGACCAGCTGGTGGGCACGTGGTCGCGAGCCGACGACGCGGCCGCACCCCAGCCTCCCGTTCGCCTCGTGGCGACCACGGACAAGGGTGGGCCGACCGCACCGGAGACGGGAGGCCGTGCTCGCGTGAGCAGGCGAGTCACCACCCAGCCGGTGCCGGGATCCGACCCCGCTCCGGCGCCGGAACCGCCCCGCCACGGGCGTGGCGAGAACGACGCCCGGTTGCTCGGCGACCGACCTCCCCACTGGGGATAGGTACCCTGGAGGTCCGACCCCGAAGAAAGCACGTGATGACCGACTCCGCAGCGCGCCAGCGTCCCGACTGGCAGACCTGGCCGAACCTCATCACGCTGTTCCGGTTCCTGCTCATCCCGGTGTTCGTGGTCCTGGTCGTGACGGAGCACCCCGGATGGGCGCTGTTCTCGCTCGTGGTGCTCGGCGTCTCGGACTGGGCGGACGGCTTCATCGCGCGGAAGTTCGACCAGACCTCGAAGCTGGGCAAGGCGCTCGACCCGGTCGCCGACCGTCTCGCCATCATCGCGATCGTGCTGTCGCTCGTGCTCGTCGGACTGCTGCCGTGGATCGTCGTCGTGATCATCGTGGTCGTGGACGCCGTGCTCGCACTGCTGTCGAGCGTCTGGTTCGGGGGCGACCCGGACCTCGACGTGTCCTGGACCGGGAAGATCCGCTCGGCCCTGCTCTTCGTCGGGCTGCCCGTGCTGCTGTTCTCGGCGACCTCGTGGGCGTCGGAGCACTCCTGGATCCGGATCACCGCGCTCGTGTTCGTGTGGCTCGGGACCGCCGGCCACCTGCTCGCCGGCGCGCAGTACTTCGTCGCCCTGCGCGCGAAGCGTCGCGCCGAGCGCACGCGCGTCGCGTAGCGGCCGCGGCCGCCGCGGGCGGGCGGGCGCCCGCCTGGTGCGTTCCGCACCCGCACAACGAAAACCCGTTCGCACCACGGACTTCCGTGGTGCGAACGGGTTTCGGTTGTGCGGCGCCGATCCGCGCCGCCGCGCGCCGCGCGCCGCGCCCCGCTAGAGCTTCGTCGTGCCGCCGATGCCGGGGCCCTCCGGCGCGGTCGACGGTGCGACGTGCGCACCGCTGCCCGTGCTCGTGGGCACGCCGTTCTGCGACCGGAGCAGGTCGCGGATCTCGAGCAGCACCTCGACGTCGGTCGGCGGGACGTCCTGCGGCGTCTGCTCCTCGTCGTTCTTCACCCGCTCGAACGCCACCTTCTTGAGGTGGTTCACCGGCAGGACGAGCGCGAAGTACACGACCGCCGCGACGATGATGAAGTTCAGCGCGGCGCCGATGATGGCACCGAAGAGGATCTCCGCGTGCCCACCGGACACGGTCGGGATCTTCCAGATGAGCGCCTTGTCCAGGCTCGACGCGTTGAACACGGCGCCGATCAGGGGGTTGATGAGCGCGTTCACGATGGCGGTGACGATCGCGGTGAACGCTGCACCGATGACGACTGCGACGGCCAGGTCGATGACGTTTCCGCGGAGCAGGAACTCCTTGAAGCCCTTCACGGGACTCCTTCCGGGTCGGGGACGGCCGCCGGGCGGCGACACCTCAACCTATCGAGGAGTGAGAACGCAGGTCAGGAGGCCGCGGGCTTGGCGGGCGTCGCGGGCTTCGACTCCGTCTTCGCCGGCGTCGAGCTCGAGCTCGACGGTGACGACGACGTCGTGCTCGACCCCTCGGACTTCGGCGCGGGACGCGAGTCGGTCCGGTAGAAGCCGCCGCCGTTGAAGGTCACGCCGACGGGGGAGAACACCTTGCGGAGCACACCGCCGCACGTCGGGCACTCCGTCAGCGTGGCGTCGGAGAACGACTGCTTGATGTCGAACGCGGTGTCGCACTCGGTGCAGCGGTACGAGTAGGTGGGCACGTCAGCTCCGGAACGTGATGATGCGTGACGGCGTGATGATGCCGTCGACGGGTTCGTCGTGGGGTTCGCGCGGGACCTCGTCGAGGTACTCCGAGTCGAAGATCACAGCATAGACGGGCGGACGCTTCGCCATGGACCCGAGGGTCTTGTCGTAGTAGCCGCGGCCCCAGCCCATGCGGACCCCGTCGTGCCCGACCGCGGCGGCCGGGGTGAGGATGGCGTCGACGTGGTTGATCGCGATCGGGGAGAGGACCTCACCGACGACCTCCGGCATGCCGGAGATGCCCTCGGTCTCCGACGACCCGTCGCCCACCGCCCAGTCGAGGAGCCCGTCCTCGCGGGTGATCGGCAGGAGCACCCGCAGCCCGGTGTCGAACGCCCAGTTCAGGAACGGCCGGACGTTGGGCTCGTCGGAGGCGGACAGGTACAGCGCGACGGACTCGAGCTGCCGCTCCTCGGCGAACCGCTGCAGGATCGCGGTGAGCGCCTCGGTGTCGGCGTCGCGTTCGGTGGTGGTCCTGGTGCGTCGCCGCTGCCGGAGCTCGGCTCGCAGCGCGCGCTTCTCGTTGCCGAGATCGGGGATCATGCGAGGAAGTCTAACGATCGCGTTCCTGCGGGAACCCGCGCTCCTGTCCGCAAAGCCCGTGTCCTCCGTTCCGTTGACATGACCGCGCAGGGGCCATCGGATACGGTCATGAGCATGGGCTTCCAGATTTCCAAGGCGGTGATCCCAGCGGCAGGGCTGGGCACCCGCTTCCTCCCCGCGACCAAGGCGATGCCGAAGGAGATGCTCCCCGTCGTCGACAAGCCGGCCATCCAGTACGTGGTGGAAGAGGCTGTCGGCGCAGGACTCACCGACGTGCTGATGATCACCGGGCGCAACAAGAACGCGCTCGAGAACCACTTCGACCACGTGTCGGAGCTCGAGGAGACCCTCAAGAAGAAGGGCGACCACGAGAAGCTCCAGAAGGTCAACCAGTCGACCGACCTCGCGGACATGCACTACGTCCGTCAGGGCGACCCGCTCGGACTCGGCCACGCCGTGCTCCGCGCGAAGATGCACGTCGGTCGTGAACCCTTCGCGGTCCTCCTCGGCGACGACATCATCGACGCGCGTGACCCGCTGCTCAAGCGCATGATCGAGGTCCAGGGCGAGAAGAACGCGACCGTTGTCGCACTGCTCGAGGTCCCCGAGTCCCAGACCCACCTCTACGGCATCGCCACGGTCGAGCCGACCGACACCGACGACGTCGTGAAGATCACCGGCCTCGTCGAGAAGCCGGCACAGGGCGAAGCGCCCTCGAACCTGGCCATCATCGGCCGGTACGTCATCCGCCCCGAGGTCTTCGACGTCCTCGAGAAGCAGGAGCCGGGCAAGGGCGGCGAGATCCAGCTGACCGACGCGCTCATGAAGATGGCGAGCGCGGAGGAGTGGACCGGCGGCGTGTACGGCGTCGTGTTCCGTGGACGCCGGTACGACACCGGTGACAAACTCGACTACATCAAGGCGATCGTGCAGCTCGCCTCGGACCGCGAAGACCTCGGCCCCGACCTCAAGTCGTGGCTCAAGGAGTTCAACGCGGGCGAATGAGTCGACCCATCCCATCCGGGGCCGGTACCGCCGGCCCCGGATGGGACACCCGCTCCGGGGTCCCCCGGGGCACCGGAGGAACCGCCCGATGACGACCATCCCGACCCTGTCCCACGGACGGGTCACGATCCGCCCCCTCCGGCTCCGCGACGCGCGCGACCTCGACGCCGCGCTCGCGATGAACCGCTCCTGGCTCCGCACCTGGGAGGCGACGAACCCCTCCGGGCACGTCTCCACCGACGTCCGTGGCAGCATCCGCGCGCTCCAGGCCAATGCCCGCGCGGGTCTCGGACTGCCCTTCGCGATGGAGCTCGACGGCCGCTTCGTCGGCCAGCTCAACGTCTCCGGCGTCACGTACGGATCGCTCGCCAGTGCCTCGATCGGCTACTGGGTGGTCGAGAACGCCGCCGGTCACAACGTCACGCCGATCGCCGTCGCCCTGGCGACCGACCACTGCTTCCGCCAGGTCGGCATCCACCGCATCGAGGTCTGCATCCGCCCGGAGAACGCCCCGTCGCTCCGGGTCGTCGAGAAGCTCGGCTTCCGGTACGAGGGCCTCCGCCGCCGGTACATCCACATCAACGGCGACTGGCGCGACCACTTCTGCTTCGCCCTCGTCGCCGAAGAGGTCCGCGAGGGCGTCCTCGAGCGCTGGGTCGCGGGACGGGTGCCGCCCGGCGTCGGGAGCGTGCCACTGGCCGCCCGTGACGAAGCGGCGCTGCCGATCGTCCCCGGCCCGCGCCGGTAGCGCAACACGCACCAGACCGGCCCCCGCCGAGCGCAACACACACCAGACCGGGCCGCGCCGATAGCGCAACACACGCCGGACAATGACGAGTGCGAGGAACGCCCGCCCCTAGCCTCTCCCCATGGCAGGTATCGGGTCGTGGGGCGGCGGCGTCGTGCTGCTCGTCGCCGCTGTGCTCTGGCTCGTGTACCTGATGCCCGCGTGGGCCGCCCGACGGCAGTACCTCGCCACCGAACGGAACGCGATCCGGCTGCAGCAGACCCTGCGGATCCTCGCGCAGACGGCCGAGCTGCCGGACGAGATCCGCATCGAGATGAACGCGAAGTCCCTCGCCGAGGCGCAGAAGGTCGCGCGGTCCGAAGAGGCCAAGCGCGCCGCGATCGTCCGGGCGCACGAGGCTGCCCGGCAGCGGGAGATCACCCGTCGACTCGCGGAGCAGGCCCCGGCGCTCGAGCGGGCCGGCGCCGTCCCCGCACTCACCGCGATGCGGATGCGCCGCTCCCGGCTCGGGGCGACGCTCCTCGGCGTCGCCGGGCTCGTCGTCGCGCTCGTGGTCCTCGTCGCAGCGCCCGCAGCCTGGCTCGTCGCCGTCGCGGGGCTCGTCGCCGCGTGCGGGTCCGCAGCCGTCCTCGCCCAGCTCCACCAGGTCGCCCAGGCGCGGAAGGCGCGTGCCGCAGCGTCCGCGCCGGAGGTGCGCCGGGCCTCCAGGCCGACCGCTGCGTGGACGGACCCGGCGCCGCCACTGACCACCGAGCAGCCCGCCGAGCCGCAGGCGGACCGCACCTGGACGCCCGCGCGCGTGCCGAAGCCGCTGTACGTGGAGCGCCCGGCTGCTCCCGCCGCGTCCCCGGAGTCGTCCGCCGAGCTCGCGGCGCGGCTCAGGGAGCGCGTCGCCGAGGCCAAGGCCGAGGCGGACGCCGAGGCCGCCGCGATCCGGGCGGGGGAGTCGGACCCGTCGCTCGCCACGGTGTCCCGGATGCGTCCGGACGTCGAAGAAGCCGTCGCCGCACTCTCCGCGCACGACCAGGGCCGACTCGCCGAGCGGCTCGGGCTGCGGGCCCCTGCAGGGGCCGTTGCGCCTGCTTCGGCCGCTGCGCCCGCTGCGCCCGCTACGCCCGCTGCGCCCGAAGCCGCGGCTGCCCCGGCTGCGCCCGTTGCGCCGAGCAAGTGGGCCGGCATGGGTGTCATCGGCGACGACGACTACCAGCAGGCCGACCTCGACGCGATCATGCGTCGCCGCCGCGCGGTCTGACCCGCGGCACGCCCGGCGGGTGCCGGGCGATTTCGGTGAGCGGCGGCCGGGTGCTAGTGTGGTCGAGCACTTGGGGCTATGGCGCAGTTGGTAGCGCGTCTCGTTCGCAATGAGAAGGTCAGGGGTTCGAATCCCCTTAGCTCCACCACGTGCAACAGGCCCGGACCGCATGGTCCGGGCCTGTTGCTTTTCGGGCCTGTTGCGTTTCGAGCCCGCTCAGCCCCCGTACTGCGCGTCGGCCACGATCGAGGACCCGGCGTCGCGGCACGCCGTCACGAGCGTCCGCCCGACCAGGTCCCAGTCGGCCGTGGTCTCGTCGAGCGCCGGCCCGGAAGCCGGTGCCGGGTGGTCCTCGAGGAAGCGCTGCGTGTAGTCCACCGCCGTCGCCATCTTCGGGTCGGTGCTCACCAGGTGCTCGTACCCGAAGCGCACGGCTTGGACGAGCGCCTCGTACTGCGCGTCGGAGAGCTCCCCGCGGCGGTGTCCGTCCGTGGCGTTCAGGGACATCGTGGCCAGCGTGCTGAGCCGCCCGCAGACCGCCGGCGCGCTCGTGTCGACGTCGTCCATCACCGGCTCGTCGGTACCGGTGGTGCTCGCGGCGGTCGTCGGCGTGGCCGACGGCGTCGTCGCGTCGGCGTCGGCGTCGGACGAGCAGCCGGTGAGCGCGAGCGCGACGCACGCGAGCACCGCGGCACCGATGGCGGACATGCGGACGGATCGGAGGTTCCCCATGTGCCGATCCTCTCGGACCGGCGGACGTGGACCCGCGGTGGTTACGGAATCGAGATCGGCTCGAGACTGATCCGTGACGGACGGGAGGCCGGGGCCCGGTCCGCCGCACGCCTCCCGCCCGGCGCGGGGTCCGGACCCACACGATGGTGCCGTTCCGGAACGATCGTTGCGCAGCCCCCGCGGCGGTGCCACCATCACGGTGAGTGCCCGGGCACCACCCTCGGGCGGGACGAAGGAGACCGTCATGACCTCGCGACTGAACCCCTACCTCGGCTTCCGTGACGACGCCCGGCAGGCGATGGAGTTCTACCAGTCGGTGTTCGGCGGCGAGCTCACGCTGAGCACGTTCGGCGAGATGCACGCGTCCGACGACCCCGCCGAGGCGGACAAGATCATGCACGGCCAGCTCGAGACCCCGAACGGCTACCTGATCATGGGCGCCGACACCCCGAACAGCATGCAGTACAGCGGCGGCAGCAGCATCTCGGTGTCCCTGTCCGGCGACGACGCCGAGGACATGCGCCGCTTCTTCGCCGGGCTCACCGAGGGCGGCACCGTCATCGAGCCGCTGACGAAGGCCCCGTGGGGCGACGAGTTCGGCATGGTGACCGATCGCTTCGGCGTGACCTGGCTGGTGAACGTCACGGGAGCCTGACCCGCCGCGCCGCCACGGTGGTGTCGGGGGCCGTCACGTACCCTGGTGGGGTCATGACTGCCTCCTTCACGCGCCGCTCCCTCCTGTCCCTCGCCGGGATCACGGGCGTCGGCCTCGCCGTCGCGGCGTGCTCGTCCGACGGCGACAGTTCGGGTCGCAGCACCGGGAAGGCGACGTCCGGGTCCACGCCGTCCGCGAAGCCCGTCGCCTCCGGGCTGACGCCGGCCAAGGTCCCGCTCGCCGGCGGGGTGACCGTCACGGTGACGGGGACCGGGCTCGCGGCGGTCCGCGGCGTCACCGTCGGTGGCATCGCCGCGCGCGACGTCAAGGCCACCGCGTCGAAGGTCACCTTCACCGCGCCGCACCAGGCGATGTACACGGCGGGGTCCGCCGACGTCGCGCTGTTCGACTCGGAGCTGACCCCCGTCGCCTCGGCGAACCAGAGCTCCGACGGCAACGGCAGCGCCGCGAACGACGGCCAGAGCGGGGCCACGCAGGACTCGGCCACCGCGACGCCGACGCCGACGGCTGCCCCGGTGCCGGACGCCTCGAGCGCCCTCGCGACGAGTTCGCTCGCGTACGCCGCCCTCACCGACGTCGACCGGCAGCTCGAGTACGCGATGCGCTACTGGAAGGACTACAACCTCGCCGAGTACGGCACCATGAACCCGATCGGCGGCGACTGCGCGAACTACGTCAGCCAGACGCTCATCGCCCGCGGGTGGCAGCAGCGCGACGACTGGTACAGCCGATCGGCTGGCGCAGCGCACTCCGCGACGTGGACGTACTGCCCGTCGATGGACCCGTGGCTCTCGGCGAACGCGGCGACGTTCGGGCTCACCCGCCGGTCGAGCGACGAGCGCGACAAGGTGAAGGTCGGGGACATCGTGTTCTTCGACTGGAACGCCAACGACTCCCCGGACCACACCACGATCGTGTCCGAGGTCTTCACCGAGGCCGACGGCACCATCCGCATCAAGTCGGCGAGCCACAACCAGGACGGCCCGTACCGCGACCTCGACGAGATGATCACGGTGCAGCACCCCGGCGGCACGGCCTGGTTCCACACGTTCGACGCGTAGCGCGCCGCGCGGGCCGCCGCGCGGGCCGTTGCACTTCGCACAACCGGAACCACTTCGAACCACGGGATCACGTGGTTCGGGGTGGTTTCCGTTGTGCGACACCGAACGGCACCACCGAGCGCAGCGCGCAGCGCCGCGCGCAGCGCAGCACCGCGCGCAGCACCGCGCGCAGCACCGCGCGCCGCGGCAGCGCGCGCCTCAGGGGTACCCGAGGAACCAGAGCAGGACGACCGCGACCGGCTGCAGGCACACGCCGACGAGCAGCCACGTCACGGCCCGCCGCCGCGTCCGCACGAACACGTCCGACCCGAGCAGCGGCGCCATCGGCATGAGCAGCCGCGGCAGGCTCTGCTGCGGCAGGAACACCGCGACCAGGTACAGCCCGTAGGACGCCGTGAACCCGAGCACCTCCGGCCCGAGCGCCCGCACGGACCGCCGCGTCCAGAACCACACCGCCCCCGCGAGGACCGCGACCACCAGCACGATCCCGACCGGCCCGAGCCACCGCCCCGCCATCACGAACCACGGTGTCAGCGGCGCGAAGTGCTGCCGTCCCACGAAACCGACCCACCAGGACAGCTCGGTGTCGAGGTACGCGTTCGGCGTCCCGGTCACCGTCGAGGCGATCACCGGCCACGCCAGCCCCGCCGCGGCGACGACGAGCCCGGCGACGACGATCGCGACGGCGTCCCGCACCGGGAGCGCCCGGCGCTCCCGGCGCCACCGCACGACCAGGTGCACCGCGAGCGCGACGGCCAGGGCCAGCACCCCCGGCTTCGTGAACGCCGCGACCACCCCGAGCACCCCGACGAGCCAGTACCGACGCCGGACGAGCGCGAGCATCCCGCCGAAGAGCAGGAGCAGCAGCGTCGACTCGGCGTAGGCCACCTGCAGCAGGAACGCCGTCGGACCGAACGCGAACAGCGCCGTCGCCCACCGCGCACGGTGCGAGCACCCCACGGCGAGCACCAGCCGGTACAGCACCACGCAGGCACCGGCCCCGGCGACCGTCGCGACGACCACGCCGACGACCCAGAACGACCCGCCCGTGACGGCCGTCACGGCCCGGACGAGTGCCGGGAACACCGGCAGGAACGCCCACGGGTTCGGCAGCACGTGGCCGTCGCCGTCGGTGGGCAGCGTCGAGGGGTACCCGTGCTCCGCGATGGTCCGGTAGAAGGACGCGTCCCACGAGCCGGAGAACGTGAAGAACGACGGGTCGCGTCGGTACGAGGCGAAGTCCCACCCGTTCGCGGTCGCGAGCAGGAACACACCCAGCAGCAGCGCCGTGCTCACGATCCGCGAGCCGGCCCAGATCACGAGCGGCGCGGTCCAGTGACTCCGCGGCCCGTCCAGCAGGGCACGGAACCCCGGCCTGGAGGCTCGGCTCGTCTCCGCCACGCTCGTCACCGCCCGATCCTCCCAGACCGCGGCCCCTGTCCGGTCCGCGAAGACGCTCACGGCCCCGCAAGGCGACCGGAGCAGTGTCGGGGACTGACCCTGGAACCCGCGACACGCACTGGAGGAAAGCAATGCCGTTCATCACCGTCGGAGCCGAGAACGGGCACGACATCGATCTGCACTACGACGACTTCGGAACGGGCGACCCCATCGTCCTCATCCACGGGTGGCCGCTCTCCGGTCGCTCGTGGGAGGGGCAGATCCCGGCGCTCGTCGAGGCCGGCCACCGAGTCATCGCCTACGACCGCCGCGGCTTCGGACAGTCGTCGCAACCGTGGAACGGGTACGACTACGACACCTTCGCCGCGGACCTCGACACGCTGATCGACCAGCTGGGCCTGACGAACGTCACGCTCATCGGCTTCTCGATGGGCGGCGGCGAGCTCGCGCGGTACGTGTCGACCTACGGCACGGGCAAGGTCGCCAAGCTCGTCTTCGCCAGCGCCGTCCCGCCCTACCTCTGGAAGTCCGACGACAACCCCGAGGGCGGTGTCGACCAGGACCTGGCCGACTGGTTCACGAACGGCATCACGGGGGACCGTCCGGCGTTCCTCCACGAGTTCGTCGACCTGTTCTACACGGCGGGCAAGCCGTCCCTGGTGAACAAGCCGCTCGTCAGCGGTGACCAGCGGGCGTACGACCTGGCGATCGCCGAGCTGGCGTCACCGAAGGGCACCCTGGACTGCACCGCGGCGTTCGCGACGACCGACTTCCGCGACGACCTGACGAAGGTGGACGTCCCGACGCTCGTCATCCACGGCGACTCGGACGGCATCGTGCCGTTCGAGGTCTCCGGCAAGTGGACCGCGGCGGCGATCCCGAACGCCCAGACCCACGTCATCGAGGGCGGCCCGCACGGTGTCCTCGCGTCGCACCGCGACGAGTGGAACACTGCGGTCCTGCGCTTCCTGGCGTCCTGACCGCGTGGTGACCAGCGGCGCACGTCCCGGACGGGAGGTGCGCCGCTGGTCTGTGTCGGGCCTCCTGGTCAGTGCCCGGTGACCGCCCGCCGGATCTGCTCGATCGCGACCTTCGGAGAGCGGTCCGCGTTCAGCAGGCCGTTCGTCTCCTGCATGGTGTCCGTGAGCTGCGTGTAGCAGGACCCGGCCAGGAACGAACTCGCGCGGATCGCGTCGTACAACGCGGTGACGCGGGCGACGTAGTCGTCCCCGTCCGCTGCCGAGGTGTAGCCCCACCCGTCCTCGCGCGCCCCGCCGGGCTGGTAGTCGACGCCGCCGAACTCGGTCAGCATCACCGGCTGACCGAGGTCCTCGGCACCGCCGACGAGCACCCACCGGTCCGCCGGGCCCAGGCCGGCCAGGAGCGCGGTCCGTGCGGCGTCGTCGGCGTACGTGCGCGCGAGCCGTTCCCCGACGCCTTCGTAGTCGTGGATCGTGACGATGTCGGAGTTCGTGTGCTCCCAGCCGTCGTTCGAGATCACCGGACGGGTGGGATCGAGGGCCCGGGTCACGTCGGCGAGCGCGCGTGCGTAGGCCTGCTGTGCGGGGTCGGTGCTGATGTGCTGCACGCCCCAGCTCTCGTTCGCCGGGACCCACGTCACGATCGACGGGTGCGAGGCGTCCCGCTCGACGGCGTCCATCCACTCCCGCATCAGCCGCTGCACCGCGCGGGGGGAGAACGCGTAGGCACCGGGTGCCTCACCCCAGACCAGCAGGCCGAGCCGGTCCGCCCAGTACAGGAACCGCGGGTCCTCGATCTTCTGGTGGTTGCGGGCGGCGTTGAACCCGAGCTCCTTGATGAGCTCGACCTCACGGCGGAGGGCCGCACGGGACGGCGCGGCGATGTGCGACTCCGGCCAGTAGCCCTGGTTCAGGACGCTGCGGACGTCGTAGCGCCGGTCGTTCAGCTGGAACGCGCCGCCGCCGACACCGACGGTGCGGATGCCGAAGTAGCTCGCGACGGTGTCCACCGGCGCACCGGACGGGCCGAGCAGCGCGACCGTGGCGTCCACCAGGTGCGGGGCCTCCGGTGTCCAGTGCAGTTCGTCCTCGGCCTGCCCGTTGGCCTGGCGGGCGATCGGGACGACGACGTCGAACTCGGCGGCGGTGTCGCCGAGCGTGGTCTCGATCGTGGCGAGGTGCTCGTCGCGCTCGTCCCAGCGGGCCTCGACGCGCAGGCGCTCGCCGCCGGCGCGGACCCCGGCGATCCGGACCGTCAGGCGCATCGTGGCGTGGTCGACGTTCGTCCAGCGGAGGTACTCGATCGAGGCGGTGGGCACGGCCTCGAGCCAGACGGTCTGCCAGATCCCGGTCGTCCGGCGGTACCAGATGGCGTGCGGGTCCTCGTGCCAGTCCTGTTTGCCGCGCGGCTGGGTCAGGTCGTGGGGGTCGTCCTCGGCCCGGACGACCAGGGTGTGCACCGCATCGGGGTCGGCGGTCAGCACGTCGGTGACGTCGAACCGGAAGGGCGTGTGCCCGCCCTCGTGCGAGCCGACGAACGCGCCGTCGATCCACACGCTGGCTCGGTGGTCGACCGCGCCGAAGTGCAGGACGAGGCGCGGGGCGGCGGTGCCGAGCCCGGCCGCGTCGAGGTCTGCACGGGAGATGGTCCGGGAGTACCAGACGACGGGGTGGAAGCCCGGCTCGTCGATGCCCGAGGCGACCGACTCGGGCGGGAACGGCACCACGATGTCCCGCGCGTCGGGGAAGCCCGAGCGCCAGGTGGGGTCGTCGCCCTCGTTCCGGAACGACCACGTCCCGTCGAGGTCGGCCCAGTGCTCGCGGAGCATCTGCGGGCGGGGGTACGAGCCGTCCTGCCGACTGGCGAGCGGGAGGCCGGTTGCGGGGGCGCTGGTGGATGCGGCGACGGTGCCGTCGAGCGTGCTCATGACTCCATGCTGACGTGTTGGTACATCGTTGTACAGGGGCTTGATGACATCGGTCGACGACGCTGCGGCGGGGTCTGGCGGGCTCAGCCGATCGCGGCGTCGCGGGTGAGCACCATGACGTCCATCCGGCCCTGCTGCACGACGTCGCCGTGCTGGTTCCGGAGCGTGACGGTGCGCTCGACGATCCCGGTCTTCCCCGAGCTGGTCAGGCGCGTCGACAGGATCTCGACCTCGCAGGTGAGGGTGTCCCCGATGAACACCGGCGCCGTGAACCGCCACTGGTCGATCCCGAGCAGCGCCACCGCAGAGCCCTCGAACACGCCGGTGCGCGCGATCAGGCCGAGGCAGAGCGACGCACCGAGCATCCCGTGCACGATCCGCTGCCCGTACCGGGTGCGGGACGCGAACTCGACGTCGGTGTGCACCTGGTTGTTGTCGTTCGTCCACGAGGCGAACGACACCACGTCCGCCTCGGTGATGGTGCGACCCGGGGTCGTGAAGGTCTGCCCGGCGCTGAGGTCCTCGAGGTAGTGCGGCACCCGTTCATCCTCGCAGAACACCCCCGCTGCCGGTCGCCGCACCGGCGCGAGCGTCGGGACGGGGTCGTCGACGGCGTGCCCGTCGTCGTCGGCGGCCTCCGTCAGGGCCGAGCGGGCCGCCGTGGCCGCTGCCGAACCCGCCGCCCCGCCGTCAGAGAGCGCCCACCACCGTGCGCTGCGGAGCAGTGTCGTGTCCGTGTCGCCCTCGTCGATCCGCACGTCGGCCACCTCGGCGCGGACCCGGCGGTCCCGGTCGCGCAGTTCCACCAGGGTCGTCGCGGTCACCCGCACCCGGACCGGCCGGAGTTCCGCGCCGCCGAGCAGGACGCCGACGGGGTCGTCGGCGGCGAGCGTCTCCGGTCCGTCACCGCGGTCGACGGTCCACGCGCCCGAGTCCCCGCGGAGGAGCTCGGTGCCCGCGAACGCCAGGGTCCGCTCCGCCGTGTCCCAGAGGGTCTCCCGCTCGGTGACCGTGGGAAGACGCCGGACGTCGTCGGCGCAGGTGCCGAGCGCCGGGAGCGGTCGGTCGTCCGGGATGCGCCAGTGGTGCCGGGGGTCGCCGAGCGGCCCCGAGGTGGTGTCGTGTCGTGCGTGGGATGTCCGCATGCGGATCAGTGTCGTGCGGCCACCGGCTCGGTCGACGGGGTCCGGCGCGAGGTGTGGAGAACGGCCGGTCGGCACCGCGTTGTGGAGGACCTGAGTCCGCCACGGCGCCCGACGCGTAGCCTCCTGACGCATGAGCGACGTCGCGCAGTGGATGGCCCGGCAACGCTGGTACGCGGCGAAGGGCGGTGTCCCGAGCCTCCGCACGATCGCGGAGATCGACGAGACCACCGACGAGGCACGGGTCCGCACCCGCTTCGTCATCGACGACGCCCCGACCGGCCCGGTCCTCTACCAGGTCCCCGTCACCGAACACGGCACGGAGGTGGCCGGTCTCGAGTCCGACGTCATCGACCAGGACCCCGGTCCATCGGCACCGTCGGCCCCGGCGACCGTCGTCTACGACGGCCCGCACGACCCCGCCTACGCCCGCTGGCTCCTGGCCCGGATCGACGCCGGTGACGAATCGCTGACGCCCATCGGCGCGGTCCGGGGTGCCAGGGTCCTCCGCGGTGAGCAGTCGAACACCTCGATCATCTGCGAGACCGCGGACAACGGCACCGTGATCGTGAAGGTCTTCCGTGTCCTGCACCACGGCGACAACCCGGACGTGACCACCCAGCAGGCGCTCTCCGCTGCCGGCTCCGCCCGCGTCCCCAGGGTCTTCGGCGCCCTCCGCGGTGCCTGGCCGGACACCGGGCGCGAGGACGGCGTCGCGAGCGGCCACCTCGCGTTCGCGCAGGAGTTCCTGCCAGGGCTCGACGACGCCTGGCGCGTGGCGCTCGACGACGCACGACGCGGCGAGTCCTTCGCCGCCGGGGCCGACCGGCTCGGGGCGGCGCTCGCCGAGGTGCACGTCACCCTGGCCGGCGTGATGCCGACGGAACCCGCGACCGCCGACCGGATCGCCCAGGCGCACGCCACGATGCTGCAGCGACTCGAGACCGCAGCGGCGGAGGTCCCGGAGATCGCCGAGCACGCCGACGCCGTCCGGGCCGTGTACGCCCGGGCCGCAGCGGTGCCGTGGCCCGACCTGCAGCGGATCCACGGCGACCTGCACCTCGGGCAGGTCCTCGCGGCTCCGGAGCCCCGCGGATGGGTGTTCCTCGACTTCGAGGGCGAACCGCTCCGCCCGCTCCACGAGCGCTCGCTGCCGGACGTCCCGCTCCGCGACGTCGCCGGCATGCTGCGGTCCTTCGACTACGTCGCCGGAGCGCTCGCCCACGACGACGACCCGGTCGACGCCGGGGCGTGGGCGCACGAGGCGCGTGACGCGTTCCTCGGCGGGTACGAACGGGGTCTCGACGTCGACGTGCGCGCGCACCGCGAGGTCCTCGACGCGTTCGAGATCGACAAGGCCGTCTACGAGGTCGTGTACGAAGCGCGGAACCGGCCGACCTGGGTCGGCATCCCGGTCGCCGCCGTCGCGCGGCTGGCCGCGCGCTCCGCGCACTGATCAGGACCGACGGTCGGACGGGAGGCCCGTGGCGGCGCCGCCACGGGCCTCCCGTCCGTCGCCCCGTCACGATCCCGGGGACGGGACCCGGTGTCAGTTGACGGGACCCGGTGTCAGTTGACGGGACCCGTGTACTTCTCGCCCGGACCGGCGCCCGGCGCGTCCGGGATGGCCGACGCCTCGCGGAACGCGAGCTGCACCGAGCGCAGCCCGTCCCGCAGGGGGCGGGCGTGGTGGTCGCCGATCTCGGTCGCGGCAGCGGTGACCAGGCCCGCGAGGGCCGTGATGAGCTTCCGCGCCTCGTCGAGGTCGGTCTGTTCCTGCGGGTCGTCCGCGAGCCCGACCTTGACGGCCGCTGCGCTCAGCAGGTGCACCGCCACGGTGTTGATGAGCTCGACGGCGGGAACCTCGGAGATGTCGCGGGCGGCGTCGTCCGCTCCGTCGTCGAGGGGGAGGTTGGGCGGGGTGTCGGTCACGGTGCTCCTCTGCTAGACTCGTCGCGGCAGATGCTGCCCGTGTGTCTGGTTGGTTCTCACGAACTCATCCGGACCGGCGGGCGACATCACGAAGAGGAGTCACTCCCACCCGCGGCCACGAACCACCAGGCTACCGGGTCACCACCGCTCCGCCGAGCGCCAGCGTTCGGCAGTCCTGCACAGCTGACAGCGTCAGCCGCACAGGAGTCGGGCGGCTGCCGAACGGGTCCCGATCCGTGCGTCAGATCTCCTCTCGTGCCGTCGTCCAGGCAAACGCCCCGGACGGCCACCACTGATTGAAGGAGCTCCGCATTCCCGATCCCCGTACCAACGACCGAATCCGCGTCCCCGAGGTCCGTCTTGTCGGACCCCAGGGCGAGCAGGTCGGCGTTGTCCCCATCGCCGTCGCACTGCGCCTCGCGCAGGAAGCCGAGCTGGATCTGGTCGAGGTCGCGCCGAACTCGAAGCCGCCCGTGGCCAAGATCATGGACTACGGCAAGTTCAAGTACGAGGCCGCTCAGAAGGCCAAGGAAGCGCGTCGCAACCAGGTGAACACGGACCTGAAAGAGGTCCGTTTCCGCCTGAAGATCGACGTGCACGACTACGAGACGAAGCGCAAGCGCGCCGAGGGGTTCCTCCTCGGTGGCGACAAGGTGAAGGCGATGATCCTCTTCCGCGGTCGCGAGCAGTCGCGTCCGGAGCAGGGTGTCCGACTCCTGCAGAAGTTCGCCGAGGAGATCGCCGAGTTCGGCGTCGTCGAATCGCGTCCCACGCAGGACGGCCGCAACATGACGATGATCATCGCGCCGCTCAAGAACAAGTCCGACGTCAAGGGCGAGCAGAACGCCAAGCGCGCAGCCGAGAAGGCCGAGCGCCGGGCGACCGAGCACGCCTCCAAGGCGAAGCCGGAAGACGAGGCAGCAGCCCCGTCGAAGGAATCGGCCAGCGCCGACTCCACGGCCGAATAGGTCCAGGGCCCAGGCCCACCAGACCGACTCCGCGCAGTTTCCCAACCGCAATGGCGCGGCCCCCATCCACCCCACGGAAAGGCACCACCATGCCCAAGCAGAAGACCCACTCCGGGTCGAAGAAGCGCTTCAAGGTCACCGGCACCGGCAAGATCATGAAGCAGCAGGCCGGTATGCGTCACAACCTCGAGGTCAAGTCTGCCAAGCGCAAGGCCCGCCTCAACGAGGACCAGGTCCTCTCGAAGGCCGACGCGAAGAACGTCAAGAAGCTCCTCGGCCACTGAGCCCCCGGAACGTAAAGGAATAGTGCAATGGCACGAGTAAAGAGAGCGGTCAACGCCGCCAAGAAGCGTCGCGTCATCCTCGAGCGCGCCGAGGGTTACCGCGGCCAGCGTTCGCGTCTGTACCGCAAGGCCAAGGAGCAGGTCACCCACTCCCTCGTCTACGCGTACCGCGACCGTCACGCGAAGAAGGGCGAGTTCCGTCGCCTCTGGATCCAGCGCATCAACGCTGCGTCCCGCGCCAACGGCCTGACCTACAACCGCCTCATCCAGGGTCTCAACCTGGCCGGCGTCGAGGTCGACCGTCGCATCCTCGCGGACCTCGCCGTGAACAACGCCGACACCTTCGCCGCGCTCGTCGAGACGGCCAAGAAGGCGCTGCCGGCCGACACCTCGGCCCCGAAGGCCGCGTAGTCAGCTCCGCTTCCCCACGAAGCCCCCGTTCCGTCCGCGGACCGGGGGCTTCGTGCATGCTGCGACACTGGTGACGTGACTGATCTCCTCGAGAACCCCCGTGCCGGCCGCGTCAAGGCCGTCGCCGCCCTGACGAAGAAGGACGTGCGCGCCGACACCGGCCTGTTCCTGCTCGAGGGGCCGCAAGCCGTGCGCGAGGCGATCGAGTACGCGCCCGAGCTGCTCCGCGAGCTCTACGTCACGCCGACCGCCGCGGAGCGCTACGGGCTCGCGGACGCACCGGTGGACACCTGGTTCGTCACCGAGCAGGTCCTCGCCGCGATGGCCGACACGGTCACCCCGCAGGGCGTGGTCGCGGTGTGCCAGCAGTTCCCGACGTCGGTGCGGCAGGTCTTCCCGGACCCCGGCGCGGCCGGTCTGGAGGCCCGGATCGACCCCGCCTCGGACCGCACCCTGCCCGGACTGGTCGCCATCCTCGAAGAGGTGCGGGACCCGGGCAACGCCGGCACCATCATCCGCGCCGCCGACTCCGCCGGCGCGGACGCCGTCGTCCTCACCGGGCGGAGCGTCGACCCGTACAACCCGAAGGTCGTCCGCTCCACCACCGGGTCGCTGTTCCACGTGCCGGTGTCGGTCGGCGTCTCGCTGGCCGACGCGGTCTCGCGGGCCAAGTCGCTCGGCTACACGATCCTGGCCGCGGACGTCTCGGGCGACGACCTGCCGCAGGTCCGCGCCGAGGGGCTCCTCGACGGACCGACCGCCTGGGTCTTCGGGAACGAGGCCCGCGGACTCACCGCGGAGGACCTGGCGCTCGTCGACCGCGCCGTGAAGGTGCCGATCTACGGCAAGGCCGAGTCGATGAACCTGGCGACGGCGGCCTCGGTCTGCCTGTACGAGTCGGCGTTCGCACACCGCACCGCCTGACCCGCGTGTTCCACAGTCCACCTGGTGCACCTCGGCGGTATCCCAGGGGCCGGTAGGCTTGGCTACCGTGTCAGAACCTCTCGAGATCAGCGAATCGGCCGTCGCCGACGCGGTCGACGCAGCCCTCGCGGCCGTCCGTGCCGCAACGACGGTCGCCGAGCTCAAGCAGGCCAGGGCCGAGCACACCGGAGAGCAGTCGCCGCTCGCGCGGATGAACGCCTCGATGCGCAGCGTGCCGCCGGAGCAGAAGGCCCAGGCGGGCAAGCTCGTCGGACAGGCCCGCGGCCGGGTCAACGGTGCGATCGCCGAACAAGAGTCGGTGCTCGCCGAGGCCGAGGAACGCGCGCGTCTCGACGCCGAGCGCGTCGACGTCACGGCGCTGCCGTCGACCCGCACGCCCGGGTCGCGGCACCCGCTGTCGCTCCTCAACGAGACCGTCGCGGACATCTTCGTCGGCATGGGGTGGGAAGTCGCGGAGGGGCCGGAGCTCGAGCACGAGTGGTTCAACTTCGACGCGCTGAACTTCGACCAGGACCACCCAGCGCGGGCCATGGCCGACACGATCTTCGTCGAGCCCGTCGACCGCCACATGGTGATGCGCACCCACACCTCCCCGGTGCAGGTCCGCTCGCTGCTGTCGCGCGACCTCCCGCTCTACGTCATCGCTCCCGGCCGCGTCTACCGCGCCGACGAGCTCGACGCCACGCACCTGCCGGTCTTCACCCAGGTCGAGGGCATCGCGATCGACAAGGGCCTGACGATGGCGCACCTGCGCGGCACGCTCGAGCACTTCGCGCGGCAGATGTTCGGCGCCGAGGCGCAGATCCGGCTGCGCCCGAACTACTTCCCGTTCACCGAGCCCTCCGCCGAGATGGACGTCTGGCAGCCGAACGCCAAGGGCGGCGCCCGGTGGGTCGAGTGGGGTGGCTGCGGCATGGTGAACCCGAACGTGCTCCGCTCCGCCGGCATCGACCCGGACGAGTACCAGGGCTTCGCCTTCGGCATGGGCATCGAGCGGACGCTGCAGTTCCGCAACGGCCTGAACGACATGCGTGACTTCCTCGAGGGCGACATCCGCTTCTCGCAGCAGTTCGGAACGGTGGTCTGATGCGCGTCCCACTCCGCTGGCTCGGTGAGTCGGTCGACCTCCCCGAGGACGTCACCCTCGAGCACGTCCACGCGGCGCTCGTGTCGGTGGGCTTCGAGGAAGAAGCCGTCCACACCTACGACCTGACCGGACCCGTCGTGGTCGGCCGGGTGCTCGAGCGCGTCCCGGAGCCGCAGAAGAACGGCAAGACGATCAACTGGTGCCAGGTGGACGTCGGCGAGCCCGAGCCCCGCGGCATCGTCTGCGGTGCGCACAACTTCGACGTCGGTGACCTCGTCGTGGTGACGCTCCCCGGTGCCGTCCTGCCCGGGCCGTTCCCGATCGCCGCGCGCAAGACCTACGGGCACGTGTCCGACGGCATGATCGCCTCCGCGCGGGAGCTCGGACTCGGCGACGAGCACGACGGCATCCTGCGCTTCGCCGACCTCGGCATGGAGCCCGCCGTCGGGCAGGACGCCATCGCGCTCCTCGGCCTCGACGACGCCGCGGTCGAGATCAACGTCACCCCGGACCGCGGCTACGCGCTGAGCACGCGCGGTGTCGCCCGTGAGTACGCCCACGCCACGGGCGCCTCGTTCCACGACCCGGTGGACCGCGTCGTGCCGCGCGCCGGTGAGGGCTTCCCGGTGACGATCACCGACGACGCCCCGATCCGTGGCCGTGTCGGGTCCACCACGTTCGTCACCCGCGTCGTCCGCGGCATCGACGCCACCAAGCCGACACCGGCCTGGATGGTGTCGCGCCTGTCGCTCGTGGGTGTCCGCTCGATCTCGCTGCCGGTCGACATCACGAACTACGTCATGTTCGAGCTCGGCCAGCCCCTGCACGGCTACGACCTCGCGAAGGTCGTCGGCGGCCTCGGCGTCCGTCGCGCCGCCGCGGGGGAGACCCTGACCACCCTCGACGACGTCACCCGGAAGCTCGACCCCGAGGACCTCGTCATCACCGACGACGACGGTCCCGTCGGGCTCGCCGGGGTGATGGGCGGCGCCCGGACCGAGCTCTCCGGCACCACGACGGACGTCCTCATCGAGGCCGCGGGCTTCGACCAGGTCTCCATCGCGCGCACCGCCCGTCGGCACAAGCTCCCGAGCGAGGCATCGCGGCGGTTCGAACGCGGCGTCGACCCGCTCGTCGCCGAGGCCGCGGCGAACCGTGCGGTCGAGCTCCTCGTCGAACTCGCCGGCGGCACCGCGGACGCACTCGGCTCAACGCTCGTCGACGACGCACCGCGACCCGTCGTGCCGATGCGTCTGAGCCGTCCGTCCGAGCTGATCGGCGTCGAGTACACCGACGCCGAGGTCATCGACACCCTGCGTGCGATCGGCGCGACGGTGGACGTCGACGGCGAGCAGCTGGCGGTCAGCCCGCCGACCTGGCGCCCCGACCTCACCGACGACACGACCCTGGTGGAAGAGGTCGCCCGCATCGTCGGCTACGACCGCATCCCGAGCGTGCTCCCGGTCGCCCCGCCCGGGCGCGGCCTCTCGACGCACCAGCGGGCGCTCCGCCGGGTGTCGGCAGCCCTGGCTGCCGACGGTCTGGTCGAGGTCGTGACCGCGCCGTTCGTCTCCGCGGCGACCACCGCGGCGTACCCGGGCATCGACCCGGCCGGCGGACCGAGCGTCGTGCTCGCGAACGCCCTCGACAGCGAGCAGAACCTGCTGCGACGCAGCGGCGTCCCGGCCCTCGTCGACGTCGCGCGGCGCAACGTGTCCCGCGGGCTCGTCGACGTCGCTGTGTACGAGACGTCGCGGGTGTTCCTGCCGACGGACGACGCGGAACTCGGCACCACCGAGGTCCCGGCTGGCGCAGCACACCCGGGCGCGGACACGCTCCGTGCCCTCGACGCCTCACTCCCCGCGCAGCCCTTCCACGTGTCGGCGCTCCTCACCGGTCACCGCGTCGTGAAGCAGCCCGGCACCCAGCCGGAGTCGTTCGGCATCGCGGACGCCCTCGACGTCGCACGGACCGTCGCGTGGGCGGCCGGCGCCGAGCTCACCGTCGCGCAGACGTCGCACCCGTCGCTGCACCCGGGCCGCGCCGCGTCGCTGCTCGTCGGCGACGTCGTCGTCGGCGTCGCGGGCGAGCTCCTGCCGGAGCTGACGGCCGCGGCGGACCTCCCGCGCGTCGTCGCCGTCGTCGAGATCGACCTCGACGCCGTGGTGGCGGCCGTGCCGGACGTCGTGTCCGTGGCGCCGATCATGTCCTACCCCGCAGCCACCCAGGACCTCTCCCTGGTGGTCGGAGCCGATGTCCCGGCGGGCGAAGTACTGGATGTCGTCCGGACTGGTGCCGGAGCGCTTCTGGAGTATGCTCGCCTCGTGGATGACTACCGGGGCTCCGGCGTGGACGAGGGACAGAAGTCCCTGACGTTCGCGCTGCGCTTCCGTGCCACGGACCGCACCCTGACCGCTGCCGAGGCCTCTGAGGCCCGTGACGGCGCAGTCCGACGTGCCGGCGAGCGATTCGGGGCGACCCTGCGCGACTGATCCCACTGGGACAGCACCGCCCGGGGCCGCCGCCTCCGATCTCTCGACGAACAGTCCGACCAAAGGTGGAATCCCATGTCCGTATCCGTCGCCGTGGCGGGAGCCAGCGGCTACGCGGGCGGTGAGCTGCTGCGCATCCTCTCCGCCCATCCCGAGTTCGACGTCAGGACGGTGACCGCGTTCTCGAACGCGGGGCAGCCGCTCATCGCGACCCAGCCGCACCTGCGCTCGCTGTCGCACCTGACCCTGGTCGAGACGACGGCGGCGAACCTCCGCGGACACGACGTGGTGTTCCTGGCACTGCCGCACGGACAGTCCGGTGCGATCACGGCGGAGCTCGACGAGGACACCCTGGTGGTGGACTGCGGCGCCGACCACCGGCTGACGGACCCGGCGGCCTGGGAGTCCTTCTACGGCGGCGAGTACTTCGGCGCGTGGACCTACGGCCTGCCCGAGCTCCTGCACGCGGCGCCGGCTCCGGGCTCGGCGGACGAGTGGCGGGACGTCGACGACATCGTCGCGCAGAGCCGTCAGCGCACCGAGCTCGCGAGCACGAAGCGGATCGCCGTCCCGGGGTGCAACGTCACCGCGGTGACGCTCGGCATCCAGCCCGGGATCCAGGCCGGGCTCGTCCAGGCCGACGACATCGTGGCCGTCCTGAGCGTCGGGCCCTCCGGTGCCGGCAAGAAGCTCGCCCCGACCTACCTGGCGTCCGAGATCATGGGCAGCGCCAGTGCCTACGCGGTCGGTGGGACGCACCGGCACATCCCGGAGATCCAGCAGAACCTGCGGGCCGCCGGCGCCTCGGACGTGACGATATCGTTCACGCCGGTGCTCGTGCCGATGTCGCGGGGGATCCTCGCGACGACGACGGCCAAGCTGGCGCCGGGCGTCAGCGCACGCGACGTCCGCCTCGCCTGGGAGCAGGCCTACGCGGACGAGCCGTTCGTGCACCTGCTGCCCGAGGGCGAGTTTCCCCGCGTCGCGGACACGATCGGCGCGAACACGGCGCTCGTCGGGATCGCCGTGGACGAAGCCGCCGGCCGCGTCATCGCGGTCAGCGCGCTCGACAACCTCGCCAAGGGGACCGGCGGCGCCGCGGTGCAGTCGGCCAACATCGCACTCGGGTTCCCCGAGACCCTCGGCCTCAGCGTGGACGGAGTCGCACCGTGACCGACGCAGGCAAGCAGGACCAGGCCGCACCGAGCCTCCAGACCGGAGCAGACCAGCAGGGCGTGACCGCGGCCGCCGGCTTCCGCGCTGCCGGCGCGACCGCCGGGCTCAAGGCGAGCGGAACGCCCGACGTGGCCCTCGTCGTGAACGACGGTCCGGAGTCGGCCGTCGCCGCGGTCTTCACGAGCAACCGCGCGCAGGCCCACCCGGTCCTCTGGTCGCGCCAGGTCGTCGGGGACGGCATCGCGAAGGCCGTGTTCCTGAACTCCGGCGGCGCGAACTGCTTCACCGGACCGTTCGGGTTCCAGACCACGCACATGACGGCCGAGGCCGTCGGCGAGTCCCTCGGCATCGGTGCGGGCGACGTCGTCGTCTGCTCGACCGGTCTGATCGGCCGCGGTGACCAGACGTTCCGCGACCACGTGCTGCACGGGGTCGCGTTGACGAAGGACGCACTGACCGAGACCGGCGGCCCGGATGCCGCCAGGGCGATCATGACGACCGACACCAAGCCGAAGCAGGCGGTCGCGACGGAGGACGGCTGGACCGTCGGCGGCATGGCGAAGGGTGCCGGGATGCTCGCACCCGGGCTGGCCACGATGCTCGTCGTCATCACGACCGATGCACTCCTCGACTCGGACCAGCTCGACCAGGCCCTCCGCGCAGCGACCCGCGTCACGTTCGACCGGGTCGACTCCGACGGCTGCATGTCGACGAACGACACGGTGGTCCTGATGTCGTCCGGCGCCTCCGGCGTCACCCCGGAGGTCGGCGACTTCCAAGAGGCCCTGACCGCGGTGTGCGCGGACCTCGCCCGGCAGCTCCAGCAGGACGCCGAGGGCGCGAGCCACGACATCGCGATCCACGTGGTGAACGCCGCGACCGAGGACGACGCCGTCACGGTCGGCCGGAGCGTCGCCCGGAACAACCTCTTCAAGGCCGCGGTGTTCGGCAACGACCCCAACTGGGGCCGGGTCCTGGCGGCGATCGGCACCACCGACGCCGAGTTCGACCCGTACGCCGTGGACGTCTCGATGAACGGCGTCCGGGTCTGCCACGCCGGAGCGCCGGACCGCCCCATCGACGAGGTCGACCTGACGCCCCGCGACACCGACGTGCTGATCGACCTCGGGGTGGGGCCGTACGCGGCGACCATCCTGACGAACGACCTGACGCACGACTACGTCCACGAGAACAGCGCGTACTCCAGCTGATGGGCACCGGAGACGCCCTGTCGAAACAGGAAGAGCACGAGCTGGCCGCCGTCAAGGCAGCCACCCTCATCGAGTCCCTGCCGTGGCTGAAGCGGTTCTCGGGCAAGATCGTCGTCGTCAAGTTCGGCGGCAACGCGATGGTGAACGACGACCTCAAGCGGGCGTTCGCCGAGGACATGGTCTACCTGCGCTACGCGGGGCTGCACCCCGTGGTGGTGCACGGCGGCGGTCCGCAGATCTCCGCCGCGCTCAAGGAGCAGGGCATCCAGTCCGAGTTCCGGGGCGGGTACCGCGTCACGACGACCGAGGCGATCACGGTCGTCCGGGACGTCCTGGCCGGCGAGGTCAACCGGGAGATCGTCGACCTGGTGAACGAGCACGGCGCCGGCCTCGGCGTCGGGGTGTTCGGTGACGGCGGCTCGCTGTTCACCGGCGAGAAGAAGGGCGTCGTCGTGGACGGCGAGCACTTCGACCTCGGTCACGTCGGCGACATCACGCACGTCGACCCGTCCGGCGTCCTCGCGGCGATCCGGGCGAACCAGATCCCCGTCGTGTCGAGCATCGCCATCGACGACGCCCACCCCGACCAGGCGCTCAACGTGAACGCCGACGCCGCGGCCGCAGCGCTCGCGATCGCGCTCGGCGCGTCGAAGCTGATGATGCTGACCGACGTCCCCGGGCTGTACCGCAACTGGCCCGACCGGGACTCGATCATCGACCTCATCGCGGTCGAGGAACTGCGCGAGCTCCTGCCGACGCTCGAGTCCGGGATGATCCCGAAGATGACCGCGTGCCTCGACGCCGTGGTCGGCGGGGTCGGCGGCGCGACGATCATCGACGGCCGGATCCCGCACTCGATCCTCCTCGAGGTCTTCACCCTCCGCGGCGCGGGCACCGAGGTGATCCCGGACCCGAGCCGACGAACCGAGAACCAGAACACCCACGCCGAGATCGGCCGACGCGGCCCCGCGAGCCCGATCCAGCACCCAGCAGACAGCAGCCACACGAAGGGGAACGCACGGTGAGCACCGAGACGCAGACCGAGACCTGGAACGACCGGTTCGGGGCGTCGCTGATGCGATCCCTGACCCCGCCGAAGATCATGCTCGAGCGCGGCCAGGGCTGCCGCGTGTGGGACGTCGACGGCAACGAGTACCTCGACTTCCTCGCCGGCATCGCGGTGAACTCCCTCGGGCACGCCCACCCGGCGCTCGTCGAGGCGATCGCCGACCAGGCCGCGAAGCTCGTGCACGTCTCGAACTACTTCGCGACGCCGCCGCAGCTGGAACTCGCCGAGCGGCTCAAGCGCATCTCCGGCGCGGGTGACGCCGGCCGCGTCTACTTCGGCAACTCCGGCGCCGAGGCGAACGAGGCCGCGTTCAAGCTCGCCCGCCTGAACACCGGTGCTGACGGCCGGAAGACCCGGATCCTCGCGCTGCAGCAGGCCTTCCACGGCCGGACGATGGGCGCACTCGCGCTCACCGGCAAGCCGGCCCTGCAAGAGGACTTCCTGCCGATGATCCCCGGCGTCGAGCACATCGAGACCTCGATCGCGGCCCTCGAGCACGCGATCGACGACACCGTCGCCGCGCTCTTCATCGAGCCGATCAAGGGCGAGGCCGGCGTGGTCGACCTGCCCGAGGGCTTCCTCCTCGCCGCCCGGAAGCTGACGGAGGAGCACGGCGCACTGCTGATCCTCGACGAGATCCAGACCGGTGTCGGCCGCACCGGCTCGTGGTTCGCCTTCCAGCACCTCGGCGTCGTGCCCGATGCCATCACCGTCGCGAAGGGCATCGCGGGTGGCTTCCCGATCGGCGCCCTCGTGACGTTCGGCCACGCCTCCGACCTCTTCTCGGCGGGGCAGCACGGCTCGACGTTCGGCGGCAACCCACTCGGGACCCGCGTCGCCAACGCGGTGCTCAGCGAGATCGAGTCGGCCGGGCTGGTCGACGCCGCGGTGACCAAGGGCGAGCGCATCCGTGCCGGCATCGCCGCGATCGGGTCGCCGCTCGTGGACGAGGTCCGCGGGCAGGGGCTGCTCATCGGTGTCGGGCTGCACCTGCCGGTCGCCGCCGCGATCGCCGCCGCCGCACTCGAGCGCGGCCTGATCGTGAACGCCCCGAACGAGTCGAGCCTGCGCATCGCGCCGCCCCTCATCGTGTCCGATGCCGAGATCGACGAGTTCCTGTCGATCCTGGCCACGAGCATGACCGCAGTCCAGGAGACCTCCGCATGACCCGCCACTTCCTCCGCGACGACGACCTCTCCCAGGCCGAGCAGTCCGCCATCCTCGACCTCGCGGTCGAGATGAAGCGCGACCGCTGGGCCGCGAAGCCGCTTGCCGGGCCACAGAGCGTCGCCGTGATCTTCGACAAGTCGTCCACCCGCACCCGGGTGTCGTTCCACGTCGGCATCAGCGACCTCGGCGGCAGCCCGCTGATCATCTCGACGGCGAACAGCCAGCTCGGCGGCAAGGAGACCCCCTCCGACACCGCCCGGGTGCTCGAGCGCATGGTGTCCGCCATCGTCTGGCGCACCTACGGCCAGGCCGGCCTCGAGGAGATGGCGGCCGGCACCACGGTCCCCGTCGTCAACGCGCTGTCCGACGACTTCCACCCGTGCCAGCTCCTCGCCGACCTGCTGACGATCCGCGAGCACCGCGGGACGCTCGCCGGGCAGACCATCGCCTTCGTCGGCGACGGCGCGAGCAACATGGCGCAGTCCTACCTGCTCGCTGCGGCGACGGCCGGCATGCACGTCCGTGTCGGGAGCCCCGCCGAGTTCTCCCCGGCCGCCCAGGTCGTCACCGACGCCGAGCACCGCGCCGCCGAGACCGGCGGGTCCGTGCTCGTCGTGACCGACCCGGTCGCCGCGGTGGCCGGCGCGGACGTCGTGGTCACCGACACCTGGGTGTCGATGGGGAAGGAAGACGAGAAGCAGCAGCGACTCGACACCTTCAAGGACTACCGCGTCGACGACACCCTGATGGCGCACGCGGCCGACGACGCGGTGTTCATGCACTGCCTCCCGGCCGACCGCGGCTACGAGGTCACGGCCGACGTCATCGACGGTCCGCGCAGCATCATCTGGGACGAGGCGGAGAACCGTCTGCACGCCCAGAAGGCGCTCCTCGCCTGGCTCCTGGCCGCCAACACCAACTGATCCGCTACCACCCACAAGGAGAAGACCCATGGCAGACCGCGTCGTACTGGCGTACTCCGGAGGCCTCGACACCTCCGTCGGCATCGGCTGGCTCAAGGACGCCACCGGCAAGGACGTCGTCGCACTGGCGGTCGACGTCGGCCAGGGCGGCGAGGACATGGACGCGATCCGTCAGCGCGCTCTCGACTGCGGCGCGGTGGAGTCCGTCGTCATCGACGCGAAGGACGAGTTCGCGGACGACTACCTCGTGCCCGCCCTCAAGGCCAACGCGCTGTACCAGAAGCGCTACCCCCTGGTCTCCGCGCTGAGCCGCCCGCTCATCGCGAAGCACCTGGCTCTGACCGCGAAGCAGCTCGGCGCCGACAGCGTCGCGCACGGCTGCACCGGCAAGGGCAACGACCAGGTCCGCTTCGAGGCCGCCGTCGCCGCGATCGCCCCCGACCTGACGAGCGTCGCCCCGGTCCGTGACCTCGCGCTGACCCGTGACAAGGCGATCGTCTACGCGCAGGAGCACGACCTGCCGATCCTGCAGAGCAAGAAGTCGCCGTACTCGATCGACCAGAACGTCTGGGGTCGCGCGGTGGAGACCGGCTTCCTCGAGGACCCGTGGAACGCCCCGATCGAGGACCTCTACGCCTACACGCAGGACCCCTCGGTCCCGCGTGACGCCGACGAGGTCACGATCACCTTCGAGCAGGGCGTCCCGGTCGCGATCGACGGCCAGCGCTTCAGCGTCCTGCGCATCGTGCAGGAGCTCAACGCCCTCGCCGGCAAGCACGGCGTCGGCCGCATCGACGTGGTCGAGGACCGCCTCGTCGGCATCAAGTCGCGCGAGGTCTACGAGGCCCCGGCCGCGATGGCGCTCATCGCCGCGCACGAGGAGCTCGAGAGCCTGACCCTCGAGCGCGACGTGAACCGCTACAAGCGCGGTGTCGAGTCGGAGTGGGCCGACCTGGTCTACGACGGCCTGTGGTTCGGCGGGCTCAAGCGCAGCCTCGACGCCTTCATCGACGACACCCAGCAGTACGTGTCGGGCGACATCCGCCTGCAGCTGCAGGGCGGCCGCGCGACGGTCACCGGCCGCCGCAGCGAGCAGTCGCTGTACGACTTCGACCTCGCGACCTACGACACCGGCGACACGTTCGACCAGTCGCTGTCGAAGGGCTTCATCGAGATCTGGTCGCTGCCCAGCAAGATCTCGGCACGCCGCGACCTGGCGAACTGAGCCGGCCCCGGACGGCGCGACCGGCTGGTCGCGCCGTCCGGACCGACCTGGAGGCCCGACCCGCCTCCGCAACGCCGCGCGCGATGCACGACCCAGACCGACCCCGACACCACGCAGGACTCTCATGACGGACGCAAGCGGAGCCTCCCGGCCCGACCCGCAGCCCACCAAGGCCGACGCGACCAACCAGGGCGCCCTGTGGGGTGCCCGGTTCGCCGACGGGCCGAGCCCGGAGCTCGCTGCCCTGTCGAAGTCGACGCACTTCGACTGGCAGCTCGCGCCATACGACCTCGCGGGGTCCCGCGCCCACGCGCGCGCCCTGCAGGCTGCCGGGTACCTGACCGCGGACGAACTCGAGCAGATGACCGCGGGCCTGGACCGTCTCGACGCGGCGCACGCCGACGGCACGCTGCAGCCTGCGGACTCCGACGAGGACGTGCACGGCGCCCTGGAACGCCTGCTCATCGCGGACCTCGGTCCCGTCCTCGGCGGCAAGCTCCGCGCCGGACGCAGCCGCAACGACCAGATCGCGACCCTCGGTCGCATGCACATGCTCGACCACGGTCGCCGGATCGGTCGTCTCGTGATCGACCTCGTCGACGCGATCAGCCAGCAGGCGAGCGAGCACCCGACGGCGATCATGCCGGGCCGCACGCACCTGCAGCACGCGCAACCGGTCCTCCTCGCCCACCACCTCCTCGCGCACGCCTGGCCGCTCGTCCGCGACCTCGAACGCCTGCGCGACTGGTCGACCCGCGCCAGCGTCAGCCCGTACGGCGCCGGGGCCCTGGCCGGCAGCTCCCTCGGGCTCGACCCGGCCGCGATCGCCCGCGAGCTCGGGTTCGACCGCCCGGCGGAGAACTCGATCGACGCCACCGCTGCCCGTGACACCGTCGCGGAGTTCGCCTTCGTGCTGGCGCAGATCGGGATCGACGTCTCGCGGCTCGCCGAAGAGGTGATCCTCTGGAACACCAAGGAGTTCGGCTTCGTCCGGCTCCACGACGCCTTCTCCACCGGCTCGAGCATCATGCCGCAGAAGAAGAACCCGGACATCGCCGAGCTCGCACGGGGCAAGTCCGGCCGGCTCATCGGCAACCTGACCGGTCTCCTCGCGACCCTCAAGGGCCTGCCGCTGGCCTACAACCGGGACCTGCAGGAGGACAAGGAGCCCGTCTTCGACTCGGTGGCGACGCTCGAGGTCCTGCTCCCGGCCTTCACCGGCATGATCTCGACGCTCACGTTCGACACCGACCGGATGGCGGAGCTCGCACCGCAGGGCTTCTCGCTCGCGACGGACGTGGCCGAGTGGCTGGTGCGTCAGGGAGTGCCGTTCCGCGACGCCCACGAGGTCTCCGGCGCACTGGTCCAGTACTGCGAACAGCGGGGGATCGAGCTCGACGACCCCACCGACGCGGAGTACGCGTCCATCTCGGAGCACCTGACGCCGGGCGTCCGCGCGGTCCTCACGATCGAGGGCAGCGTCGCGTCCCGCAGGGGCGCCGGCGGCACCGCACCGGACCGCGTCGCCGAGCAGCTCGCCGGGCTGACCCAGCGTGTCCACGACCTCGCCTCCGGGGTGCCCTTCACGCGGTGAACGACGCCCTCCTCGCCCTGCTCGCGGAGCCGGCGCCGGTGAGCGCGCCGGCACTGCTCGGTGCGACGCTCACCGGCAAGGGCGTCACGATCCGCATCACCGAGGTCGAGGCCTACTCCGGTCCGACCGACCCCGGATCCCACGGGCACCGCGGCATGACCGAGCGCAACCGGCAGCTCTTCGGCCCACCAGGAACGCTGTACGCCTACCGGTCCTACGGCATCCACACGTGCGTCAACGTCGTGAGCGGGCCCGCCGGCACCTCGTCCGGGTCGCTGCTCCGCGGAGCAGCGGTCGTCGACGGCATCGAGGTGGCGCGTTCGCGGCGTGGTGCGTCCGTCACGGACGTCCAGCTCGCTCGCGGCCCCGGCAACCTCGGGGAGGCGCTCGGCGCGGTGCTCGGCACCGATGACGGCACGTCGGTCGTCGACGGTCGCGGCCCGTACGTGCTCGCGCTGGCACCCGCCCTGGAGGCCCGACTCGCCGCCGACGGACCGGCTGCGGTCCTCGCGGCGCTGGCCGACGAACCCCGCATCCTGCGCGGTCCGCGCACGGGGGTCGCGGGCATCGCCGGCGGACGGTCCTTCCCGTGGCGGTTCGCCCTGGCGGGCGAACCGACTGTCTCGGCGTACCGACGGCACAAGGGCGCGATCGACTGACCGGGGTCGCGCCCGTCGGGTCGGTCGTCGCCGGTACGATGGCGTGGTGTCCAGTGATACCGCTCCCGATGTCCTGACGCGCCAGCAGAACGACCCCACCTTCGCCTCGGTGTGGGACGAACTGCGCTGGCGTGGTCTGGTGCAGGTCTCGACCGACGAGACCGCACTGCAAGAGGCCCTCGACGGTGAGCCGATCACGTACTACTGCGGCTTCGACCCCACGGCGCCGTCGCTGCACTGCGGCAACCTCCTGCAACTCCTGACCATGCGCCGGCTACAGCTCGCGGGGCACCGGCCGCTCGCCCTGGTCGGTGGTTCCACCGGGCTGATCGGCGACCCGCGCCCGACGGCGGAACGCACGCTGAACACCCGCGAGACGGTGTCGAACTGGGTGAGTCGGCTGCAGGAGCAGGTGTCCCGGTTCCTCAGCCCCGACGGCGACAACGGCGTCCGTCTGGTGAACAACCTGGACTGGACGGCACCGCTGTCCGCGATCGACTTCCTGCGGGACATCGGCAAGTACTTCCGCGTGAACTCGATGATCAAGAAGGACGCCGTCTCCGCGCGGCTGAACTCCGACGCGGGGATCAGCTACACCGAGTTCAGCTACCAGATCCTGCAGGGGCTGGACTACCGCGAGCTCTTCCTGCAGTACGGCTGCACGCTGCAGACCGGTGGCTCGGACCAGTGGGGCAACCTGACATCGGGGACGGAGCTCATCCGACGTGCCGAGGGTGCGACGGTGCACGCGCTGGGGACGCCCCTCATCACGAACTCCGACGGCACGAAGTTCGGCAAGAGCGAGGGCAACGCGATCTGGCTCGACGCCGAGATGACCTCGCCGTACGCGCTGTACCAGTTCTGGCTCAACACGACCGACGCCGACGTGATCGACCGTCTGCAGAAGTTCACGTTCCTGTCCCGCGCCGAGATCGAACGGCTCGAGCGGGCGGTGGCCGACGAACCGTTCCGGCGAGAAGCCCAGCGGACCCTCGCGTACGAGGTCACTTCCATCGTGCACGGGGTCCCCGCGACCCAGGCGGCGATCGACGCAGCGGCGGCACTGTTCGGCAACGGTGACCTCGGTGCACTCGACGGGCCGACCCTGCGCGCGGCGATCGCGGAGCTGCCGGGCTCGGTGTCGCTCGACCCGCAGGCCGACCTGGCCAGGGCACTGGTCGAGACCGAGCTGGTGAAGTCGCTCGGCGAAGCCCGGCGAGCGATCGACCAGGGCGGCGTGTACGTGAACAACGCCCGGGCGGACGATCCGTCCGCGGCGCTCTCCGGTTTGGCGCTGCCCGGCGGGGTCCTCGTGCTCCGTCGTGGCAAGAAGACCCTGGCCGGCGTGACCCTCGCCAGCTGATCCACCCCGCCCGCAGAGGCCCGGTTCCCCCAGGGGGACCGGGCCTCTCGCCGTTCGCAGCCGCGTGTTGCACGATGCGACACGCCCGGGATGTGGGCTGGCTTGGCGCTCCCGCCGACCCCTGCGTAAAGTAATCACTCGTCACCCCAAAGGTGCGGCGGAGCGGCTGGAGCGAAAGCCCAGAGCACGTCGGCCCTCAAGCGGGACCATCCTTCCACTGGAGTTCAGATCCGGCCTTGCGCTGGGCGGCTCCGACGCCTAGGATGACTACTCCACCGGTTCTCTCCCTCGGGATGAGCCACTGATCCTTCTGGATCGACGACACCGGTGGTCAAACCAAGAACGAATGCCTCTCTGGCGGAGCCTTCACGGGTCGAGCGGGGAGTGCGTCTGGTCCTTGAGAACTCAACAGCGTGCACATTGTCAATGCCAATTTATTGACCCCGTGGCG
>NZ_JBIVCN010000006.1:0-327400 GCF_044746585.1 Curtobacterium sp. NPDC090223 | reverse complement strand
GGGGCGGCGGCGCGGGGGGGGGGGGGGCGCGGGGGGCCCCCCGCCCCCCCCCCCCGGGGGGCGCCCCGCGGCGGGCCCCCACCCCCCCTCCCCCGCCCCCCCCCCCCCCCGCTCGACCCGCGAGCGCCTCCTCCACAAGTGCGGTCGGGTCCGGGACGATCCACACCGGAGGCTCGACCCACCCTCCCGACGTCGGCGCACCACGAGCATGTGGTGATGACCGCCAGACGACGACTTCCGTCAGTGCTCCGCAACACGTCGTTCCGCGTGCGCAACGCACTCCACAGAGGAGTCTCACGTGGTCGGCTCGACGCGCTCGACCTGGTCCGGCCGTTCCACGGAGTTCGTTCTGCGGCACTGCCGGGGACCACCGAGGAACGAGCCCGAGCGCTCGCTCCGCGGCTGCGACCCGATCAGGTCTTCAGCCATGTGACGGCTGCCGCGATCATCGGCATCCCGCTCCCTCGACGGATCGAGCGTGACGTCCGCCTGCACGTCACGACGATCGGCGTCGACCAGGCGCTCCGCGTCCGCGGTGCAGTCGGACACCGGGCTCGGTACGGCACCGTTCGTTGGTCACACTCCCGCGGGGTTCCGATCAGCCACCCGGCGGACACGTTCGTCGCCCTCGCCACGATGCTGACGCTCGACGAGCTCATCATCGCCGGTGACGCACTCGTCGGCTGGCTCGGCTGGCTGACCATCGACGAACTGACGGCAGCAGTCCGTCGGCGTCGGCGGATCCGAGGCATCGTGAAGCTCCGGGCAGCGCTGTCGGAGATCCGCGTGGGTTCTCGGTCCCCGGGCGAGACCAGGACCCGGCTCGCACTCGTCCGCCGTGGACTCCCGGAGCCGGTGCTGAACCACGACGTCGTGGTCGACGGCGTGTGGATCGCGTGCGTGGACCTCGCCTACCCCGAGGCGCGCGTGGCGATCGAGTACGAAAGCGATCTCCACCGCACGGACCCGGGCACCTTCAAGAAAGACCTCACCCGGGGCGAGCACCGGAAGGACGTCGACTGGTGGCTCGTCCGGACGACCGCCGATGACGTCGGACGAGACGGTGATCGCTTCGCATCGCGGATCCGAAAACTCCTCGACGTCGGGTCCACCGGGCGACACGACACGCGGGTTTCGACGCTTCGGTGAACATTGGTTGACGCTTCAACCAAATGGGTGCACAATGGCGTAGCATCAACTTCGATGCGGGCGCATGGATCGGGGCCCCGGTTCGCTCGCGTCGCACCACGAACTCCGTCGTCCCGGAAGGACACCACCATGACGCTCACCGCTGACACCGTTCCCGGCTACCAGACCGGCACCTGGAAGATCGACCCGACGCACTCCGAGGTCACCTTCTCCGTTCGTCACCTGGCGATCAGCAAGGTCAAGGGCAAGTTCGAGAACTTCGACGCGACCGTGGTCACCGCTGAGAACCCCCTCGAGTCGACCGTCGAGGCGAACATCGACGTCGCGTCGATCAACACCGGCCAGGAGCAGCGCGACCAGCACCTCAAGACGAGCGACTTCTTCCTCACCGAGGAGCACCCGCAGCTCACCTTCCGTTCCACCGGCATCGAGGCCAAGGGCGACGACCTGCACATCGCCGGCGACCTGACCCTGCGTGGCGTCACGAAGGCTGTCGTCCTGAAGGCCGAGCTCGGTGGCTTCACGACCGACGGCTACGGCCAGGTCAAGTTCGGCGCCGAGGCGACGACCAAGATCGACCGCACCGAGTTCGGCGTGAACTGGAACGCTGCGCTCGAGGCCGGCGGCTTCACCCTGGGCAACGAGGTCACCATCAACCTCGACGTCCAGTTCGTCCTCCAGGCGGCCTGAGTCCAGCACGGACTCGCTGTCTGACTGAGCAACCGCAGCACCCGAGTCGAAGCCCCGACGCCACCACGGCGCCGGGGCTTCGTCGTACCCGCAGTCCGACCCGGACCCGCCTCCCCTCTCGCGCCCACTTCCGCGCCCGGTCGAGCGGGCGAAACACCCGGGTCCCCCGTCCGCCGCACCAAGGCATTTCGCCCGCTCGACCACCTCGCGCGCCGCGTCCTCGGAGCACGGTGGATCGTGCCGGAGCGGCGCAGACGGTGCGGCGCCTGGTTTCCGCGCGCGGTCGAGCGGGCGAAACACCCGGGTCCCCGGCCGTCACACCACGGGATTTCGCCCGCTCGACCCTCTCGCGGCCCGTCGACCTCGGAGTCTCCCGCGAGCGCGGCGCGCAAGCGCGGCGCGCGGCCGCGCCCCGACGGGCGCGCGCAGCGCGTACCGTGGGCGGCGTGGCCGCGCGCCGGGAATCCCGGGTCGCGGGTGTCGGTTCACCCACAACACGCACACGCCACGTGAGCAGCAAGCGCACCACCCACGCACGCGAGCACAAGCGACCAAGCAACAAGCACCAGCACCAGCACGCACACGCACGCCCCACGAACAAGGAGCACCACCATGGCCACCGACTGGATCGCGTTGCAGGCCCTCGCCGCAGCCGAGTTCGGCCGCCGCGTCGCCGCCGTCACCGAATGGGACGCCCCGACGCCCGACTCCGAGTGGACCACCAGGGACCTCGTCGCCCACGTGGTCGACGAGCAGCGCTGGATCCCGCTCCTCCTCACCGGGTGCGACTACGCCCAGGCCGAGGCGGACCTCGAACCGATCGGCGACGACCTGGTGGCGGAGTGGCAGCGCTTCGCCGGCGCCGCCACCGAAGCATGGCACCGCGCCCCGCAGGACACCCCCGTGCACCTCGCCACCGACGTGGTCACCGCGGGCGAGTACGTCGCGGAGCAGACCAGCGACATCACGATCCACACGTGGGACCTCGCCCGCGCCACCGGCAGCGACGACCAGCTGCCCGATGTCCTGGTCGAGGCCGTCTGGAAGCACTTCGAACCACAGATCGAGTCCCTCGCCGCGACCGGCCTCTACGCCGCCCCGGTCGAGGTCGGCGACGACGCCCCGCTGCAGGTCCGCCTGCTCGCCGTCACAGGCCGCGATGCCAGGGTGAAGGCATGAGCATCAGCACCACCCGGCTGGGGAACACCGGCCTCGAGATCAGCAACGTCGTCCTCGGGATGATGTCCTACGGCGACCCGGCCAAGGGCTCGCACGAGTGGAGCGTCGGCATCGACGAGGCCCGCCCCTTCGTCCGTCGTGCCTTCGACGCCGGCATCACGACCTTCGACACCGCGAACGTGTACTCCGCCGGCTCCAGCGAGGAGATCACCGGCACGCTCCTCCGCGAGCTCGGCCCGCGCGAGGACGTCCAGGTCCTCACGAAGGTCTTCAACCGGATGCGCCCCGGCCGGAACGGTGCCGGGCTCTCCCGCGTCGCGATCATGCACGAGATCGACGCGTCCCTGACCCGCCTCGGCACGGACTACGTCGACGTCTACCAGATCCACCGCTTCGACCCGCACACGCCGATCGAGGAGACGATGGAAGCCCTCCACGACGTCGTCAAGTCCGGCAAGGCGCGCTACATCGGCGCCAGCAGCATGTGGGCGTGGCAGTTCGCCCAGATGCAGCACACCGCCGAACTGCACGGGTGGACGACGTTCGTGTCCATGCAGGACCAGTACAACCTGCTCGAACGCGAGGAGGAGCGCGAGATGCACCCCTTCTGCGAGCAGACCGGCGTCGGCGTGATCCCGTGGAGCCCCCTCGCCCGCGGCAAGGTCACGCGCCCGTGGGACGCGCAGGGCTCCGGCACCCGCGCCGACACCGACGAGTTCGGCAAGACCCTGTACCGCCAGGACGAGGACGCCAACCGCGCGATCGTCGGCACGGTGGAGCAGATCGCGGCCGACCGCGGCGTGAGCATGGCGCAGATCGCGCTCGCGTGGGTGGCCGGCAAGAGCGCCGTGTCCGCACCGATCGTCGGCGCGACGAAGGAGCACCACATAGACGACGCCGTCGCAGCCGCGTCGATCGAGCTCACCGAGGACGAGGTGACGCGACTCGAGTCCGCGTACACGCCCAGGGTGCCGTCCGGTTTCTGACGCCACCAGCAGACGGACAGGAGGCCCGGTGCGGGACTGCGCCGGGCCTCCTGTCCGTCTCGGTGTCGGTCTCAGGCGGCCGACTCACGCTGCAGCCGCGCGATGCGCGCGAGCGCTGCGCGCTCCGTCCCCGTCTGGTTGCCGAGGACCGCGCCGATGCCGTCGAGCACCAGGCCCGTCGCACGTCCGACGGGCAGTTCGACCGGACCGAGGGCGGGCGCACGCAACCCGAGCATCGACCGGTGCCGCGGGTCGAGGGTCGACGCGGCGCCCTGGAACAGCGCCTGGTAGCCGGGCCGGAGCATGCGCGCCAGCGGCGGGTTGCGGATGAAGCGGACGACGTCGCGGGTGCGCGGCGTGACGACGAGCTCGCCACGGTCGAAGTAGCCGTCCATCTGCGCGCGCAGTTCTGCCTCGGACTCGGGGGCGTCCTCGACGCGCATGAGTCGTCCGGCGATCGCCCACTCGCGGACGTACGCGTCAGCCCCGCCGGGGATCGGGTCGCCCCACTGCTGGGCCGCACGGAGGAACGCGTCGGTGAACGCCAGGTGCACCCATCGGGCCAGGTCGGGGTCGTTCGCGGCGTAGTCCCGGGTCACGCCGTGGCCGTCGACGTACTGCCCGCGGACCTTCTCGTGCAGGCGCAGCACCCACTCGCTCGCGCCCCTGGCGGTGGCGGTGTCGCCGTGCGAGACCGTGTAGATCCACCGGATCGTGCCGGCGAGGCGTCCGAAGGGGTCCTCGCGGTAGCGGGAGTGGTCGGCAACGCCGGCGAGCGCCCCCGGGTGCAGGGCCTGGACGAGCAGCGCGCGGACGCCCGCCACGATCGTCTGCTTGCCGCCGTGCACCGCCCAGGTCGCGGACCCCGGGCCGAAGAAGCCGGCGTCGGTGCCCTGCTCGAGGTCGTCCACCCAGGCCGGACGCTCGGTCGCGCTGCCGGTGAACGTGGCGTTGAGCCGGGAGCGGAAGGCTCCGGTGACGAAGGACATGCGCCCATCGTCCGCCGTGCTCCTGACATTGCCCCGGGCGCGCCAGCTAGGTTGGTCGGGTGAGCATCGACACGCCCCGTCCCTGGCTTGCCGCCTACGCCCCCGGCGTCCCCCACGACATCGAGGAGCCGACCGGTTCGCTCGTCGACCTGGTGGAGCAGTCGGCGAAGCGGTTCCCGAAGAAGGTCGCCCTCGAGTTCTTCAAGCGCACCACGACGTACGCCGAGCTCCAGGACGAGATCGTCCGCGCGGCGAACGGGCTCCGGAAGCTCGGCGTCACGGCCGGTGACCGCGTGGCCCTGGTGCTGCCGAACTGCCCGCAGCACGTCGTGGCGTTCTACGCGGTCCTGCGGCTCGGCGCGATCGTCGTCGAGCACAACCCGCTGTACACGCCGCGGGAACTCCGGCACCAGTTCGAGGACCACGGCGCCCGGGTCGTCATCGCGTGGGACAAGTCGGTCGCGACACTGCAGGACTTCCCCTCGGACGTCCGGCTCGACGCCATCGTGTCGGT
This sequence comes from Curtobacterium sp. NPDC090223, assembly GCF_044746585.1. NCBI lineage: Bacteria > Bacillati > Actinomycetota > Actinomycetes > Micrococcales > Microbacteriaceae > Curtobacterium > Curtobacterium sp. NPDC090223. Next base: position 321,893 of record NZ_JBIVCN010000006.1, on the reverse strand, counting down.
CGACCTGACGAAGGCGATGCCGCGGAGCACCCGGCTCGCCCTGACCCTGCCCGTGGCGAAGGCCCGGGAGTCCCGCGCGAAGCTCACCACGAAGGTGCGCGGCACGACGACGTGGGACGACCTCGTCGCGTCGCGGCGACTCCCCCGGAAGCACCCCCGGCCGGCGACGACCGACACGGCGCTCATCCAGTACACCTCCGGCACGACGGGCACGCCGAAGGGCGCCGTGCTCACGCACCGGAACCTCATCGCCAACGCCGCGCAGTCCCGAGCGTGGGTGCCGCAGATCCAGCCGGGCGACGGCAGCGTCGTCTACGCGATCCTGCCGATGTTCCACGCGTACGGGCTGACGCTCTGCCTGACGTTCGCGATGAGCATGGCCTCGCGGTTGGTGCTGTTCCCGGCGTTCGACCCCGAACTCGTCCTCACCGCGCTCAAGCGGCACCCGCCGACGTTCCTGCCCGCCGTGCCGCCGATCTACGCCCGGCTGCAGCACGCCGCGGACTCGAAGAAGGTCTCCCTCGAGGGGATCGAGATCGGGATCTCCGGCGCGATGCCCCTGTCGCAGGAGATCGTCGAGCCGTGGGAGGAGCGCACCGGCGGGTACCTCGTCGAGGGCTACGGCCTGTCCGAGTGCTCCCCGGTCATCATGGCGAACCCGGTGTCCGACGCCCGACGGCTCGGGACCATCGGGCTGCCGTTCCCCTCGACGGAGGCCCGCGTCGCCGACCCGGACGACGGGTCGCGGATCCTCGGCGTCGACGAGCCCGGCGAGCTGCAGGTCCGCGGGCCGCAGGTGTTCAGCGGCTACTGGGGCAAGGCCGAGGCCACCGACGAGGTCGTCACCGCCGACGGCTGGTTCCGCACCGGTGACATCGTCGCGATCGACGCCGACGGGTACGTGCGGATCGTCGACCGGCTCAAAGAGCTCATCATCACGGGCGGCTTCAACGTCTCGCCGTCCGAGGTCGAGGACGCCCTGGTCAAGCACCCGAGCGTGCGTGAGGTCGCGGTCGTCGGCATCACCCAGGCCGGCAACGAGCAGGTCGTCGCCGCCGTCGTGCCGCGGGACCCGGCCTCGTTCGACGCGGACGCGCTGCGGGCCTACGCCCGGGAGCACCTGGCGGCGTACAAGGTGCCGCGCCGGATCGTGGTCGTGGAGGACCTCCCCCGCTCGATGATCGGCAAGGTGCTGCGCCGCAAGGTGCGCGACGCGATCCTCGAGGGGTAGCGCGGGCACGCGGGCGTCCGCAGTGTGCGAGGTTCCGGCCAGTGTGCGGGGCGCCCGTGCTGCCACCGTGTACGGAGCCTCGCACACTGCGGGCAGCGTCAGCGCGCGTCAGCGCCGCGCGGGCAGCGTCAGCGCCGCGCGGGCAGCGCCAGCAGCGCGAGGCCGAGCACCACGAGCACGATCCCGGCCCACCCCGCGGCGCCGAGGTGCTCCCCGACCACCAGGACGGCGAGCACCGCGGCCACGACGGGCTCGAGCAACGACAGCAGCGTCGCGCCCGACGCACTGACGGTCCGGAGCCCCAGCGCGTACAGCGAGTGGCCGAGGACGGTCGGCACGAGCGCGAGGTACAGGAACACCGGCCAGTTCCCCGGCACGCCGAGCGCGTCGTGCCCGACCACGGCCGCGAGCACCACGAGCGGGACCGCGGCGAGCCCGAACACCGCGCCGACGAGCCCACGCTTCCCAGGCCCCGCCCGTTCGACGATCTCCGCCCCGGGCCCGCCCGGGAGCGCGCGCGCCGGCGCGCCCATCCCGCGCGCGATCGCCCACGAGTACAGCGCGTACGTCAGCCCGGCGAGCAGCGCGCACGCCAGCCCGACCGGCAGCGATCCCGACCCAACGCCCCCTTCGGACCGCGCGAGCGTCACGACGACCATGCCGACCACGCTCACGAGCGTCGCCAGGCCCCAGCGCAGCGTCGGCCGCCGGCGCTCCGCGGCCCACTCGACCAGCCCGGCGAACACGGGCGACGTCCCGATCGCGACGGTCGTGCCGAGCGCCACCCCGGCATCGGCGAGCGCCGCGTAGAACGCCACCGCGTACACCGCGAGCGAGACCGCCCCGAGCCACGCCCACCGGCGCGTCCCCTGCGCCGTGACGGCACGGACGGACCCACGCCCGGCAGCGGCGGCGAGCACGAGCCCGCCGAGTCCGAACGTCACGGCACCGAAGACGGACGCCGGCACGCCCGGCGCGAAGTGCGTCGCGGTCCCGGTGGTCCCCCAGACGGCAGCGGCGAGTGCGATCGCGGTGAGACCGGGCACCGGACGGGAGGCCCGGGTCGCGTCGACCGCGCGGGTCACGACACGTGGACGCTCGGCCGGCGCGTCACCTCGGGCTCCGCTTCGCGCAGGACCTCGCGGGTCACCGGCGCGACGTCCCCGACGCCCGTGAAGACGAAGCGGATCGCGTTCCGGATCGGCGAGCCCTCGTTCCACTCGAAGTAGATGCTCGGGACGACCCCGGCGATGTCGCGGATGGCCAGGAGCGTCGAGGCGATCGTGTTCGGGACGTTGCCGGAGCGGACCTTGAGCACCCGGAAGCCGTGGATGACGTGCCCCTCGACGACGAGGTCCTCCTCGAAGTCCGACGAGTCGGCGGGCAGCACCTCGAGGAACATCGTCGGGACGCGCGCGGGGATGCCGGAGTCCCGGCGTTCCTCGCGCCCCTTCGAGCGGTACGCCTCGGCGGTGCCGGCACCCGGCTCGTTCGCGATGATGCACACGGCGCTGAACTGGTCAGCGTCCGCCTCGACGAACTGCCGTGCGGTGGCGTCCAGCTCGATCGAGGACGCGCGGAGCTCGAACGACCGCCGGACCCGGGAGATCAGCGACACGACGACGATCGCGATGATGAAGACCGCGGCGATCCGGACGCCGTCCGGCCGCTCGAAGACGTTCGCGATCGTCGTGTAGACGAACACCACGGCGATGATGCCGAAGCCGATGGTGCGCTTCTTCTGCTGCTTGCGTCGCGCCGACAGGGTCACCGCGACGGCGGCACTCGTGATCAGGACGAGCACTCCCGTGGCGTACGCACCGCCCTGGGCGTCGACGTTCGCCTGGAAGATGATCGTGATCACGAAGGCGATGAGCGTGAAGATGATGACCAGGGGCCGGGTCGCCCTGGCCCACTGCGGCGCCATCCCGTAGCGGGGCAGGAACCGGGGCACCAGATTCAGCAGTCCGGCCATCGCGCTCGCACCGGCGAACCACAGGATCGCGACCGTCGAGAAGTCGTACACCGACCCGAACACGCCCCCGAGGTACTCGTGCGCCAGGTACGCGAGCGCGCGACCGTTCGCACCGCCGCCCGGCTGGAACTCGTGCTGCGGGATGAGGAACGTCGTGACGATCGACGAGGTGATGAGGAAGGTGCTCATGATCACGGCCGCGACGGTGAGCAGCCGCTTCGTCCCACGGATGCGCCCCTCCGGCCGGGCGCTCGAGGCGTCGCCCGCGTCGCCGCGGACCTGCGGCATCACCGCGACTCCGGTCTCGAACCCGGACAGGCCGAGCGCGAGCTTCGGGAACACGATGAGGGCGATCCCGATCATCACCAGGGGGTTGCTGTGCTGTGCGGTGAGGCCGCTCCACCAGTCGCTCGCCACGGTCGGTCGCTCGAACACGTGCCAGAGCGCGACGACCACGACGACCGCGTTGAGCACCAGGTAGACGGCGACCAGGCCGACGGCGATGCCGATCGCCTCCTTGAAGCCGCGCAGGAACACGACGCCGAGCAGGAGCAGCAGCGCCAGGGTCAGCGGTACCGGGATCTCGGTGAACCAGTGCGGCGTGAACGGGTTCTCGGCGATGTGCGCGGTGGCGTCCGCGGCGGACAGCGTCATCGTGATCATGAAGTCCGTCACGGCGAACCCGAGCAGGACCAGCACGAACAGCTTGCCGGCCCACCAGGGCAGCAGCTTCTCGAGCATCATGATCGACCCGGCGCCACGGAAGCTGTCCTGGGCGACGCGACGGTAGACCGGCAGCGCACCGAGCAGCGTGACGAGCACGAGGACGATGGTGGCGATCGGCGACAGGAGTCCCGCGGCGAGCGCTGCGATCGCGGGCTGGTACCCGAGCGTCGAGAAGTAGTCGACGCCGGTGAGGCACATGACCCGCCACCACGAGTGGGTCTTCTCGACCTCGACCTGGTGCGGCCCCTGGTGGGAGGCGCCCTGGTCGGAGCCGTGCAGCATCCAGCGCCCGACCCGGGTGCGGCGGTCGTCTGTCGCGGTCATGGGCCCTCTCGCGTCCACGCCGCCAGGGACACCCGACGCCGTGGACCCGATGCTACTTCGAACTGATCCGCGTGTACTTGTTCACCGACCACGGCACGAAGACGACGAGCATCACCGCGATGCCGATGAGCACCGTGGTGATCGGGTGCTGCATCGTCCAGATGTCCGGGACCGGAGCGGACCCGACGTTCCCGAACAGCTCGCGTGCGGCCTGCACCAGGGACGACACCGGGTTCCACTCGGCGAACACCCGGAGCACGAGCGGCAGGGTGTCGCTCGGCACGAAGGCGTTCGAGATGAACGTCAGCGGGAACAGGATCATGAACGAGGCGTTGTTGATCACCTCCGGGGTCTTCACGCTCATGCCGAGCAGGGCCATCACCCAGCTGAACGCGTAGCTGAAGAGCAGCAGCAGGGCGACGCCGGCCAGGAACTCGAGCGGCGACGAGTTCACGCGCCAGCCGACCGCCACCCCGGTGAGCATCATGATCACCATCGAGATCGTGTTGAGCACGAGGTCGCTGTTCGTCCGGCCGACGAGCACCGCCGACGACGACATCGGCAGCGTGCGGAACCGGTCGATGAGCCCTTCCTTGAGGTCTTGCGCCATCGCGGAGCCGGAGAACGTCGCGCCGAACACGACCGTCTGCGCGAAGATCCCCGCCATCAGGAACTGCGTGTAGTCGGTGCCCTCGACCGCGATCGCGCCGCCGTAGACCTGGCTGAAGAGCAGCACGAACATGATCGGCTGCAGGACGGCGAAGACGAGCATGTCCGGCGACCGTTTGAGCTTGATGAGGTTCCGCTTGGTGACGGTCCACCCGTCCTCGAACCAGACGGCGACCGGTGACGTGACGACGACGGGCAGCTGTCGGCCCGGTGCGGTGATCGTGGCGGTCATCGTGCCGCCTCCTTCTGCTTCGCGGGGGCGGCGTCGTCGGCGTCGTCCTCGGTCGCGGCGTGCCCGGTGAGCCGGAGGAACACGTCGTCGAGGGTGGGCCGGCGCATCCCGGCGTCGTGGAGGTCGATGCCGGCCTCGCCCAGGTCGGCGAGCACGCGCTGCAGCGCCGACGGACCGGCGTCGACGGCGATCGCCCGGGTGCGGCCGTCGCCCGAGACCTCGACGTCCCCGACGCCGTAGCGGCGGAGGACCGTCGTGGTGGCGTCCCCGTCGGCGTCGTCGACGAGCGTCACGACGACCCGGTGCCCGCCCACCTGCGCCTTGAGGTGGTCGGAGGTGCCCTCGGCGATGACGGTCCCGCCGTCGATCACCGCGATGTCGTCCGCCAGCCGGTCGGCTTCCTCGAGGTACTGCGTGGTCAGCAGCACCGTCGCACCGTCGGCCACGAGGTCCTCGATGATGCCCCAGAGCGCCAGTCGGCTGCGTGGGTCGAGCCCGGTCGTCGGTTCGTCCAGGAACAGCACGCTCGGGTTCATGACGAGGGCGCCGGCGAGGTCGATCCGGCGCCGCATGCCGCCGGAGAACCCCTTCACGGGGCGGTCCCCTGCCTCGGACAGGTCGAACACGTCGATGAGCTCGCGGGCCCGCTGCCGGGACGCCTTGCCACCGAGGTGGTAGAGCCGCCCGATCATCTCGAGGTTCTCGAACCCGGTGAGGTTCTCGTCGACGGCGGCGTACTGCCCGGACACCCCGATCGAGCGTCGGGTGGCCTGCGGGTCGGCGACGACGTCGATCCCCGCGATGGTCGCCGAACCGCTGTCCGGCTTGATGAGCGTCGTGAGCACCTTGACGGTGGTGGTCTTGCCGGCGCCGTTCGGTCCGAGCAGCGCCTTCACGGTGCCCTGCGGCACCGAGAGGTCGAGCCCCGCGAGCGCGTGGACGGGACCCGACTTCGATCGGTACGTCTTGGTCAGCCCGGAGGCTTCGATGATGGCCATGCCGCTCCCTCGTCGAACACGGGATGTGTCAGGGGTCCGATGGGGAGTTGGTCGCCGGGCCTAGACGTCGAATCCGCCGCCGAAGTCCCCACCGAAGTCGTCGAAACCGCCACCGCCACCGAAGTCGGAGCCGCTGTCGTCCCACGACGCGTTCTCGGCACCAGTGTCCCCCGAACCACCGTCACCCGCATCCCCCGATGCGTCCGTGCCGCCGTCGAAGGACGAGGGATCGGGCAGGAACGCGCTCATCAGGGTCGACCCGATGACGTACCCGGCGACCGTGCCGAGGATCGAGGCGCCGATCATGCTGCCGAACGACGGCCCCTGCCGCTGACCGAAGCCACCTCCCATGCCGCCGTTCATGCCGCCGAGCGAGCGCTCCATGAACCCGGGCTGCCGGATCTCCGAGCGGGTCGCCGACTGGGCGAGCGACCGTGCGTCGTCCCCGCGGGGCGCGTCGCCGGCCGGAGCCGTGCGGGTGAACTCGTCGTAGACCATCCGGCGCTGCTCGGGCGTGAGTCGTTCGAACGCCTCGGCGTGCACTTCCTCGATGCGCTCGGGCGGCGCGGTCCGGAGCAGGTAGCGGTACCGGTCGACGGCCTGCTGGTCCTCCGGCCGGGCACCGGCGCCTGCCCCCGGTGCGGCACCCCACCCGGCACCGCCGGCGGCGGTAGCGGCGTCGTACGACTGCTGCCCGTACCGGTAGCCCTGCGGCTGCTGCGTGTTCCAGTTCTGCTGCGGCTGCTGCGATCGGTCTTCACGGCCGAGCAGGCGGTCGAGGAATCCCATGGTGATGCTCCTTCGGGTGCGGGCACGGTGCCCGTGGCTGCCACAGTAGGGTCGCCGATCGACCGGTGACTGAGTGCCCGCACAGAGTTCCCCGCACGCCACGAGGGGCAGAATGCCACCATGACCGCCGACCTCGAGGAGCTCCGACGACTGCGCCGCGCCCGCAGCCGGATGGACCGCGAGTACGCCGAGCCCCTCGACGTCCCCGCGCTCGCCGCCGGCGCGTTCATGTCGACCGCCCACTTCAGCCGCCGCTTCCGCGAGGCCTACGGCGAGACCCCGTACGCGTACCTGATGACGCGGCGGATCGAACGCGCGCAGGCGCTCCTGCGCGCCGGTGGGCTCAGCGTGACGGACGTCTGCGTGGCCGTCGGCTGTACGAGTCTCGGATCGTTCTCGTCCCGGTTCACCGAGCTCGTCGGGATGACCCCGACGGAGTACCGCGCCGCCGACCACTCGGAGCTCGCCGGGGTGTGGAGCTGCCACACGATGGTCGTCACCAGGCCGATCAGAGCAGTTCTGGAGAAGCGCACCGCCCCGGTGCGGACCTAGTGTCGCCCCCATGACGATCCAGATCAGTGGCGTGCACGTGCTCGCCGACGACATCGACACCGCCGTCGCGTTCTACCGCGACGCGATCGGCTTCTCCGTCCGCAACGAGGTCGAGAACGGCGGGTTCCGCTGGGTGACCCTCGTGAGCGAGACCCACCCGGACCTCGAGCTGGTGCTCTCCGAACCGCACGCCGGCCGGTCCCAGGCGGACGGCGACGCGATCGCGGCGCTCCTGGCGAAGGGGGCGCTGTCGATGCTGCAGCTCCGGGTCACCGACCTCGACGCGGTCTTCGACCGGATCACGGCGAGCGCCGACGCCGAGGTGATGCAGGAGCCCACCGACCAGTTCTGGGGCGTCCGCGACGCCGCCGTGCGCGACCCGGCCGGCAACATGGTCCGGATCGCCCAGGCCTGACGCGGCCGCTCGGCCCCGTCACGCGCCGAGCGCCGCCACCCACACGGCGTGCAGATCATCGGCGGCACCGGGGTGCGCGACGAGGAACGGTGCCCCGACCGGCGGGAACCCGTCGACCGGTCCGTCGGCGGTCATCACGACACCGCCCGCCTCGTGCACGAGCAACACCGCGGCACCGTGGTCGACCGGGTTGAACGCGGACACGCAGCCGCCGATCCCCCGGCCGGCGGCGACCTGCGCGATCGTGAGCGTGCCGGAGCCGAGCACCCGGAGCGTGCAGGAGCGCGCCGCGAGCGCGTCCAGGAACGTCCCGAAGCCCGGCCACGGCAGGTGTCCGTCCAGCTCGGTGCCGACGACCGCGCCGGCGAGCGGCCTCGGGGTGTCGTCGAGCCGGAGCTGCCGGTCCCGGACGGTCGCACCGCGTCCGCGCCGCGCTTCCAGCACCTCGCCGCGCCACGGGTCCGCGACGACACCGACGACGGGCTGCCCGCCACGGGTGAGGCACAGCGACATGCTCGTCCACGGGATCCCGTTCGCCAGGTTCGTCGTGCCGTCGACGGGGTCGAGGTACCACCGGTGCCGGTCGCCCGGCGCCTCGCCGTACTCCTCTCCGGTGAAGCCGTGCGTCGGGAACACCGCGCGCACCCGACCGCGGACGTGCTGCTCGACGAGCCGGTCGACGTCGGTGACGAGGTCCGCTGCGTGCGCCTTCGTCGTCACGGAGCCGACGGGGTGCTCCCGCGTGAACGCGATCACCTCGTGCGCGATCCGGTGTGCCAGGGCCTGTGCGCGCGAGGCCACCTCGGCCTCGGTGGGCTCCCGGCGCGCGTCCGGCCAGCCGTCACGCTCGGCGGCTGCGAGCCCGGCACGCACCGCGGCGAGGTCGTTCGTCGTGATCGAGTCCACCCCGAGGCGCGCGGCCCAGACCGCGGGCTCGACGTCGTCGACCGTCCACACGGACACCTGCAGGCCCAGGTCGTGCGCCGCCCGCACGGTGGCCGGGGTGAGGAACGCCACGTCGAGGTTGAGGGTCGCGGGCGTGAGTTCGACCAGGTCCGCCGGCGTCGGCGGCTCGAGCGACTCCCACGCCAGCCACACGTCGGCGTCCGGCAGGACCGAACGGACCGCGACCATCGCCTCGGGAGCGCCGCACCAGGCCACGGACACCGCGCCGGGGAACGCGGCGACGGTCTCCGCCGCCACGAGCGCGTCCGCCGCCGAGGTCAGGTCGACGAGCAGCGTCGACCGGCACCCGTCCAGGCGCTCCAGCACGGCGTCGAGCCGCGGGATCCGGTCGAGGCCGTTGCCGAGCCGCGCCACGTCGCACCAGGACACGTCCGCGATGCGCCGTGCGTCGCCCCACATCCGCCCGAGGGTCTCGTCGTGCAGGAGCACCGCGACCCCGTCCGCGGTGCGCCGGACGTCGACCTCGACCACGTCGGCGCCGAGCGCCTCGGCGACCGCGACGGCGGGCAGCGTGTTCTCCCGGCGGACCCGCGGCGCACCGCGGTGGGCGACCAGGCGAGGCGGGCGCACGCCGGGCCTCCCGTCCGGTGCGACGGTGACCGCCTGCGCGACCTCCGCGCTCATCGGGTGCCGCCGACCAGGACGCCGGAGCGGTAGACGAGCACGGCACCGAGCCGGACGCCGGTGGTGCTGCCGACCACCGGCGGCGGCCCGGTCACGAAGGAGCGGAGCTCCGCCGTGCCGGCGGTGAGGACGACCTCTGCGAAGTGGCCGCGCATGAGCACCCGCGACACCGTCGCGGTGACCGGGCCGTCGGGGACCAGCGTCACCTCCTCGGGGCGGACCAGGACCTCGTCGCCCGCCGCGGACGACGCGGTGACGGCGGCGAGGAACGGGCCGGACACGGTGCTCGTCGACCCGATGAACGACGCGACGAAGCGTGTCGCCGGAGCCGCGTAGAGGTCGGCGGGTGCCGCGACCTGCTCGATCCGGCCGTCGTGCATCACCGCGATCCGGTCCGAGACGCTGAGCGCCTCGTCCTGGTCGTGCGTGACGATCACGGTCGTGATGCCGAGGCGCTGCTGGATGCGTCGGATCTCGTCGCGCACGCTCACGCGGAGCTTCGCGTCGAGGTTCGACAGCGGCTCGTCGAGGAGCAGCACGTCGGGCTCCTGGACGATCGCCCGGGCGAGCGCGACGCGCTGCTGCTCGCCGCCGGAGATCGCCGTCGGCTTCGAGGTCGCGTGGTGCGTCAGCCCGACGAGGTCGAGCGCCGCTCGCACCCGGTCGGCGATCTGCGGCTTCGGCAGGCGCCGGGTGCGGAGCGGGAAGGCCACGTTCTGCGTCACCGTCATGTGCGGCCACAGCGCGTAGTTCTGGAACACCATCGCGCTCGGACGGCGCTCCGGCCCGAGCGGGGTGACGTCGCGGCCGCCCATGGCGACCGTGCCGCCGTCGACCGCGAGGAAGCCGGCCACCATGCGCAGGGTGGTCGTCTTGCCGCACCCGGACGGGCCGAGGAGCGAGACCAGCTCGCCCTTCGCCACGTCGAGGTCGATGCCCGCGACCACGTCGCGGCCGCCGAGTGTCTTCCGCAGGCCGCGCAGGGCCAGTCCGTCGGTGGTCGGGATGTCGGCCTGGAGGCCCGGTGCGGGTTCCGCGACGAGCGTTGCGTCCGTCATGGGGTCGCCTTTCGTGCTGGTGAGGGTCATCGGAGCTGTCGTGTCATCGGAGCTGTCGGGCCATCGGAGCTGTCGTGTCATCGGAGCTGGAAGCCGTCCGCGAGGCGGCCGCCCATGATGTGCTTCCGGGCGAGCGTCATCAGCACCACCGACGGGATGCTCAGCGCGATCGCGAAGACCGCGGAGACCTGCCGTGGCGAGTTGAGCACGAGGGAGTACATCGCCGTCGGCATCGTCATGTAGGTCGGGGCGCCGACGAGGTACGTGCCCTGGGCCTCGTCGAAGGACGCCAGGAAGGACATCACCGCGGCGACGAGGATCCCCGGCCACGCGATCGGGAACGTGACGCTCCAGAAGGTGCGCCAGCGGGAGGCCCCGGCATCGCGCGCCGCTTCCTCCAGCGACCGCGGCACGGCGGAGAACGCCGCGGCGGGCAGCCACGTCATGAAGACGACGCACCCGAGGACGTGCACGACCAGGATGCCCGTCACGGTGTTCATCAGGCCGAGGGCGGTGAACATCGCGGACATCGTCACGAAGAGCCCCATCTTCGGGAACGCGTTCGTCGCGAACAAGCCGACGAGCACGATCCGCCGGCCCGGGAACTCGATGCGGCTGATCGCCCAGGCCGCCGGCAGGCAGATCACCGCGGCGATGAGGACCGTCAGCGGTGCCAGCACGAGCGAGTTCTGCACCGCGACGCCGAGGGACGGGTCCTCGAAGACGGTCCCCCACCACTGCATGGTCCAGCCGTCCGGCAGCAGGTTCGGGTACGTCCACGACGTCGCGAACGCCCGCGCGGCGAGCCAGAGCAGGGGGCCGGCGATGAACACCGCGAGCACGACCGCGGTCGCCCAGACCAGGGTGGTGCCGGTGAGTCGCTTGATCACGGACGCTCCTTCGTGAGTTCGCCCGCGTTCGACCGGACCGTCGAGCGCAGGTAGAAGACGCTGGCGGCCGCCGCGAACGCGAAGACGATGAACGCCATCGCGGTCGACTGCTGCGGACGGTTGTACGCCTGGAAGTACTTGGAGATGTCGACGCCGAGCATCGTCGGGGCGTTCGGGCCGGTGAAGTACGGCACCGTGAACGACCCGAGGACCCCGATGACGGTGAACGTCACGGCGATCACGATCGGCGTCGTCGCCATCGGCAGGAGCACCTGCCAGACCACCCGCCACGTGCTCGCACCGGCGTCCTTCGCGGCTTCGATGAGGGCGTCCGGCGTGCCCTGCAGCGCACCGGCGATCATCAGCACCGCGAACGGCAGGCTCGTCCAGACGCTGCCGAAGACGACGGCGACCAGCGTGTAGCCCCACACCGGGAAGTCCATCCCGAACTGCGCTGCGACGCTCCGCAGGAAGCCCTGCGCGTCGGTGAACGTCAGGATCGACCAGCTCGCGATGACGACCGGGACGAAGATCGGCACGACGGCCAGGACGCTGAGCGTCTTGCCGACGACACCGCCCCGGAGTCGCAGGATCACCGCGACGACGACCGCCAGCGCGATCGTCAGGCCGGTGGACAGCGCGGTGACGCCGAGCGTCGCGACGAGGTCGCGGAGGAACACGGGGTTGCCGAGCAGCGTGCCGTAGACCGCGAGCGAGAAGCCGTGCACCGTGTCCTGGCCGATGTCCGCGAGCGCCTGGTTCAGCCCGCCGGTGAACCCGACGCTGAAGAGCGCCGCGTTCACCACCGGGACGCCGACGAACAGGACGACCACCAGGACCGGCGCGGCGACGAGGGCGATGCCCTGGATCCGCCGACGGCGGCCGGTCCGCTCCCGGGGTGCGCGCCGACCCGGTTCCGTCGGCGTGCCCTGGACGCGAGCGGGGACGGGCGGGAGGCCCGTGGCGGAGTCGCCACGGGCCTCCCGGTCGGTGACCTGGGTCACTGCGGGACCTTCGCGTCCCACGCCGCGTTCATGTCGGCGGCGAAGTCGCTCTGGAACCCGAGGCGCAGCTTCGACGGGTTCGCGTCGGCGAACTGGTCCGCGACCGACTTCGGCAACGCGTCGAGCGGGATGACCGGGTAGCCGGACACGGCGCTCGCGACGAGCTGCTGGCCCTTCGCGCTGAGGACGAAGTCGGCGAGTTCCTCGGCGGCGGCCTTCTTCGCCGCCGGCTCCGTCTTCGGGATGCCGAGGAAGCTCGCGCTGCCGGTGAACGACGGGTCGGCGATCTGGATCGCCTTCACCGTCTTCGGGATCACCCCGGTCTTCTGCGAGGTGATGAACTGGTCGCTCCACACCGGCGCCATCGAGATCTGACCGCTGCCGAGGAGCTGCACGACCTGGTCGTTCCCGTTCGGGTAGACGCCCTTCTGGTACATCGACGAGCCGAGCTCCTTGAGCTTCGCGAACCCCTCGTCCCACTTCGACTCGAGCGACTTGTCGTAGGTCGTCTGCATCGTCGCCTGGTCGGACGCGGACAGGTACTTCGCCAGGACCGTGGCGACGAAGGACCCGCCGGAGCCGCCCGAGGACGGGGAGTTGTACGCGAACTGGCCCGGGTGCGCCGCGATCCAGGCGAGGAGGTCGTCGAGGGTCTCCGGGGCGTCCGTGACCTTCTTCGAGTCGTAGGCCAGCAGCACGCTCGACGCCCGGTACGGGATCGCGCTGCTGCCGCCCTGCTGCTTCGTCGCCTCGGGGACGCTCTTGAGGTTCGGGATGCTGCTGTCGCTGACCTTCGCCATCAGGCCGGCCTTGCCCGCGGTTGTCACGAAGCCGGCGTCGACCAGGTCGTACGCGACGGACTTGCCGGCCTTGACCGCGGTCGCGAGGTTCGCCTGGGTCTGGGCGTCGTGCTCGCCGTGCAGGTCGATGCTGGTGCTGACATGGATCTTCGGGTCCGCCTTCTCGAAGGCGGGGATGAGCGACTTCTCCCAGAGGTCCTGGACGTTCGTGTCGCCGCTGATGAAGACGGTGAGGTTGACTGTGCCGCTGCTGGAGTCGGCGGCGTTCGAGGCGTTCGCGCTCTGCACGCAGCCCGACAGCGCGACGGTCGCGGCGGCCGCGATCGCGAGGCCGGCGAGGACTCGGGTCTTCACGTCGATGTTCTCCCTGGTTCGTGGGTGGGGTGGTGCGGTGGGGGCCGGTGCGGGAACGTTCCCGCACCGAGGTCGAGTGTGGCGCTGCCCGGTGAACGGCGGGTGCCCCGCCCGTGCCGCCCCGGTGAACGCTGCGCTGCGCGCTGCGCGCTGCGCGCTGCGCGCGCTTCCGCAGTGTGCGAGGTTCCGTACTCGGTGCGACCCTCCGCCCCTCGCACACTGTCCGGAAGCTCGCACGCTCGAACGCCCCCCCCTCGCACCGTGCGAGGTCATCGAGCCATCGGAAGCGCGGCTCGGCGGAGCTTGGCGCGGAACGCGAGCTCGTCCCACAGGTCCGCCCAGCGCAACCGGACCACCGTACGGACGCCGGGCATCGCTCGGAGGCGGTCCTCGCGGTACTTCTCGTCGAGCGCGACCTGCTCGGCGCTCCGGCCGCCGCGCATCGCCGGGTCCCGGTACTTCGCCTCGCCGTCGAACTCGATCACGACGCCGTGCTCCGGGAACCAGAAGTCGACCACGATGTCCGGCATGCCCGACTCCGTGAAGCGGTGTTGCAGCACGGGCGTCGGTGTTCCGTACTCGTCCAGCCGGACCCGCGCGACCGACTCCCCGGCGGAGTCCGACATCGGGTCGGCGAACGCGAGCGACCGGCGGGCTCGACGCCGACCCCTCGTGCTCCGGCGGTCGAGTCCCGCGGACACCGCGTCACGATCCGCGCCGATCCGGAGCAGGTGGTCGAGGGCGACGACCGCGTCCCGGAACGGCAGCGTCATCGCGAGGTCGATCGCCGTCCGGGTGGGATCGGTCATCACGAGTCCGTCCACGTGGAACCGGAGCCGCCCGTCGCTGACCGGGTCGAAGTCCGCGTGCACCACGAACGTCGCGTTGGTGGTGCGCCGGTCCTGCCCGGTCGAGGTGAGGTGGACGCGCTCCGGCCACCGCCCCAGGAACGGCACACCCGTCAGGGCCGCTGCCGACAGGTGCGAGACGTGGTGACCGGTCGGGATGCGATCGATCACGGCCCTGGCGAGGAGGCGGTGCCGCTCCTCGGCGCGGAGGACCGCCCACGCCGCGGCGTCGGCGTACCGCCCGTGCGCGATCCGGACGAGTTCTCCGGCGCGGGCACGCCGACGCAGGGCAGCGGCTTCGTCGGGGCGGGAGTCGTGCGCAGCGAACCACGGGCACGGGGGAACCGGAGGGAACGACATGCGAGCAGCCTGTCGTCGGGCACCCGCCCCGAGGCCTCCCCCGCGCAGGCTGTGGACAGCGCACGACCATCCACAGCCTGGGCCCGTGCGCGCCGCGTCGGGCAGGGCTGCGAGAATAACATCGTGACCGATCGCACCTGGGGCTGGCTCGCAGCCGTCATCGACGTCGTGCTCATCGTGGTGTTCGCCCTCATCGGGCGTTCCTCGCACGGCGAGACGAACTCCGTCGGCGCGCTGTGGACCACGGCGTACCCGTTCCTGGCCGGCTGGGCGATCGCCTACGTCACGAGCGGCGCTTGGGCTCGACCGCTGAAGACCTGGCCGACCGGCATCGTCGCGTGGATCCTGACCGTCTTCGTCGGCATGGCGATCCGGGTCGCGACGGGACAGGGCGTCGTGGACGGCAACCCGCTCCCGATCTCGTTCTTGATCGTCGCCACGATCGTCCTCGGCGTCTTCCTGCTCGGTTGGCGGCTCATCGCCCGCGGTGTCCTGCGCGCCGTGGCCGCACGGAGCGGCACCTCCGCCACCGCCCTCGACGACCCGACGAAGGACGACCCGGCAGCCGATCCGTCGAACAGCGCGGGCGTCACCACGGGCACGTGAACGGCACACGGGGGGCGCAGCCGACGATCCTCGACGTCGCAGCACGAGCCGGGGTGTCGAAGTCGGCGGTGAGCCGTGTGCTGTCGGGCACCGGCCGGTTCTCCGACGAGACCCGCGAGCGCGTCGAACGTGCGGCCGTCGAACTCGGCTACGTCGCGAACGCTATGGCCCGGGGGCTCGTCAGCGGCCGGACCCACACCATCGGCATGCTCGTCCGCGATGCCTCGTCGATGCTCTACACCGCGCTGCACGCCGTCATGGAACGCCGGGCCTCCGAGCTCGGCTACCGCGTCGTCACCACCACCGGGGTCGGACGCGTCGAGGACGAGAAGTCGGCGCTCGCAGCACTGGTGTCGATGCGGGTCGACGGGCTCGTCGTGTGCAGCGGTCTGCTGCCATCGGCCGAGATCGCCGAGTTCGCACCGAGGATCGCGACGGTGGTGGCCGGTCGACCGGAACTCCACCCGGCACTGTCGAGCGTGTACTGCGACGAAGCCGACGGTGGCGCACGGATCGCCGACGCCGTCGCCGACGCCGGCCACCGGAGCGTCGTCGTGCTCACCGTCCCCGTCGACAACGCACTGACGCAGTACGCCAGGTCCCGCGCCATGGTGGGCCGGCTGCGCGAACGCGGCATCGCCACGGTGGACATCGACGCGAGCTTCGTCCGTCTGGCCGACGACATCGCGGCGGACGTGATCGAGACGATGGAGCTCTCCGGCACGACCGTGGTGATGTGCCCGACGGACCGGATGATGCTCGACGTGTGTGACGCCCTCGCGAAGCGCGGCGTCGACGTCCCCGGCGACGTCTCGGTGACCGGGTTCGACGGCGTCTACCCGCTCGCGAACGACTGGATCGGGTTCACGACGCTGCAGCAGCCGGTCGACCGCATCGGCCGCGAGGCGATCGACCTGGTCATCGGCCGCATCGACGACCCGACGCGGCCGGTGGAGCACCGCTCCCTCCGGGGAACCGTCGTCCCCGGCCGGACCCTCCTCCGCCGCGAGCCCCGCTAGCGCCGTCCGACCCGCGAGACCCGCAAGACCGCACGGTCCGCACGGTCCGCACGGCTCCGCGCCCGCAGTCCCGCGTCAGAACAATCCGCCGCGCGACCCGTCCCCGTCGAGCCCGCGGAACATGTCCGACACCAGTGCCTCGATCTGCGGCTCGACGAGCCGCTCGACGGCCTCGGCGATCTGCGCACGGTGGTCGATCAGCGCCAGACACACCGCCGTGCCCGTCGACCGCGCGCACTCGTCGGACAGCTCGATCTCGTGCCGGAGTGCCGCCTTGGCCTGCTCGGACAGCGGCTCGCGCGGCGCGGTGTCCGACGACGCCCCCGTGCCCGCGAGCCCCTCGAGCGTGAAGAGGAACGGCGCCCCGTCCTGCGGCTGCGGGTCGACGTCGAGCCCCTGGAACTCGGGCGACAGCCCCTCGGCAGGCTGGTACCCGGCGTGCCGCTTCCGGGCGTCGGCGCGCTCGAGCTCACGGTGCAGCAACGGCAGGTTCTTCGCCGTGTAGTCGTCCACGGCGTCGTCGATGATCGTCGTGATCCGCCCGATCAGCGCGTGCTGGACGGGGTGCGGCACGTCCGGCCCGAACCCCGCAGCGCTGGCGATCGGCGACCCGGTGCACTTCCGGCAGATGCGCGTGCGCGGTCGGGCGGTCCCGATCTGCCAGCGCGGCAGCCAGCGCAGCCACACGTCGACGGCGTTCCGCACGCGCCCGTCGATGCCGTCCATGCTCCAACGATACGGACAGGAGGCCCGGATCACCCCCGCCTCGACCGGCCAGTTCCCGATCGGGTCACCTCGCACCGTGCGAGGTCGCGTCCCAGCGTGCGAGGTTCCGTACTGCGTGCGAGGCGCCCGGGGTCGCACGGTGTACGGAACCTCGCACACTGCGGCAGCGGCGTCGGCTGCGCCAGCGGCGTCGGCAGCGGCAGCGGCAGCGCTACGCGGGCGGCTCGGTGACGAAGTCGATGAGCTCCTCGACGCGCCCGAGCAGCGCGGGCTCGAGGTCGGCGAACGTCCGGACCTGCCCGAGGATGCGCTGCCAGGCCCTGGCGATGTCGGCCTGCTCGGCGTGCGGCCAGCCGAGCGCCTGGCAGATGCCCTTCTTCCACTCGATCGACCGCGGGATCGTCGGCCACTGCTCGAGTCCCACCCGCGCGGGCTTCACCGACTGCCACACGTCGACGAACGGGTGCCCGACGACGAGCACGTGGGCGCCCCACTTCCCGCGCATCACGGCGTCGGCGAACCGGGACTCCTTCGACCCGGGCACCAGGTGGTCGACGAGCACCCCCACGCGACGGTCCCGGGACGGACGGAACTCGTCGAGCACGTCCGCCAGGTTGTCCACGCCGGAGAGTTCCTCGACGACGACGCCCTCGACCCGGAGGTCGGCACCCCACACCTTCTCGACGAGCTCGGCGTCGTGCTTGCCCTCGACCATGATCCGGCTGGGCAGAGCGACCCGCGCGCGCTGCGACTCGACGGCGAAGGAACCCGAGGCGGTCCGGAGCCGGCCACCGTCGGAGGCCTGGCGGACCGCCGGGGCCGACCCGGGCCTCCAGTCCGCGTGGACGGCAGCAGCACCGGCCCGACCGGCCGCGGCAGACCGCCCGACCGGGGCCTGCGGTCGGCCCAGGGTGACCAGCTCGCCCTCGAGCAGGAACTGCCCGTCGAACGGGAACGCGCGGGTGCGGCCCTTCCAGTCCTCCAGGGAGACGTTGCCGGCTTCGAGCCCGACGACGGCGCCGGCCCAGCCGGAGGCGGGGTCCTCGAGCACCATGTCGCGTTCGAGCGGCACCTGCCGCACCTTCTTCACGCCCTTCGAGCGCCAGTCACCCGAGAGCACGTCACTGCCGTACCGGTCGTCGTCCACCCGCACGAGGGTACTGTCGTCGGGGCCCGGATCGACGGCGACGGGCCGACACCCAACACCCCGATCGGAAGGCACCCCCGTGCGCGCAGCAGTCATCCACGCCCCTCGCGACATCCGCGTCGAGGACCTCGACCAGCCGTCGCTCATCAGCCAGCGGGACGCCGTCGTCAAGGTCGCCGCCGCCTGCGTGTGCGGGTCGGACCTCTGGCCGTACCGCGGCGTCACCGAGACGAAGCACGCGCGCCCGATCGGCCACGAGATGGTGGGCGAGGTCACGGCCGTCGGCTCCGAGGTCACCGGCATCGCGGTCGGCGACTTCGTGATCTCCCCGTTCACGATGAACGAGGGCACGTGCCAGGCGTGCCGCAACGGCATGACCTCCGGGTGCGAGCACCTCTCCGGGTTCGGCGGGAAGGACGCCTACGGGGACCCGGTCGGCGGCGCGCAGGCGGAGTACGTCCGCGTCCCGGACGCCTCGGCGACCCTGGTCGTCGTCCCCGGGCCGGTCGACCCCGCGCTCGTGCCGTCCCTGCTGACGCTGTCCGACGTGTTCTCCACCGGGCACCACGCCGCGGTGTCGGCGGGTGTCGGGCCGGGCAAGACCGTGGTCGTCGTCGGTGACGGCGCCGTCGGGCTCTGCGCGGTGCTCGCCGCGAAGCGCCTCGGTGCGGAGCGCATCATCGCCATGAGCCGGCACGCGGACCGACAGGCGCTGGCACGCGAGTTCGGTGCGACCGACATCGTCGAGACCCGCGGGTCCGAGGGCGTCCAGGCCGTGCGCGACCTGCTCGACGGGGACCTGGCGGACTGCGCGGTCGAGGCCGTCGGCACCGAGCAGAGCATGGACCAGGCGCTGCACGTTGTGCGGCCCGGTGGCGCGCTCGGCTTCGTCGGGGTCCCGCACGGGGTGCCGACCATCGGGATGCGGTACCTCTTCGACACGAACATCACGGTCGGCGGCGGCATGGCCCCGGCCCGCGCGTACATCCCGGAGCTGCTCCCCGACGTGCTGTCGGGTGCGATCGACCCGGGGAAGGTGTTCGACCTGGAGCTGCCGCTCGACGAGGCCGCCGAGGCCTACGCCGCGATGGACGAGCGCCGCGCCATCAAGGTGCTGCTGCGCCCGTAAGGACCCATCACGCCCGCTGTGGGAAGTGGGTTCGCGCGTGGGGGGTCGAAACTTCCGACCCCTCACGCGCGATTCGACCACCTACGCGCGATCCGACCCCCCACGCGCGGAACGCCCCCGTGTTTCGCGGAGCGGAACGCGTGTTTCGGAACTGTGAACAAACCTTTCAGTAAAGAAGGTTGTCCGTTACAGTCCTCGACATGACCACACGAGGACGCACCCCCGGGCAGCCCGCCCTGCTGCGCGTGCTCAACGACCGCGCCGCCCTCGGCATGCTCCTCGACGACGGCCCGATGACCCGCAACGAGATCGCCCAGCGCACCGGCCTGAGCAAGCCGACCGCCGCCGAGATCATCCGCCGCCTCGAGGCAGCAGGGCTCATCCACGAGGCCGGCACCGAGACGCAGACCGGCCGCCGCGGCCCGAGCGCCGTCGTGTACGAGGCGACGACCGACCGGGACCTCGCCGTCGCGGTGGACGTGCAGCTCGTCGACGTCCGCTCCACCGTGGTGGACGCCACCGGCCGCACCTACCCCGTTGCCGAGCACCGGATGAGCGACGCCGAGGTCCGCGCCCCCGGTGAGGACATCGTCGCCGCCGCGGTCGGCCGCGCCGCAGCGGCAGCCGGCGTCGACCCGGACCTGGTCACCGCCGTCGCCGTGGGCGTGCAGGCGTCCGTCGACCACGCCACCGACACCCTGATCTTCACCGACGGGCTCCCCGGCTGGCCGCGCGACCAGGTGTCGGCGACGCTGTCGAAGGCACTCGGCGTGCAGGTCGTCGTCGAGAACGACGCGAACCTCGCCGCGATCGCCGAGCGGAACATGGGCGCCGGACGCGCGCTCGGCTCCTTCGCCGTGCTGTGGATGGCGGAGGGCCTCGGCATGGCCCTCGACCTCGACGGCCGCCTGCACGCCGGGGCTTCCGGCGCCGCCGGTGAGATCGGCTACCTGAGCGTGCCCGCCGACGCGCTCCCCCTCGACCCGACGGCGACGATCGTCGCGGACCTCATCTCCGAGACCGCGATCACCGCGCTCGCTGCCGAACACGGGGTCACCGCACCGGACGGCACCGCTGCCGACTGGCGCCAGGTGCTCCCGCAGCTGCCCGGACTCCCCGAGCAGCACCCCTTCACGACCGCCCTCGGCGAGCGCGTCGGGCACAACGTGCTCCCCGCCCTCGCCGTCGCCGATCCCGAGACGGTCGTCCTGCACGGCCCGACCGGGATCGCGGGCGGTCCCGCCCTGGCCGCCGCCGTGACCGCCTGGCTCCGGACCCGCTCCCGCTGGTCCACCGCCGTGGTGGCACCCGGTGTCCCCGACACACCCGTCCTGCACGGCGCACGCCACGTCCTCATCGACGTCGTGCGCACCGCGCTCGCGGACCGGCTCGACCGCATCAGTGACGATGCGACCGAACCGGATCCGGTCCAGCGCGCCTGAGCCAGCACCAACCGCCAGCTCCACCACTCCCGCACCACTCGAGGCACCACCCAGCCCTGCCAGAGGGCTCTTCGGCGCGCCCGGAACCGGCGCCGCACTGCTGTGCGGCGTCCACCGGTCGCGCCGGAGCGAGACCAGAGAGCGAGTCATCCCGTGTCACTCCCCCGCACCCACCTCAGGCGGATCATCGCCGCCACCGCCGTCGCCGCGACCGGCGCCCTCGTCGTCGCCGGCTGCAGCTCCGGCAGCAGCGCCTCGTCGATCGACGCGAGCGCCCCGAAGGACCTCAAGGGCACGGTGTCCCTGTGGCACTTCTTCACCGGCCGCGAGGCGAGCGTCGTCAAGAAGGCCGTCGCCGGCTTCGAGAAGGCCAACCCCGACGTCACGGTCGACATCCACGCCGGACAGGACGACGAGAAGCTCCAGAAGGCGATCTCGTCCGGGCAGAACATCGACGTGGGCCTGTCGTACTCCACCGCCATCGTGGGCAGCTTCTGCTCTTCCGGTGCCTTCCGCGACCTGTCGCCGTACATCAAGCGCGACAAGGTCGACCTGTCCGACATCCCCAAGGCCGTGCAGGGCTACACCGAGTACAAGGGCACGCGCTGCACGCTCCCCGCCCTCGCCGACGTCAGTGCGCTGATGTACAACAAGCCGGCCATGCAGGCCGCCGGCATCACCTCGCCGCCGAAGACGCTCGACGAGCTCGAGGCCGACGCGCTGAAGATGACGACGTACAACGCGGACGGCTCGATCAAGCAGCTCGGGTTCAACCCGCTCATCGACTTCTACGAGAACTCGCCCGAGCACTGGGCGCCGATGATCGACGGCACCTGGCTGGACAGCAAGGGCAACAGCGAGATCGGCACCTCGGCCGCCTGGAAGAAGCTCATCCAGTGGCAGAAGGGCTTCGTCGACGAGATCGGTTACGACAAGCTCAAGGCGTTCACGTCCGGGCTCGGGCAGGAGTTCGCCGCGGACAACGCGTTCCAGACCGGTCAGGTCGCGATGCAGATCGACGGTGAGTACCGCACGGCGTTCATCAAGGACCAGAAGCCGGACCTCGACTACGGCACCGCGCCGACCCCGGTGATGGACGGGCTCGGCAACTACGGCTCGACGTACATCGCCGGCAACGTCGCGGGCATCGCGAAGGGCTCGAAGAACCCGGAGCTCGCGTGGGCGCTGCTGAAGTACCTGTCGACGAACACCGACGCGCAGGTCACGATGGGCAACGGGCTGAAGAACATCCCGACGCTCACGTCGGCGCTGCGGTCCCCCGACCTCGAGGTCGACGCGAACTACAAGACCTTCGTCGACGTCGCCGGGAACAAGGACACGATGACCTCGCCCGCCACGGCGGACGGTGCCGCCTACATCGGCACCTTCACGAAGTTCTGGCAGGCGTACCAGGAGAACGGCGGCGACCTCGACGCCAAGCTGAAGAAGCTGGACTCCGACATCGACAACGCGAACCAGCTGGCGGGTCCGTGATGAGCGTCCCGACCAAGACCGCCTCCGGCCGGGAGGCTCGGCTCGGCCGTTCCTCCCGGCCGGCGGGCCCGACGGGGTCGGGTCCGGAGGCCGCCACGGCTCCGCCCCGCCGGCGCCGCTCCGCCGAGTCCCGCCGCCGGCTCGTCGCGTTGACGATGCTGGCCCCGGCACTGCTGGGTCTGGTGGTGTTCTTCGCCTACCCACTGGTGGCGAGCATCTTCTACTCGTTCACGCGGTACAACCAGTTGCAGGAGCCGCAGTTCGTCGGCCTGCTGAACTACCGGTTCCTGTTCACGCAGGACCCGCAGATCTGGCCCGCCGTCGTCAACACCGCGTGGTTCGTCGTCATCCTGGTGCCCGTCCGGATCGTCTGCGGGCTCCTCGTCGCCGGGCTGCTCAGCCGGGCGAAGACCGCGACGGGGTTCTGGCGGACGCTGTTCTACCTGCCCGCCCTGGTCCCGCCGGTCGCGAGTGTCGTCGCCTTCGTGTTCCTGTTCAACCCCGGCACCGGCCCGGTGAACCAGATCCTCAGGCTGTTCGGGATCGACGGGCCGCTGTGGTTCAACGACCCGGCGTGGTCGAAGCCGTCGCTCGTGATCATGGGCGTCTGGGTGATGGGCGACATCATGATCATCTTCCTGGCGTCGCTCCTCGACGTGCCACGCGACCTGTACGAGGCCGCCTCGCTCGACGGGGCGAACGGCGTGCAGCAGGTGCGGCACATCACCCTGCCGACGATCGCACCGGTGATCGGGTTCGCTGCCGTCACGGGGGTGATCGCGGCCCTGCAGTACTTCACCGAGGCCGCGGTCGCGTCCGGGGTGGCGTCGGGCAAGGCGACCATCGGCGGTGGGACGGCCGCGCAGCTCGGCTACCCGGGCACGTCGCTCCTCACCTACACCGAGCTGCTCTACCAGCACGGGTTCGCGAACTTCCAGTTCGGGTACGCGTCCGCGATGGCCGTCGTGCTGTTCGTGGTCACCGCGATCGTGCTCGTGTTCACCATGCGCCGGATCTCCGTCTTCCGACCCGAGGAGTCCTGATGACCGCCGTCTCCCAGTCCCCCCTCGCCCGGGCTCCCCGCGGAGCGGCACCCCGGACGGGGAAGCCCCGTCGCAGCCTGCTGCTCTGGATCGCCGAACACGCCGCGCTCGTCGCGCTCGGGGTCCTGACGCTCGCGCCGATCGTCTTCGTCGTCCTGACGTCGCTCATGTCGAGCAACCAGGCACTGACGGCGTCGATCATCCCGAAGCCGTTCGACTTCTCGAACTACGCCAGGGTGTTCAGCGAACTGCCGCTCGCGCAGTGGTTCGGCAACTCCGCGCTCTACGCCGTGCTCGCGACCGCGTTCATGCTCCTGAGCTCGGTACCCGCCGCGTACGCGCTGGCGCAGATCAAGTTCAAGGGCGCGAACCTGGTCTTCACGGTGATCATCGTCGCGATGCTCCTGCCCCCGCAGGTCACCGCGGTGCCGGTCTACGTGATGTGGTCGCACCTGCACCTGACCGGCACGCTCTGGCCGCTGATCCTGCCGAACCTGCTCGGGGACGCGTTCAGCATCTTCCTGCTCCGGCAGTTCTTCATGACGATCCCGAAGGAGTACGGCGACGCCGCCCGGATGGACGGCTGCAGCGAGTGGGGCGTCCTCATGCGGGTCGTCGTCCCGATGGCCAGGCCCGGCATCGCGTCCGCGGCGATCTTCATGTTCTTCAACTCGTGGAACGACTACTACGGCCCGCTCCTCTACGCGTCCGAGAACCAGGCCGCCTGGCCGGTCGCGTACGGACTCGCGACGTTCCGCGGCCAACACGGCACCGACTGGTCGATGACGATGGCGATGACCGTCGTCGTCATGGTCCCCGTCGTCGTCATCTTCTTCTTCGCACAGAAGGCATTCGTCGAGGGCATCGCGCTCACCGGCGTGAAGGGATAAGCACCACAGTGAAACTCGCAGTCATCGGTGGCGGTTCCACCTACACCCCCGAACTCGTGGACGGCTTCGCCCGGCTCCGCGACCAGCTCCCCATCGACGAACTCTGGCTCGTCGACCCCGACCCCGTCCGCCGCGAACTCGTCGGCGGCGTCGCGAAGCGGATGTTCCCGCACGCCGGCCACCCGGGCACCGTGCACGTCACCGACGACGTCGTCGCCGGGGTCAGCGACGCCGACGCCGTGATGTTCCAGCTCCGGATCGGCGGGCAGGCCGCGCGGCAGCAGGACGAGACCTGGCCGCACGAGGCCTGCTGCATCGGACAGGAGACCACCGGTCCGGGCGGGTTCGCCAAGGCGCTCCGCACCGTGCCCGTGGTCCTGGAGTACGCCGAACTGGTCCGGCGGCACGCGAAGCCGGACGCCTGGATCGTCGACTTCACGAACCCGGTCGGCATCGTCACCCGGGCACTGCTCGAGGCCGGGCACCGCGCCGTCGGGCTCTGCAACGTGGCAATTGGTTTCCAGCGCCGGTTCGCGAAGGAGTTCCAGGTCGCCCCGTCGTCGGTCCGGCTGGACCACGTCGGGCTGAACCACCTGACGTGGGAGCGCGGCGTCCACGTCACCGGAGCGGACGGCTCGACCCGGGACGTGCTCGACGACCTGCTCGGCGGGGACGCACTGGACCGCACCGCCGAGAGCGTGCACATGCACCCGGACCTGCTGCGCCTGCAGCACGCGATCCCGTCGTACTACCTGCGCTACTTCTACAGCCACGACATCGTGCTCGAGGAGCAACTCCACGAGCCCACCCGAGCCGAGGCCGTGATGGCGACCGAGCGGGCACTGCTCGCGAAGTACGCCGACGAGTCCGTGGTCACGAAGCCCGCCGAGCTCGAGCAGCGCGGCGGTGCGTACTACTCCGAGGCCGCGATCGACGTGCTGTCCTCGATCCTCGGGGACCGCGGGGACGTGCAGGTGCTCAACGTCCGGAACGACGGCACCTTCCCGTTCCTCCCCGACGACCACGTCATCGAGGTCCCGGCCCGGGTCACCCGTCAGGCGATCACCCCGCTGCCGGTCGCCCCGCTCGACGCGGACATGGTCGGGCTCGTCGCGCACGTCGCCGGCTACGAGCGGCTCGCGCTCGACGCGGCCGTGCACGGCGGCCGTGACCGTGTGCTCCGTGCGATGTGGGCGCACCCCCTCGTCGGACAGGTGGACAAGGCCGAGAAGCTCACCGACCTGCTGCTGGCCGCGAACGCGGAACACCTGCCGTGGACGCGATCGGAGCAGGTGCCGTGGGCGGGCTGAGCCGGAGCGGCGGGGCGGGGGTGACCCCGGCCTCCAGGCCGACGGGCGACACGACGGACGCGAGCGGCACGGCGGACGCGACCGGCACTGCGGACGCGCGCCGCGTCCCGGACGTGGTGCTCGCCGTGGACGGCGGCGGCAGCAAGACCGACGTCGTCGCGATCGCCCTCGACGGCACCCTCGTCGGGCACGCACGCGGACCGGGCTCGAACCCGCAGACCCGCGGGTGGGAGCTCGCCGGCCCGATCCTCGACGACGTCCGCGGGCGGGTGGTCCGCGCCCTCGACGGCGCGCGCGTCATGACCACGCACGTGTACCTCGCGGGGCTCGACCTGCCGGACGAGATCACCGCGGCCACCGCGGCACTGCAGCACTGGGAGCGGGACGGCGGGGCGCCGGACGTCCTCGACAACGACCTGTTCGCGCTGCTGCGGGCGGGGACGCTGTCGCCGGACGCCGCCGCGGTGGTCTGCGGGACCGGCATCAACGCGCTCGCGGTGCGGGCCGACGGTGCGACCTCGCGGTTCCCCGCGATCGGGGACGTCTCGGGCGACTGGGGCGGTGGGGCGTACCTCGGCAACCGGGCGCTGTGGCACGCGGCGCGGGCGGACGACGGACGCGGGCCGGCGACGGCGCTGGTGTCCGCGGTCCCGGCGGCCCTCGGGCTCGGCACCGTCCGCGAGGTCACCGAGGCCGTCCACTTCGGCCGCCTGGACCAGAGCGTGTTCAACCGGCTCTGCCCGGTGCTGTTCGAGGTCGCGGCCACGGGTGACCCGGTCGCCGCCGGGGTCGTCGCGCGCCAGGCGGAGGAGATCGTGCTGCTCGCGTCGGTCGCGCTCGGGCGGCTCGGCCTCGGGGGTGCTGGGTCGGCGGTTCCCGTCGTCCTCGGCGGTGGCGTGCTCGCTGCCCGGCACCCGCTGCTCGTCGACGCGGTCGTCGGCGGGTTGGCCGCTCGCGTGCCGGGGGCGGTGCCCACGTGGGTGACCGCTCCCCCGGTGCTCGGGGCGGGGCTCGCGGCGCTGGAGTCCGTCGGCGCGGAGCCCGCAGCGCTCGAGCGCTACCGGGCCGCGGTCCGCTCGAGGTCCTTCGCGTCGACGACGGCGCTGATCGCGTAGCGGCGCCGGCGGGGCGGCCCGCCGGAGGCGGGCGGGCGGCGGCGGGCTGGCGGCGGGTGGCCTGCCGGAGGCGGGCCCGCCCGGAGGCGCCCCTCGCCGGCCGAGGCGCCTCCGGCCGGCCGAGACGCCTCCGAATCCGGCGGCGTCTCGGCAACTCGGGGGCGCCGCGCGCAGAACGGGGCGCCAGCAGCCCAGCCGCCCGCGCCCCCGCGCCTCGGCCACCCACCAGGCGCCCCGCCCCGGCCCGGGCGGCCTGCTGGCCCGCCGGGCGGCGCCGGGCCGGCCCGAAGGCGCCCCTCGCCGACCGAGACGCCTCCGGCCGGCCGAGACGCCGCCGAATCCGGCGGCGTCTCGGCAACTCGGGGGCGCCGCGCGCAGAACGAGGCGCCAGCAGCCCCGCCGCCCGCGCCCCGCCCGCGCCCGCGCCCAGCCAGCCCGCGCCCAGCCCGCCTACGCCCGCGCCCCGCCCCGCCCCAGCTACACCCGCGCCCCCGCCCGCGCCAACATCCCCAGCGTGTCGACCACCCGGTTCGAGAAGCCCCACTCGTTGTCGTACCAGGCGACGACCTTCACGTGCCGCCCACCGTCGACCCGGGTGAGCAGCGAGTCGAACACGCTCGACTCGCTCCGCCCGGTGATGTCCGTCGACACGATCGGGTCCGCCGTGTACGCCAGCACCCCGGCGAGCGGCCCGGCAGCAGCGGCCCGGTACGCCTCGTTCACCTGGTCCACGGTGACGTCCCGCGCGACGACGGTGTTGAGCTCGACGATCGACCCGACGGGCACCGGCACCCGGATCGCGTCCCCGGACAACTTGCCGTCGAGCCGCGGGAGCACCAGCCCGATCGCCTTCGCGGCACCGGTCGTGGTCGGCACGATGTTCACGCCGGCCGCGCGGGCACGACGCAGGTCGCGGTGCGGTCCGTCCTGCAGGTTCTGCTCCTGCGTGTACGCGTGCACGGTCGTCATGAACCCGTGCTCGATCTCCGCCAGGTCGTCGAGCACCGACGCCAGCGGCGCGAGGGCGTTCGTCGTGCAGCTCGCGTTGCTGATCACGGTGTGCGCCGCCGGGTCGAAGGTGTCCGAGTTCACGCCGTAGGCGATCGTCGCGTCCGCCCCGGTCGCGGGGGCGCTGATCAGCACCCGCTCCGCACCGGCGGTCAGGTGCGCCGCCGCCGCGTCCCTGGCCGTGAACCGGCCGGTGGACTCCAGGACGACCTCGACGCCGAGGTCACCCCACGGCAGGTCCGCGGGCTCGCGGGAGGCGAGCACGCGGATCCGGCGCCCGCCGACCACCAGGGTGTCGCCGTCCACCTCGACGGTGCCGTCGAACGGCCCGAGTGCCGAGTCGTACTGGAACAGGTGGGCGAGGGTCTCCGGCGCGGTCAGGTCGTTGACGGCGACGACCTCGAGGTCGTCACCACCGCGGGCGAGCAGTGCGCGGAGGGTGTTGCGGCCGATGCGGCCGAATCCGTTGATCCCGATGCGGGTCATGGGGGTTCCTTTCGTTCCGGAGTCCATGCTCATCGGCCTGGAGGCCCGGCTCCAGTGGCAGGGAAGCCAGCGTCCGGAAGGATCTCGCCACCATGGCCGCCCCGGTCCGCCCGGTCAGTCCTGGAACGTGCGCCGGTACTCCGTGGGCGAGGTCCCGAGGACCCGCCGGAAGTGGGTCCGGAGGTTGGCGTCCGTCCCGAGCCCGGCACGCGCCGCGACCTGGTCCACCCCGAGGTCCGTGCGCTCCAGCAGCTCGCGCGCCAGGTCGACCCGTGCCCGCAGCACCCACTGCATCGGCGTGTACCCGGTGTCGGCGAGGAAGCGCCGCGAGAACGTCCGCGACGACACCGTGGCGTTCCGGGCGAGCACCTCGAGCGTCAGCGGCTCGGCGAGGTGCCGGAGCGCCCACTCCCGGGTCTCCGCGAACACGTCGCCGAGGGGCTCCGGCACGCTGCGCGGGACGTACTGCGCCTGCCCGCCGCTCCGGTACGGCGCGCTGACCAGCCGTCGGGCCACGTGGTTCGACAGCGCCACCCCGTGGTCCCGCCGCACCAGGTGCAGGCACAGGTCGATCCCGCTCGCGGCGCCGGCGCTCGTCAGGACCGATCCGGCGTCCACGAAGAGCACGTTCTCGTCGACCTCGACCGCCGGGTACCGCTCGCGCAGGACCCGCGTGTAGTGCCAGTGCGTCGTCGCCCGGCGACCGTCGAGCAGCCCCGCCGCGGCGAGTGCGAACGCCCCGGTGGAGATCGCCGCGATCCGCGTCCCGCGCTCGTGCGCCCGCACCAGGGCCGCGACGACGGGGTCCGGCGGCGGGGTGTCGGCGGGGTACCGGTAGCCGGGGACGAACACCGTGTCCGCCCAGTCGAACGCCTCGAGGCCGTGGTCGACGGCGTACGCCAGACCGTCGCCACCGGTGACCCGACCGGCACGCGGTCCGCAGACCCGGACCTCGTAGGGCATGCTCGGCCGGTTCGAGAACACCTGCGCCGGGATCCCGACGTCGAGCGGCTTCGCACCGTCGAGCACGAGCACCGCGACCCGGTGGAGGCGAGGGGACACCATGCCCCGACGCTAGCCGACCCGGCGCCGCGTGCCGTCCTCAGGCGTCGCGGATCGCGAGCACCCGGTGCGGCGCGGCCGCTTCGGCCCGCCATCCGCCGGGCAGCGCCTGGTGCAGCTCCGGCAGCGTGAAGCTCCGCCGGATCGAGCGCAGGCCGTCCACCCGGACGAAGGTCCCTGCCGCCACCAGTGCCGAGCCGAGCGCGTACGCCCGGTAGGCAGCGGGCGATCGCCGGATGTCCGAGTGCAGGCTCCGCGTCGTGGCGAGCCGCTCGGAGTCGGCCAGGAACCCCGCGCGCTCCTCGTCCCCGAGGTGATGCAGCACGTGGTTCGAGACCACGACGTCGAAGCGCTCGCCGGCGGCCACCAGGTCACCGCTCGACTGCTCGCGGAAGGTCACACCACGCGGTGTCGACCGGGTCGCCGCCGCGATCGCGCGCGGGTCGGGGTCGACGCCGACGACCTCGATGTCGAAGCCGTCACTCGCCGCCCAGCGCACCAGCGCGCGAGCGAGGTCACCACCGCCGCAACCGAGGTCGAGCACGCGTCCTCGGCCGTGCACCGGCAGCGCCGGCACGACGTGGGTCCGCCACGCGGCCCGCCACCCGCTCACGAGCGAGTTCACGACGGCGAACCGCCGGAACGTGCGCGCGAGCGCGCGCGGGTCGCAGTCGGGGTCGTCCATGAGTTCGCGCAGCTCCAGGTCGCGGGTGCGCAGGTCGACCGCCGGGAGGCCGGGCTCGGCCCCGTCACGTCGGCTCACCGGTACTCCACGGCCAGCTCCGGCACGGTGCTCGACTCGGCGACGGTCGTCCCGACCGCGGTGAGCCGGGCGCTCTCGACGGTGAGGCCCGGTCCGAAGGCCAGTGCGACCACGGGCGTCCCGTCCTCGATGCCGGCGTCCAGGGCGTCGCGCAGCACGAACAGCACCGTGGCGCTCGACATGTTGCCGTGGTCCCGCAGGACGGCGCGGCTGCTCGTCATCGCGTGCTCCGGCAGCCCGAGGGCGTCCTCGGTGCGGTCCAGGATCGCTCGTCCGCCCGGGTGCACGGCCCAGATCGGGACGTCCGCGGCGGGTCCGGACAGCAGCGGCGCGACGGCCTCGGCCACAGTGGCGCCGACGAGCTTCGGGACGGCGGTGCTGAGCACCATCTCGAAGCCCTCGTCGCCGATGTTCCAGGCCATCTCGGAGGCCCCCTCGGGGACCACGGTGGTCGCGAACCGGTCGAGCCGGAGCCCGGGGCCGTCGGCGGTGACCACCGCAGCGGCGGCGCCGTCCCCGAAGACGCTGTTCGCGACGATCTGGTCCGGGTCGTCCGAGGCGCGGACGTGCAGCGTGCAGAGCTCGGCGCAGACGACGAGCACGACCGCCGTCGGGTCGGCCTCGGCGAAGGCGGCGGCGATGCGGAGGGCCGGGAAGGCGGCGAAGCAGCCCATGAAGCCGACGTGCTGGCGGAACACCGTTCGGCGCAGCCCGAGCTGCTCGACGATCGCCAGGTCCGGGCCGGGCTGGGTGAACCCCGTGCACGACACGGTCACCACGTGCGTGACCTCGGCCGGGTCCACGCCGGATCGTTCCAGGGCGTCCCGCGCGGAGGCGACGAACAGCGGCGGCGCGAGCTCGCGGTACCGGTCGTTCCGGGTCCCCGTCGACGGCGAGTGCAGGCGGCCGTCGGCGTCCCGGAACGCACCGGGCGCACCGGCGGGATCGAGGTCAGTCAGGACGGTGTGCCGGTACGCGACCGCCGAGGCGTCGAACGCCGCCGGGACGATGCGCCGGCCCAGCCGTCCGAGGTCGGGTTGCGCCGTGAAGAGGTCGCGCACGGCGGACTGGTCGAGCGTCGTCGGAGGGACGGCGGTACCGATGGCGCGGATCGTTGCGGACACGCCTCATCCTGTCACCGGGCCGTGGACCCGTCCCCAGGAACGACGGGAGGCACGGTGCGGACCCGCACCGTGCCTCCTGTCCGTGGTCTGCTGCTACGCCTGCGCGCGCTCCAGGACCAGCTCGCGGACCCGGGCCGCGTCGGCCTGGCCCTGCATGGACTTCATGACCGCACCGATGATCGCGCCGGCGGCCTGGACCTTGCCGTCCTTGATCTTGGCGAGCACGTCGGGCTGCGCCGCCAGTGCCTCGTCGACGGCTGCGGTCAGGGCCGAGTCGTCCGAGACGACCTTGAGCCCACGCGACTCGACGACGGCTGCGGGCGAGCCCTCTCCGGCGATGACGCCCTCGAGCACCTGGCGCGCCAGTCGGTCGGTCAGGTCACCGGACTCGACCAGCGTGATGAGCTCGGCGACGTGCGCGGGCGACACCAGGTCGCCGGGGGCGGCGTCCTGCGTGTTCGCGACACGGCTGATCTCACCGGTCCACCACTTGCGGGCGGCCTGCGCCGGGGCGCCGGCGGCGACCGTGGCCTCGACCTCGTCCAGGAGTCCACCGTTCACGACGTCCTGGAACTCCAGGTCCGCGAACCCGAACTCGCCCTTGAGGCGCCGGCGACGGGCGACCGGGGCCTCCGGCATGGACGCACGGAGTTCCTCGATCATCGCCTTGTCCGGCACCACGGGGAGCAGGTCCGGCTCCGGGAAGTACCGGTAGTCGTCGGCGTCCGACTTCGGACGGCCGGCCGAGGTGCGGCCGGTGTCCTCGTGCCAGTGCCGGGTCTCCTGCGTGATCGTGCCCCCGTCGGCGAGGATCGCGGCCTGGCGCTGGATCTCGTAGCGGATGGCGCGCTCGACCGCGCGGAACGAGTTGACGTTCTTCGTCTCGGTGCGGGTGCCGAGCTTCTCCTGACCCCACGGACGGAGCGAGATGTTCGCGTCGCAGCGCAGGTTGCCACGCTCCATGCGGGCCTCGGAGACGCCGAGCGCGCGGACCAGGTCACGGATGACCTGGACGTACGCGGCACCGAGCTCGGGGGCGCGGTGGGCGGCACCGAAGATCGGCTTCGTGACGATCTCGACGAGCGGGACACCGGCACGGTTGTAGTCGACGAGGGAGTACTCGGCGCCCTGGATCCGACCGGTCGCACCGCCGACGTGCGTCAGCTTGCCGGCGTCCTCTTCCATGTGGGCGCGCTCGATCGGCACCTGGAACAGCGTGCCGTCGGCGAGTTCGACCTCGACCTCGCCCTCGAAGGCGATGGGCTCGTCGTACTGCGAGATCTGGTAGTTCTTCGGGTTGTCCGGGTAGTAGTAGTTCTTCCGGGCGAACCGCGAGGACTCGGCGATCGAGCAGCCGAGCGCCAGCCCGAGGTTGATCGAGAAGCGCACGGCCTGCTCGTTCACGACCGGGAGCGACCCGGGCAGTCCGAGGTCCACCGGGGTGACGTTCGTGTTGGGCTCGCCGCCGAAGAAGTTCGGGGCGTCCGAGAACATCTTCGTCTTCGTCGCGAGCTCGACGTGCACCTCGAAGCCGAGGACCGGCTCGAAGCGCTCGAGCGCCTCGTCGAAGTCCATGAGTGCGTCCTTGGCGGCCATCAGACCACGCCTTCCTCTGCTGCCGACTGCTGACTCGCGTCCAGGTCGGGGATCCGGTCGATGAGCGGGGCACCCCACTGCTGCTCGAGCAGGCGCTCGAGCGCCGCACCGTAGCGGTACAGACGGGCGTCCTCGCGCTGGGGCGCCATGAGCTGCACACCGGTCGGCAGGCCGTCCTCCGGGGCGAGGCCGTTCGGGATGCTCATCCCGGGCACGCCCGCGAGGTTCGCCGGGATCGTGGTGAGGTCGTTGAGGTACATCGCCAGCGGGTCGTCGAGCCGCTCGCCGAGGGGGAACGCGGTCGTCGGCGCCGACGGGCTGATGAGCAGGTCGACCTGCTCGAACGCCCGGTCGAAGTCCCGCTGCACGAGCGTCCGGACCTTCTGCGCGCTGCCGTAGTAGGCGTCGTAGTACCCGGCGCTCAGCGCGTAGGTGCCGAGGATGATGCGGCGCTTGACCTCGGGGCCGAAGCCGGCTTCGCGCGTGGCGGCCATCACGTCCTCGACGGTCGCGCCGCCCTCGGGCGTGACACGCAGGCCGAAGCGGACCGAGTCGAACTTCGCGAGGTTCGAGGAGGCCTCTGCCGGGAGGATCAGGTAGTAGGCGCTGATCGCGTAGGCGAAGCTCGGCGCGTCGATCTCGACGACGACCGCACCCGCGGCCTCGAGGATCGCGACGGTCTCCTGGAAGCGCTGGGTGACACCGGCCTGGAAGCCCTCGCCCCCGGCCAGTTCCTTCACGACGCCGACCCGCAGCCCGCGCAGCGTGTCCGCCTGGAGGCCGTCACGGGCGGCAGCGGCGAAGGACGGCCACTCCTGGGGGATCGAGGTGGAGTCCTTCGGGTCGTGCCCCCCGATGACGTCGTGCAGGAGCGCGGCGTCGAGGACGGTGCGGGCGACCGGGCCGACCTGGTCGAGGCTCGACGCCAGCGCGATCGCGCCGTAGCGGCTGACCCCGCCGTAGGTCGGCTTCACACCGACGGTGCCGGTCACGGCGCCGGGCTGACGGATCGAGCCACCGGTGTCGGAACCGAGGGCGAGCGGCGCCTCGAACGCGGCGACCGCTGCGGCCGAGCCACCACCGGAACCGCCGGGGATCCGGCCGAGGTCCCACGGGTTGTGCGTCGGGCCGTACGCGGAGAACTCGGTCGTCGAGCCCATCGCGAACTCGTCCATGTTCGTCTTGCCGAGCGGCACCATGCCGGCACGACGGAGCTTCAGCACCGTGGTGGCGTCGTACGGCGGCACCCAGCCCTCGAGGATCTTCGAGCCGGAGGTCGACGGCATGTCGATCGTGCAGAGGACGTCCTTGATGGCGACCGGGACACCCGCGAGCGCGCCGAGGTCGTCACCGGCGGCACGGCGCGAGTCGATCGACTTCGCGACGCCGATGGCGTTCTCGTTGACGTGCAGGAACGCGTGCACGTCGGGGTCGACGGCCGCGATGCGGTCGAGGTGCGCCTGGGTGGCCTCGACGCTGGAGACGTCGCGCGCCACCAGGGCGTCGGCGAGCGCGGCCGCGCTGAGGCGGGTGATGTCGTCGGTCACTGCTCTTCTCCCAAGATCGCCGTCACCCGGAACCGTTCGCCGTCCGAGTCGGGCGCACCGGAGAGCGCCTGCTCCTGCGTCAGCGTCTCGCCGACCACGTCGGGTCGGAGGACGTTCGCGAGGGCGACCGGGTGGCTCGTGGCGGGGACGTCCGGCGTGGCGACCTCGGTCACCTTCGCGACGCTGTCGACGATGTGCGACAGCTCCCCGGTCAGCTTCTCGATCTCGTCGGGCGTGAGTGCGATACGTGCGAGGTTCGCCAGGTGGGCGACCTGCTCGCTCGTGATGTCAGGCATGGTGCTCCGTCGATCGGTTCAAGGAATGCGCACCAGTCTACCGAGCGCGTCACTTCCCGCTGTCGCCGCTGTCGCCGCTGTCGCCGCCGTCGCCGCTCGCGCCGCCCGAGTCGCTCGTGCCGCCCGCGCTGCTCGTGCCGCCGGTGCTGCTCGTGCCGGTGCTGCTCGAGCTGCTGCTCGTGCCGCTGCTCTTCGACGAACCGACGATCATGGACTGGCTCGGCGTCGGCAGCGCATCGCCGCCGTAGTGCGCGTCGAGGTAGGTCATCATCGACTTCCCGACCCCGAACTTCGCGCTGTACCCGGTCGTGCCCTGCAGGAACGGCCAGTTCGCGAGCTTGACGTTGCCCTGCACGTTCCCGATCCAGGTGGCGTTCGTGTACTTCGTCGACGACGCGACGAGCCAGTTCTGCACGTCCCCGTCGGTGGTGCCCGTCTTGGCGAACTTCGGCGTCGCGTCACCGGGGTTCGCGCTCGCGGCCGTTCCCGAGCCGGTGAGCACCGACTGCAGCGCGTAGTCGACGGTCCCCGCGACGTCGGTGTCCACGCCGCGTGTGCAGGACGTCGGCGTCGGCGTGATCGTCGTGCCGTCGGCCTCGGTGACGGAGTCGATCGCGGTCGGTGTGCAGACCACGCCACCGTTCGCGAAGCCCGCGTACGCCTCGGCGAGGTCGATCGGCGAGAGGTTGTTCGTGCCGAGGATCATCGACGGCACCGAGCTGATCGCCTTGCCCGCGGCCGTGTGGATGCCCATCGACTCGGCCAGGTTCGCGATCTCACAGAGGTCGAGCTGCTTGCCCATCGCCGCGAACGCGGTGTTGATCGACTCGGCGGTGGCCGCCTGGACCGTCATCGACGCCGGCACCGACTCGGCGTTCGCCACGGACCAGTCCGGGCCGGCGATGTTCGCGCACGAGTTGGTGAACTCGGAGGTCGGGTAGTCGTGCTGGCTCGTCGGGACGGACTCGGAGAGGGTGTGGCCGGTCGCGAGCCACTCGGCGAGCGTGAACACCTTGAACGTCGACCCGGTCTGGAACCCGCCGGAGTTGCCGTACGCGGTGTCGGCGCTGTAGTTCACCGCCGTGGTGCCGGCCGAGGTGTTGTCGCCCTGCGTGTAGGTGGTGTTCTGCACCATCGACACGATCCGACCGGTTCCGGGTTCGACCGTCACGTTCGAGCCGCCCGCGTCGACGCCGGCCATCGAGGTCGGCACGTACGACGACAGGGCGTTCTGCGCCTGCGCCTGCAGGTCGAGGTCGAGCGAGGTGTGGATCTGGAGGCCCTTGGTGTCGAGGGTGGCGATCCGCTCGGCCGAGGTCTTCCCGAAGGCCGGGTCCTGCAGCACCTGGTCCCGCACGTAGTCGCAGAAGTACCCGGCGTCGAAGTTCGTCGCCGCGGACGAGCAGCCGTTCGCCGTCTCGGTGATCTTCGGCTGCACCGGGGTCGCGATCGCGGCGGTCTCCTCGGCCTTCGTGATCGAGTGGTGCGCGTACATCCGCTGGAGGACGTAGTCGCGGCGGGCCTTCGTCGCCGCGTACCCGTTCGCGCTGCCGTTGTCGGCGTCGCTCGGCTCGTCGATGCGCAGGTTCGACGGGTTGTTCAGGATCGCCACGAGGGTCGCCGACTGCACGAGCGAGAGGTCCTTCGCGTGCACGCCGAAGTAGTACTCCGCACCCGCCTCGGCGCCGTACACGCGCCCGCCGAGCCCGACGATGTTGAGGTACCCGGTGAGGATCTCCGCCTTTGAGTACTTCTTGTTCACGGCGATCGCGTACCGCATCTCCTGCAGCTTGCGCTGCGGGGTGACACCGGCGGCGTCCTCGTAGCAGGCCGCGATCTTCGCCTTCGTCGCGGCGGCGTCCTTCCCCGTCAACTGCTCGCACTGCTGCACGAGCACGTTCTTGACGTACTGCTGGGTGATGCTCGACCCGCCCTGGACGTCCCCGCCGACGACCGTGGCGGCCGCGCCGCGGAGCGTGCCGATGACGTCGATGCCGCCCTCGTCGTAGTAGCGCGGGTCCTCGGTGTCGATCGCCGCCTGCTTCAGCGTCGTGGCGATCGCGCTCGAGGCCACGTTCGTGCGGTTCTCGGCGTAGAAGGACGCGATCTTGACGTCCTTGCCGCCCTGCTTCGCGTAGACGGTCGAGACCTGCTGCGGGGTCTGCACGTCGAGGTAGCTCGGCAGGTCCTCGAAGAACGCGGCGGCCCCGGAGGCGCTCTCCCCCGCCACGGCGACGGCCGGCGTCACGGCGACGGCGACGAGCAGCCCGGCGAGCACCGACATCACGACGAACATCAGGAGGGCGCCTGGCCACCGAACGACACGCATGGGAGCACGGTAGGGAGCCGCCCTGGGTCGAGACCGCTGCGAGCGCCGCAGAAGCTGCACCGGTCCTCAGGTTGAGACTCAGTCGCGTGGCTGCAGGTCCTGCGGCCGGACGAGGTACATGTCCGGCGATGCCCCGACGACGCCCTCGCCGCGGCCGTTGCCCTGGCGGATGCCGTCCCGGACCATGTCGCCGCGGCCGACCGCGATGAGGGCGACGTCGTGCAGGGACGCGGTGCCGGGCTTGAGGTAGTCGTTGTGCCCGACCGGACGTCGGAACAGGTCGCCGGCGTCCTGCGGGTCGACACCACCGGCCAGGTCGAGCACCGTCGAGCCGAACCCGGCGACGCCCGGGTCGGTCCCGAAGTACCCGGAACCGGCGATCGGGTCCCAGTGCGCACCGCCGACGAACACCTCGCCCGCGGACACCGCGAGCTCGGACGCGTTGGTGACGTCGCTCCCCGGCGACCCCAGCACGGTGAGGCTGTCCGCGCTCATGTGCCCGGACGCCAGGGCCATCAGCGCCGTCGTCGAACCGTAGGAGTGCGCCACGATGCCGAGCCGCGGCTGCCGTCCGTCGCGGAGCTGCCGGATGCCGTCGACGGTCCGTTCGAGCCGGGCCGCTCCGGTCTTCGCGAGGTCGAGCGAGAGGATGTTCGACAGGTCGGGCGTCCGGTACCCCATCCAGGCCACCACCGCGACGCCGGTGCCCGGTGCCGGCGCGGCCACCGGGGAGAGCGTCGCCTGTTCGGCGTACAGGTCGCCGGCGGTGGCGGTGAAGTCGACCATCTGCCCGGTGACCGTGAAGAACATGCCGGGGACGACGACCGTGACGTCCGCGGCGGTGTCGAGGTCCCCGATCGCGATGGCGGAACGCCCGGCACCGCGGGTGTCGAGCGTGATCAGGGACTTCGGCGGGGTGTCGGCCGCGCGGCGCAGCGAGTCGCGGACCTGCCCGAGCATCGCGGACTCGGACGCCACCGTGTGCGGGTCGGCGAGCCCGGCGGCGAGCACCGCCCGGTTCGCCCGGTCCCGCACCGTGTACGGCACGCCGTCGAGGTTGCCGACGACGACGGGGGCGTCTCGCTCGAGCCGGGTGCGCTCCACCGCACCCAGGCCGGACCACCAGGTCGTGACCTCGGCCGCGGTCGGCGGGTGGTCCATCACGGTCGCGACGACGTCGCCGTCGGCGGCGGCGTGCGCCAGCTCGTGCGGGGCGATCGCGACCAGGTCGTCCAGGAACGTCCGTCCGCGAGCGGCCCGGAGGTCGGCGACGTCGACCGTGTCCTGTCCCCCGGTCATGACCGGTCGGGACGAGTCCGCGGGGTCGTGCACGATCGCGGCGGTCTGGACGACGGACACCGAGCTGGCCGTGGGCGCGACCGGCGACCCGACCACTCCGAGCGAGTGCATCGAGGCGGTGAGCAGAGCAGCGGCGACGAGCAGCAAACCGGTCTCCCCCGGGAAGGCCTTCCCATCGTCCCCCTGCAGACGACAGGTGATGCTCTGTCGAGTGTAAGGAAATCCGGCCGGAACCGTCGTGCTCGATGCAACTTGCCCCCTGAACTGGGTGCACCGAGCAGCGCGTCGCGGTGTGCGGACGAGCCCGCGACGTGCTTGTGTGCCCGCGTCAGCCCTCGGCGGGCGCCTCCGTGGTGTCGGACGGCGCGTCGGGCGGTTCGGGCAGCGCACCCGGTCCCTCGGTCACGAGGAGCCGGAACTGCTCGGCGTCGATGATGCGGAGCCCGAGCTGCTCGGCCTTCGTGAGCTTCGATCCGGCGCCGGGGCCGGCCGCGACGAAGTCCGTCTTCTTGCTGACGCTCGATGCCGCCTTGCCGCCGGCGGCGATGATCGCCTCTTGCGCGCCCTCCCGGCTGTACCCCTCCAGCGAGCCGGTCGCGACCACGGTGAGCCCGCTGAGGACACCGCCTTCGGTGCTCGCCGCGCCCGGGCCCGGGTGCCCCGGCGTGCTGAACTGCACGCCCGCCGCCGTCCAGCGGTCGATGATCTCGCGGTGCCAGTCGACCTCGAACCAGGCGAGGAGGGCGTCCGCGATGATCCCGCCGACACCGTCCACGGCGGCCAGTTCCTCGCGCGAGGCGGAGCGGATCGCGTCGAGGGAACCGAAGTGGTTCGCCAGCGCCCGGGCGG
The DNA here is from genome assembly GCF_044746585.1 of Curtobacterium sp. NPDC090223. Classification (NCBI taxonomy): domain Bacteria; kingdom Bacillati; phylum Actinomycetota; class Actinomycetes; order Micrococcales; family Microbacteriaceae; genus Curtobacterium; species Curtobacterium sp. NPDC090223. The sequence goes on along the minus strand of NZ_JBIVCN010000006.1, from coordinate 282,798 downwards.
CGACCGGTCCGACGTGCCGGATGCTCAGGCCGACCATGATGCGCCAGAGCGGCTTCGTCTTCGCGGCGTCGATGTTCGCGAGCATCTCGAACGCGTTCTTCGACGGGTACCGGCTCGGCTCACCGGTGTAGTCGGCGCCACGGGCGTCGGCGTCGAAGGGCGGGTCGGTCTTCTTGCGTGCCCGGCTGAACGGCGTCACGCGCTTCGGTGCGCCGTCGTCGTCGGTCTTCTCCATGCCGGTCTCGGCGTCGCGGACGATCACCTCGATCGGGACGATGTCCTCCATCGTGAGGTCGAACAGCCCCGCCTCTGTCACGAGGGGCGGGACCTCGGGGTGGAGCGGCTGCGTGAGGGCGGCCGCGGCGACCTCGCCGAGGCCCTCGATGTCGAGCGACCCACGGGACGCGATGTGCTCGACACGACCGCGGACCTGCGCGGGGCAGCTCCGCGCGTTCGGGCAGCGCAGGTCGATGTCGCCTTCTTTCGCGGGGGCCAGGGTGGTGCCGCATTCCGGGCACGCGGTCGGCATCACGAACTCGCGCTCGCTGCCGTCCCGCAGCTCGACCACCGGGCCGAGCACCTCGGGGATGACGTCGCCGGCCTTCCGGAGCACGACGGTGTCCCCGATCAGGACGCCCTTCGCCCTGACGACCTGCTGGTTGTGCAGCGTGGCCTGGCGGACGACGGAACCCGCGACCTCGGCCGGGGCCATCACCGCGAAGGGTGTCGCGCGCCCGGTGCGGCCCACGCTCACGACGATGTCGAGGAGCTTCGTGTGCACTTCTTCCGGCGGGTACTTGTACGCGATCGCCCAGCGCGGCGCACGGGACGTCGACCCGAGTTCCTCGTGCAGGCCGAGGTCGTCGACCTTGATCACGATGCCGTCGATCTGGTGCTCGACGGACGCCCGGCGCTCCCCGTAGTCCTTGACGAAGCCGAGCACGTCGTCGATGGAGTCGAAGACCCGGTGGTGGGTGCCGGTCGGCAGGCCCCATGTGTGCAGGAGCTCGTACACCTCGGACTGAGAGCGGACGTCGGTGTCCCGCTCGAGCTCGCGCACCGGCCACGCGCCGATGCCGTGCACGAGCATCCGCAGGCGCCGCAGCCGGTCGACCATGAGCTCGCGCTTGGCCGCGGACTTGCCCTCTTCCTTCTGCCGGAGGGAGCCGGCGGCGGCGTTCCGCGGGTTGGCGAAGAGGCGCTCCCCCGCCGCGAGCTGCTTCGCGTTGAGCTCGTCGAACTGCTCGACCGGGAAGAAGATCTCGCCGCGGACCTCGACCAGGGGCGGGTGGCCCGTGCCGGACAGCCGGTCCGGGATGGAGCCCATCGTGCGGACGTTGCCGGTGACGTCTTCCCCGACGACACCGTCCCCGCGGGTGGCCGCCGTGACGAGGCGCCCGTTCTCGTAGCGGAGGTTGATCGCCAGCCCGTCGATCTTCAGCTCGGTGAGGAACCGGACACGCTCGGCGCCGGCGTCCCGCTGGACCTTGACCGCCCAGTCGGTGAGTTCCTCCGGCGAGAACACGTTGTCCAGGCTCAGCATCCGCTCGGCGTGCTCCACCGGGGCGAACTGGGTCGTCTCGGCCTGCCCGCCGACGGTCTGCGTCGGGCTGTCCGCGGTGAGGAGCTCCGGGAAGCGGCGCTCGATCGCGTCGAGGCGGTGCACGAGGGCGTCGTACTCGGCGTCCGAGGCGGCCGAGCCGTTCTCCTCGTAGTAGCCGTGCCGGAGCTCGTTGATGCTGGAGCGCAGCCGGTCGACCTCGCGCGCAGCCTGGGCGGCGTCGAGCCCGTCGGGGTCGATGGTCTCGAACGTGGCGTCGGTCTCGCTCATACCCACAGTTCTACCGTGGACCACCGACCCGGAGCGTCAGGCGTCGACCGGGACCGCACTGACCGTGGCGTCGATGGTGCACTGCCCGAGCACCCGCGTCCCGACGTAGACCACCGCGGTCTGTCCGGGCGCGACGCCCGAGAGCGGCTCGTCGACGTCGATGACCAGCGTGCCGTCCTGCACCCGCGCGGTCGCGGGCACCGGGTCGGCGTGCGCGCGGATCTGCACGTCGCACGAGAACGGCACCGTCGGGTCGGCCGGAGCGGTGCCCGCCCAGGTGAACCGCGAGCCGGACATCGACGAGACGGCCAGGGCCTCCTTCGGTCCGACGACCACGGTGTTGTCCTTCGGACGGATCTCGAGCACGAAGCGCGGCTTGCCGTCCGGTGCCGGGCGCCCGAGGGCGAGTCCGCGGCGCTGCCCGACGGTGTAGCCGGTGGCGCCCTCGTGCGTGCCGACCACGGTGCCGTCGCGCTCGACGACCTCACCCGGAGCGGTACCGACGCGGTCGGCGAGCCAGCCGCGGGTGTCGCCGTCCGGGATGAAGCAGATGTCGTAGGAGTCCGGCTTCTGCGCCACGGTGAGTCCGCGGGCCGCGGCCTCGGCGCGGACCTCGTCCTTGGAGGGGGTGGCACCGAGCGGGAACATCGCGTGCTGCAGCTGCTCGGCGGTGAGCACGCCGAGCACGTACGACTGGTCCTTCGCCCACGCGGCCGACCGGTGCAGTTCGCGGGAGCCGTCGGCCGCCGTGACGATCGAGGCGTAGTGGCCGGTGCAGACGGCGTCGAACCCGAGGGCGAGCGCCTTCTCCAGCAGCGCGGCGAACTTGATGCGCTCGTTGCACCGCATGCAGGGGTTCGGGGTCCGGCCGGCCTGGTACTCGGCCACGAAGTCGTCGACGACGTCCTCCTTGAAGCGCGCCGAGAAGTCCCACACGTAGTACGGGATGCCGAGCGCCGAGGCCGCGCGCTGGGCGTCCATCGAGTCCTCGATGGTGCAGCACCCGCGGCTGCCGGTCCGGAGCGTCCCGGGCATCCGGCTCAACGCCAGGTGCACCCCGACCACGTCGTGGCCGGCGTCGACCGCCCTGGCCGCGGCCACCGCCGAGTCGACACCACCGCTCATCGCCGCGAGAACACGCATGCGTCAAGGGTAACCCGCCGTGCAACCGGTACCGCTGGCGTACCGTTGGTCGGGCGATGGCCACGACCGAGAACGACTCATTCGACTTCCGGTCCGTCCTCTTGTCCGGGTTCCTGCCCGCGGCGCTCTTCGCCATCGGCGAGGGCGCGATCATCCCGATCATCCCGATCGCCGCCGACTCCCTCGGCGCCAGCCTGGCGATCGCCGGGTTCGTCGCGTCGCTGATCCTGGTCGGCGAGCTCATCGGCGACGTGCCGTCCGGCGTCGTCGTCGCCCGGATCGGCGAGCGGAACGCGATGATCGGCGCAGCGCTGATCTCGGTGATCGGCCTGCTCGTGTGCACCGCGGCCCCGAACCCCGTGGTGCTCGCGGTCGGCGTCTTCCTGGTCGGGGTGTCCACCGCGGTGTTCGCGCTCGCCCGCCACGCCTACATGACCACGGCGATCCCGGTCCGGATCCGAGCGCGAGCCCTCTCCAGCCTCGGGGGCGTGTTCCGCTTCGGCTACTTCGTCGGCCCGTTCATCGCAGCCGGCGTCGTGCACGTGACGGGCACCACGCAGAGCGCCTTCTGGATCCACATCGTCTGCTGCCTCGCGGCGGCGGTGACCCTCATCGTGCTGCGCGACCCGGCGACGGGCGTGCGCGGTCTGCGGTGGCCGAGCCGGTCCTCCCGTCCGGACGGCGACGCCGTCGGTGACGCGACGGACACCGGGGCGATCCTCGTCCAGCAGGAGGCGCACGGTCTGTTCCGCACCATCCGGCAGCACCACCGGGTCCTGCTCCGGCTCGGCAGCGGCGCCGGACTGATCGGCGCCATGCGTGCCGGCCGCCAGGTCATCCTGCCGCTCTGGGCGGTGAGCGTCGGTCTCGACGACGCCACGGCGGCGCTGGTCATCGGCATCGCGGGAGCCGTCGACTTCGCGCTCTTCTACACGAGCGGCCAGATCATGGACCGCTGGGGACGGCTGGCGAGCGCCCTCCCCTGCATGCTCGGGCTCAGCGTCAGCTACTTCCTGCTCGCCTGGAGCGGGCACCTGGACGCCCGGGTCGGGTGGTTCGTCGGGATCGCGATGGGGATGTCGCTCGCGAACGGCGTCGGCTCCGGGATCCTGATGACGCTCGGTGCCGACCTGGCCCCGCGCGACGACCCGGCACCGTTCCTCGGTGCGTGGCGGTTCACCGGCGACTTCGGCCAGGCGGCGGCACCGCTCGTCATCTCCGGGATCACCGCGGTGGCCTCGATCGCGCTCGCCAGCGGGGTGATGGGCGTGCTCGGGCTCGTCGGGGCGGGCGTCCTGCTCCGCTACGTCCCCCGGTACCTCCCCCGCCGGCTGCGCTGAGCGCGCGCGGCGCGGTCCCGCAGTGTGCGAGGTCTCGGACACGGTGCGGTGCCGCGGCCCTGCCACCGTGTCCGGAACGCCGCACGGTGCGTCCCGGGTCGCTGCGCGCGCCGGGTCGCTGCGCGTGCCGGGTCGCTGCGCGTGCCGCGTCGCTGCGCGTGCCGGGAGGCTGTGCTCGCCTCCGCCTCGCACGGTGCGACCGGCGTGCGCCCCGGTACGATGTCGGTGCTCGCGGGAGTGGTGGAATCGGTAGACACGCAGGATTTAGGTTCCTGTGCCCCAGGCGTGAGGGTTCGAGTCCCTCCTTCCGCACCGAGGACCCGCACGCGCTCGCGTGCTCCCGCATCTCATACCGGCGGAGGACGGCCCGGGCGGACCCGCACGGTACTCTCGTCCTGCGGGTGACCCTCCCGTCACCGCACCAGCACGACCGGAAGAAGCATGCACTCCGTCGCACTCGCCCTGATCCCCTGGCTGGATCCGCAGTACATCCTCGACCACTTCGGGGCCGTCGCCGTGCTCGTCGTGTGCGCGATCGTCTTCGCCGAGACCGGTTTGCTGATCGGCTTCATCTTCCCCGGCGACAGTCTGCTCGTCATCACGGGCCTCTTCGCGTTCGACCGCGGCGGGGAGATCGGCGGCATCCCGATCTGGGTCGCTGCGCTGATGATCGGCGCCGCGGCGTTCCTCGGCGGCGAGCTCGGGTACTACATCGGCAAGAAGGCCGGCCCACCGATCTTCGAGCGCAAGGAGAGCGGTCTGTTCTCCAAGGCGAACGTCGACCGCACGAACGCCTTCTTCCACCGGTTCGGTGCGCTCGCGGTCATCCTCGCCCGCTTCGTCCCGGTGGTCCGCACGTTCGCGCCGATCGCTGCCGGCGTCGGGCGCATGAACTACAAGAAGTACTCGCTCTACAACGCGATCGGCGCCGTGATCTGGGGCGTCGGCGTGACGTTCCTCGGGTACTTCATCGGCCACATCCCGTTCGTGGCGCACATCGTCCGCGAGTACATCGACGTCATCCTGCTGCTCGCGGTCGTCGTGACCGTCGTGCCGATGGCGCTGACGTACCTGCGCAACGCCCGCAAGGCGAAGAAGCAGTCCACGGAGTAGGCCGCCCGGCGCCCCGGCGCTGCCGAAACACCCCCGAATGCACGAAACGCCGCCGAATTCGGCGGCGTTTCGCGTACACGGGGGCGCCGCGCGCAGAACGGGGCGCCCAGCCGGCCCCACGCCCGGCGCCCGCCCGCGGTCAGTCGGTCGCCTGGAAGTACTCCCGCACCACGGGCGCGATCCCGCGGAACGCCTTCGCCCGGTGCGACAGCGCGTTCTTCTCCGCGCGCGTCAGCTGGGCCGAGGACCGGTCCGCGTCGTCCGGCTTGAAGACCGGGTCGTACCCGTGGCCGCCGTCCCCGACCGGGGCGGTCAGGACCTCGCCGTTCCACACGGCCTCGACCACGTGCTCCGCTCCCGAGGGCGTCACGAACGCCGCCGCGCACACGAACGCCGCCGTGCGCTCCACGACCCCGTCGAGCGTCGAGAGGAGCAGCGCGATGTTGTCCGCGTCCACCCGCGTCCCCGCGTACCGGGCGGAGTTGATGCCGGGCGCGCCGTCGAGCACGTCGACCGCGATCCCGGAGTCGTCGGCCAGGGCGGGCAGCCCCGTGTGCGCCACCGCCGCCCGCGCCTTGATGAGCGCGTTCGCCGCGTAGGTGTCGCCGTCCTCGACGGGCTCGGGACCGTCGTAGCCCTGCAGCTCCACCCCGGCGCCCAGGGCGTCGCCGAGGATCTCCCGCAGCTCGACGACCTTGCCCTGGTTGTGGGTCGCCAGGACGACGGAGCGCACGGGGCCGGTGTCGGTCACGCGAGCCCCAGGGCGTCGCGCTGGATCGCCGCGAGCGAGCTGTTCCCCGCGAGGCCCAGGTCGAGCAGCACGTTCAGCTCGTCGCGGTCGAACGGCGCGTGCTCGGCGGTGCCCTGCACCTCGATGAACTTGCCCGACCCGGTCGTGACGATGTTCATGTCGGTGTCGGCCGCGGAGTCCTCGGTGTAGGCCAGGTCGAGCATCGGCACGCCCCCGACGATGCCGACCGAGATCGCCTGCACGCTGTCGACCAGCGGCGTCGCCTTCTTCGCGATGAAGCCCTTGCCGCGCCCCCACTCGATCGCGTCCGCCATCGCCACGTAGGCGCCGGTGATCGACGCGGTGCGGGTGCCGCCGTCGGCCTGCAGCACGTCGCAGTCGAGCACCAGGGTGTTCTCGCCGAGGCCCTTCATGTCGACGACGGCACGCAGCGAGCGCCCGATCAGGCGGGAGATCTCGTGGGTGCGGCCGCCGACCTTGCCCTTGATCGACTCACGCTGCATGCGCTCGTTCGTGGAGCGCGGCAGCATCGAGTACTCGGCCGTGACCCAGCCGGAGCCCTTGCCCGCCATCCAGCGCGGGACGCCGTTCGTGAAGGAGGCGGTGCAGAGCACCTTCGTGTTGCCGAACGAGATGAGGGCGCTGCCCTCGGCCTGGCTGCTCCAGCCCCGCTCGATGGTGACGGGGCGGTGCTCGGTCGTCGTGCGACCGTCGATGCGGTTGGTCATGGGGTCCTTTCGGTCCGGCCTGGAGGCTCGGTGCGGGTTGTCGGAGCGAGTCACGCCCGGTGGCTGGTCGCCGCCGCGCCGTGGGGACGTGGCAGCGTGATGGCGCCGGTCTCGAGGTGGCCGACGCTGACGATCTCGGGGCCGAGGAACCGGCGGGCGAGCCGCAGGAACCCGGCCTTGTCGTCGCCGGTCGCCTCGAACGCGTAGGTCGGGGGCTCGGTCGTCGTGCGCTCGAGCCCGTGCTCGACGAGCCGGCGGTAGACGTCGCTGGCGGTCTCCTCGGCGCTGGAGACCAGCGTGACGTCCGGGCCCATCACGTACTGGATGGCCGCGGACATCAGCGGGTAGTGCGTGCAGCCGAGCACGAGCGTGTCGACGTCGGCGGCCCGGATCGGCGCGAGGTACCCGGCGGCGATCTCGCGGAGCTCGGGCGACGAGGTGTCCCCGGCCTCGACGAACTCGACGAACCGCGGGCACGCCGCCAGGGTCAGCGACACGTCGGACGCCACGGCGAAGGCGTCCTCGTAGGAGCGCGACCCGATCGTGCCGACGGTCCCGATCACGCCGATCCGGCCGGTCCTGGTCTGCTTGACGGCGGCGCGGGCCGCGGGCTGGATGACCTCGACCACGGGGATGCCGTAGGCCTGCTCGTAGCGCTCGCGGGCGTCCCGGAGCACGGCCGAGGACGCGGTGTTGCAGGCGATCACGAGCGCCTTGACGCCCTGTTCGACCAGGTCGTCCATCACCTGGAGCGCGTACCGGCGGACGTCCGCGATCGGCTTCGGGCCGTACGGCGAGTGCACGGTGTCGCCGACGTACCGGATGCTCTCGCGCGGGAGCTGGTCGATGATCGCCCGGGCGACCGTCAGGCCGCCGACGCCGCTGTCGAAGACTCCGATCGGTGCATCCGTCACGTGACCAGCGTACCGACGCACGCCGACAGGACCGACCCGAGCACAGCCTCCCGTCCGCCCTTCTGGGTAGTGTCGTGGAGGTGACCAGCGCGCTCCTGACGGACCAGTACGAACTCACCATGGTCGACGCGGCCCTGAAGGACGGCACCGCCGACCGCCGCTGCGTGTTCGAGGTGTTCACCCGGCGGCTGCCGGACGGGCGGCGCTACGGCGTCGCGGCCGGACTCGGCCGCTTCCTGACCGCGCTCACCGACTTCCGGTTCGGCGACGAGGAGATCGGCTTCCTGCGGGACCGCGGCGTGATCGACGCCGGCACCGCCACCTGGCTCGCCGACTACCGGTTCACGGGCGACGTCCGCGCCTACCGGGAGGGCGAGGTCTTCTTCCCGAACTCCCCCGTGCTGCAGATCGAGGGCACCTTCGCCGAGGCCGTCGTGCTCGAGACCCTGGCACTGTCGATCTTCAACGCCGACTCCGCGATCGCCTCGGCGGCCGCGCGCATGGTGTCCGCCGCCGACCACCGCCCGCTCGCCGAGATGGGCTCCCGCCGGACGGGCGAGTGGAACGCGGTCGCCGCCGCCCGCGCCGCGTACATCGCCGGGTTCGGTGCCACGAGCAACCTCGAGGCGGGCCGCAGCTGGGGCATCCCGACGATGGGCACCGCCGCGCACGCCTTCACGCTGCTGCACGACTCCGAAGAGGCCGCGTTCCGCTCGCAGCTCGACGCACTCGGCGACGGCACCACGCTGCTCGTCGACACGTACGACATCGAGGCCGCCGTCGAGACCGCCGTCCGCCTGACGGACGGGCGGCTCGGTGCGGTCCGCATCGACAGCGGCGACCTGCCGTCGGTGGTCGCCTCGGTGCGCGCCCAGCTCGACCGCCTCGGCGCGACCGGCACGAAGATCACGGTGACGAACGACCTCGACGAGTACACCATCGCGGCACTCCGGGCGGCTCCCGTCGACTCCTACGGTGTCGGCACCTCGGTCGTCTCCGGCTCCGGCCACCCGGCCGCCGGCATGGTGTTCAAGCTCGTCGCGCACCACACCGCGGGCGGCGAGTGGGTGTCGGTGGCGAAGAAGTCGGCCGACAAGGCGTCGATCGGCGGCCGGAAAGAGGCCGGCCGGCGACTGCGCAACGGGATCGCCACGGCCGAGGTCGTGCGGACGTCCGGATCGGTCGGGCCGGACGAGCGGCCGTTGCTCGTGCCGGTCGTGACCAACGGGGAGGTCGACCCGGCGTTCCTCGGGGTCCGCGGGGTCGAGGCCGCGCGCGCGCACCACAGGGGCGCCAAGGCCGAGCTGCCGGCGGACGCCGCGCGGATCGGGCGGGGCGACCCGGCGATCCCGACGCTGATCGTCTGAGGGGCTACTCGGCCTTCATCTTCTCGTAGATGGCCTTGCAGTCCGGGCAGACCGGGAACTTCTCCGGGTCGCGGCCCGGGATCCACTTCTTGCCGCACAGGGCCTTCACCGGCTTGCCGCTCAGGGCGGACTGCAGGATCTTGTCCTTCTTGACGTAGTGCGAGAAGCGCTCGTGGTCGCCGGGCTCGATCGCCTCTTCTTCGAGGAGCTTCTCGAGCTCGCGGTCCATCACGTCGAGTCCGCCGCCACCGGGTTCCGTCATGCTCATGGGACAAGCGTACGTCGGGTGCGGGTTGCTCGCTTGCTCGGGCTGCGTGGTCGCTCGGGCTGCGTGCGCGGTCGGACTGCGTGCGCGGTCGGACTGCGTGCGCGGGCTGCGTGCTCGGTCGGGCTGCGTGCGCGTTCGGGCTGGGTGCGCGCTCGGGTTGCGTGCGCGTGCGCTAGTTCCGCTGTGCCGCTGCCAGCAGGTCCGGGCCGTGCCGGTCGAACAGCGTCCCGCCCGCGATCACGCCGACGGCGAGCACCACGACGCCGATCCCCGCGCCGACCACCAGCGTCAGCATCGCCCACGGCTCCGCGCCGTCGGACAGCGCCAGCACCGCCGACCATGCTGCGGGGACCGAGAACAGCAGGATCCCGATGATCGTCGACGACTGCGACACGGTGGACACCACGCCGGCGGCCTGCGGCTGCTGGAAGGGACGGTCCCCCGGGCGGACGGTCGGGTACGGCAGCAGGACGGACACCACGCTCGAGATGCCGAGCCCCGCGAACAGCGCCCCGACACACACGCCGATGAGCACCGGGAACGCGACCCAGTCGCCGAACAACCAGGCCGACACCGCGGACCCCGCGACGATCGCGGGCACACCGACGACGATCACCGGCGTCAGCCGGCCGAGTCGGTCGCTCCACCCCGGGGCGCCCGACGCGACGTGCAACCACACCGCGGTGTTGTCGTAGGAGACGTCGTTGTGCGGCAGGAACCCGGCGATGACGGCCATCAGCGGCAGCGGGATGAGCGCCGTCCAGTGCCACGGCACCCCGGCCACCCCGAGCGGGACGACCACGATCGGCACGAAGAGCAAGATCATGTACGACGTGCGGTACCGCGGGTCGCGGCCCCAGTAGGTCAGTGCCCGGGCGGCCACGGCGGCCACGGGCGTCGCCCCGAGCCGGTCGAACCAGCCGAGCGTCCGGTAGCTCCGCACCCGGGTGCGGTCGTCGACCGTGACGAGCATCCGGCCGACGAGCCCCCACCACGCGGCGGCGAGGAGCCCGAGCACCACGAGCGCGAGCAGCAGCTTCAGGACGCCCTCGCCCACGTGGCCGGAGGCGACGTCCGCGGGGACCGCCCACGCCGCGCCCCACGGGGTCCACCCGGAGACGTCCGCGATCCGCTGGAGCTCGGCGCTCCGCGGGTCCAGCCAGTCGACGCGGAGCAGCAGCGAGACGGTCGGGATGAGCAGCACGACGACGACCAGGGCGACGAGCCACCCGGCGTCCCGGCTCGGCCGGTGCGACCCGATCAGCCAGGACCCGACCGTGCAGCCGACCCGGACGAGCAGCCCGCAGGTGGCGATCACGACGAGTGCGGCGACGACGCCGAGCACGCCGGAGCCCGCACCGCGCATCCACGCCACGGACTGGGACACCGCGACGATCGCGACGCCGACGATCGGGACGCCGACGAGCCCGGCGACGCCGAGGCCGATCGCCAGGTCGCGTCGTCCGACGCCGAAGACCGCGAAGCGGCGCGGGTCGAACTGGTCCGCGCCGCCGACGGCCAGCGGGATGATCGTGAACCCGACCGTGATCAGGGTGCCGACCGGGACGATGACGGCACGCGCCACCGCGGGGTCGGCCGTGCGCAACGACGACATCGCGATGCCGATGAGCACCGCGGCGACGAGCCCGGCGAGGCTGCCGACGACGACGAGGACCGAGCGCCTGGCACTCCCGCGGACCTCGCCCGCGAGCAGGTCGGCCCTCAGCCGGAGAAGCTGTGCAACCATTCCATGCTCTCTGCGACGACGCGGCCACCCGCGAGTTCCACGAACTTGTCCTCGAGGCTCTTCCGGCCACGGACCTGCGCCATCGTGCCCGAGGCGAGCACCTTGCCACCGACGATGATGGCGACCGAGTCGCACGTGCGCTGGACCAGCTCCATCGAGTGGCTCGACAGCACGACCGTGCCGCCGCCCTGCGTGTAACGGCGGAGGATCTCGGTGATGGTCGCCGAGCTGACCGGGTCCACGGACTCGAACGGTTCGTCGAGCACGAGCACGCGCGGGGAGTGGATCAGGGTGGCGGCGAGGGCGATCTTCTTCGCCATGCCGACGGAGTAGTCCGCGACCGGGCGTCCGAGCGCGTCCCCGAGCCCGAAGGCCTCGGCGAGGTCGGTGCTGCGGGACCGGGCGGTCTTGCCGTCGATCCCGCGGAGCGTCGCCGAGTAGAAGAGCAGCTGCGCGCCGGTGAGCCGGTCGAACAGACGCAGCCGGTCGGGCAGCACGCCCATGCTCCGCTTCGCCGCGGCGGGGTCCGCCCAGACGTCGTGGTCGAGCACGGTGGCGGTGCCGGCGTCCGGACGCAGCAGGCCGGTGAGCATCGACAGGGTCGTGGTCTTGCCGGCGCCGTTCGGGCCGACGACTCCGAAGATCGAGCCCTGGCGGATCTCCAGGTCGACCTCGTCGGCGGCGAGGGTCTGGCCGTACCGCTTCACCAGGCCGCTGGCGCGGAGGACCACGGGCTGCTGCTTCGTCGCCTGCTTCGGTGCGGCGGTGCGGGCCTTCTTCTTGGGGGCGGGCCGGGTCTGCGCGTCACGGGCGGGAGGCTCGGTGCCGGTGACGACGTCGTCCACCGTCGTCTCGGTGGTCGCGTCTGTCTCGGTGGTCGCGGCTGTCTCGGTGGTCGCGTCTGTCTCGGTGGTCGCGTCGGCAGCCGCGGCGCCCTGCGGGCGTGTCGCACGGCTCGGGCGCTTCCCCCTGGGCTGCTTCGCCGAGCCCGGCTTCGTCGCCCTGGGCCTGCTGGCTCCGGGCTTCGTGGCTCCGGTCCCCGTGCCCGCGGACTTCGTCGTGCTCGACGGGGCCGCCGCCGGCAGGAAGCCCGTCTCGTCGGACGCCCGTGCGTCGTCGTCCGTCCTGGTGGTGTCGTCGGTCGTGGTGGTGCTGTCGTCCGTCATGCCGTCCTGGTCGGGGCGGTCGTCCGCATCGCTGTCCCCCGGGTCGCTGTGTGTCGAGACGCCCGCCGTGTCGTCGGCGGTGTCGTCCCCGTCGTCCTGGTCGACGTCGTCGAGCTCGTCCGTCTCGTCGTCGACCTCGGTGAGCCACGCAGCGTCGGACGTGGCGTACACGTCCTCGTCGTCCCCTGCTGCAGCCACCACGGCCCCACCGTACCAACGCGGTGGGGTCATCGGCGGGGGCGGACACCCAGTGTCACGAAATGACTACGAACCCACTCAGCCCGTACCCCGGTGGAGGGTCTTTCCGTATGATTCACCGGGGCACGACGGAGTGTTCACCACTTGGAAACCTGCTCGGACCGTGCACACGGCCCGATGTCCGACACCGTCCACGACGCGACGATGACGTGACTCTCGGCTGATTCGGATCGACTGCGAGCAGACTCGACGTGGCCTGTCCGTGCCCATCGGTGCGCGGGCGGACACCGGAAGGGACCAACATGACCACGCAGATCGTCATCCTCGCAGCGGGGATGGGCAGCCGCCTCGGGCGCAGCCTGCCGAAGCCGCTCACCGAGCTCAGCGACGGCCGCACCATCATGCAGCAGCAGTTCGAGAACATCCGCGCGGCGTTCGGCTCGAGCGCCCGGATCACCGTCGTCGTCGGCTACAAGTCGGAGTACATCGTCGAGGCCTTCCCCGAGGCGAACTTCGTCTACAACGAGTCCTACGACTCCACCAACACCTCGAAGAGCCTCCTCCGTGCGCTGAAGGCCACGGGCAAGGGCGGCGTCCTCTGGATGAACGGCGACGTCGTCTTCGACCCCCGCGCGCTCGTCCGTGCGGCCGACATGATGGACCAGGACCGCTCGTTCGTCAGCGTCAACACCGAGAAGGTGTCCGACGAAGAGGTCAAGTACACCGTCGACGCCGAGGGCTTCATCCACAAGCTCTCGAAGCAGGTCGTCGGTGGCCTCGGTGAAGCCGTCGGGATCAACTACGTCTCGTCCGCCGACAAGCAGGCCCTCATCCGCCAGCTCGGTCGCGTCGACGACCAGGAGTACTTCGAGGGCGGCATCGAGGCTGCCATCGGCGAGGACGGGCTACGCTGGACGCCGATCGACATCTCCGACCTGTACGCGGTCGAGATCGACTTCGCCGAGGACCTCGAGCGCGCGAACAACCTGTTCGCCTGAGCAGCCGGTCTCCTCTCGGCGATCCAGGCCGGAAGGACCCCATGACGACAGCGAGTGCGCCGACCGCGCCCGTGGCCGCCGCCCCGGCGGCGACCCGGAGTGCCGGTCGGCGCTATCGTCATGCGCTCTGGTTGCTGACCAAGCGCGACCTGCGCGTCCGCTACTCGACGTCGGCGCTCGGCTACTTCTGGTCGATCCTCGATCCCCTGGTGATGTCGGGGATCTACTGGTTCGTCTTCACGCAGGTCTTCCACCGCGGCTCGGTGGGCGAAGAGCCGTACATCGTCTTCCTCCTGGCGGCACTCCTGCCCTGGATGTGGTTCACCGGCGCGGTCTCCGACTCGACCCGGGCGTTCATCAAGGAGTCGAAGCTGATCCGCTCGACGACGATCCCCCGGAGCATCTGGGTGCTGCGGATCGACGCGTCGAAGGGCATCGAGTTCCTCCTGAGCATCCCGGTGCTCGCGGTCTTCGTGATCGCAACCGGGGCGCACGTGCACTGGCAGGTCGTGCTGTACCCGCTCGCGATCGTGCTGCAGGCGGCGCTGGCGTACGGCATCGGGCTGATCGTGGCCCCGCTCGTGGTGTTCTTCCGCGACCTCGAGCGCGCGGTGAAGCTCGTCCTCCGCTTCGCGTTCTACGCGTCGCCGATCATCTACGGTCCGAGCGCACTCCCCGACGTCCTGCACGACCTCGCGGCGATCAACCCGCTGACCGGCATCTTCGGCATCTACCGATCGGCGTTCTTCCCGGGCCAGCTCGACTGGTTCCAGGTGCTCGCCTCGACCGTCACGACGGGCATCGTCCTGGCGATCGGGCTCACGGTGTTCCGGCGCAGCGAGCACCGCGTCCTCAAGGAGCTCTGATGACCGCCACGCAGTCCACCGGTCAGACGAAGGCCGTGGCGCCGGTGATCTCCGTCACGGACGCCGGGATCCGGTTCAAGCGGAACCGACGCGCGAGCCGCAGCTTCAAGGACCTGTTCGCCGGCAGCAACCGCCGGAAGCGCGGCGACGAGTTCTGGGCGCTGCGGCACGTGTCGTTCGACGTCCGCCCCGGCGAGGCGATCGGCGTGGTCGGCCGCAACGGGCAGGGCAAGTCGACGCTCCTGAAGCTCGTGGCGCAGGTCATGCTGCCCGACGAGGGCCGCGTCCGCGTCGGTGCCGGGGTGGCACCCCTGATCGAGATCACCGGTGGCTTCGTCGGCGACCTCACCGTGCGCGACAACGTCTACCTGACCGCCGGTCTGCACGGGATGTCCCGCGCGGAGATCCGGGACAGCTTCGACGAGATCATCGACTTCGCGGAGATCGGCGACTTCGTCGACACCCCGTACAAGCACCTCTCGAGCGGCATGAAGGTCCGGATCGCGTTCTCGGTGATCTCGCGGCTCGACGAGCCCGTGATCCTGGTGGACGAGGTCCTGGCGGTCGGCGACAAGGCCTTCCGCGAGAAGTGCTACAAGCGCATCGAGGAACTCCTCGCCGGCGGCCGCACCCTGTTCTTCGTCTCCCACAGCGACAAGGACCTGCGCCGGTTCTGCCAGCGCGGCCTGTACCTCGACAAGGGCCGGCTGCAGCTCGACGGCCCCATCGAGGACGCCCTCGCGCGCTACAACGCGGAGTACGGCGTCTGACCTCGGGGTCCCCGTCCCACCACACCCTCGCCCCCACGACCCCTCCTCCACAAGCACGGGTCCCCACGGCAGGACCGGCCCCCCACCGTCAGACCCTCCCCCTACCGTTTCCCCCATGCACCCAACACCCACCGCCTACCCGGTACCGTTCGCAGTCGACCGCACCCAAGCGCCACACCGCTACGACCTCGTCAACATCGGCGACGAGCCGATCGACGGTCTGAGCCTGACCCACCTCGGCACGGGCTACTGCCCGCCCCTCGTCGTCCGGCACCTCGATCCCGGGCGCAGCATCGGGATCGCGGTCTTCGGCGCCTCCGCAGAAGAGACCGGCGTCGTCATCGTGCGGTGGCGTCGTCCGGACCGCTCCGAGTACCTGTGGCGGATGTCCCTCGCCGGCGCCGGCCTCGCCCCGTGACCACCGGCCGACGTCAGCGCTCCTGACGCTCCCGCGCGACCTCGTGCCAGCGGGAGACCAGCCGCTCGATCGCGTCGTGGAAGCGCGCGGTGGCGGTGCCCGGCGTCGTGTCGCCGAAGTACCGGGTCACCCAGTGCTGCAGCTGCGCCAGTTCGTCGGCGTCGTGCGCGGCCGCGTCCACCCGAGCGACCACGTCGGCCGCGTCGGGTGCCAGCAGCCAGTTCGCGGCTGCCAGGTACCCGCGCTCGTCGACGTCCGCTTCCGGGTCGACCGGGCGCGTCACGATGAGCGGCTTGCCGACGGCCAGTCGGTCGTAGATCATGGCGCTGATGTCGGTGATCGCGACGTCGGCGTCCGCGAGCTGCCAGCCCAGCTCCGCGCCGTCGTCGTACACGTGGTGCGCCGAGGCGTCCGCGGCGTTCGCCGACGCGATGGCGGCGACGATGCGCTCGTGCGCCGCCTTGTACTCCGGGTCCCGGACACCGCTGCGCGGATGCGGCCGGTACACCAGCCGGTGCCGAGGAGACGCCAGTACCCGCTCGGCGATCGTGGTGCCGTGGGTCGCGATCGACCCGTACGCGGCCGCTGCCCGGTCGCCCTCCCACGTCGGCGCGTAGAGCACGACGGTGCGGCCGTCGTGCGGGTACGGGGGCTCGCCGGCGAAGTGGTCGGCCTGCGGACGCCCGATGGGGATCGCTCGCCGCTCGAGGTCGTAGTCCCACAGGGCTTCTTCGAGCCGGTCACGAGCGGCGTCACCGGCGATCAGGGCGTAGTCGTACGCCTTGAACTGGTTCGTCGTCATGTACATCTTGTCGCTCTCGCCGTGGTTCACGAAGACGTGCCACATCCGCCCGTACCGCATCATCTGGAAGTTGCGGGCGTTCTGGTTGACGTAGAGCACGACCTTCGGCGCCTGCTCCTCGACGAACCGCTCCAGGTCGACCACCTGCCGGGCGTACACCGACCGCACGGGTGCTTCGTCGAGCAGCGTGAGCATCGTGCCGGGGCTGCGCGAGATGATCGCGACGGGCCGCGTGCGGGACAGCTCCGCGAGCGGGGCGTACCACTGCCGGACCTGGTACATGTTCACGGGCCCGTCGGCGAAGTACACCGCGATCTCGATGCTGCCGGGTGCCAGCGGCTGCTCGGCGGACAGCCGTCGAGCCAGCTGGCGTCGCTGTCCGCGGGAGTGCAGGAGCCTGCGCACGAGGCGGTACGCCGTGCGGACGTCGGTGGTGATCGGCATGCGGACCTCTCTCTCGTGGGTGGGGCGCTCAGACGACGGGCGGGCGACCGGCGATGGTCATCCGGCCGATCGTCAGCCAGCCCATGGGGGACGCCGGACCGCAGTCGCTGGTCCAGCCCTCACGGACACCGTCGAACCAGACGCGCAGGCGCGCCGGGTGCCGCCACCACCGGGCGGTCTGGATCGCGGCCCAGGACCCGACGTACAGCGGCCGGAGCACAGGCGGCAGGTTCCGACGGGCCAGCCAGACGCGGTTCCGGGCGTTCAGATGGTAGTACTCGGTGTGCCGTGCCGGGTCGATCGCGGGGTGGTGGGCGACGAGTTCCCCGGCGTACCAGGCCCGTCGGCCAGCATCCCAGACCCGCCACGCGAGCTCGATGCCCTCGTGCGCGTAGAAGTACGGCGCTCCCCAGCCCCCGACGACGCGGTACACGTCCATCGGCAGCACGACCGCGCCCTCCCACACCGAGAACACCGGCGACGACTCCGTCGGGTCGCCCTTCCGGATGCGCGGCACCCACCGGAGCGGGTTCGCGGCACCGGAGGGATCCACGACGCGCGGCTGCACCAGCCCGAGGGACGGGTCCCGCTCGAACAGTGCGACGGCGTCGCGCAGGAAGGTCTCCGACGGGATCGACGCGTCGTCGTCGAGGAAGAACACGTAGTCGCCGTCGACCATCTCGGCGCCGGCGTTCCGGCCGGCCGGGATGCCGACGTTCTCGGGCAGTGCCAGCGCGCGGACGCCGTCCGGCAGGTCGACCGGCTCCCAGCCGTTGCCGACGCACACGACGTCGAGCTCCACCTCCTGCTGGGCGAGGACGCTCTCGAGGCCGCGGCGCAGGTCGTCCGGTCGGGTGCCCTGGGTGAGGCTCACGACGGCGACCCGTGGGCGCTCGCGGTGCGGGACCGCGTGGCGACGGACGGTGCCGGGCGTCACGCGCGCACCCGCTTCGACGAGATGATCGCCAGGAAGTGCCCGGCCGTCGCCACCACGGCGAGCGGCAGCAGCACGCCGACCAGGATCCGGTCGGCGAGCGGGTCCCCGATCACGAGCCCGAGCAGCGCGAAGACGGACGCCAGCATCGAGAGCTCGACCGAGTGGTACAGGCGGTGGAACGGCAGGAACCGTGCGACGCGGCGCAGGGAGGCCAGCCGCCGACCGGACGGCGCCGTCGAGGCGTCGCGACGGTCGACGAGCTTGTCGAGCCCGGAGTTGGCGCGGGCCACGTGCACCATGTCGTTCAGCGCCTTGTTCCAGACGATGACCAGCCCGAGCGCGCAGCCGATCGTCGTCCACGTCCAGTCCGCGTCGTGGATCGGCCACGTGGCCGCTCGGATCCCGAGGGCGACCGGGATGAGTCCCTCGGTCGTGTAGTGCCCGACCTTGTCCAGGAAGACCCCCGCCGGCGAGCGGGTGCCGCGCCACCGGGCGACCTCGCCGTCCGAGCAGTCGACGAGCATCTGGAGCTGCCCGAGCACGAGGGCGAGCGCCGCACCCCAGATCCCCGGGATGAGCAGGGCCGCGGCGACCGACCAGCCGACCAGGATCATCAGGCCGGTGACCTGGTTCGCGCTGATCCGGGTCTTCAGGAGCACCCACGTCAGGTACGGCGAGATGTCCCGGAGGTACAGCGATGCCGTCCAGTGCTCAGCGTTGGCGCGCGAGCGGACCTCGTGGGGCTGGGCGACGGCGCGGAGCTCCGCGATCGACGTCGGGTGGGCGTACCCGCGCTCTGTGGGTTCGGGCTGGGGGTCGGTCAAGGAGGTCACCGTCCGGTGTGGGTCGTCAGCTCGGAGGTCCGCGTCAGGAACCCGACGATGAACCCGACCCCCCAGCCGATGTGGATGCAGGGCAGCACGACGAGGAGCCATGCTCGCGTGGCGGCGTCGGAGCGCCGGGAGACCGCGATCGTCCCGACGACGACGAAGAGCAGGTAGACCGCGGGCACGGCGAAGCCGAGCAGCGCCCACGCCGCTCCGCTGTGGAACAGTGCACCGATGATGCCGACGACGCCGGCGACCAGGCCGAGCCCGACCGCGGCGACCATCGCCGGCGGCACGAAGTACCGCAGGCCGTTGCCCGCCGGAAAACGCCGAGCCAGTTCGCCCCGCCAGAGTCCGGTCGCCACGAACTGCCGGACCAGGCGCTTGAGGCTCGGCCGCGGGCGGTAGGTCACGACGAGCTCCGGCGTGAACCAGACCGTCCCGCCGGTGGTGCGCAGGCGCCGGTTGAGCTCCCAGTCCTGGCCGCGCTTGATGCCCTCGTCGAACAGGCCGACCGCGAAGAGGCGGTCCCGTCGGAAGACACCGAGGTACGCGGTCTCGGCCGGACCGGCCTGTCCGCCGACGTGGTGCGGGGTGCCGCCGAGGCCGACCCGGCTGCCGTACGCCAGCGCAACGGCCTTCTCGAACGGGGTGCGACCCTCGGCGCGCATGATGCCGCCGACGTTGTCCGCGCCGGACTCCGTCAGCGTCCGCACCGCGATCCGCGTGTAGTCCCTCGGCAGCACCGAGTGCGCGTCGACGCGCACCACGATGGGGTGCTCGGACGCACGGATCGCGACGTTCAGCCCGGCGGGCGTCGAGCCGACGGGGTTCTCGACCGCGCGGATCCGCGGGTCGGCAGCGCTCATCTCGGCGACGAGCTCGTTCGTGCCGTCGATCGAGGGCCCGAGCGCCAGGACGACCTCGAACGGCCCCTCGTAGTCCTGGTCGAGCAGACTCGCGACGGCGGCCCGGACCTCGGTGACCTCGTTGAGGACGGGCATCACGTACGAGACGCCCGGCAGGGGCTGTCCGTCTGTCTGCATGCGTTCCTCGGGGTCCTGGCGGTGAGCGACTCGCAGCCTATCAAGAGGCCGACCGCCCCACCTGCGCGCTCCCCCACCGCCCCACGCCCCGCCCAGCGACCCACCGAGCGGGCGAAACACCCGGGTCCGGACGGCGACCCACGCCGGCATTCCGCCCGCTCACCGGAGCGCGCAGCCGAGCGGCATCCGAGCGGGCGAAATGCCCCGGTCCGGGTCACGGAGCACCCCGGCATTCCGCCCGCTCACCGAGCGAGCGGTCGAACGGGCGAAACACCCCGGTCCGGGTCACTGCCCACGCCGGCATTTCGCCCGCTCACCGAAGCACACGGCCGAGCGGGCGAAACACCCCGGTCCGGGTCACTGCCCACCCCGGCATTTCGCCCGCTCACCGAAGCGCGCAGTCGATCGCGCGAAACACCCCGGTCCGGGTCACTGCGCACCCCGGCATTTCGCCCGCTCACCGGAGCGGGCGGCCGAGCGGGCGAAACACCCGGGTCCGGAAGGCGGTCCACCCCGGCATTTCGCCCGCTCGTGGGAGGCGGGGCGGGGGCTGCGGAGGTGAGCACACGACGGACGGGAGGCCCGGTGCCAGCTGGCACCGGGCCTCCCGTCCGATCTGGGGTTGCGTCAGCTCTTGCTGTCGTAGGTCCCGAGGGTCACGTCGGCCTCGTGGGACTGGCCGTTGCGGACGTAGGTGATCGTCGTCTTCGCACCGCCGGCGAAGTAGCGCACCTGCGCGGTCAGGTCGGTCGCGTCCGAGACGGTCGCGTCACCGATCTTGGTGACGACGTCGCCCTTCTGCAGGCCGGCACCGGCGGCTGCGCCGCCGGACGAGACCGACTTGATGAGCGCACCCATCTGGGTGGCCTTGGCGTCCTCGTTCGCGTCACCGACCGTCGCGCCCAGCAGACCGTGGGTCGCCGAGCCGTTGTCGATGATCTCGTTCGCGACCCGCTTCACCAGGTTGGCCGGGATCGAGAAGCCGACGCCGATGCTGCCCGACTGCGAGTCGGACGAGTCCGTGCTGCCGGCGCTCGCGATCGCGACGTTGATGCCGATGAGCTTGCCCTTGGAATCGAGCAGCGCGCCGCCCGAGTTGCCCGGGTTGATCGACGCGTCGGTCTGGATGACCGGCAGCGACACCGTCGCGGTGGTGCCGGTGCTGGAACCGTTGTCGCCGTTGCCCCAGAAGTCGAACGGGCCGTTGCCGTTGTTGCCCTGGCCCTCGTTCGAGTCGCCGCCGGCGTTCGGGTCGCTCGAGGTGACCTGGATGCTGCGGTTCAGGGTCGACACGATGCCGTCGGTGACGGTGTTCGACAGGCCGAGCGGCGCACCGATCGCGACCGCGGTGTCCCCGACGTTGAGCTTCGAGGAGTCCGCGAACGTCATCGGCTTGAGGTCGCTCGCGTCGATCTTGATGACCGCGAGGTCGACCGTCGGGTCGGTGCCGACGAGCTTGCCGACGTAGATCTTGCCGTCGGAGGTCGTGACCTGGATGGTGCCCGTCGAGCTGTCGCCGTCGAGCGTCACCACGTGGGTGTTCGTGACGATGTAGCCGTCCTTGCTGAGGACGACGCCGGAGCCGGTGCCGGCCTCGCTCGAGGAGGACACGTTGATCGTCACGACCGACGGCGTGGCCTGTGCGGCGACCGCGGTGACGACCGTCGCGGAGTCGTAGTCGTTGACCGTGAGGTTGCCGCCGCTCGAGCTCGAGGAGCTCGACGTGGTGCCGCCGTTCGAGGTCGCTGCGACCCATCCGCCACCGGCCGCGCCGCCGACGAGTGCGCCGACGATGAGGCCGCCCACGAGGGGCAGGACGATCCGGGATCGCGTGGACTTCGGCTTCGTGGCCGTGTCCGTGGTCGCCCCGGCACCGGCCGCGCCGGTGGCGGCTGCGCCGGAGAAGTAGTAACCGTTGCTGCGCTGGTCAGAGCCGTCGGCGCGGTGGTCGTCGCCGTACGCGCTCGACGGGGCCTGCGCGGACTGGCCGGTCGGCTGCGTGTACGACTGCTGTCCGTAGGACTGCTGCCCGTACTGCTGCTGTCCGTAGGCCGACTGGTCGTACTGTGACTGCCCGTACTGCTGCTGGCCGTACTGCTGCTGGCCGTGGGTCGGCTGCTCAGAGGCGGATGCCGGCGCCTGCGCGGAGGCGGGCTGCGCGTACTCCCCGTAGCGGGGTCGGTCCTGCTGGCCGTACTGGTTGGTCTGCCCGTACTGGCTCGTCTGGCCGTACTGGCTGGTCTGGCCGTACGGGCTCTGATCGGCCTGGGCCGACTGGCCGTACTGGCTCGTCTGGCCGTACTGACTCGACTGGTCTGCCTGGCTCGTCTGGCCGTACTGACTCGACTGGTCTGCCTGGCTCGACTGGCCGGTCTGGCCGTACGGCGAGTGGTCCTGGCCGTATCCGCCCTGGCTCGTGCCGGAGCTGGCGTCCTGCCCGTACTGCGCCGTGGGGTACGGCGCCGTGTACTGGGTCGTCTCGTCCGCCGGCACCGGGTCGATCACGTCGGTGTGCTCCGCGTCGGCGTGCCGCGCGTGCTCGTCAGGGTTCTCCGCCCCGGTCGTGGTGGTCTCGGAGTCGCTGGGCGTCGACGCGCCAGCGTCGCCCGCCTGCTGCGCGGCATCGTCGGCGTCGACCTCAGGGGTCGTGTCGTCCGGACGGTTGTCGTCGCCGTGCCCGTTGGGCGTGGTGTCGGTCATGCTGGACGTGCTCCTTTCAAGCTCGTGCAGTCTGTCGCACGCACCTGGGCGATGCTCCTGACGGCCCTGCGAGTGCACTATGGCGATCTTATGCGTGCGCTGTGGATCGGATCTTCGGGCAGCGCGCCGTGACGCACTAGGTTGGGGTCCGTTCAGCGAGATCGCTCGTCGGAGGGAACCACATGCGGCAGTCAGGACCCTGGTTGCGAGCCGCAGAGGGCGCCATGCTCCTCGGCCCGGACGGCGTCCCGGCGCCCACGGTGTTCGCCGAGATGAGTGCGCTCGCTGCGAGCACCGGCGCGATCAACCTCGGGCAGGGCTTCCCCGACGAGGACGGCCCCGTCGAGGTCCTCGACGCGGCGGTCCGTGCCATCCGGGACGGGGTGAACCAGTACCCGCCGGGACGCGGGACGCCGGACCTGCGTCTGGCGATCGCCGAGCACCAGCAGCGTTGGTACGGCCTCGAGGTCGATCCCGACCGGGAGGTCTTGGTGACCGCCGGCGCGACCGAGGCGCTCGCAGCGACACTGCTCGCCCTCGTCGAGCCGGGTGACGAGGTGATCACGTTCGAGCCGTTCTACGACGCCTACGGAGCCCTGATCGTCCTCGCCGGCGGCACGCACGTCACGGTCCCCCTGAAAGCTCCCGACTTCCTGCCCGACGAGGACACGCTCCGGGCCGCGTTCTCGGACCGGACCCGCGCGGTCCTCGTGAACACCCCGCACAACCCCACCGGCCGGGTGCTCCCCGTCGAGGTGCTCCGCACCGTGGTCGAACTCGCGGCACGGTACGACGCCGTGATCATCACCGACGAGGTCTACGAGCACCTGACGTTCGACGTCCCGCACGTGCCGATCGCCACCCTGCCGGGCGCTCGGGAACGGACGGTGACGATCTCGAGCGCTGGGAAGACCTTCAGCACCACGGGCTGGAAGATCGGCTGGCTCACGGCTCCCCCGGCGCTGGTCGACGCGATCACGTCCGTGAAACAGTTCCTGACGTTCGTGAACGGCGCGCCGTTCCAGCCCGCCGTCGCGGTGGGCTTGCGCCTGCCGGACGAGGTCTTCAGCGGGATCGCTGCCGAGCTCGGCGCGAAGCACCGGTTGCTCGCGTCCGGCCTCGCGGCCGCGGGGCTCGAGGTGATGCGGCCGAACGGCGGCTACTTCGTCATCGCCGACGTCGCTTCGCTCGGGTACGCGGACGCTCGGACGTTCTGTCTCGAGTTGCCGGGCATCGCCGGGGTCGTCGGCGTCCCCGTCTCGGCGTTCGTGCGGCCGGGGAACGCCTCCGGGTACCGGTCCCTCGTCCGGTTCGCCTTCTGCAAGCGCCGGTCGGTGCTCGAAGAGGCGGCGGCCCGGCTCGCCGGACTCCGCGGAGCAGGTCGTGGCAACGCGGAAAGCTCGGTGATCGGTCGCGCCTGAGCGTCGCCGGGCGACGCGCTCAGCGGTGGGCGGTCAGCGATCCGCGGTGAAGCGGTCAGCGGTCAGCGGTCAGCGCTCAGCGCTCAGCGACGTCGTAGCGCCGCAGTGACAGGGACGGGTTGATCCGCCGGACATCGTCGGTGACGGTGGTGTCGACCGTCGCGACGAGCATTCCCGGAGCTGCGCCGAGTGCCGCCGTCGCGACGCCGGCCGGATCGAGCACGACCGATCCACCGATGCCCACCGGCGGGGCCTGCCCGACCCCGACCACCCAGACCGTGTTCTCGATCGCCCGTGCTGTCAGCAGCGTGCGCCAGTGGTGCTCCTTGCCCGGGCCGCGGACCCATTCGGCAGGGAGCAGCACGACGTCCGCCGCAGCCGCGGCCAGCCGCCGAGTGACCTCCGGGAAACGCAGGTCGTAACAGGTCTCGAGGCCGATCCGCATTCCGTCGAGCTCGAACACCGGGAGCTGCGACGCGTCACCAGGCTCGATGCGATCGGATTCTCGGGACCCGAAGGCGTCATAGAGGTGGATCTTCCGGTACGACTGCAGGACCGACCCGTCCGTACCGATCGCCACCAAGGTGTTCCGGAACATGCCAGGGGTGTCGGCACTCTCCGCCGTGCCGACGACGAGCGCGATTGCCGTCTGCCGGGCGATCTCTCGCAGCCCGGAGACGAACGGACCATCGAGCGGCTGCGCGGCCGCCACGAAACGGTCGTCGATCTCCGCGCTGAAGTACGACGTGTACTCGGGCGTGACGAGGAGCGCGGCTCCCCGTCCCGCAGCTTCGACCGCGGCGGCGCGTACGGTCTCCAGGTTCGCTGCGGGATCGTCGACGGGAGCGAACTGCGCGGCTGCGATCGTCAGGGTCGTCACGGGACCAGGCTAACCGCGCCCGTGCTGGCCTGGCCCGGCTACGTCCGCGGGACGTCCAGGACGTCGAAGGCCCGACGCAGGAGACCGACCACGTCGTCCTCGGCTTCGGTCGCCCACGTGGTGATCGCGACGTCGAAGCACGCCAGTGATGCCTGCACGATGGTCCGCGCGCGGAGTTCGCGGCCAGCACCGTCGATGCGTTCCACGACCAGCGGCGTGAGGACCTCCGCCCACGCCTGGTGCTTCTCGAGGTTCCGCGCGCGGAGGGACGGGGTGCTGGTCATCACGCGCACGGAGCGTCGGCCCGTCTCGGGATCATCGCCCCCGCGGTCGAGCATCTCGGCGAAGGCCTCGCGCAGCGCGGTCCACACCGGCTCGTCCGTCGGGCGCGCCCGGAACGCATTCGCGAGTGCCGCCCGATGGCGTCGCGGATCCCCGATCACGGCGTCTTCCTTCGCCGGGAAGTACCGGTGGAAGCTTCGCGCAGAGATCCCGGCCTCGGCGGCGACCTGCTCGACGGTGACGTGCTCGAACCCGTCGGCATCGAACCGGGCGACCGCGACCGCGGCGATGCGCGCGCGGACGGCATCACGCGTTATGTCGCGGAGCCCTGGGCGCGGTTCGGTGTTCGTGTCACTCACGACGCCATTGTAGCAATCTGGCAGATCACGTCGTTGTTGACAGACTATGACACTTATGGCGTACAGTGCCACACGCATCACCATCCCGTCTGGAAGGACACCGCATGCAGCAACGCACCCTCGGCCAGCAGGGACTCGCCGTCAGCTCGATCGGCTACGGGGCCATGGGCACCACCTACGCCTACGGGCCAGGCGACGACTCGGAATCCATCACCGCAATCCGTCGCGCCCACGAACTCGGCGTCACCCACTTCGACACCGCGGAGCTCTACGGCTGGGGCACGGGCGAACGTCTCCTCGGCACCGCCCTCGCTCCGATCCGCGACGAGGTCACCATCGCGACGAAGTTCGGTTTCACACCGGAGACCTTCGCGCCGAACTCGCAGCTCGACCACATCCGCGAGGTCGTCGACGCGAGCCTCCGCAATCTGGGCACGGACTCGATCGACCTGCTCTACCAGCACATCCACGATCCGGCCGTCCCGATCGAGGACGTCGTCGGCGTCATGCAGGAGTACGTCCAGGCCGGCAAGGTCCGCTACCTGGGACTCTCCAACACCGATGCCGAGAGCATCCGGCGTGCGAACGCCGTGCACCCGATCTCGGTGCTGCAGACGGAGTACTCGATCTTCTCGCGTGAGTCCGAGGATCTCTTCCCCGTCGTCGACGAGCTCGGGATCGGACTCGTCGCGTACTCACCCCTGGCACGCGGATTCCTCAGCGGCGCCGTGGCACCGAGGAGCGCGTACGCCCCGGACGACATCCGGCAATGGCTCGACTGGTGGGCACCGGAGCACTACGAGGCGAACGCCGGCGTCGTCGCCGGGCTGACCGAACTCGCCGATGCGAAGGGCATCTCGCTCTCCCAGCTCGCACTGGCCTGGATCCTCGCGCAGCGGGACGACATCGTGCCGATCCCGGGATCGCGGAACCCCGGACGCGTGGCGGAGAACGTCGCCGCGGCGGACGTCACGTTCACGCCAGACGAACTCGCGCGGATCGACGAACTCGGGCGTGGGGTCCTCGGCAAGCGCGCTGGCTGACCACGACGGCGCGGCCGGTGCGCGCACCCGTCGAGCGACCGGATGACGAGCGGGCGAAATGCCCGGGTCTCCCCACGAGGGCACCCGGGCATTTCGCCCGCTCGATCTGCGTGGCACAGGTAAGCAACACACCCGGTTCCCGCGGGCTTCTCGGGGCTCTCGGGCGGCCCGCAGTACGACCGCATGGACGAGCGGGCGAAATACCCGGGTCCCACCCGGAGCGCACCCGGGCATTTCGCCCACTCGACGCTCCGCGCACCCGTGGATGAAGCACTCCGGGCACCCCCGCAGCACGAGCCCACGGACCAGCGGGCGAAATGCCAGGGTCTCCCCCGGAGCGCACCCGGGCATTTCGCCCGCTCGACCTGCGTGGCACAGGTGGGCGGCACACCCGGTTCCCGCGGGGCTCTCGGGCGGCCCGCAGTACGACCGCATGGACGAGCGGGCGAAATACCCGGGTCCCACCCGGAGCGCACCCGGGCATTTCGCCCGCTCGACGCTCCGCGCACCCGTGGATGAAGCCCTCCGGGCACCCCCGCAGCACGAGCCCATGGACGAGCGGGCGAAATACCCGGGTCTGACCCAGAGGCCACCCCGGCATTTCGCCCGCTCAACGGCCACACGGCGCGCGCCCACACGGCGCGCCCCCACGCCCCACACCCCACGCCCCCGCCGACGCCCCACGCCCCACGCCGAAGCCCCACGCCGAAGCCCGCGGACCCCATGCGCCCCACGCCGAAACCAGCGCACCCCACGCACACCAGCGCACCCCGCGCACCCCACCCCGAGCGCACGAAAAAGGCCCCGGTCCGTGAGGACCGGGGCCTTTCGTGTCGAGTTGGTTGCGGGGGCAGGATTTGAACCTACGACCTCTGGGTTATGAGCCCAGCGAGCTACCGAACTGCTCCACCCCGCGGCACATCTAGAAGCGTACACGGGTTCGGGCGGGGCACCAAATCGAGTGCCCCGCCCGTGTGTCAGTTGCCCGAAGCGGTGTCACCCTCGGCGTCGATGGCCGCCTGGATCGCCTCCTGCAGTCGCTTGTCCGCCTCGGCCGCAGCGACGAGGTCGTTGTCCTCGTACGCCTGGGTGCGGTCCTGCAGCGCGGCGTTCGCGTCCGACAGCGCCTGCTGCAGCGCGGGGCTCGGCGTGGTGCCGGTCGAGCCCGACGACCCGGAGCCGGTCGAACCCGAGCCCGAACCGCTGTCCGAGGACCCCGAGTCGGAGCCGCTGTCCGAGGACCCGCTGCCCGACCCGCTCGCCGCGCCCTGGTCACCCGCGGCAGCACCGGAGTCGCCGCCGAAGAGCTGGTTCAGGGCCTCGTCGAGGGTGTCCTCGAACGCGATCTTGTCGCCGAACGCCACGAGGACCTTCTGCAGCAGCGGGTACGAGCCGCTCGAGGTCGACTGGACGTAGACGGGCTGCACGTAGAGGAACCCGCCACCGACCGGCAGCGTGAGCAGGTTGCCCTGCTTCACGGTGCTGTTCCCGCGCTTCAGGATGTTGAGCTCCTGCGACACGGTGGTGTCCGAGTTGAACAGGTTCTGCACCTGCAACGGACCCGGGATGTTGTCGGTCTTCGGGATCGTCAACAGCGTGAGCTTCCCGTACCCGGACGAGCGTTTGCCCTTGCCGGCGCCGCCCGCGTCCGAGTCGACCGCGAGGTACCCCGTCAACACGTTCCGCGCGTTCGACCCCGTCTGCTGCGGGATGTAGGTCGTGTAGAGCGTGTACGCGGTCCCCTGGCCCGGCACCTTCATCGTGAGGTAGTACGGGTCCTGTTGGTCGGCCTTGGCGGTCGTCGTCTGGGTCCCGAGGGCGTTCGTCGTCGTCGTGGAGTCCGTCGCGGTGGTGTCGCTGTCGTTCGACCCGCTGGTGGGGTCGGACGGTGTCGTCCACGCGTCGTCACCGGAGTAGAACGAGTTCGCGTTGGTGACGTGGTACGTCCCGAGGATCGAGCGCTGCACCTTGAAGAGGTCGGTCGGGTAGCGCACGTGGTCGAGGAGCTCGGCGCTCATCGACGACACGGACTTCATCGAGGTCGGGAAGATCTTCTGCCACGTCTTCAGCACCGGGTCCTTGGTGTCCCAGGTGTAGAGCGTGACCTTGCCCGTGTAGGCGTCGACCGTGGCCTTCACCGAGTTCCGGATGTAGTTCACCTGGTCGGTGCGGTAGGTCGAGGACTCGGTGCCGTTGATGCTGTCCGACAGGCTCTGGCTCTGCGAGTACGGGTACGCGTCAGAGGTGGTGTAGCCGTCGACGATCCACTGCAGCCGGTGGTCGACGATCGCCGGGTAGGCGTCGCTGTCCAGCGTCAGGTAGGGCGCGACCTTCTGCACGCGGGTGATCGGGTCGCGGTCGTAGAGGATCTGCGAGTCCTGGTTCACCGCGTTCGACAGCAGGATCTGCTCCGACTGGAACTTCGCCGCGTAGACGAGGCGGTTGAAGAAGTTGCCGATGCTCGGCCCGCCGTTGCCCTGGTACGTGGTGGTCGCGTTGCCGCCGTTGGAGTCGTTCGAGTCGTCGGAACCGGACGGGTAGTCCAGCTCGACGTTCTTCGAGCCCTTCGGCGCACCGACGATCGAGTACGGCGGCGAGGTCTCGCCGAAGTACACGCGCTGCTGGTAGTCGCCGAGGGCCCCGGTGGTCGGGATGCCCGACTCCAGGAACACCGGCTTGCCGTCGCTGGCGCGCTGGTTGCCGTACGCCGCCGTGACGCCGAACCCGTGGGTGTAGACGAACGTGCGGTTGTACTGGGTGTTCGCCGCGGCGCTCAGCCCGTCGAGGTCGATGTCGCGGACCGCGATCACCGTGTCCTCGGTCTGGCCCTTGATGTCGTAGCGGTCGACGTCGAGCTCGTCCGGGAACTGGTAGTACTGCCGGGACTGCTGGAGCTGGCTGAACGTGTCCGAGACGATCTTCGGGTCGATCAGGCGGATGTTCGTGGTCGTCTGGGCGTCCTCGGCGAGGGCGCCGGTGGCCGTCTCGGTGGTGGCGTCGTAGTTCGACTCCTTCACCCCGGCGACCCCGTAGGCGTCCCTGGTGGCGTCGATGTTCCGCTGGATGTAGGCGGACTCGAACGAGCGCTCGGACGGGGCGACCTGCAGGCGCTGGACGATCCACGGGTAGATGCCGCCGATGACGATCGCCGAGACGAGCAGCAGCCCGGTGCCGACGATCGAGATCCGCCAGCGGCCGATGATCGCGGTGACGATGAACAGGATCGCGACGATCGCCGCGATGCCCGCCATGATCTCGCGGCCGGGGATGGTGGCGTTCACCTCGGTGTACTGCGCACCGGTGATCAGCGAGTTGTTCTTGGTCAGCGCGGCGTACTGGTCGAGCCAGAGGCTGGCGGCCTGCAGGGCGATGTAGACGGCGGCCGTGATCGCGAGCTGGACGCGCGCGGCACGGGAGATGCGGACCTCTCGCCCGCCGAAGCGCATCGCGCCGTAGAGGTACGAGGCGGCGAGCGCGGCGAGGCCGGCGATCAGCACGACGGCGGAGGAGTACGCCACGACCGAGCGCCAGAACGGCAGCTCGAACACGTAGAAGCCGATGTCGAGCCCGAACTGAGGGTCCTTCTGACCGAACGGCGTCCGGTTGAAGTACTCGAGGACCATGCTCCAGCGCGGCGCCGTCGCCAGCCCGGCGAAGATGCCGAGGACGACCGGGATGCCGATCATCACGACACGGCGGAGCGGCTCGATGACCTGCTGGTAGCGGTCGAGCTGCGACCCGAGCTTGGCGTAGACGGGCCGGAACCGGAACGCCAGCAGGATGCTCACGTACACCGGGACGGCCATGCCGAGGAAGCCGGCGAAGAACATCGCGGCTCCGGCGATCCACCTGGTGGTCAGGACCTGCTGGAACCCGAGCTGCGCGAACCACGCGTAGTCGGTGTACAGGCTGGCGAAGATGAAGAAGGCGATCACCAGTGCGGCGAGCACGATGATCGTGACCACGATCGGGACACGCGGCGAACGCCGTCCCGCGGTGGACGAGGTGGACGAGGCAGTCGTCACGTGATGTGCTCCAGACGTGTCGGACCGGCGGCCCGGCGCACCGGGCCGTCAGTGCCTCCGATCCTATTGGACTGGAGCGACCGCGAACCTGTACCCGATCTCAGGAAGGCGAGCGCGACCTCCCGTCCGGGCCTGGAGGCTCGGCAGACCCCGCACCGCGACGTCCGTCGCGGACGTGGTTGGGTCCGGGGTGGTCAGGACCCGCAGGTCGCCAGACCGGCCGTGCTCTTCCCGCTCGCGATCGTGTCCAGGTCGGTGACCGCCTGGTCCAGGGTCTTCACGGCGTAGACGTCGAGCCCGTCCGGGACGTGGCCGACGACCTCGTCGCAGTTGGACGCGGGCGCCAGGAACACGGTGGCTCCCGCGTCCTTCGCGCCGTACAGCTTCTGGCGGATCCCGCCGATCGCGCCGACCTCGCCGTCCGCGGTGATGGTGCCGGTGCCGGCCACGTGCTTGCCGCCGTTGAGCTTGCCCGGGGTGATCTCGTCGATGATCCCGAGGGCGAACATCATGCCCGCGGACGGACCGCCGACGTCCTGCAGCGTGATCGAGACGTCGAAGGGGAAGTCGTAGTGCTCGACGACCCCGACGCCGAGGAGTGCGGTGCCGCTCTGCTCGCGGGGTGTGACCTCGACGTCCTTCGACGTGCCGTCGCGGGTGATCGTCACGGTCGCCGGCGAGGAGGTGCCGTGCTTCCCGACCAGGTCCCGGAGCGTCGTCGCGTCGGCGTTCGTCGTCAGCGAGGTGCCGTCGAACGCGGTGATCACGTCTCCCTTCCGGATCACGCCGTCCGCCGCGGTGTCCTTGCCGACCGTGCCGACCTCGAGCTCGGTCGGGACGTCGATGCCCTGCTGGATCATCGCGGCGGCCACGGCGGACTGCTGCGAGTTCGTCATGTCGGCGGCGTCCTGCTCGTTCACCTGCTCGGTCGTGGTGCCGGGCGGGTAGATCGCCGAGGCGGGGACGACCGCCTGCGACTTCGTGAACAGCGCGCGGATGACGCTCGTCCACGCCGGACGCTGGGTCGCGGTGCCCTCCACGCTCACGGTGAGCATGTCGAGCGCGCCCGAGGTGGGGTAGGTCTCGCGCCCGTCGATCTGGATCAGCTTGACCTGCTTGGCGTCCTTGCCGGTCCCCTGCTGCTGCGTGCCGATCGTGTTGAACACCGGTCCGGGCAGCTCGATGACGTACGGGCTCGGGAGGACGCTGGCGACGATCGCGAGCACGACGGCCCCGATCACGAAGGCCCAGCCGACGGTCCTGGTGCGGGAGCGGCGACGGGGCGCGGGCGCGAAGAGGGTCAACGGGGTCCTTCCGGAGGGGCTGTTCGCCCTCCCTTGCAGAGGGGCTGTTCGCCCGTCCTTGCAGAGGGGCTGTTCGCCCTCGGCGCAGCCGGATGGGCGTTCCCACGGGACCGTCCCAGGTGCGGTCCCACGAGCGGGGATTAGCGTAGTCGGCATGCCTGATGAACCGCAGCCGGGGCCGGACGACGACTTCCAGGAGATGCTCCGCAAGCTCCTCGCCGGCGAGGGGCAGATCGACCCGTCGCAGCTCGCCGGTGCCGCCGGCCTGCCGAACGACCCCGCCTTCGTGGCGAACCTGATGAGCCAGCTGCAGCAGGCCGCGCAGAACGGCGGCGACGGCATCGACTTCTCGGTGACCGCCGAGCGCGCGGTCGCCATCGCCAAGGACGGCGCCCACGGGGTCGACCCGGCGACGAGCCAGGCGAGCGACCAGGCGTTCCAGGTCGCCGCGCTCTGGCTGGACGAGGTCACGAGCGTCGCCGAGCTCACGGCGACCCCGAGCCTCTACACGCGGGAGCAGTGGGCGAAGGCCACCGCGCCGGTCTGGTCGCAGATCGCGGAGCCGGTCGCGGCGAGCATCGCCGACGCCCTCACCGAGGCGATCGACCAGCGCGCGCCGGAAGAGCTCAAGGCCATGCTCGGCGACGTCTCCAAGGCGATGCGCGGCGTCGGTGGCGCACTGTTCGCGATCCAGCTCGGCCAGGTCGTCGGGCAGCTCTCGAAAGAGGTCGTGTCCGGCGGCGACGTCGGCATCCCGCTCCTCGACGAGCAGGTTGCGGCGCTCCTGCCGCAGAACGTCGCCGAGTTCGCGGAGGGGCTCGACGTCCCGGTGGACGAGGTCCGCATCTACCTCGCCGTCCGCGAGCTCGCACACGCCCGGCTGTTCCGCTCGGCACGGTGGCTCCGGCTACACATCATCTCCTCGATCACCGAGTACGCCCGCGGCATCCACATCCCGTTCGACCGGGTCGAGGAACTCGCCGCCGACATCGACCCCACCGACCAGGAGCAGCTCCGCGACGCCCTGGCCTCCGGTGCGCTGATCCCGCCGCGCACCCCGGAGCAGGACGCGGCGCTCGCGCGGCTCGAGACGATGCTCGCGCTCGTCGAGGGCTGGGTCGACACGGTCACGGCGGCCGCGACGGCACGCCTCCCCCGGTCCGGCGCGATCGCCGAGACGGTCCGCCGCCGCCGTGCGGCCGGTGGTCCCGCCGAGTCCGCGTTCGCGACGCTCGTGGGGCTGGAACTGCGTCCTCGCCGACTCCGCGAGGCCGCGGCGATGTGGCAGCGGGTCACCGACGAACTCGGTGCCGAGCAGCGCGACGCGCTCTGGGAGCACTTCGACCTGGTGCCGGTGTCCGACGACATCGACGCCCCGGACGCCCTGGTCGCACGGCTCCGGAACCCCGGCCAGACGCCGGAGGACGACGAGTTCGACCGCGCGCTCGAGGACCTGCTCAACGACTCGACGGGATCGCGTCCGCGTGAGGACGAGTCCGGCGGGGTGGCCGACGACGACGGTCCGGAGGACGGTTCGCGCTAGTCCGGTCTGCTCTGCGGGTCGGGGTCGCGTCGGCTCGGCGGGTCGCGTCGGCTCGGCCTGGTCGGCGGGTCGCGTCGGCTCGGCCTGGAGGCTCGGGTCGCCGCCGCCACGCGGCCGCCTGTGGGCGACGTGGTTGTCCACAGATCCCGTGGGCCCGTCCCGACGTCGCCCCCGGTCCGACACCGTGGACCCATGGGCATCCGCATCGATCCGACACTCGAGTTCGTCTGGCGTGACCCGGCCACCGTGCAGCTCGGTGTCGATCCCCCGCGCGCCGTGGTCGGCGTGCCCACCACGGCAGAGGAACGGTTCCTCCTCGCGCTCCGGCGGGAGACCCCGCGGGACGCCCTCGCCGGCGTCGCCGCGAGCGTCCGGTGCCCTCCGGAGGTCGCGGCGCGCGTGCTCGGCGCTGCCAGTCCCGCGGTGCTCGACATGCTCCCGGAACCCCTCGCCCGAGCCGAGGTACACGGCGTCGGTGCCCTGCCGGACACCCTCGACGCGTTCCTCACCGGAGAGGGCGTGACCGTCGTCCGCACCTCTGCGCCCCGGGGCGGGCCGGTCACCGTGCCGGACCCGGAACCGAAGGTCGCGGTCGTGGTCGCCGAGCACGTCGTCGACCCGGCGCTCCGTGCCGCGTGGACACGTCGCGGCACCCCGCACCTGCCGGTCGTGGTGAGCGACGGGCGCGTCCGGGTCGGGCCGTTCGTCGTCCCCGGCACCGGGCCCTGCATGCAGTGCCTCGAGTACGCGCGCGTCGACGCCGATCCGGCGTGGCCGGCGATCGCGGCGCAGGTGTGGGGGCGGCCGGCCGCACCGCTCTCCCCCTACCGGATCGGCGCCGTGGCCGCGGCGGTCACCCGGTTGGTCATCGAGCGGTTGCCGCTGCGCACCCCGGTACCAGGGGACGACCAGCTCCTCTTCGAGCGCGACGACCTCAGCGTGTCGCGTCGACCGGCGCGGGCGCACCCCCGCTGTACGTGTCGATCGCTGCCAGGAACCGGCTCGGAGCTCGTGCGCCACCCCGCGTGGAGCCCTGTCGTGACCACGTGATCGTCACGGTCCGGCGGGCGCGGGTGAGTCCGACGTAGAACAGCCGGCGTTCCTCGTCGACCTCGGCGTCGGTGGTCGCGTGTGAGATCGGGAGCAGCCCCTCCGCGGCACCGGCGATCACGACGTTCGGCCACTCCAGACCCTTGGACGAGTGCAGCGTGGCGAGTGTGACCGCGTCGAGCTCGGGTTCGTGATGGGTCGCGGCACGGTCGACCAGGTCCTGGGTGAACTGCTGCATCGTGGTGCCGGCCGGGGCGTCCTCGGCCAGGCCCATGATCGCCTGCAACGCGTCCCACTGCTCCCGCACCGCGCCGGTGCCCTCCGGCGGTGTGGGCGTCCACCCGCTGACCTGCAGGACGAGCCCGACACGCCGGGTCAGCTCGTCGTCGGTCTGCCGGATCGCCTCGCCGCGCATGTGGTGCACCGCGAGCTTGACCTCCGGGCGGTCGAAGAACCGCGTCCCGCCCTGCACGCGGTAGGGGATCCCGGAACGGCCGAGTGCGGCCTCGAGCGCGGCGGACTGGGCGCCGACACGGAAGAGCACGGCGCAGTCACCGTACGCCGCGCCCTCGCCGACCAGCTCGGTGATGCGTCGCGCGATCGTCGCCGCCTCGTCGCCGTCGTGCACGCACGGCACCACGACGGGCTCGGGGCCGGGTACCGGGTCCTGTGCGGCGAGGTCGAGTGCCCCCGGTTGGCCGCGCATCAGGGCGTTGGCCGCGTGCACGACCTCGCGCGTGGACCGGTAGTTCCGCTCGAGCCGCAGCACGGACCCTCGCGGGAACTCCGATCCGAAGCCGAGCAGGTACCTGCTCGACGCGCCGGCGAAGGAGTAGATCGTCTGGCTGGCGTCACCGACGACGCAGAGGTCCTGGCGGTCGCCGAGCCACGCCCGCAGCAGGTCGTGCTGCACGGGCGAGACGTCCTGGTACTCGTCGACCACGAAGAACCGGTACTGCTGCCGCACGTAGCTGGCGACGCGCGGCTCCGTCTCGACCATGCCGAGGGTCGCGAGCAGGACGTCCTCGAAGTCCATCTGCCGGCGGTCGTCCTTGAGCCGCTCGTACGCGCGCATCAGGTCGATGACCCGCGCCGGGCTGGTGTCGCGCGGCATCACCCGGTCCGCCGCAGCGCTCTCGTACTCGTCGAGGGTGAGCCGCTGCACCTTCCGCCACTCGACCTCGGCGGCGAGGTCCCGGAGCACCGGCTTGTCGACGTGCATCCCGACCGTGTCCGCGGCGTGCGCGATCATCCGCGCCTTCGACTCGACGATCTTCGGCGCGTGGCCGCCGACGGTGTCCGGCCAGAAGTAGCTCAGCTGCGACATCGCGGCCGCGTGGAAGGTCCTGGCCTGCACGGTCCCGGCGCCGAGCGCGCGCAGGCGGGACCGGAGCTCCCCCGCTGCCCTGGTGGTGAACGTCAGCGCCAGGACGTGCGCGGGCGAGTACGTCCCGGTCGCGACGCCGTAGGCGATCCGGTGGGTGATCGCCCGCGTCTTGCCGGTGCCGGCGCCGGCGAGGACGGCGACCGGGCCGAGCAGGGTCGTCGCGACCGTCCGCTGCTCGGCGTCGAGCGCGGCGAGCAGCGCGTCGGGCGACGGCGGTGTCGGTGCGACCGGGTTCGTGTTCACGGCAGGTCCAGCGGGCCGCCGTACCACTCCTCGATGATCGCCCGGGCGATCGACGTCCGTCCGGGCAGGAGCAGGGTGTCACCGGCACGCTCGCGGATCTC
The DNA here is from genome assembly GCF_044746585.1 of Curtobacterium sp. NPDC090223. Classification (NCBI taxonomy): domain Bacteria; kingdom Bacillati; phylum Actinomycetota; class Actinomycetes; order Micrococcales; family Microbacteriaceae; genus Curtobacterium; species Curtobacterium sp. NPDC090223. The sequence goes on along the minus strand of NZ_JBIVCN010000006.1, from coordinate 246,786 downwards.
CTCGCGGGAGAACCAGCGCACGTCGAGGATCTCGACGCCGTCCGGGCGGGCGGTCGACGGGTCGCCGTCCACCGCACGGGCGCGGAAGCCGACCATCAACGAGGCCGGGAACGGCCACGGCTGCGAGCCGAGGTACTCCGGCTCCTCGACGTGCACGCCGGACTCCTCGAAGACCTCACGGCGGACGGCGTCCTCGAGCGACTCCCCCGGTTCGACGAAGCCCGCGAGCAGCGAGTAGCGGTCCTGGTCCCAGGCGGCGTTCGAGCCGAGCAGGATGCGGTCGTCCCCGTCGACCACGCCGACGATGATCGCGGCGTCGGTGCGGGGGAAGAGCTCGTGGCCCTGGTCGTCACGACGGACCCAGCCCCCCGTGACGACCTCCGTGGTCGACCCGGTTCGAGGCGAGAAGCCGTGCACGGCGTGCCAGTTCGCCATCGCCACGGCCTCGACCGCCAGGCCCTGGTCGCGCGGGGACAGCTCGGTGCCGAACATCCGCAGGCTCTCCCACGCGGTGTCGTCCGGCTCGATCCGCCGAGCGGTGTCCGCGTCGACCAGCACGGCGGCGAACCGGGTGCCCGCCGCGGCGTCCGCAGCGTCCGACACGGAGCGGCCGAGGTAGACCAGCGGCGCGCTCTCGGGCACGTCCGCCGCGGTCACGAAGCGCAGCGTGCCGTCGGCGTTCCGGAGCATCGCGGCCCCGTGCACCGGCAGGAACCGGGTCGCGGCGTCGTCGCGCAGGGCCCGTCCGAGATCGGGGGTGCTGCGGTACTCGGCATCGCGGTCGAGCTCGTTGCGGGCGAGCGGCAGCCGGGCGGCGAACTCCACGGTCACGGATGACTCCTCGGGTCGGTGTCGGGACCGGACCAGCGTGGCGCGCACCGATCCAGACGTCGGCGGACCTACCCTGTGGGGCATGGCGGGATCCCAGTTCACTCTAGCGGCGTTGGCGACGACGGCCGTCCCCGGACTCGTCGTCACGGGCACGCGCACCCTCGGCTCGGTCGCGGCCGGTGACTACGAGTCGGCGGTCATCCGCGACTCCGACGGCATCGAGTCGGCGATCCGTCGTCCCCGCAACCAGCGGGCCGAAGCACGGCAGTCGGCCGACCTCCTCGCGATCCGGGCACTGAGCGCCGGGATCCGGTCGCGCCTGCCCTTCACCGTCCCGGAGTACCGCGGCCAGGCGCCGATCGGTTCGACCCGTGCCATCGTCACCGGGTTCGTCCCCGGCTCCCACCCGTCCCTCGGAGCGCTCGGCGAGCGTCCAGAGCTCGCGACCAGCGTCGGCCGTGCCGTCGCGGCGGTCCACCTGCTGCCGACGAGCTTCGTGACCGACGCCGGTCTGCCCTCCCTCACGCCGTTCGAGGTGCTCCGGTCCGCCGTGTCCGTGATGGACCGCGCCGTCGCGACCAAGCTCGTCCCCGCTGCGCTCCAGGAGCGCTGGGAGGGCGCTGCCCGCGACCAGCAGCTGTGGCAGTTCACGCCGACCGTCGTGCACGGCGCGCTCGGCCCCGACGTGCTGCTCGTGCAGGGCGACGATGTCACCGGTGTCCTGGGCTGGGGCGAGCTCCGGCTCGGCGACCCGGCGAAGGACCTCGCGTGGGTGCTCGCCGGACGCCGTGACGCCTTCGACACCGTCCTCAGCGCGTACGAGGCGAACGGCGGCGGACGCGATCGTCAGCTCGCCCAGCGCGCCCGGGTCTACCACGAGCTCGAGACGGCACAGTGGCTCCTGCACGGTGTGCAGGCGAAGAGCACCTCGGTCGTCGACGACGCCGTGGCGATGATGCACCGTCTCGTCGACGCCGTGCACGCGCCGTTCGCGGCACCGCTGCAGTCGGTGTCCCCGGAGACGATGGAGATCGGCGAGGTCGAGCAGCTGCTGTCGTCGACCGAACGTCGGCACGGCTGATTCGTCGTCCACCGAACGACGCCCCACCCCGCTGACCGGCGCGGTCAGCCGATCGCTGCCGTCAGCCGATCGCTGCCGTCCAGGCGCGCTCCAGCCCGGCGCGGTCGAGCAGTTCGGTCGGCCGGACCTCGAGGTCGTCGGCCACGAAGTAGAACACCGCGTCGACGTCCTCGATCGCGCGGCCGGTGAACTCCGCGTACGCGACCCGGTACAGCGCGAGCTGCAGCTGCCGGCGTTCCAGGTCGGTGGCCCCGGACGGCGCCTTGCCGGTCTTCCAGTCGACCACCTCGATCCGCCCGTCGATCTCGTACACCGCGTCGAGCCTGCAGACGACGCTGTGCCCGAGGAACGGGATGTGGATCTCGCGTTCGACCTCGACCGGGGTCAGGCCCGCCCACCGGGACCGGGCGAACGTCGCCTGGAACTCGCCGAGCCGTCGGGCGTCGTCGTCGCTCACCGCTGCGTCCGGCACGGCCGACTCGTCCGGGTCGACGTCGCGTTCGCCGTCCCACACGTCGAGCAGCTCCGGCGACCCGAGCGTCTCCAGCGCACCACCCGACCGCGCGCGGAGCTCGACCCACTGGTGGAACAGCGTGCCGAGCCGGGTCGCACGGTAGGGACGTTCGGGCATCGGCCGGCGCAGGCGCTCCGCGACGGCGTCCGGCTCGGTCAGGTAGTCCTTGAAGCCGGACGCGGGCACCCGGTGCGGGACCACCACGCGGTGCTTCGCGGACCGTGCGGCGCGGCGTTCGGCGAGCAGCAGGTCGATGTCGGCGGCGAACCGGCCGGCCGCGCCGGGGTTGGCGTTCCGGACCCGGTCGGCCGCGGCGGCGACGCGCGGGGCCCGGTCCCCGAACGGGACGTGCGGCCACTCCTGCGTCGCACCGGCGTCGCCGAGGGGGTTGTCCTCGTGGGCGGTGGTCTCTGGGACCAGGTCCGCCGACACCACGCCCGCCTCGACGAGGTCCGCGAGGTACCGGCTCGGCTGCATCGGCTTCACGCCACCGGCCCAGAACGACCCGCTCACCAGCAGTTCGTGGCGGGGCCGGGTCAGCGCGACGTAGGTCAGTCGTCGTTCCTCGTCTTCGTTGCGGGCCTTCACCTCGTCCTTGAAGGCGTCGATCGCGAGCGTGACGTCCTTCTGGGCGTCGTGGCCGCGCCAGTCGAGACGCGGGAGCTCGTCGGCGTCGCCGCGGAACTCGTACGGGAGGCGGCCGAAGCCGATCCAGCCCGACGAGCCCTCTTGCGGGCGGGCCGGCAGCGCTCCCTCGACCATCCGGGGCACGGCGACGGCGTCCCACTCGAGGCCCTTCGACCCGTGGATCGTCAGGATCTGCACGGTCCCGGCCTCGGGTTCCTCGGATCGTGGTCCCATGTCGTCGCGGCGCGCTGCGGCATCGATCCAGCCGAGGAAGGCGCCGAGGTCCGCGCGGTCGTCCGTCCCGACGAACCCGGCGAGCTCGTCGACGAAGGCGTCGAGGTACGCCCCGCTCCCCTGCTCGTGCGCGGCGACCTCGATGTCGAGGTGCATCTCCTGGATCACCAGGGTGACGAAGTCGACCAGGTCGCCCGCGGCCCGGGAACGGAGCGCGGCGAGTTGCTGGCCGAGCCGGCGCATCCGGTCGCGGCCGGCGGGGGTGATCCCCTGCAGGGCGCCGTGCTCGTCCGGCGCGACGGCGACGAAGTCCAGGGCGTCCACGACCGACCCGTGCTCGCCGACCGCCACCGATGCGCGGAAGGCGGCGGTGACGTCGTCGTCGAGGCGCTGCTGCGTGTGGTCGCGCTTGAACAGCCACTGCGCGAGGGCGTGCAGGGCGACGACGTCCGCCGCACCCACCCGCCACCGGGCACCGGCGAGCAGCCGGATCAGGTCGTTGCCGGCGGCCGGGTCGTGGAGCACCCGCAGGCAGGCCACGAGGTCGACGATCTCGGGTCGCTGCAGCAACCCGCCGGTCCCGAGCACGTGGTACGGCACACCGCGCTGACCGAGCGCCCCGGTGAACGCCGCCAGGTCCTTCCGGGCGCGCAGGAGCAGGGCCATCGACCCGCCGGGGTTCCGTCGGCGGTGGTCCTCGAACCAGGCGGCGACGGCAGCGGCTTCCTCCGGCAGGGTCTCGGTGAACACCGCGTGCACGACGCCGGCGTCCGCGCCCGGCCGCGGCGACAACCGCTCGACGTCGACCTCGGACGCCGCGGACAGGGGCGCGACCACGGCGTTGGCGCCGGCGAGCACGTCGACCGGGTTCCGCCAGCTCGTCGAGAGCGCGAAGGTGCGCGGCGCCTCGGTGGCGCCGCCGCCGGACGCAGCTCCGAAGTCCCGCGGGAACCGGGCGAGGTTCGCGGCACTCGCGCCACGGAACCCGTAGATCGACTGGTGCGGGTCCCCGACGGCCATCACCGGGTGGTCGTGGAAGAGCCGAGCGAGGAACCGGGTCTGCACGACCGAGGTGTCCTGGTACTCGTCGAGGAGCACGACCCTGAACCGCCCGCGGAGGTCGTCGACCACGCGGGGTGCGGCCTCGGCTGCGGCGAGCGCCAGCGCGATCTGGTCGGAGAACTCGACGAACCCACGGTCCACCTTCTGCCGGCGGAACTCCTCGACCAGGTCGGTCAGGGGTTCGAGCGCGCCGATCGCGGACACGGCGGCGGTGATCGCGGCGTACGGCTTCCCGCGGTTGCCCGGGAGCTCGAGCAGGCCGGAGAACTCGATCGCGAAGCGACGGAGCCGCTCCGGTTCGACGAGGTGCTCCGACGCGGCTCCGGCGAGCGCGACGACCGCCGCGGTGATGGTGTCCACGTTGCGGTCGAGCCCGGCGAGCCGGTCGTCCTGCGCGGCGACGACGACCCGACGCGCCAGCTGCCAGGCCGAGGGTTCGGTCAGCACCTGGGATTCGCCGTCGCGCCCGACCAGCAGCGCGTTCTCGCGGAAGACGCTGTTCGCGAAGGCGTTGTAGGTGGACACGGTCGGGGCCTCGAAGGCGTCGCCCGGGGTGATCAGCCCGGCGTCCTCGAGCGCGCGGATGCGGTCGTTGATGCGGATCGAGAGCTCACCGGCGGCCTTGCGGGTGAAGGTGAGGCCGAGGATCTCGTCCGGGCGGACGTGCCCGTTGGCCAGCAGCCACACGACCCGGGACGCCATCGTCTCGGTCTTCCCGCTGCCGGCTCCGGCGACGACGAGCGCCGGGGCGAGGGGCGACTCGATCACGGCGCGCTGCTGCTCGGTGGGACGCGGACGGCCGAGGGCGTCGGCGATCGCGTCGGCGCCGTGTCGGACGAGGACGTCGTCCTCGAGGAGTTCGTCGGTCACCAGGTCACCTCTCCGACGACGTGGATGCGGCACTCGACACCGGTCCGGGCCTTCTCGCAGTGGTCGTCCACGTTCGCGACGAAGGTGCGTCCGGCCATGCCGCGTGCCACCTCGTGCAGGCGTTCCCGGTAGGCCTCGCGCGCATCGGGATCGAACGCGTGCTGGGTCCGCTCCGAGTACGCGTGCCCGCCCTTCGGGTTCTGCACGAACACGAGCCGGGCATCGGTCATCGGCGACCCGGCCGGAACGCCCTCGACCGCGCCGTCCTCCACCGCGAGCTGGTAGGCGCCGAGCTGCGGGTGCTCCGGCATGTCGTTCTTCTCGCTCGGCATGCCCCGACCGGTCTTCAGGTCGACGACGCTGACACGGCCGTCCGGGTCGATCTCGATCCGGTCGATGCTGCCCCGCACGCGTGCCGGGCCGGTGACGAGCGCGAACGACGTCTCGGCGCCGAGCAGCTGTCGTCCGGCGCTGGCGAACGTGCGCAGGTAGTCGCTCAGTCCCTCGATCATCCGGCGGGTCCTGGCGCGTTCCCGGTCGCCGATCCACGGGGACTCGAACGTCAGCTCGCCCCATCGGGACTCCACCCGTTCCCAGAGCGACTCGACGTCGATCTCGGTCGCGTGCTCCATGGCCTCGTGCACGATCGTCCCGATGCCCATCGCCGGGCTCGGTGCCCCGCCGCCGAACGTCTGCACGAACCAGTGCACGGGGCACTCCTCGAAGGTGCCGATCCGCGACGGCGACACCCCGACGGTCGGCGGCACGAGCTCGCCGCTGACCGGGTCCTCGACGGCGTCCACCGTGAGGTCGACGAGCGGGTCCTCGGTCGTCGGTTCCGCGGTGCCGTACCAGTCGTCGGGGGACGCCCCGGGGAGCTCGGCCTCGGCGAGCCGCGCGAGTGCGGACGCGGCCTCGTGGTCACCCGTCGCGACCACCCGTCGTCGGAGCGAGCCCGCGAGCCCGCGGAGGGACAGCGGGTGCGCGGTGGGCTGGCGGTCCGGCGGCACGGGCACGAGCCGGACGAACGGCGACGGTGCCTCGTCGTCGTTGGCGATCGTGGCGATGACGACCTGGGTGGTGGCGCGGGACACCGCCCTGGCGAACAGCCGGAGCTCGTCGGCGATCACGGCGGCGCGGTCGTCCACCACCGCCTGGTCGGTGCCCTCGGCCGCACGGACGAGTCCGTCGGGGTCGAGGAGGCTGCCACGCACCCGGGTGTTCGGCCACACGCCGTCCTGCAGGCCGAGGACCACGACGACGTCGCACTCCAGACCGATCGTCGCGGACGGCGTCAGCACCCGGACACGCCCGGCCGTCCGGTCGGGGCCGATGCTGTCCTCGGGCAGGTCCGCTCCGAGCAGGTCGTCGACGAACACCCGCGCCGGGGCGTCCGGCGTGCGCTCGACGAACCGCTTCGCCGCCGTGAACAACCCGACCACGGCGTCGAGGTGTCGGTCGGCCTCTCCGGCGCCGACACCGCCGGCGAGAGACTGTCCGCCCCACACCCCGGCGAGACCGCTGCGCTCCCAGAGGCCCCAGAGGATCTCCTCGATGCTGGCACCGGCGTCGGCGTCGGTGCGGGCCTGGACGAGACTCCGTGCGAGCCGGGTGGCACGTCGGGCGAACGCGGCGTCGACGGTGGCGAGCCGCTCCGGTGCGCCGAGCGCGTCGACGAGCAGTTCGTCGGCCGTCCGGGTGCCGCCGCCGGCGAGTTCCTCGCGCCGCAGGGCGAGCCGGAGCCGCCGCATCGCGAGCGTGTCGAGTCCGCCGAGGGGACCGGTCGCGAACGCGGTCGCGAGGTCGGCGTCGAGCGGCAGCACCCCGAGCGAGACCGCCGCGGCGTCGATCAACGACCTTGCTGCGGAGTCGTCACGGGGCCGGGTCGGTGCGGCGCCGGCGGTGGCGGGGACCTCGGCGACGGAGAGCGCTCGGACGAGTTCCGGGATCGCCGCACCGCTGCGGGTCACGACCACCATCCGGTGCCACGGGACCCCGTCCATCAGGTGGTGCTCGCGCAGCCGACGAGCGACGGCGACCACGAGCGCGGACCGGCTGCCGCCCTCGAGGTGCAGCACGGAGTCCGGCCGACCGTCGGTGTCGCGGGCGACGGCGGTCCGCTGGCGTCCGGCGGCCGCGGCACCGACGCGCCCGGTGATCCCGCTGACCAGCGCCCGGATCGGCGCCGGGTGCCGGTGCACGGTCCCGAGCACGACGTCCTGCACCCGGGCGACGCCGAGCCGGGACGCGAGGCGGCCGAGGACGTCCGGTTCGGCACCGCGGAAGGCGGACGCGGCGATGTCCGGGTCGCCGAAGGCCACGACCTGGACGCCGGAACGGGCCAGGGCGCCGAGGAGTGCGATCTCCCCCTCGACGAGTTCCTGCGTGTCGTCCACGACCACGAGGCGCAGGGCGGCCACCGCGGGCGGGAGCTCCCCGCGGAGGACGGCGGCGGTGGCGAACGCCACGAGCTCGGCGGCGTCGAGGCTCGTCGTCCGGAAGGCCGTCAGCGCTCCCCGGTACTCGTCGACGAGGTCGCCGACCGCCCGCCACTCCGGCCGGCCTCTTTCATCCGCGAGTTCGCGCATGTCGTCCGGTTCGACGCCGGCGGCCACCGCGCGCATCATGACGTCGCGGAGCGCGGTCCGGAACCCGGCGCGTTCCCGGACGACTGCGGTGATCGGCTGCGGCCAGTCCGGCCCGGTGCCGTCGGTCTCGTGGCCGGCGAGCAGGTCGGCGAGGATGCGGTCCTGCTCGCCGCCGGTGAGGAGCGTCGGTGCGGGCTGGCCCTGCGCGGCGGCCGCGAAGGCGACGATCTGGAACGCCAGGGAGTTCACGGTCCGGGCGAGGGCACCCGGTGTGACCCGCTCGACGGTCGCGGCGAGGTGGTCGCGGAGCGCGGTCGCGGCGGTGCGCGAGGACGTCAGTGCGAGCACCGTCGCGTGGCCGTCCGGGGTGATCGCGTCGGGACGCCGGAGCCGAGCGGCGACCAGGCGGGCGAGCGTCGAGGTCTTGCCGGTGCCCGGTGCGCCGAACACGGCGGCGTGCACCCCGTCGGCCAGGTCGAGCACGGCCTGCTGTCCGGGATCCGCGACGAGCGCACGGGACACGTGCGTCGGCGCGGGTGCTGGCGTCAGCGTGGTCGTGGGCACCTGCGTACCGTACCGAGCGCGACCGACATCCCGGGCGACCGACGGGCCGTGCGCCCAAGGCGAACGGACGGTCTCGGCGGACACCGCTCGGATATGGTGGCCACGTGGACATCAAGATCGGCATCATCAACAGCCCGCGCGAGATCGCCTTCGAGACGAAGCAGACCGCGGAGGAGATCGAGAAGGCCGTCTCCGAGGCGCTCGGATCCCAGACGCACCTCGCGCTGCAGGACGAGAAGGGCCGCAAGTACGTGGTCGCCGCCGCAGCGCTGGCCTACGTCGAGTTCGGCTCCGAAGAGGCCCGCCGCATCGGCTTCGTCGCGTAACACCGGCGTGGAACTCCTCTTCGCTGTCCTCGGCGGCGTGATCTGTGGCGCCATCGCACACGTCCTGCTGCCCTGGCGCTCCACGCGCGGACAGCTCCTCGGTCCGACGGCCGGCGGCATCACCGCAGCCGTCCTCTGGGAGGTCCTGACCTGGGCCGGCTGGCAGTACGACGCCACCTGGATCTGGGTCGTCGCACTCGTCGGTGCCGGGGTCGTCGCGCTCCTGGCGGAGTGGCTGCTCGGCCGGCGTCGCACCGCGAACGACGCGGCCTTCTACGAGAGCGTCAAGAACCGCGGCGGCGCCGGAGCGGCACGCGGCGCCTGACCCATCGGGCCGACCGGCCCGCGTGGGACGAGCCGCTCAGGCCGTCACCCCGCTCAGGCCGTCAGGCCGAGTGCGTCCATCCGCCGGGTGTGCGTCGCGATCAGCTCGGTCCAGACCGGCTCGAGCCGTGACTGGTCCTGTCGTGCGTGGGACGCCAGCGCCGACCGGGCCACGAGCAGCGTGTCCCCGACGAGCCGCCGGCCCCACATCGCCAGGCGCGACGAGACCTGCGGCTCTTCCTCGATCCGGGCGCTGAGCTCCTCGACGACGGCCGTTTCCTCTCGTGCGTCGAACACGCCCTGCAGCCGCTGCTGCACGTCGTTCGGCAGCGACCGGAGCAGGTTCGCGAAGAGGTCGTTCAGGATGCCGGCGGTGACGTAGCCCGTCAGCATCGACTCGTACCAGTCGGCACCGCTCGTCCGCTCGAGGAACAGGTCGATGGCTTCCCGGTGCGGGGCCATCAGCTCGGCGGGGTCGGCCCCGGTCCGCTCGATCTCGGCGACGATCGACCGGTGCCGATCGAGCGCGGTCGTCGCGAGCACGCCCGTCACCAGCCGTCCGGAGAGGGTCGGCGCCGATGCCCCTGCGCGCCCCATCGTCTCGTACAGCGAGAGCTGCAGGTAGGCGGCCTGCCCGAGGTAGACGTCGAGCTCGGGGCTGACGTCGTCGAGCTGCAGACGCTCCACCTGGGCGGCGTTCTTCGGGTTCCGCGACGCGAGCCATGCTGCTGCGAGCTGCGCCGCGCGCTTCCGGTTCCACCACGACACCACGCCTCCAGCATAGGGGGAACGACCCGCCCGCTCCGCGCGCCGGTAGACTGGTTCGGACTCCCCGATAGGACAGGGTGACCTTTTTGACTTTCTCAGACCTCAACATCGAGCAGGACATCGTCGATGCGCTCGCCGGCAAGGGCATCATCGAGCCCTTCCCGATCCAGGAGCAGACGATCCCGCTCGCCCTCACCGGCCAGGACATCATCGGCCAGGCCAAGACGGGGACCGGCAAGACCTTCGGGTTCGGTCTCCCCCTCATCCAGCGCCTCGGCGCCGACCCCGCGCACGGCGTGAAGGCCCTCGTGGTCGTCCCGACCCGTGAACTCGCGGTGCAGGTGACCGAGGACCTCGAACTCGCGACCTCGAACCGCCCGACCACGATCGTCTCGATCTACGGCGGCAAGGCGTACGAGGGCCAGATCGAGCAGCTCAAGGCCGGCGCGCAGATCGTCGTCGGCACCCCTGGGCGCCTCATCGACCTGCAGCGGCAGCGACTGCTCGACCTCTCCCACGTGCAAGAGGTCGTCCTCGACGAGGCCGACCGCATGCTCGACCTCGGGTTCCTCTCGGACATCGAGCGGATCTTCCAGGCCGTGCCCGACGTGCGCCACACGATGCTGTTCTCGGCGACCATGCCGGCGCCGATCGTCGCGCTCGCCCGTCGCTTCATGACGCGTCCGGTGCACATCCGCGCCACGGACCCGGACGAGGGCCTCATGCAGGCCAACATCAAGCACCTCATCTACCGCGCGCACTCGCTCGACAAGGACGAGGTCATCGCCCGCATCCTGCAGGCCAACGGCCGCGGCAAGACGGTGATCTTCACGCGCACCAAGCGTGCGGCCGCCAAGCTGGTCGAAGAGCTGAAGGACCGCGGGTTCAACGCCGCAGCGGTGCACGGCGACCTCAACCAGGAGCAGCGCGAGCGCGCGATGGCGGCGTTCAAGGCCGGCAAGCGCGACGTGCTCATCGCCACCGACGTCGCGGCGCGCGGCATCGACGTGGACGACGTCACGCACGTGATCAACCACACCATCCCAGACGACCCGGACACGTACCTGCACCGCGCCGGTCGTACCGGCCGCGCGGGCAAGACGGGCATCGCGGTCACGTTCGTGGACTGGGACGACCTGCACAAGTGGACGCTCATCGACAAGGCCCTCGAGTTCGGCATCCCCGAGCCCGTCGAGACCTACTCGTCGTCGCCGCACCTCTTCGAGGAGCTCGACATCCCGAAGGGCACGAAGGGCCGTCTCCCCGGCTCCTCGTCGCACGCCGCCACGGCGGGTACGCCGGAGCGCAGCAGTGCGCGTCCGCCCCGACAGCCGCGTGCGGCGCGCGAGTCCGACGGTCCCGGCGAGTCCAGCGACTCGCGTCCGCGTCGTCGCACCCGCACCGGAGGCCCGGATCGCTCCGCAGCGCAGGCTGCGGACTCCGCGCCGAAGGCCGAGAGCACCGGTCCGGACAGCACGGACGGTGACGGCTCCGCCACCAAGCGCCGTCGCCGGCGCCGTCGTCGCGGGGCCGGCACCGGTGGCGAGGCGACCGCCTCGGCACCGCAGCCGGCGTCGGACGGCGAGTAACGCCTCCAGGACGAAGGGCCCGTCGCTGACGCGACGGGCCCTTCGTCGTCCCCACGACGTCTGCCCGGTCGCGGCGGTGACAGGTCAGGCGAGGCGCGAGCCCGGGCCGACGACCGGCGTGCTGCCGGTGGCCTGACCGAGGATCGCGTCGAAGGCGCCACGGGCCGTGCGGTGTTCGCCGAGCCGGTTCGGCTTGCCGGTGCCGTGGTAGTCGCTGGAGCCCGTGACGAACAGGCCGTAGCGGTCCGCCCACTCGAGCAGGGTGCGCTTGCCGTGGGCGAGGTTCTCGCGGTGGTCGACCTCGAGGCCGCCGAGCCCGGCGTCGACGAGTTCGCGCAGGGCCGGCTCGTCGATGACGATGCCCCGCGACGTCGCGGCCGGGTGCGCGATCACTGGCACGCCGCCGGCGCCCCGGATGAGCTCGACGCCCCGGAGCGGTGTCGGCGCCTCGTGCGGTTCGTAGTAGCCGGACGCCGGGTGCAGGATGCCCCGGAACGCGGCGCTGCGGTCGGACTCGAGGCCGCGGGCGACGAGCGCGTCGGCGATGTGCGGACGGCCGATCGTCGCGCCGGGGCTGGCCTGCGCGATGACGTCGTCCCAGGTGATCGGGTGGTCCTGCCCGATGCGCTCGACCATGCGGCGCGCTCGGGAGAGCCGGCCGTCGCGGATGCGGGTGGTCTCGGCGACGAGGGCGGGGTCGTCCGGGTCGACGAGGTACCCGAGGACGTGCACGCTCCGGTAGCCGACGCGGGTGCTCAGCTCGAGCCCGGGCACCAGGGTGAGGGGCAGCTCGCGTGCGGCGGCCGACGCCTCGGCCCAGCCCGACGTGGTGTCGTGGTCGGTCAGCGCGACGGCGTCGAGGCCGGCGGCGGCTGCGGCCCGGACGAGCGCGGCGGGCGGCTCGGTGCCGTCGGAGACACTCGAGTGCGCGTGCAGGTCGATGAACGGGTCGGGCACGGCCCAATGCTATCCACAGGTGAGCGGGTGCACAGGCCGGGGCGCTGGCGCGGTGCGATGATGGGGGCATGGCCGACACGACTCCCCGCGCGACGAGCAACCGCTCCACCACCCCCGGCTCCTCGACCTTCAAGGACTTCATCGGGTCCCAGTGGGCCGAGCGGGACCGTCCCGTCCCCGCTGCCCGCGAGCAAGCGACGTTCGCCGCCGCGCGTCGGGCCCGCATCTCCGAGCTCCACCCGGGCCGCACGATCGTGGTGCCGGCCGGGCAGGCGAAGGTCCGCTCGAACGACTGCGACTACCCGTTCCGCCCGCACTCGGCGTTCGCCCACCTCACGGGCTGGGGCACCGACACGGTCGTCGGCTCCGTCCTCGTGATGACCCCGAACGGCTCCGGGCACGACGCCACGCTCTACTTCCGCGCCACCGCCGGCCGCGACTCCGAGGAGTTCTACGCGAACCCCGAGATCGGCGAGTTCTGGGTCGGGCCGCGTCCCTCCCTGGCCGAGGTCGCAGCCGACCTCGGCATCGCGACGGCCGACCTCGGCGACTTCGCCGGTGTCGCCGACGCCCTCGACGACACCGTGCTCGTGGTCCGCGACGCCGATGTCGACCTCACCCGGGCGCTCGACGACCGGATCGGCTCACCCGTCGGCGGTCTGGCTGCGTCTGACGAAGTTCCCGCCTCCGACGACGTCCTGGCCCGCGACCTCTCCGAGCTCCGCCTCGTGAAGGACCCGTTCGAGGTCAACGAGCTGCGCAAGGCCGTCGACGCCACCAAGCACGGGTTCGACGACGTCATCGCCGACTTCGACGCGGTGCTCGCCCACCCCCGCGGGGAGCGCATCGTCGAGGGCACGTTCAACCGCCGTGCGCGCGCCGACGGCAACACCGTCGGGTACGACACCATCGCCGCGTCCGGGCACCACGCCTGCATCCTGCACTGGACCCGGAACGACGGCGCCGTGCAGCCCGGTGACCTGATCCTCATCGACGCCGGCGTCGAGGTCGACTCGTTCTACACGGCGGACATCACCCGCACCCTGCCGGTCAGCGGCACGTTCACCGACGTGCAGCGCCTCGTCTACGAGGCCGTCCTCGAAGCCGCCGACGCCGCCTTCGCGATCGTCAAGCCGGGCATCACCTTCCGCCAGGTGCACGCCACCGCGATGGAGGTCATCGCGCGGAAGACGGCCGAGTGGGGCTTCCTGCCGGTCTCCGCCGAGGAATCGCTGCAGCCGGACAACCAGTTCCACCGCCGCTACATGGTCCACGGCACGAGCCACCACCTGGGTCTCGACGTCCACGACTGCGCGAAGGCGCGGCGTGAGATGTACATCGACGGCGTCATCGAGCCGGGCATGGTGTTCACGATCGAGCCCGGCCTGTACTTCCAGCAGGACGACCTCACCGTCCCGGAGGACTTCCGCGGCATCGGTGTCCGCATCGAGGACGACATCCTCGTGACCGCGGACGGCGCCGAGAACCTGTCGATCGGCATCCCCCGGACCCCCTCGGAAGTGGAGGGGTGGATCGCCCGCACCGGGCGCTAGCCTGAGCGGGTGAGCACACCCGAGGCGACACCGCAGAGCACCTCTCCGCAGCAGATCGCGATCGACGTCGAGCACTTCGACTCCCCCGACGCCATGCGGCTGCGGGCTGCCCAGCGCATCGAGATCGACAGCACCTACGGTGGCGACACCGAGCCGGGTGCGAAGCCGACCGCGGAGTCGATCGCGGTGTTCTTCGTCGCACGTGATGCCGACGGCACGCCGCTCGGGTGCGGGGGCCTGCGCGTCGTCGATGACGGCGTGACCGAGATCAAGCGGATGTACGTGCGGCGGGAGTCCCGCGGTGCGGGTGTGGCGACCGGGATCCTCCGGCGTCTCGAAGAGGCCGCGCTCGACCTCGGGTCACCGGCGCTCGTGCTGGAGACCGGCACGGAGCAGAAGCGCGCCATCCGGTTCTACGAGCGCGAGGGGTTCACGCGCATCGCGAACTTCGGCCCGTACGTCGGCGCCCCGCTCTCCGCCTGCTACTCCAAGGTCTTGTAGCGCGGAGCGGCCGCGGCCCTCCCAGGTTCCAGAATTGCGGCATCTCGGCCGCCCGCACGCATCACTCGTCGCACCTCGACGATCGCGCACGGCAAGTCGTGTCACGTCGAGGGGACGACCGGCCGCGCCGCGCCCGCGCCCCGCGCGCCGCGCCCCGCGCGCCGCGCCGCGCCGCGCCGCGCCCCGCGCGCCGCGCCCCGCGCGCCGCGCCGCGCCCCGCGCGCCGCGCCGCGCCGCGCCCCGCGCCCCACGTGAGATCGCACTCCGTGTCGGCACCCGGCAGGGCACACGACACGAAGTGCGATCTCAGCGTGGCGTCAGCGCTTGTCGTCGGGGGACGACGGGGCGTCCGGGGACGACGGGGCGCCCGGGGGCGTCGCACCCGGGATCCGCTCGCCGTAGCGCGGTGGCTCGTCGGCCCGGGGTGCTGCGGGAGCGCCGGACGGCGCCGCCGGCTGCGGCTGCTGCGGCGGCGCGGCCGGCTGGCCGGCGTCGCCCGGCTGCGCGACCTCGCCGTACCGCGGACCGTCGTTCGTGCCGTACCGCGGCTGCGTACCCGTGGCCGGAGCGGCGGGACCGGACTGCGCCGGGCCTCCGGGCTGGTTGTGGGGTGTGGAGTGCCCGCCGTACGGCGATCCCTGCGGCGGCCCCGGACGCCACGGCTGCTGCGGCGGACCCTGGAACGGGGCGCCGGGTGCGCCAGGTGCACCGGACTGCTGCCCGGGGTTCCACGCGGCGTGCGGCGTCGCACCGGATTGCCCCAGGATCCGCTGCGCCTGCCCGACGAGCTGCGGGTCGACGATGATCTGGTAGTTCGTGGCGAGCACCTGGTGCACGCTCGTGAAGTCCCGCTGCCGCTTGGTGATGGCGAACGAGACGATGCCGTAGAGCATGCCGAACGCCGCACCGATGATCGCGGCGGCCAGGATGAGCCCACCGGCGGTCGGCGAGAACAGGGTCAGCACGATGCCGAAGAAGATGCCGAGCCACAGCCCGGACAGCGCACCGGCCAACGCCGCGCGGCCGTAGGTCATCTTGCCGGTGACACGCTCGACGGTCTTCAGGTCGTTGCCGACGATCGAGAGCTTGTTCACCGGGAAGTCGGACTCGGCGAGCTTCGCCACCACCGCCTGCGCTTCGGGGTAGCTGTCGAAGGTGCCGAGGACGTCTCCGCGGGGCAGCGTGGGGAAGACCTGCGCCGTGCGACCGCGGAAGGGGCTCTGAGTGCTCACACAGTCATCATCCACCGTCCCCCTTGCGATCGCACGAGAACCGCCAGGGAACAGACCGGGCGGCCGCCAGGGAACGGACCGGACGACCGACTACGCTTGCGGGTGTGAGCGCCACGAAGGTCTTCGTCGCCCGCCTCGCCGGGTGCTCCGTCTTCGACCCCGCGGGCGATCGCGTCGGCAGGGTCCGGGACGTCCTCGTCGTCTACCGCCGGGCCGATCCCCCGCACGTCGTGGGGTTGATCGTCGAGGTCCCGGGCAAGCGCCGCATCTTCGTGAGCGTCGGCCGGATCACCTCGATCGGTGCCGGGCAGGTCATCACGACCGGGCTCGTCAACATGCGTCGGTTCGAGCAGCGCGGCGGCGAGGTGCGGGTGATCGCCGAGATGCTCGGACGCAAGGTGCTCATCACGAAGGACCGCATCCGCGCCACGATCGAGGACATCGCGATCGAGGACCGCGGCCAGGGCGACTGGGAGGTGTCGCAGCTCTTCCTCCGCAAGCCGAAGACCACGCCGTCGCCGTTCGGCAAGGGCCCGACGACGTTCGCCACGTGGAACGAGGTCACCGAGGACGAGCTCCCCGGCGAGTCGCAGTCCGCCGAGCACGTCATCGCCGCGTACTCCGACCTGGTGCCGGCCGACCTCGCGTCGACGCTGCTCGACCTGCCCGCTGAGCGCCGCTTCGAGGTGGCGGAGGAGCTCCCCGACGACCGGCTCGCCGACGTGCTCGAGGAGATGCCGGACGCCGAGCGGGTGGCGATCCTGTCCTCGCTCGAGGACGCCCGCGCCGCCGACGTCCTCGACCAGATGCAGCCCGACGACGCCGCCGACCTGCTCGCCGAGCTCTCCGACGAACGGAGCGAAGCGCTCCTGCAGCTCATGGAGCCGGAAGAGGCGCAGGACGTCCGCATGCTGCTCGAGTACGAGCCGGACACCGCCGGTGGCCTGATGACGACCGAGCCGGTGATCGTCTCCGCGGACGCCACCGTCGCCGAGGGCCTGGCCTTGATCCGGCGGCACGAGCTCGCGCCGGCCCTCGGTGCGAGCGTCTGCGTCACGCTGCCGCCCTACGAGCCGCCCACCGGCCGGTTCCTCGGGCTCGTGCACTTCCAGCGCATGCTCCGCTACCCGCCGAACGAGCGCCTCGGCACGCTCATCGACCAGCAGACCGAGCCGGTCCGCGTCGACGCCAGCGCCGCCGAGGTCACGCGCGTGATGGCGACCTACAACCTGGTGTCCGTCCCCGTGGTCGACGACGCCCACCGTCTGGTCGGGGTGGTGACGATCGACGACGTGCTCGACCACGTCCTGCCGGACGACTGGCGAAGTCAGGGCGACGGTGACACCGCACGCCCCCGCACCAAGAGCCGTAGGACCCCCGTGAGCGCGGGGAGGAGGACCACACGTGGCACGAACGGATGAGAACACCCGGCTCGACTCCCCCAAGGGCATGCGCACGCGCGTCCTGCCGACTCGTCGACGCTCGGGTCGTGGTGACGCGTTCGGTCGCGCCACCGAGGGCATCGCACGCGCCATGGGAACGCCCTGGTTCCTGGTCGGTCTGACCCTGTTCTGCGTCGTCTGGATGGCGTGGAACGTCTTCACCCCCCGGCAGCTGCAGTTCGACTCCGCCGCGATCGGCTTCACGGCGCTGACGCTCGTGCTCTCGCTGCAGGCCTCGTACGCGGCGCCGCTCATCCTGCTCGCGCAGAACCGGCAGGACGACCGCGACCGCGTGCAGTTCGAGCAGGACCGGCAGCGTGCCGAGCGGAACCTGGCGGACACCGAGTACCTCGCCCGCGAGGTCGTCGCGCTCCGCCTGGCGATGCGGGACATGGCGTCGAAGGACTTCATCCGTGCAGAGCTGCGCTCGCTGCTCGAGGAACTCGACCGTCGCGACGCGATCGACGACGGCGACCCGGAGCGCGCGGTGGACGTCCGTGGCTGACGCCACGCACCCGGAGGACGACGCGGCGCTCGGCGCGCGGGTCCTCGCTGCGCTCGACCGCGTCATCGACCCGGAGATCCGCCGGCCCGTCACGGAGCTCGACATGATCCGTGGTGTCGACGTCCAGCCGGGAGGCTCGGTGCGCGTCGACCTGCAGCTCACGATCGTCGGGTGCCCGGCCGCCGACACGATCGAGCGCGACGTGCGCTCGGCCGCCGGTTCCGTGGACGGGGTGTCCGCGGTGTCGGTGGACGTCTCGGTGATGGACCCGGCCGTCCGCGCGGCGCTGACGGCGCGGCTCCGCGCAGGCCGGCCGAAGGGCGTGCAGTTCACCCCGGACTCGCTCACGCGGGTCATCGCGGTGACGAGCGGCAAGGGCGGCGTCGGCAAGTCCACGGTCACGGTGAACCTCGCCGTCGCCCTCGCCCGTCGCGGGCTCCGGGTCGGCATCGTCGACGTCGACGTGCACGGGTTCAGCGTCCCCGGGCTGATGGGACTGACGGACGAGCACGGGGTCGCGCCGCGCCCGACGCGGGTGGACAGCATGATCCTGCCGCCGGTCGCCCACGACGTGAAGGTCGTGTCGATCGGGATGTTCGTCGACGACGCCTCCACCGCGGTGTCCTGGCGCGGACCGATGCTGCACCGCACCGTGAACCAGTTCCTCACCGACGTGTGGTTCGGCGACCTCGACGTGCTGCTCCTCGACATGCCGCCCGGCACCGGCGACGTGGCGATCTCGGTCGGGCAGCTGCTCCCGCACGCGGAGGTCCTGGTCGTCACCACCCCGCAGGCCGCTGCGGCCGACGTCGCCGAGCGCAGCGGGACCGTGGCACGGCAGACCGGGCAGCGGGTCATCGGCGTCGTGGAGAACATGGCCGGGCTCGTGCAGCCCGACGGCAGCGTGCTGCACCTCTTCGGCGAGGGCGGCGGTGCGGAGACCGCGGCCCGGCTGTCCCGCGGGCAGGACTCCCCCGTGCCGGTGCTCGGCAGCGTGCCGTTGTCGGTGCCGCTCCGGCAGGGCGGCGACGTCGGCGAGCCCGTCGTGCTCGCGGACCCGACCGACCCGGCAGCGCTCGCACTCACGGGCATCGCGGACCGCATCGTGGCGCTCGGCCGCGGGCTCTCCGGCCGGAAGCTGGGGCTCTCGCTGTCCTGAGCGAGACGCTCCGGTTCACGCTTCCTGTACGTCCCCTCATGGACGTGCGCTGTTGTCGAGAGCAATATGCAGGGACATTCCACAATGCTCCTGCGGAATCAGGGCGCAGGAGCTCCACCGTGCCGACATCGACGTCGGCCGAAGAACTGGAGCACTCAGGTGAACAGGAACACCAGGATCCGGATCGGCGTCATCGGCGCCATGACAGCGGCGGTCGTCGGGGGAACGCTCGCGGCCGTCCCGGCCACCGCGGCGACCACCACCGCCTGCGCGACCGCGTGGGCGTCGGGGACCGCCTACACCGGCGGGACCACCGTCAGCGAGAACGGCACCAACTACACCGCGAACTGGTGGACGCAGGGCGACGACCCCGCGACGCACTCCGGTGCGACGGGCAGCGGGCAGCCGTGGACCTCGGCCGGTGCCTGCACCGGCGGGGGCACCGGCGGCGGCGGGACGGGCGGCGGGACCACGACGCCCGGCAACGGCAGCACCGGGACCGCGAGCGGGCTGGTGTTCAGCCCGTACAAGGACGTCACCGTGAACCTCGACTGGAACACCAACGTGATGAACACCGCGGTGACCGGTACGCGGATCCCGGTCGTCGGCTCGTCCAACAGCCTCGTCTCGACGAAGGAACCCGGCCTCAAGGCCATCACGCTCGCCTTCGCCACCGGCACCTGCGGCAGCGAGAACTGGGGCGGGGTCGCCGCGGACGCCTTCGCGAGCGCCAACATCCCGAAGCTCGACGCCGCCGGGGTGAACTACATCGTGAGCACCGGCGGAGCGGCCGGTTCGTTCAAGTGCTCCGGCACCGCGCTCCAGAGCTTCATCGCCCGGTACGCCAGCCCGCACATGATCGGCGTCGACTTCGACATCGAGAGCGGCCAGTCCGCGGCCGACGTGCAGAACCTCGTCAGCGCCGCCGCACTCGCGCAGGCGAAGTACCCGGGCCTGCGCTTCTCCTTCACGCTGGCGACGCTCGCCGCATCGGACGGCAGCTTCGGCGGGCTCAACAGCACCGGGGACGCCACCGTGAAGGCGATCAAGGCGTCCACGCTGACGAACTACACGGTCAACCTCATGACGATGGACTTCGGCCGTGCCACCACCGCGAACTGCGTGGTCGTCGGGTCCGCGTGCGAGATGGGGCAGTCCACGATCCAGGCGGTGACGAACCTGCAGCACACCTACGGGATCGCGGCGTCGAAGATCGAGGTCACGCCGATGCTCGGCGTGAACGACGCCTCGGACGAGGTCTTCACCCTCGCCGACGCCGACACCGTGTCCTCGTACGCGAAGGCGCACGGCCTCGCCGGGGTGCACACGTGGTCCCTCGACCGCGACACCCCCTGCGCCACCCCGACGAGCACCGCGTCCGCCACGTGCAGCTCGGTCGCCGGGACGGCCGCCCTCGCCTGGACCGACCGGTTCCTGGCCGACCTGCGGTAGACGGGACCGCTGAACGACGGGAGGCCCGGTGCCAGCTGGCACCGGGCCTCCCGTCCGTCGTCCTGGCCGCGTACCGGGCCGGAACGCGTCGCTCCTAGGTGGACTCGGCGTCGTACGGGGCCTGCTCGCCTGCGGCGAGCGGCACCACCGGCGCTGGCGCCCGCACCTTCGAGGCGGTGACCTGCACGGTCTCGGCCGCACCCGCCCCGGTCGCGGAGTCGAGCAGCGCGTCGCGGATGATCCGGCGCGGGTCGTACTGGCGGGGATCGAGCTTCTGCCAGTCGACGTCGTCGAAGTCCGGCCCCATCTCCTCGCGCATCCGGTCCTTCGCGGTGTCCGCGAACCGTCGGACGGCCTTGACGAACTCGGCGAGTTTCTGGGCGTACATGGGCAGACGCTGCGGGCCGAGCAGGAGCACGGCAATGATCCCGATGATCAGGATCTTGTCGAGCGGGATGTTCACGGAGCGAGCCTAACCCGAACCACCCGTGCTGCGCCCTAGAGTTGTCGACCGAGGAGTGTGCGTGTCAGAGAAAGAGTCGAACTGGAAGTTCGCGGAGGACATCGTCTCCGAGTCCGAGGTGATCGCTCGCGCCCGTGAGCACTCCCTGGAGCTCGGTGTCGAGGCGATCTCGCCGGCTATCGGCGCGCAGATCGGTGTCGTCGCGGCAGCCTCCCGCGCCACGGCGATCATCGAGATCGGGACCGGCCTCGGCGTGTCCGGGCTCTACCTGCTCGGCGGCGCCCCGAAGGCCACGCTCACCACGATCGACATCGAGGTGGACCACCAGCAGTACGCCCGTGACGCGTACATCGCCGCGGGGACGGCGCCGTCGCGCGTGCGACTCATCCCCGGGCGCGCGAACCAGGTGCTCCCGCGCATGAACGAGGCGTCCTACGACGTGGTCCTCGTCGACGCCGACCCCGAGCACGTCATCGAGTACGTCGAGCACGGGCTGCGGCTCGCGCGGCTCGGCGGGACGGTCCTGGTGCCGCACGCCCTGTGGCGCGGCCGCGTGGCGGACCCGGTGAAGCGGGACCGGGCGACGACCGACTTCCGGCTGCTCCTGACCGAGGTCTCGACCTCCGGCGCCGTCATCAGCGCGCTGTCCCCGGCCGGCGACGGGCTGCTGCAGATGACGAAGGTCACGAACTAGTCCGCTCCGAGGTGGCGCAGGTAGCGCTCCGGGGACTCCAGGAACGACCGCTGGTTCCGCACCAGGTCGAGGTCCGCCCAGGTGCTCTGGCGGAGCCCCCACTCCCCCACCTCGTGGATGGTGGCCCCGGGGAACGCCGCGAGCACGGGCGAGTGCGTCGAGAGGACGACCTGCCCGAGGCCGTCGTCGACGATCGCCTGCAGCAGGCCGATCAGGGCGAGGCACCCCTGGAACGACAGCGCCGACTCGGGTTCGTCGAGGATCCAGAGCCCCGGCCACTGCGACCGGTCGATCACGAAGTCGAGGAACGACTCGCCGTGGCTGCGCTCGTGGAACACCGGCTCAGGGCGTGCGGACGGGTGTTCCTCGAGGTAGGTGAAGAAACCATGCATGGTCTCGGCGCGGAGGAAGAACCCGCCGCGCGGTGCCCCGGCCTCGCGGTGCAGGGCGAGGTGCTCCCACAGCTGCGACTCGCTCGGTCGGGTGCTGTGGCCCGAGTTCGTCGAGCCGCCCTCCGGGCTCATCCCGAAGGCGAGCGCGATCGCTTCGACCAGGGTGGACTTGCCGGCGCCGTTCTCGCCGACGAACACCGTCACGGTGTCCAGGTCGATCCCCTCGTCGAGGAGCTGCCGGACCGGGGCGAGCATCGACGGCCAGACGTCGCGGGGCATCGGGTCGGCCGCGTACTCCTCGACGCGGCGGACGGGGCGGCGGGATCGTGGCACGGGCCCATCATGCCGAGCACCGCCGACAGCGACGCCGTGGACGACAGCGACGCCGTGGACGACAGCGGCACCCGGACGACAGCAGGCCCGGGACGAGTGTCCCGGGCCTGCTGGCTGGTGCCTGTTGTGGTGCGTCGACGAACTAGGCCGAGACGACCTCGGCGAGTGCGTCGTGGAGTTCCTTCGCCTCGGCATCGTTGACCGAGACGACAAGGCGGCCTCCACCTTCGAGCGGAACCCGCACGATGATGAGTCGACCCTCCTTAACAGCCTCCATCGGCCCGTCACCGGTCCTCGGCTTCATGGCTGCCATCAGATGTCCCCTTTCGTGCAGTACATGCACCCCCATTATCCCGTACCAGGGGGCGAACTGCGAAACCGCCCAGGTTGGGGGGTGCGGATCCCGCCGTCTTCGCGGCTCCCGTTCCTAGTCTGTGGACGTGCCGACCGTTCCCTCCACGCGCCGTCCGAGCCCGCCGGACCCCCTCGTCGACCCCGTCGGCGACGCCGTCCCGGCCGGGCTCCGCATCGCCAGCGCGTTCTCCTGGCGCCTGCTCATCGTCGCCGCGGCCCTCGCCGTGGTGATCGCCCTGGTGGTGGTGCTGCAGGACATCATCGTGCCGTTCCTCATCGCGCTGCTGCTCTGCGCGCTGCTCGCGCCGATGTCGTCGTTCCTGCAGCGGCACCGGTGGCCGAAGTGGACCGCAGTGCTCTCGAGCCTGGTGTCGGTCGCGCTGGCGATCGGTGCGCTCGCCCTCGTCGTCACGGCGCAGATCCGGTACGACCTGCCGTCGCTCGAACGACGCCTGCACCACAGCGTCCGGTCACTGCAGACGCTGCTCGACAGCGAGCCGTTCGGCATCACGGTGAAGGACGTCAACGGGTGGGTCTCGGACGGCTTCGACTACCTGCAGGCGCACGTCTCGTCGATCCTGTCCGGGTTCCAGGCCGCCGGCACCGGAGCGGTGCACGTGCTCCAGGGCCTGTTCATCGTCGTCTTCACGACCATCTTCGTCCTCATCGACGGCCGACGGATCTGGACCTGGGTGCTGCGGCTCTTCCCGCGGCGGGCCCGGCCCCGGATCGGCGTCGCGGGCGAAGCCGGCTGGCACACCCTGACCAGCTTCATCCGCGTCCAGCTCGTCGTGGCGATCACCGACGCGCTCGGCGTGGTGATCGGCGCGCTGATCCTGCAGGTCCCGCTCGCGATCCCGATCGGCGTGGTGGTGTTCCTCGGCGCGTTCGTCCCCGTCGTCGGCGCGATCGTGGCCGGGAGCGTCGCGGTGCTCATCGCGCTCGTGTTCAACGGCTGGGTGCCGGCACTGTTCATGCTCGGCATCGTCGTGCTCGTGCAGCAGCTCGAGAGCCACGTCCTGCACCCGTTCCTCACCGGCAGTGCCGTCAAGGTGCACCCGCTCGGTGTCGCCCTCGGCGTGGTCGCCGGCACCACGATCGCCGGCGTGGTCGGGGCGTTCTTCGCCGTGCCCTTCATCGCGACGGTGAACGCGATGGTGGTCGCCGCGGCGAACTGGGGACCGGACGAGCCACCGCCCGTGCCGTCAGCGGACGCCGAACCGGACGCGGACGCGGATGCCGATCACGGCGGGGTCCAGTCGTAGCCGTCGACCCACCAGCAGTAGTACATCCACACCCACTGCAGCACCACGCAGAGCACCACCACGAGCACCCGGTAGACGCGTGAGCGGGGCAGCGCCACGATCCCGAGGAGCGGCGCGATCGGCAGCAGGATGCGCCACGTGCTCGACTGCGGGAAGAACACCGCGAGCAGGTACACGAGGTACGCGACCGCCCACAGCCGGAGCTCCAGGCCGATCCGGCGCGCGGGCGGCATGGACACGAACGCCGCGAGGCCGACCAGCACCACCACGAGCAGCACCACCCCGGCCGGCTGCCGGAACCACCACCCGAACCCCTGGATCCACGGGGCGAAGGGCACCAGGTCCTTCCACCCGATGTACGACGACCGCCACGCGAGCTCGGTGTCCGTGTACGCCCGGGGGACGCCGGTGACCGCCCACGCGACGGCCGGCCAGGCCAACCCCACCAGCCCGGACACGACCGCCACGACGGCCGGTGCGACGAGCTGCCGGACGCTGCGGAGCGGTGCGAGCCGGACCCACGCGGGCCGGACGACCCACGTCCCGACGAACAGCAGCATCAGCAGGGCGAACGCCAGACCGGTCGGCCGGGTCATGCCGAGCAGCAGCACGACGGGCAGCATCGTCCAGAAGCGTCGTTCGACCAGGAGCAGCAGCGCGACGAGCAGCAGGAACAGCCCCATCGACTCGGCGTACGCGACCTGGAACATCACCGAGAGCGGGGCGACGCAGAGCAGCACCGTGGCGAACGTCGCGCGGGACGGGTCGAGGAAGCGCCCCATCAGCCGCCGGAACACCAGCGCCGACCCCCAGCCGAAGAGCAGGGACACCGAGATCGCCACGAGCTCGAACGACGCCCCGGTGAGCGTCATCAGGGCCCGGACCAGGAACGGGTACGCCGGCATGAACGCCCACGCGTTCTCCGTCACGTGTCCGGCGCTGTCGATCGGCAGCGTCGACGGGTACCCGCTCGTCGCGATCACGCGGTACCAGGCGCCGTCCCAGATGGACGCGAACGACAGGTAGTGCGGGTGCTGGAGCGTGAACGAGTTCGCCGACTGGATGCTCGCGAACGACATGAGCAGCGCGCCCGTGACGATCCGCGCGAGCACGTAGACGACGGTGATGCGCAGCCACCACGGGACCACCCGGTAGCGCGCACGCCACCACACGGCCGCGGCGCGGGGACGGCGCACCGGCACGGCGCCCGTGTCCCGCGACGAACCGGTCGTCAGGCCGTCAGCCACCGACGCAGACCGTCCTCCACCGCGGTGATCTGCGCCACCGGGACCTGCTCGTCGTCGTGGTGGGCGAACACCGGCTCACCCGGGCCGTAGTTCACGGCGGGGACGCCGAGCGCCGAGAACCGGGCGACGTCGGTCCAGCCGTACTTCGGGCGCGGGGCCGGACCGCCGACAGCGGCCACGAAGTCCTGGGCGAGCGGCGCGTCGAGCCCGGGGCGCGCCCCGGCGGCCAGGTCGACGATGTCCACCTGGTACCCGTCGAAGAGCTCGCGGATGTGCGCGACGGCCTCGTCGGCGGAGCGGGACGGCGCGAACCGGTAGTTCACGTGCACCATCACCTCGTCGGGGATGACGTTGCCGGCGATCCCGCCGGTGATGCCCACGGCGTTGAGGCCCTCGCGGTACTCGAGCCCGTCGACCTCGACGGTGCGGGGCTCGTACGCAGCCAGGGTGGCGAGGACCGCCGCCGCCTTGTGGATCGCGTTGTCGCCGATCCAGCTCCGGGCGCTGTGCGAGCGCTTGCCGTACGCACGGATCTCCGCACGCAGGTTCCCGTTGCAGCCGCCCTCGATCTGGGCGCCGGAGGGCTCCCCGAGGATGGCGAAGTCACCGGCGAGGAGCTCGGGGCGGGTGCGGGCAAGGCGACCGAGGCCGTTCAGCGCGTCGGACACTTCCTCGTGGTCGTACCAGACCCACGTGACGTCGACCGAGGGGTCGGTGAGGTCGTACGCGAGCTTGAGCTGCACGGCGCACCCGGCCTTCATGTCGACGGTGCCGCGGCCCCACAGGATCTCGGTGCCGTCCTCGGCGGTGCGGAACTCGGTCGGCAGGTTCGCGTTCAGCGGCACGGTGTCGATGTGCCCGGCGATGACGACGCGACGGTCACGGCCGAGGTTGGTCCGTGCGACGATCGCGTCGCCGTCGCGGATCACCTCGAGGTGCGGCAGCGGCGCGAGCACCGCCTCGATCGCGTCGGCGAGGGCCTTCTCGTTGCCCGACACCGACTCGATGTCGCAGATGGCACGGGTGATGTCGATGGACGAGGCGGTGAGGTCGAGCGGCTCCGGCATGCCGGAAGCCTACCGGCCGACGTCCGCCGAAACCCGGGCGCACCCGTCGCTACCCTGGAACCGTGACCGAGACGACCGAACAGACCACCTCCGCGTGGGGCCACGGCCTCGCGACCGTCGCCTCCGACGGCACCGAACTCGACACCTGGTTCCCGGAGACGCACCTCGGCGCGCTGCCCGCGGACGCGGTGTTCCCGCTCGAGCTCCAGGAGCACATCGGTGAGGACCCCCGCCGCGGGGTCCGGATCGAAGCCGTGACGGTGGAGATCGACATCGACGCGGCCCCGGCGAGCACCCCGGACGCCTACCTCCGCCTGCACCTGCTGAGCCACCTGCACGTGCGGCCGAACACGATCAACCTCGACGGTGTCTTCGGCCACCTGCCGATCGTCGCGTGGACGAACGCCGGCCCGGTCCTCCCCGCCGACCTGACCCGTCTGCGCCCGTCGCTGCAGCGCGCGGGCATCGCGGTGCACGCGATCGACAAGTTCCCGCGCCTGGTCGACTACGTCGTCCCGGACCGCGTGCGCATCGGCGACGCCAACCGCGTCCGGCTCGGGGCGCACCTCGCTCCGGGCACCACCGTCATGCACGAGGGCTTCGTGAACTTCAACGCCGGCACGCTCGGTGACGCGATGATCGAGGGCCGTGTCTCGCAGGGCGTCGTCGTGGGCAACGGCACCGACATCGGCGGCGGCGCGTCCATCATGGGCACCCTTTCCGGCGGCGGGACGCACCGGGTGTCCCTCGGCGAACGCGCGCTCCTCGGTGCGAACGCGGGCCTCGGTATCTCGCTCGGCGATGACTCCGTCATCGAGGCGGGCCTCTACGTCACCGCCGGCACGAAGGTCGTGCTCGTCGGTGCGGCGCCGAACCCGGACGGCACCCCGAGGACGGTGAAGGCCGCCGAGCTGTCCGGTGCCCCGAACGTGCTGTTCCGCCGGAACAGCCTCACGGGGGCCGTCGAGGCACTGCAGCGCAAGGGCGACGGCATCCAGCTCAACACCGCGCTCCACGCGTAGGAGCGGTGCGCGCCGTCGCCGCACAACCAAAGCCGGCCCGCACCACGGACATCCGTGGTGCGGGCCGGTTTGCGTTGTGCCGTGCCGATCGGCGCCGCGTGGCGCGCGCCGCAGCGCGGAGCGTCAGCGCTCGGGCAGGTCCCGCTTCGGCGAGCCGACGTAGAGCTGCTGCGGGCGCCCGATCTTGTTGAGCGGGTCGTTGTTGAGCTCGCGCCACTGCGCGATCCAGCCCGGCAGCCGCCCGATCGCGAACAGCACGGTGAACATCCGCGGCGGGAAGCCCATCGCCTTGTAGATGATGCCCGTGTAGAAGTCGACGTTCGGGTACAGCTTGCGGTCGATGAAGTACTGGTCGCTCAGCGCGATCTCCTCGAGCTCGCGGGCGATGTCGAGCAGGTCGTCCTGCACGCCCAGGGACTCGAGGACCTCGTCGGCGGACTCCTTGACGAGCTTCGCGCGGGGGTCGTAGTTCTTGTAGACGCGGTGCCCGAAGCCCATCAGCTTCACCCCGCGCTCCTTGTTCTTCACGCGCTCGACGAACCGCTGCACGGGCTCGCCGGAGTCCTTGATCTGCTGGAGCATCTCGAGCACGGCCTCGTTCGCGCCACCGTGCAGCGGCCCGTACAGGGCGTTGATGCCGGCGGAGATCGACGCGAACATGTTCGCCTTCGTCGACCCGACCAGGCGGACGGTGGCCGTCGAGGCGTTCTGCTCGTGGTCCTCGTGCAGGATGAGCAGGCGGTCGAGCGCCTTGGAGAGCACCGGGTTCGGCGCGTAGGTCTCGGCCATCGTGCCGAAGTTGAGCCGGAGGAAGTTGTCGACGAACGACAGCGAGTTGTCCGGGTACAGGAACGCCTGGCCGATGGACTTCTTGTGGGCGTAGGCCGCGATCACGGGGAGCTTCGCGAGGAGCCGGACCGTCTGCAGCTCGACCTTCTCCGGGTCGTCGACGTCCATGTCGTCCTCGTAGTACGTCGACAGGGCGCTGACGGCACTGGAGAGGACGGACATCGGGTGCGCCGAGTGCGGGAGGGCGTCGAACAGGCGACGGAGGTCCTCGTGCAGCAACGTGTGCCGGCGGATCCGGGCGTCGAAGTCGGCGAGCTCGGCGTCGTTCGGCAGCTCGCCGTAGATCAGGAGCCAGGCGACCTCGAGGAAGGTGCAGTTCGAGGCGACCTGGTCGATCGGGTACCCGCGGTAGCGCAGGATGCCCTGGTCGCCGTCGATGTAGGTGATCGCGCTCTTGGTGGAACCGGTGTTCACGAAGCCGTAGTCGAGCGTGTTCATCCCGGTCTGCTTCTTGAACGTCGAGATGTCCATCGTGGACGCGCCGTCGACGCTCGGGAGGATCGGGAACTCCGCCTGGCCGCCCGGGTACGTCAGCGTCGCGGTCTCCGTTGCCTGCTCGGCTTCGGGACTCACGGGGACGGGCGTCGTTGGCGGTGTGGCCGTCGTCTGAGCGTCATTGGCAGTGTCAGTCACACCACCAGCCTAATCGCGCCGTCTGTCGCTCGTGCACACCCAGGTCCCACGAACTTCGTGGGAGTCACGACTAGCGGTCGACCGGTTCGCTGGTCGGTGCCGGACGGGGTTCAGGCCGATGCGAGACGACGGCCGCTGGTCAGGCGCTGTGCGGCGGCCGCGATCCGCTCGTCGGTGGCGGTGAGGGCGATCCGGACGTGCTGCCCGCCGGCCGCGCCGTAGAAGGTCCCGGGGGCGACGAGGATGCCGCGGTCGGCGAGCCACGCCACCGTGTCGAGCGCGGGCTCGCCGCGGGTCGCCCAGAGGTAGAGCCCAGCTTCGCTGTGGTCGACGCGGAACCCGGCACCCTCGAGCGCACGACGGAGCATGCCGCGACGGGCACGGTACAGCGCCTTCTGCTGCTGCACGTGGGCCGTGTCCGCCAGCGCCACGATCATCGCGTGCTGGACCGGCAGCGGCGGCATCATGCCGGTGTGCTTCCGTACCGCGAGCACCTCGGCGAGGACCGCGGCGTCACCCGCGACGAACGCCGCCCGGTAGCCGGCCAGGTTCGACTGCTTCGAGAGCGAGTACACGCTGAGCACACCGTCGACGGAGTCCCCGACGACGCGGGGGTCCAGGATGGTCGGGGTCGGCGTGACGTCGTAGGGGGGTTCCCACCCGAGTTCGGCGTAGCACTCGTCGCCGACGATGACCGCGCCGAGTTCCCGGGCGCGGGCGACGGCCACGCGGAGCTCGTCGACGGTGAGCACCCGGCCGTCCGGGTTGCCCGGGGAGTTCAGCCAGACGAGCTTCGTGCCGACGGGCCAGGCCGCCGGGTCGTCCGAGGCCAGCGCGGTGGCCCCGACGAGTGCCGCGCCGAGCTCGTACGTCGGGTACGCCGCGGCGGGGAACACGACGGTGTCCCCGCGGCCGATGCCGAGCCAGAGCGCGAGCCCGGCGATGAACTCCTTCGAGCCGATCGTCGGCAGCGTCTGGTCCTCGGTGAGCTGCACGCCGTGCCGACGGCCGTACCAGTCGGCGATCGCCTGGCGGAGCGCCGGGGTGCCGGCGACCTGCGGGTAGGCGTGCGCGTCGGTGGCCTCGGCGAGGGCCGTCCGCACGAGCACGGGCGTCGGGTCGACCGGCGAGCCGACGCTGAGGTCGACGATGCCGCCCTCGTACTCGGCTGCGCGCTGCTTGAACGGGACGAGCTGGTCCCAGGGGAAGTCGGGGAGGTCGAGGGCCACGTGCGTGTCCGGCTCAGCCGCGCGGCGGTTCGGCCGCGACGACCGGGTGGTCCTTGTGGATCACACCGACCTTCGCCGCGCCGCCGGGCGAACCGACCTCGTCGAAGAACTCGACGTTGGCCTTGTAGTAGTCGGCCCACTGGTCCGGGAGGTCGTCCTCGTAGTAGATCGCCTCGACCGGGCAGACCGGTTCGCACGCACCGCAGTCCACGCATTCATCCGGGTGGATGTAGAGCGAGCGGTCACCCTCGTAGATGCAGTCCACGGGGCATTCGTCGATGCACGCGCGGTCCTTGACGTCGACACAGGGCTGGGCGATCACGTAGGTCACGGTCGGGGTGCTCCCTTCGGAAACGAGCGGTTCGAGTCTACTCGCGAGCCGTGGACGACCCTGACCGCACCCCGGACAGGTCCGGCCACGCGAGCGCGAGCATCGCGACGATCGCCGGTCCGAAGGTCCACACGTACCCGGCGGCGTTCGCGAGCACGAGCGGTGAGCTCTGCCCGCCGACGGACACCAGGACCTGGGTGGCGACGATCACCCCGATGCCGACGGCCGCGACCATCGCGCGGGACCGGTAGAGCAGCCGGACGCCGACGACCAGGCCGATCACGATCAGGGTGGTGAGGACGATGCCGATCGGGAACGCGCCGAGCGTCTGCTGGTGGGTGATCGTGCCGAGGCCGCCGGCGAGGAGCCCGACGGCCAGGGCGACCACGACCGCGGTGCCCTTGCCGGCGGGGGTCATCTCGGCGTAG
The DNA here is from genome assembly GCF_044746585.1 of Curtobacterium sp. NPDC090223. NCBI lineage: Bacteria > Bacillati > Actinomycetota > Actinomycetes > Micrococcales > Microbacteriaceae > Curtobacterium > Curtobacterium sp. NPDC090223. The sequence continues at coordinate 216,300 of NZ_JBIVCN010000006.1, read as the reverse complement.
GTCTCCGGAGCGGGTGCGGCAGGCGGGTCGTCGTGCCGGAACGCCTCGGTCGCCGCCGCGTGCTGCCGGACGCCGTGCGGCATCACCCACGACAGCGCGGTCGGGTCGGCGGGGTCCACCGGGTCGACGGTGACCTGCGACCGGTACTGCTCGATCGCCGCGCGGACCTTGGCGCGCACGGGCACGACGTCGACCGTGACGTCGGCTTCGCCGGAGTCCGGGTCGACGATCATCGAGAACGGCACGTCCTCGGCCTTCGCGGCGTACCGCGCGGCGTTGTGGACACGGACGTGGTCCGGGTGCCCGTAGCCGCCGTCGTCCGCGTAGCTGATCACCGCGTCGGCGCGGGTGGACCGGATCGCGGCACGGACGTCGTCGACGACCTCGCCGAGGTCGGCCATCGTGAGCGAGTCTGCGGGCGCGTCGTCCGCGGCGACGGCACGGCCGTCCGGGCCCCACTGCATGCCGGAGTCGGAGTAGCGCCGCTCGGGCAGGTCGGTCGGGCGGGCGCCGGGTCCGCCGAGCCACAGGTGCGCCGGTCCCCCGAGCGCGGCGAGGGCGGCCGCGATCTCGGTCTCGCGGTGGGCCGCCACGCGGGGTCCGTCGCCGAACAGCGGCGCGAGCGCCGGCGTGAGCATCTCGCCGCGCTCACCGCGGGTGGCCGTGAGGACGGTCACCTCGGCGCCGAGCTCGAGGAGCGTCGCGATGGTCCCACCGGACGACAGGGTCTCGTCGTCGGGGTGGGCGTGCACGATGAGGACACGCTCTGGGCGCGTCGCGGAGGCCTTCGACATCGCCCCCAAGGGTACGGGACTACCGCGTGGTGACGATGTACGTCGCCGTCGCCCCGGTGTCCGATCCCGAGAAGGTCAGCACCACGCGGTGGTCGTCGCTGCGGAAGATCCCGAACGCGCTCGACGAGTCCGCGCGCTTCGCCGACTCGGTGAACCCGGCGTCGGTGAGCTGCTGCGCCGCGGTCGCGAAGTCGTCCACCGAACCCGCCCGCACCTGCACCACCCATCCCGACCCGTTCGGACCGGAGCCACCGCCGAGGACGGTGCCGTCCACCAGCGGCACGGCCGACGTCGGGAACCCGTCCGGCACCGCCCCGTCCGAGGTGATGTCCGCGCCCTTGAGCGCCGTGTCGAGCGCCCCGTCGATGCCCCCGGCGATGCTCGACATGCCCTCGGTGATCGCCGAGCCGTCGATGCCCTTGACGCTCTCGCTGACGTCCGACGCCACCGACGACCCGAGGTCCGTCGCCTGCTTGACGGCGTCCGAGGAGCAGCCGGTGAGACCGGCCAGGGCGATGCCCGCCGCCACGGCGGCGATGAGCGGATGACGGAGTGCGCTGCGCATGCGGTGACCATAACCAACCACCCGGGAGGCTCGGCGCGAGTTCCCTGGGAGTCTCACCTGCCTGCCGGGACCGACCAGGGCCTCCAGGCCGTCAGCGCAGGTAGGCGCGCGCCGCCGCGACGAGCGCGTCGACGCCGACGGGGATCGCCGTCTCCGCCTGCGGCGCGTAGAACGGCGAGTGGTTGCTCGGGATCTCCTCGCCCCGGCGGAAGAGCTCCGGGTCGGTGATGCCGGTGAACCAGTAGACGATCGGCACGCCCGCCGCGGTGGCGAGCTGGCCGACGTCCTCCGACGCCATCGCGAGGCCGGACTCCAGGTCGACGGCCTTCGGCACCGCTGCGGCGACCGCCTCGAGCACGCGCGCGGCGTTCTCCGGGTCGTTCACCAGCACGTCGGCACCCGGCCAGCGCTCGATCGTCGGCTCGGGCAGTCCCCCGGCGTCACTCTCGGCGCGCACGATGCGCTCGATCGAGGCGATGATCCGGTTGCGCGTGTCCTCGTTGCGGGCGCGGGTGGAGATCTCGATGACCGCCTTGTCCGGGATGATGTTCGCCCGGGTGCCGGCGTGGAAGCTGCCGATGGTGACGACGCCAGCGTCGCTCGGGGAGACCTCCCGCGAGACGATCGTCTGCAGCCGGACCACCGCCGACGCCGCCGTGACGACGGGGTCGAGCGATGCCTGCGGGGCCGAACCGTGGGCGCCGCGACCGTTGAACGTGACCGTGAACCGGTCGCTCGAGGCCATCACCGGTCCGGATCCGACCGCGACCATGCCGACCGGCGCCGGTGCCGAGTGCTGGCCGAGGACGATCTCGGGCGTCGGGAACCGGTCGACCAGGCCGTCCTCGACCATCGCGCGGGCGCCGGAGATGACCTCTTCCGCGGGCTGGAACACGGCGACGACGGTGCCCGTCCACTCTTCGCGGGTCGCCACGAGCCGCTCCAGCGTGCCGAGCAGCCACGTGACGTGGATGTCGTGACCGCAGGCGTGCATGGTCGGGACGTCCGTGCCGGTCTCGTCGGTGCCGCGGTGGGTGCTGGCGTAGGGCAGCCCCGTGCGCTCCTCCACCGGCAGGCCGTCCATGTCGGCGCGCAGCCAGATCACCGGGCCGTCACCGTTGCTGAGCACCCCGACGACACCGGTGCCGCCGACGCCCTCGGTGACGTCGATGCCACCGAGCTCGTGCAGCTTCGCGGTGACGACACCGGCGGTGCGGTGCTCCTGGAAACCGAGTTCCGGGTGGGCGTGGAGGTCCTGGTACAGCGAGAGGAGGTCGAGGGTCACGGCATCCACCGTATCCCTCGACCTCCTCGGTGCGAACTCCGTGCGGGGTTACGCGTCCTGACGCTTCAGGCGGGCGTACGCGCGCTGGCGTGCCTGCGCGTCGAGCTCGACCTTGCGGATGCGCACGGCGTCGGGGGTGACCTCGACGCACTCGTCCTCGCGCGCGAACTCCAGGCACTCCTCGAGGGAGAGCTGGCGCGACGGCGTCATCGACTCGAAGGAGTCGGCGTTCGCCGAACGCATGTTCGTGAGCTTCTTCTCCTTGGTGATGTTCACGTCCATGTCGTCGGCGCGCGAGTTCTCGCCGATGACCATGCCCTCGTAGACCTCTTCGGTCGGGTTGACGAAGAACGTCATCCGCTCCTGCAGGTTCGTGATGGCGAACGGCGTGACCACACCGGAACGGTCGGAGACGATCGAGCCGTTGATGCGGGTCTGGATCGGGCCGGCCCACTCGTCGTAGCCGTGCGAGATCGCGTTGGCGATGCCGGTGCCGCGGGTCTCCGTGAGGAACGACGTGCGGAAGCCGATCAGGCCGCGCGACGGGACGATGAACTCCATGCGCACCCAGCCGGTGCCGTGGTTCGTCATGTTCTCCATGCGGCCCTTGCGGGCGGCCATGAGCTGCGTGATCGCGCCGAGGTACTCCTCCGGCGTGTCGATCGTCATGTGCTCGTAGGGCTCCTGGAGCTTGCCGTTCTCGTCACGCTTGGTGACGACCTGCGGCTTGCCCACGGTGAGCTCGAAGCCCTCGCGGCGCATCTGCTCGACCAGGATGGCGAGTGCGAGCTCACCACGGCCCTGGACCTCCCACGCGTCGGGGCGGCCGATGTCGAGGACCTTGAGCGAGACGTTGCCGACGAGCTCGCGGTCGAGGCGCTCCTTGACCATGCGGGCGGTCAGCTTGTGGCCCTTGACCTTGCCGACGAGCGGGCTGGTGTTCGTGCCGATCGTCATCGAGATCGCCGGGTCGTCGACCGTGATGGTCGGCAGCGGACGGACGTCCTCCGGGTCGGTCAGGGTCTCGCCGATGGTGATCGTGTCGAAGCCGGCGACGGCGACGATGTCACCGGGGCCAGCCGACTCGGCCGGGTAGCGGTCGAGCGCCTTCGTGATGAGGAGCTCGGTGATGCGGGCGTTGACGACGGTGCCGTCGTGCTTGACCCACGCGACCGTCTGGCCCTTCTTCATGGTGCCGTGGAAGATGCGGAGCAGCGCCAGGCGACCGAGGAACGGCGAGGCGTCGAGGTTCGTGACGTGCGCCTGCAGCGGGTGCTCGTCGTCGTACTTCGGGGCCGGGACGTGCTGCAGGATCGCCTCGAAGAGCGGCTCGAGGTCGTCGTTGTCGGGCAGTTCGCCGTCGTTCGGCTTGTTGCGCGACGCGGCGCCGTTGCGGCCCGAGGCGTAGACCACCGGGACGTCGAGGATCGCGTCGAGGTCGAGGTCGTCGACCTCGTCCGACAGGTCGGACGCGAGACCGAGCAGCAGGTCCTGGGACTCGGAGACGACCTCGTCGATGCGGGAGTCGGGGCGGTCCGTCTTGTTGACGAGCAGGATCACCGGGAGCTTGGCGGCGAGCGCCTTGCGGAGCACGAAGCGGGTCTGGGGCAGCGGGCCCTCGGACGCGTCTACGAGCAGCACGACACCGTCGACCATGGAGAGGCCGCGCTCCACCTCGCCACCGAAGTCGGCGTGGCCGGGGGTGTCGATCACGTTGATGGTGATGGGGCCGTCCGCGCCGAACTCGGTCGCGTGCTTGCCGTTGTAGAGCACCGACGTGTTCTTCGCGAGGATCGTGATGCCCTTCTCGCGCTCGAGGTCGTTCGAGTCCATCATCCGGTCTTCGCCCTCGAAGTGGGCGTCGAACGAGTTGGTCTGCGTGAGCATCGCGTCGACGAGGGTGGTCTTGCCGTGGTCGACGTGTGCCACGATGGCGACGTTGCGCAGGTCGGACCGGGTGGCGAGCGCCATACAGGACATCCTTCAATTTCTGGGAGAGTGTCGGGCCAGCTGGTGATCGACCCTGTTGGTCGATCGGCACCGCACCCGTGGGCAGAACGCCCGACACGCCAGTCTACCGGTAGTTCGCAACCGACAGGAGTACTGCAGATGAGCCGACGGCGAACGTGGATCGAGATCACGATCGTCCTGATGCTCTCGCTCGGCGGGAGCGCGCTGTACTCGGTGCTGCAGATCATCGACGACCTGTCGCAGACGACCCCGCTCGGACAGCAGTCCACGGCGCTGAACTCGTCGACGACCACCGTGCAGTACGTCGACCTCGCGCGGCAGCTCGTCGGCATCGCGGTGGACCTGGCCCCGGTGGCGCTGGTCTGCTACCTGCTCTGGTCGACCACCCGCCCGCACCTGGAGCGGCTCGGCATCGACCGGTTCCGCGTGAAGCCGGACCTCGGCGGGCCGGTCCTCATCGCGCTGTGCATCGGGATCCCCGGCCTGGCGCTGTACTTCACGGGCCGCGCGCTCGGGTTCACCGTGAACGTGAACCCGGCGGCGCTCGACTCCTACTGGTGGACGATCCCGGTGCTGCTGCTCTCGGCGGTCCGGTCCGGGCTGCAGGAAGAGGTGATCGTCGTCGGGTACCTGTACGCCCGGCTCGGCGAGATCGGGTGGGGCCGGTGGCAGGTCATCCTGTCCACCGCGGTGCTGCGCGGGAGCTACCACCTCTACCAGGGCTTCGGCGCGTTCGTCGGGAACGCCGTGATGGGCATCGCGTTCGGGTGGATCTACACGAAGTGGGGACGCCTGATGCCCCTGATCGTGACGCACTGCCTGCTCGACGCCGCCGTGTTCGTCGGCTACCCGTGGGTGGCGCACGCGTTCCCGCAGCTCTTCTCCTGATCGCCGCGACCCACAGCCCGCGCACAGCGCGGCGAGGGCCGCCTCTCCTCCCCCGGCCCTACCGTGAGCACATGAGCATCCCCGCGGTCGGCGATCCGGCACCGAGGTTCACCCTGCCCGGCATGATCGTCCGCGACGGGGTGCGTACCGACGGCGAGTACGCCACCGACTCCGCGATCGGCCGAACGCTCGTGCTCGCCTTCTACCCGGGCGACGCCACCCCGGTGTGCACGGCCCAGCTCTGCAGCTACCAGGAGGAACTCGACGACTTCGGCGACCTCGGCGCCGTCGTGTGGGGCATCAGCCCGCAGGCACTCGACTCGCACGAGGCCTTCGCCCGCGGCTCGTCACTGACCTTCCCGCTGCTGAGCGACGCGTCCGGCACCGTGATCCGCGACCACGGGCTGAACGTCCCGGGCATCGGGCTCCGGCGGTCCGTGTTCGTGATCGGCCCGGACGGCATCGTGCGGTGGCGGCACGTCGGACTCGTCGGACTGCGGTTCCCGAAGGCCGACGCGATCCGCGAACAGATCGAGTTGCTCGTCGGGTAGGTACGTACGCATCTTTTTCCGGGGAACTCGGCGTGTCGATTGTCGTTTTTTCTTCGCTTGGGGTATTGACTCTCGACCGGGAGTCCTGGACCCTGTGGGTACGAGAGAACCGTGATGGATCGGCCTCCCCGGGAAATCGGGTCGTCAGCTGGTACGCGCCAGGCGTTTCACGTCCGCTCAGCCGACGTTCCCGGGGAGGCACTCGCACTCCTGCGGGTCGCGCACCCGCCACGCTCGCACGGCGCGCACCTGCGCTCTCCTACGATTGAGCCCATGCGCGACGCCCCCACGCCCGAACCCGCTCGGATCGTCGCCCCCGGAATGCGGACCCTCGCCGTCGTGCTGTGGGTCGTCGCGGTCGTGCTGCTCGTCCTGGGGTTCGTCGGCCGTGGGGACACCTCGGCGTGGCTCGTCCCCGTGCCGAGCGTGTTCATCGCGTTCGTCGCCTGGGCCGTCCTCTGGCGTCCCCGCCTCGAGCTCACTCCCGAGGCGCTCGTCGTCGTCGACGTCCGGCGGACCTCCACCTACGCCTGGCCGCGGGTCACCGGGGTGCGGACGACCTACGGTCTCGAGGTCCAGTCGAACGAACCCGACCGGCGCACGTGGATCGCGCCGCGGCCGACGGCACGCCTGCGCGTCGACCGGCCGGGAGGCTCGGTGCCGGTGAGCGTCGACGCCGCGGCCGCCGAGGTGCTCGCCTTCGTCCCCGAGGCCGTCCCGCAGGACGGCCCGCCGCCGGCGACGGTGGCACGGCAGCCGATCACGCACCGGGTGCACGGCTGGTCGGTCCTCGCGATGATCGTCCTCGGCATCGCGGCGTCGCTCGCCGCCGCCCGCCTCTGAGCATCACGCTCGCACGGGAAAGTCGTCCTCGCACCGGAAAGCCGAATCGCGCGGAGGCGGTCGAAAGAAACGACCTCCTGCGCGCGATCCGACTTCCTCCGCGGTGGTTACTTCTTGTAGCCCACGTCCTGCCACTTCACCGAGTACTGCTGGAACTGTGCCGGACCGTAGTTCACGAGGTCCTTCCGCACACCCCAGGCGTAGGGCTCGGCGAACAGCGGGATGGTGCCGGCGACCTTGACGATCTTCTTGTCGATCGCGTTCGCGTCGGCGATGCGCTTGGTCGCGTCGAGCTCGGCGTTCGCCTTGTCCCAGGCCGCACCGAGCGACGAGTCCGTCACGCCGGTGTAGTTCTGGCCGGCGTCGGCCGGGTAGTAGATCGACTTCAGCGAGGACACCGGGAACGGCGTGCCCTGCCACGCGAAGTACGTCGCGTCGAAGTCACGGGTCGTCGTGGTGATGTACTTCGTGAAGAAGTCGTCGGTCGGGACGGTGTCGATCGTCACCTTGAACCCAGCGGCCTTCGTCTGCTGCTGCACGAGCTGCGCGATGTTGGCCGAGTTCGGGTTGTCCGAGGGGATCACGAACCGGACCTCGAGCGTCTTGCCGCCCTTGGTCGCGTAGCCGTCCGAGCCGATCTTGTAGCCAGCGTCCTCGAGCTTCGACTTCGCCTTGTCGGTGCTGTAGCCGTACACGCTCGTCACGTGGTCGGTGTAGCCCTTCTGACCGGGCAGGTAGGTGAGGCTGTTCAGCACGCCACCGGGGCTCTTCACCGGCGACAGGATCGCCTGCGAGAGGACCTTGCGGTTGATCGCCTGCGCGAAGGCCTGACGGACCTCGGCGTCCTTGAAGACGTCGGCGGTGCCGTTCAGCGTGATCTGCCGCTGGGTGGTGCCGAGCGAGCGCTCGATCTTCGAGTCCGAGCGGGAGTTCGCGGTCTTGTAGTTGTCCGCGCTGCCGTTCAGGTTGAAGGCGTCGAGCTCCTTGTTGGCGTACGCCTGGGCGACACCGTCACGGGAGACCGTCTTGAAGATGATCGTGTCGAGCTTGGGCTCGTCGCCCCACCACTTGGCGTTCTTCTCGAACGTCACGACGCCGCCGTTGGCGTCGAAGGACTTGACGATGTACGGGCCGCCCGAGACGTAGGTCTTGCCGTCGGCCGCGTACGGGCCCTTGGCCCACGCCTTGTTGAAGTGGTCGGGGGTGTCGACCGCCCAGTACGGGTAGATCGTGGAGAAGACCGACGGCCAGTCCGCGTTCACCTTCGAGAAGGTGATGAGGACGTCCTGGGCGCTGGAGCCCTGCTTGACCGAGTCGACGTCTTCCCAGACGTTCGTGGCGAGCGGGGCGAACGCCTCGTTCGTGCCGTTGAGCGCCTTCCAGTTGGCCTCGACGTCCTTCTCGGTGATCGGGGTGCCGTCGGACCAGACCGCCTTCGGGTTGATCTTGATCTCGACGGTCTGGGGCGAGTCCTTCGTCAGCTTGATCGAGTCGACGTAGTCCTTGTTCGCCTCCCACTCACCGTTCTCCTTGAACTGGATGAAGCTCGGGAGGTAGGTGCCGGCGATCGTCTGGTCGTCGACCGTGCCGGAGTCCAGGTTGCTGATCTGCCAGTTCGCCGGCGCCGAGTCGATCGGCAGCGTGAGCGAACCGCCGTCCTTGACCGAGTCGCGGTCGGCGGTGGTCCACCCCGTCGACTTCAGTGACGACGTCGCGACGGCCGAGCTGTCGTTGCCCGCCGTCCCGCCGCCGGAGCAGCCCGCGAGCACGATGGCCGAAGCCGCCGCGACGGCGAGCACGGCCGTTGTCTTCATCCTCATTCGCATGGCGAGGATTCCCTTTCGTTGTTTCGCGCAGATCGCGCTGAACACGGCGACCCCCGTCGCCGTGGCTGTTGGGAGTTGACCCTAGCCACACCTGGGCCGTTGCGGTGAATGGTCGTACGGAATCGAAACAAGCCCGTAACAGTCGTTGTCTAGCGTTGCGCCCGTCGTCCTGAGCACGTCTTGGAGGCGACTACGCTGTCCCCACCGACAGCGCCGTCCGGCCGGACGGTCAATCGACCCTGGGAACCGCCAATGCTCGCATTCATCGCGAAACGGATCGTCAACTACGTGATCCTGACGATCGTCGCGACGACGCTCGGATACATCCTGGCCAGTACGACGCTCAATCCGGCAGCACGCTTCTACGGCCGCAATCCCCCGGTCCCGCAGAACACGATCGACGCCTCGCTCGCGAAGCTCGGTGCGGACCCCGGTGTGCCCGTCCTGGTCCGGACCTGGAACTGGTGGGTGGACCTCGTCACGCACGGGTCGCTCGGGATCAGCACCCGCAGCACCGAGGTGACGGCGGACATCATCTCCCGGTCCGGGACGAGCCTGCGCCTGCTCATCATCGGCGCCCTGCTCGGGGCGGTCCTCGGTGTCCTGCTCGGCGTCTGGAACGCCGTCCGGCAGTACAAGACCTCCGACCAGGTCTCGACGTACCTGTCGTTCGCGGTCCTCGCGACGCCGGTGTTCGTGATCGCGGTCGTCCTGATGATCCTCGCCACCGGCCTGAACAGCGCGGTCGGGACGCAGGTGATCCGCTTCACCGGCGAGTACACACCCGGGTACGGCGGCGGCTTCTTCGCCAACCTCGGCGACCGCCTGGTGCACCTGCTGCTCCCCACGATCTCGCTCACCATCGGCGCGATCGCCAGCTACTCCCGCTACCAGCGCTCGGCGATGCTCGACGTCCTGTCGAACGACTTCATCCGCACCGCCCGCTCGAAGGGCCGCACCCGCGGCTCGGCGATCATGCGGCACGGTGTCCGGGTCGCGCTCATCCCGATGTCCACGTTCTTCGCGTACTCGTTCGGTCTGATCCTGACCGGCGCGAGCGTCACGGAGCTCGTGTTCAGCTGGCACGGGATGGGCGAGTACTTCGTCACCAGCATCACCAACAACGACGTCAACGCAGCGGCCGGGACGATCCTGTTCACGGCGATCCTCGTGCTCATCGCCGGGACGCTCGCCGATCTCCTGTACGCGGCACTCGACCCGCGAGTGAGGGTGTGACCCGTGTCGCTTCTCGACCCCACCACCACGACCACCGCCGGCGACCCGGGTGACGGCAACGCCGGTGTGCCCGCGCACGTCGTCGACGCCACCAGCCGGCGCGTCCCGTTCTGGCGGAAGGTGCTCGGCACCTGGCGCGCCCGGATCGGTGCGACGGCACTCGTCCTCATCATCCTGTGGGCCTTCGTCGGCCCGCTGCTCTACCACTGGAACTCGGTGGACTCCGACGGGCTCGCCTTCGGCATGGGCCCGAGCGCGTCGCACTGGTTCGGGACGAACGACATCGGCCAGGACATCTACGCGCAGACGCTCGTCGGCCTGCAGAAGTCGCTGCTCATCGGCCTCATCGCCGGCCCCGGATCGACCCTGATCGCCGGGATCATCGGCGCGATCGCCGGGTACTTCGGCGGCTTCGCGGACCGGGCCATCGTCTGGGCGATCGACCTGCTGCTCGTCATCCCGTCGTTCTACGCCCTGGTGCTCCTCAGCCCGGTGTTCAAGAACCTCACCTGGGTGGCGCTCATCGTCGGGCTCGCGATCTTCAACTGGATGATCATGGCCCGGGTGATCCGCGGGCAGACGATGTCCCTGCGCGAGCGGGACTACGTCAAGGCCGCGCGCTTCATGGGCGTCCCGTCGCTCACGATCATCCGGCGGCACATCCTGCCGAACGTGGCGTCGCTGCTGATCATCGACGCGACCCTCGGCGTCGGCGCGATGATCCTGGCGGAGAGCACGCTGAGCTTCTTCGGCTTCGGCATCCAGGTGCCGGACGTCTCGCTCGGCACGCTGCTCGCCGCTGGCAGCCAGTCGGCGGTGACCCGGCCGTGGCTGTTCGTCCTGCCCGCCGCGACGCTCGTCGCCACCGTCCTGTCCACGAGCCTGCTCGGCGACGCCCTGCGCGACGCCATCGACCCCACCTCCGGAGCCAATCGTGACTGACCCCCTGCTCTCCGTCTCCGACCTCTCCGTCACGTTCAACGCGAACTCCAAGCCGGTCTACGCGGTCCGCGGCGTCGACTACGAGGTCCGGCAGGGCGAGTTCCTCGGCATCGTCGGTGAGTCGGGCTCCGGCAAGTCGGTGTCCTCGATGGCCGTGATGGGCCTGCTGCCCTCGTCCGCGAAGGTCGGCGGCAGCATCACGTACGACGGCCAGGAGCTCGTCGGCCTGAACGACCGCGAGATGTCGAAGCTCCGCGGCCGGGACATCGCGATGGTGTTCCAGGACCCGCTGTCCGCACTCACGCCCGTGTACACGATCGGCCAGCAGATCGTCGAGGGACTCCGTCTGCACGACCGGTCCCTGACCGCGCACGCTGCCCGCACCCGTGCGGAGGAACTCCTGCGCGTCGTCGGCATCCCGAACCCGGCCAGGCGCCTCGACGCGTTCCCGCACGAGTTCTCCGGCGGCATGCGGCAGCGCGCGATGATCGCGATCGCGATCGCGAACGACCCGAAGCTGATCATCGCCGACGAGCCGACGACCGCGCTCGACGTGACGATCCAGGCGCAGATCCTCGACGTCCTGCAGACCGCCAAGGAGATGACCGGCGCCGCCGTGGTGCTGATCACCCACGACCTCGGTGTCGTCGCGGGCAACGCCGACCGGGTCGCCGTGATGTACGCGGGCCGGATCGTCGAGACCGCCCCGGTGCAGACGCTGTTCCGCGAGCCGGTGATGCCGTACACGATCGGCCTGCTCCGCTCGATGCCGAACATGTCGGCTCCGCGCACCGAACGCCTCGTGCCGCTCGAGGGCCGCCCGCCGCTCCTCACCCAGCAGCCGACGGGCTGCCCCTTCGCGGACCGCTGCCCCGCCGCGATCGACGCCTGCCGCGACGGCGAACCGGCACTGCTCGCCCCGAGCATCACGAACGCCGGCGCCGGTTCGATCGCCGGTTCCACGGCCGACGCCGCCACCGGCGCGATGGTCGCGGCCCCAGCCGTGCTGCCCGACCACACCGCCGCCTGCATCCGCCGGGACGAGATCGCCGCCGGCACGCTCGAGCGCTCCGAGATCTTCCCCCGCCCGGAGGAGATCGAGGAAGCGGCGACCGACCACGGCGACGACGTGGTCCTGCGCCTCGACGACGTCGTGAAGACCTTCCCGCTCACCAAGGGCGCGGTCTTCCGCCGGCGGATCGGCGAGGTGCACGCGGTGGACGGCATCTCGCTCGAGCTCAAGCGCGGCAAGGTCCTCGGCCTGGTCGGCGAGTCCGGCTGCGGCAAGACGACGACGATCATGGAGATCCTCGAGCTCGCCGGCGCCCAGCAGGGCACCATCACGGTGAACGGCGTGGACACTGCGACGCTGAGCAAGCGCGACCGCCTGGCGCTCCGGAGCGACATCCAGGTCGTCTTCCAGGACCCGATGGCATCGCTCGACCCCCGACTCGACATCGGGTCGGTGATCGGCGAACCGCTCACCGTGCAGGGCGTCCCGAAGGACGAGATCCGCCGCCGGGTGCAGGACTCCCTGGCGCTGGTCGGGCTCGAGCCGAGCTACATCGACCGGTTCCCGCACGAGTTCTCCGGCGGTCAGCGCCAGCGCATCGGGATCGCCAGGGCGCTCATCGTCGAACCGAAGATCCTGGTGCTCGACGAACCCGTCTCCGCGCTCGACGTGTCGGTGCAGGCGGGCGTGATCAACCTGCTCGAGGACCTGAAGCACCGCCTCGGCCTGTCGTACCTGTTCGTCGCGCACGACCTCTCCGTCGTCCGGCACATCGCCGACGACGTCGCCGTGATGTACCTCGGCCGCATCGTCGAGTACGGCGACGGCGACCTGGTCTTCGACGACCCGCAGCACCCGTACACCCGTGCGCTGCTCTCCGCGGTGCCCGTCCCCGACCCGGACGCCGAGGCGGCCCGTGGCCGGATCCTGCTCGAGGGCGACCTGCCGTCGCCGACCGAGCGTGTGGACGGCTGCCGGTTCCGGACCCGCTGCCCGCTGTACCAGCTCCTCGACGAGACCCGGCAGGAGCAGTGCCGCACCATCGACCCGGCTCTGCAGGCCGTGCACGGCCGCGGTGTCGCGTGCGTGCAGACCGACCAGAACGACCTGCTCACGCAACGCGCAGTGGCGGCCGTGTAGTACCGCTCACGTCGCCACCTGACGGACTGGGCCCACATCGCCGGTTCCGGTACGACGCGCCAGCGGCGAACCGGCCGTGCCGATGGGGAGAGGCTCCGCACCGGACCGGTGCGGAGCCTCCCGTCCGTCAGGTGGAGACGTGACGCGTCCCGGTCAGGCGACCAGGGCGAGGACCAGCAGGAGCACGGCGACCACGCCGGTGGCGAGGGCGCTCCGGTCCCACGCGCGCACCACGTCGCCCGCGGGCGCGCCGCGGTCGCGGGCGACCGCCCAGGCGTCGAGGACCGCGTTCAGCTCACCGGACGTCGGCATCACGGGTCGTTCGCCGCGCCGCGCCGGCTTCGGCCGGGGCAGGGTCGGGCCGCCCCAGCAGGTCAGCTTCCGCGGCTCGGTCGTCTCCACGACGATCTGGTACCGCATCCGGACGTCGGCGACCGCACCCCAGGGCACCACGGTGACCCGGAGCGGGTTGACCACCGTGAGCGCGTCGGCGGCCACCCGCACGGACGGCCGCACCATGAGCAGCCAGACGCCCCAGACCAGCACGGCGATGGGTCCGAGGGCGTGCAGGACCACGTCCCAGCTGCCGCGGACCGCCGCGTCGACGAGCAGCGCGAGCCCCAGGAACGCGAGGAGGCCGGACGACACCAGTCCCCCGCGGCCACCGCGGAGGACGATCGGTCGTCCGGCCTCGTCGTTCGTCAGGTCGATCAGCGCCCGAACTCGAAGGACGCACCCGGGATCGCCGCGAGGAGGTCCCTGGTGTACTGCTCACGCGGGTTGGCGAAGACCTCGTCGGTCGTCGCCTTCTCCACGATCTGGCCCTTGCGCATCACGCACACGTTGTCCGCGACGAGGCGGACGACCGCGAGGTCGTGCGTGATGAACAGGTAGGTCAGGCCGAGCTCCGACTGCAGCTCCGTGAGCAGGTCGAGGATCTGGCCCTGGACGAGCACGTCGAGGGCGGAGACCGCCTCGTCGAGCACGATGACCTCGGGCTTCAGCGCCAGCGCACGGGCGACGGCGATGCGCTGCCGCTGTCCGCCGGAGAGCTCGTTCGGGTAGCGGTTCACCATCGACGACGGCAGGGCCACCTGGTCGAGGAGCTCCCGCACCCGGGCCCGGCGCGAGGCCTTGTCCCCGATGTGGTGCGTGACGAGCGGCTCGGCGATCGTGTTCCCGACGTTGTACATCGGGTCGAGGGAGCCGTAGGGGTCCTGGAAGACCGGCTGCACACGACGGCGGAAGTCGAAGAGCTCCTTGCCCTTCAGCGCGCCGATGTCGATGCCGTCGAACTGCACGCTGCCGCTCGTGATGCCCTCGAGCTGGAGGACGAGCTTGGCGACCGTGGACTTGCCCGAGCCGGACTCGCCGACGAGCGCCGTGGTGGTGCCCTTCGGGATCGAGAACGACACGTCGTCGACGGCCTTCAGCTCGCGGCTCGCGAGGTTCTTGCCACGCAGCTTGTAGACCTTCTCGAGGTTCTTCACCACGATGAGGTCCTTCGTCGGCTGGTGCTCGCGCTCCTGGGCGCGGGCGATCAGCTCGGCGTCGTCGCTGCCGGCGTCCGCGATGTCGACCCGCTCGTGCTGGACCTTCGACTGGATGCGACGGCTCGCGAGCGAGGGTGCCGCGGCCACGAGGCGCTGCGTGTAGGGGTGCTGCGGGTTGCCGAGGATCTCCTTCGACGGCCCCGCCTCGACGACCTGGCCCTTGTACATCACGACGAGCTTCTCCGCACGCTCGGCGGCGAGGCCGAGGTCGTGCGTGATGAACAGCACGCTGGTGCCGAAGTCGCGCGTCAGGGTCTCGAGGTGGTCGAGGATGACGCGCTGCACGGTGACGTCGAGCGCGCTGGTCGGCTCGTCCGCGATGAGCAGCTGCGGGCGGCTCGACAGACCGATGCCGATGAGCACGCGCTGCCGCATGCCGCCGGAGAACTCGTGCGGGTACTGCTTCAGGCGGTTCGCGGCGTCGCCGAGCCCGGCTTCCTTCAGGACCTCGATCGCGCGCTCGCGGACGGCCTTCTTGCCGACGGCCATGCCGTTCGCGCGGATCGCTTCCTCGACCTGGAACCCGATGGTCCACAGCGGGTTGAGGTTCGACATCGGGTCCTGCGGGACGTAGCCGATCTCCTTGCCGCGGATCTCGGACATCTCCTTGTCGGAGAGGCCGACGAGCTCGCGACCGTTGAACTTGATCGACCCGCCGGTGACCTCGCCGGCGCCGGGCAGCAGCTTGATGATCGCCTGGGCGCTCGTCGACTTGCCGGAGCCGGACTCGCCCACGATCGCCAGGCGTTCGCCCTGCTCGAGGGTGAAGTCGACACCGCGGACGGCCTGGACGAACCCGCTCTGGGTCTTGAAGCCGATCTGGAGCCCGGAGATCTCGAGGAGCGGGGCGCCGCTGTTGCCGGCGCGACGGGCCGTCGTCTCGGTCAGAGTCTCGCTCATCGGCGGGCCCTCGCCTTCGGGTCGAGTGCGTCGCGGACCACGTCACCGAGGAGGAGGAACGCGAGCACGGTGATGGACAGCGCGGCGGACGGCCAGAAGATCGTCGCCGGGTTCGTCCGGATGGAGGACTGCGCGGCGCCGATGTCGAGGCCCCAGCTGAGCGCCGACGGCGGCAGCCCGATGCCGAGGAACGACAGGGTCGCCTCGGCGACGATGAACGTGCCGAGCGACACGGTCGCCACCACGATGACCGGAGCGAGCGAGTTCGGGATGACGTGGCGGACCAGCGTCTTCATCCGGCTGACCCCGAGCGCCGCCGAGGCGGTGACGTAGTCGGCCTGCTTCGCGCTGAGCACGGCGCCACGCATGATGCGGGCGATCTGGGGCCATGCGAACGCCGCCAGCACCAGCGACACCGTCAGGGCGTTGCGGGCCGGGATCACCGACATGATCACGATCGCACCGAGGACGGTGGGGATCGAGAAGAAGATGTCACCGATGCGGGACACGATCGTGTCCAGCCAGCCGCCGAAGAAGCCGGCCAGCGCACCGATCACGATGCCGACGATCGACACCAGGACGGTCGCGACGATGCCGACGATCAGCGAGTTGCGGGCACCCCAGATCACGCGGGCGTACGTGTCGTAGCCCTGTCGCGTGAAGCCGAGGATGTGTCCGGCGCGTGGACCCTCGTCGCTGTTGTTGAGGTTCGAGGCACGCGGGTCGATGTGCGTGAACAGCCCGGGGAACACCGCGACGACGATGATCAGGACGATCAGGATCGACGAGACCCAGAACGTCGGACGGGTCCGCATGGACTCCCAGGCGTCGGTCCAGAGCGACCGTGCCTTCTCGTCCTCGTTGACGTTGTCGATCGCCTGGAGCGGCGTCTCCTCGAGCGGCGCGACGTAGTGCGTCGCCGAGCGCGATTCGGTGTTACTTGGCATAGCGGATCCTCGGGTCCAGGACGGCGTACAGCAGGTCGACCAGGAGGTTGGCGAGCATGAAGATGATGACCATCACGGCGACGAAGGACACCACGGTGGGGCCCTGGCCGAGCTTGACGGCCTGGTAGACCGTGCCGCCGACGCCGTGGATGTTGAAGATGCCCTCGGTCACGATCGCGCCGACCATCAGGTTGCCGATGTCGATGCCGAGGTAGGTCACGACCGGGATGAGCGAGTTCCGGAAGATGTGCACACCGATCACGCGGCGACGCGGGAGGCCCTTCGCCGTCGCGGTGCGGACGAAGTCGGCGCTCATGTTCTCCGCGATGCTCGCACGGGTCAGACGCACGATGTACGCGAACGACACCGAGGCGAGCACGATCGCCGGGAGCACGAGCTCCGACCACGGCGCGTCACCGGAGACCGTCACGCGGAACAGGCCGAGGTTGATGCCGAACACGTACTGCAGCACGAAGCCGACCACGAACGTCGGGACCGAGATGAGCAGCAGCGACACGACGAGCGCGGTGGCGTCGAACCACTTGCCCTTCTTGAGGCCCGCGATGACACCGACGACGATGCCGGCGACGGCCTCGAAGACGAGCGACAGGATCGCGAGCCGGGCCGTGATCGGGAAGGCCTGCGCGAGCTGCTGGCTGACCGGGATGCCCGAGTAGGTCATCCCGAGGTCGCCGCGGAACACGCCGCCGATCCAGAGCAGGTACTGGATGATGAACGGCTTGTCGAGGTTGTACTGCGCGCGGATCTGTTCGATCACCTGCGGCGACGGCTGGTGGTCGCCGAAGAGCGCTGCGATGGGGTCTCCGGGGAGGGAGAACACCATGAAGTAGATGAGGAACGTGGCACCGAAGAACACGGGGATCAGCTGCAGGAGGCGCTTCCCGAGGTACCAGAGCATCAGATCTCCGCCTGGTTCGGAGCGAGCATGTGGATCACAGTCATTTCGTCAGGGTGGACGTTCCGTGCGGTGACACGGTTGCCCGGCGCGGGTGGCGGCGCCCGCTGTGGGTTGTGGGGAAGGTGGTGCCGCCGCGGTACGGGGGTTCGGGAGCCATTGGCTCCCGAACCCCCGTCCGGTGGTGCTGCTGAGGCAGGATACCTGCTCTCAGTTGGTTACTTCTTGACCTCGACGTCGTAGTACAGCGGCACCGAGTCCCAGCCGAACTTGACGTTCGACACGTTGTCAGCGGACCAGACACCGGTCACGTTCGAGTACCAGAGCGGGATCTCCGGCAGGTCCTTGAGCAGGAGCTCCTGGGCCTGGTCGAAGATCTTGTTGCCGGCCTCGACGCTGTCCGCCGACTGACCCTTCTTGAGCAGGTCGTTGTACTCGGTCGACGCGTAGCGCGAGTAGTTGTTCGACGAGCCCTCACCCATGGTCGGGCCGAGGAAGTTGTACAGCGACGGGTAGTCGGCCTGCCAACCGGTGCGGCTGCCGCCCGTGAGCTTGTCGTTCGTCTGGACGTCCAGCGCTTCCTGGAAGGTCGGGTACGCCTTGCCCTCGGCCTTGATGCCCAGGGTGTTCGAGATGCTGTTCGTGACCGCGGTCACCCACGCCTCGTGTCCGCCGTCGGCGTTGTACGAGATGGTGAGGGTGTCGTTGTACGGCGAGATCGCGTCGGCTTCGGCCCAGAGCTTCTTGGCCTCGGACTTGTTGTACTTCAGCACGTCAGCGCCGTCGAGGTTCTTCGACCAGCCGTCGATGACCGGCGAGGTGAAGTCGCTGGCCGCCGTGCGGGTGCCGTCGAAGATCTTCGAGGTGATCTGCTTGCGGTTGATCGACATCGAGACGGCCTGGCGGCGGAGTTCGCCTTCCTTGCCCTTCCAGTGGTCGAGGTAGTAGGGCAGGTAGATGCCCTGGAAGATCGCCGCGGGCTGGTTCACGTTCGAGTCGGGGAAGTCCGACTTGTAGTTCGCGAAGGCCGAGTCCGGGACGGCGTCGAGGATGTCGAGGTTGCCACCCTGCGCGTCGGAGTACGCGGTGTCCTGCGAGGTGTAGAACGTGATCGTCAGACCACCGTTCTTCGGCTTGCGCTTGCCCTCGTAGTCCTTGTTGGTGACGAGCTTGATGTCGGTGTTGTGCGTCCAGGCGCTCTTGCCGTCGAGCTTGTACGGACCGTTGCCGATCGGGTTCTCACCGAAGGCCTTCGTGTCGTCGTAGAAGACCGAGGGGAGCGGCACGAAGGCCGAGTAGCCGAGCGAGAGCGGGAAGTCCGACTGCGCCGACTTCAGGGTCACCGTGAACTCGGTGTCGCTGACCGTCTTGAGGCCCGTGAGCTTCGAGTCGGCGTCGGCGTTGTAGCCCTCGATGTTCTCGAAGTAGTAGCTCGCGCCCTGGGCGTTCGACTTCTGCGCCGCCCAGTTCCACGCCTTCGTGAACGACTCGGACGTGATCTTCTCACCGTTGGTGAAGGTCCAGCCCGAGTTGAGCTTGATGTCGAACGTCTTGGAGTCGTCCGTGGTGATGCTCTTCGCGACCTCGTTCACCGGCTTGCCGTCGGCGTCGTAGGAGCGGAGGCCCTCGAAGATCGAGTTGATGATCTTGCCACCACCGGTCTCGGTGGTGTTCGAGGGGATGAGCGGGTTCTGGGGCTCGCTGCCGTTCGTGGTGACGATGCCGCTCGCGTTCGTCGAGCCGGAGCTCGAGTCACTGTTGCTGCTGCTACCACTGTTGCTGGAGCAGCCGGCCAGGGCGATTGCTGTGGCCCCGAGCACGGCGAGGGCTGCGAGCCCAGCGCGCTTCTTGATCAAAGGTTCCTCCTGGTGCATGGGACGCGCCGGGCACAGAGGTGTCGCCAGGCGCGTTTGACCTTTGCACTGTAGGCAGTGCGCTGAGAACGCACCAAACCCTGGGCCGAACGGTTACACGCTGGTAACCAACTTGCATGATCCTTGCGAGAGACTGCAAGATACCCGCGTTTCACCACGCAACATGCTGTTTTGTTGCATGTGCATCGGTTTCGTTGCATCTCGGAACGGTTTGTTGCAGTGTGCCACTCCTTCGGGGGTCATGTCACGAGCGTCGTGCTCCGCGTGTCTGCGGGGGCCGGAGGTGCTCGCCAGTGGGACGGCTGTGCGGCAGCTGGACGCAACGATCCATCCCCTGGACGAAAGGGACCGCTCCACCGGCGCCCCCGGTCCCGCCGAGGCGCCCGGGGTGCCCGAGACGCCGCGGTGTTCGGCGGCGTCTCGGAAGTTGCGGGGCGCCGCGGGGGGCCGGGGGCGCCGCGGGGGGCCGGGGGCGGAGGCTTCGGCGCGGTGGAGCCGAGGCGCCCCGCTCTCCCCGAGGCACCCCGGGGTGCCCGAGACGCCGCAGTGTTCGGCGGCGTCTCGGGAGGCCCGGGGCGCCGCGGCAGCCGGGCGGCACCGCGGCAGCCGGGCGCCACGGGAGGCTGACGGCGGAAGCCCCCGCACGTCGGGGCCGAGGCGCCCCGCTCTCCCCGACGCGCCCCGGGGTGCCCGAGACGCCGCAGAGTTCGGCGGCGCCGCGGGAGGCCCGGGGCGCCGCGAGAGGCCAGGGGCGCCACGGGAGGCCGGCGTCGGACGCCTCGGCGCGTCGGGGCCGAGGCGCCCCGCTTTCCCCGAGGCGCCTCGGAGTGCCCGAGACGCAGCAGAGTTCGGCGGCGTCTCGGGAGGCGAGGGGCGCCGCGGGAGGCCAGGGGCGCCACGGGAGTCGGCATCGGAAGCCCCCGCACGTCGGGGCCGAGGCGCCCCGCTCTCCCCGAGGCACCCCGGGGTGCCCGAGACGCCGCAGAGTTCGGCGGCGCCACGGGAGCCGGGCGGTGCCACGGCATCCCGGGCGCCGCGGGAGCCGGGCGGCGCCGCGGCAGCCCGGCGGCCGCGCCCGCCGCCCGGCGCGCGGAAGGCCCGGAGCCGTGGGGCTCCGGGCCTTCCGTGGTGGTGCGAGCGGGTGCTCGTTACGCGAACGCCTCGATCGGCGGGCAGGCGCACACGAGGTTGCGGTCCCCGTACGCCTGGTCGATGCGGCGCACCGGCGGCCAGTACTTCCGCTCCGCGATGCCCGGCAGCGGGTACACCGCTTGCTCCCGGGTGTAGGCGTGCGTCCACTCCCCCGAGATCACTGACGCGGCCGTGTGCGGCGCCCCGACGAGCGGGTTGTCGTCCGCAGGCCACTCGCCGCGCTCGACGGCCGAGGCCTCGGCGCGGATGGCCAGCATCGCGTCGACGAAGCGGTCGAGTTCGGCGAGGTCCTCGCTCTCGGTCGGCTCCACCATCAGGGTGCCGGCGACCGGGAACGACATCGTCGGCGCGTGGAAGCCGTAGTCCACCAGGCGCTTCGCGACGTCGTCCACGGTGATGCCGGTGGCGTCCCGGAGCGGACGGAGATCCAGGATGCACTCGTGCGCGACCAGCCCGGACTCGCCCGTGTAGAGCACCGGGAAGGCGTCACGCAGCCGGGCGGCGATGTAGTTCGCCCCGAGCACGGCGGTCTCGGTCGCACGGGTCAGGCCGTCCAGACCCATCATGCGGACGTACGTCCACGTGATCGGCAGGATGCTCGGGCTGCCGTACGGCGCTGCCGAGACCGGACCGCCCGCGTGCGCCAGGCGCCCGTCGGAGGTCGAGCCCGGACGGCGGTCGGCGTCCTGCGCCATCGGGTGCCCGGGCAGGAACGGCGCGAGGTGCGCCTTCGCCGCGACCGGACCCACGCCGGGACCGCCGCCACCATGTGGGATGCAGAAGGTCTTGTGCAGGTTCAGGTGCGAGACGTCGCCGCCGAAGTCCCCGAAGCGAGCGTGCCCGAGGAGCGCGTTGAGGTTCGCCCCGTCGACGTACACCTGGCCGCCGGCGTCGTGCACCGCGTCGCAGATCTCCCGGATGTCGTGCTCGTACACGCCGTGGGTGGACGGGTACGTGATCATCAGGGCGGCGAGGGCGTCCGCGTGCTCGGCGACCCGGGCGCGCAGGTCGGCGAGGTCGACGTTGCCGTTCTCGTCGCAGGCGACCACGACGACCCGCATCCCCGCGAGCACGGCCGACGCGGCGTTCGTGCCGTGCGCGCTCGACGGGATCAGGCAGACCGTGCGGGTGTCGTCCCCGCGGGAGCGGTGGTACCCGCGGATCGCGAGGAGCCCCGCGAGCTCGCCCTGGCTGCCGGCGTTCGGCTGCACGGACACCGTGTCGTAGCCGGTGACCTCGGCGAGCCAGGTCTCGAGGTCGCTGATCATGCCGAGGTAGCCCTCGACGTCGGACCGCGGCGCGAACGGGTGGACGTTCGCGAACTCCGGCCACGTGACCGCCGCCATCTCGGTCGCCGCGTTGAGCTTCATCGTGCAGCTGCCGAGCGGGATCATGCCGCGGTCGAGCGCGTAGTCCTTGTCGGCGAGGTGCTTGAGGTACCGCATCATCCGGGTCTCGCTCCGGTGGGAGCTGAACACGGGGTGCGTCAGGTACGCGCTCTGCCGGAACAGGCCGGACGGGAGGCCGGAGGTCGCGTCCGCCACGGCGGTCTCGACGGCGTGCTGGTCCGGTCCGTCCCCGCCGGCGAACAGGCCTGCGAGCACGCGGACGTCGTCGGGCGTGGTCGTCTCGTCGACCGAGACCAGCACGGTGTCGGCGTCGACGAGGTGCAGCAGGTAGCCCGCGTCGTGTGCGGCCTGCACGAGGGACCCCGCCCGCCCGGCGGCACGGAGCGTGAGCGTGTCGAAGAACCCGTCGTGCACGACGTGCACGTCGGCGGCACGTGCGGCGTCGGCGAGCGCCGCCGTCGTGCGCGCGACGCGGTTCGCGATGAACCGGAGGCCCTCCGGCCCGTGGTAGACCGCGTACATCGAGGCCATCACGGCCAGGAGCACCTGCGCGGTGCAGATGTTCGAGGTCGCCTTCTCGCGCCGGATGTGCTGCTCACGGGTCTGCAGGCTGAGCCGGTAGGCCATCCCGCCGGCGGCGTCGAAGGACACCCCGACGAGCCGGCCGGGCAGCTGGCGTTCGAGCCCCGCGCGGACGGCGAGGTACCCGGCGTGCGGGCCGCCGAAGCCGAGCGGGACGCCGAAGCGCTGGGAGGTGCCCACCGCGACGTCCGCGCCGAGGTCGCCCGGGGACGCCAGGAGCGTCATCGCGAGCGGGTCCGCCGCGACGACCGCGATCCCGCCGCCCGCGTGGACGCGCTCGATGGTCGTCGACGGGTCGACGACGTGCCCGGAGGCGCCCGGGTACTGCAGGACGACGCCGAAGGCGCCGGCGAGCTGGTCGTCGGTGGGTCCGGCGACGGCGTCGAAGGCGCGCAGGGTGATCCCGACGGCCTCTGCGCGGTGGTCGAGCAGTGCCCGCGTCTGCGGCAGCAGGTCGGCGTCGACGAGGAACGCGTCGCCCTTGACCTTGGACGCGCGACGGGCGAGGAGCATTCCCTCGACCACGGCGGTGCCCTCGTCGAGCATCGAGGCGCCGGCGGTGGCCATGCCGGTCAGGTCGGCGACCATCGTCTGGAAGTTGATCAGGGCTTCGAGACGCCCCTGCGAGATCTCCGGCTGGTACGGCGTGTACGCCGTGTACCAGCTCGGGTTCTCGAGCACGTTGCGCTGGATCACGGCCGGCGTGTGGGTGCCGTAGTACCCGAGGCCGATCATGGCGCGGCGCACCGTGTTCTTCGACGCCGCCGCGCGGAGTTCGGCGAGCGCCTCGGTCTCCCCGATCGCCGGGGGGATCGACGACGTGGCGACGGGTGCGGCGTGGATCGCGGCCGGGATCGCGGCACGGACGAGTTCGTCGAGCGAGCTGTGCCCGACGGTCTCGAGCATGACGCGCTGGTCGGCCGGGGTGGTCCCGATGTGCCGGTCGGCGAAGGTGGTCTGGAGGTTCAGGTCGGTGTCCGTCATGCGATGGACGCCCGGTACGCGTCGTGGTCCATCAGGTCCTCGGGGAAGGACGTGCCGTCGACCTTGATCTTCACGAGCCAGCCGGCGCCGAACGGGTCCTGGTTGACGGTGTCCGGGGCGTCGACGACGGCGTCGTTGACCTCGATGACCTCTCCTTCGATCGGCGCGAAGAGCTCGCCGACGCTCTTGGTCGACTCGATCTCGCCGAGCTGGTCTCCGGCGGTCGTCGCGGTGCCCACGGCGGGCAGCTCGACGTAGACGACGTCACCGAGCTGCTCGGCGGCGTGGTCGGTGATGCCGACGGTGACGACGTCACCCTCGACGAGGATCCACTCGTGGTCCTTGGTGTACTGCAGAGCGGTCTGGTCGGTCATGGGTGTCAGCCTTTCGAAGCGCGGCGGTAGAAGGGGAACGCGGTGACGGTGGCGGGGATGGCCGTTCCGCGGACGTCGATGTGGAGGAGCTGTCCCCCGGTGGCGGCGGACGGGTCGACGAACGCCATCGCGACGGGGTGCCCGAGCGTCGGGGAGAGGGCACCGGAGGTCACGGAACCGACGACCGTGCCGTCGAGCAGCACCGGGTACCCGGCACGGGCGGCACGGCGGCCCTCCATCACGAGGCCGACGAGCACGGGGGCGTCGGCAGCGGGCTCGACGCCCGCGGAACCGACGAACGCCCCGTCCGCGGCGACGACCCGGCCGAGGCCGGCCTGCGCCGGGCGGGTGGACACGGTGAGCTCGTGCCCGTAGAGCGGCATGCCGGCCTCGAGGCGCAGGGTGTCGCGGGCGGCGAGCCCGGCGGGCACCACACCCCGGGGTGCGCCGGCGTCGAGCAGGGCGTCCCAGATCGCCGGGGCCACGTCGGGGTCGCTGTAGATCTCGAAGCCGTCCTCGCCGGTGTAGCCGGTGCGGGCCACGAGCACGGACGAGCCGTCGAACGTCGCGTGCAGCGCCCGGTAGTAGCGGAGCTCGTCCAGCGGGGACTCCGGCTGCAGCCGGTCCTCGACCACGAGTTCGTCGAGCGTGCCGGCGGCAGCGGGCCCCTGGATCGCGACCAGCGCCGTGGTGTCGGAGTCGTCCGAGACCGTGACGTCGAACCCGTCGGCCCGCGACTGCAGGGCGGACACGGCGACGGACCGGTTCGCGGCGTTCGCGACGACGAGGTACGTGTCGTCGTCGGTCCGGTAGACAACCAGGTCGTCGAGGATCCCGCCGGTCTCCTCGAGCAGCAGCGAGTACTTCGCGCGGCCGACGGTCATCGCGCCGAACGCCCCGGCGAGCGCGTGGTCCAGGAAGGCGACGGCGTCGGGTCCGGTGACGCCGATCTCCGCCATGTGCGAGAGGTCGAACACGC
This sequence comes from Curtobacterium sp. NPDC090223, assembly GCF_044746585.1. Taxonomy (NCBI): domain Bacteria; kingdom Bacillati; phylum Actinomycetota; class Actinomycetes; order Micrococcales; family Microbacteriaceae; genus Curtobacterium; species Curtobacterium sp. NPDC090223. The sequence continues at coordinate 191,637 of NZ_JBIVCN010000006.1, read as the reverse complement.
CGGCGGCCTGCCGGACGGCGTGGTGCTCGGCGAGGTCGGACGAGTACCGGACCGGCATGCGGTACCCGGCGAAGTCGGTGAACGTGGCACCGGCCGACTCGTGCGCCGCTTCGAGCGGGGACGAACGGAGGGATGGGGACATTGCGGAGTTCTCCTGGCGTGCGCAGGGCCCGGCCATCGCCGGGCGGCACCCGACGGCGATCGCCGGGTGGAACTCCCCCTCTGTCATCGGCCTGAGAGTTTCACCGCGGCCCGTGAGGTCCGCGGCTTTCACCGTCGGCGAGACGACCGGCCCCGATGGAGCACGGGCGTCTGCTTTCCAGAGTGGCCTGTCCGCTGCGGTGTTGGACCTGAGAGATTGGCGGGGAGGATGCTCCTTCGGTGCCGCTGCGCCGTCGGGGTGCGACGGCGGGCGACGTCTCCCGCGGCGGGTGATCGGCCTCGATGTTCTGTTGTCCGCGGAGAGCTTACCGAGATCGCGTTACGGGCATGTGAACCGTGCCACCCCTTCGACATCTCGTAGAGTGGTCCCGTGGCAGGACAACGGCAGCGCCCTCGCGGGCAGCTCGAGCAGGCGGTGCTCGACGCGCTCTGGTCCGCGGACGGCGGGCTGACCGCGCGCCAGGTGCTCGACGCCTTCCCGGAGCCCCGTCCCGCACTGACGACCGTCCTCACCGTGCTCGACCGCCTCGGCCGCAAGGGCGCGGTGGAACGGCAGCAGCACCAGGACGCCGCACTGACGTTCCGCGCCACCCACTCGCGCGAGGAACAGACCGCGTCGCTGATGTCGACCGCCCTCGCGGCGGCGTCCGACCGCGAAGCCGCACTGCTCCAGTTCACGGGTTCACTGGCCTCCGACGACCTCGACGTCCTCCGCCGCGCCCTCGACGCCCGCGCCCGCTCCTGACGGACCCTCTCCCGTGGTGGTCACCGGCGTCGTCCTCATCGTGCTCGCGCTGGCGGTCGTCGCCCTGGCGCCGCGGATCCTGACCCGGTCCGCCTGGACGATCGACCGGCCGCGCACCGCACTGGTGTCCTGGTCGCTCGCGGTCGTGCTCGGCGCACTCGGGTTCGTCGTCGGCATCACCCTCGTGGTGACGGCGAACCGGCCGGTCACCGATCCCTTCGCGCTCGGCGACTCCCCCTCGCACGGGCTCAACATCGGGGTCGCGATCGTCGCGGTGCTCGCCTTCGTCGTCGCCGTGCGCGTCCGCCCGGGCTCCGAGCACCGCGCCGTCCGAGCGGCCATGCGCTCCGGCGCCGCACCCCACCGTGAGATCGACGGCACGCTCGTCGCCGTCGTCGAGGCGGAGCACGCCCTGGCCTGCGCCGTCCCTGGCCGCAGCGGCGGGGTCCTCGTCAGCTCCGGTCTCGCAGACCGGTTGCGCACCGACGAACTGGAGGCCGTGGTCGCCCACGAACGAGCGCACCTGCACCAGCACCACGCGGTGGCAGTCGCGGTCGCCGAGTCGATCGAGCGTGCGGTCCCCTGGATCCCGGGTGCGCGCGCCATGGCGCGCTCGACGCGCGTCCTCGTGGAGTTCGCGGCCGACGACGCGGCCGCGCGCCGCATCGGACGCGACGCGGTGCGTCGGGCCGTCCTGGTGGCGGACGAGACGAGCGCGCTCGCGGTGATCCGGGCCTCCCGGCTGTCCTGACCAACCACGTGTCGGAGGCGAGGCATATGGTGTTCTCACCGTGAAGCCACTGACCGAAGCAGACATCCGTTCGTCGTTCGTCAACGCCACCCAGGACGAACTCGCGCAGCTCCCGATCCCCGGACTCCACGAGATGCTCTGGGACGACCGCGAGTTCCTCGGCTGGCGCGACCCGCAGGCCGCACGCCGCGGGTACATCGTCTCGTGGATCGACGGCCACGCGGTCGGCATCGTCGTGCGCTCGGCGGGCGGCTCGCTCCGCCCCGGGATCGCCGCGATGTGCTCCTTCTGCCACTCCCCGCAGCCCGCGACGCAGGTGCGCCTGTTCTCCGCCGCGCGTGCCGGGGAGTCCGGCCGGAACGGCAACACGATCGGCACGTACATCTGCGAGGACCTCGGGTGCCCGCTCCTCATCCGGACCGCGCCGCCGCACCTGAACCCGCCGGCGACGATCGCGATGCGCGGCGAGGCCCTGCTGCAGCGTGTGCAGAACTTCACGGCGGACATCATGAAGACGGCGTGACCGGACGGTCCGCACCGTCCCGGTTCGGCACCGCGCGGTGGGTCGTCGTCGAGGAACTGGGCGACGGGCGATGGCGCATGGGACTGCACGACGAGGCGGACGACGAGCTCGGCGCGTTCGGCCTCGGGATCGAGGGCGCCTGGGACCCGGACGTCGAGCCGCACGTGTCGTTCGTGCTGGCGCAGCTCGGACTCGGTCTGACGGGGTCGCGTCCGTGGCGGGTGGACGAGCTCGGCGACCACCGCGCGCCGGTCCTGCCGCGCTAGGCGCCGGCGCTCAGTCCGCCGCGGCCACGAAGTTGCGGAGGATCTCGCGGTCGTCGTCGGTACGTGCCGCCCAGCAGAGCTCGCTGCGGTGGTCCCCGGTCAGCGGCAGGAGCACGACCGTGTCGGGCGCGGCGAGGGTCGCGCTCGCCGGTGCCACCGTGACGCCGAGGCCCGCACCGACCAGGTGCAGGACGGTCGCCCAGGTCGTGGCCTCCTGCACGACCTCCGGTACCCGGCCGTCCCGGACGACCGGCGCCAGGTTCCGCTCGGTGGCGACGGCGCCGGCCTCGGCGGGGAAGAACACGAACGGGTCGTCGAGCAGTTCCCACCCGGCGATGGACGTGCGGTCGGCGAACCGGTGCCCGAGCGGGACCGCGGCGACGAAGGGCTCGCTCCGGAACGGGCGCAGCCGCACACCGTCGGTCTCGTCGGGGTCCCGGACGATCGCCAGGTCGAGCTCGCCGCGGACGATGCGCGCGAGGAGCCGGGAGGTGTACCCCTCGGTGAGCTCCACCCGGACCAGCGGGTGGCGCTCCCGGAAGCGCTGCACCCGCTCGATCGGGCCGAGGGGCAGTGCCGAGACGACGAAACCGACGTCGAGCCGTCCCGCCTCCCCGCGCCCGACCCGGACGGCCTCGTCGAGGTCCCGCTCCGCCTGGGCGAGGAGCGAGCGGGCGCGACCCTGCAGCACGCGGCCAGCCGGCGTCAGCGCCACGCTCCGCGACGTCCGGGCGAACAGGTCGACGCCGAGGGCGCGCTCCGTCCGCCGGATCTGCTGCGACAGCGCGGGCTGGGCGATGTGCAGTGTCTCCGCCGCGCGCCCGAAGTGCAGGGCGTCGGCGACCGCGAGGAACGCGCGGAGCTGACGGAGGTCCACGTCCGGGTGATCCATGCACGCAGCCTATCGATGGTCGCGAACGAGTATTGGACGTGACTTCCTCGTCCGTCGAGGATGGGACCATGCCCGACACCGCATCCGTCACCATCAGCGACATGAGCTCGGCCGCCGACGCCGAGGCCTTCCGGACGCTCAACGAGGCCTGGATCTCGCGCTTCTTCACGCTCGAGGACGAGGACCGCAAGCTCCTCGGCGACCCCGTCGGCCAGATCGTCGAACCCGGTGGCGCGGTCTTCGTCGCCCGGATGGACGACGTCGTCGTGGGCTGCGTCGGCATCCTGCCCGTCGGGAACGGCGAGTACGAGCTCGTGAAGATGGCCGTGGCCGCTGACCACCAGGGTCACGGCACCGGGCGCCGGCTGATCCTGCACGCGATCGACCGTGCCCGCGCCGTCGGTGCGCGGCGCCTCGTGCTCGAGACGAACTCCGCCCTGGCGAGCGCGGTGCACCTGTACGAGACGACCGGCTTCCGGCACCTCGGCCCGGAGGAACGGCACGCCAGCCCGTACGTCCGCGCCGACGTCGCGATGGCGCTCGAGCTCTGACCGTCCCCCGACCGCGACGAGCCCGTACGCTGAGCGCATGGGGATCGTCGGGGTCGTGCTGTTCGCAGTCGCTGGGCTGGCACTGCTGAACGGCATGCCGCACTTCGTGGCGGGGTCGGCGGGGCTCGTGTTCCGCACACCGTTCGGGCGGTACTCGTCAGCCCGCACGAACGTGGTCTGGGGCATGGCGAACTTCGTCATCGCGATCGGCCTGCTCTTCGGGCGCACCGCCGTCGTCGGCCCGACCAGCGGCGACATCGTCTGGTTCGTCGTCGGGGCCCTCGTCTCGATCCTGCTGTTCGCGTTCCGGGCGGCCGACTTCTTCGACGACCGACCCGACCACCCCGCTGACGGATCGCGCGAGTCGGCCGACAGTGTCTGAGGACATGCGGATCACCGAACGCACCGACGCCCACCTGGACGCCCTCGTCGAGGTCCTCTGGCGCGTGCACGCCGACGGCTACCCGGCGACCTGGCCGGACGACCCGCGCGCGTGGCTCTCCCCCGAGGGGCTCCTCCGTGCCTGGGCCGCGATCGAGGACGGGCAGATCGTCGGCCACGTCGGCATCGCAGTCCCCGCCCCCGGGCGGATGCCGGAGGTCACGCGGCTGTTCGTGGACCCGTCGCACCGCGCCCGCGGACTCGCGGACGGGCTGCTCGACGCCGCCGAGCAGTGCGCACCGGGACCACACATCCGGCTCGACGTCACCGAGGAGACGCCGGCCGCCTGGCGGTTGTACGAGCGGCGGGGCTGGCGGCTCACCGGGACCGGGCTCGCGGACTGGTCGAAGCCCTCGGGCGAGACGCCGCTGCTGCGGTACTACGCCAAGCGCGTCGGCTGAACGCCGAGCACCGTCGACTGCACGCCGAGCGCCGTCGGCCGAACCCGGCCGGCCGGACGCCCGCTTGCTACGCTCGGCCCATGGCGACGCACGAGGTCCAGGCCGTCCGTGACAAGGGCATGTGGCAGGTGTTCATCGACGGGTTCCTCGTCACCGAGGTCGCACGGTGGGGCTCCGTCGGCTTCGTCGCCCGCGAATGGGTCGCGATGACCGAGGAAATGCCCTCCAGCGAGGTCCACCTGGCCATCCGCGTCGTCGGCCGGAACCAGTACATCGACGCCTGACGTCGCCCCGCCCAGGAGCGCGCGCGGGTCAGGCGACGTGCCAGACCACGGCCTCCTGCGCACTCGACGGGTACGCCGCCGCGATCCGCAGCACGGCCTCGCGCAGGGTGTCCGGAGAGCACGCCAGGTTGATCCGGGCGAACCCGCGGCCCTCGGTGCCGAAGGGCACGCCGGAGTTCAGCGCCACGAACGCGTGCTCGCGGAGCTGGACGGCGGGGTCGTCCCCGAGGCCGATGCCGCGGAAGTCGAGCCACGCCAGGTACCCGGCGCGCGGCCGTGAGTACACCACCCCGGGCAGGTGCTCGGCGAGGAGCTTCGCGAGCAGCCGGTCGTTCGCCACGATCCGGTCGATGACGTCGTCGAGCCAGCCGACGGCGAGCGAGAACGCCGCCAGGTTGGCGTGCAGCCCGAGGATGCTCGTCCGGCAGGCGACCTCTTCCCACAGGGTGTCGAGGAGCGCGGCGGTGCGGTCGTCCCCGGCGACGATGACGGAGCACTTCACGCCAGCGAGGTTCCAGCCCTTGCTCGCGGAGGTGACGCAGACGCTCCGGGCCCCTGCCTCCGCGGCGATCGACGCGAACGGGGTGAACTGCACGCCCGGGTGGGTCAGCGGTGCGTGGATCTCGTCGGAGACGACGAGCACGTCGTACTCCGCGGCGAGCGCTGCCAGCGCGAGGAGGTCGGCACGGTCGTGGACGAGCCCGATGGGGTTGTGCGGGTTGCAGAGCAGGAAGACGCGGACACCGGAGGCGAAGGCGCGCTCGAGGCCGTCGAGGTCGAGCCGGTAGACGCCCCAGCGCTCGGTGAGCGGGACCTCTTCCACCTGACATCGGGCCTCTTCGATGAGCTCGAAGAACGGCGGGTACACCGGCGGCGTGATCGCCACGCGGCCGCCGTCGGGCAGCGCGAGCCGCAGCGTCTCCACGATGCCGACGCTGACGTCGGTGGCCAGGTAGACGCGGGCAGGGTCCACGTCCCAGCCCCACCGGTCCCTGGCGAACGCAGCGAAGGCGGGCGCGAGCGGCCCCGGCCCGTCGAGGTACCCGAGGTCGGACTGCTGCACCCGCTCGACCAGCGCCTGCCGGATCTCCGGAGCGACCTCGTGGTCCATCTCGGCGACGAACAGGGGCAGCACGTCGGGCGCGTACCGCGTCCACTTGATGCTCGTCCGGACCCCGCGGAGCGTGCCGACCGGGTCCTCCTCGTCGCTCGCCATGTCCTCAGGATGCACCGACCAGGAGGCCCGGCGCGAGTCCGGATGTCATCGAACGTCGTCTTCGGGTGCGGCTGGGCCGGCGGCTGACGCCTCAGCCTACTGTCGGTCCCATGATCAGCAGCAGCACCGTCGACAAGGCGTCGACCCTGAAGTCCCTGCACGAAGCCCCCGAGATCCTCCGCGTCGTGAACGTGTGGGACGCCATCAGCGCGAAGACCGTCGCGGCCCTGCCGGAGACGCGTGCCATCGCGACGGCCGGGCACTCGATCGCCGCGTCCTACGGGTACGACGACGGCGGGATGCCCCTCGACCTGGCGCTCCAGGGCGCCCGCATCGTCGCCGAGGCCGTCGACCTGCCCGTGACGGCCGACCTCGACGACGGGTACGAGGACCCGGCCGAGACCATCCGCCGCGCCATCGGGTTCGGCGTCGTGGGCGCGAACGTGGAGGACCGCCTCCGCCCGTTCGACGAGGCCGTCGCACGCGTGGCCGCGATCACGAAGGCGGCCGAGCAGGAGGGCGTGGCGTTCCAGCTCAACGCCCGGACCGACGCCATCGCGAAGGGCGGCGACCGCCCGCTCGACGAGAGCATCGCGGACGCCATCGCCCGCGGGAAGGCGTTCCTCGACGCCGGTGCGCCCGTGGTCTTCGTGCCGGGTGCGATCCAGCGCGACGTGGTGGAGCGCCTCGTCGAGGGACTCGGCCGCGGGAAGCTCAGCGTCATCGGGCTGCCCGGTGCCCTGCCCGCGGCGGAGTACGAGGCACTCGGGGTCGCCCGCATCTCGTACGGTCCGCTCACGCAGCGCGTCGCGCTCCGGGCGCTCCGCGACCTGGCGACCGACCTGTACGGCGGCGGGGTCGTGCCGGAGGACACCCCCACGCTGAACTGATCACCCTGACGACGAGTGCGCATGGGCCCGCATGCGCACTCGTCGTTTCGGCGCGCACTCCGGCCGACAGCCGCAGGCCCGCAGCCTCCACCCGCCGGCCGCCGCGCGACCACCTGACGGACCGGAGGCTCGGTGCCAGCTGGCACCGAGCCTCCAGTCCGTCCTGGTGGGGACTACCCGAGCGGGCCGTACGCGGCCGGCGAGGTGCGCGCGTGCGTCGCCTGCTCGAAGGCGTAGCCGAGCCCGATCACGGTGCTCTCGTCGTACGAGCGGCCGAGGAACTCCAGGTTCACACCGGCCCCGGTGACCGTGTTGTCGGCCGCGGTGGCCTGTCCCATCGGGACGGTCACGGCCGGCATGCCGGTGTTCGGGCTGAGCCGCATGTTCGTCGACTGCGTGCCGTACGGCGTCCCCGACGGGTAGACGAGCGCGTCGAGGTCCTGCGCGTCCATCATCGACGTGACGACCTGCTTACCGGTGGCGAGCTGCGTGGTGTGCGACCCGGTCGGGCCCGCCCACGCCTGGTACTGCGCGTCGGTGATCTTGTCGCGTGCCTCGTAGGTCGACTTCCGGCTCGGCACGTACTCACCTGAGGCCAGGATGCCCGAGACGCTCCGCGCGGTCACGTCGGGTTCGAGGTGCTTCTGGATGTACTCGTCGAGGTCGTGCTTGAACTCGTTGGTCGACCCGCTGCCCTCGTTCAGCACGAGGTTGAAGTCCGGCGTGGTCGTGATCGGCACGACGGTCGCGCCGGCCGCGGTGAGCTTCGCGACGGACTCGGTGAAGAGCCGGAGCGTGGTGGCGTTCGTGCCGACCATCGACGTGACGTAGCCGATCCGGGCACCCTTGAGCGCCGTCGGGTCGAGCGCCGCCGTGTACGAGGTCGGGACCTTGCCGGTCTGCCCGGACGTGACCGGGTCGGCGGCGTCGACCCCGGTGACGGCGTCGAGGGCCACGGCGGCGTCGGTCACCGAGCGGGCGATGGGCCCGCCGGTGTCCTGCGACAGCGCGAGCGGGATGATGCCGTCACGGCTCGTCAGCCCGACCGTCGGGCGGATCCCGACGAGCTGGTTGTACGAGGACGGGACGCGGATCGAGCCGCCCGTGTCCGTGCCGAACCCGATGCCCGCCAGGTTCGCGGCGATCGCGGCACCCGTGCCACCGCTGGAGCCTCCCGCGGTCTTCGTCGTGTTGTACGGGCTGGCGACGAGCAGCGACGACCCGGCCGGCTGGTTCGAGGAGAACTCCGACACGAACCCGTACGCGAACTCGTCGAGGCTCGCCTTCGCCAGGATCACGGCACCGGCGTCGCGGAGGCCCGTGACCATCGCCGCGTCGGTGTCGGTCTGGTTGTCGTCCCAGCAGCCGCAGCCGCCGGTGGTCGGCATGTCCTTCGTGTCGTAGTTGTCCTTGAGCGCGATCGGCACGCCGAGGAGCATGCTCGTCATCCCGTGCTTGGCGCGCTCGGTGTCCGCGGTCTTCGCGGCCGCCAGCGCCTCCGTGTTCGTCGTGATGATCGAGTTGAGCGGGCGACCGCCGTCCTGCACGGTGGTGCGGTCGTAGGCGGCGATGCGGTCCAGGTAGTCCTGGGTGATCGCGACCGAGGTCGTGACGCCCGCGTTCATCGCGGCCTGCATGTCGAGGGTCGACGCCTCGACGAGCTGGAACGGACCGTCGTCGTAGATCATCCGCTGCGACAGGGCGGCCACGTCGGCGACCGTGATGGTGCCGTCCGCGTCGGTGTCCGTCGCGGCGACGCCGGACCAGTTCGGGTCGGTGCTGGTGACGCCGAGGTACTTCGTGAGCACCGTGAGGTCGGCCGTCGTGACCTGGTCGTCCCCGGTCAGGTCGAGTTGCGTGTAGTACGGCGCGAGCATCGCCGCCGCGCTGGCGTCCACGGTCGCCGGGGCCGCCTGGGCGGTCATCGACGGGATCGCGGCCAGCGTGGTGCCGGCGAGGGCGATGAGGGCGGCGCCGGCTGCCGTCGTGCGCCGACGCCGACGGGTGGACTGACGGTTCGGGTTCTGGTTCACGGCGTTCACTTGGCGGCTCCGTTCCGGCGGGCGCGGGCACGGGCGACGAGCACGCCGCCACCGGCCAGCAGGAGGGCGAGACTGGCGGCGATCCACGGTGCGACGTCCGCACCGGTCCAGGCCAGGGCGCCTGCGGCGGGACGGGAGGCCGTGCTCACGGCGTCGACGTCGGTCGCGGAGCCGTCGGTGCCGGTCGGGTCGCCGCCGGTCCCGGCTCCGGGGGTGGCCGGGTCGGTCGGGTCGGTGGTGGGGCCGCCCGTGGGAGCCGTCGTCGGCGCCGCGGCGATCGTGACGGTCGTCGTGTCGGGGGCGTCGAGCGTGGTCGCCGCCCCGTCCGCGTCGAGGAGCGTGACACTGCTGATCGCGAGCTCGGTCACCCCGGGGCTCGTGGCGGTCAGCACGATCGAGCTGGCGAGGTCGCCGCTGATCGCGGGCGAGGTGCCGAGGCGCGTGTGCACGATCGTCAGCGCGTCGCCGTCCTGCGTGACGCTGTCGTAGCCGCCGTCCGGGCCGGAGACGCTGTCGTCCCGGTACTCGAGGGCGTCGGCGTCCACGTCGAGCGTGATCTCGTAGGCGTAGACGTCGGTCGCGGCGGGGATCGTCAGGTCGACGTCGAGGTCGTCCCCGACCGTCGTGGTCGCCGGCGCCTCGATGGTCGCGGTGGTCGCGGTGGGGGCCGCCTGGGCAGGGCCGGCCGTCATGACGACGAGGCCGAGCGCCCCGGTCGCGACGGCGGTCGCGGTGACGAGCGCCCGTGGGCCACGTCGTGTTCGGTGCTGCATCCGTGCAGGTCCTTCTGGGTTCGGGTGGTGCGCGGGGAGTGTGACCTTGCTGAGCACGTGCTCAGTTCCCGAACCGTAACGACGCGCTGTTTCGCGGATCGACCGGTTCGGTTTCGGGCGCGTTACGCGCTTGCCGGGGCCGTTAGGGTCGGCTCATGGGTCCCGATCTCGACGCGCTGCTCACGCCCCCGTCCCCGGTCGCCGCACGCGCGCTCGAGGTCGTTCGCGCCTGGTCGACACCGGCGCTGGTGAACCACTGCCTGCGCTCGTGGGCATGGGCGTCGTTGCTCGCGACCGCGGAGTCGCTCGAGCCCGACCGCGAGCTGCTCTTCGTCGCGACGATGCTGCACGACCTCGGCGTCACGCCGTCCTTCGACGCCCACGCCGTCGCGTTCGAGGACGCCGGCGGCGCCGTCGGGAGCGTGTTCGCCCTGGGTGCCGGTTGGCCCGCCGACCGTGCTCGCCGCGTCGGCGAGGTCGTCGAGCGGCACATGTGGACCGAGGTCGATCCCGCGCTCGACCTCGAGGGGCACCTGCTCGAGGTCGCGACCTCCCTCGACGTCTCGGGGGCCGGGTTCCCACGCTGGTCCGCCGCTGATCTCCGTGCCGTGACGGCGGCCGTCCCACGGCTCGACCTCTCCGAGTCGTTCCACGCCCTCGTCCACGAGCAAGCAACGCGGAAGCCCACGACAGCCGCGGCCCGACTCGACGGTTCCGGCAACGTGCTCGCCGGCGGCGATCGCTGGATGGACTTCCTGCGGGACGTCGTGTAGAGTCTTCCTTTGGTGCATTGCAGCGAACCCATCTGACTCGCGCACACCGAACCGTCTCGAAGCCGACTCACCCGAGTCGCATTCCCACGAGACCACCGCTCCGCCGCACGTCCGTTCACCGGGCCAGGCCGAGCAGCACGTCGAATGCCGGCGTGCACGTGCCCACCACACGCGACCGATGCGACTCAGTCGTCCGTCGGACCGCAGCGTGGGCCGCCAGAAGACGAGAAGGCAACAACCATGACCAGCAACGAACGCATCACCATCCTCGGGACCGCCACCGCGGCTCCCGTCATCTCCCCCGACCGCATCGCGGAGTTCCCCGTGCGCGACGCCGGCACCCAGCGCGAGTACCTCGTGCGCGTGCCCGTCGACGTCCTCGACCTCTTCGTCACCCCCGGCACCCGTGTCGAGGTCGACGGCGAGGCCGGCTGGACCGTCCCGGGGCGCCCGTGGCTCGGCGAGTCGAGCCGCACCCTGCTGCAGGCGGCGACCATCCGTCGCTCGGAGCTCGCGCTCGCGGCCTGAGCCGGCGCGCCTGGCGCCTGGCGCCCCGCGCCTGTCGTCTGGCGTCTGGCGCCCGATCTGCCACGAGACGCCGCTGAACACACGAAACGCCGCCGATTCCGGCGGCGTTTCGTCGTTCGTGGGGCGTCTCGACGCGGGCGAGGCGCCGCCGGAGTTCACGGTCCGTCGGCTCCTTCGAACGGAGTCCGACCGTCGGCGTTGATCGGGCGGTCAGGGCCCGCCGTCGCTGCCGCGTCTCGGAGCCTGCGGATGAACGCCTGGTCCTCCAGGTCGAGCTCGTCCTCGGGTGCCGGGGTCAGCACGAGTTCGCTCGCGGGTCCGACCAGCACCGTGGTCGTCTCGATCGCGCCGTCCGCTCCGACCGTGGGCACGTGGACCGTGTCCGTGCGCCCGTTCGCTCCGAGTACCGCCGCGTAGTCAGCGAGCGCTTCAGCGATGAGGTCGCCGGTCATGATCACGCTGCCGTCGTAGTTGATGTACTTCACGTTCCACCTCCCCACGTGACGGTATGCACGCCGGTTCCGAGCACGCTCGGTGGATGCGTTCGGTGGATGAGGGGGCGCGTGCGGGTGGGTGCGGGAGGGTGCGGCGTGCGGGTGGGTGCGGCGTGCGGGAGGGTCTGCGACGAAAGCGACACGACGCGGGCGAAAGCGCAGCGCGGACGTGTACGCGCTGTCGCATCCCCCGGCGTCAGAGGCGCATCCGCAGTCGTCGAACCTCCTCAGGAGGCGAGTGCGGAGCGCGACACTGCGCTGATCTCGACCCAGACCTCGTCGAGGGAGAGCCCGAGGACGTCCGCGATGGCGGCGATCGTCGGGAACGCCGGCGTCGCCACCCGACCCGTCTCGATCTTCCGCAGCGTCTCGGGCGAGACCCCGGCGTCGATCGCGACCTGGAGCATCGACCGCTCGCCACGGGCACGACGCAGCAGCGCACCGAGGCGCTGACCACGTTCGACGTCAGCGGGTGTGAGGGGCAGGCGGACCATGGAACCGATACTAGTACCGGTATAGTCTGACCGGGATAGTTGTCGGCACCACGAACGGACACCCGCATGATCGAGATCTTCACCCCGGACGAACTCCCCCGCGCGCGAGCCGTCGGCGCCCTGGTCGGCCGGATCCTGCACGCGCTGCAGCGCCGCACCACGGTCGGCACGAACCTGCTCGACATCGACCGGTGGGCGAAGGCGATGATCCTCGAGGCCGGCGCCGAGTCCTGCTACGTGGACTACGCGCCGTCGTTCGGCCGCGGGCCCTTCGGCCACTTCATCTGCACGTCCGTCAACGACGCGGTCCTGCACGGACTCCCCCGCGACCAGGTGCTCCACGACGGTGACCTCCTGACGCTCGACCTGGCCGTCTCCCTCGACGGGGTGGTCGCGGACTCGGCCGTCAGCTTCGTCGTCGGCGCGACAGCCGCGCCGGCGGACCTCGCGATGATCGAGGCGACGGAGCGCGCCCTCGCCGCCGGGATCGCCGCCGCTGTGCCCGGCGCGAAGATCGGCGACCTGTCGTCGGCGATCGGGTCCGTGCTGCACGACGCGGGGTACCCGATCAACCTGGAGTTCGGCGGCCACGGCGTCGGGTCCACCATGCACGGCGACCCGCACATCGCGAACGACGGACGGCCCGGCCGTGGCTACACGCTCCGCCCCGGGCTCCTGCTCGCACTCGAGCCGTGGGTGATGGCGGACACGGACGAGCTCGTCACGGACGACGACGGCTGGACCCTGCGGAGCGCGACGGGCGCCCGGACCGCCCACAGCGAGCACACGATCGCGATCACCGAGGACGGCGCAGAGGTGCTGACGCTGCGCGGCTGAGGCTCAGTAGGTGCCCTTGACGACGAAGTAGGAGCCGCGGATCTCCCCGGCGAGCTTCGAGCGCTGCCGGGCGAACTTGAACGCCGACAACTCCTCGGGCACGTCCATGCCCATCGCGAGCTTGAACCCCACAGCGCGCTTGCCGCCGTCCTCGATCGCGTACATCACGTTGATCGCCAGGCCGGACTCGTAGAACACGTACGCCATCCGGAGGCCGCCGACCTCGAACGCCGAGACCTCGAGCGCCGGGGAGGCGATCACGATGCCACGTTCGTCCAGCAGGACCTTCGCGACGTACGCGAGGACCTCGGGTGCCTCGGCCGCGCTGCTCGTGACGAACACGTGGTCGTACTTGTTCTTGTAGTACCGAGCCTCGTTCGCGCGAAGGCCTGCGAGGGCGTCCGCGACCGGGGACGATTCGAGTCCGGTGGTGGAGACGTCGACGAAGTCGACCGTGTACCTCATGGAGGAACCGTACCGCGGCGTAGCGTCGCGGTCATGAGGGTGGACGACGGACAGATCGGACGGAACCTGCGCCGGCTGCGCGAACGACTGACCGACTCGGACGCTGCCGATCTGGCGCTGCGGATGCGACTGCGCGGCTGGGCCTGGACCGAGGACGACGTCGATGCGGTCGAGAACGGCGACCGCCCCCTCCTGCACGCCGAAGCCGTCGACGTGATGCGAGCGTTCGGGTTCTCCGAGGCCTTCATCAGCATGCCGACGGATGCCGAGTCCGAGGCGGAGATCGCCGATCAACAACTCCGGCGCGCTGAAGGGGACCTCCGCGAGGCCGTCGACGAGTGGCTCGACGACGCCTCCCGGTACGCGGGGATCGACGAACCCGCGCCGACGACGATCGACACCGTCCTCGCTTCCGGACGCGCGGCGTTCGCGGACCCGGGAGTCGTGCTCGGCGAACCGGACGCCGATGACCGGACGACGACGTTCGCCGACTGGGCCGGACTCGAGGTCCGTCCGCCGCACCCGCTCGACCTGATCGAGGCCGGACAGACGTGGTTGCCGGAACAGGTCAGGATCCAGCTCGACCACGACCTGCGACAGTCGTCACACCGGCTCCGGTACGCGACACTGCGCTGGCTGCGGGCCGAGGCGGGTCGGGCGCCGCACTGGCCCGACGAGCCGCGGGGATCGCTGGAGCAGGTCGTCGCCCAGATCCGTCAGGTCAGGGCGACGCCGGGGACCTAGTTGTTGAAGCGGAACTCAGCACATGTCATGTTCTCCATCCTAGATCGCACTGCTGGCGCGGATGTGCAACGATTGACACGGGTTGGTTGACACAGACGACGCAGGAGCGACGAGATGGGTAAGGGCATCCCGATCCGGGGGACGCAGGCAACGATCTACGAGCCGGTGGGCCGTTTTAAGTATTGGCGAATCGTGTATGTGGATCGGGTCACTGGCAAGCGTAGAACGACCAGTGGGGGCAGCACCCGGGAACTGGCCGAGAGCAAGGCCCGGGAGATGTCGGGTGAGTTTGTTGCGGGTTGGCGTCCCGGCGATTATGTACCCACCGTCACGGAGGCAGTGGAGAGCTGGCTTGCATCGAATCAATCCCGATGGTCAAGCCGAACCTACGATCAATACTACTACTTCGGTAAGAAGCTCATCGATCGATTCGGCGGCAGACCAGTAACCCATGTCGGACCTGCTGACATTGCCACCGTCGATGTGGTCAGCCAGAGCAGAGGCCAGCAGGAGAAAGCCCGTTCGCTGGTGCGTGGCATCTTCAATCACGCTGGCCCAATCACGAAGGAGCAGGCGGACCGACTGGCTCAGGGCATTCGGATTTCTGGCACGGCGGCGGGCAAGCGCAACCCGCTTGTGCCGACCAACGACATACCGAGTTCCGAGCTCGTCGCCGCCTTCATCGTCACGGCGAGCCACACTCTCCAAACCGGCCCCTTGAATGAGTGGGATGAGCTGCGGCGGAATCTCGACCACCCCAACCAGCGGTACGGCTCCATGCCGTTCCACCCGGGCTTGGGATTGACTGGGCCGATGATGACGAGCTTCCTCGACGGGCTGCCGGGGGAAGTGACTGAAAAGCACCGGAGGGGTATCCCCCAGCACTACAAGGACCCAGAAGCACGACGCGGGGTCGAGACGAAGGAGCTTGCAAGCCGCTACCGACAGATCGCCCTCGCTACTGCGATGGGCGCGGGCGGGGGTCTGCGTATCGGTGAGGTCCTCGCTCTCCGAGTTCGCCATGTGGTGACAGCCGCTCAGTGGAGCTTCGCCGGGACGCACGACTGGCGGCTCGGCGCGATGATGGAGAAGGCCCGCACCGACCCGCAGCAAATGCCCTTCGCCTTCGACGGCACGATCGATGTCAGCGAGCAGGCGAGTCAGGCGAGCAAGGGGAAGATCTGGGTCACGGGGACAAAGGGCCGGAAGAAAAGTCGAACGGTGCATCTTCCGGCGTTCCTACCCAACTGGAACGGCTTCGGCAATGGGACGCATCGAGCACAGGTCGCGGCAGTCATGGAGCGTTTCGAGGACCCGCAGCATAAGCTCTGGTCGGCAACGGAGGACGAATCGCTCACGCTCTGGAGCCATGGCTTCACGCCCTTGAACTGGTTGCTCTGGGAACGGCTCCGGGAGCTGTGGCAGCATCCCGCGATTGCCCATCTCGACGCAGGACCGCGAACCTCTGAGTTCAGAGATCTACTGTTGTTTCCAACTCGTAACCAGGCGAGGAAGAGCCGGGGTGGTCTGCCGTCCGTGCTCACCGATCCCGGCTGGAGGAAGCCGACTCGGATCGTCCCCGGCGCGGGTACCTACCAGTCGCAGAGCAACTACGCCAAGCTCGTCAATCCGCTCTACGACTGGGTGGCCGAGCAGTTTCTGGAGTACCCCGAGCACCGAACCAACTCGACTCAGCGGAACGGCTGGACCCACCATGGCCTCCGTCACTACGCGGTTTCGTCAAGGATCAAGGCCGGCGTACCGCTGCCGCTAATCGCGGACGAGATGGGTCACCACGATTCGTCCTTCACCCTGGAGCGTTACGGCCACCTGGTGGACGACGGCGTAGGAGCCGGCGGTTTCGAGTTCTGATCCCGTAGCTGCCCGCCTCAGCCCATGGATACCGAGGCGATGAGCATGTTCCACGGATCGCTGTCTGCGTGCGAGAGGGCAGGTTACGGACGGCAAGAACGGGAAGAAGGGCCGAGGCGGCTTGCCCCGACCCTTCTCGCCTCGATAGTCAGTTCTTCGAGTAGTAGCGCGCCCGGGCTTCCGCCAGATCGTCGGTCGTCCGATACCCCTCGTGAGTCGCGGCATAGGCTCGGCGTCGATCGATGCCCAGCTCCTCAGCAATCTGGCGAATCGACTCGCCGTCAGCCCGCCTCCTCAGCAGCTCGGTGAGTTGTTCCCTGGAGAGGACCGGAGCCGTGCCCACGGGTGGGTGACGCTCCCACTCGTCCCTTGTTCGGTACCCGTCTCGGAGCGCTCGGCTGAGCGTTGCGGAGGCAACGCCGTACTCCTTAGCCAGCTCGGCCTTGCTCGAACCTGTGGCAACCCGGTCCCGCAGGGAGCGGACCTCATCAGTGGTGAACCTGGGCTTACTCATGGTCGGCCCCCTTCGCGCCGGAGCGCCGTCCTTCGAGTGCCTGCTTCGACCTAGCGATCTTCACCATGTTCTCCCGCGCTCGCCTGTTGTGTTCCTCGGTGTCCTCCAGCGTCAGGCCGTAGGTGCCCTTGATGACCTTCTGGACCGTGGTCGTGCTGATCGGCATAAGCTTGTCGTGCTTTTTGCTGTAGACCTTGACCTCGGCGGCAATCTCGCGAATGGTCATCTTGGCCTCACGGAGTAGCAGGATGTAGTTCACGAGGCTCCGGGACAGCTTCGGCGGGGTACCGAGCTTGACCTCGTTGGCCTTCAGGTAGTTGAGCGTCTTCTTCGTACGCCGCTTGATTTCGACCCGCTCGTTCTGATCGGTCACAGCCCGGAAAGACAGGTTCATGTTCTGGCTGAAGTCGTCGAGGTCATCGTAGATTCGATTATCCTCAAGCACCTGCACTTCCGCCCCGTCCTCGATGAGCTTTCCGACTGCGTATTGCACCTCGTAGCTCTTGCGGCCAAGCCTCGATTGGGAGACAACCACAACCCGGTCACCTTTCTCGATACCTGCCCGGAGCCGCTGCCAATCGGAGTCGAGACTCTTCTTGCTGCCACTAATGTTCACCGCCCCTGAGAGCTGATCGATGTACAACTCGACGCAGCCGGCCCTTTCCAGCTCCTCTCGCTGAGTCTCCAGCGTGTTCTCCTGGTCATCGGTTGAAGCCCGGATGTACCCCTTCACTTTCGGCATAGTGCCCTCCTGATTCGATTCTTGGTGCCACAACTTGGTGCCACACGAGGACATATCGAAGCGGAGGGTTTCGCTTGTGGCAATAAACGGTCATCGATCTTGTGGCAACAAACGCTCGTTAGTTGCCACACTCTCCGATGTCGGTGCTCGCGGATAGGCTGACCGTCAGTACAAGACGAATCCGGAGGTACGGCCCTTGAAGTCATCCAGCAGCAGTGACGACCCGAGTCCCGCTGCGCTCGACCTCCTCCAACAGATTCGTAGACGATTCCTGGATTCACGCGAGT
Organism: Curtobacterium sp. NPDC090223; assembly: GCF_044746585.1. Lineage (NCBI taxonomy): Bacteria > Bacillati > Actinomycetota > Actinomycetes > Micrococcales > Microbacteriaceae > Curtobacterium > Curtobacterium sp. NPDC090223. The sequence continues at coordinate 173,950 of NZ_JBIVCN010000006.1, read as the reverse complement.
TCAACGGGCTGCACCTTCACGGCGCAGTGGTCGACGAGGCGCGAAGCCCTGCGATCGAGCTGGTGCGAGCCGGGCTGGTCCAGGTCGTGACCGGAGCGGACTACATGAACATCCACATCCGGCCGTGGCCGTCGAGGCGCTCGCAGGACGATCAGGAACAGGACCTCGAGTCTCTGACAGCAGACGACTACGGCGTCTGCCTGTACCCGACCGTCGAGGGGATGAAAGGCGTCAGGCTGCCCAGTCGTCTGACTGGCCGTCCCTACGCCCGCGCCATGGCGCGGGGCAAAGGCACCCTGGAGCTGGCCTACTTCGAGTTCGCCGTGCTTGAGCAGTACCGCAACGACGGGCGGTTCCGATTCGACTTCGGAGACGCCGGGGCGAGCATGGGACTCACCGACGAAGCCTTCGACGGCGACGATGTTTTCGAGAGAGACCATGTGGGGTTGAGCCACATCGGTTTCGCCTACGATCTCTCGGGCTACGACTCCAGCGACCCCGGCTCGCCCATTGAGCGGCGGGTTGCTGTGTTCTACTGCGACCTGATCACACTCACCCCGGAGCACCAGCGACGGTGGGAGACCTACCAGGTGCCCGACGGCGGTCTGGAACCGCACCCAATCTGGTGGGGGTCGCAGATGGGCAGATGGCCGGACGCGGTCGGACCCTTCGCCCACCTGTTCATCGAGCTACAGAATCTCAATCAGCTGACCGAGCTGGCCTTCGGTGAGCAGATGTTCCGGATTGAGGAGCGTCCTGCCGACTTCGGTTGGTTGCTCCGGCCATCGCAGAGGGAGTGGGATGAGTTCGTCCTTCAGCTCGACAAGTTGCTGTCGGAGAACCTGAGCGGCTCGTTCCTCGATCGCGTCGGTGCCCCCACGACAGACGACCGCAATCAGCGGATCGGGAGTCTGAACCGGTTCCAGAGCTTCATGCTCGACCACGGAGTCAGTGCGGCTGACGCGAGGAAGGTTCTTGCGCCGCTGCGGGATGTCCGGCAGGCACGCCAGAAGCCTGCCCACGCGCTCCGCTCTAACCTGAACGACCACAGCTTCATCCACAAGCAGATCAACCTCTTGCAGGAGACCATCGGTGCCCTCACCGGGATTCGAGGGTGGCTGTCCACCCACCCCGCCTGCTCTGAGTGGAAGAACGGCTACGCCGACCTAGGCAGCTACCCGCTCTGACTCTCCGGGCAGCAGCAAAGGGCCACGGTCCGAACTAGGATCGTGGCCCCGGCCGTGGTGTCACATACCTACTCACCGCATGGAGATTCGGCCTCGGTCGAAGTCGTCCCCGGTCATGATCTTTGTGCCACCGGCCAGGTACTCCAGCTCGGCAGGAGCCAGCCGGAAGTTGCCATCGACTCGGACACCCACATCCGAGGCAGCGTCCCGGTTCCAGCTTCGAGCCACAAAGCCGTCGCTGTTGGTGAGCACGAAGCTTGAAGCCGTCCGCTCTTCCACTCTCCAGCCGGAACCGACCACGATCTTGCTGATGGTGCCGGGGTAGGTGTAGCGCAGCCTGACGACACCCACCCCGACTGCCTGATCAGCTCCGGTGGGCCAGACACGCAGCGTCCTGGTCTGGCCCCTCCAGTTGTCCGCCGCCTTCATCTCCGCTGCCTCTGCCGGCCGTGCCTCGTTGACGACGACAACGCTCGTACCTACGGTCAGCGCCGCGACGATTGCCATTGCTGTTGTGACTCGATTCATCGGAAGCTCCCTCTCTTGATGAGCAAGGAGATATCGAGGCGGCAAAGCTGAGGAGGTGTGCGACGCAACAACAGAGAAGAAGTCGGAGGTCGAAGGAAGGTTGGTGAGAAGAGTCATTTCATTCAAGAACCCCGCCGAATGATCTCATCATTGAAGTCATTCCACTGCGGAGGCGTAGTATCGCCGACCACCAACCTGTCGACACCCAGCCTGAGCTGGCCCCGAATCCTCCGAGCCACCTGGATCGGTTTCCATTCCACCGAAAAGTCGTCTTCGCCGTTCCAGTTTCCCAGTCCGGACTTGCTCACTACTACGCTAATGAGCTTTCCAAGTGTGAGGAGCGGACAGGTGACCTTCATCTCGTGGCAGTCGTCTCTGCCAACACACCGCTTGCTCCTCGGCATCCTCCGATCGGTTCCGTTCCCGTATCAAGGGGTCTGTACTTCGAAGGGGGATACCGCCCTGGCGACTGCCGCCCGCGGAGACTAACCCGGTCCGACTCTGTTTACGAGCCGACCAGCTGGTGCCTACTTTCAGGGATGCCCCCGAGCGACAGCTTCAGCTCCGAGAGGAGCAACGCCGTTGGGTGGGCATATCAAAAGCTTAGGGGCGCAAGACGAAAGCCCCGGAGCGGTTGGTGCTCCGGGGCTTTCTTTGCGTAGGAGACTACTATATCAACAGGTGGGTCCCTTCTTGCCGCCCGTTGTGGCTGCCCGTCTAAGGCGCGAGGTATTCCTGCCCGTTGGGATGCTCGTCCGAGGGCTGCTTCCGCCTTAGGACGGTGGATCTGACGAGTCGGCGATGTCCTTCAGAGTCTGGACGGTGGTCGTCTCGGGAGGAGCCAGTGGTGGTGTCGTGTCGCATCACCGCTGACTGTTGAGCAGGCAAAGAAGTAGGGCGGCAACGATTCGGTGCCGCCCCGTCCTCCTACTCGTGCTTCAATCTCATGGGGTGAGCCGGAGGAAGCCGGGTGCGTATGTACTCCCGGCCAGGTCGATGATGTTGATCTTCTGGGCTACTGATTTGCCCGCCTTGGTGACATTGCCGTTCTTGCCGAAGAGGTCGTTGCCGAAGAAGATGAAGATAGCGGCGAGCACGGCGATGGCGGCGAAGGACAGGAAGGCGGCGAGCTGCCGCTTCAGGGCCAGGATGATGGCAACGGCAGCGATGATGAGCACGAAGGCTGGGCCGATCCAGCTGTTGACGACGAAATCAACCAGGTTGCTCAGGGCGAGTAGGTGCATGGGGTACCTCCGGTGTAGGCCCGAGTGGGCTGGAGGTATATCGATCGTGACCGGCAGCGCAGTTGCGTTCTCGCCCGGCACCGACGCTGCCCGTCTAAGACGCCGAGACTCGCAGGCTGTCGGGATGTGCGCCTGAGCGCTCCACGCGCCTTAGACGGCAGGATCTGGCGAGTCCATACCATCTGTGAGCCAGCGGAGGGCCGCGGCTTCCTTCGCGGCGAGGCACAGCTCGTAGCCGGGCACCGCAACCGGCTTCGGCTTCGGCTTCGTCGAGCGAGGGCTAACCGTAGGTGCGGCGTTCGCCCATGCGGGCATCTTCCTGTAGCGCTCGGCGGCAAGTTCGGCAGTGCGGCGGCGTGCGCCTTCTCGCTGTGTCTGATCCATGGCGATCCTCCTCTGTCTCGGCAACTATCGGAGCGCAGCGGTGGTGTCACACAACCACAGGCAGGAATCGCTACCTGCCCGCCTCAGCCCGTCTCTCCTCTTGGACGCATCGTTGCTGCACCTGGCGCCCAAAACGCCTGAGAACAGCTCCTAGCGACAGTGGATGGCGAGTCCACACGAAGGAAGCCCCGGAGCGATGTGCTCCGGGGCTTCCTAGTGCTTTCGAGAGGATCAGCCGAGGACGATCTGCGAGTGAGCGGCGAACTTGGCGTCGATGATCGAGTACCAGCCAGCGTCGCCGGTCACGATCTTCGTGCTCTCAGGATCGGAAAGGAGCTTGCCGTCAACCTTCACCGTGTAGCTGTGATCCCGGATCACTCCTTCAGCCGAATACGCACCCTTGGAACCTTCGACGGTGAGCTTCTCGCCGGTCGCGTCATCGGTCACAGAGATGCCCGTCGCGGGCTGTTGCTTGCAGTCACGATCGAGCGTGTAGAAGACCAGCCCCGGAGTCGTGTAAGGGCTAGTCCAGTACTCGTCATACGGCTTGGTGCTGTAGCCCTTGTCTGCGTTGGCCTGCCTGTACCCGCCGAAGGTGTTCTTCGCTACACGGCACTGCACAGCAGCAACGGGCGGTGTGGTTGGCTCGGTCACCGGTTCAGCTCCTGAGCCGCAATCCTTCCAGCCCGCCTGCCCCTTGAACTTAGACTCATCGCTGACTGCCTTCACGCAGAACTTCCCATCGCTCGTGAGCGCATCGGTGCTCGTACTGCTGAGCAGTGGTGTGACACTCAGAGCGAGTGCGAGCGCGGCCCCGATGATGCCGAGCTTGATCCAGCGGCTGTCCTGGGGAGCGGGATTGGTGTCGTTCTTCTTGAACATGATCTGCCTCCTGTTGTTGCGATCGACAGCCACATATCAAAACGGCCGCACAGTCAGAAAGGCACCGCAAAAAGCGCGAACGCCGGAGACGCAGTTGGAAGAGAGTAACCTCTGCGTCTCCGGCGTATCTGTCACACAGGAGGTGAATGCCGGGACAGGTTCACGGCACTCGCGGTTCATATCGTAGGGTCAGCCCAATCCGAGCCTCCGGCGAATCTTCTTTCGCGAGCGTTGGTCATCGGCCAGTGCTCCAAACACATCAGCTAGGAAGCCCACGACCTCCGGGGCGGAGCTGTAGGCGGCGACGGCGGCCGGGATCTTGACGAGCCTCACCGGGTCCTTACCCGTGATGAGTTGGAAGCTCTTGCGCAGCGTCCAACCGCCGAATCGGAAGGAGAGCCGGAGTACCCGACCGGATTCATGCAGTGCCCGCTGGATCAGCGAGCGTCGAGCCTTGACGGGCTTCTGCTGCCACCGCTTCGCTGGCATGTAGACGAGCTGCCGGTAGCTCGGCATTTCCTGGAGCTGCTTCTGGAAGACACCATCTCGGTCCATTCGCTCGCAGGCATCCAGCTCCGCGGCATCCCGTAGGTCCTGGTAGCGGTGGCCCAGCTCGGTGTGGGCCCGGTCGCGGTAGAGCTTCGATCCGTCGTCGGTGCTCGTCGCAAGACCCTCGAGGGTGTCGGTGGCCGTCGCCGGGTTCTGCGCCACCACGAGCCGCACGGCAGGATCGGCGGAGTGGGCTAGCTGTGCAAGCACGCCCGGATCGTTGCTGGACTCGGCCAGGGCGAAGTCGGAGGCGGTGGTGTGACGCACCGTTGTCTGTGCTCGCTTCGGACCCTCGCCCCAGCCCAGGGACGGAAGCAAGGTCGGGCCGAGCCGTGATGTCACACCACCGCTGTCCTCGGTGAGCTGAGCGATGGTGTCACGCCACCGCCGAGCCTCGGTCGGGGTGAGTTTGGAGCCGTCCTCCCGGAAGGTCTGACGCTGCTTGTCGGTACCGACCGAGAACGCGCCGCCGACGATGGGGCTGACAATCTGAAGCTGGCTGTGGCCGTTGGTGGACACCTCGGCTCCTCCCGCCCGGGCGAGGCCGGCTAGAGAGGTGTGCGCGTCACCGTACTCACACTGCTGCTGAGCCACGCAGCGGGCATAGCGTCCGAGCTTAGGTGAGTAGTGGAGGTTGCTGTTGGTTGCTGTTGGCATGGTCCTGCTCCTCACCTGAAGTCGAAGAAGGGTTCGCCGGTCCGCAGGCACTCCCGGAGCTGGGGCAGATCAGCCTTGGTGAACACGGGAGCGAGCGAACCGTAGGCGTCGTCCCGACGCTCCCGGAGCTTGGCTGCCTCCTCCACGGTCGTCACATGGACTCCGAGCGTGCAGTTCGATGGGTGTGCGCACACCTCTGGATGCTTTGCCGAAATGGGCAGGTGGTAAAAGGGCATCATGACCTCCTCAGTCGGGGAGGTATATCGATAGCGTCGGCGCAGTTACGCCAGAACCGTAGAAGGTCGAGAAGTCGCTGAGCTGTCTGCTCATCCTCGAAGCGGTACTGGCCCTGAGCGCAGTAGCTACAGTCGCCCCAGCACGGATCAGGGCGCGGCCAACCGATGTCCACATGGAACCCAACCCGTTCCCCGAGTAGTGGCGTGTCATTCATCGTTCACCACCTCCGACACCAACTATCGAGAGCGGTACTGCCGAGCCGCTAGGATGAGTAACGCTCAGCGGTGGAGGGACGACCATGCGAGATGTGTTCAGGGCGTACTACGCGCCAGCCGGTCAGGAACTTGATGCTCTCTGGACGGAGGGCATCATCGTGCTGGACACCAACACCCTGCTGAACTTCTTCCGGTACACGCCGAGCACTCGCGATGAGTTTTTAAGCGTGCTCGAAAGCCTTCAGGATTCGCTCTGGATTCCTCACCAGGTCGGCCTAGAGTTTCAGCGCCGCAGGCTTGAAGTGATCAGCAACACCGCCGATGCCTTCTCGAAGATCAAGGCTTCTGTTGACTCGGCGAAAAACACCGTCAACAACAAGCTTAACGAGTACAAGCATCACCCGTCGCTCAACCGCAACGAGCTGACGAAGGAGCTGGACACGCTCTTCGAGCGTTTCTCCGCGCAAGTTGACGCCCAGGCGGAACAACACGAGGTGTGGATTGCGGGCGATGGCGATCCCGAGAAGACTTTCTTCCGCATCAGCGACCTCTACTCCCAACGGGTCGGGCAGGGGTTCACCCGCGAGGAGTTGGATGCGATCGAGGAAGACGGCAAACGGCGCTACGAGGATAAGGTGCCGCCAGGATACAAAGACGCCAACAAGACAAACGGCAACGAGTACGGGGATCTCATCATCTGGAAGGAGATCCTGCGACTTGGTGAGACCATGAAGAAGCCAGTGATCTTCGTCACGGATGACGCGAAGGAGGACTGGTGGCTCATCGAGCGAGGGAAGACTCAAGGACCACGGCCCGAACTCATCGATGAGTACTGGGCGGAGGCAGAGCAGCGCATTCACCTCTACGAGCCGCTTCAGTTCCTGAAGCATGCAAAGGACCGCACGCAGCTCCCCGTCAGTGACGACTCCCTCGACGAGGTGAAGGAAGTGTCGGACGGCAAGGAGCGTGCCCTCCGAATACTTCACGACCGCCACCATCAGCTGGAAAGGCAGCGTGATCACCTCCAGGCGACACTAGAGCAACTTGAGGGCGAGCGATTCCGCGAGGACGATCAGCTGCTGGGACTTCCAGACCTCGTCACTATCCGGCAATCTGAGCAACTTCTGGAAGGGCGAAGGAACAGTCTCGCAAGCCCGATGGATACGCTTCCCCTGCCACCCGGGGCCCTTGACGATCCCGAAGCGCGAGAAGAATACATCCGGAATCGCCACGACAGAATGGCTCGGCTGGCGGAGCTCGATCAACAGCTGGTGTCGTTGCGTCGGCAGCGAAAGGCTTTGGAGAACCGGGCTAGCCACAGTCAGGCTGGGGCTGACTCTCGAAGCAGCATGACGGCGCGGCGTATGCAGTCCGTGGAGGAAGAGCTGCGAGAAGTTACTCTCGCCCTGAATGAACTAGAGAACTAGTCCATTCACCATCGGCGCAGTTAGGAATCTAGGAGAGCTGTTCTCCTGCTGACGCTTGGCTCGATGCTGACAACGGCTGTTGACCCCAGGCTCAAAACTGCTCTCCTACAGCCGCAGGCTAAAAAAACCACCGACTCACCATCGCCGCGGCCGCCGCTCCCGCTTCCCCGGCCTTGAAGCTCAGATTCCTGTTAGTTGGTCTCATCGTTTGGAGATCCAGTAGGGGCATTGAGTGAAGGTGTTGGCTCCTTGGAGACAGCTTTCAGCACTCCATGTGCTGTGGACATGGAACTGCCCTCCGCAGTTGGGAACGAGCGGAGCGCGTAGTGAAGGTGTGCGCACACCTCCGTAGACCACTGGGCGGGTTCGCAGTGGAGAGGAGTGAAGTCTGCTGGTGCAGCCTTCGGCGGGGTCTCGGAGTGGCAACGGCCCGAGGGCAGGTTGGAAGGGTGCCAACATCCTTCCAGCGGGATAGCGAAGAGCGCTTGCGGCCTTCGCTGGGAAGCACCGCTTCCCACAGACTGCCCACGGCAGGCTGCAGCTCGCAGCGGAGCTGCGATTCGACGAGCGCAGCTCGGCGCTTTGCTTCTCCCCCCCCCCTGGAGGGCAGCGGAGCTGACCTCCTCATCCGCCACGAGGAGGGCGAGTGGGTGCAAATACCTGCTTGCGTTCTTTGTTTGCAGCCACATTTGCAGTTGGTTTGCGGTCATTGCGATATGAGCGTTTGCAGTTCGTTCCTACTTCGTGACTTCTCTTGAGTAGGCGTTCTGTGACCGCAAAGGACCACAAGGAGCAGCCAAGATGACCACCACAAGCGTCCCAGACTTCCTCTCAGACGAAGACTACGAAAGCCCTGCAACAGCCGCCGCAGACCCGTCTCCTGTCGCCTTAGAACAGCCCGTAGCGCAGCAGCAGCCACAGGCAAGTACGACCATCGGCGCAGTTAGGAAGGCGGAAGAAGTCGATGAGCCAGCCGAAATCAACCCCGTGCTGAACGGTGATGATGAAGAGTTCGATGGCGAATCGACCGCTTCGGCATACGATCAGACACCCGCCAACGGCCAGCCTATGACCGGAAGGGAGTGGAAGGAGCGTGTGGCAGCAGGCGAAGTCAACGGCTGGGAGCATCCAAACCGGGGCAAGGACCGCAACAGCCCAACCAAGAAGAAGGGTTCAACCTACCGCCGTAAGCGGCTCACCGAGAAGGATTTCCTCGTGCTCGGTTTCCTCCAGCTCTTCGAGTTCATCACCACGAAGCAGGTTGGGGTACTGCGCAACCTGTCCGAGCCAAGCGCCCGTCGGCTCATGCTCGGACTCCAGGAGTTCGGCGTAATCGGACAGGAGAAGATCGAGTTCGGACCTCAGCTCTGGTACCTCACCGGCAAGGGTCACAGCTACTTGAGGACGGCCATGGAGGTGCCAGTGACGGCTCAGCCCCTCCACCGGAGCGGTCAGTTCGACCTGTCGAAGATTCGGCCCAACCTCCTCGCCAGCCAGGTTGCCGCGCAGCTCATGGCTGGAACGGACACCATCCGCAAGCATGTGAGCGTCCCCCTCAGTGCCGGACTCGATCTTCTTCCCTTCTTGATTCCCGAGCGCTACATGCGTGCGAGCTTCAACAGTGCGCTTCAGCCGCAGGGCACGAGGAGCAAGTTCAGCGATGGTCGAGAGCGAGGAAAAGCCATCCAGTCACTGTGGCAGGACATCGAAAGGAACAGACCCGAGGGCCAGTCGGTGGACGCTCTACTCCTTCAGCACCCCGAACTTTGGATGATCGTAGGCAAGCTCATCTACACCGGACCGAGCGAAGCGAAGTACCAGCACCCTGCCGATCTTGCTCTCAATCTCACCCCGATCGGTCTGCCTTCCATCGCCGTCGAGATTGAGTTGAGCATGAAAACGCCTGACGAAATGAGGCGGATCGTCGCAACCTACTTCCGTCGCGAAAGCCCTACGCCCATCGGCATGGTTATCTACCTGACCAATCAAAAGGCCATCGCGAAGCGAGTCATGGAGACCGCTCAGGAATACTACGACGAGATGGAACAGCAGACGGGCAAGCCGGAGAAGGATCGGAAGCAGCAGCCGCTGTTCAGAACAGCACTGCTCACAGACGCCGAGGGCAAGCTGTTCTCGGGGAATGTCTGGGATCTCTGAGAGCAAACGATCTGCACACATCCCCAGGTGTGCGCACACCAACGGCGGCGAGGGCCTACCATCCTCGCCGCCGTTCGACCATGCTAGGGGAACTTCAGGCCGAGGTCGACGCTGATCCAGCGACCGACCTCACGCTTGATCGACGCATCGATGTCGAAGATGTCGAACTCCTTGTAGAGCCGGTGCACCACATCCGAGGGAACCCGGGGCAGCCGCCTCTCCTTCAGGAGGAGCGTCCGCTTGCCTCGGCCCATGAGGTAGCCCAGCTCTAGGGAGACATTGGGGTTGAAGTCGCGCTGCTCGACATCCTCGAACACGGCGATACCGTAGGCACAGCCAGTGAGGTACACCTCGATGTTGGACCACAGCTCACCCGTGTAATCCCGGTCGTCTGCTCGAACGGCAGTCATGCCAACTTCAGCCAGAGCGTCCTTGATCGACTGGTAGATCTGGTTCATCTGCACGGTGTTGGCAAATCGCATCATCACGAAGACATTGCGGTCGCGGTCTGGGTGGTCCTCGAGGAAGCGACGGAGGTCGTTCTCGAGGTGTCGGACATGGCTAATGTCGCCGAGCTTGCCGAGGGTGGTCATGGTCTCTACTTCCTGCGCGTGCTCCGCTGCTGCTAGTTGAACCGCCATGCCACGCATGGCGCTCGTCGGTAGGGGCAGCGACGCGACGGCGGCAACCGGCCAACCCTGCCTGTTCTGGAGAAGATCCACCATCGCTGACAGGGGGTACTTCTCGCCTGGACGGTCAAGCCAGAGAACCTGTGGGATGGCGCTCGTGGCGCTTATGCCGACCATGATCTGCGAGCTGTCCCGCACCGCCATGAAGGAGAACGGCCGGAAGAACGGAGACGCGTGCGGCGGTAGACCGCGCGAAGCCAGCTCAGTCCTCACTGCGTCGCCAAACTCGTCCACTACCGCCTTGGCCGCTTGTTGCTCAGCCTCCGACAACTGGCTTCCACCCGCAAATGCGCCGGGCCAGTCCAACCCCATAATGTTCCTTCCGCTGCTGAGCAGTTCCAATCACATTGTAGCGCCGACCACCGACACCACCATCTTTCTGCTGAAATCCCCACTTCGCGCATCGTCATCCAGGAACACCCCTCGCAGCCCAAGATTGCCCGGACGAGGCGAAAGCACGATCCAGAGACACGATGCCATCGGGGCTGTGGGCTGCGCGCTTAGGAGGCGGTTTCAGCACCGGCCCCAACGGTCGAAAGGAATGCCTTGGAGCGGTGGAGCGGGATTGGACACGCCGAAGGAGTTGACAGTAGGACTAGTCCAACGATGATTGCCGCCAACACCACTTCCCAACCACTTCGAAAGGCAATCATCATGGCGAACACGACCCAGACCCAGCCCACCGCTACCAAGGCCGACGAGTTCGACCGCAAGGAGGTCACTCGCATGTTCGCTCGGCTGAAGCACGAGGTCGGTGGCCTCGTGGACGACGCCGGCCGCAGCCGGCCCTTCTACGCCAAGAGCAAGGAGGAGGCGATCGCGAAGCGTGACTCGGCCATCAAGGTGCTCTCCGAGCTGGCCGACCGCATCGACACCCTGAAGAAGCAGGACTGACCTGTGGCGACCTTCGACGCCGTCGAGGCTGAGCAGCATGTGGCCCCTCAGCAGCTGGAAGCTTTCAAGAAGGCTCCGGCTGATGCCGAGGCCGAGGGCAAGGGCAAGGGCAAGGGCAAGGAGGTCTACTCCGTCTTCATCAGCAACGGTGTGCCGATCCTCTACTCCATACGAGACAAGGCGTAGACCGCCCTAAAGACCGCAACGCCCCTGGGACCCGAACCCGGGGGCGTTGCTTGTTTCCCAGGAAGCCCCGATGTCATCTCTCGGGGCTTCCTTTCGTCGGTCCTTACTGTCCCAGCCGATCCATGAGCCGAGACATCTCGGTCGCAATCGCGGCGTCGTCGCTGGAATCGTAGAATGCCTCGGCCTCCTCCCGGGTGTAGCTGCTGGCCTGAGTAGCGAAGGCGACGAAGGAGAATCGGGGCACGCGGGTAGGTCGCGCCGGAGTCTCGCCGCTCTGTGCCGCGCGAATGTCCTCGATGTTCTCCCGCTGCTTGCGAACCAGGTAGTTGACCTCCGCGTCGATGCTGAACTGGGACAGACCCGTCTCATCGTCCGTTTGCAGTTCCATACCCGTTGCAGCGGCCAGTGCCTTTCCGGTGGCGACGGCGGACTCCTCATCCGTCAGGTGCTTACGAAGCTTCTCCTTGAACTTCCCGTCGGCGTCAGGGTGACCCTCGGTGACCATCTCAATCCGAGTGTCCAGGATCTGCTCGCGGAGCGCTTCGATGTAGAGGAGCTGCGCGGGATCGTAGTGGTACTTCTGGCCGAGGTTCTTCACCAGAAGATCGGTGAGCGTCTCCATCGTCGCGCTGGAAGCTGTCAGCGTGGTCGGGATGACCTCGACAAACCACCCGACGATCCGAGCCAGTTCCCGAAGCGACCCCGACTCATCGACTGCCGGGACACCGAGGGAATGGTCGACGCCCAAACCTCCGTCGAGACTTTTGAGGATGGTCGCCGTTGCCGGGTAATCCCACTTATCCCACTCAATGATCCGACCCGCGAGCATGTGAAAGAGGTCGGTTGTGCCGCTTCGCTTCGAGACACCGTTGCTGATGATGACTGGAACAGATTCCAGCTTCCACTTCTTCGCCAGCTCATACCTATACTGGCCGTCTACAATCCTGTACTGAGCGTCGAGGGTAAGCGGCTGTACCCAGCCAAACCGTTGAATCGACTCGGACAGCACTCGCTCAGTCTCGTTCGTTCGCAGCCGAGTGCGGTGCTCACGCGGAATGATCTGTGAGAGCGGGAAGTCCTGCTGGAAGTGCATCATGGACTTATTGATCGATGGCATGTTCCCCCTGACAGAGAACTCCCCCGGTCATCGATGATGGCCGGGGGAGAACTGGTCTTAGTCGTCGTTCTTCTTACGACCGAGGTAGAAGTTGTCTGCCAGTTCGGCCACCGGCGTCTTCGACTCGCCGGGCTTCGGCTTCGGCTTCGGACGGTCGTCGTGGACAACCTGCGCCCACTGGGTGATTGCTTCCTTGGATAGCATCACGGGCGGTTCGCACTTGGTGGCTCGCTTGGCGAGAGCGTTGATCTGGTTGGTGTTGAGGTCGTACTGACCGACGAACGCCCTGACCCCAGCGGGCGAGGTCGCACGGTCCTCGAACGCCTTGATGATGACCGCGGAGTTGGCGGCTCGACGCTTCTGCTCGTCGTCCTCCCAGTTGCGATGACGGGCAACCGCCTCGGCAACCTCGCGCTCACCGGCACGCTCCTCGACATCCGTCTTGGATGCGAGGCGGACATCGACGCCGTGCTGGAGCTGGATCACCTTGTGCAACGCCAGGAAGTAGGCGCTGGGATTGCCTTCCAGATTCCAGTTCTTGAGGTGGCGGTCGAGGCCGACTGTCAGAACCTCTGCCGCTTCACCATCCTCAGACCGAGTGGTGACGATGTAGCTCAACGCAGCCGGGTCGTCGACCTGGCTGACGACCTCGACGGCGTTGGTGGCGCCTGCCGGAATCTTGTCCTCGTCGTAGAGGTTCGAAACCTCTACCTCATCGGCTGTGAGCATCTGGTTCGGAGCAACAGCAAGATCCGTCATGGACTCCCCCTTCGTAAAGCTGTGGATCACTCACGAGCCTGGCAGAGAGGACACACAGGGAACAACCCGCCCGTCTGGGGGCCATGGCTGCGCCGTAGGAGCGATTTCGCGTCGGGGCCGACAGTATGTTCGCCCGGGGCAGATCGTGCCTCAGACGGGCAGCTATGGTCTCGATCGCGGAGGCGATCAGCCTCCGTGCGATTGACACAAAATCGACACAGGGGACGATTTTTGAGTCAAATCTGTGTCAGATTTCGCGGCTCGATGCGCACCAGATCAACGATCTAGTTATTAAATCGAAACTCCACCACGTCGCCGTCCTGCATGACGTAGTCCTTGCCCTCGATGCGGGCCTTGCCGTGCGCACGCGCCTCGGCGATCGAGCCCGCTTCCATCAGGTCCTCGAAGGAGATGACCTCGGCCTTGATGAAGCCCTTCTCGAAGTCGGTGTGGATGACGCCGGCAGCCTGGGGAGCCTTCCAGCCCTTGCCGATCGTCCACGCACGCGCTTCCTTCGGCCCGGCTGTCAGGTAGGTCTGCAGCCCGAGGGTGTCGAACCCGATGCGCGCGAGCTGGTCGAGCCCGGACTCGGTCTGCCCGGTCGACTCCAGCAGTTCGGCGGCGTCCTCCGGGTCGAGGTCGATCAGCTCGGACTCGATCTTGGCGTCCAGGAACACGGCCTGCGCCGGGGCGACGAGCGCGGACAGCTCGGCCTTGCGGGCTTCGTCGGTGAGGATCGCCTCGTCGACGTTGAAGACGAAGATGAACGGCTTCGCGCTGAGGAGGCCGAGCTCCGCGATGGGCGACAGGTCGATCGTCGTGGCGGAGAGCAGCGTGCCCTGCTCGAGCTCGGCACGGGCCTCGCGGGCGGTCTCGAGCACGATCGGCTCGGCCTGCTTCAGCTTCACGGTCTTCTCGTACCGCGGGAGTGCCTTGTCGATGGTCTCGATGTCCGCGAGGATCAGCTCGGTGTTGATGACCTCGAGGTCGTCGGAGGGCGAGACCTTGTTCGCCACGTGCACGACGTCGTCGTCGGCGAACCCGCGGACGACCTGCGCGATGGCGTCGGCTTCGCGGATGTTCGCGAGGAACTTGTTGCCGAGGCCCTCGCCCTCGCTCGCACCCTTGACGATGCCCGCGATGTCGACGAACGACACCGGCGCCGGCACGGTCTTCTCCGAGTTGAAGAGGGTCGCGAGCTGGTCGAGCCGGGAGTCGGGCAGGTTCACCACGCCGGCGTTCGGCTCGATGGTGGCGAACGGGTAGTTCGCCGCCAGGACCTGGTTCTTGGTGAGGGCGTTGAACAGGGTCGACTTGCCGACGTTCGGGAGACCGACGATTCCGATGGTGAGAGCCACGGGAGTAGAGCCTAACGGTGGCGGCGTCCGGAAGCCGACCCGAGCCTCCAGGCCGTCCGCACGGAACGCGACCGACAACCGGGCCGGACCCGACGTGGCAGCCTGGCTGCATGTGGTTCGAACGCGATCAGCTCGGTGTGCACTCGATGGGGCACGACGCACGGGGCCAGCGGCGGTACTTCACGCCGGAGACCATCGAGGCGCTCGGTGCGGTGCCGCCGCGCGAACTCGAGGAGCTGCACGACGTGCTCGCGCAGCTCGAGGCCGACGTGCTCGTCGAGTACGACCCCGAGGACGACGCGATCGACCAGGCCGACGAGGACCGGCACCGACTGGTGACGCTCCCCGTGGAGTTCGCGTTCCCGTCGACCACCTCCGACTTCGCCACGGCGTTCACCGCGCACGTCGAGGGCGTCCCGCTCCGCTGGCGTCTCGATGTCGCTGCCGTCGCCTTCGAGCTCGTCGGCACCCTGCTCGACCCGTACTGGGCCGAGCAGCGCACCCGTCGAGCGGCCACGTGGCGCGCCACCGCGCGACGCCGGCGCGGCTCCCGGCGCGCCCGTCGCCGCTGAGGCGCCGCCCGCCACCGCTGCGGCACCGCCCGGCGCGCCCGGCGCTGAGGCGCCGCCCACCGCCGCTGCGGCACCGCCTGGCGCAACGCCGCCCCGGGTTCCGGCGATGTCGGCGCCCCGTGCGACGATCGATCCGTGCCGTTGAACTTCACCGCGATCGACTTCGAGACCGCGAACAGCTCGCCCGCCAGTGCGTGCTCGGTCGGACTCGTCAAGGTCCGGGCCGGCAAGGTCGTCGACCGGGCGTCGTGGTTCATCCGACCGCCGTTCGGGCACGACGCCTTCCTCGAGTGGAACACCCGGATCCACGGCATCGTCGCCGAGGACGTCGTCCGCGCGAAGACCTGGGAGCAGCAGTACCCCGACCTGGTCGCGTTCGCCGAGGGTGACGTGCTCGTGGCGCACAACGCCCGCTTCGACATGGGCGTCATCGCGGGGGGCTGCTCGGCGACGGGCATCGAACTCTCCGAGCACCACTCGATGTGCTCGCTGCAGGTGGCGCGGCGGACCTACACGCTCGACTCCTACCGGCTGCCGGTCGCCGCGATGGCCGCCGGCTTCGAGGGCTTCCAGCACCACGATGCGGCGGCTGACGCCGAAGCGTGCGCGGCGATCGTGATCCACGCCGCCGGCCGGCACGCAGCGGACACGGTCGAAGCGCTCGGTGCAGCGACCCGGGTGACGATCAACCCCGTGCGGATCCGCGCCGAGAAGCCGAAGGCGGCGAACCAGCCCCGGCTCTCGAACCGCCCGATGATCTTCGCGGACTGAGCGGACTGAACGGACTGAACGGACTGAGCCGACTTCGGGATCTACGCGGAGCGCAGCCGACGTCGCGCTTCGTCGGCGTAGAGCACCGTACCGTCGGCGCTGACGAACAGCGCGAAGTAGCCGTCGACGAGCCGACTCGCCGCTGCCGCGCCGTCGATCGGCTCCCAGCCGGACGACTCGAGCGAGACGAGCGGCGCCCCGGCATCGACGACCGCAGCCTCGGGGTCGTCCACGGGCACCATCCGCTCGGCGTGCCACCAGCCGCCCCGTCCGAGCCGGTCGATCGCCTTCCGGTAGGCACCGCGTCGCAGCAGTGCGTCGATGCGCTCCCGGTCCGGTGCCGCGACCACCGCCAGCAGGCGCGCGGCCGGGGTGTCCTGGTCGTCCATCCTGCGGTTCTACCACCCAGTCCCCGTGCCCGGCAGGTCCTCGACGGGGACTCCGAGCGGGGGCTCGCCGAGCTGACGGCGACCGTCGGAGGCTGACGGAGCGGGCCCCGGTGGTATTGTCACGACAATCCCGCGCGACATCGACGCCGAGACCCACAGGGACCGACACCGGGACCGACGCCGGCGACGATGCCACGCCCCGCACTCCCCGAAGGACCCGGATGACCAACGAAGGCCAGCTGCCGTCCGACCTGTTCATGGACCTGGACCGGTCGGGTCCGATGCCCCTGTACTTCCAGGTCGCCTCACGCATCGAGGAGTCGATCCGCTCCGGCGCGATGCCCCCCGGCGCCCGGCTCGAGAACGAGATCGCCCTCGGTGAGCGGCTCGGGCTGTCCCGCCCGACGATCCGCCGTGCGATCCAGGACCTCGTCGACAAGGGCCTGCTCGTCCGCCGCCGCGGCATCGGCACCCAGGTCGTCCACGGCCCCGTCACGCGCAAGGTCGAGCTCACGAGCCTCTACGACGACCTGGCACAGGGTGCGCAGAAGCCCGCGACGACGCTCCTCGAACGGAACGACGTGCCCGCCTCGGACGTGGTGGCCGAGGCCCTCAGCGTCGAGCCCGGGACGACGGTCGCGCACATCCGCCGTGTTCGGTTCGCCGAGGACGTGCCGATGGCCATCCTCGAGAACTACCTGCCCCCGGAGTTCCTCGACATCACCGACGCCGACCTGCAGGCGCACGGCCTCTACCAGCTCCTGCGCTCCCGCGGCGTCACGATGCGCGTCGCGAAGCAGCGGATCGGTGCACGGGCGGTCACCGACGACGAGGCCGGCCTGCTGGAGATCGAGGACGGCGACCCCGTCCTGACGATGAGCCGTACCGCGTACGACGCCTCGGGCCGTGCGGTCGAGTACGGCGTGCACTGCTACCGGCCCGACCGCTACTCGTTCGAGGTCACGCTCGTCGACAAGTGAGCCGGCTCACGCCGGTGCGGGCACCCCGAGCTCGCCGGTGACGTACTGCGCCCGCCCGAACCCGAACGACCAGTCCTGCGGTCCGTTCTCGACGTAGCCGATGAAGACGTCCTCGGATGCGACGCCGACCGCTGCGAGCGCGTCGTGGATCGCCGTGTAGAGGGTGGTCTTCGCCTGGTCGGTCCTGCCGCGCTGCGTGAAGACCTGGATCATCACGACGCCGTCGGTCCGTTCGAAGCCGAGCCCGGCGTCTTCGGCGATGATCTGCTGCGCCGGGTGCTCGGTGATGATCTGGAAGCGGTCGCGCACGGGGATCCCGTAGACGTCGACGATGGCCGCGTGGATCGCGTCGGCGATCGCGCGCACGGTCTCCGGGCTGCGCCCGGTGGCGAGGTCGATACGGACGAGCGGCATGGTGCCTCCTGCAGTTCGGGACTTTGTCCTTACAAACTAACATGGATAGGGTCGCGACACCACGACGGCCTGGAGGCTCGGTGCCAGCTGGCACCGAGCCTCCAGGCCGGTGTGGTGTCGCGTCGGGCGCGCGCTGCCTAGACGGCGGGCACGATGATGTCGCGCACCAGCGCGTCGAGCTGTGCGTCCGCGTCGAGGAACTGGCGGAGTGTCGTGACCGTTGCGCCGAACCGCTCGAACTCGTCGATGGTCATGCCGTCCACGTCGTAGCCCCGGGCGAACTCCGGCGTCGCCTTCCGCAGCGCGTCGAGCACGTGCGCGGGGACCTCGTCGTCGATCGCGTCCGGACGGAACGGGACGGCGTTCGCGTTGATGTCCTTCGACCACTGGAACGGCGGGGAGACGACGAGGTCGCCGCCCTGGAACTCGGACCACTGCAGGGCGTTGCGGAAGGCGGCGACGAGCACGCGCGAGCGGAAGCCGCGCTCCCGGAAGACCCGGTACGCGTTCTTCACGGCGGCGACACCCGCCCACTCGAGGTACCCGGGGTCGATCATGACGTGGTCCCGCTTGACGACGGTCTTCAGCCAGTCGTCGAGACGGCCGGCCATCAGCGTCACCACGTGGCCGAACTCCTGCTCCGGCAGCCCGTCGGCGGCACGGCGGTCGAGCGCGCGCTCGATCGCCTCACCGACGGCGACGACCTGCGCGACCGAGAAGGACACGGTGGCGTTGATCGACACCCCGCGGTAGGCGGCTTCCTCGATCGCGGCGATGCCCGTCTTCGTCGCGGGGATCTTCACGATGATGTTCGGCGCGAGCTGCGAGAAGCGGACGGCCTGCTCGACGAGGGCGTCCTGGTCGCGGTGGAAGCGCGGGTCGGTCTGCATCGAGAGGCGCCCGTTGCGACCGCCCGACGCCTCGAACGCGGGCAGCAGCTGCGCGGCCGCGGCGATCGAGAGCTCCTCGACGGCCTTCCACCCGATCCAGGACTCCCCCGCCGTCGGGTGTTCGGCCGCGATCTGCCGGATGCGCGGGACCCAGGTCTCCGGGTCCTGCTTGATGCACGTGTAGGCGATGACCGGGTTGCACGTCGCGCCGACGGCACCGTACTCGGAGATCGCCGTCGCGAGCTCCCGCGGGTCGGCGGAGTCGTTCCACAGCGCGGTCGGGGTCTGCTCCGCTGCCTGACGCGTGACGGGGCGGACGTCGGTTCCGGCGGTGACCGGAGTGTCGAGTGCCGTCTTGATCGGTGCAGCGGTCATCGGTGCAGTCCCTTCGTGATCGTGTCGAGCTGGAAGCGCGAGACCTCGTCGGCGTTCTCGTCCTCGGCGAAGACGCTCGACACCGCGACGGTGTCCTCGCGTGCGCTGAACCCGACACGGTCGAGCGCTGCCCAGAACCGGTCGAAGTCGACGTCGCCCTGGCCCACCGGCAGGTGCTGGTGGACACGGACCGCGTTGCCCGGCGGGTTGGTGATGTAGCGGAGCCCGTGCGAGCGGTTGTGGTCGAAGGCGTCCGCGATGTGGACCAGCTGGAGCGAGTCACCGGCGGCGTCGATGATCGCGTCCATGTCCCCGCCGTAGTGGAACGTGTGGCAGGCGACGTAGACGAAGCCGATGTGCTTCGAGTTGAGGCCGCGGATCACGCGGAGTGCCTCGAGGCCGTCCTCGACGAAGTCGTCGGGGTGCGGGTCGATCAGGACGCGGAGGTCGGCGTCCTCGATGATCGGCAGGAGTTCCTCCATGGCCCAGTAGAACTGCGCCTCGGACTCCTCGGCGCGCTCGGGTCGACCGGAGAACTCGGTGTTGATGGTGTCCACGCCGAGGCGCTTCGTGATCTCGATGACCCGCTTCCACTGCTTGACCGCGGTCTCGCGGGTCTCGCGGTCCGGACCGGACCAGCGGAGCACCGGCAGCACGCTCGCCACCTGGACGCCGGCGTCGGTGCACGCCGCCGCGAAGGCGTCGACGAGGTCGTCGTCGGCCTTCGGGTGCCGGAAGAACGGGATGAAGTCCCGGTGCGGGGTGAGCTGGAGGTACTCGTACCCGAGGTCGGCGACCTTCCGCGGGAACTCCAGCAGCGAGAGGTCGTGGTGGAACGGGGTGGGATCGAGGGCGATCTTCGGCATCAGGCCCCCGCGAGCGCGCTCGCGCCGGCGTCGTAGAACGCGGGCTTCGCGGTGGCGTACGTCACGGACTCGAGCGCACCGGACTGCTGCGCACGTACCGCGACCTCGGCGACGACGGACGCCGTGTAGCCGTCCCAGGCGCTCGGACCGTCGATGCCGCCGTGCTTCGCGGCGTCCACCCAGCGCTGCACCTCTTCGTCGTAGGCGTCACCGAAGCGCTCCACGAACGACGGCGTGACGCCCTGGCCGGACACGCCCTGCGACACCAGGGTGAGCGAGGTCTCGCGACCGATGTACGCGACGCCGGACTCGAAGACCGCGTCGGTCGTCACCTGGTAGCCGAACTGGGCGTTCACGTTGATCTCGACGATCGCCATGGTGCCGGACTCGGTGGTGAACAGGACGAACTGCGGCTCGGGCAGGTCGGCCGGCGCCAGGGAGTTCTGCCGCGGCTTCTTGACCTCGACGCTCGTGATCGCCTCGCCGGTGATGAACGGGATGATGTCGATCTCGTGGATCACCGAGTCGTGGATGAGCATCGACTCGCTGAAGTTCGGCGGGGTCGTCGGGTTCCGGTGTGCGTGGTGCAGCGCGAGGAGGGCGCCGTTCGAGCCGCTCTCGCGGAGCGCCTTGAGCTCCTGGTACCCCTTGTCGAAGCGGCGCATGAAGCCGACCTGGATCTTCGGGCGGTCCGACGTGGCCTGCTCGAGCTCGACGATGCGCAGGGAGTCCTCGGCGCTCGTCGTGAGGGGCTTCTCGCAGAGGACCGCGAGCCCCCGCTCGATCGCGGGCACCAGGACGGGCTCGTGCAGGAAGCCCGGGGTCGCGACGATGACCGCGTCGATCGGGGTGGCGTCGAGCGCTGCCTCGAACGAGGCCGCGGTGATCGCGCCGGGGGCGTTCGCGGCGGCCGCGGTGGCGCGCGCGGTGTCCGGGTCGACGATCGCGACGACGTCGGCGCCGGCGATGGTCGATGTGATGCGACGGATGTGGTCGCTGCCCATAGCGCCGGCGCCGACGACGGCGACGCGGAGGTTGTCAGTGGTGCTCATGGTGTGCTCCTGCGGTGGTGGACTGCTGCTGGGGGTCGGTTCAGGACGCGCGCGCGGCGGACGTCGAACCGAGGATGTGCTGGAACGTGCGGTCCGCGATCGGTCCGGGTGCGTCGACCGAGCAGCCGTACATGTCCTGCTCGACGATGCCGAACACGTCCGGGTTGATCGCGGCGACGGCCTCGATGATCGGCGCGAGCGCGGGCACGCCGTGCGGGGGCTCGGTCATGATGCCCTGGGAGACGGCGGTGGCGAACGGCACGTCGTTCTTCAGCACGTCGAACAGCAGGTCGGTGTCCACCTGCTTGAGGTGCAGGTACCCGATGCGCTCGGGGTGCTCCGCGATCAGCTTGAGGTTGTCGCCGCCGTAGTACGCGAAGTGGCCGGTGTCGAGACAGAGGTTCGTGTAGGCCGGGTTCGTGACCTCGAGGAAGCGCACGGTCTCCTTGTACGTCCCCACGTGGCTGTCGGCGTGCGTGTGGAACTGCTGGTGGACGCCGTACTCCTCGAGCAGGGCCTTGCCGAGCTGGTCGTGGCCCGTGCCGAGGCGCTCCCACTGCTCGTCCGTCAGCGTCCGCGACTCGAGGACCTCTTCGGTGGCGTCCGAGCGCCAGAGGTCCGGGATCGTCACGAGGTGCTCGGCACCGAGCGCCGACGCGAGACCGGCGACCGCGACGGCCTGGTCCCACGCCCGCTGGAACTGGTCCTCGCCCTTGTGGAACCCGGTGAAGACCGTGCCTGCGGAGAGCTGCAGCCCGCGGGACTCCAGCTCGTCGGAGAGCTGCGCGGGGTCGGTCGGCAGGTACCCGTACGGGCCGAGCTCGATCCACTTGTAGCCCGCCGCGGTGGCCTCGTCGAGGAAGCGCTGCCACGGGACCTGCTTCGGGTCGTCCGGGAACCAGACGCCCCACGAGTCCGGCGCGGTGCCGATGCGGATGGACGCGGGCGCCGCATCCGTGGACGGGGTGCCGAGGGGGGTGGCGGTGTCGGTCATGACGTCGTCGTCGCTTTCTGCGCGTGTGGTGGGCGGGTCGTTCGGCTGACGGGGTCAGCCGAGCAGTGGACGCTGGCTCGCGACCTGCTGCTCGTACTTCGCACGGGCGGCCTGGGTGCTCGGCAACGTCGAGGTCTGCGCGACCGGGACGTCCCACCAGCCGTCGCCCTCCGGGGCGTAGACCAGCGGGTCCGAGTTGATGTGCACGAGCGTCGTGTGCTCGTTCGCCTTCGCCTGGCGCACCGCGGCCTGCAGGTCCGCGATGGCGTCCGGTCCGGGCTGGACCTCGATCACGTCGACGCCGTAGGAGCGGGCGTTCGCCGCCAGGTCGACGGGCAGGGGCTCGCCGTTCTCGAAGGACTCGGTCTCGTCGAGGTAGCGGTACTTCGTGCCGAAGCGCTCCGACCCGACGGTCTCCGAGAGGTGCCCGATCGACGCGTACCCGTGGTTCTGGATGAGCACGACGATGATCTTGATGCCCTCGGCCACGGCCGTCACGAGCTCGGTGTGCAGCATCAGGTACGAGCCGTCACCGACCAGCACGATGGCGTCCCGGTCGGGTGCACCGCGGCGGACGCCGATGCCGCCGGCGATCTCGTAGCCCATGCACGAGAAGGCGTACTCCACGTGGTAGCCGAGCTCGTCGCGCACGCGCCAGAGCTTGTGCAGGTCGCCGGGGAGCGAACCGGCCGCCTGGATGACGACGTCGCGGGGATCCGACACGGCCTGGACCGCGCCGATGATCTCCGGCTGCCCGGGCAGGGCGTTCCCGGACGGTGCGAACGCGGCGTCCACCTGGGCGTCCCAGTCCTGCTTCAACGCGGCGATCTCGGCGGCGTAGGCCGCGTCCACAGCCCATGCCGCACCGGACGCGAGCGACGCGGTCAACGCGACCAGGGCCTCCCGTGCGTCTGCCACCACCGGCAGCTGCGTGCCGTGCTTGTAGGCGTCGAACGCGGCGACGTTGACGTTCACGAACGTGACGTCCGGGTTCTGGAACGCGGTCCGCGATGCCGTGGTGAAGTCGCTGTAGCGGGTGCCGATGCCGATCACGACGTCCGCGGAGGCGGCGATCGCGTTGGCCGCGGCCGTGCCGGTCGCGCCGATGCCGCCGAGGTACTGCGGGTGGTCCCAGACCAGCGACCCGCCACCGGCCTGCGAGGTGCCGACCGGGATGCCGGTCGCCTCGACGAAGGCGGCGAGCTCGGCGGCGGCGTCCGAGTAGAGCACACCGCCACCGGCGACGATGACCGGGCGGTCCGCGTTCCGGATCGCCGCGACCGCACGGGCCAGCGGGCCGTGCTCCGGCAGCGGACGGCGGATGTGCCACTCGCGCGGCTGCAGGAACGCGACGGGCACGTCGAGTTCCTCGGCCTGCACGTCCTCCGGCAGGGCGATGGTGACCGCGCCGGTCTCGGCGGGGTCGGTGAGCACCCGCATCGCGGCGAGCGCGATCGAGAACAGCTGCTCCGGACGCTCGACGCGGTCGAAGAAGCGGGACAGCGGACGGAACGCGTCGGTGACCTGGATCGAGGTGTCGTGCGGCATCTCGATCTGCTGCAGCACCGGGTCGGTGGTGCGCGTGGCGAACGTGTCGGACGGCAGGAGCAGCGCCGGCAGTCGGTTCGTCGTCGCGAGCGCGGCCGCGGTGAGCATGTTCGCGGCACCCGGCCCGACCGAGGCCGTCGCGGCGAACGTCGCACGGCGGCGGTGCATGCGTGCGAACCCGACGGCCTCGTGCACCATCGCCTGCTCGTTGCGGGCCTGGTGGTACGGCAGGAGACCGGGCTGCTCGACGTGGAGCTGCTTGATCGCCTGGCCGAGACCGGCGACGTTGCCGTGCCCGAAGATGCCGAAGATCCCCGGGATCGTGCGTTCGCGGAGGTCCCCGTCGACGGTCCACTGGTTGGCGAGGAACTCGACGAGTGCCTGGCCGACCGTCATGCGTCGTGTGGCGTTCGTCACACGTCCTCCTTCTGCGGTTCGTAGGGCAGGCGCGAGTCGAGCGTCTCGCTCGCCCACACCTGGCGGACCCAGCCGTGCGCCGGGTCGTCGGTGATGTTCCACACGCGCTCCGGGTCGGGTCCGGCCATCACGTTGAGGTAGTACATGTCGTAGCCGGGGGCAGCGACGGCGGGCCCGTGCCATCCGTACGGCACCAGGGCGATGTCGCCGGTACGGACCTGGCGGAACTCGTCGATCGCGCGGTCGTCCGAGGCGTACGTCCGGTGCAGCGCGAACGGGTCAGCGTTCTCCGGGGCGACCGACTCGGCCCCGCGGGTCACCGCGGACTCGTAGTAGTAGATCTCCTCGAGGTTCGACTCTTCCCCGGGGACGTTCGTGTCGTGCTTGTGGGGCGGGTACGACGACCAGTTGCCGGCCGGCGTGATCACCTCGCACACGATGAACTTGACCGCGTCGAGTGCCGCAGGGGTCCCGAAGTTGTGCACCTGCCGGCTCGACTGGCCGGCACCGCGGAGCTCGACGGGGACGTCCTGCCGGGGCAGGTACGTGGTGGGCTTGACGGTGTCGGTGGGCGCTTCCGCGACCGCCACCCGACCGGTGCCGGTGATGCTGGCCGCCGTTCCGGACCCCAGGTAGAGGACGTCGGTCGGGCCGTCGAAGACGCTGGCGCGTCCGTCGAGCAACTGCACGCCGCCGTCGTGGGTCACGGTGAAGCTGCCGGCCAGCGGCACGACGATGCGCTCCACCGCTGCGGCGTCCAGCGCGAGCGACCCGCCGTCGGACAGGGCACCGATCCGCAGACCGGTGTGTGCCCAGCCGTCGATGCGGCCGTCGACCACGTCCGTCCAGCCTGCGTCCGGGCGGCTGCCCGCCGGGACGAACCAGTCCTCGTGCTGCTCCTTGGTCATCGCTGCCGTCCGGATCAGTTGTTCGAGGGGAAGCCGAGGTTGATGCCGCCGTGCGACGGGTCGAGCCACCGGCTCGTGATCGCCTTCTGCCGGGTGAAGAAGCTCACGCCGTCCGCGCCGTACGCCTTGTGGTCGCCGAACAGCGAGTTCTTCCAGCCACCGAACGAGTAGTAGGCGACCGGGACCGGGATCGGGACGTTGATGCCGATCATGCCGACCTGCACGTCCCGCTGGAACCGGCGGGCAGCGCCGCCGTCGTTCGTGAAGATGGCGGTGCCGTTGCCGAACGCACCGCTGTTGATGAGCTCGAGGCCCTCTTCGTAGGTCGCCACGCGGACGACGCTCAGCACCGGGCCGAAGATCTCCTCGGTGTAGACGCGGCTGGTGGTCGGTACCTGGTCGATCAGGGTCGGGCCGAGCCAGAAGCCGTTCTCGTCGCCGTCGGGCTGCACGTCGCGACCGTCGACCACGACCACCGCGCCGTCCTGCGCGGCGACCTCGATGTAGGAGGCGACCTTGTCGCGGTGCTGCTTCGTGACGAGCGGGCCCATGTCGCACCCGCGACGACCGTCGCCGATGCGCAGCGTGGCCGCGCGCTCGGTGATCTTCTCGATGAGTGCGTCGGCGACGGGCTCGACGGCCACGACGACGGAGATCGCCATGCAGCGCTCGCCCGCGGAGCCGAAGCCGGCGTTGATGGCGTTGTCCGCGACGAGGTCGAGGTCGGCGTCCGGGAGCACGAGCATGTGGTTCTTCGCGCCGCCGAGGGCCTGCACGCGCTTGCCGTGCTTCGTGCCGGTCTCGTAGACGTACTGCGCGATCGGGGTGGACCCGACGAACGAGATCGACTCGACGTCGGGGCTGGTGAGGAGCCCGTCGACGGAGCGCTTGTCACCGTTCAGCACGTTGAAGACGCCGTCGGGGAGGCCGGCTTCCTTGAACTTCTCGGCGAGCCAGATCGCGGCGCTCGGGTCCTTCTCGGAGGGCTTCAGCACGACGGTGTTGCCGGCGGCGATCGCGATCGGCAGGAACCACAGCGGGACCATGGCGGGGAAGTTGAACGGGCTGATGATGCCGACGACACCGAGCGGCTGGCGGATCGAGTACACGTCGATGCCGGTCGACACCTGGTCGCTGAACTCGCCCTTGAGCAGCTGCGGGATGCTCGTCGCGAGCTCCACGACCTCTTGTCCGCGGGCGATCTCGCCGAGGGCGTCGTCGATGACCTTGCCGTGCTCGGACGTGATGATCTCGGCGAGCTCGGCCTTGTCGCGGTTCAGGATCTCGCGGAAGGCGAAGAGGATCTGCTGCCGCTTGGCCAGCGACAGGTTGCCCCACGCCGGGAACGCCGCCTTCGCGCTGGCGATGGCCGCCTGGATCTCGTCCTCGTTCGCGAGGGCGACCTGCTTCGTGGCGACGCCGATGGCCGGGTCGTAGACGGGCGCGGTGTCGCCCGAGGTCGACTCGACGCGCTTGCCGTCGATCCAGTGGCCGATCGTCGTGGTGACGGTGTCCGAGATGGTCATGCGTTGGTTCCTTCCGTGACGTGCTGGTTCATCGTCGCGGCTCCAGAGGCGGCCGAGGCGCTGTCGTTCGATTCTGTGGACGACCCGCTGCCGGGTCGTCCGGTGTGGACGAGTCCCGCCGCGACGTCCACCGCGGCGGCGACGTCGCCGTCCGGCGGGTAGAGCAGGGTGCGGCCGACGACGAGGCCGCGGACGCCGGGCAGGGCGAGGGCGTCGGCCCACTTCGCGTAGGTCTCGAGCGGACGGCTCGACGGGTCGCCGCCGAGCAGGAGCGTCGGCAGCGTGGTCGCGGCCATCACCCGCTCCATGTCGTCGACGACCGGGATCTTCAGCCAGCTGTACGCGCTGGTCTCACCGAGGCCCGCGGCGATCGCCATCGAGGTGATCACGGCGTCGGCGGTCAGGTCGTTCACGACCTTCCCGTCCCGCCAGGCGGACATGAACGGTTCGAGCATGATGGGCAGGCCGTGCTCCGCCGCCTCGGTGACCGCACGTGCCGTCGCTTCGAGGGTCGGGGCCGTCCCCGCGTCCGACAGGTTGATGCGGACGAGGAGCTTCGCGAAGTCGAGACCGGCCTGCTGGATCGAACGCGCCGAGTACGCGGTGTAGCGGTCGTCCATCTCGAACGTCGCACCGCGCAGTCCGCCACGGTTCATCGAGCCGACCACGACCTTGTCGTCGAGGGCGCCGAGGAGTGCCAGGTCCTCGAGGATGTCCGGCGTGCCGAGCACCCCGTCCACACCCGGGCGGCCGGTGGCGACGACGAGCCGCTCGAGCAGGTCGTAGCGGTCCGCCATCGCCGACTCGTCGTCGCGGACAGCCAGGGCACCACGTGCCGGGTGGTCGGCGGCGACGATGAAGAGCTTGCCGTCGTCGGCGAGCAGGTCGCGCCGGCGACGACCGTCGAGCGCGGCCCGCACCTGCTCCGGGTGGGCGGCGCGGACGTCCCGCAACCGGGCGAAGTCAGCGTGGCTGATCTCAGGCATCGACGGCCTCCTCCGTGGGGTTCTCCTGCAGGAACGTCTCGATCTCGTCGCTCGTCGGCATCGCCGTGGAGCACTCGAACCGCGTGGCGACGATCGCGCCCGCGGCGTTCGCGAACGCCAGGATGCGCTCGAGGCCCCAGCCCTGCAGCAGACCGTGGGTGAGCGCCCCGCCGAAACCGTCGCCGGAGCCGAGCCCGTTGACGACGTCGATGTGGTGCGGGCGGAGCTCGACGAACTCGTCCCGGGTCTTCGCCAGCACGCCCTTCGGCCCCTGCTTGACGATGGCGATCTCCACCCCGCGCTCGAGCAGGGCGTCGGCGGCGCGGACCGGGTCGGTCTCCCCGACCGCGACCTCGCACTCCTCGCGGTTGCCGACGGCGACGGTGGCGTGCTCGAGGGCGACGGCGACCTCACGCGTTGCGGCCTCCGGCGAGGACCAGAACATCGAGCGGTAGTCCAGGTCGAGCACGGTGTGGACCTTGGTGCTGTGCTCGGACGCGCTCCGTGCAGCGAACGCCGTGTGGTGCGCGCTGCGGCTCGGCTCCTCGCTGAGTCCGGTCACCGTGGTCCAGAAGACCTTCGCGCGCTCGATCTCGTGCAGCGGCAGGGACTTCGCCGTGATCATCAGGTCCGGTGCCTTCGGCGCCCGGTAGAAGTAGAGCGGGAAGTCGTCCGGCGGGAAGATCTCGCAGAATGCGACGGGGGTGTTCAGCCCCTCGACCGTGTCGACGAACGCGTTGGCGACGCCGAACTCCGGGAGCGTGCGGGCGATGTAGCGGCCGAACGGGTCGTTGCCCGTCCTGGTGATGACCGCGGCGTCGGCACCGTGCCGGGCCGCGGCGATCGCGACGTTCGTGGCGCTGCCCCCGACGGACTTCGAGAACGTCTCGACGTCCTCGAGCGGGCCCGTCTGCTGGGGGTAGATGTCGACGCTCACGCGACCCATGGTGATCACGTCGTAGGCGTGGGGAGCTTCGTTCGTCATGCGACGTGCGGGACCTTCCGTGCGGCTTCATCGGCGGACGATCACGACTGTACACCCTCCTTGGCTTAATGTCATGACATGGGTTGGGTCGCCTCCGCCCCGCCGGTGTCGGTGGGTCCTGGGAAGGTCTGGTCATGGACTTCCCCGCCCTGCTCATCGGCCTGCTGATCGGCGCCCTGGCGGGCGCCGCCGTCGCCTGGTCGCTCGCCCGGAGCCGGGCCGGCGCCGCCGCCGCGACGGCCGAGGCGCTCCGCGCGCGTCTGGACGAGGTCCGCCGGGACGCGGACGACCGGTTGGACGCACAGGACACGCAGTACCGCCGACAGGTCGACTCGCTCGAACGGCGCGCGGCCGAGCTCGAGCACCTGGTGCAGCGCATGCACGGCGCCGAGTCGGCCCGCGCACAGGACGAGTCGAAGGTGCTGACGGCGCTCAGCCCGGTCGCGGACACCCTCGACGTGATGCGCGCCAAGATCGCCGAGCTCGAGCGGTCCCGCAGCGAGCAGTACGGCGCGATCGCGACGCAGCTGCGGTCGGCCGCCGAGTCCGGCGAGCGGCTCCGTGCCACCGCGGAGACCCTGGCGAGCGCCCTCTCCGCGAACAACACGCGCGGGGTCTGGGGCGAGACCCAGCTCCGGAACGTGGTCGAGGCCGCGGGGCTCCTGGAACGCGTGGACTTCGACGTGCAGTCCTCCGTGACGACCTCGGCGGGCGCCGCACGCCCCGACATGATCGTGCACCTGCCCGGGGGCAAGAGCATCGCCGTGGACGCGAAGGTGCCGTTCAGCGCCTACCTGCAGGCGATGGAGATCCCGGCGTCGGCCACCGGCGCCGAGGGAGCACGACGCACCCAGCTGATGGCGCAGCACGTCAAGGCCCTGCGGGCGCACGTGGACGCCCTCGCCGCGCGGGAGTACTGGTCCGGGTACGACGCCTCCCCCGAGCTGACCGTGGCGTTCATCCCGTCGGAGTCCCTCATCGCGAGCGCCCTGGCGGCCGATCCGGGGCTGCTCGACCACGCGTTCCGCAAGCGGGTCGCACTGGCCTCGCCGGTCACGCTGTGGTCGGTCCTCAAGACGGTCGCGTTCTCCTGGCAGCAGGACGTCGTCACGGCAGAGGCGCGTGAGCTCTTCCGGGTCTCGCGCGAGCTCTACGGACGCCTGTCGACGATGGCCGGCCACGTGGACAAGCTCGGCCGCGCGATCCGGGGCAGCGTCGTCGACTACAACCGGTTCGTGGGGTCGCTCGAACGGCAGGTCCTGCCGAGTGCCCGGCGGCTGTCGCTCCTCGACGAGTCGAAGGTCATCGCCGCCCCCACCACGATCGAGGACGAACCGCGCCTGCTCACCGCGCCGGAGCTCGTCGGCGCCGACCTGGACGACTAGCGCCGCGACGCGCCCGCGCGCCCCGCGGGCGCGGTGCGGATCGCTCCCGCACAACCGAAACCGAACCGCACCACGCGCTCACGTGGTGCGGTTCGGTTTCGGTTGTGCGAGGCCCACCGGCCGCCGGGCCGCGCCAGCGCGCCGCGCCGGCGCGCCGCCGTGCGCCGCGCGCCGCGCGCCGTCAGCGGATCAGAACCACTTCTCGGCGCGGTGGTCGGCCTGGATGCGGCGGATCGTGTTCGAGCGCGAGCGGAGCACGAGCGAGTCAGTGTGGATGACGCCGCGCGAGCGACGGACACCGTCCACGAGCACACCGTCGGTGACACCCGTCGCGACGAAGAACGTGTTGTCGCCCGTGACCAGGTCGTCCTGGTCCAGGACCTTGTCCAGGTCGTGACCGGCGGCGATCGCGCGCTCGCGCTCCTCGTCGTCCTTGGGCTGCAGCTTGCCGAGGATCACGCCGCCGAGCGCCTTGATCGCGCACGCCGTGATGATGCCCTCCGGGGTGCCACCGACACCGACGCACATGTCGATCGGCGAACCGGGCAGCGCCGCCGCGATCCCACCGGCGACGTCACCGTCGAGCAGCAGCCGGGTCCCGGCACCGGTCGCACGGATCGCGCGGATCAGTTCGTCGTGCCGGGGACGGTCGAGCACGGCGATGACCATGTCCTCGAGGTCCTTGTGCTTCGCCTTCGCCAGCGCCCGGATGTTCTCACCGATCGGCTTCTCGAGGTCCAGGACCCCGCGCCCGTCCGGACCGGCGGCGATCTTGTCCATGTAGAACACGGCCGACGGGTCGTACATCGAGCCACGGTCCGACACGGCCATCACGGAGATCGCGTTCTGCCGGCCCGCGGCGGTCAACGAGGTCCCGTCGATCGGGTCGACCGCGATGTCGCACGCCGGCCCGTGCCCGTTGCCCACGTGCTCGCCGTTGTAGAGCATCGGGGCGTTGTCCTTCTCGCCCTCACCGATGACGACCACACCGTCGAAGTTCACCGTGCCGAGGAACTTCCGCATCGCGTCGACAGCAGCGCCGTCCGCCAGGTTCTTCTCGCCACGCCCGACCCACGGCTGCGCCCGGATCGCCGCTGCCTCCGTCGCACGCACGAGCTCGAGCGCCAGGTTGCGGTCGGGCTGGAGGAACAGGGAGCCGGTCTCAGTGGTGGGAGTCACGCCCGCCAGCCTACCCAGCGGCACCGAGGTCACACACCGGAGCGGCTGACTACGATCGGTTCGGACGCCACCGAAGTCGAAGGAGATCCCAGTGCCCATCGCAACGCCGGAACAGTACGCCGAGATGATCGACCGCGCGAAGGCCGGCAAGTTCGCCTACCCCGCGGTCAACGTGTCCTCGTCGCAGACCATCAACGCGGTCCTGCAGGGCCTCACCGAAGCCGGTTCCGACGGCATCCTGCAGGTGACGACGGGCGGCGCCGACTACTTCGCCGGCCACACCGTCAAGAACCGCGCCGCCGGCGCCCTCGCGATGGCGAAGTTCGCCCACGAGGTCGCCAAGAACTACCCGATCACGGTCGCGCTGCACACGGACCACTGCCCGAAGGACGCCCTCGACGGCTTCGTGCTCCCGCTCATCGCGGCCAGCGAAGAAGAGGTCCGCCACGGCCGCAACCCGATCTTCCAGTCGCACATGTGGGACGGCTCGGCCGTGCCGCTCGACGAGAACATCGAGATCGCCCGCACGATGATCGAGAAGACCCGCAACATCAACGCCATCCTCGAGGTCGAGATCGGCGTCGTCGGCGGCGAGGAGGACGGCGTCGAGCACGAGGGCACGAACGACGCCCTGTACACGACCTCCGGCGACGTCGAGCGGGTCGTCGACGCGCTCGGGCTCGGCGACAAGGGCCGCTGGATCGCCGCGCTGACCTTCGGCAACGTGCACGGCGTCTACAAGCCGGGCAACGTGAAGCTCCGTCCGGAACTCCTCGGCGAGATCCAGGCGGCGGTCGCCGCGAAGCACGGCACGGGCGAGAACCCGCTCGACCTCGTCTTCCACGGCGGCTCCGGCTCGACCGACGCCGAGATCTCCGAGGCCGTCCGCAACGGCGTCATCAAGATGAACATCGACACGGACACGCAGTACGCGTTCACGCGCTCGATCGCCGGCTCGATGTTCACCAACTACGAGGGCGTCCTGAAGATCGACGGCGAGGTCGGCAACAAGAAGCAGTACGACCCGCGCGCCTGGGGCAAGGTCGCCGAGACGGCCATGGCCGCACGCGTCGGCGAGGCCGCGACGATCCTCGGCTCGGCCGGCAACAGCCAGAGCTGACACCGCGCGTTCCCCGAGACGCCGCCGGATCCGCGAGACACCGCGGGTTCCGGCGGCGTCTCGCGTTCACGGCGGCGTCCCGCAGTGGATACGGCGTCGCGCGCTGGCAGGGCGTGCAGGCACCGGCCGGGAGGCCCGGGGCGCGTCCGACGGGTGCGTCGCGTGCCACGATGGTCGGGTGACCGTCGACGCCATCGCCTCCGAGTTCGCCCACTTCGTCACCGAGTCGCCGACGGCGTTCCACGCCGCGGCCGTGACCCGCGACCGGCTGGTCGCCGCCGGCTTCGCCGAGCTGTCCGAACGGGACGCCTGGCCGACCGAGCCCGGTGCGTACGTGGTCGTCCGCGACGGGGCGGTCATCGCGTGGCGTCTGCCCGCCGGCGCCTCGGCGACGACGCCCTTCCGGATCCTGGGCGCACACACCGACTCCCCCGGCTTCCGCATCAAGCCGAACCCGGTCGTCCGTGTGGGCGGCTGGGAGCAGCTGAACGTCGAGGTCTACGGCGGCCCGATCCTGTCCACCTGGTTCGACCGCGACCTGCGCATCGCGGGCCGGGTCGTGCACGCCGACGGCGCCGTCACGCTGCTCGACACCGATGCCGTGGCACGCATCCCGAACCTCGCGATCCACCTGGACCGGGGCGTCAACGCGGGCACCGAGATCGACCGGCAGCGGCACACGATCCCGGTGGTCGGCACGGACGGCACCCTCGACGGCGGTGTCGACGCCCTGGCCTGGCTGCGAGGCCGGGTCGGGGAGACCGCGGTGTCATGGGACCTGTTCCTCGCCGACACGCAGACGCCCGCGCGGGTGGGTATCGACGGATCGTTCCTGGCCTCCGGGCGGATGGACAACCTCACGAGCGTGCACGCCGGTCTCCGGGGCATCATCGACGCGCCGGCCGACGGCGAGCACGTCCCGGTGTTCGCGGCCTTCGACCACGAGGAAGTCGGCTCCGCGACGCCGTCCGGAGCCGGCGGTCCGTTCCTCGAGGACGTCCTCGGCCGCGTGCAGGAGGGCCTCGGCGCGACCCGCTCCGAGGCCGCGCGGGCGTTCCGCGCCTCGTGGCTGCTGTCGAGCGACGCCGGGCACCTGGTGCACCCCAACTACTCGGAGAAGCACGACCCGACCAACCGGCCGCGCCCCGGTGGTGGTCCACTGCTCAAGATCAGCGCGAACCAGCGCTACATGACCGAGGCGAAGGGCGAGGCCGTCTTCGCCGCCGCGTGCGACGCAGCCGGTGTCGCGTTCCAGCCGTTCGTGAACGTCAACACGATCCCCGGCGGCTCGACGATCGGACCGATCGCGGCGACACGACTCGGGATCCCGACGGTCGACATCGGCGTCGGGCTGCTCTCCATGCACTCCGTGCGGGAACTCGTGCACGTCGAGGACCTCGCGGCGCTGCACGGCGCGGTCGCCGCCTTCCTGGCCGGCTGAGGCCCCGGCGGCGCTCGGCCTCAGAGCGTCACGACGACCTTCTGCGCCGAAACCCCGGCACGCTGGCGGTCGAGCGCTCCCTGCACGGCGCCGAGTCCGGTGCCGACGACGAGCGGCTCCGGGACGGCACGGAGCGTGCCGTCCGCGAGCCCGCGCGGCAGGACCTCGCCCCACAGCGTCGGACCGACGGCGTCGTCGCGCAGGCTGCTGCCCCAGATGAAGGCCGTCCGGATGCCGGCGCGTCGAGCGCGGAGCAGCAGGCCCGCCATGGTGAGTCCGAGCCGCCCGAAGACCGGGACCATCGCCGGGAAGAGGCGCCGGCGTCCGGCCAGGCCCTCGAGGGACACGGGCGTGCTCGCCAGCGCCAGCACCGAGCCGCCGGTCCGCCGCAGCACGCGGATGCAGGCTGCGGCCGAGGTGGTCCCGAGCGCGACGGCGCCGACCACCCGTCGTCCGGCGATGCCCGCCACCAGCTGGTCGACCGCACGGGGGTCGTGGTGGTCCACGACGACGTCGGCCCCGAGCGAGCGCACCAGGTCGGCGTTGCGGGGCGATGCCGTGCTGACCACGTCGTACCCGGCGGCAGTGGCGAGCTGGACCGCGTTCATGCCGACACTCGTCGAGCCGCCCCAGACCACGACGACGCCACGGTCACCGTCGGCGCCGTCCTGCCCGGGCATCCGCAGCCCGAGGTGCTGCGGCTGGAAGAGCGCGCACGCCGCCGTCGAGGCCCCGAGCGGCAGGACGACCACCTGCTCGTCGGACAGGGCGTCGGGTGTCGGCGCGGTGAGCCGTTCGAGCAGGGCGGTGTGCTCCTGGAACGCGCCCTCGTGCTGCGGGTCGCGACCGCGGTCGGTCCCGGTGGCGAGCCCGAACACCCGGTCCCCCACGGTGAAGCGGGTGACGGCCGACCCGACCGCGGTGACCTCGCCCGCGACGTCCGAGCCGAGCACCGCGGGGGTGCGGAGCCAGCGGTAGGTGACCGGCCCGGTGCCCTGGACCACCCAGTCGACCGGGTTCACGGCGACGGCACGGACCCGGACGACCACCTCGTCGGCCGCGGGCACCGGCATCGGGGTGGGTTCGACCACCAGCCCCGCTCGGGGTGCTCGGAGCACGGCTGCGGTGTTGTGCTGCATGGAGGGACCTTCCGTCGTTCGATGACACTCGGTGTCGTCACTCTATCCGCCATGACACCTGGTGTCATCAGTCGTATGCTGTGTACATGGCGAGATGGGCACCCGATACGCGGGAACGACTCCGTGCCGCGGCGCTCGAGCTCTTCGACGAGCGGGGGTTCGCCGCGACGACCGTGCCCGACATCGTCGAACGAGCCGGTCTGACCAAGCGCACCTTCTTCCGGCACTTCAGCGACAAGCGCGAGGTCTTCTTCGGCGACGACGAGATCCCGGACATCGCGCGGCGCATGCTCGCCGAGGCGCCCGCCGGTGCCGATCCGTTCGCCGTCGTGCTGCACGGACTGCACCACCTGGCCGAGCACCGGTTCGAACCCCGGCGCGACGAGGTCCGGGCGGCACGGCGGATCATCGACGCCGACCCGGCACTCCGGGAGCGGGACCTGCGGAAGCAGGCGGACCTGCGTGCGGCCGTGCGACAGGGCTTCTCGGCGCGGGGCGAGGACGCGCTGACGGCCGAGGTCCTGGCGGGGGTCACCGTCGAGCTGTTCCAGACCGCGCTCGGCACCTGGCTGTCGGACGAGGGCGGCACGCCGTTCACGGACCACCTGGACCGGACGGCTGCACGGATGCGGGCGGTCCTGCGCGTCTGAGCAGCGGCCCGGTCAGCTGTTGCGCTGCGCCCACCACGTCGCGAACTGCGGGTCGTGCCACAGCACGACCATGAACACGACGGTGCTGAACACCGTCGCGACGATGCCGCCGACGACCGGGACCCACGACGACCGCTTGCCGGCCCGGAGCCGGGCGACGCTCCACCACACCGTGAGGACCAGGATCGTGATCGCGCCGACCAGGTTCACGTTCGCCGCGGTCGACAGCGCCGAGGGGTCGGCGAGCGTCGTGTACTGCTGCTCGATCGCACGTCGGACCGCGGTGGCGACCGCGCCGGTGCGGAAGTACCCGATGACGGACCACAGGCCCAGGCCGAGCAGCATCAGGGTCAGGAGCAGGTCGCCCGAGGAGGCGCCCAGGCGCTGCACCGCGACCGGGGGCCGATCCGCGTCCCGTGTCACGGTCGGGTGTCCGGGTGCAGCGGCCGGCCGCGGCGCCGACGCGGCCGCACTGCGCTCGGCACGTTCCTGCTCGGCCAGCACCGGGTTCACCCAGCCGGCCGGGGCGTACTCGCCGTACTGGGGAGCCGGACGGCCCTGGACCCGACCGCCCGACGGAGCCGCAGCGGACGGGGCGGAGCCGCCGGTGGCCTCCAGGCCGGTGCCGTGCGCCGGGACCACGCCGGCGTCGCGCGAGGGGACCGCGGACCAGTCGTCGCGGCTCATGCGCGACGCCCGCCCAGCGCACGCGTCGGGTTGCCCGCCGCGTCCGTGCGGAGCTCCTTGGGCAGCGAGAACATCAGGTCCTCGTGGGCGGTCACGACCTCTTCCACGCTGCCGTAGCCCGCATCGGCGAGCTGTTCGAGCACCTCGTGCACCAGTTCCTCGGGGACGGAGGCGCCGCTCGTGACGCCGACGGTCGCGACGCCCTCGAGCCACTCCTGCCGGATCTCCTCGGCGTAGTCCACGCGGTGCGCGGCCCGGGCGCCGTGCTCGAGCGCGACCTCGACCAGACGGACGCTGTTCGACGAGTTCGCCGAGCCGACGACGATCACCAGGTCGGCCTGGGGCGCGACCTTCTTGATCGCGACCTGGCGGTTCTGGGTGGCGTAGCAGATGTCGTCCGAGGGCGGGTTCTCGATCGTGGGGAACTTCTCGCGCAGGAGCCGGACGGTCTCCATCGTCTCGTCGACGCTCAGCGTGGTCTGGGACAGCCACACGAGGTTGTCGGGGTCGTCGACCTGGAGCTCGGCGACGTCCTCGGGGCCGTTCACCAGGATCGTCCGCTCGGGCGCGTGGCCCATCGTGCCCTCGACCTCTTCGTGGCCGGTGTGCCCGATGAGGATGATCGTGCGCTCGGCCTTCGCGAAGCGCGTGGCCTCTCGGTGGACCTTCGTGACGAGGGGGCAGGTGGCGTCGATGGCGTGGAGGTCGCGCTCGGCCGCACCGGCGACCACCGCGGGCGAGACACCGTGCGCGCTGAACACGACGTGCGACCCGCGCGGGACCTCGGCGACGTCGTCGACGAAGACGGCGCCGCGCTGTTCGAGGGTCGACACCACGTGCACGTTGTGGACGATCTGCTTGCGGACGTAGACCGGCTCGCCGTACTGCTCGAGCGCCTTCTCCACCGCGACGACGGCGCGGTCGACGCCGGCGCAGTACCCGCGGGGAGCCGCGAGCAGGACCTTCTTCGTCCCCGTGACCGGGTCGTTCCGCAGTCGTCCGCGCGGCGCAGGACTGCGCGGCGGCGCGAGCGGGACCGAGTGGCCGTTGGTGATCGTCACGTCCCCGATGATAGGTGAGCGGGACCGACACCGGCTGGGCGCACGTCAGCGGCGTCCGGCACGATGGGACCGCACCACCAGGAGGAGCACATGGCGATCGAACAGGGACCCCCGACGGCCGACAACCCGTGGCCCGTCGCGCTGCTCGGCGCGAAGATGCGCGACTGGATCGACCGGCTCGGGACCGCCTGGGTCGAGGGTGAGATCACCCAGTGGAACGTCGCCGGCGGGAACGTCTACGGCAAGCTCAAGGACGTCGAGGTCGACGCCACGGTGTCGTTCTCGATCTGGTCGAGCGTCCGGTCCCGGGTCCCCGCCGACCTCCGGCAGGGGGCTCGCGTCGTCGCGGCCGTCAAGCCGAACTACTGGGTCAAGGGCGGCTCGCTGACGATGCAGGTCGTCGAGATGAAGCACGTCGGGCTCGGTGACCTGCTCGAACGGCTCGAGCGGTTGCGCCGGACCCTCGCCGAGGAAGGGCTGTTCGACGCCTCCCGCAAGCGGCGACTGCCGTTCCTGCCGCACCGGATCGGTCTGGTCACGGGCAAGGACTCCGACGCCGAGAAGGACGTCAAGCGGAACGCACAGCTCCGCTGGCCGCAGGTCGAGTTCCGCACGATCCACGCCGCGGTGCAGGGCGACCGCGCCGTGACCGAGGTGACCGCGGCGATCCAGGAGCTCGACGCGGACCCCGAGGTCGACGTCATCATCGTCGCGCGCGGCGGCGGCGACTTCCAGAACCTGCTCGGCTTCAGCGACGAGGGCCTCGTCCGGGCGGCCGCAGCGGCGACGACTCCGATCGTCTCGGCGATCGGGCACGAAGCCGACCGCCCGATCCTCGACGAGGTCGCGGACCTGCGGGCCTCCACCCCGACCGACGCCGCCAAGCGCGTGGTGCCCGACGTCGCCGAGGAACTCGCGAACGTCCGACAGGCCAGGGCACGGCTCGGACTGCGGCTCTCGCACACGCTCTCGGTCGAGGCCGACCGGATCGCGGCGCTCCGCTCCCGGCCGGCGCTCGCCTCCACCGCGTGGCTCGTGGACACCCGCGCGGAAGAGGTCGCCCGTGACCTCTCCCGTGCCCGGGAACTGCTCGACCGCCGCATCGAGCGCTCGCACGCCGACGTCGGACACCTGACCGGGCGGCTCCGGGCGCTCTCGCCCCGGGACACCCTCCGTCGCGGGTACGCCATCGTGCAGACGACCGACGGCGCCGTCGTGCGGGCCGCCTCCGAGCTCGACGGCGACACCGACGTGCGGGTCACCCTCGGTGCCGGGACGGCCACCGGGACGCTCGCGTCGGACGGCCCCGGGCCGGACGGCGAAGGCTGACCCGGAGCGTCAGTGGACCCTCGGTAGGATCAGGGGGTGTCATCCGAGGAGCAGTCCGAGTCCGACGTCCGGTCCCTGACCTACGAGGCCGCGCGCGATGAGCTCGTGCGCGTCGTCGCCGAGCTCGAGCAGGGCTCGGCCACGCTCGAGCGCTCGCTGTCGCTCTGGGAGCGCGGCGAGGCCCTCGCTGCCCGCTGTGAGGAGTGGCTCGTCGGTGCCCGCGCCCGACTCGACGCCGCCCGCGCCGCGACAGAGGACGCCGACCGGTGACCGACCCGAAGACCGGTCTGCCGATCGTCGCGGAGCTCGGCCGCCCCGAGACCCCCGAGGAGACGTGGGCGCGCAAGGACACCGCACGCCGCGCCCGTCGGCAGCACCAGACCGCGTTCAACCTCGTCCTCGCGCTGATCGCCTCGCTCGGCATCGTGGTCTTCCTCGTCGCCGTGGTCGCACGCCCGGACAGCACGGTCGACCGCGCCGTCGACTACCGGCAGGTCGCCTCGCAGGCGGACGTCCCCGGCGTGACGCTCGCTGCGCCGACGCTCCCGGCCTCGTACACGTCGAACCGTGCCGACTTCAAGGACAAGACCGCGGACGGCGTCGACGTCTGGACGGTCGGCTTCCTCACCCCGGACGACCAGTACATCGGCCTGCAGCAGGGCATCGACGCCAACCCGACGTGGGTCGCGAACCAGCTCGACCAGCACGCCGCCACGGGCAGCCGCACGATCGGCGGCACGAAGTGGACCGTGTACGACCGCCGCACCGAGGGCAAGAACGCCGGCAACCAGGCGTACTCGCTCGTCGCGACGTTCGGCCGGAACACGGTCGTGCTCGCCGGCACCGCCGACGACAAGTCCTTCAGGACCGTCGCCACGGCCGTGGCGAAGCAGCTCGGCGCCTGAACCGACCCGCACAACCCGAACCCGAACCCGAACCCGAGGAGCAGTACCGCACATGACCGATCGCGCAGCGTCCACCCCGGCCGAGGCCCTCCGTCTCCTCGTCGAGGGGAACGCCCGGTTCGCCGCCGACAAGCGCCGCACCGGCCGCATCGACCCGGAGCGCCGCAGCGAGCTCGCCGGCTCGCAGGCCCCGTTCGCCACGGTCCTCGGCTGCTCCGACTCCCGCGTGCCGTTCGAGCACGTGTTCGACGCGGGCATCGGCGACGTCTTCGCGATCCGCAACGCCGGCCAGATCGTCGACGACGTCGTCCTCGGCTCGATCGAGTTCGCGGTCGTCGCCCTCGGCACCCCGCTCGTCGTGGTCCTGCGACACACCAAGTGCGGCGCGGTCGCGGCAGCCCGCTCCGGCGAGCCCGTCCCGGCCCCGCACCTGCAGGTCCTGGTCGACGCGATCGCCCCGAGCGTCGAGCGTGTCCGCGCGACCGACGCCGACCTGCCCCAGGAAGCCATCGGCGCCGCGCACCTCGAAGCGACCCTGCGCGCCGTGCTCGAGCGCTCCGGCGCCGTGTCCGACGCCATCGCCGAGGGTAGATTGGCGGTCGTCGGCGCGACCTACGACCTCACCACGGGCGAAGTGTCGATCGACACCGTCGTGGGCGACGCCTGATCCCCGCCACGACCTGCCCCGGCCGACCGCCGGCGGCGACACCGCACCGGGCGTGACCACGCCCGGCGTCACCCCAGGAAGGACCACGACGACGTGACCGACACCACCGCGCAGACCGAGTCGACCGACTACCGGATCGAACACGACACGATGGGCGAGGTCCGTGTGCCCGCGTCCGCGCTCTACCGAGCGCAGACCCAGCGCGCCGTGGAGAACTTCCCGATCTCCGGCACTGGGCTCGAGTCCGCGCAGATCGTCGCGCTCGCCCGCATCAAGCGCGCCGCCGCGATCGTGAACGGCCAGCTCGGCATCGTCGACCCCGCGGTCGCGGACGCCATCGTGCAGGCCGCGGACACGATCATCGCCGGCGAGCACCACGACCAGTTCCCGGTCGACGTGTACCAGACCGGCAGCGGCACGTCGTCGAACATGAACATGAACGAGGTCCTGGCGACCCTGGCGTCCCGGAGCGGCACGGACGTGCACCCGAACGACCACGTGAACGCCTCGCAGTCCTCGAACGACGTCTTCCCGACCTCGGTGCACGTCGCCGTGACGGATGCGCTGATCCGGTCCCTCGTGCCGTCGCTGGCGCACCTGGCGGAGGCGCTCGAGGCCAAGGCCGCGCTGTGGGCGGACGCCGTGAAGTCCGGCCGCACCCACCTGATGGACGCCACCCCGGTGACCCTCGGGCAGGAGTTCGGCGGGTACGCGCGGCAGATCCGCCTCGGCATCGAGCGCGTGAACGCCACGCTCCCGCGCGTCGCCGAGGTCCCGCTCGGCGGCACCGCGGTCGGCACCGGCATCAACACGCCCTCCGGCTTCCCGCAGCGGGTCATCGCCCAGCTCGCCGAGGACACCGGCCTGCCCGTCACCGAGGCGCTCGACCACTTCGAGGCCCAGGGCGCCCGTGACGCCCTCGTCGAGGCGTCCGGCGCGCTCAAGGTGATCGCCGTGAGCCTGACGAAGATCAACAACGACCTGCGCTGGATGGGGTCCGGCCCGAACAC
The DNA here is from genome assembly GCF_044746585.1 of Curtobacterium sp. NPDC090223. Classification (NCBI taxonomy): domain Bacteria; kingdom Bacillati; phylum Actinomycetota; class Actinomycetes; order Micrococcales; family Microbacteriaceae; genus Curtobacterium; species Curtobacterium sp. NPDC090223. The sequence goes on along the minus strand of NZ_JBIVCN010000006.1, from coordinate 133,234 downwards.
CGGCCTGGGCGAACTGCACATCCCGGACCTGCAGCCGGGCTCGTCGATCATGCCCGGCAAGGTCAACCCGGTCATCCCCGAGGCCACCCTCATGGTCGCCGCGCGCGTGATCGGCAACGACGCGACCATCACGTGGGCCGGGGCGTCCGGAGCGTTCGAGCTCAACGTCGCGATCCCGGTGATGGGCACGGCACTGCTCGAGTCCATCCGCCTGCTCGCGAACAGCTCGCGGGTGCTCGCGGACAAGACCGTCGACGGCCTCCAGGCGAACCTGGAGCGTGCCCGCGCGTTCGCGGAGTCGTCGCCGTCGATCGTGACCCCGCTCAACCGGGTGATCGGCTACGAGGCCGCGGCGAAGGTCGCGAAGTACGCCGTCGCCGAGGGCGTCACCGTCCGCGAGGCCGTCGTGGCCCTCGGCCACGTCGAGCGCGGCGAGGTCACCGAGGCCCAGCTGGACGAGGCCCTCGACGTCCTGTCGATGACGCACCCGAACTGACGCGCCGACGCCCGCTGACGGCTGCGGCCGGCTGCGGCCGGCCGCTGACGCGACCACAGACGGACGGGAGGCCCGGTGCCAGCTGGCACCGGGCCTCCCGTCCGTCCGGTGACCCCACGGCCGCTAGCGCGTTCTGGAGGCGCACAACGGAAACCGTCTCGAACCACGGAAGTCCGTGGTTCGAGACGGTTTCTGTTGCGCCGATCCGGCACGCACCAGGCGCCGCCGCGGGCGGCCGCCGCCGCCGCGGGCGGGCGGCGGCGGACTGACGCGCGCCCGCCGCCCTACACCAGGTCGGGCGAGTCGAGCATCTCGGTCACCAGCGCGGCGATCGCCGAGCGCTCGGAGCGCGTCAGCGTCACGTGGGCGAACAGCGGGTGGCCCTTGAGCCGCTCGATGACGGACGCGACGCCGTCGTGCCGGCCCACCCGCAGGTTGTCGCGCTGGGCGACGTCGTGCGTGAGCACGACCCGCGAGTTCTGCCCGATGCGGGAGAGCATCGTGAGCAGCACGTTGCGCTCGAGGGACTGCGCCTCGTCGACGATCACGAACGCGTCGTGCAGGGAGCGACCGCGGATGTGCGTCAGCGGCAGCACCTCGAGCATGCCGCGCTCGACCACCTCGTCCAGGACGTTGTCGGACACCAGGGCGCCCAGCGTGTCGTAGACCGCCTGCGCCCACGGGTTCATCTTCTCGCCGGCGTCCCCCGGCAGGAAGCCGAGCTCCTGGCCGCCCACGGCGTACAGCGGGCGGAACACCATGATCTTCTTGTGCTGCTGGCGTTCGAGCACGGCCTCGAGCCCGGCGCACAGGGCGAGCGCCGACTTGCCCGTGCCGGCGCTGCCGCCGAGGGACACGATGCCGATCTCCGGGTCGAGGAGCGCGTCGATCGCGAGGCGCTGCTCGGCGGAGCGGCCGCGGAGACCGAACACCTCGCGGTCGCCGCGGACCAGGGCCACCGAGCCGGCGGTGTGCACCCGGCCGAGGGCCGACCCGCGCTCCGAGTGGATGACCACGCCGGTGTTCACCGGGACGCCGTCGAGCGACGTGGAACGGATCTCCTCCTTGTCGTACAGGTCGGACATCTGCTCGCCGGACACCTGCAGCTCGGCGATACCCGTGTAGCCGGAGTCGACGGCGAGCTCGGCGCGGTACTCCTCGGCCGCGAGACCGACGGAGGCCGCCTTGACCCGGAGCGGGAGGTCCTTGGAGACCACGACCACGTCGAGGCCGTCGTTCGCGAGGTTCATCGCGACCGCGAGGATGCGGGAGTCGTTGTCGCCGAGCTGGAGCCCGGACGGCAGGACGGACTGGTTCGAGTGGTTCAGCTCGACGCGGAGCGATCCGCCCGCGCCGACGGCCACCGGGAAGTCGAGCCGCTCGTGTTCGACACGGAGCTCGTCGAGGATGCGGAGGGCCTGCCGCGCGAAGTACCCGATCTCCGGGTCGTTGCGCTTGGACTCGAGTTCACTGACGACCACGACGGGCAGCACCACGGCGTGCTCGTCGAAGCGGAACAGGGCCCGCGGATCGCTCAGCAGCACCGACGTGTCCAGCACGTAGGTGCGCTGGGCGGTGACGGTCGACGCGCCGGCCGAAGCCGACACCGACGCTGCTGACGAGGTTCCGTGGGAGACGTTCTGAGAGGTCACGACCACTCCATCCCCGGGCCGCGATCGACCCGGTCCTTGTCCTCGACACGGCCACGGAGCGGGTCCCGAAGCACCATCTGTGGCCGCTTCGATCGGGCGCGGTGCCCGATGCGGCAAAGCTACGACGGCCCACCGACACGACGCCAGCGACACGCGGATCGCTCGGTTACGTTCGCGTGAACGCCACCTGAGCGCGCGGTGCGGCCGGGAGGCTCGGCGCACGTCCGCCTCGTCCGGTGCGGTACGGGGTCCCTCAGAAGGACGTGGCGTAGGAGATGCAGGCGTCCCGGAACATGTCGAGCGTCTCGTCCGTCGTCGACGCGAACACCGACACGCGGACCGTTCCGAGCCGGGTGCTCGCCGTGACACCGTGGTTGTGCATCGCGGCGGTCAGGGCGGTCAGGCGTCCCTCGGCCGGCCGGAGCACCACGATCCCGGCACGCTCGGCCGGGTCGCGGCTGGACTCGACCTCGAGCCCGAACTCGTCCGCGATCGCGAAGACCCGCTCGACGCGGTCCGCGACGCGCTCCTGCACCGCCGCGACCCCCACGGCCGTGAGGCGCTCGAGCGAGACCGCGAGCCGCGCCTGGGCCACGGGGTCGATCCGCGTCATCGTGAAGCCGGCGGCACCCGGGCGCACCGAGGGCACGTCGACGGGCCAGCCGGTGGTGCCGTGCGGCCCGGAGAGCGCCGGCTGCAGGCGCTCCAGGGCGCGGTCACTGAACGCGGTGAAGCCCGTGCCCCACCCGGCGTGCAGCCACTTCTGCCCGCCGGTGGCGACGACGTCCGCGAGCTCGTACGGGGCGTCGACCACGCCGAAGCCCTGGATCGCGTCGACGATGAGCAACCGGTCGCCGATCACCTCGCGGAGGGCGGCGAGGTCGGCGAGGTACCCGGTGCGCCAGTCGACCAGGGACACCGCGACGGCCGTGATGGCGTCCTCCGGCGAGGCCGGGGTGGCGGCCAGCCAGGACTCCACCAGGGACGGGGTCACCCAGCCGGCACCGGACTCGATGACGACGGGACGGACGCGGCCGCCGGTCGCGGACGCGGCGCTGGCGAGCGCGAGCGGCATCGACGGGTACTCGTCGGCGGCGACGAGCACGCCACCGGTGAGCCCGAACGCGGTGTGCAGCAGGCCGGGGGTGGTCGCGGTCTGCGACACGACCTGGTCCGCACGGCGTCCGACCAGGCGTGCGGCCACGGCTCGGACCCGGGCGTCCTGCTCGTCGAGCGTCTCCATGGCGCCGAAGCGCATGTGCTCCTGGATGGTGCCGAGCACGCGCTGCTCCTCGAGCACCGCGGTCTGCACGGGGCCGAACGCGGCGTGGTCGAGGTAGCCGGGTTCCTCGGCGAAGCCCGCGACGTACTCGTCGATCTCGATCACAGTGGTGCACCTTTCACAGAAGCAGAACCCTGAGAGTGTACTGGGACCCGACCGGGCCGCCGAACCGGGCCCCTGCCGCGGAACGGTGCTCAGCCGCCGAACCGGCGCGACCGCAGTCCGAAGTCGCGGACCGCGCGCAGGAAGTCGACCTCGCGCAGGTCCGGGTAGAACGCCTCGACGAAGTAGAACTCGCTGTGCGCGCTCTGCCACAGCATGAAGTCGGACAGCCGCTGCTCGCCGGAGGTCCGGATCATCAGGTCCGGGTCCGGCTGCCCCTGCGTGTAGAGGTGGTCGCCGATGAGCTCCGGCGTCAGCACCTCGGCGAGGGTGTCGAGCGTGCCGCCGCCCTCGCCGTGCGCCCGCACGATGCTCCGCATGGCGTCGGCGATCTCCCGCCGTCCGCCGTACCCGACCGCCAGGTTGATGTGCAGCCCGGTGTGGCCCGCACTGCGCGCCTCGGCGTCGGACAGCGCGGTGACGAGCTCGTCGGGCAGCCCGTCGTTCGACCCGACGTGCTGCACCCGCCACGACCGGTGGTGCGAGAGCCGGTCGGCCAGCGCGGCGATGATGCCGATGAGCTGTTCGAGCTCGTCCCCGCCGCGGCCCTTGAGGTTGTCCGCGGACAGCAGGTAGAGCGTCACGACCTGGACGCCGAGGTCGTCGCACCAGGACAGGAACTCGGGGATCTTCGCCGCGCCGGCCCGGTGTCCGTGCGCCGCGGTCTCGAGGCCGAGCTGCTTCGCCCAGCGGCGGTTCCCGTCGACGATCATCGCGACGTGCTTCGGCTTCGGTGCGTCCTCGATCTGGCGGCGGATGCGCTGCTGGTACGCGCGGTAGAGGATCCCGCGTCCCGCCCAGCCCAGCTTGCCCGTCACGCGACGAGCGTAGTGCACGGGACCTCGGTGCGGACTCCCAGCCGTCGGTCTGCCGGTCCTCCGTATCGTCGGAGCATGCAGCAGGACCTGGACACCGGAACCCTCCCCCACGTCCCGTTCACGGAAGAGGCGGCGACCGCCGTCGACGAGCGCCCGGCCTGGCGCGGGTGGATCCACCTCGGCACGTTCCCGTTCGCCGTCGCGATGGGGATCGTCCTGGTCACCCTGGCCGCGTCACCCGCTGCCAAGGCCGGCACGGCGGTGTTCATGGCGACGTCGCTCATCATGTTCGGGGTCTCCGCGACGTACCACCGCTTCCCGTGGGGGCCGGTCGTCAAGCGCGTCCTGAAGCGCATCGACCACACGAACATCTTCCTGCTCATCGCGGGCACGTACACGCCCGTCGCGGTGTGCGCCCTGCCGCACACGCTCATGCTCGTGGTGCTCTGGGTGATGTGGGGCGGCGCGCTGCTCGGCATCGCGTTCCGGGTGTTCTGGATCGGCGCACCCCGGTGGCTCTACGTGCCGCTGTACCTGGCGCTCGGTTGCGCGGCGCTCGGGATCCTGCCGCAGCTCTTCGCCGCGAGCGTCCCGATGACCGTCCTCGTGCTGTCCGGTGGCCTGGCGTACGTCGTCGGCGCGCTGGTATACGGCTTCAAGCGGCCGAACCCGTCGCCGACGTTCTTCGGCTTCCACGAGGTCTTCCACGCGCTCACCGTCGCCGCGTTCGCAGCGCAGTGGGCGGGCATCCTCCTGGTGGCGCTGCACCCGGTGCGCTGACCACGCGCGATCCTTCCCATCACCCCCGCGATGGGATGTGGAATCGCGCGTGGTCGGTCGGGAGTTCCGACCGACCACGCGCGATCCAACTGCATCCGCGCGAGTCCACAACCCGCGCGCGATGCAACTGCCTCCGCGCGAATCCACAACCCGCGCGACTCAACACCGCACGCGACTCGCCCCGCGCCCGACTACCCGCGTTCGGTGTCGTCGCCGACGTCGGCCCGGCCGGGCTCGTCGACGGGCGGGGTCTCGCCCAGTGCCTCGGCCTCGAGGCGCTCCCGGATCTCGGCGCGGTAGCGCGTCCGCCGGATGCGGCGGGTCATGTCGACCACGAGCAGGATCGTGACGACGGCGACGAGTGCGATCGCGATGAACCCGACGACGCCCGGTGTGACGTCCACGTCCGGGACGGCCGAGGTGGGGCTGGGGCTCGGGGTGGCGGCGAGTACTGCCGCGATGGTGCTCACGCGTTGCTGTCCTGTTCCGGTGGGATCCCCGCGAAGAGGTCGGACTCCGGCAGGTCGGTGGGCACGCGTGCCTCCACCAGCTGGTAGTCCTCGGTCGGCCACACCGTCGCGAGGAGGTCGTTCGGCCAGTAGAAGAAGGGGCTGTCGGGCGGCACCTGGGACGCGTGCGCGCGGAGCGCGGCGTCGCGGGCGTCGAAGTACTCGTGCACGTCCACGTGCGTCGTCGCGAGGTCCGGGCGGTCCGCGAAGCGCTCCACCCACTCGCCGAGCTGCGGCACCAGGGGGCTGTCCGGGTCGCGTTCCTTGAGGGCCTCGTAGAAGGCGGTGAAGCGCCGCGGGTTCATGGTGCGCTCGTAGTAGAGCTTCGAGATCGACCAGGGTTCCCCGGCGTCCGGGTACTTCGTCGGGTCGGCGGCGTCGCGCCAGGCGGCCATCGAGACCTCGTGCGTGCGGATGTGGTCCGGGTGCGGGTAGCCGCCGTTCTCGTCGTACGTGACGAGCACGTGCGGGCGGAACCGGCGGATCACGCGGACGAGCGCCTCGGTCGAGTACTCGAGCGGCACGGTGGAGAACGTGCCGGGTCGCACCGTCTCGCCCTTCTCGGCGTCGGGCAGCCCGGAGTCGTGGTAGCCGAGCCAGACGTGGTCGATGCCGAGCGCCGCCTGCGCCGCCGCCATCTCCCCGCGGCGGAAGCCCGCCATGTCGCGGTGCGCGCGGCTGGTCGCGGGCTCGCCGAGCTGCTCGTTGAGGATGTCGCCGGCCTCCCCGCCGGTGCAGGACACGACCAGGACGTCGTCGCCCTCGGCCGCGTACTTCGCCGCGGTGGCCGCTCCCTTGCTCGACTCGTCGTCGGGATGGGCGTGGACGGCCATCAGACGGTGTGGCACGGGGATCCTCACGGTGGTCGATCGGGGACGCGGGTGATGCACGGAGACCGTGAACTACCCTGGGATCAGGATAATCACCCCGGGAGCCCCGAACTGTCCGAACAGCACAACCCGACCTCCACACGAACCACCGCAGCCGTCCTGGACGACCGCTACGGGCGGACCGCCGGACGTACCCGCCGGACCCGCACGATCGCGATCGCCGCGGCCGCCGCGATCGTGGTCGTGTTCGGCGCGTGGGTGATCTGGGCGGGCCCCGGACAGACCTCGCACGGCCTGGACAGCGACGACGTCGGCTACGAGATCCTCTCGGCGCATCGAGCGGTCGTGCACTCGCAGGTGTCCGTCGACCCGGGCACCGACATGAAGTGCGCCGTGCAGGTGCTCGACAAGTCGTACACGATCGTCGGCTGGAAGGTCGTCTCGCTGCCCGCCGTGACCGAGCGCACCCGGTCCATCACCACCGAGGTGAACACCACGACACGCGGCGTGACCGGCTTGATCCACACCTGCTGGGTTCCCTAGACTGCCGTGATTCGCCTGACGAGACCGACCGCTCCGGTCGGTCTCGTTCTTTCATGGCCGAAGGGATGACTTCCATGAGCAACGACACGCAGGCCATCTGGCTCACGCAAGAGGCCCACGACCGCCTCACCGCCGAGCTCGAAGAACTGAGCGGCGAGGGCCGTGCCGAGATCGCCCGCCGCATCGAGGCCGCGCGCGAAGAGGGCGACCTCAAGGAGAACGGCGGCTACCACGCCGCGAAGGACGAGCAGGGCAAGATCGAGGCGCGCATCCGCGTCCTCACCGAGCTGCTCAAGCACGCCACCGTCAGCGAGGCCGAGTTCGACGGCACCGTGGAGCCGGGCACCGTCGTCACCGCGACCATCGCCGGCGACCCGTCGACGTTCCTGGTCGGCAGCCGCGAGATCGTGGCCGAGGGCTCCGACCTCACCGTCTACAGCCCCGTCAGCCCGGTCGGCGCCGCGATCGTCGGCCTCCGCGCCGGGGACACGGCGACGTACACGGCACCGAACGGCAAGGAGATCACCGTCGAGGTGACGAAGGTCGAGCGTTACGAGCCGTAGGGCGGTAGCGAGCACCAGACGTCGCCCCACACCAGTTCGAACTCCAGGGGCGTGATCCGACCGTCGCGCAGCGCGGCCTCCGTCACCGTCAGGGTGTCGAGCGCGAGCGACAGCAGTCGGACGTCGCCGTGCACCTCCGGCCGGGCGTTGCCGTGGAACGTCGTCACGGTCAGCGTCCGGACCGTCCGACGGAGCCGTCGGGTCGCCGTGCCGAGCACCGCGAACCCGGCACCGTAGACCAGCAGTCCGACCGCCAGCCCGGGCATGGTCACCGTGCCGGTGGCGACGGACGTTCCCGCCATCACCACCAGGGCCAGGACCGCGCCGGCGGTCCCCCACCCGTGCCGGGCACGCAGGAGCGTCCGCTCCCGCCGGTCCGCGCCCGGGGCGAACACCACCAGGGTCCGCCCGCTCCACAGGGTGCGGCTCACGGGGCGCACCGACAGCCGGCCCCATCGGTGCGGACCGTCGACGACGCGGCTCCACGCTCGGGAGGCCCGGCTGACGTCCGCAGCGACGGTGGCGGTCACCGGGACACACCCGTCACGACCGCGGCGACGTCGCGGTGGGTCAGCGCCCGGCGGCAGGGGAAGCAGACCAGGTCACCGACGGCGACGTCGGCCGGCAGTGTCGTGACCCGGGCGGCGGTACCGCGGTCCGCCGGGTCCTGCGCGGACGGGACCGACATCGTCGGGACCGGCATCGTGGGGACCGGCATCGTGGGGACCGGCGTCGCGGTGAACGTCGCCGGGGCGGGCGCCGCGGTGCTGCAGCGGCCGATCAGGCGGACCTGGCCGAGGACGGCACAGTCCGGGACGACCGCGTCCAGCCCGACCAGCAGGGCACCGTCGACCCACGCGACGCCGGTGACGGCCGCCACGGTGACGCTCATCCCGCGCGGCGTCCAGTCCCGCGGTCGGAAGCGGGGCGGGGCCTCCTCGGCGGTGTGCACGCACGGGGTCCCGGCGACGTCAGCCAGCCGTGCCATCGAGACCGCGCTCACGCGGACGTCGGTCGGCGTGGGCTCGGTGTGGACGGGCCAGCACGTGGCGTCGATCGGATCGGGCAGGGTGCGTCGGAGCGACGGCAGGATCGCGGTGAGGGTCATGCCGACAGCTTCGGTCGACCGCGCGGCGGTGCACCCGGCGCTGACGGGATCCTCACGGCACGCGGGCGATCCCGAGCGCCGTCCTGACGGCCGACACCGCTCCGGCAGCCGGGGCGGCCGTGGCGACCGGGGCGGCCGTGGCTCAGTGCAGGAGCTGCTCGGGGCGGAACCCGGCCTCGTGGAGCCGCTGGATGACCTCTTCGGCGTGCTCCGGGCCGCGGGCCTCGATCGAGAGGTCCAGGGCGACCTCGCTGATCACGAGCCCCTGCCCGTGGCGGGTGTGCAGGACCTCGACCACGTTCGCGCCGGCGTCGGAGATGACCTGCGACACCCGGGCGAGCTGCCCAGGGCGGTCCGGCAGCATGATCCGGATGCCGATGTAGCGCGAGGCGGCGACGAGGCCGCGCGTGATCACCCGCTCCATCATGAGCGGGTCGATGTTGCCGCCGCTGAGGAGCACCACCGTGCGCCCGGTGTCGTGGACGGCGCCGGCCATGATCGCCGCGACGCCCACGGCACCGGCGGCCTCGACCACGAGCTTGGCGCGCTCGAGGAGCACCAGCAGGGCGCGGGCGACGTCGTCGTCCGACACCGTGACGATCTCGTCGACCAGGTCGCGGATGATCGGGAAGTTCAGCTCCCCCGGACGCGCGACGGCGATGCCGTCGGCGATGGTCGGGCTCGTCGTGATGGTCACGGGCTCGCCGGCGTCGAGCGAGTCCGGGTACGAGGCGGCGTTCTCGGCCTGCACACCGATCACGCGGATCGGTCGGCCGAGGCGCTCGGCCAGGCCCTTCACGGCGATCGCGATGCCGGAGATCACGCCGCCCCCGCCGATCGGGACGACGACGGTGTCCACGTCGGGGACCTGGTCGACGATCTCCAGGCCGAGCGTGCCCTGCCCGGCGATCACGTCGGGGTGGTCGAAGGGCGGGATGAACACCGCGCCGGTCCGGGCGGCGAAGTCCTTGGCGGCCGACAGGGCCTCTTCGACGGAGTGGCCGCGCAGGACGACCTCGGCGCCGTAGTGCCGGGTGGCCTGCAGCTTCGGCAGCGCGACGCCCACCGGCGTGAAGATCGTCGCCGGGATGCCGAGCTCACGGGCGGCCAGTGCGACGCCCTGCGCGTGGTTCCCGGCGCTCGCGGCCACGACGCCCTTCGCGCGCTGCTCGGAGGTCAGCGCGGCGAGCCGGTTGTAGGCGCCACGGACCTTGTACGCGCCGGTGCGCTGCAGGTTCTCGCACTTCAGGTGCACCGGCGACCCGAGCACCTCGGCGAGGAACTGCGAGGTCTCCATCGGGGTGACGCGTGCCACGCCCGCGATCGTCACGCGCGCCCGCTCGATGTCGTCGATGGTGGGGATCGTCGGCGCAGTGGTGTCGGTCACGGTCCCATCATCGTCGGTCCGGCCCGTCCTGACGAACCCGTGACGTCAGTTGGTGCTGGCGGTTCCCTCAGCGGCGGCCGGTTCCTTGTCGCTGCCGGGCGCCGGGACGTCGTCGCGCGTGGTGTGCCGGCGTCGCCGCATCAGCTGCAGCTGCCCGTGCTGTCCGCGCTTCGGGGTCGCCTCGAGCACGTGGTCCGAGTCGAGTCGGCGCCAGCGGCCGCTCGCGATCGTGGTGACCATGGCGTTCAGGGTGGCGATGAGCGGCACCGCGAAGAACGCCCCGGCGATGCCCGCGAGACCGGACGCCGCGGTGACGCCGAGCACCACCGCGAGGGGGTGCACCTTGACCGCGTTGCCCATCACGAGCGGCTGCAGGATGTGTCCCTCGATCTGCTGGACGAGCAGCACGACCGCGAGCACCAGGACGGCGGCGATCGGGCCGTTGAAGATGAGCGCGACGAAGACGGCCAGGAAGCCGGTGACGATCGCACCGACGACCGGGATGAAGGCGCCGAGGAAGACGAACGCGGCGATGGGGATGACGAGCGGCATGCCGCCGAAGAACAGGCCGACGATGAACGCACCGAGGCCGATGCCGACCGCGTCGACGAACGCGACGAAGATCTGCACGCGGATGAAGCTGGTCAGGGTGATCCACCCGGCGACGCCGGCCCCGTCGACCGCGGCACGGGCCTTCTTCGGGAAGAGCCGGACGGTCCAGCGCCAGACGTTCTTGCCGTCGATGAGCAGGAAGATCGTGGTGAACAGGATGATGAACAGCGCCTCGAACGCGTGGGTCGCACCCGAGCCGGCGCTCGCGACGCCGGACAGGATCGACGCCGAGTTGTCCTGCAGCCACTTCGTGCCGTCGTCGAGCCAGCCGTTGACGTCGCTCTGGGTGATGCCGAGGCCGGAGTTCAGGACGAGGTCGCGGACGTTGGCGTACTGCGACACCGTGCGGTCACGCAGCGACGGGTACGACGCGATGACCTGGTCGACGACGAGCCAGAGCAGTGCGCCGATGGCCGCGAGCCCGCCGAGCAGGCTGATCACGATCGCGAGCCACTTCGGGACGTGGTGCCGCTGCATCCAGTTCGAGATCGGCACCAGGAGCGCCGAGACGACGATGCCGACGAGGAACGGGATCAGGATCTCGCTGAAGATCGTCATCAGCCAGATGAAGAGGGCGATCACGCCGACGACGACCAGCACCCGCCAGGACCACGCGCCGGCGATCCGGATCCCGGTGGGCACCGAGTCCTCGACGACGGGGTCGGGGTGCGACTTGCGCTCCACGACCACGGGTTCGGTGACCGTCTTCTTTCCCCATGCCATGGCTGGAGTGTATCCGTGCACGGCGCAACGTGTTCCAGATGCGGCATATGACCAGCGCGTCGCACGTCGGTGGCCCTCAGTAGTGTCGATGTGTGCCCAGGACCACGCTCTCCGCCGCCGAGGCCCGCCGTGTCGCTCTGGCCGCGCAGGGGTTCGGCCGACCGCCGCTCGACACCGTCCCGACCCGCGCCGTCAGCGCCGGGATCGCACGGCTCGGGCTGCTGCAGATCGACTCGGTCAACGTCTTCGACCGCAGCCACTACCTCCCGCTGTTCGCCCGGCTCGGCGCCTACGACCGGCAGGCCCTCGACCGCCTGACGCTCGGCAAGCGCAGCTCGCACCTGGAGTACTGGGCGCACGAGGCCGCGTTCATCCCGCGCGACGACCTCCCGCTGTTCCGCTGGAAGATGGACGCCTTCCGGGTTCGTGACGCCGGTCCCACCCGCATCGACGGGGTCACCCGCACCGAGACGGTCCGGCGTGAGCTGCACGCGCTGCTCCGCGCCGAGGGTCCGATGCCGGCGAGCGCGGTCGAGCACGAGTCGAACGTCCGCCGCGGTCCCTGGTGGGGCTGGAGCGACGTGAAGCTCGGGCTCGAGCAGATGTTCCGGTGGGGCGAAGCCGTGAGCGCTGGCCGTTCCGGGTTCGAGCGCGTGTACGCACTCCCGGACCAGGTCCTGCCCGCCGGGTTCCTCGACAGCGCGCCCGCGCGCCCGGACGCCCTCCGGGAACTCGTCGCCCGGGCGTCCCGCGCCCTCGGCGTCGGCACCCGCGCGGACATCGCCGACTACTACCGCCTCCGCTCCGACGACACCGGCACGGCCATCGCCGAGCTGCAGGACGCCGGCGTGCTCGTCCCCGTGCAGGTGCAGGGATGGCGCGACCGCGCCTGGATGCACGCCGACGCCCGGGTGCCCCGGTCGCTCTCGGCGGACGCCGTCCTGAGCCCGTTCGACCCCGTCGTGTGGTTCCGGCGGCGGGCCGAGCGGATGTACGGCTTCCACTACCGGATCGAGATCTACACGCCGGCACCGAAGCGCGTCTACGGCTACTACGTGCTCCCGGTGCTGCAGGACGACGCCCTGGTGGGGCGGGTGGACCTGAAGAGCGACCGGCAGCGCGGGGTGCTCCGCGTGCGGACCGCGTGGGAAGAGCCCGGCACCACGCTCGACCCGGAGCGGCTCGCGGACACGATCCGGCGGGCGGCGGCGTGGCAGGGACTCGACGGCGTCGAGGTGACCGATCGCGGCACGGCGGCTGCACGGCTGGCCGGAGCGCTGGGCGTCCCGCTGGTGCCGCACGTCGAGGCGGACGACGCGGACGCGCCCGCACCGAGCGACGCCGACGCGGACGCGAACACAGATGCGGATGCCGGAGTCCCGGCGCCCGCAGCGACGTCCTAGAAGCGGTCCTGGATCCCGCGGAGCCGTGCGATCCGGTCCGGCAGCGGCGGGTGCGTCGAGAACAGGCGGTCCATCACACCCGGCTTCATCGGGTCCGCGATCCACAGGTGCGCCATCGACGAGTTCTGCGTCTGCATCGGCCGCCCGTACGCGCCGAGCTTCTCGAGCGCCCGCGCGAGTCCCTCCGGGTGTCGGGTGGTGAGCGCCCCGGTGGCGTCCGCCAGGTACTCGCGCTGCCGCGACACCGCCGCCTGCACGCCCATCGCCGCGATCGGGGCCACGATCACCGCGACGATGCCGGCGATCAGCAGGATCGGGTTCGCGCCGCCGCCGTTGTCGTTGTTCCGGTTCCGGCCGCCGGACAGCCCGCTGAAGATCGAGATGCGCAGGAGCACGTCCGCGATGAGCCCCACCGCCACCACCAGCCCGAAGACCATCGTGGACACCCGGATGTCGTAGTTCCGGACGTGACCGAGCTCGTGGGCCATCACACCCTCGAGTTCCTGGTCGTCCATGATCTCGAGCAGCCCGGTCGTGGCGGCGACGACGGCGTGCTCCGGGTCACGGCCGGTCGCGAAGGCGTTCGGTGACGGGTCGCGGATCACGAACACGCGCGGCATCGGCATGCCGGTGGCGATCGCCAGGTTCTCGACGGTCCGCCAGAGCCGCGGTTCGGACTGCTGGTCGATCTCGATGCCACCCGCGATCGCCGTGGCCTGCCGGGCGGCGGTGAAGTACTGCAGCACGGCGTACCCGAGGGCGACGACGAGCACGATCACGCCGATCGAGACGTTGCCCGCCAGGTACCCGCCGAGGAACCCGAGCGCGCCGATGATGACCAGGAACACCAGGACGATGACGACGGTGTTGCGCTTGTTCCGCGCGATCGCGCTGTACATCAGCGGCTTCCGGAGGGGGAGGTCAGAACTGGACGCGCGGCGGTTCGGCGATGGCCGAGGGCTCGGCGGTCTCGAAGAAGGAGGCCTCGCTGAACCCGCGGCGCTTCGCGAAGGAGGAGTTGGGGAAGACCTTGATCTTCGTGTTGAGCTCTCGGACGCCCCCGTTGTAGAAGCGTCGGGCCGACTGGATCTTGTCCTCGGTGTCGACGAGCTGGGTCTGCAGCTGCAGGAAGTTCTGGCTCGACTGGAGCTGCGGGTACCCCTCGGCGACGGCGAACACACTCTTGAGCGCCTTCTGCATGTGCCCCTCGGCAGCGGAGGCGGCGTCGGCGTCCCCGGCGCTGAGCGTCTCGGCCCTGGCCTTCGTGACGTCGGTGAAGACGGCCTTCTCGTGGGTGGCGTACCCCTTCACCGTGTCCACGATCGTGGGGATCAGGTCGGCGCGGCGCTTCAGCTGCACCGAGATGTCGCTCCACGCCTCGTCGACGCGGACCTTCAGCGTGACGAGCGAGTTGTACGTGACCCAGAGGTAGATCCCGACGATCACGAGGACCACGACCACCACGCCGACGACGATCAGGGTCGTGATGAGTCCGGTGTCCATGCGGGAGTGCTCCTCGTCGGGTCGGGTTCGGCCAGGTCAGGCCATCGACGATTCTAACGACGCTCCGTGGACGTCCCCCACGCGAGCGACGGTTCACGGGCGATTCCCCAGGCACACACACCCGGCGTCCGGACACGAGCCGGTTCCCGCGGATCATCCGTTGGGTGTATTGACCGATCGGCCGTCGTCGCGTGGGATGGAGGGGCATGAACACGCACGGGGACGACGTGGACACCAGGGCAGTCGGGGGCGACGGCCCCGTTCGTCGAGCCCGGACGACCGTGGTCGCGGGCCTGACGGCAGCCCTCGCGGCGGCGTTGCTCGCCGTGAGCGTGGCTCCCGCAGCCGCCGCCACGACGAGCACAACGAGCACGACGACGACCAACACGAGCACGACGAGCACGAGCTCGCAGGCAGACCAGGCGCTGCAGTCCGACCCGGCCCAGCCGGACGCCCCGACCGCCGACCAGTCCGACCGGAACCAGCAGTCACTCACGCGGCCGGGCGCCGGGACACCGTCGAGCGCCCCCACCTCGACACCGACCACCCCACCGACCGGCCGCCCGCCCGTCGACCCGACGATCGCCGATCCCGGCGACGTCACGAGTGCCACCGGGCGCTTCCACGGCACCGCGACCCCCGGGCACCGGGTGCGCGTGATGGACCCGGGGGTGGCGAGCTCCTCGGTCTGCACGGCGATGACGAGCGCGGCCGGCACGTGGTCCTGCACCGGCACGGTCCACACCGGGCCCCAGCAGGTCTTCACCGTCCAGGACGTCTCCGACCCGTCGCGGCACACCGCCGACGCCCCCGCCGCCGACGTCGTCGTCCCGCCCACGATCACCACGCGGGAACCCACGACGGGCACCGTGGTCGGCAGCGGTGACGCCGGGACGACGGTCACCGTGTCGGTCTCCGGCTCGTCGGCGGTCCGCACGGCGACGGTCGGGTCCGACGGCCGGTGGGTCGTGTCGTGGTCGACCGGCGCCGCCCCGCACCCGAGCGGCACGGTCACCATGACGGCCACCCAGACGGGCAGCACCGCGAAGGGCTACCGCTCCGACCTCCGGAGCGCCGCGTCCGCACCGGCGTCCGTCACCTTCGACCGGACACCGCCCGCTGCGCCCCGGATCAGCGCACCCCGCTCCGGACAGCGCATCGCGGACGGCCAGTTCACGGTGCGCGGCACCGGCGAGCCCGCGGCCGAGCTCACGGTCTACGTCGACCGAGCGCCGGTGTGCGGCACGACGGTCGGCGCCGACGGCTCGTGGTCCTGCTCCACCAGGGGCGTCCCGCTCACGGCCGGCGCACGTTCGGTCACGGCCCTGCAGCACGACGCCGCCGGCAACCACTCGGCGTCCTCGACCGCCGTCGTGGTCCGCGTCGCCGGTGCGGCCGGCAGCACACCGGGGTCGCCGAGCGGCGGCGCGACGACCCCCGGTGCGACGACCCCGGGTGGCACCGGCACCGGGCACGGCACGCCGGGCACCGGCGGTACCGGCGGCACCACTCCGGGCGGCGGCACGGGCGGTGGCGCGGGCGGCACCGGCGAGGGCACCGGACCGGGATCCGGTGCCGGCAGCACGGGTGCCGGCGCGGCCCCCGGCACGACCGGCGGCCCCGGCCACGGCGTCGACTGGTCCGGCCCGGCCGGCGACTGGTCCGTCGCGACGACGTTCGACCAGACGGTCCCCACGATCCAGTCCTCCTTCTCCTGGCGCACACTCCTCGTCGCGGCCGCCGTCGCCGCCGCGTTCCTGCTCCTCGTCGCGGGGCCCCTCCGGCTCGTCGTCCGGTCCCTCCGTGGCCGTGTGCCCCTGCGCCTCGCCTCGTTCACCGGCCGGAACCGCCCCCGCGCCGAGCGCCGCCGCGGGGACGACACCCTGCCCGGCTGGGTCTCGGTCGGGATCGCGGTGGTGCTCGCGACCGTGCTGGCCCTGCTCGGCGTCGGCGTCGAGCTCGAGGCCCGCTACGTCCGCCTCGCCATCGCCGTCCTGCTCGGCACCGCGGTCCTCGCGGCCGCGGTCGTCCTGGCGACCCGGTGGGCGGCCGGCACCGATCGGCACACGGTCGGCTACCGGGTCTCCCCGTGGCTCGTGCTCGCCGCGCTCGTCGGCTGCGCGGTGACCCGCACGGCCGACCTCTCCCCCGCCCTCGTGGTCGGGGTGCTGCTCGTCCCGGTCGGGCGCACCGACGTGGACACCGGGGCGATGCGGCTCGGCGCCGGGGTCGCCGCCTGCGCACGGAGTGCGACCTGGCGTTCCGCCGCGCTCCTGGTCCTCGCCGCCGCCGGATGGGTCCTGCACAGCCTGACGCCGGGCTCGGGCTTCTGGGTCTCGCTCGTGTCGGAGTTCGCGATCACGCTCTGCGTCGGCGGGCTCGGCTCGCTCGTGGTCACCCTGCTCCCCCTCACCGGCTCGGCGGGCGGCGCACTGTGGGCGCACTCCCGTGCCCGGTACGCGTCGATCGCCGCCGTCGGCGTCGCGCTCGGCGCGGCCGTGTACTCGGGTTCCGCCGGCACGCACGTCTCCCCGGTCG
Source organism: Curtobacterium sp. NPDC090223 (assembly GCF_044746585.1). NCBI lineage: Bacteria > Bacillati > Actinomycetota > Actinomycetes > Micrococcales > Microbacteriaceae > Curtobacterium > Curtobacterium sp. NPDC090223. The sequence continues at coordinate 116,325 of NZ_JBIVCN010000006.1, read as the reverse complement.
TGATGGCGGTCGTCGCCTGCGCGTGCGTCGCGGTCGCGGCCGCCACGTGGGTGTGGGTCCGCGTGCTGGAACCGGACGCGCGCGCCTGAGCCGAGCCGGGCCTCCCGTCCGGGTGCGGGTCCGGCAGACTGCCGGACCGCACCGGCCTGGAGGCTCGACCCACCTCCGCCGTCCCGCCGGCGTCCGTCCCGGGGCGGGTCCGCGAGCGCGGCGCGCGACACCCGGATCGGCGCGCGGATACGCTGACGAGCGGTGCGACGGCAGCACCGGACGAGCCAGGGAGCGACGATGACCGAGACCCGATCCGACTACGACCCGACCCGCTTCCGCGAGGTCTTCGAGGGCAGCTACACCTACGCGAACGGGTTCGCGCGGAACACGCACCGCTTCGCCGGGCGGCCGGCGCTCCGGGACCCGGAGTCCGACCGGTCGTGGACGTACGCCGAGCTCGAGGACGCCGTCGACCGGATCGGCGGCTGGCTCGTGCGGCACGGGGTCGAGCGCGGATCGGTCGTGATGGTCGAGCTGTTCAACTCGCCCGAGTTCGCGATGCTCTACCTGGCCTGCCATCGCATCGGCGCGGTGTTCTCGCCGACGAACTTCCGGCTCGCACCCGACGAGGTCGCGTTCATCGTCGACGACTCCGCTCCGGTCGTGCTCGTGTACGACACGGCCCGCGCGGAGGACGTGGCAGCTGCCCGCGTCTCGGCCTCGCACCGGCCGGCGCACGTCGTCGTGGTCGGCGAGGCCGTCGACGCCCCGGCCGACGACGTCCCGTTCTCGACGCTCGTCACCGCCGACCCCGTCACCGCCGACGAGCTCGCCGCCACCGAGCCGCGGTCCACGTACGACGAGACCACCCGGCTCTACACGTCCGGCACCACGGGGCGGCCGAAGCCGGTCCCGCTGCCGAGCCTCGTCGAGGTGCTCAGCGCGCACGACGTGATCATGCACTTCCCGCTCAGCCCGTTCGACAAGACGCTCAACATGTCGCCGCTGTTCCACCGCGGCGGCCTCTACTCGGGCGGTCCGAACCCGGTGTTCTACGTCGGGGCCGAACTCACCACGCTCCGGCACTTCGACGCGGACCGGGTGCTCGACCTGGTCGAGTCGGAGCGGCTGACGTTCCTGATCGGGGCGCCGCCGAACCTGGTGCAGCTCGCCAACGCGCAGGAGCGCCGACCGCGCGACCTGTCCTCGCTCAGCGGGATCGTCACGATGGGCGCCCCGCTCGACCGTGCCGCGGCCCTCCGCTACCAGGAGCTGCTCTCGCCGCGGATCTTCAACGGGTACGGCACGACCGAGACGTTCTGGAACACGTTCCTGCGGCCGGAGGACTTCCCGGACGGTGCCGGGTCGACCGGTCGGGCCTCGACCGACGACGACGTCGCGGTGGTCCGGGTCTACTCCGACAAGCTCGCGGACCCGAGCGACACGGTGCCGAAGGACGGCAGCGAGATCGGCGAGTTCGCCGTGCGCACGGTGAAGTCCGGCTACTCGTACCGGAACCCGGGGCTCGAGGCGGAGAAGTTCGCGAACGGCTGGTTCTACCCGGGCGACCTCGCGACGTGGGACGAGCACGAGCGGGTCACCATCGTCGGACGCAAGGACGACATGATCATCTCCGGCGGCGAGAACGTGCACCCCGTGCAGGTCGAGGCCGTGCTGCAGGAGCACCCGGGCGTCGCGGACTCCGTCGTCGTCGGGGTGCCGGACGACCGCTGGGGCGAGGTCGTCGTGGCGTTCGTGATCCGCGCGGAGCAGGGGCTGCCCGCCGACGACGTGGCCGCGGCGACCGAACTCGAGGCGTGGGCCGGCAGCCACCAGGGGCTCGCGCGGTACAAGCGGCCGCGGCGGTACCGGTTCGTCACCGAGCTGCCGTACAACGCGACGGGCAAGAAGGTGCACTACCTGGCGAAGGCCACCGCCGCCGAGACCCGGTCCGCTTTCATCGAGCCCTGAGCCGCGGGTTCCTTCCCACTCCCCCACAGTGGGCAGCCCCTGCCGGACCCCTCACCACGCGCGTTCCTTCCCGCATCCCCCGCGTTGGGAAGTCGAATCGCGCGTAGGGGGTCGGAACTTCCGACTGCCTACGCGCGATTCGACCACCTACGCGCGGTTCGACTGCCTAGGCGCCCCGCGTCGGGGTCCGGCGGGCGAAGAGGCCAGGCAGCAGCCCGCCGATCTTCGTGCCCACGCACAGGCTCACGAACGTGGCGAGCGGCGTGGCGATGGACTCCGGGTCGAACGTGGCCACGGCGACCAGGCCGACCGTGCCCGGGACGAGCAGCAGGAACGCCGGCAGGAACGACACCGTCGCGGGGATCACCGGTACCAGCCGCTCGAGCCCCCGCGTCGCGACGAACAGCACGGCCGCCGCGATGCCCGTCGCCACGACGCTCCCGACCAGCGGCGCGAGCCCGGACACCAGCGCGTACGCCAGGACCATCACGATGATCGACGCCGCCGTCAGCTTCCAGCCGGCGCCGAACACCAGGCCGATGCCGACGGCGAGCACCACCACCGCCACCCAGGACAGCCAGTAGGGCGGCACGGACTCCCACCCGGCGAGGTCCGTGCCGACGCCGGCGACCTCGCCGACGAGGGCCGCGGAGGTCGGGTCGACGTGCAGCCCGGTGAAGGCGCTGCCGGCGGCGATCCCGGCCGCCATGAAGCCCAGGATGATGAGCCCCTGCATGAGCCGCGCGGAGCCGGTGACGATGTCGGCCGCCGTGAGCTCGAGGAGCGCGTTCGTGATGAGCGCCCCCGGCACGAACACGGCGACGGGTGCGCAGACGGCGAAGAGCGGGACGTGGTCGAACCCGGTGCCGGCGGCCACCAGCCCGACGACCGTCGTCGAGACGAAGGCCGCGAGGAACGGCACGACGGCCACGGCCTCGCGGGAGCGGCGGAGCAGCAGTCCGATCACCCCGACGACCGCGCCGACACCCAGGACCACCAGGATCGCCCACCACGGGCAGCGGAACACCACCGCCAGGCCCGCTGCGGTCAGCGCGTTCCCCGCGATCCACGGCAGCGCTGCCGGCGGGCGGGTGCCAGCACGGATCGCACGGACCCGCGCGGGGATCTCGGCGAGGGCGATCGACCCGCCCTCGAGCCCGAGCACGAGCCGGTTCGCCCGGGCGGCCTGGCGGAAGGAGAGCTCGACGCCCTCGGCGTTCACGATCGTCGCGGCGCCCGTCGCGGTCTCGCTGACGATGACGAGCGCGGGGAGCACCCCGACCGCGAGCTCCGGGCCGATGCCGGCGGCGTCGCGGGCCTTCTCGAGCGCCGAGCGGACGTCGGTGACGGAGCTGCCCGCGTCGAGGAGCAGGGCCCCGAGCGTGCCGAGGAGCATCCCGACCGGGACGGTCTCACCGTCGACGACCTCGACGTGCGCCTCGGGCTGCCGGAGGACGCCACGGAGGTTCGCGATCGCACTGCCGAATCCCACCACCGGAGCATGCTAACGGGGCTGGCGTCGACGGGTGCATCCGGGTGGTCCCGCTCGGGGAGTCGGGGTCCGGTTCGGGGAGTCCGGCTCCAGCTCCGGCAACGGCACCTCCCACGATGGTCAGGTGGTCTGCACCGCCCGCGTGCGCATTCGCATCTCGGTGGTGAACCCGTCGGTCTCCGGGTGCAGCTCGTCGTCCGGCGCCGACTGCACGAGCACGCCGATCGCCGGTGCGAGCAGGATGCTCGACGTGGTCGCCATCCCCCACCGGTCGACCGTCGGGACGTGCACGGTGTCCGCGAGCCCGGCCTGGGCGAGGGCCGCGGCGTACTCGAGCACGGCGTAGGCGGCGTCGTCGGTGGTGAGCACGGACGCGAGGCCGTAGATGATGTGTTTCACGGGCGGGGACCTCCCGGCCCGGGAATCGCCACGAGACGGGGGACGACCTCGGCCATACGGTACGCGCACTCCACGGTCACTGCTCAGGTTCAGCCCATAGGTTTCCTGCAACCGCAGTTGCGGGAACTCTGAGTTCGGCCGAAGGGCTGTTCCTGATGGAAGCAGCCCCGATGCCGTCTTCATCGACCCTGTACCGACCCACCACACCCCGCGCGCCGGGAGCGACCTCCGGGACCTCCACGTACAAGGACCTCCTCGAAGAGGTCCGGTCCGCCGGGCTCCTCGAACGCCGCGTCGGCTTCTACTGGACCGTCTTCGCCGTGCTCGTCGGCCTGGTCGCCGTCTGCTGGGTGGCCGTCGCCATGCTCGGCGGTTCGTGGTTCCAGCTCATCCCCGCAGCGGTCCTCGGTGCCCTGTTCACCCAGTTCGCGTTCCTGGCGCACGAAGCCGCGCACCGTCAGGTGTTCGCATCGCGCAAGTGGAACGACCACGCCGGGCGGGTGCTCGGCACCTTCCTGGTCGGGCTCTCCTACACGTGGTGGATGAACAAGCACAACCGCCACCACGGCAACCCGAACACCATCGGCAAGGACCCCGACATCGCGCAGGACACGGTGTCCTTCATCGAGGAGGACGCCGCCGAGCGCCGCGGACTGCTCCGCGCGCTCACCCGCGTGCAGGGCTGGGCGTTCTTCCCGCTGCTGACGATGGAGGGCGCGAACCTGCACTTCCTGGGCGTCAAGGCCCTCGTCACCGGGCAGCACATCAAGGGCACCGGCCGTGACCGCATCATCGAGGCCGTCCTGCTCGTGGCACGCTTCGCGCTGTACTTCTGGGCTATCTTCACGCTGATGCCGCTCGGCGTCGGCTTCGCGTTCCTCGGTGTCCAGCTCGCCGTCTTCGGCGTGATGATGGGCGGCTCGTTCGCGCCGAACCACAAGGGCATGCCGATCATCGCCGAGGGTGCGCGCATCGACTTCCTCTCCCGCCAGGTCCGGACCTCCCGCAACATCACGGGCGGCATCTGGGCGGACCACCTCTTCGGTGGCCTCAACCACCAGGCGGAGCACCACCTCTTCCCGAGCATGGCGCGGCCGAACCTGCGGCTGGCCAAGCCGATGGTGAAGGCGCACTGCGAGAAGCACAACATCCCGTACACCGAGGCGAGCCTCGGCAAGTCGTACGGCATCGTCGTCGCCTACCTCAACCGGGTCGGGCTCGCGGCACGCGATCCCTTCACGTGCCCGATGGTCACGGGCTACCGCCTGCACTGACCCCGCGCGGCCCGGCGCCCCGCAGCCGGCGAGACACCGCTCGGCGCGCGAGACACCGCCCGGCGCGCGAGACACCGCCCGGCGCGCGAGACACCGCCCGGCGCGCGAGACGCCGCTCGGCGCGCGAGACGCCGCCGAGTCCGGCGGCGTCTCGGCCGATGTGCGGCGTCTCGCCGGATCGCGACCGCCTGCCGGTACCCCCGGAGGGACTCGAACCCTCAGCTCAGCGATTTTAAGTCGCGTGCCTCTACCGATTGGGCCACGGGGGCGGGCTGCAACAGCCTAGTCAACGCAACAGGGCGGCCACCCCGTGGGGTGACCGCCCTGCGGCTTGTGCGGAGTGTTACTTCGCGGCGGCCTTCTCGCCGTCGACCGGTGCTGCGTCCTTGGAGACGTCCTCGGCCGGGGTGGCGTACGCCGGACCGGCAGCGCCGGCGGGGGTCCCTGCCTCGGGTGCCGGGGCGACGGCCTTCGGCTCCTCGGTCGCGGCCGGCTTCGGACGGGACGCGAACGCCTCGAACGCGGCGCGCGGGGTCTCGCGGTCGTCGAGGGACGCGATGTCGCGGCCCAGGAAGAAGCCGCCGACCCAGTCGCCGATGACGCGCCACTTGCGCTCCCACGACGGCATCGCCATGCCGTGGTAGCCACGGTGGGCGCCCCACGCCAGGAAGCCCTTCATGGCGAACTTGCCGGACTGGAAGACACCGATGCCGATGCCGAGACCCGCGACGGCGCCGAGGTTCTCGTGCTTGTAGTCGACGGTCGCCTCGCCGCGGAGCGTCGCGACCAGGTTCTTCGCGAGCTGCTTGGCCTGACGGACCGCGTGCTGCGCGTTCGGGACGCACATGCCGCCGACGCCACCACCGGTGAGGTCCGGCACGGCTGCGACGTCGCCGCAGGCCCATGCGTCCGCGATGACCGTGTCCTCGTCGACGACGCGCAGGTCGGGCTGCACGGTGATGCGACCGCGGGGCTCGAGCGGGAAGTCGGTGCCCTTGACCATCGGGTTCGCCATCACGCCGGCGGTCCAGATGATGAGGTCGGACTCGACGGTCTGGATCGACTCGTCCTTGGCCTTGAGCTGGCAGACGCCACCGACGGCCGACGCGAGCTGCGTGTCGAGGTGCACGTTCGCACCGCGCTGCGCGAGGTTCTTGAGCACCCAGTGCGAGGTCTCGAGCGAGACCTCGGGCATGATGCGGCCCATCGCCTCGACGAGGTGGAAGTGCGTGTCGTCGAAGGACAGCTGCGGGTAGCTCTTCAGCAGGTCGGTGACGAACGAGCGGAGCTCGGCGAACACCTCGATGCCGGCGAAGCCACCGCCGACGACGACGACCGTGAGCAGACGGTCACGCTCGGGACCGGCCGGAAGGTTCGACGCCTTGGCGAAGTTGGTCAGGACCTTGTCGCGGATCGCGGCGGCCTCTTCGATGGTCTTGAGGCCGATCGCCTCGTCCGCGACACCCGCGATCGGGAACGTGCGGGAGACGGCACCGGCGGTCATCACGATCTGGTCGTAGGACTCTTCCCACGCCTCACCGATCTCCGGGGTGATCGTCGCGGTCTTCGTGGCGTGGTCGACCTTCGTGACCTTCGCCGTGACGACGCGGGTCTTCTTCAGGTGACGACGGTGCGAGACGACCGCGTGACGCGGCTCGATGGAACCGGCGGCGACCTCCGGCAGGAACGGCTGGTACGTCATGTACGGCAGCGGGTCCACCATCACGACCTCTGCTTCGCCCTGGCGAAGGTGCTTCTCGAGCTTCCATGCGGTGTAGAAGCCGGCGTAACCGCCGCCGACGACGAGGATCTTGGGCACGGGGAATGGTCTCCTTGGAGTGGGGGTGGTTGCCGGGCGGCTGGTCAGAATTCGCCACCACCCGCCCCGACTCCGGCGTCTGCACCCTCATCATACGCCCGGCATTCGCACCGGTCGGGCGACCAGTTCGCGCGCTCGAGCGCGAGGTCGCCGATGGGGTTCACGCCGGGTCCGGCAGCGAGTGTGTGGCCGACGAGCGCGTGCAGGCACTTCACGCGGACGGGCATGCCGCCAGCGCTGATGCCGTCGATCTCGTCGACGTGTTCGATGGACTCGCGGTCCGCGAGGTAGGCCTCGTGCGCCGCGCGGTAGCGCTCGGCGGTCGCGGGGTCGTCGAGCAGCGCGGCGAGCTCGGGCATGACCCCGGTCGCCTCGAGTGTGCTGACGGCAGCGGTGGCCGCCGGGTGGCACAGGTAGTACAACGTGGGGAACGGTGTGCCGTTCGACAGCCGCGGCTTCGTGGCGACCACCGTCGGGTTGCCGCAGACGCAGCGTGCCGCGATGCCGACGACGTCACGAGCGGGGCGGCCCAGCTGGGCCGACACCACCTGCACGTCGTGGTCGGACGGCGGGTCGAACGGAGGGGTCGTCACGGGTACAAGAGGCTACCCGAGTTCCAGGGCTCCCCGCACCGTGTGACGACGGACGGTCAGTTCGAGGAGTTGCCCGAGCCGGAGACGTCGGGTGCGACGAGCTCCTGCGTGGTCTCGTCGGAGAGGCCCGACTTCAGCACCGACGACATCATCGCCTGCACCCAGTCGACCTTGGGCGTCTGCACCTTCGCGCTGACGGGGGTGCCGGAGTCCGTCGTGGGGGTCTCGTCGGTCGACCCCGTGCCCTCGCCCATCACCAGGAAGCTCTGCTCACCCGGGTACACGTACAGCAGGCGGTCGCGCGCCTGGGCCTCGATGTAGGCGGGGTCGTCCCAGCGCGCGACGTCCTTCTTCTTCTGCGCGACGTCGGACTTCTGCGCGGCGACCTCGTGCTGCTTCTGGGTGATCTGCTCCTGCTGCTGGATGAGCGTCCGGAGCGAGGGCGCGAGCACCACGACGAAGAGCACGATGATCGCGAGCATGAGCAGGCTGAACCCGGAGAACCGGATCGAGCGCCACCACGGCTGGTCGGCTGCGCCGCCCTCGGGCATCGCCACGGGGACGCGGCGGACGCGGGGCTTCTGGCTGGGCACGTCACGACGATAACCCGGCCGCGGGCGTGGTCCACGCCGCCGCGCCCCGTTTCGGCCCCTTCTCAGCCGGGCGGCCGGGCGCGTGGCGCCACGTTCTGTCCGAGGCGCCGCAATGTGCACGAGACGACGCCGATTTCCGCGGCGCTTCGGGCAGATGGGGGCGTCGCGCAGGGACAGGGGGCCACACGGACGCGCCCCGTGTCTCCGGACGGGAGGCACGGGGCGCGTCGAGCGGACGACTCGCGTCCGGCGGGCGGCTGGCTACAGGGCCGCGGCGCGCGGGAACGCGGTGCGGCCGGCGTAGACCGCGGCGTCGCCGAGCTCTTCCTCGATGCGGAGGAGCTGGTTGTACTTCGCGACGCGGTCCGAGCGGGCCGGGGCGCCGGTCTTGATCTGGCCACCGTCGACGGCCACCGCGATGTCGGCGATGGTGGTGTCCTCGGTCTCACCCGAGCGGTGCGACAGGATGGCGGTCATGCCGTGACGCTGCGCGAGCGACACCGCGTCGAGGGTCTCGGTCAGCGTGCCGATCTGGTTCACCTTGACCAGGATCGAGTTGCCGGCCTTCTCGTCGATGCCCCGCTGCAGACGCTTCGGGTTCGTGACGTAGAGGTCGTCGCCGACGATCTGCACCTTGCCGCCGAGCTCGGCGGTCAGGTGGGTCCAGCCCTCCCAGTCGTCTTCGGCCAGCGGGTCCTCGATGGTGACGAGCGGGTAGTTCGCGACCAGGTCGGAGAAGTAGCTCGTGAACTCCTGCGATGAGAGCTGCTTGCCCTCGAAGTTGTACTTGCCGTCCGCGAAGAACTCGGTCGAGGCGACGTCGAGGCCGAGCGCGATGTCCTTGCCGGGCGTGAAGCCGGCCTTCTCGATCGCGGCGACCAGGAAGTCGAGCGCCGCACGGTTCGACGCGAGCTCCGGCGCGAAGCCGCCCTCGTCGCCGAGGCCGGTCGCGAGGCCCTGCTTCTTCAGCTCGCCCTTGAGGGCGTGGTACGTCTCGACGCCCCAGCGGAGTGCCTCGGAGAAGGACTCGGCGCCGTAGGGCACCAGGAAGAACTCCTGGATGTCGACGTTGGTGTCGGCGTGCGCGCCACCGTTGACGACGTTCATCAGCGGGACGGGCAGCGTGTGCGCGTTCGGGCCGCCGAGGTAGCGGAAGAGCGGCAGGTCGGCCGAGTCGGCAGCTGCGCGGGCCACGGCGAGCGAGGCGCCGAGGATCGCGTTCGCGCCGAGGCGGGACTTGTTCTCGGTGCCGTCGAGCTCGATGAGCGCGGCGTCGACGAGGCGCTGGTCGGTGGCGTCGAAGCCCTCGAGCGCCGGGCCGATCTCGTCGAGCACGGCCTCGACCGCCTTGAGGACGCCCTTGCCGCCGTAGCGGGAAGCGTCTCCGTCGCGGAGCTCATATGCCTCGAAGGCGCCGGTGGAGGCACCGGACGGGACGAGCGCGCGCGAGACGACGCCGTCGTCGAGGAGGACCTCGACCTCGACCGTCGGGTTGCCTCGGGAATCGAGGACTTCGCGTGCTCCTACGGCATCGATCACGGCCACGGGGTACTCCCTACACGTTGCGGTTGTGGTTCTTGCGGGGTCGATCCTACCGAGGCCGGGTGAACGGTTTCGCGCGGTGTCGACGGACTGTGGAGAAGTCAGGCGAGCGGGCGGAACTCCACACCCGCGAGCGAGGTGGTGTCGGCCTGCACGGTGGCGAACGCGCCGAAGCCCTGCGCCGCCAGCCCCGCCAGCAGGTTCTTCGTGTTCTTGGTGCGTCGTTCCAGCCGGACGCGCTGGTGCTGCTCGAGCGCCTCGCCCTTGAGCGCCGCGAGCCGGACGGGGTCGACGTCCTTGTCGTACACGAGCACGACCGCGTCGGAGGTCGCCGCTTCCGGCAGGGTCACGAGGTCGACGAGCCGCTCGAACCCGAGCGAGAAGCCGACCGCCGGGACGTCCTGGCCGAGGAATCGCCCGATCATGCCGTCGTACCGTCCACCGCCGCCGAGGCTGTAGCCGAAGTCCGGGTGCGCCACCTCGAAGATGGTGCCCGTGTAGTAGCCCATGCCGCGGACGAGCGTCGGGTCGAAGCGGAGGTCGACGCCCGGCAGCGCCGCGCGCAGGCGGAGCAGGTCGGCGAACGCGTCCTCCGCGAGCCAGGGTGCGCCGGTGACGCTCTCCCAGTCGGCGGACTCGAGCCCACGGATCGTCTGCTCGAGGTCGGGGACGTCGACGCCGATCGTGTCGACGAGTTCGCGCGCGACACCGTCCGGGCCGATCTTGTCGAGCTTGTCGATCGTGATGAGCGCCCGGTCCGCCGCCGCCTGGTCGGTGATGCCCCACGAGGCGAGGAGCGCGATGAGGATCCGCCGGTCGTTGATGCGGATCGACGTGCCCGTGACGCCGAGGGCGTCGAGCGCGGCCGTCGTCGCCCGGATGAGCTCGATCTCGGCGAGCTGCCCCGGCTCGCCGAGGATGTCGATGTCGCACTGCACGAACTGCCGGTAGCGCCCCTTCTGCGGACGCTCGGCACGCCAGACAGGCGCGATCTGCACGGAACGGAACACCGTCGGCAGCTCGGCGCGGTGCGAGGCGTAGAAGCGGGCGAGCGGGACCGTGAGGTCGAACCGAAGCCCGAGGTCGGCGAGGTCGAGCGGGGCCTCGGCGCTCCGGAGGTCCTCGACCGTGAGCCCGCGCCGCATCACGCCGAACGCGAGCTTCTCGTTGTCCCCACCGAGACCGGAGTGCAGCCGCGCGGCGTCCTCGACCACGGGGGTCTCGATCTCGTCGAAGCCGTGCCGCGCGTACACGCCGCGGATCACGCCGAGGACGTGCTCCCGACGCGCCTTGTCCGCGGGGAGGAAGTCACGCATGCCACGGGGTGCCGTCACGGTCGTCGCCATGGGTCAATCCTGTCAGATCGGTGACCGGGACTTGCGGACCATCCGGACCACTGACATACTGGATGCAGAACCTCGGTTCGGAAGCGCCTGATCCGCTGCCGGACCGATCGCGTGGGCAACGTGCTGCAGTGTGCCCCGCGGTTCGAGCGGGCATCCCTGTCGGCGCCAACTTCCCTGATGGCGTCGAGCGCCCGCTCGCGGGCGTCCTCCTTTTTTCGGGTTGGGAGGACGCCCGCACTCTCTCCCCTGCTGCTCCGGCTCGTGGTTCGCACGAGCGCCGTGCTCACAGCGCCGTGCGCACATCGCCGTGCTCACTCCGCGGTGGCGGTACGCCCCTCCGCCTCGAGCAGCCGGACCGCCGCGCGGAGGCTCTCCACCGGGTCGATCCCGTCGCGCTCCGCGGCGGCCACGGACGCCAGCATGGCGACGCCCCACGCGACGCCGGGGGTGCCGTCGGACGTGCTGTCGGACGCCTCGTCGTACGGGGCGCCGTGCACGGCGCCGCCCCCGGCCAGCCCCACGACCGACGCGACGACCGTGTCGGCGTCCCCACGTTCCTCCAGGCGTTCCAGCAGCTTCACCGCTCGCTCCAGCGGCGGCATCGCTCGCGGTACCCCGTCGAACGCGCTCGTCCGCGACGACTTCTCGGCCGCCTTCGCGGCGCGCCAGACCCGGACGACCTCCTCGACGGTGTCGGCACGCTCGTCGCCGAACACGTGTGGGTGGCGGCGGACCATCTTGTCCCGTGCTGCCGCCGCCACGTCCTCGAGGTCGAACTGGCCGGCCCGCTCGGCGATCCCGGCGTGCAGCACGACCTGGTAGAGCACGTCACCGAGTTCCTCGCGGAGGCCGTCGACGTCGTCGTCCTCGATCGCGTCGACGAGTTCGTACGCCTCCTCGACCGCGTACCGCGCGAGGGTGCGGTGGGTCTGCTCGCGGTTCCAGACGCACCCGTCCTCCGGGTCCAGCAGACGGTCGACGACGGCGGTGAGATCGGAGACGGCGGTCATCCGGCCAGTATCCGGTATCGTGGACTCCGGCGTGTCGGGAAGTCTGGTCGACGGACCGTTTCCCGACCTCGTACGGAGTCCCATGCTGGCAGTCGTCCGCTCTCCCCGCTTCAGCGCCGTCGCGCTCCTCGCCGCCGCCGTCCTCGGGCTCGTCCTCGCGAACACCCCGGTCGGCCCCGGGCTCGAACACGTGCTGCAGCTGCACGCACCGTGGGGTGCGGTCGGCCTCGACCTCTCGGTGGCGCACTGGATCAGCGACGGGCTGCTCGCCGTGTTCTTCCTGCTCGTCGCGATCGAGCTGAAGCACGAACTCGTCGTCGGCGAGCTGTCGAACGTGCGGACCGCGATCGTGCCGGCGATCGCGGCCGTCGGCGGCGTGCTCGTCCCCGCGGGCGTCTACCTCGCGGTCACCGCGGGCACGCAGTACACGCACGGCTGGCCGATCCCCACCGCGACCGACATCGCGTTCGCGCTCGGGGTCCTGGCGATGTTCGGACGGGGGCTCCCGTCGACGATCCGGGTGTTCCTGCTGGCGTTGGCGGTCCTCGACGACCTCATCGCGATCGTCATCATCGCGGTGGTGTTCGCGCACGACACCGACTTCCTCGCCCTCGGCGGTGCGGTCGTCGTCCTCGTGGTGTTCTGGCTGCTCGGCCGGATGCTCCGCCCGGGTCGGCCCGGGCAGGGGTGGCTGATCGCGGCGATGGTCGTGCTCGGTCTCCTGACCTGGTGGCTCGTGTACCACTCGGGCGTGCACGCGACGATCGCGGGGGTCGCGCTCGGGCTCGCACTGCCGCGGCGTCCGGGGCACACGCTGCACGAGCGGGTCGAACCCTGGTCGAACGCCGTCGTCCTGCCGGTGTTCGCGTTCGCCTCGGCCGCGGTGGTCATCCCGTCGGTCGGCATCGGCGAGCTCTCCCCCACGTTCTGGGCCGTCGTCCTGGCGCTGCCCGTCGGCAAGGTGATCGGCATCACGCTGTTCGGGTCCGTCGCGACGCGGGTGTTCCGCGGGCCGGGGCGTCCGTCGCTGTCCTTCATGTCGATCGTCACCGTCGGGGTGCTCGGCGGCATCGGCTTCACCGTCTCGCTCCTGATGAACGAGCTCGCGTTCGCCGCGAACGAGGAGATCGTCGACGAAGGCGTGCTCGCAGTGCTGGTCGGGTCGGGCATCGCGATGGTGGCGTCGGCGGTGCTCGTCAGCGTCCGGGCGCGTCGGTACCGGGGGCGGCGGGAGCTCTCCGAGGCCGAGTCCACCGAGTAGCGCCGCCGGGCTCGGGGCGGGGCGCTCGCGGTGGGTCTGCATGGTTCGACACGGCACGCGTCGATCGACTCCCGCGCTGTCGAACCATGCGGACGCAGAGCCTGAGTCCGCATCGTTCGACACGGCACGCGTCGATCGACTTCTGCGGTGTCGAAAGAGGCGCGCGCAGGAGTACGGACGCGCCCACCGCCACCCGCGGGCACGCGCGCGCGGGAGTGCGGGCGCACCCGCGCGCTACGCCGCCGGCGCCTCCGCCGGAGCGGCCGCCCCGTACACCGCCGTCAGGATGCTCTCCACCCACCGGATCAGGGCGTCGTCGGGCAGCGCCTGGTCGTGCGGGCGCGGCATCGGGATGCTCGACGCGTTCTGCTGCGGGAACCACTTCGCGCCGGGGAACATCCGCTTGAGCCGGACCTGCGACGAGTCCGCGAGCTCCTTGCCCGCGACCCGCAGGTTCGAGCCCATCACGACCACGTCGGACAGCCCGACCTGCTGCGCCATGCGACGGAGCCGCGAGACCTCGACCAGGGTCTGCACAGCCTGCGGCGGCGTGCCGTACCGGTCGGTGAGCTCGTCGAGCACCATGTCGATCGCGTCGTGCTGCGCCGTCGGGGCCGACGCGGCCGAGAGCTTCTGGTAGGCCTCGAGCCGCAGCCGCTCGGACTCGACGTAGTCCTCCGGGATGTGGGCGTCGACGGGGATCTCGAGCCGGAGCTCGGTCTGGCCCTCGGCGACGTCCCCACGGAACTGGGACACGGCCTCGCCGATCATCCGGAGGTACAGGTCGAAACCGACGCCCGCGATGTGCCCGGACTGCTCGCCGCCGAGCAGGTTGCCGGCGCCACGGATCTCGAGGTCCTTCATCGCGACCTGCATGCCCGCGCCGAGCTCGTTGTTCGCCGCGATGGTCTCGAGGCGGTCCTGCGCCGTCTCGGACAGCGGCTTGTCGGCGTCGTACAGGAAGTACGCGTACCCGCGCTCCCGCCCACGACCGACACGACCACGCAGCTGGTGCAGCTGCGACAGACCGTACTTGTCGGCGCGGTCGATGATGAGCGTGTTCGCGTTCGCGATGTCCAGGCCGGTCTCGATGATCGTGGTCGAGACCAGGACGTCGAAACGGCGCTCCCAGAAGTCGACCATGACCTGCTCGAGGGTCTGCTCGGACATCTGCCCGTGCGCGACGGCGATGCGGGCGTCCGGCACGATCTCCGCCAGGTGCGCCGCGACCGACTGGATGTCCTTGACGCGGTTGTGCACGTAGAACACCTGCCCCTCGCGGAGCATCTCGCGCCGGATCGCCGCGGCCACCTGCAGGTCGGACTGCGGGCCGACGAAGGTCAGGATCGGGTGGCGGTCCTCGGGCGGGGTCGCCAGGGTCGACATCTCGCGGATGCCGGTCACCGCCATCTCGAGCGAGCGCGGGATCGGGGTCGCGGACATCGCCAGGACGTCCACGTTGGTCTTGAGCTTCTTGAGCTGGTCCTTGTGCTCGACGCCGAAGCGCTGTTCCTCGTCGATGATGACCAGGCCGACGTCCTTGAACTGCACGCCCTGCGACAGGATCCGGTGCGTGCCGATGACGATGTCGACGGTGCCGTCGGCCAGACCCGCCAGCGTCTCCTTCGACTCCTTCTCGGTCTGGAACCGGCTGAGCGCGCGGAGGTGCACCGGGAACCCGGCGAAGCGCTCCTGGAAGGTCTCCATGTGCTGGCGGACCAGCAGCGTGGTCGGGACGAGCATCGCGACCTGCTTGCCGTCCTGTACGGCCTTGAACGCGGCGCGGATCGCGACCTCGGTCTTGCCGTACCCGACGTCACCGGAGAGCAGGCGGTCCATCGGGATCGGGCGCTCCATGTCGCGCTTGATCTCGTCGATGGTGGTCAGCTGGTCGGCGGTCTCGGCGAACGGGAAGGCCTCTTCGAGTTCGCGCTGCCACGGGGTGTCCGGGCCGAACGCGTGCCCCTTCGACGCCATGCGCGCGGAGTAGAGCTTCACGAGGTCGACGGCGATGTCGCGGACGGCCTTGCGCGCCTTGTTCTTCGCCGCGGACCAGTCCGATCCGCCCATCTTCGACAGGCTCGGGGACTCGCCGCCGACGTAGCGGGAGAGCTGGTCGAGCTGGTCGGTCGGCACGAAGAGCTTGTCGCCCGGGTAACCACGCTTGGACGGCGCGTACTCGAGCACGAGGTACTCGCGCTGCGTCCTGACGGCGTTGCGGCCGCCGGACGAGACCTCACGCGAGACCAGCTCGACGAACTTGCCGATGCCGTGCGTGGCGTGCACGACGACGTCGCCCGGCTTGAGCTGCAGCGGGTCGACGACGTTCTTGCGCCGGCTCGCGAGCTTTTTGACGGTGCGGGCACCCTGCTGCGCGGTGCGACCGTAGAACTCGGCCTCGGACAGGACGGCGATGCGGGGATCGGGGATGGAGAAGCCGTGCTCGACCACGGCCGTCGTGACGATCGCGACCCCGGGCTGCGGCGGCGCGGTGACTGCCTCGGCCCGTGCGGCGACCCCGGCGTCCGCCAGGACCTGGACGGCGCGCTCGACGAGTCCCTGTCCCTGCGCGGTGACGACGACGGCCCAGCCGTCGTCGGTGAGCGCCTTGACGTGGGCTATGGCACCGTCCGCGCTGCCGGCGAAGCTCGGGACGGCGTCGGCGCGCACGCGGACGTACTCCCCGGCCTCTGCGGCGGCATCGGCGTCGCTGAGCGGTTCGTCGGCGCCGCTGTCGAACGGCGAGATCGTCCACCACGTGCGGTCGCCCCGCGTGGCACGGAGCTGCGGCACCGTCAGGAAGTTGCCCGCGTCGAGGTCGATCGGTGCCTGGGCACCGGCGACGGCGGCGCTCCACGCGGCCTGCAGGAACTCCTGGTTCGTCTCGGCGAGGCTGTGCGCACGGCCGCTCACACGCTCCGGCGAGAACACGGCGATGGTGGCGGCGGCCGGCAGGTACGTGGTCATCGGCACGAGCTGCTCGACGAGGGCCGGCGCGAGGGACTCCATGCCCTCGACCGGGATGCCCTCGGCGACCTTCGCGAGCATCTGGGACAGGTTGGGGAACTCGTGCAGCATCTCGCGTGCACGCTGCCGCACGTCCTCGCTGAGCAGGAGCTCGCGCGAGGCGGTCAGCTCGACGGACCCGAGGTCGTCGTCGGTGGAGCGCTGGTCGGCGACGGAGAACGCCTTGATGCCGTCGATCTCGTCGCCGAAGAAGTCGACGCGCACGGGGTGGTCGGCCGTCGGCGGGAAGACGTCGAGGATGCCACCGCGCACCGCGAACTCACCGCGGCGCGTGACGAGGTCGACGCGGGCGTAGGCGAGGTCGACGAGCTGCGCGGCGATCGCGCCGAGGTCGTTGCCGCGGGACCCGGTGCGCAGGACGACGGGCGCGAGTGCGGTGAGGTTGCCGGCGATGGGCTGCAGCGCCGCGCGGACGCTGGCGACGACGACCGTGGTCGGCCGGTCGGCAGCGGGCGCGTCGTCCCAGGCCTGGAGCTCCCGGAGCGTGGCGATGCGCGTGCCGACGGTCTGCGCGCTCGGCGACAGACGCTCGTGCGGCAGGGTCTCCCACGCGGGGAACTCGAGCACCTGGGCCTCGGGGAGGTAGCTCGACAGGGCGCCGCGGACCGCCTCGGCTTCACGTCCGGTGGCCGTGATCACGAGGACGCACTGCGGCCCCGTGCGCTCGGCCATCAGCGCGGCGAGCAGCGGCACGCGCAGGCCGTCGACCACCGAGAAGTCGGCGTCACGGGGTGCGGCGCGGAGGACGCGATCGAACGCGGAGGCGCGCGAGAGCGCAGGGATGATGCCCGAGATCGTCACTCAGGACATGGTACCGGCGACGTTCGACAAGGACCGCGCGATGCGCGACGGGCGAACGCGGGCGAGCAGTGGCCGGTGTCGGCGGGGGTCAGGACGGCGCGTGCACGCGCTGCTGCGCCGCGACCAGCCCGAGGTCCACGACGGCCTCGACCGCGTCCGCGGCGTCGGCGACCAGGATCGGCAGCGCCTTCTTCTCGGTCGGGGAGAAGTCGCGGAGGACGTAGTCGGCCGGGTCCTGTCGACCGGGCGGGCGGCCGATGCCGACGCGCACCCGGGAGAACTCGTTCGTGCCGGTGGCCTTGATGATGTCGCGGAGCCCGTTGTGCCCACCGTGCCCACCGCTGCCCTTGAGACGCACGGTGTCGAACGGCAGGTCGAGCTCGTCGTGGACGACGATCAGGTCGGCGGCCGTGGCGCCGTAGAACCCGAGCACCGAGGAGACCGGACCGCCGGAGGTGTTCATGAACGACCCCGGCTTGGCGAGCACCAGGCGGGGACCACCCGGCACCAGGCGCCCCTCGGCGACCTGGTTCGGGGTCTTGTGCTTCTTGAAGCTCGCACCCATGCGGGCAGCGAGTTCGTCGAGGACCATCTGGCCGACGTTGTGACGGTTGCCCGCGTAGTCCGGCCCGGGGTTCCCGAGCCCGACCACGACGTGCAGTCGCTCGGTCATGCGCACCGCGTCATCAGCGTCGACCAGATGTCTCGACGGGGTGTTACTCGGACTCGACGGGCTCGGAGCCGCCCTCGGCACCGGACTCGGCGCCGGCCTCGGCCGCTGCCTCGTCGGCGGCGTCGTCGTCGGCGGTGCCACGCGGGGTGACGATCGCGACGACCAGCGCCTCGGCGTCGGTCTCGAGCTCGGCGCCCTCGGGGAGGGTGAGCTGCGACGCGTGGATCTGCGCGCCGTCCTCGAGGCCCTCGACGTCGACGACGACGTGCTCGGGGATGTCGGTCGCGAGGACCAGCAGCGAGACCGTGTTGAGGTCCTGCACGTGGATGGTGCCGGAGAAGGACTCGCCCTCGATGACGACGGGGACGTCGACGGTGACCTTCTCGCCACGGCGGAGGACGACGAGGTCGATGTGCTCGATGATCTGGCGCACCGGGTCACGCTGGACGTCCTTGACGAGGGCGAGCTGCGCGGTGCCGTCGATGTCGAGGTCCACGACCGCGTTCGCGGTACGGACGAGCAGCATCGTCTCGTGACCGGGCAGCGAGATGTGCACCGGCTCGGTGCCGTGGCCGTAGACGACCGCGGGGATCTTGTCGTTGGCACGGATCTTGCGCGCAGCGCCCTTGCCGAACTTGGTGCGGACTTCCGCTGCGAGCTTGGTGTAGTCGGCCATGGTGCCTCCTGGTCTGGGGAACGACACCGGGATGCCGGCATCGTGGGGTCTGTGGTGTTGCAACTCGAACGCGTGCACGCGTGAGGAACGTTCCCAGAGGTCAGCCGGGTCTCCCACCGCGTCGATCACGGCCGCGCGTACGCGACCCTCGCCGAAGTCGTCCGCAAGTCTAGCAGGACCCGTCCGGGCGTGTCGCACACGCGTTGCGACGTGCCCATGGGGCGGACTGGAGGTCCGGTGCCAGCGGGAGCACGGCCTCCAGTCCGCCCTTCGGTCCGGTCTAGTGCCCCGACGCCTCCGCCTCGCGCGGCACCTTGAGGAAGCACAGGACCGTGAACGCGAGGGCGTAGAGGACGACGAACGTCCAGACCACGCCGGCCGGCCCGCCCCACGGCAGGACCGCGCTGACGACGGCGTTGCCGAGGAACGTCGCGCCGCCTGCGGCGGTCGCGTACATGGCCATCGCCGCGCCGCGGCGCTCCTCGCCGGCGAAGGCGGGGACGATCGCACCCATCGGCGTGAAGCCGGCGAGCATGATGCCGAAGACCGTGCCGGCGGCGGTCGCGAGCCAGAAGCCCCACTCGGATCCGGCGGGCACGAGGTGCGGGACGTACCACCAGGCGAGGAGCCCGACCGCGGAGACGGCGATGCCGAACCACTTCACGGTGCGGATCCATCCGATGCGGTCGCCGAGGGCACCGAAGAACGCGTTGAAGAGGATGTTGCCCGCGTACACGATGACGGTCATGGTGAGCCACTTCAACTGTCCCCAGCCGAGCTCGGTGCCGATGATCGCCGGCATGATCACGAACATGCCGAACTCGGGCGCGGTGTTCACCAGGCGGATCACGACTGCCAGCAGGACCTTGGGCCGGCGGATGCAGACCTCGATGCCGCTCGCGATGACCCGTGCGGCGGAGTGCTCGCGCGGGGCGATGCGACCGAGACCGGTGGGCTCGTGCACGCCGAGGCGGACGAACGCCCAGCCGGCGACGACGAAGAGCAGGGAGAGGGCCATCGACCAGCTCTCCCCCGTGGCGCCGCCGCCGAACGCGGGGATGCTGCCGATCGCGATGAGGGACCCGAGGGTCGGCAGGCCACCGGTGAACACCACGTAGAACCAGCCGACGGCGGTGGCGTTCCGCTCGCGGGCCACCGTGTGGTTCACCCAGCAGAGGAACGAGAACGCGAACAGCGGGAAGCCGAGGCCGCGCAGGAAGTACGTCAGCGCGATGAGCCCGACGGACCCGGTCGGCAGCGCCGCGAGGAACGTGATCTGGAACACGACCCAGAGCGCTGCGCCGATGGTCATCACCCGGCGCGGGCCCCAGAGTTCGGACAGCACGCCCGCGAAGTACGAGGCGACGAGGACCGCCACGCCGTACAGGCCGATGACCATCGCGGCGCTGTCGGTGCCGCCGGTGCCGAGGGCGCCGGCGATGTGCGGGGCGATGAAGTTCGACTCGATGCCGTCGCCCGTCATGAAGACCAGGACGCCGAGGAAGCCCCAGCGGAGCGGGTGCGGGATGCCGAGACGGGCGAGGAGACCCGGTGCGTGCGGTGTTGTTGTGTCGTGCGGTGTTGCTGTGTCGTGCGGTGTTGCCGTGTCGTGCGGTGTTGCTGTGTCGTGCGGCTGGGCGGTGACCCCGCCCGGCGGTGTGAGTGTGGCAGCGCGGTTGCGGTTGACGTCCGACATGCGTCGTCTCTCTGGTGTGCCCCGGAGTGCTCGACCCGGCATCGCGGCATGTCTCCGGGGTGCGCCGCGCGCCGGTCTGCGCTGCCCGCGCAGTGGCTGCGGGCGGCGAGAGGTCGGCGATGATGCGAGTCCTGTACCCGGGGCTCGGCCCCGGCGGACCATCGCCGGCCCGAAGCATGGTTCCCGAGATTAGACCGCTCCAACGGCATTCGTCAAAGACGACAACTGTTGCGTAACGATCTGGGCGAGGGGCGTGCGGGGGTAGTCGTTTCGCGCGTAGGAAGTCGAAACGCGCGTAGGGGGTCGGTTCTTTCGACCCCCTACGCGCGATTCGTGTTCCCAGTGCGCGCGCGATGGGAGGGAACGCGCGTGGGTGCCGGACGGGAGGGCCGGTGCGGGCTGGCACCGGGCCTCCCGTCCGGTGGTGGCGCGCGCTGGGCGCGGGGCGCTCCCCAGAGCACGAGGTACACGGCACCAGCGGCCGGGGCCAGGAGGTGCCGGAACCGGCGGATGGTGGAGGTCATGACGCCGAGCGTATGGGGACGCTCAGCCGGTCAGCGAGCCTCGGCCGTGGTTTTCATCCGAGGTGATGAGTGCGCCCCCGGGCGGCTCGCCGGATGAGTCCGGACCGTGCGCGCCGCGCTCAGTGGGGGTCGAGCTGCGGCTCGCTGAGGCGCCGTTCGAACGCTCGGAGACGGCTCGGCATCGCCGCGACCTCGTACCGTCCCTGCTCGGAGTCGAGCGTCACGATGTGGAGTTGCGGGTTGATCGTCCAGAGGTGGCGCCACGGCGGTCGTCTCCCCGTGTCCTCGCCGAGGCGGACACCGGTGAACGTGGTCTTCTTCCCGCTCGGGATGCGCAGCTGCCACCGATAGCGCTCGAACGTCACTCCTCCTGGCACGAACGTGAACCGACCGTGCCGCCACTTCGCACCGGGTTCGCGGACCGCCGCCTCGATGCGGTCTCCGACGATGCGTTGACCGATGGCGAGTCCGAGCACCAGCGCACCGCCGCCGATGAGGATCGCCAGCGCGAAGCCGAGCCCGTACGCCCAGAACGGCCCGCGGTTCTCCCGCCCCGTGATCGCGGGGACGATGAAGAACGCGGCGGCGAGTCCGACGACCATGCCGATCACCATCGTGACGACACGGAAGCCGTGCTCTCGGAGGGGTTGACGATCTCGCGACATCGCTGAGGCTCCTTCGGTTTCAAGACCGATCGAACCAGATCCTCGCCGCACCGTCCGGACGCGTGCGGTGTCACGCAATCCGCGTTGTCAGCGGCCGAGCTCGCGGCGGTGCCGCTGCGCGGCCGCGAGGAGCTCCCGCGCCTGGTCGCTCGCGGCCTCGGCCTCGTCACGGGCGCGTTCGAGGCGCTCGATCTCCGCGGTCGCGTCCTCGAGCTCGCGCTGCAGGCCGGCTCGACGTTCCTCGGCGGCGTCGAGGTCGCTCGCAGCGGCGTCGAGTGCGGCGTCGGCATCGCGGGACTCGGCCCGCGCGGCCGTCTCGGCCTGACGCGCCGCACGGCGGTCGGCAGCGGGGTCGCGCTCCGGCTCGGGTTCGCGCTCGGGTGTCGGTTCCGGCGCGTCACGGGTGTCCGGCCTGGAGGCCCGGCTCGTCTTGCGCTTTCGTCTCCCCTCCGCGATGGGGATGGGTGGGGCATCGCTGCCGGACCAGGCGTCCGGGACCGCGTCCGGCACGGCGAGGGCGCCGTCGAGGTCGACGTCGTCGAACCCGGCGCTCTCCAGCGGCTGCACCAGGAGCCCCGACCGCACTGCTGCCCCCGCGTGCGGGTCGGCCATCGCCGCCTCGATGGTGGCGCGGACCTGGTCGAGCACGGCGGGCGTCACCGCGTGTCCGGCGTCGGAGGCGAGGTCGGCTCCGGCCTGCGCGAGCGCCCCGACGACGCTCGACCGCTGCCTGCGGAGCGCGGCGATCTCCTTCGGGTCGGCGGCCGCCTGAGCGTCACGGATGGCGGGGCCGAGGTCGACCGCTTCGTCGAGGGAGCCGTCCTGCGCCAGGAGGTCGATCACCCAGGCGGCCGGCGCGGGCTTCCGGAGCTTCCCGATCGCCGCCGCGAGCGCTCGGTCCTCGGTGCGGACGCTGCGCTGCCGTGCGGTGCGCTCGGCGACGAAGTCCGCGGGCGCACACCGGAGGAGAGCACGGGCGGCCTCCGCGAGCGTGTCGATGTCCACGCCCCGGAGGCTACCCGCGCCCGCTCACCGATCGCGTCGGCTCACCAGTCGTGGACGGTGCCGTCGGCCAGGCGGTTGAACGGCAGGTAGGCCTGCTCGTAGGGGTACTTGCCGGCCTCGTCGACGTCGAGGCTCACCCCGAGACCCGGCTCGTCGCCCGGGTGGAGGTAGCCGTCGGCGAAGGTGAACGTCTGCTCGAAGACCTGGTTGGTGCGGTCCCCGTGCTGCATGTACTCCTGGATGCCGAAGTTGTGGATCGCCAGTCCGAGGTGCATCTGCGCGGCGAGCCCGACCGGCGAGATGTCGGTCGGCCCGTGGAACCCGGACTTGATCTGGTACATCGCCGCGTAGTCCATCGTCTTCTTCAGCGGGGTCACGCCGCCCATGTGGGTCACCGCGCCACGGACGTAGTCGATGAGCTGGTCGCGGATGATGTCCTTGAAGTCCCAGATGGTGTTGAAGACCTCGCCGATCGCCAGCGGCGTGGTCGTGTGCTGCCGGACGAGCTTGAGGGCCTCTTGGTTCTCCGCCGGGGTGCAGTCCTCGAGCCAGAAGAGGTCGTAGGGCTCGAGGGACTTGCCGAGCTTGGCGGCCTGCAGCGGGGTCATCCGGTGGTGGCCGTCGTGCAGCAGCGGCAGCTCCGGGCCGAACTCGTTGCGCACGGCCTCGAACACGGTGGGCACGTGCCGGAGGTAGGCGCGGGTGTCCCAGTCCTCCATCGCCGGGAACGCGCCACGTTGTGCTGGCTCGAAGTCGTAGCGGACGCCCGTGTTGCCCTCGGTGGTCTTGTTCGATGCGATGCCGTAGATCGACTCGAGCCCGGGCACACCCGTCTGCACGCGGATCGAGCGGTAGCCCTCTTCCTGGTGCGCACGGATCGAGTCGAACAGCTCCGGGAGTTCCTTGCCGGATGCGTGCCCGTACGCCATCAGCCCGGTTCGGGATGCGCCGCCGAGCAGCTGGTAGAGCGGCATCCCGGCGACCTTGGCCTTGATGTCCCAGAGCGCCATGTCCACGGCGGCGATCGCGGCCATCGTGACCGGACCACGGCGCCAATACGACGAGCGGTAGAGGAACTGCCAGGCGTCCTCGATGCGGCTGGCGTCACGGCCGACGAGCAGCGGGACGACGT
Organism: Curtobacterium sp. NPDC090223; assembly: GCF_044746585.1. Lineage (NCBI taxonomy): Bacteria > Bacillati > Actinomycetota > Actinomycetes > Micrococcales > Microbacteriaceae > Curtobacterium > Curtobacterium sp. NPDC090223. The sequence continues at coordinate 92,835 of NZ_JBIVCN010000006.1, read as the reverse complement.
GCTCGGTCAGGTACGCGGCGGCCGCGAGCTCACGGCCGTTCAGGGTGGCGTCGCCGAGGCCCGTGACGCCGTCGGCGGTGGTGACCTTCAGCGTGACGAAGTTGCGGTCCGGGCTGGTGACGATCACCTCGGCCTTCTCGATGAGCTGCCCGCGATCCGCGGACGCCCACGTGTCGGGGCGGCCGGAGGTGGTACCGGTGGTTCGGTCGTCCGCCGCACCGGGGACGGGCGTCGCGGGGTCGGTGGTGGTCATGCTGGTACTCCTTCGGAAGCGCGGGCACTGGCCGCGCGGATGCGGTCGGCAGCGGCGGTCACCGCGGCGACGACGGGGGTGGTGTCGAGGTCGGGGGCGATCACGGCGAGGACGTCGTGCACGTCCGAGCCTGCACCGGGAGCGCCCGGGTCGTTCACGAGGTCCGGCTGCGTGCTCACGTGCAACCACCACGCGGCCACGAGGGTCGCCGCACCGGGGCCGATGCCGGCGGACGGATCGCGGGTGAGCCGGCGCCGGAGCACGTCGATGACGCGGACCGGGAGCTTCTCGGAGCCCCCGGAGGCGATCTGGGAGAGGGTGTGCCGGATGCGCGGGTTCGCGAACCGCTCGACGAGTGCCGCTCGGGCGTCGGTGATCTCCGGTGCGGGCAGGGGCAGCTCCTCGGCGGCTTCGTCCCACAGCTGCTCGACCGCCGTGCGGCAGGTCGGGTCGGCCATGGCGTCGGCGACGGTCTCGTGCCCGAGCTGCAGGCCGAGGTAGGCGAGCAGGGAGTGGGAGCCGTTCAGCAGCCAGAGCTTCCGCTGCTCGTACGGGGTGACGTCGTCGACGATGCGTGCGCCGGCGGTCTGCCACGCGGGGCGCTCCACGCCCGGGAACGTGTCCTCGATGACCCACTCCGCGAAGGGCTCGGTGACGACCGGCACGCTGTCGTCCGGCAGCGCCCCCGGCAGCTGTGCGAGCCGGGCCACGTCGGACTCGGTCGTGGCGGGGGTGATGCGGTCCACCATCGAGCTCGGGAACGCGACGTGGTCGTCGATCCACGCGCGCAGGGCGTCGTCCGCCACCGCACCGAGGACGGCGTCGTGGAGGACGCTGCCGTTGTGGGTGAGGTTGTCGAGGCTCATCAGGACGACCGGTCCGGCGCCGGCTCGGCGCCGGGCGTCGAGGCCGGCGACGAGCCGTGCCGGGACGTCGGACCCCGATCGGTACCCCTGTTCGGTGACGGTCAGCGTGACGATCGCGGTCTCCGGGGACGCGACCGCGTCGGTCCAGGCCTCGGAGTCGCTGCCCGGGTGCGCGGCCACGATCGTGTCGATCACCTCGGCGGAGTCGCCGTCCGCGGCCCGGGTGACCAGCGTGTACCGGCAGTCCTGCGCCGTCAGGGCATCGGCCGTGTCCGGTGTGCGACCGGTGAACGCGGTGATCCCCCACGCCTGCCCGGACGCGTGCTGGGTGTACCAGGCGAGGTGGGCGCGTGCGAACGCCCCCACCCCGAGGTGCACGATGCCCGGACGGCGCTCGGTCATGCCGACACCGGGGCGAGGGACTTGAGGTACGCCAGGTTGTCGGCGGTACGGGCGTCGAGCGGGAGGTCGGTGGAGAAGTCCTCGATGGTGACCCAGCCGTCGTAGCCGTGCGTGCCGAGCGCCGTGAAGTAGTCCGACACCGATGCCTGACCGGTGCGGAGCGGCGCCCACTCGTGCTGCCAGATCGAACTGCCGTCGGCCCTGGTGTCGCCGGTGTCGACCCAGCGGGCGTTCTTCACGTGGACGTGCGCCAGGTACGGGCCGAGGAGTTCGAACGCGGCGAGGTGGTCCTCGTGGCCTTCGATCACGAGGTTGCCGAGGTCGTGGATGACGCCGACGTGCTCCGGGTCCAGGCCGTCGACGAGCCGGAGGGCCGCCGACGCCGACGGGGTGATCGTCATGTGGTGCAGCTCGACGAGCGCCTTCACGCCGAGTTCGGTCGCCCGGGACACCGCCCACTCGAGGTCGGCGCGGGTGCGGTCGAAGACCTGGGAGTAGGTCTCGCCGGTGCGCTCCTTCTCCTGCCGGTAGACCGGCATGCTGACGCGGACCTGCCGGGCGCCGAGCTCGCTCGTGACGCGGAGCATCGTCTCGACGCCGTCGTGGTCCGCGGCCTGCTGGTAGCCGCCGATGCCCGAGTACTCCAGGCCGGCGGCGTCCGTGATGCGGGCGATGTCGCCGACGCGGTCCTGGATGCCGGTGAACTGCCACGTGGCGTTGTTGCCCGCCCAGAAGCCCGAGGCGCCGTCGGTGCGGTCGTCGACGATGCGCCACTCGATGCCGTCCCAGCCCTGCTCGGCGAGGGCCGTCGCAGCTTCTTCCGGGGTCCAGTCCGGGGTGGACGCGGTGAACACGGAGAACTTCATCGTTCTGCTCCTTCTGCTGCTGCGGATGCTGCGACGACGGGGACGACGTCGTCGTACCTGCCCTCGATCACATCGTCGATGCGGACGGGCTGCCCGAGCGTCGCGCTGACGTAGAGCCCGCGGACGGTGGCCAGCGAGACGAGTGCGGCGTCGACCGTCACGCCGGGTTCCCGGTGGTTGCGGATCGCGTCCACGATGTCGCTGTACTGGCGTCCGTGGCCGGCGAGGAAGTGCTCGGACTCCTGCGGGCCGCCGACGACGTGCTCCGGCGGGACGATGTCCGCCTTCTGGTCGACGGCGTCGGCGACGGCGGTGGCGTTGGCCGTGGTCGACGCGGACTCGAGCGTCGCGGCGTCCGGCGCGACGTGGAAGTACGCCAGACGGTCGTCGTCGACGATCGCGGAACCGTGGGTGCCGTAGATCGCGTAGCGGGCGGAGAGACCCGGGTACGCGGCGGTGGTGCAGTGGATGACCCCGAGGGCACCGTTGTCGAAGCGGACGGTGGCGACCGCCGTGTCCTCGACCTCGATCCGGTCGTGCGCGAGCAGACCGACCTGGGCGGAGATCTCCACCGGACGACCGAGCGTCCACACGAGCAGGTCGACGGTGTGCACGCCCTGGTTCATCACCGCGCCGCCGCCGTCGAGCTCCCAGGTGCCGCGCCAGTCGCCGGAGTCGTAGTACCCCTGCGAGCGGTACCACGCGACGCTCGCGACGCCGGAGGTCACGCGGCCGAAGCCACCGCCGTGCGCCGCCGTGGCGACGGCGACGGACGCCGGGTCGAACCGGTGCTGGCTGATCACGCTGACGACGAGTCCGCGCGCACGTGCAGCGGCGGCGAGCGCGGCGATCTGCCGGGCGCGGGGCATCGTCGTGTCGAGCGGCTTCTCGATCACGACGTGCTTGCCCGCTGCCAGCGCGGCCTCGGCGAGGGCGACGTGCATGCCGGACGGCGAGCAGATCGCGACGACGTCGATGTCGGTCTGGGCGATGGCGTCTTCGATGGTCGACGTGGTGAGCGGTCGCGGTGCTCCCGATGCCTCGATCTCGTCGGCGGCGCTGGTGGCCGCTTCGGGGATGGCGTCGACGAGGGCGACGACGTCGAGGCCGTCGTTCGCGAGCGCCACGCGGGCGTGGTGGCGACCGATGACGCCGGCGCCGACGACGGCGAGCTTGAGGGGTGCTGTGGTGTCTGCGGTCATCGCAGGGTCACTCCGATCTGGTCGGTGAGGGTGCGGAGGGCTCGTCCTGCGCGGCCGAACGCCGCGGGGCCGGAGAACCCGCCGAGGGAGGTGAAGTCACTGAGGTGCGGCTCGAGGGAGGCGTACCCGGAGTACCCGGAGTCGCGCAGGGCGGTGAGGGTCTCGAGGAGTTCCCCGTCGCCTTCGCCGGCGGGCACGACGGACGAGTCGGCGGCGATGGCGTCCTTCACCTGGAGGTAGTCGACGTACGGGGCGAGCTGCGCCCAGCCGTCGGTGAAGGGCTTGACGCCGCACTGGACGTAGTTCGCGTTGTCCCAGGCGAGCCGGAGCGCTGGGGACCCGACGCTCTCGACGATGTCGAGGACGCGCGCGGGGACGTCGCCGTAGATGTCCTTCTCGTTCTCGTGCAGGAGCGTCACGCCCTCCTTCGCAGCGAGGTCGGCCAGGGCCCGCATCCGCACCAGGACGTCGTCGCGGACGGCTTCGGGGGCGCGTCCCTCGAAGTAGAACGAGAAGATCCGGATGTTCGTCGTGCCGAGGGCGTGCGCGGCCGCGATGGCCCGGCCGAGCCGACCGACTTCGTGCTCCACCGGTTCGTCGACCGAGACCTTGCCGATCGGGGAGGCGATCGCGGAGACGCTCTGCCCACGCTCGTCGAACAGGCGGTGCAACCCGGCGAGCTGGTCGTCGTCGAGGTCGACCACGTTGACGCCCCAGGCGCTGCGGACCTCGATCGCGCTGGCGCCGAGTGCCTGGAGGACCGCGACCTGGATCGCGGGGTCGGCGTCGATCTCGTCGCCGAAACCGGTGAGCTCCCAACTGGGCTGGGTCATTTCGTTCCCTTCATGAAGACCAGGGTGACCGACGGGGCGGAACCGCGCCGGGCCTCCAGTCCGATCTGTGGACAAACTGCAGCTACTTGACGGACCCAGCCGTCAAGCCGCCGACCAGGTAGCGCTGGAAGATCAGGTAGAGCGCGACGACCGGAGCCGCGCACACGATGGACGCGGCCATCATCTGGCCGTAGATCGGGACGGCCCCGCCCTCCTGCGTGGTGCCGAGCACCTGCAGGACCACCGCGACGGTGCGCGTGTTCGGGGTCGTCATGATCGTGGAGAACAGCACGTCGTTCCAGCCGAGCAGGAAGGCGAAGATCGCGGAGACGACGATGCCGGGCCACGAGAGCGGCAGCACGATCCTGGTGAGGATCTTCGTCGACGAGGCGCCGTCGATGCGGGCGGCCTCCTCGAGCTCCTTGGGCAGGCCACGGAGGTACGTGACCATCACCCAGGTCGAGAACGGCAGGGCGAACGTCAGGTAGGTGACGAACAGGCCCCAGCGCGTGCCGATGATCTGCACGCCGGTCGCGCTCGCGATGTTCGAGAACACCACGAACACGGGCAGCAGCAGGAGCGTGCCGGGGATGGACTGCAGCGCGAGCAGGCCGCGGAGGAACGTCAGGCGGCCGAGGAACCGGAACCGGACGAGCACGTACGCGGTCGACACGGCGAGCGCCGCACTGGCGACCGCGACCGCCCCGGCGGTCAGGATGCTGTTGACCAGCCCTTCGCCGAGGGCGACGGTCGACCAGATGTTCACGTAGTTGGCGAGCGTGAACTCGGACGGGAAGTACTCGCCGCGGGCGACGGCCACGTCGGAGTTCACGGAGCCGAAGAGGATGTAGAGCACCGGGACGGCGATGAACGCGATGATGACCGTGATCACGGTGACGAGCAGCCAGCGCGGCAGGAGCCGGGTGACGTCGGTGTCGTACGGAAGCTTGTGGCGCTTCGTGCTCCCCGCCGAGGTGATGCTCTCCGTGAGCGTCGCGGTCGGGCGGGTCCTGGTGGCGCTGTAGCCGCTCATGCGCGTGCTCCCTCGATGTCGGCTGCGGCCGGGGCGGCGAGCGTGGCACGGTCCGCGCGACGCTGCTTGCGGCTGGGCCCGGCGTCGTCACCCGTGTCGAGCTGGACCGCCCGGAGGTAGACGAACAACGGGATGGCGACGATCACCAGCGAGCAGATCGCCATCGCGGCGGACAGGCCGAAGCGGAACGACTGGAAGCTCGCGATGTACGTCAGGACCGGCATGACCTCGACGCTCGAGGGCAGCGGGATGCCGAACAGGACGAACGGCAGCGTGAAGTTGTTGATGTTGTGCAGGATCGCGATGATCACCGCGAGGCTGAGCGGTCCGCGCAGGTAGGGGAAGACCACGTAGCGGAGCTTGATCCACCAGGTCGCGCCGTCGAGCGACGCGGCCTCGTGGACCTCCAGGTCGACTGCCTGGAGGCCGGCCAGGCTCAGCAGGTAGACGAACGGCCACGACGTCCAGACCATGACCGCGGCGAGCGCCCAGTAGGACGCGGCACCGTTGAGCCAGAGGACGTCGGTGTGGAAGATCGCGTTCACGACGCCCTGCGGCTGCAGCATCGTCCGGAAGAACGTCCCGACGACGAACGCCGGCAGCACGTACGGGATCAGGTAGATGGATCGGACCAGACCGCGACCCGGGAACCGGTCCTGGGTGGAGATCGCGGCGGCGACGCCGATCGGCACGGTCACCGCGGTGACGAGCACCGCGAGGGAGGCCGAGATCCAGATCGAGTGCAGGAGCGGCGAGTTGGTGATCGCCTCGGCGAAGTTCGCGAAGCCGACGAACGGTGCGCTGAACCACTGCCGGAGCGTGTACTGGTCCAGGTCGAGCATCGCGATGTAGAAGCCGACGAGCAGCGGGACCACGATGATGGCGAGCATCAGGACGCCGCCGGGGATGAGCATCCAGAGCGGACGCTCGCGCTTGTAGAGCGGGGTGGTGCCGTGGGGGCGCACCTCGGGCGGTGTCTGGGGTCGGGCCTGCGTGGTCGTCATCACAGACCTCCGTTCTTCTGACGGTCGAGCGTGGACTGGGCGTCCTTCTGCGCGTCCTGCAGGCGCTTCCGGAGCTGGTCGTCGGTGACCTCGCCGCTCTTCAGCGAGGGGATCGACTGGACGACGACGTCCACGAGGGCGAGCTGGATGTCCGACCAGGCCCCGGTGAAGGCGGTCGGCTTCGAGAGCTTCCCGGCGTCGATGATCGGCTTCAGCTGCGGGTTCTGGTCCGCGAGCTGCTTGGCGGCGGCGACGTTCGTCGGCAGGTTGCCGAAGAGGTCGTAGTACTCGAGCTGGGCCTTCTTCGAGCTGACCTGCTTGATGAAGTCGAACGACAGGTCCTGCTTCGTGCCGTAGTCGGCGACGACGAAGTTGTCGCCGGAGAGGATGCTCGCCGCCTCGATCCCGTCGGCCGGGCGTTCGGTCGCCCCCGGGGGGACCGTGGGCAGGAGCGCGAACTCGTAGTCGCCGTCCACCTTGGTGCCCGCGAACGAGTTGATCGCCGTGGTGGTGGTCATCGGGAAGAACGCGGCCTTGCCGTCGGTGAACTGTGCGAGGGCCTGCGCGTTGTTCCAGCCGATCGCGGCCTTGTCGACGACGCCGTCCTTCGTCACCCAGTCGAAGTAGGTCCGGTAGGCGTTCTGCACGGCGTCCGCGTCGAGTTCGGCCCGGGAGCCGTCGACGATCGTGTTGCCGGCGTTCTCGGCCATGCCCCAGACGAACTTCCACGGGTCGAAGCCGTCGGCGTACGCGACGGCCAGGCCGTGCACGTCACCGCTGGTGGTCGCCTTCGCGTCCGCGGTGAGCTCGTCCCAGGTGGTCGGCATCTCGGTGATCCCGGCCTTCGCGAGCAGGTCCTTGTTCACCGCCATCACGAAGGGACGGCTGGCGAACGGGATCCCGATCTGCTTCGAGGCGCTCGGTCCGGAGATCCCGAAGGACGCCGGGTCGAACTGGTCCTTGCCACCGACCTGCTCCCACTGCTTCGCGCCCATCTGGACGAAGGCACCGGTGGCGTAGGCGGTCGGGGTGAAGGTGGTGCCGATCGCGTAGACGTCGGGGCCCTGCCCGGAGATGACGCTCGTCTGGATCGCGGTCAGTTCCTCCTGCGCGGAGGAGTACGTCTCCCACTGGATGTCCGCTCCGGTGGTGCGCTTGAACTCAGCGGCGGTGTCCTGCTGCCACTGCTTGCGTTCCTTGGGGTAGGTCGTGTCCGCGCCCATCATCACGCGGAGGGTGTTCGGGTCGTCGCCGCTGCCGTTCACGATCGCGCATCCCTGCAGGGACAGCGCGGCGAGGGCGACCACGACCACGGAACCGATCAGGGTCCGTGTCTTCATGGGGGTTTCCTCCTCGGAGCCTCCGTCCGGGCGGCACTGCCCGGGGTGACCACCACTGTTGCGGCCGTGGCAACATCCGGCAACCGGTTGCCACTTGTTGCCACGGCCGCATACGTTCTGGTCATCGGAGCACCGCCGCTCCGCACCGTTCACCCGTCAGGAGGCCGCGTGTGACCGAGATCGACACGTCCCACCGCGTCACGATCCGTGACGTGGCCGACGCGACCGGGGTCGCCCCGTCCACCGTCTCCCGTGCGCTCTCGATGCCCGACCGGGTGAACCGGGTCACGCAGCAGCGCATCCAGGACGCCGCCCGCGAACTCGGCTACGTGCCGAACTCGCAGGCCCGGGCGCTGACGTCCGGTCGCACCCGCGCCGTCGCGGTGCTGGTCTCCGACATCACGAACCCGTTCTACTTCGACGTCATCCGGGGCACGCAGCACCAGCTCGCCGCCGCCGGGTGGACGCAGCTGCTCGTCGACACCGAGGAGTCCGCCGACGCCGAGACGGCAGCGCTCAGCGCCGTCGCCGCGAAGGCCGACGGCGTGGTGCTCACCGCGTCCCGCCTGTCCGACACGCAGATCGCCCGGTACGCCGAACGGATCCCGCTCGTCGTCGTCAATCGCCGCCCGGCCGGCGTGCCCTCCGTGCTGATCGACACCCCGGGCGGGGTCGAGCAAGCCGTGCAGCACCTGGTGTCGCTCGGGCACCGGGACGTCCTGTACGTCGCCGGGCCGGACAGCTCGTGGTCGAACGAACGCCGCTGGAAGGCGCTCGTGCAGGTCGCCAAGCGCCTGGACGTCCGGGTCGCGCGGATCGGCCCGCACGCGCCGTTCGTCGACTCCGGAGCCGCGGCCGCCGACGCCGCGGTCAACGCCGGCGCCACCGCGTGCATCGCCTTCAACGACCTGATTGCGATCGGCATGCTCGGCCGGCTCCGGGAGCGCGGCATCCGTGTCCCCGAGGACATCAGCATCGTCGGCTGCGACGACATCTTCGGCGCGGACTTCTGCAACCCGCCGCTCACCACGATGACCTCGCCGATCGAACGCGCCGGACGCGTCGCGATCACGATGCTGCTCGGCCGGCTCGGCGCCATCCCCGCGGAGCAGCTGCCGGGTGAGCGCATGCGTGGCGCGGTCGCGCTGCCCACCCACCTGACCGTCCGCGAGTCCACCGGACCCGCCCCGTCCCCGAGGAGTCGACGATGACCCAGCACGCCCCGACCGCCCCGCTGCTCGCACCGCACCCCGACCGGCTGTTCCCCGCAGACCCGGCGACCCGCGCGATCGCGCGCACCGTCTACGACGCGGTCAAGGACGCCCCGATCATCTCCCCGCACGGCCACGTCGACGCGTCGATGATCGCCGCTGACGAGCCGTTCCCGGACCCGGCGGCGCTCCTCATCACCCCGGACCACTACGTCCTGCGGCTCCTGCACGCGAACGGCGTCCCGCTCGACGCGCTCGGCCGCGACTCGCAGTCGGACCCGAGCGGGCGGTCCATCTGGCGGCAGCTCGCAACGCACTGGGACGACTTCCTCGGCACACCGGTCCGGTACTGGTTCGAGACCGAGCTGCACGACGTCTTCGGTCTGGACCAGGAACCGTCCGCCGAGAACGCCGACGCGCAGTACGACCGGATCGCATCCGCGCTGCTCGAGCCCTCCTTCCGACCGCGTGCGCTCTTCGACTCCTTCGGCATCGAGGTGCTCGCCACCACGGACGCGCCGACCGCGGACCTCGCCGCGCACGCGCGGCTCGCGGCGGACCCGACCTTCAGCGGCCGGGTGGTCCCCACCTTCCGCGCGGACGCCGTCTTCGACCCGTCACGACCGGACTGGAGGCACGTGGTCACGTCGATCGGCGTGGCCGCCGGCATCGACACCGGTTCCCACGACGGGCTGCTGGCAGCGCTGCGCGCACGTCGCCAGTACTTCATCCAGCACGGCGCGACGGCGACCGACACCGGGGTGATCGACGCCGGTTCCGCCCCGCTGCCCGCCGCCGAGCGTGCGCGGATCCACGCCGCGGCGCTGGCCGACCCGTCGTCGATCACCGCGGCCGACGCCACCGCGTACCGGCGCGACATGCTCTTCCGCTGGGCCGAGATGAGCGTCGACGACGGCCTCGTCATGCAGCTGCACCCCGGGGTGATCCGGAACCACCACACCCCGACGCTCGAGCGCTTCGGACCGGACACCGGACACGACCTGCCCGCCATCGGCTCGTTCACCGAGCCCCTGCGCCCGCTCCTCGAGGCGTTCGGCACCGCCCCCGGGTTCCACCTCGTGCTCTTCACCGTCGACGAGACGGTCTTCTCGCGGGAGATCGGGCCGCTCGCCGGGTTCTACCCCGCGGTGTACGCCGGCGCACCGTGGTGGTTCATCGACACCCCGGCAGCGATCGGGCGCTACCGGGGCGCGATCACCGACTCGGCGTCGTTCACGAAGACCTCCGGGTTCATCGACGACACCCGCGCGTACTGCTCCATCCCCGCGCGGCACGACATGGCCAGGCGCGCCGACGCCGCGTACCTGGCCGGGCTCGTCGTCACGCACCAGATCTCGGAGGAGGACGCGGTCCGCACCGCACGACGGATCGTGTCGGACATCCCGAAGGCGACGTTCAAGCTCTAGGGCGTGTCTCGCGAACGGTGTGGCCAGGCGATGGGGACGACTGCCGACCGGTAGTCCGGGCTCTCCACCACGTGCGTGCTGTTGCGCCGACCGTGTGTCAGTCGTTGCCCTCATCGATCGAGTCGTTCTCGTCGCGATGTGCGCCGGTCCTTGCGTCGCGCCGGGCTTCCTTCGACCATCTGAGTGGTTTCGTGAGCTGCCAGAACAGTGCCCCTGTGACGATCGCGAACCCGAACACCAACGCACCCCACATCGAGAGCACGAGACTGCTGAGGACGTCCCACATGATGTGCGCTCCTTGTGTCGTTCTACCGGATGCACACAGCATGCCGGAGAAGTGCGACGCCTGCACACCAGGATCTCCAAGCGGGCGCTGGCCGCGATCCGAAGCCTCCGCCCGGGCTGGGGAACAGGGTGCGCGATCAACGCAACGGTTCGATCACGAGCATGTGAAATGTGTTCCGATTGGATCTGTACGCCGGTTACGGTTCCCGCAGAGAGTCTCAACGACGAGGAACGAGGACCTCATGAGCACGAGCACGCCGGCGACGACGACGATCACGATCGCGCCGTACGTTGACTACCTTCAGGGGACGCGCCCGACCGAGAGTCGGCCGTCAGCGGCGGATGCCCGCTCGGCCGAAGAGGTCTGGACCCACGCGTCTCGCCCGCGACGGAAGGAACGATCGTGAACGCCAACTCGCACCCGCAGTACGAGCACTTGCCGTCGCGCATCGATCAGAACGCACTCGTCGTGGAGGTTCCAGCGTTCGAGGACGATCGTCCGGCACCCGCTCCGGCACCGCCCGCGGCCGCCCCGGAGCTCGTGGCCGCGACGCAGATCGCGGAAGCGTCAGGTGGAATGCGCACCATTCGACGGACGCAAGTCCGTGCAGCGCTGATGATCGCCGGAGTACCGATCGGTGTCCTGCTGGTGATCGCCACGGTCCAGATCATCCTGATGCCCTGACGGCTGTGGGGTGACCCCACCGCTGTCCGCCGTTGCCCGTCGCTGCTCGGACGAGGGCCAGGGCCGCTGCCATCTGCGGCTCGGGGTCCTCGTGCCAGCGGCACTCGAGCGACACCGCGCCGCGGTAGCCGCCGTCGTGCACGGCCGCGAGGAACGCCGGCCACGGCCACGCCCCCTCCGCGTCGCCCGGGGGCTGCCGGTCGTGGTCGGAGACGTGCACGTGGCCGATCCGCCCGGCGAGTGCACGCACCACGTCGAAGGACTCGGACTCCGCTTGGACGTGGAACAGGTCTGCCACGACGTCGACGTCGCCGAGGTCGTGTTCGTCCAGGAACGCGACGGCCTCGGCGATCGTGTGCACCAGGTTCGTCTCGGCGCGGTTCAACGGTTCGAGGACGATGCGCAGGCCGCGCTCGGCGGCGGTGTCCCGCGCTGACCGGACGACCCGGGCGAAGCGCTCGTGGGCTTCCGTGTGCGGCATCCCCTCCGGGGCGGTCCGGGCGGTGCCCGAGCCGAAGACGATCACCGCGCCGGGTTCCGCCACCGAGGCGACGATCGGCAGCACCTGGGCGAAGTAGTCGTCGACGCGCTCGACTGGTGCGGTCAGGAGGGGCAGGTCCGGAGGGACGAAGAGTGCGAAGGAGCGGAACCGCGCACCGGCGTAGACCTCGTTCCGGCGCCACCGGTCACGGTGTGGGTGGTCGCGGTGTGGGTGGTCGCGGTGTGGGTCGTCGCGGTGTGGGTCGTCGCGGTGTGGGTCGTCGCGGTGCTGGTCGTCTGCGGGGACGGCGAGGTTCCCCGTGATCGCCGGCTCGACGTGGTCTGCGCCGGCCCGTCGTGCCGCTTCCGTCAGTTCCGCTCCGGCGACGATGCCGATCCCGCTGAAGGCCATGCGCCCATGCTGCTCCGGCTCCGGAACGGGCGGGCTCGTTGCCACCTGTTGCCATGCGCTGCGCTGCGCAGCACTGTCGAACCGCTGTCGCACCGCTCAGGCGCTCCGACGTCGCGTGGCCGTCGTCGAGCCCGCGCCGAGGAGCGTCAGGTGGTCCAGCCGGGGGTCGCGAGACCGGTCTCGTAGGCGAAGACGACCAGCTGGGCGCGATCCCGGGCGCCGAGCTTGATCATCGCGCGGGACACGTGGGTCTTGGCGGTGGCCGGGCTGACGAAGAGCCGCTCGGCGATCTCGGCGTTGGTCAGCCCCGCGGCGACGAGCCGCATGACCTCTCGCTCGCGATCGGTCAGGACGTCGAGCCCGGGAGCCAGCGACGTGGGCTTGGCATGGGTCGCGAACGCCTCGACCAGGGAACGGGTGGCTCCCGGGGAGAGCAGCGACTCCCCCGCGACGACGGTGCGGATGGCGCGGAGGAGTTCGGCGGGCTCGGTGTCCTTGACGAGGAAGCCGGCCGCCCCGCCGCGGATCGCTTCGAAGACGTAGTCGTCCTCTTCGAAGGTGGTGAGGACGATCACGTGGACGCAGGCGAGGGCCGGGTCCGCGGAGATCCGCCGCGTGGCGTCGAGGCCGTCGGTCCCCGGCATGCGGATGTCCATCAGCACGACGTCCGGGAGCGCACGGGTGACGACGTCGACGGCCGCGTCACCGTCCGGCGCCTCGCCCACGACCGTCATGCCGGGTTCGGCGTCGACGAGCGCCCGGAGGCCGGCACGGATCAGTCCCTGGTCGTCGACGAGGACGACCCGGATCGGCTCCGGCTCGGGAGTGCTCGTGACTGCGGTGTCGGTGGTCATCCGGTCCCTGCTTCCCCGGGGCGCGGACGTGCTTCCCCGAGCGGCAGACGCGCCGTGACGCGCCATCCGCCGTCCGCTGTCGACCCGGCGTCGAGGGTGCCCCCGACCGCCGCCGCGCGTTCGCGCATCCCGGTGATGCCGTTGCCGTGCACTCCGGGCGCCGCCTCCGGCCTGCGCGGGAGGGAGTCGGACGCCGGGCCGTCGGCGGCGGGCGGGACGTCGGTCACGCTGATCTCGAGGAGATCCACCCCGACGTCGACGACGACCACCGCGGAGTGCCCTGCTGCGTGTTTCATGACGTTCGTCACGGACTCCTGCACGATGCGGAAGGCGTTGCGGTCGACGACGCCCCCGACGGCACCGAGGTCGCCGTGCTGCACGAGCCGGACGTCGACGCCGGCGTCTCCGGCCCGCGCCACCAGGTCGGGCACCCGGTCGAGCCCGGGCGTCGGGTTGCGGTCGGACCCGGCGGGACCGTCGACGGAGCGCAGCACGCCGAGGATCGTGCGGAGCTCGACGAGGGCGTGCCTGCTCGTGTCGCGGATGTTCGTGAGCGAGTCCCTGGTCTGTTCCGGCAGCTCGGCGCCGAGGTGCAGCGCGACCCCGGCCTGCAGGTTGATGAGCGACATGCTGTGCGCCACGGAGTCGTGGAGCTCCCGCGCGATCCGCACGCGTTCGTCGTCCGCGCGCTGGCGCTCGGCGGCCGCCCGGGCGTTCCGGGCATCGGCGGCGCGCGCGACACGGACCCGCACGAGTTCGGTGATCGCGATCGTCGCGGTGAGCCACGCCAGGCTCAGCGTCATCGTGGTCACCGTCGGGAAGGGTGCCCGCCCGGCGAGGGTGTCCGCCGACGGGAGCACCACCTGGGCGATGCCCGCGGCGACGTAGACCGGGATGCGGTACCCGCGAAACCACGCGTTCGCGAGGGCCATGGTCAGCGCCGCCACGAAGGGTCCGCGGGCGCTGACCACGAGTGCGAAGCCGATCGTCGTGGCGAGCGTGACGGCGAGCACGGCCACGGGCCACCGCCACCGGGCCGGCAGGACGACGACGCCCGCGACGAGCAGCCCCACCGCGAGGGGACCGAGCGCCACCGCATCGGCCCCGGCACCGACGTGCCGTGCCCACGGCGGCCCGGTGCCGTCCGCGAAGCCGCCGGAGAACCGGGAGGCCACGACGGTGCCGACGATCTGCACCAGGGCCACCGGGAGCACACGACCGACCCGCGCGAATCGTCGTCGACCGGCCCAGGGGCGGTCGGACAGCGGGGTGTCGGTGGTCATGCGTCGAGCCTATGGTCGCCCCCGGCCGCAGGCATCCGGCGCCAGCCGGACCTGTGGACTACTCCCCCGGGCGTAGTCCGCTGTGGAGAGCGTGGCGCACTACGACTGCGGGAGCAGGCGGAAGTGGGCTCGCAGGACGGACGCGAGCCCGGCCTCCCGACCGGAGCCTTGGAGGGTCGCAACTGCGACATCCGAACCGCCCTCAGGAGGCCGTCATGCTCACCACTCTCGCCGTCGCCGCGCCCTACATGCACGGTGGCGGGTTCCCGTTCTTCGTCTTCCCCGCGTTCTTCTTCCTCGTGTTCCTGGTGGTGTTCCTGGTCTTCGGCGTCTTCCGGCGCGGCAGCTGGCGGGCGCTCGCCGACGCACGGTCGGTGCTGGCCGACCGGTTCGCCCGCGGTGAGATCAGCGCCGACGAGTACCGGTCCCGCCTGTCCGAGCTCAGCCGGAAGTAGCCGTCAGGGCAGGACGGCCAGGATCGCCGCGACGGTCTCGTCCACGGAACCGTGGATCGGGATCGACGCGGCGGCCTCGTCGTCCTCGGGGCGCTCCAGCGTGGCGAACTGCGAGTCGAGCAACGAGTTCGGCATGTACTCGTGGTGCCGGTGGGTCTGCCGCTCGTGCACGAGCTCGCGCGAGCCGTCGAGGTAGGCGATGAAGAGGTCGGGCGCGGTCTCCCGGAGGCGGTCCCGGTACGCCCGCTTCAGCGCCGAGTTGGCCATCACGCAGCGGTCCCCGCCGGCCTCGACCTCGGCGATCCGCGCCGCACAGGCGTCGAGCCACGGCCAGCGGTCCTCGTCGGTGAGCGGGATGCCCTGCCGCATCTTCTCCTTGTTGGCGGCGGGGTGCAGCCCGTCGGCGTCGACGAACTCGCACGACTCGCCCCGGTCGCGCAGGGCGGCCGTGAGGGCTTCGCCGACCGTCGACTTGCCGGAGCCGGAGACCCCCATCACGAGCACGGGCGGTCGGACGGATCGGTCGCTCATCCCTCCACCGTAGGGAACTCGGTGAACGTCTTCCACAGGTTCCCGTAACACCGATGCGGTCCCAGCCCGGGGACCGTAGGTTGGTCGGAAACGTCAGGACAAAGGAGTGGACGTGGCTGACAGCAACGAACAGGCGAACATCGGCGTGGTCGGTCTCGCCGTCATGGGGTCGAACCTCGCACGCAACCTCGCGTCGCGTGAGGGCAACACCGTCGCGGTGTACAACCGCACCTACGCACGAACCGAGGAACTCCTCCAGGAGCACGGTGACGCCGGGTTCATCGCGTCGGAGGACATCGACGGCTTCGTCGCCTCCCTGTCCAAGCCGCGGACCGCCATCATCATGGTGCAGGCCGGCAAGGGCACGGACGCCGTCATCGAGCAGCTCGCGGAGAAGTTCGAACCGGGCGACATCATCGTGGACGGCGGCAACGCGAACTTCCACGACACCATCCGGCGCGAGCACGACCTGCGCGAGAAGGGGCTGAACTTCGTCGGGACCGGCATCTCGGGCGGTGAAGAGGGCGCCCTGAAGGGCCCGTCGATCATGCCCGGCGGCTCCGCCGAGGCGTGGGAGACGCTCGGCCCCATCCTGAAGTCGATCGCCGCGGTCGCCGAGGGTGAGCCCTGCGTGACCCACATCGGCACCGACGGCGCCGGCCACTTCGTGAAGATGGTCCACAACGGCATCGAGTACGCCGACATGCAGCTCATCGCCGAGTCGTACGACCTGCTCCGCCGTGTCGGCGGCCTCAGTGTCGAGGACCTCGTCGCGGTCTTCCAGGAGTGGAACGGCGGCGACCTGGAGTCCTACCTGATCGAGATCACCGTCGAGGTCCTCAAGCAGCAGGACGCCGACACCGGCAAACCCCTCGTCGACGTCATCCGCGACGAAGCGGGTTCCAAGGGCACCGGCGTGTGGACCGTGCAGAACGCGGTCGGCCTCGGCATCCCGGTCTCCGGCATCGGTGAGGCGGTGTTCGCCCGCGCGGTGTCGTCGAAGCCGTCGCAGCGCGCAGCGGTCCAGAAGTCCATCAAGAACCGCCCGTCCATCGCCGAGGTACCGGACACCTTCGCCGACGACGTGCGTGCGGCGCTCTACGCGTCGAAGGTCGTCGCGTACGCGCAGGGCTTCGACCTGATCATCGCCGGAGCGAAGGAGTACGGCTGGGACATCGACCTCGGCAACATCGCGAAGATCTGGCGCGGTGGCTGCATCATCCGCGCCCAGTTCCTCAACCGCATCGTCGAGGCCTACGCCGAGAACCCGGAACTCGAGTCGCTGCTGGTCGACCCGTACTTCGCGAACGCGGTGGCCGAGGGCGAGGCCGCCTGGCGCCGCATCGTGGGCATCGCCGCGGCGTCGGGGATCCCCGCGCCCGGGTTCTCGTCCGCGCTGTCGTACTTCGACTCGCTCGCGTCCGATCGACTCCCCGCGTCGCTCATCCAGGGGCAGCGCGACTTCTTCGGTGCGCACACGTACCAGCGCATCGACAAGGACGGCACGTTCCACACGCTGTGGTCCGACGACGACCGTCGAGAGGTCGAGCAGGAGCCGTCCACGCACTGAAGCTCGCATGCTCGGAACGGGTCCCGCCACACGACGGGGCCCGTTCTGCGTACGGTGCCCGCGGCGGCCGTCAGGCGACGATGCGCTCCCGCGCCAGCTCGGCCAGCAGGCGTTCGAGCTTCGGTCCGCGACCGAGCAACCGCCGGGAGCCCGGGGCGGTCCGGACGTAGAACGTGGCGACCGCGATCGAGTCGTCGGCGCGGACGTAGTGCATCGCGATCGCGCAGGCGTTCCGGTCCCCGGGCGTCGGGACGTCCTCGAGCCCGACGTGCATGACCCGGCTCCACCGGATCACGAGCAGCCGGGTGGCGCGTCGTTCGTCGAGTTCCCACAGGGATGCCTCGGTCGCACCGAACGCCCAGGTCACGCGGTGCCCGAGGGTGACCTCTGACCGCGACTCCTCGACCATGGTCCGGAGCTCGTTCGTGGGAGCAGCCGGGACCAGCCACACCGTCGGGTCGATCCGGCGGATCGCCAGCGCGAGCGATTCGTCCTCGCGTCGGCGCCGGATGCCCTGCATGCGGAGCACCCCGGCCAGGATGACGCCGACACCGAGCGCGATGACGACCACCTCGGCGATGCCGAACGCGGTGAGGTCGGCCTCGGGGGTCCGTGCGACGACGATGATCCGCGCCACGAGCAGCGCTGCCCACACGCCGACGATCACCCAGCGCACGATCGAGAGACGCTGGGCCGGAGATCTCGTGTGCCGGGCACGTCCGTCCCGTGGGACACGGTCGGGTCGGCTCAGCACACCCTGATCCTCGCACGCCGCACCGAGCGACGACACCGAGGAGGGGTGAACGCACGGCAACCCGCTGGCACGAACCGTTCACAGGACGACCGACCTACGATCGGGACGTGCCCAGCAGTGGAACCTCGCTCCGGCCACGCCTGCTGGCCGCGGTCACCGGTGTCGTGGCGATGCTCGCCTTCCTCGGCGCGGCCGAACTCGGCGCGCTGGTGCTCGGCGGGGCCGGCAGCCCACTCGTCGCAGTCGGCTCGGCCGTCATCGACCTGGCCCCGGCCGGCGCGAAGAACACGATGGTCGCCCTGTTCGGCACCGGCGACAAGGTCGCGCTCTTCGCCCTGATGGCGGTGCTGATGACCGCGATCTCGGCCGGCGCCGGGATCCTCGAACGAACTCGACCACCCTTCGGCGCGCTGGTCTTCGCCGCCGGGGGCGCGCTGTCCCTCCTGGCGGTGACGACCAGGTCCGGCGCCGGGACGTTCGACGGCGCTCCGAGCATCATCGGCGTGGCCGCGGCGGTCGTGGTCCTGCGTCTCGTGATGACACGGCTGCGCCGCTGGGAGCTCGTCGCGGCGACGCCGACACGATCCGGAGCAGCCCTGCCCGAGCGGCGTGCCTTCATCGCGTGGTCGGTGACCGCCGGAGCCCTCGCGCTCGTCATCGGGACCGGGGCACGGCTCGGCTCCGCGGCGATGCAGCGCGCAGCGGCCATCCGGCGAGCGGTGCACCTGCCCGCGCCGAAGACCACGGCACCGGCGGTACCGTCGGGTGCCTCGCTCGACGTCACGGGGATCACGCCCTACGTCACGCCGAACGCAGACTTCTACCGGATCGACACCGCGCTCCGCGTCCCCTCCATCGACCCGGCCGACTGGACGCTCCGGATCCACGGTGCCGTCGAGCACGAGATCGAACTGACCTGGGACGAGCTGCTGGCACTTCCCCTCGAAGAACACATGGCGACGCTGAGTTGCGTGTCGAACGAGGTCGGCGGGGACCTGATCGGCAACGCGCTCTGGCTCGGCTACCCGATCCGCGAGCTCCTCGCGAAGGCGGTCCCGACGGGCGACGCCGACATGGTGCTCTCCCGGAGCATCGACGGGTTCACCGCGGGGACGCCGCTCGACGTGCTGCGGGACACCGGCACCCAGGCGATGCTCGCCGTCGGCATGAACGGCGAGCCACTCCCGGCGGAGCACGGGTTCCCGGTGCGCATGGTCGTCCCGGGGCTGTTCGGGTACGTGTCGGCGACGAAGTGGGTGACCGAGATGGAGGTCACCCGGTTCGCCGACGCGCAGGGGTACTGGACGCCGCGCGGCTGGTCGGAGCGTGGCCCGGTGAAGCTCGAGTCGCGGATCGACACCCCTGCCGACGGCGTCACCGTGCAGGTCGGTGACCTGGTCCCGATCGCCGGAGTCGCGTGGCAGCCGCACACGGGCGTGAAGGCCGTGCAGGTCAAGGTCGGTTCCGAGGACTGGCAGGACGCCGAGCTCGCGGACTCCGTGTCCGCCGACACCTGGCGACAGTGGGTGTACCGGTGGACCGCCACGAAGGGCTCGCACGAGGTGCGGGTGCGGGCCGTGAGCACCGACGGTCAGGTGCAGACGAGCGTGCAGCGGCCCCCGGCGCCGAACGGCGCCACGGGCTGGGACACGGTGACGGTCACGGTGCGCTGAGGCGCGGCCGCGCGGCGGCGCGGCGCGCGGCCGCCGGGCCGCAGTGTGCGAGGTTCCGTACACGGTGCGAGGCCGGGGGCGGCGCACACTGTTCGGAAGCTCGCACACTGCGGGCGCGCGGGCGCGGCGCGCGGCGCGGCCGCGCGGCGGCGCTCAGGCGGGGAGCGTGGCGACGATGCAGGTGCCGTCGACGTCGTCGTCGTGCTCGATGCGCGTGACGAAGCCGGCGGAAGCGAAGGCAGCGGCGGACGTCGATGACTGGGCGACGGACACCTCGATGACGACCCCGCCACCGGGCCGCAGCCACTCCCCCGCACCGAGGGCGATCCGGCGGTGCAGCTCGAGGCCGTCCGCGCCGCCGTCGAGTGCGACGCGGTGCTCGTGGTCCCGGGCCTCGGCGGGCATGGTCGCGATCGCCTCGGTCGGGACGTACGGGGCGTTCACCGCGATGACGTCGACGACACCTCGGAACCGCTCGGGCAGCGGCGCGAAGAGGTCGCCCTGGACCACGATGCCCCGGTCGCCGATGTTCTCCGCGGCGACGTCGACGGCGTCCGGGTCGATGTCCGACGCGACGAGGTCGAGTGCCCCGACCCGCTCGAGGAGGGCGACGGCGACGGCACCGGCACCGCAGCAGAGGTCGACGACGCGGTCGTAGCGCTGCACGAGTCGGGCAGCCTGCTCGACGACCACCGTGGTGCGCGTGCGCGGGACGAAGACGCCCTGAGTCACGCGGATGCGGTGGCCGTCGAACGCCGCCCAGCCGAGGACGTACTCGAGCGGCTCCCCGGCGAGACGACGTTGCACCAGGGTGCGCAGTCGGACGGGTTCGCCGTCGCCTGCGGCCAGGAGGAGGTCGGCTTCGTCCTCGGCGAAGACGCTCCCCGCCGCCCGGAGTCGGGCGGCGAGGGCGTCACGCGCAGGGTGCGGCACGGGAGCCGTCAGGCGGCGCCGTCGAACATCGAGGTCACGGAGCCGTCGTCGAAGACCTCGTGGATGGCGCGGGCGAGCAGCGGCGCGATCGGCAGGATCTCGAGGCGGTCCCAGCGCTTGTCCTCGGGCACCGGGAGGGTGTCGGTGACGACCACGCGGTCGATGAACTCGCTCTGCAGGAGCTCGGTGGCGGGGTCGGAGAACACGGCGTGGGTCGCCGCGACGACGACGCCGATCGCACCGGCGGCCTTGAGCGCCTCTGCTGCCTTGGCGATGGTGCGACCGGTGTCGATGAGGTCGTCGACGAGCAGGCACCAGCGGCCGGAGACGTCGCCGACGATCTCGTGCACGGTGACCTGGTTCGGCACCAGCGGGTCGCGGCGCTTGTGGATGATGGCGAGCGGCGCACCGAGCTTCTCGGACCAGATGTCGGCGACGCGGACGCGCCCCATGTCCGGCGAGACGACGGTGAGCGTCGACGGGTCGAGGATCTCCTTGAAGCGCTCGAGCAGGACGGGCATCGCGAAGAGGTGGTCGACCGGGCCGTCGAAGAAGCCCTGGATCTGTGCGGCGTGCAGGTCGACGCTCATGATCCGGTGGGCACCGGCCGCCTTGAACAGGTCGGCGACGAGTCGCGCCGAGATCGGCTCGCGACCGCGGCCCTTCTTGTCCTGGCGGGCGTAGGGGTAGAACGGCGCGACGACCGTGATGCGCTTCGCCGAGGCACGCTTCAGCGCATCGACGATGATGAGCTGCTCCATGAGCCACTCGTTGATCGGTGCGGTGTGCGACTGGATGACGAAGGCGTCGCAGCCGCGGACCGACTCGTCGAAGCGGACGTAGAGCTCACCGTTCGCGAAGGTCCGGGCGTCGGTGGGGACCAGGTCGACGCCGAGTTCCTCTGCGATCTCCTCGGAGAGAGCGGGGTGCGCTCGCCCCGAGACGAGGACGAGTCGTTTCTGGCCGGTCGTTTTGATTCCGGACAAGTGCCGTACTCACTCCCTGACCCCGAGGGGCCGTGTGTCCAGGGCCCGTCACCGAGCCCTCTTGTGGCGGCGGATCGCCGTCGAGAAGGTGTCATTCGCCTCGCGCGCGCCGAGCTGCCTCGGCCGCCGGCGTGCCGGGTCGGTGTTCTTCGACCCAGTCGTCGGTGTTGCGCTGTGGGGCGTAGCTGATCGCGAGCGACCCAGCCGGTACGTCCTTGCGGACCGTCGTACCTGCACCGGTGTACGCCCCGTCCCCAATCCTAACCGGGGCGATGAAGACGTTGTGCGACCCGGTGCGGACGTTCGACCCGACCTCGGTCCGGTGCTTGTGCACGCCGTCGTAGTTCGCCGTGATCGTGTTCGCCCCGATGTTCGAGTCCTCTCCTACTTCGGCATCGCCGATGTAGGACAGGTGCGGGACCTTGCTGCCCCGGCCGATCTTCGCGTTCTTGGTCTCGACGAAGGTGCCGATCTTGCCGCCGTCGCCGAGGATCGTGCCGGGGCGGAGGTACGCGAACGGCCCGACCGAGGCGCCGTCACCGATGACCGCGAGCGTGGCGTCGGTGCGGTTGACGGTGGCACCCACGCCGACCTCGGTGTCGCGGAGCGTCGTGCCCGGACCGACGACGGCACCAGCGGCGATCGCCGTCGCGCCGATGAGTTGCGTGTCCGGCAGGATCTCGGCGTCGGCTTCGATCGAGACGTCGAGGTCGATCCAGGTCGACGCCGGGTCCTGCACGGTGACGCCGGCGAGCTGGTGTCGGCGGACGATGCGGGCGTTCAGCACGCGGGCGGCGTCCGAGAGCTGCGAGCGGTCGTTGATGCCGGCGAGGACCCAGGGGTCGTCGAAGGTCACGACGTCGACGCGACCGCCGTCGGCCGCGATGAGTGCCGGCACGTCGGTGATGTACTTCTCGCCCTGCACGTTCGCCGTGGTCAGCGTCGGCAGCACAGTCCGGAGGTGGGTGAGGTCGAACGCGTAGATCCCGGCGTTCGTCTCGGTGATCGCGCGCTGTTCGTCGGTG
This sequence comes from Curtobacterium sp. NPDC090223, assembly GCF_044746585.1. Classification (NCBI taxonomy): domain Bacteria; kingdom Bacillati; phylum Actinomycetota; class Actinomycetes; order Micrococcales; family Microbacteriaceae; genus Curtobacterium; species Curtobacterium sp. NPDC090223. The sequence continues at coordinate 70,472 of NZ_JBIVCN010000006.1, read as the reverse complement.
GCGTCCTTGTGCTCGACGACGCCCGCGAACCCGCCGTGCTCGTCGCGGAGGATGCGGCCGAGGCCGGTCGGGTCCGGGGCGATCGCGCTGACGAAGGTCGCCGCGTTGGCACCGGAGTGGTGCACGTCGACGAGGCGACGGAGCGACTCGGCTTCGACCAGGGGCACGTCGCCGGAGAGCACCACGACGGCACCGTCGAAGTCGGCGGGCAGGGCGGCCACGGCGACCTCGACCGCGCGACCGGTGCCCGGGACGTCGTCCTGGTCCACGACGATGGCGTCCGGCATGCGCTCCGTGACCTCGGCCGCGACCAGCTCGCGCTCGTGCCGTACGACGACCGCCACGTGCGCGGGCTGCAGCGATTCAGCGGTGCGCAGCACGTGGGCGATGAGGGGCAGCCCGGCGAGCCGGTGGAGCACCTTCGGAGTGGACGACTTCATGCGCGTGCCCTGCCCGGCGGCGAGGACGACGACGGCGATCCGCTGGTCGGTCATGTCCCCATCCTGGCGCACCGGGGCCTCCGAGGACGAGCCGACCACGGCCCTGTGCAGAACCATGCGCGGATCCGCAGCCTGTGGACGGACTGGTGCCGGGCCTCCCGTCCGATGTGCGGCGGACCCGGTCCATGTGTCCGTACGAGTCGACACCGCAGAAGTCGATCGACGGGGGTCCTGTCGAAACATGCAGCCGCATCCAGTGCGTCCGCAAGAGTCGACACCGCAGAAGTCGATCGACGGGCGTCGTGTCGAAACACTTGCGCCGCCCGCCGCCGCGGCCGCGCGGCGCGCCCGCGCCCGCGCCCGCGCCCGCGCCCGCGCGCGCGCCGCGCCGCGCCGCGCCCGCCCGCGCGTCAGCGCCCCGCGCGCCCCTCGTCCCGGACGAACGCCATCAGCACCAGGCCCACGAGGAGCACCGCGACGATGCCGATGATGCCGAAGCGCGTCGACCCGCCGATCGTCACCGCGATGCCGAACATCGCCGGCGCGATGAACGCCGCCGCACGACCGGTCGTGGCGTACAGCCCGAAGAGCTCGCCCTCTCTGCCCGGGGTCGCGAGGCGGGTGAGGTACGCCCTCGAGGACGCCTGCACCGGCCCGACGAACACGCACAGTGCGAGCCCGAGCACCCAGAACCCCGCGGGGGCGCTCCCGACGAAGAGCACGGCGGTGCCGCAGACGACGAGCCCGACGAGCGACACCGTGATGAGGGCCCGGGACCCGAAGCGGTCGTCGAGCCTGCCGGAGAGCGCCGTGGCGACCCCGGCCACGACGTTCGCGACGATGGCGAACACGATCACGCCCGAGGCGGTGAACCCGAAGACCTGCGCGGCGATGATCCCGCCGAAGGTGAACACCGCGCCGACGCCGTCCCGGAAGACCGCGCTCGCGACGAGGAACGCGAGGACGTTCCGCCGCTCACGCCAGAGCCGGGCGATGTCCCGGCCGAGGTCGCGGTAGGCGGAGAAGAGGGTGCCGGTGCGGGTCTGGTCGGCGGGGGCCTCCGGGATGACCAGGAACAGCGGGACCGAGCTGACGGCGAGCCAGATCGCGGCGATGCCGATCGCGACGCGGACGTCCCACTGCCCGGTGGCGACGGTGGCGGGCAGGTTCAGGAGCCCCGCGGTGCCGGACCCGCCGAAGTCCTGGATGCAGAGCACGAGCAGGACCACGAGCAGCACGATGCCGCCGAAGTACCCGGCAGCCCACCCGATCGCCGAGACGCGGCCGGTCCGCGGGCCGGAGGCGACCTGCCCGAGCATCGCGTTGTAGCCGACGCAGGCGATCTCGTACGCCACGGTCCCGATGCCGATCAGGGCGGCGCCGAGCACCAGGAAGGGCTGGCTCGGCGCGACGAAGACCATCGCGCCGATGCTCAGCGCGATGCCGATCGTCGCGATGAGCACCGAGCGGCGGCGGTGCCCGGACGAGTCCGCGAGGCGTCCGACCGCCGGGGCGACGAGCGCGACGACGACGCCCGCGATCGTCAGCGCGGCGGAGACCACGGCCGCGTTGTGCGCGAGCTCCCGCTCGACGGCCTGGCGGGCCGCGGCGGAGGAGTCCTCTGCGGCGACCAGGGCCGGGTCGACGAACGCGCGGCTCGCCAGGTAGGTGCTGAAGACGAACGTCGTGACGACGGCGTTGAACGCCGCCGAGCCCCAGTCCCACAGGGCCCAGGACACGAGGGCGCGGCGATCGGTGCGCTGCGGCGGCGGAGCGACGGTCATGCGCGAACCGTAGCGCGTCCGGGTGACGCTCCGGTGGCCCCGTTCCGGGTCACGGACCGGACGGGAGGCTCGGTGCCGGTGGCGAGCCGAGCCTCCAGTCCGCAGTGTGCGAGGTTCCGTACTCGGTGCGAGACGCGGAGGCTGCCACCGTGTACGGAACCTCGCACGCTGCGGGAGCGCGGCGCGGCGCGCGAGCGCAGCGCGCGGCGCGCGCTACGCGCGCGGCACGCCGGACGGGTAGACGACGGACTTGAGGGATGCCGGGTCGGTGTCGCTCTCGAGGGCCTCGCGGACGTCGTCCAACCCGAAGCGGCCGGTGACCAGCGAGTCCAGGTCCACCTGGCCAGACGCCACGAGCTCGATCGCGACCGGCCACGTGCCGGTGTAGCGGAAGATCCCGGTGACCGTGACCTCGAGGTTCTGGATGTGCTCGACGGGCAGCGTCATCTCGGAGTTGCCGAGCCCGACCAGGACCGCCGCGCCCGCAGGACCGACGGCGCGGATGCCGTCCGCGACCGCACGGGGTGCCCCGCTCGCGTCGATGAACGCGTCCACCGGAGCGATGTCGGACGCGACGGACACGACGGTCGGGTCGACGACCTCGGTCGCCCCGTAGGACAGTGCGCGCTCCCGGCGCTCGGCGACGAGGTCGCTGATCACGATGCGCGACGCACCGAACGCCCTGGCGGCCTGTGCGCAGATGATGCCGATCGGACCGGCGCCCGCGATGAGGACGGAGGATCCGGGGACGATGCCCGCCTTCCGGACGGCCGCGATGCCGACGGAGAGCGGTTCGAGGAGGGCGCCGGCCTCGAACGAGACGGTGTCGGGCAGCGTGTGGGCGAACTCCGCCTCGATCGTGACGAACTCGGCGAAGGCCCCGTCCACCGGCGGCGTCGCGTAGAAGCGCATGTACGGGCAGAGGTTGTACCGGCCGGCGAGGCACTGTGCGCACCGGTGGCACGGGCGCTGCGGTTCGATCGCGACGCGCTCCCCCATGCGGGCCTCGTCGACGCCGTCACCGACCGCGACGATCGTGCCGGAGAGCTCGTGGCCGAGGACGAGGGGCTCCTCGACGACGAAGTCGCCGATCCGGCCGTGCCGGAAGTAGTGCACGTCGGAGCCGCACACCCCGACGGCGGCGACCCGCACGAGCACGTCGCCCGGGTCGACGGCGGGGACGGGGCGGTCCTCGACAGTGAGGTCGTCCTGGCCGAGCAGGACGCTGACGCGCTGGGTGCTGCCGTGCTGCGTGCTGCCGTGCTGCGTGGTGGTGGTCATGGGGTGGTCGCTTCCTGGTGGGTGTCGGAGTCGGAGGGGGTGGGAGCCGTGCCGGGCCGGTCGGTCCCGGGCCGGTCGGGCGCGGGCCGGTCGGGCGCGGGGCGGTCGGGCGCGGTGCCGGGCCGGTCGGTCCCGGTGGTGGCGTGGGCCGGGTCGGCGCGCTGCGGGTCGTCGAGCAGGTCGCGGAACCCGAGCTCGGCCGCCCCACGGAGCAGCACGTCGGCGCCGAGCGCGGTGGGCACGATCCGCACCCGGTCCGCCATCGCGGCCATCGACTGCGCGCGCACCGCGGTGACGATCCGGTCACCGACGTGTCCGAGCAGGACGCCGAGGAAGCCGCCGAGGACGACCACCTCGGGGTTGACCGTGTGGATCGCGTTGCGGAGCCCGGTGGCGAGCGCGGCGACCTGGCGGTCGACGACCCGGTCGACCTCGGGCCCCCCGGCGTCCAGCGCGGCGGCGAGGGCCGGCAGGTCGTCCGCGTCGACGCCGGTGACGGCGACGAGAGCGGCGCGGGAGGCCTCGGTCTCCAGGCAACCGAACGCGCCGCAGTGGCAGCGGATGCCGTTGTCCGCCACGAAGGTGTGCCCGAGCTCGCCCGCGTAGCCGTCGGCGCCGCTGAGGGGCCGGTCGGCGCTGATCACGCCGCCGCCGATGCCGCTCGCGCCGCCGTTCAGGTACACGAGGTCGCGGACGCCCCGGCCGCTGCCGTACAGGTGCTCGGCCCGCGCGCCGAGGTTGGCGTCGTTCGCCACCCGCACGGGCCGTCCGGTCGCGGCGGCGAGCGGCGCGGCGAAGGGCTCGTCGCGCCACCCGAGGTGCGGGGCGTACCGGACCAGGCCGTCCTCGACGCGGACGGTGCCGGGGATCGAGACGCCGATGCCGACCGTGCGGAGCGGCCGCATCGCGTCGCGCAGGCCGTCGAGCAGCCCGGCGACGATGCGCACGGCCTCGGCGGCGGTCGGGCGGTGGTCGGTGTGCTCCGTGACGCGGTGCCGGATGCTCCCGTCGAGGCCGACGAGTGCCACGGTGACGGCGTCGATCTCGACGGTCACGGCGACGGCCACGACGTCCGGGGAGGCGCGGACCACGGGGCTCGGACGCCCGACGCCCGGCGCACCGGCGCTCTCGGACTCGCGCACGAGCCCCAGGGCGACGAGCTCGCCGACGAGCGCCAGCGTGGTCGACCGGTTCAGCCCCGTGCGCCTGGTCAGTTCGGCGCGCGTCAGCGGCCCGTCCTCGTGCACGATCCGGAGCACGCGGGCGGTGTTCCGCCGCGGCCGGTCGGCACGCACGTCGGCTGGCATCGTGACCCCGCTCACCGGGACTGCGAGAACGCGGCGTCGAAGGCGGCGTCCGGTGGGGCGATGGTGCCGAGCCGCCGGACGAACGCCAGCGCCTCCGGGCCGCCGACGAGCCGGTCCATGCCGGCGTCCTCCCACTCAACGCTGGTCGGTCCGGCGTACCCGATGTGGTTCAGCACGCGGAACACCCGCTCCCAGGGGACGTCCCCGTGGCCGGCCGTGACGAAGTCCCAGCCACGGCGCGGGTCGCCCCACGGCAGGTGGCTGGCGAGCCGTCCGTTCCGGCCGTCGAGCTGCTTGACCGACTCCTTGCAGTGCACGTGGTAGACCCGGTCGGCGAAGTCGAGCAGGAACGCGGCGGGGTCGAGGTCCTGCCACACGAAGTGCGACGGGTCGAAGTTGAACCCGAACGCCGGGCGGTCGGCGAAGACCTCGAGCGTGCGCTTCGCGGTCCAGTAGTCGTAGGCGATCTCGGACGGGTGGACCTCGAGGGCGAAGCGGACCCCGACCTCCTCGAAGACGTCGAGCACCGGGGACCAACGGTCGTGGAAGTCCTGGTACCCGGCGTCGATCATCCCCGGCGGCACGGGCGGGAACCCGGCGACGGTCTTCCAGATCGAGGACCCGGAGAACCCGGTCACGGTGTCGACGCCGAGCGCGGCGGCCGCGCGGGCGGTCCACTGCAGTTCCTCGGCGGCGCGCTGCCTGACCCCCTCCGGGTCGCCGTCGCCCCACACGTGCGGGGGCAGGATGTCCTGGTGCCTGGCGTCGATCGGGTCGTCGCACACGGCCTGGCCGACCAGGTGGTTCGCGATCGTCCACACGCCGAGGCCGTGCTCCGCGAGGATCCGGTGCCGGTCGGCGACGTACGCCGGGTCGGTCGCGGCGCGCCGGACGTCGAGGTGGTCGCCCCAGCAGGCGATCTCCAGCCCGTCGTACCCCCAGTCGCCGGCGAGCCGGGCGACCTCCTCGAAGGGCAGGTCCGCCCACTGGCCGGTGAACAGGGTGACCGGCCTGGAGGCTCGTGGTCCGTCCGTCATGCTGCTTCCTTCCGTCTCGTACCGGTCCCGGCGCCGTCGCCGGGTCCGGTCCCGGCGCCGTCGCCGGGTCCGGTCCGTGTCACCAGGTCTCCGGTCGTGCACCGAGCGGGACCGTGGCCGGCCGTTCCGGCCGGGAGGCCACGGGCACCACGGTGTGCTCCCGGGAGGCGGTCGCAACCGCTTCCATCACCTCGAGCACGTGGTACGCCAGGTCCCCGGACGCCCGGTGTGGACGGTCCGTGGCGATCGCACGTGCCATGTCGGCGAGCCCGTACCCGCGCCCGGCGTCGGCGTAGCCCGCGCGCACCGGGAGCTCCCGCCACGTGCGGTCGTCGGCGGTGGCGATGGACGCCGTCTCGGAGAACGCGTTCGGGTCCGGCACGGCGAGTGTCCCGGCGGTGCCGTACACCTCGAAGAGCGGGGACCGGGTCGCCCAGACCTCGAAGGAGACGGTCACCGTGGAGACGACCCCGTTCTCGTGCTCGAGGACCGCGGCCACGTGCGTGTCGACGTCGACTGGGATCGGCGTGCCGGCGGCCGGGCCGGTGGCGACCGTGCGCTCGCGGGTCGACCGGGTGGCACTGCCGCTGACCCGGACGACCGGACCGAAGAACGAGACCAGGCTGGTCAGGTAGTACGGCCCCATGTCGAGCAGCGGACCGCCGCCCGGCTGGTAGTAGAACGCGGGCGCCGGGTGCCACAGCTCGTGGCCGGGGGCGCTCCACGACACCGCCGCGCCGACCGGGGTGCCGATCATCCCGTCGTCGAGTGCCGCGCGGGCGGTCTGGATGCCGGTGCCGAGCACGGTGTCCGGGGCGCTGCCGACGCGCAGGCCCGCGGCACGGGCGTGGTCGAGCACCGGCGCGGCCTCGGCGGTGGAGGTCGCGAGCGGCTTCTCGCCGTAGACGTGCTTGCCCGCGGCGAGCGCCCGCTCGGCGACCTCGGCGTGGGCCGCCGGGATCGTCAGGTTGAGCACCACGTCGACCTCGTCGTGCGTCAGCAGCTCGTCGACGCCGAGTGCCAGGACGCCCTGCTCGCTGGCGACCGCCGCCGCGCGCTCGGTGTCCAGGTCGGCGACCGCGGTCAGGCGCAGGTCCGCCAGGTCGGGCAGGTGCTGCAGGTACTGCCGGCTGATGTTGCCGACGCCGACCATGCCGACCCTCATCGTGCTGCCCACAGGAGTCCCCGTTCGATGACCGTGCGGAGCGGCTGGGACTCGACGACCTCGAGACGGTGGCCGGGCGCCGAGACGAAGACCCGGCCGTCGCCCCACTGCCGGGTCCAGATCGCCGGCGCGGTGACCGGACGGTTCCAGGCGTCGAAGTCGCGCGCCGCCTGCGTGGTCGTCGCCAGCACGTCGTTGTACTCGTCGGAGAGCACCCAGTACTGCTCGGTGACCAGGTCGAAGTCCTCGATGCCCCGCGTGATCGGGTGCTCGCGGCCGACGTCGGTGATGTGCACCGTGTACGAGATGTAGTTGTCCGACTGCTCGCCGGTGCGCTCGGACGGGTGCTTGCCCGCGTGGTGCGCGAACTGCCCGCCGATCATGTGCAGGTAGTCGGCGGTGTTCCGGAACGCATCCGCGATGCCGCCGTGCCAGCCGGCGAGCCCGGTGCCCGCGAGCACGGCCCGCTGCAGTCCGGCGAACTCGTCGTCGGCGATCGTCGACATCGTGACGACCTGGACGACCAGGTCCACGGTGTCCATCACGGACGCGTCGGCGTAGACCGCGGTGGAGTCCTCGATGCGCACGTCGAACCCGTGTTCCCGCAGGAACGGGACGAACGCGTCGGTGGTCTCGACGGGTTGGTGCCCGTCCCACCCGCCTCGGACGACGAGTGCCTGGCGCTGCTGCATGGTGTCCTTCCGGGGGTCGGTCACGGGATCGCCGTCCAGCTGCTGCCGTCGGCGGCGCTGCGTTCGACGGCGTCGAGCACGCGCTGCACGTGCAGGCCGTCCGCGAACGACGGCGAGGGGTCGGTGCCGGCGACGATCGCGTCGACGAAGTCCTTCACCTGGTGGCTGAAGGTGTGCTCGTACCCGATGAGGTGCCCGGTCGGCCACCACGCAGCCGCGTAGGGGTGTTCGGGTTCGGTGACGAGGATCCGCCGGAATCCCTGCTCGCCGGCCGGGGCCGAGGACTCGTAGAGGCGGAGCTCGTTCATGGCCTCGAGGTCGAACTGGATCGCACCCTCGGACCCGCTGATCTCGAGCGTCAGGCCGTTCTTGCGTCCGGTGGCGTAGCGCGTGGCCTCGAACGTGCCGATGGCACCGTCGGCAGCGCCGCCGCCGAGCCGGCCGATGAAGAACGCGGCGTCGTCGACCGTGACCTGGCCGCGCTCGCTCGACGCGGTGCCGGACAGCCCGACGCCGTCGGCGAGCAGGGGGCGCTCGGTCACGAAGGTCTCGAGGGTGCCGGAGACGCTGGCGAGCCGGGCGCCGGTGACGTGTTCGACGAGGTCGATGGCGTGCGCGCCGATGTCCCCGAGCGAGCCGGAGCCGGCGAGCGCCTTGTCGAGCCGCCAGGTCATCGGTCCGTCGGCGTCGGTCAGCCAGTCCTGCAGGTAGAGCGCGCGGACCTGCCGGACGGTGCCGATGCGGCCGGCCTGCACGAGGTCCCGTGCGAAGGCGATCGCGGGGACCCGGCGGTAGCTGAAGCCGACCATGGCGCGGACCCCTCGGGCCCGGGCGGCGTCGGCGGCGGCGGTCATCGCCTCGGCTTCGGCCACGGTGTTCGCGAGCGGCTTCTCGCAGAGGACGTGCTTGCCGGCCTCGAGTGCGGCGATCGCGACCTCGACGTGCGACGACCCCGGGGACACGACGTCGACGACGTCGATGTCGGGGTCCGCGACGACCGCGCGCCAGTCGGTCGACGCGGCCTGCCAGCCGTACTGCACCCTGGCGGCCTCGGTGCGGTCCGGGTCGCGCCCGACGACCACCGCCATCTCCGGTTCGACCCCGAGGTCGAAGAACCTCGGGGTGGTCCGCCAGGCCTGCGAGTGGGCGGCTCCCATGAAGCCGTGTCCCACCATCGCGACCCGAAGTCGTTCCTGTGCCATCCGCTCGCTCCCTTGCGATCACGTCCTTGCCACGATCCACCCTAACGCTTATGTTGGGCGCGGCAACATTTTGCCGAGATCCGTGCGACGAGTCGCGCGGCCCCGTGTTCAACGAAGAACGGTGACAACCATGGCGACGACGCCCACCCGTGACGACAAGTTCTCCTTCGGTCTCTGGACCATCGGCTACAACGGCTCCGACCCGTTCGGCGGCCCGACCCGCCCGCAGCTCGACGTGGTCGAGGCGGTCGAGAAGCTCGACGAGCTCGGCGCCTACGGCCTGACCTTCCACGACGACGACCTGTTCGCGTTCGGCTCGACCGACGCCGAGCGCCAGACCCAGATCGACCGCCTCAAGGGCGCCCTCGAGTCGACCGGGATCGTCGTGCCGATGGTCACGACGAACCTCTTCTCCGCGCCGGTCTTCAAGGACGGCGGCTTCACCTCGAACGACCGGCAGGTCCGCCGCTTCGCGCTCCGCAAGGTGCTGCGCAACGTCGACCTCGCCGCCGAGCTCGGCGCGAAGACGTTCGTGATGTGGGGTGGCCGCGAGGGCGCCGAGTACGACTCCGCCAAGGACGTGCAGGCCGCGCTCTCCCGCTACAAGGAGTCCGTCGACCTGCTCGCGCAGTACGTCACCGACAAGGGCTACGACATCCGCTTCGCGATCGAGCCGAAGCCGAACGAGCCCCGCGGCGACATCCTGCTGCCGACCCTCGGCCACGCGATCGCCTTCATCGACACCCTCGAGCGTCCGGAGCTGTTCGGCGTGAACCCCGAGGTCGGCCACGAGCAGATGGCCGGCCTGAACTTCACGGCCGGCATCGCCCAGGCGCTGTACTCCGGCAAGCTCTTCCACATCGACCTCAACGGCCAGCGCGGCATCAAGTACGACCAGGACCTGGTGTTCGGCCACGGCGACCTGCAGAACGCGTTCTCCCTGGTCGACCTGCTCGAGCACGGTTCCCCGCAGGGCGGCGTCGCGTACGACGGCCCCCGCCACTTCGACTACAAGCCGTCCCGCACCGAGGACATCTCCGGCGTCTGGGACTCCGCCGCGGCGAACATGCGCATGTACCTGCTCCTCAAGGAGCGCGCGCAGGCCTTCCGCGCCGACCCCGAGGTCCAGGCGGCGCTCGCCGCGGCCAAGGTCGACGAGCTGTCCACGCCGACGCTGGACGAGGGCGAGTCCTACGACGCCTTCCTGGCGGACCGCTCAGCGTTCGAGGACTTCGACGCCGACGCGTACTTCGGCGGCAAGGGCTTCGGCTTCGTCCGGCTGCAGCAGCTCGCCGTCGACCACCTCATGGGCGCTCGCGGCTGATGACACTGGTTGCGGGGGTCGACTCGTCGACCCAGTCCTGCAAGGTCACGATCCGCGACGCCGACACCGGCGCCGTCGTCCGGGAGGGCCGAGCCGCCCACCCGGACGGCACGTCGGTCGACCCCCGCCACTGGTGGGACGCCCTCGGCGCCGCCGTCGCGGACGCCGGCGGGCTCGACGACGTCGCGGGCATCGCGATCGCCGGCCAGCAACACGGCATGGTCGCGCTCGACACCGACGGACGCGTGGTCCGGGACGCACTCCTCTGGAACGACGTCCGCAGCGCGGCCGCGGCCGCGCAGATGGTCGAGGAACTCGGACGGGAGGCATGGGTCGCCAGGACGGGTCTGGTCCCGGTGGCCTCGTTCACCGGCACCAAGCTGCGCTGGCTCCGCGACGCCGAGCCGGAGAACGCACGCCGGGTCGCGGCCGTGGCGCTCCCCCACGACTGGCTGTCGTGGCGGCTGCGCGGGTACGGCCCGGTCGGCGAGAGCCCGCTCGGACCCGACCTCGACGCGCTCGCGACCGACGGCTCGGACGCCAGCGGCACGGCGTACTGGGACCCGGTCCGACGGGCGTACGACGAGGCGCTGTTCGAGCTCGCACTCGGCCGGTCCATGCGGGTCGCCGGCGACCGCGGGGACGGCGACGTCGTGGTCCCCCGGGTCGTCGCGCCCGACCGGTCGATGGGCACCCTGGCGGCGGCCGTGGACCTCCCCGGTGGTCGGACGGCCCCGGGCGGACTGGTCGTGGGTGCCGGCACCGGCGACAACGCGGGGGCAGCGCTCGGCCTCGGACTCGCCGCAGGCGACGTCGCGGTGTCCCTCGGGACCAGCGGGACGGTCTTCGGCGTGACCGACACCGCGGTGGCGGACCCGAGCGGGACCGTGGCGGGCTTCGCTGACGGAACCGGGTCGCGCCTCCCGATCGTCACCACGCTCAACGCGGCCCGCGTGCTCGAGGTGATCGGCGGCCTGCTCGGCGTGGACCACGGCGAGCTCGGGCGCCTCGCGCTCGAGGCGCCGACGGGTGCCGACGGTCTCGTGCTCGTGCCGTACTTCGTCGGCGAACGCACGCCGAACCGGCCGGACGCGACCGCGTCCCTGCTCGGGATGACCCCGGCGACGACCGACCGGGAGCACCTCGCCCGGGCGGCCGTCGAGGGCATGCTCTGCGCCCTGGCGGACGGCCTGGCCGCCGTCGAGGCGTCGGGCGTGACCGTCGAGCGGCTGCTGCTCATCGGCGGAGCCGCTCGGAACGAGGCCGTCCGGACGATCGCCGCGCAGGTCTTCGGTCGGGACGTGCACCTGCCCGAACCCGGCGAGTACGTCGCCGCCGGGGCCGCGCGTCAGGCAGCATGGGCGCTGACCGGCGCGCTGCCGACGTGGGAGGTCACCACGACGACGGTCCCGGCCGACCCGCACCCGGAGGTGCTCGAGCGCTACCGCGACGCCGTCGCCGCGTCCTGACCCCTCCGACGCACGACTGCTCGCCCTGACGACGACTGCGCAGCCGCCACGCTGCGCAGTCGTCGTCCGGGCGTACGGTTCGGGCGAGCACCACTCCCACCGACGAGGACACCACCATGCCGCTGACCGATCTCCCCCTCGACGAGCTCCGCACCCACCGCCCCACCGTGCGCGTGCCGGACGACTTCGACGCGTTCTGGGCCGACACGATCGCGGCGGCCCGGACCGCCGCCGACCGCTCGGGTGCCCGCGCCGTGACCACCCCGGCCGAGACCCCGGTCACCGCGCTCGTCGTCGAGGACCTGACCTTCCCCGGCTTCGCCGCCGACCCCGTCCGCGCCTGGGTCACGCGGCCGGCCGGGGCGGGCGACGAGCCGCTGCCCGCCGTCGTCGAGTTCCTCGGCTACAACGGCGGGCGGGCACTCCCCGGCGAGCGCGTCGCGTGGGCGCTCGCCGGCTACGTGCACGTCGTGATGGACACCCGCGGCCAGGGCAGCGGGTGGGGCGGCGGCGACACCCCGGACCCGCACGGCTCCGGCCCGCACATCGGCGGGTGGATGACGCGCGGCATCGAGGACCCCGCCGACCACTACTACCGTCGCGTGTACACCGACGCGGTGCGGCTGGTCGACGCCGTCCGGACCCTGCCCGGGGTCGACCCGGACCGGATCGCCCTGACCGGCGGGAGTCAGGGCGGCGGGATCGCGATCGCGGCGGCGGCGCTGGTCGAGGCGCACGTCGGCCCGGTCACCGCGGTGATGCCGGACGTCGCGTTCCTCTGCGACTGGGAGCACGGGGCGCTCGTGGCGATGAGCGACCCGTACCAGGAGCTCGTCCGGTACCTGGCCGTGCACCGGGACGCCGCCGAGACGGTGTGGACGACGGCGTCGTACCTCGACGGGGTGAACTTCGCGGCGCGGATCACGGCGCCGGCGCTGTTCTCGGTCGCGCTCATGGACGAGGTCGTGCCGCCGCGGACGACCTTCGCGGCGTACAACGCGCTGGCCTCGACCGACAGGGCCATCGAGGTGTACCCGTACAACGGGCACGAGGGCGGCGGGTTTCGGCACTGGGAGCGGCAGGCGGCGTTCCTGCGTGCACTGTCGGAGCCGCGCGGCTGACGGCGCGGGTCTCGTCCTCTGCAGGCGGGATCCGTCCCGGCCCGAAGACCGCACCCGGAGCGCCGGGCCGCGCGCGACCGAGCGCTACCCCGCCACGTCCCGGTACGCCTCGGCAGCGCCCGTCCGTACCCTGGTCAACGTGCCGTCCGGCTGTTCCTCGAGCCGGACCAGACCCATCCGGCGCAGGTACGGCGTCTTCCGGCCGGACGCGGCTCGTTCGGCGACGACCTCCGGGGCGACGGCGAACTCCTCGACGTTCCGCCCACCGGACGCGTACGACCAGTCCACGAAGTCGAACACCGGCCACCACGTCCACCCCCGCACGTCGACACCGGCGTCCGCCAGGGACCGGACCGCGGCGACCGAGTCCCGGACCCAGGCCGACCGCACGGAGTCGTCGCCCTCGATCGACGTCTCGGTGACGACCATCGGCAGGCCGTACCGCGCGTCGAACCGGGTCAGGGAGTCGACCAGCCCCTCGGTCCAGCGGTCGTACGCGTGCTGGACGGTGCCGTCCGGGCCGTCCTCGAGCCGGCGGGGCGACAGGTCCGGGTAGTAGTTGACGCCGAGCAGGTCGATCGCCACGGCGCCGTCGACGAGCTCGTCCAGCTCCGCCGTGGACGCCCCGTGGGAGAGCAACCACGCGTGGGACGGGTGCGTCGGGTCCACGCGACCGAGAACAAGGTCGGTCGGCAGGAACCCGAGCGCCTCGAGCAGTGCCGCCTCGGCGACGAGGGGCGGTGTCGGAACAGCCGCCGTGATCAACGACGACGCCTCGACGTGCACGACCACCGCGTCCGGGTTCGCCGACCGGACCGCGGCCACGGCGTGCTGTATGCCCGCGGCGATGCCGAGCACCACGCGCGTCCACCCGGACCACCCGGTCAGCGCCGGCGGCCACACCCCGCGCAGCCCGGCGAACGACGCCGTGGTGATCGGCTCGTTGAGGGGTGTCACGTGGTCGACCACCCCCGCGTACCGGCCGGCGAACGCCCCCGCGAAGGACGCGACCGCCGCGGGGTACCCCGGGTCGGCGAACGAGTCCTCGAGCCAGGTCGGCGTGCCGTAGTGCACCAGGTCGGCGATGACCGTGATCCCGAGGGACGCCGCGTACGCCAGCCGCTCGTCGAGCACGGCCCAGTCGAACACCCCGGGTGCGACGTGCACGCGCGGCCAGTCCACCCCGTACCGCAGGGCCGTGGCCCCGAGCGCGGCCACGGTGTCCAGGTCGTCGCGCCACGCCAGGTCGTGCCCGGTGAGCTCGTGCTCGTCGAGCGGAACCATGGCGAAGCGCGACGGCGGGTACACGCAGGTGTCCTCGATGCCGGTGACGAACGTGAAGGTCCCGGGAGCGAAGGCCCGCACCCGTGGCGAGACCCCGGTGCCCGGCCGGGTCGCCTCGCTCACTTCAGCCCCGTGGTGGCGACGCCCGCGACGAAGAACTTCTGCGCGAAGAAGAACCCGAGGGCGATCGGCAGCAGCGAGATCACCGCACCGGCGAGCAGCACCGCGTGGTCGGTCACGTGCGCTCCCCCGAACAGCGTCAGGCCGGCGGGCAGCGTCAGCATGTCGTTCGAGGTCGTCACGACGAGCGGCCAGAGCAGGTCGTTCCAGAGCGCCATGCCGTTCAGCACCGCGACCGTGGCGATCGCGGGCTTCGCGAGCGGCAGGATGACCTGCCAGTAGATCCGCCAGTGTCCGGCGCCGTCGATGCGGGCGGCCTCGTCGAGCTCGGCGGGGATGTCGATGAAGAACTGCCGGAACAGGAAGATGCCGAACGCACTGGTCGCACGCGGGATGATGAGCCCCTGGTAGGTGTTCAGCCAGCCCAGGTGGAACAGCTCCACGAAGACCGGGATGAGCGTCACCTGGAACGGCACCATCAGCGTCGCGATGACGAGCACGAACGCGACGTTGCGCCCGACGAACCGCATCCGCGCCAGGGCGTAGGCGCACATCGAGTCGAAGAACAGCGTCAGCACCGTGGTCACGACGGTGAACAGGAACGAGTTGAACAGCAGCCGCAGGAACGGCAGCTGCTGCCAGACCCCGATGTAGCCGTGCAGCGTGACACTGGTCGGGAACAGGCTGGCCGGGTGCCCGAACAGGTCGGACTCCGACCGGAACGACCCGCTCACCATCCAGATGAACGGCACGAGCGCGAACACGAGTCCGATGCCGAGGTACACCCACTTGAGCACGGAGCCGGTGCGCGCGGTGCCGCTCCGGCGACCGGGTCGCCTGGTGTGGCCGGTGGCCGGACTGGAGGCCCGGGTCGGCTCCGTCAGGGACGGTCGCCGCACGCGCGCCTCAGTCGACATCGTCGTACCGGAAGAGCTTCAGCTGCAGGAGGGAGATGAGCATGATGATCACGAAGAGGACCCAGGAGATGGCCGACGCGTAGCCGGTCTGGTAGTTGACGAACCCGTCGCGGTAGAGCAGGTTCACGAGTGTGTCGGTGTGGAAGACCGGGCCGCCGCCGGTCATCACGTACACCAGGTCGAACACCTGGAACGACTGGATCGTCAGGATCATCGAGGTGAAGAGCATGGTCGGGCGGATGCTCGGCAGGGTGATCCGCCAGACGGTCTGCCAGCGGTTCGCGCCGTCGAGCTCGGCGGCCTCGTACCGTTCGGCCGGCACGCCCTTGAGCCCGGCGACGAACAGGATCATCGCGAAGCCGATGCTCTTCCACACCGACACGAAGATGATCGTCGGCAGGGCGAGCGCGGTCGACTGCAGCCAGGCGACGCTCGGCAGACCGAGGGCCGCGGTGATGCCGCCGACCAGGCCGATGTCCGGGTCGAGCAGGAACTTCCACACCAGGCCGATCGTCACCAGCGACACGATCGTCGGGAAGAAGAACACCGACCGGACGATCCGGTTCGCCAGGGTGTCCCGCTGCAGCAGCAGGGCCGCGACGAACCCGAGGACGACGAGCAGGACGACCGAGACGATCGTGTACTCGAGCGTGATCCGCAGGGCGTTCCAGAACTGCTGGTCGTGGAACAGCTTCACGTAGTTCCCGAACCCGACGAACGGCTGCGACGCGGCGCCGACGGTCCAGTCGAAGAACGAGTAGTACAGCGATCGCAGGATCGGGAAGACGACGAACGCGCCCAGGATGAGCAGTGACGGGGCCATGAAGAGCCAGGCCGGCTGGAACCGGCGCGCTCGGCGGCGGGTGGGCCCGGCCTCCCGTCCGGTGTTCCGGCCGGAGGCCGGGGCCCCGCCACGCGGCGTGCGTGGCGGGGCCGACCCGGTGAGCTGGTCGGTCACTTGCTGCAGCCGGTCAGGCCGTCGATCGTCTGACCGGCGGTCTTCGTCGCGTCGTCGATCGACTTGCCGCGGGTGATCTCGCCGATCAGCGGGACGTAGCCGTCGGAGTCGACCTTGGTGGCGTTCGGCACGTGCGGCAGGTACAGCCGCGCGTCGGGTACCTGGCTGGCGAAGACCGACACGGTCGGGTCCGCCTTGAGCTGGGCGTCGTCGGACAGGTCGGTGCGCAGGGGCGGGAAGCCGGTCTGCAGCGAGAACTTCTGCTGCGCGGTCTTCGACGTCCAGTAGGCCAGGAACTCCTGCGCCTGCTTCGGGTACTTCGTCTTCGCCGAGATCGACAGCGGGGCGATGGAGCCGAGCGTCGAGGACTTGCCGTCGACGCCGACCGGGACCTTGACGATCCCGAGGTCGATGCCCGCCGACTTGTAGCCGGAGGCAGCCCACGGGCCGTTGATCTCCATCGCGGCCTTGCCCGCCGAGAACAGCGAGTCGGCCTCGGCGCCGGTGAGCCCGACGGGGCTCACCTTGTCCTTCGCGACCAGGTCGGCCCAGGTCTTCAGGCTCTGCTTGCCGTCGCTCGACTGCACGACGCTGCAGTTCTTGCCGTTGACGATGTCGCCGCCCTCGAGCCACTGCAGCACCGGCCACATCTGGATCGTCTGGTTGTCGGCGAGCGCGATGCCGTACTTGCCGCCGGTGGTCAGTTTCTGGGCGTCCTCGGCCATCTCGGCGACGGTCGACGGCGGGTTCGTGATGCCGGCCGCCTCGAACAGCTTCTTGTTGTAGTACAGGCTGAGCGTGGCGAAGTTGGCGGGGACGCCGTAGAGCTTGCCGTCGTAGGTGAACTCCTTGACGGTGCCCGGCGCGAAGTCGGACGTGTTGATCTTGCCGTCGCCGCTGCCGGTCGCGGTGATCGGCAGCACCGAGTTCGTCTTGACGTACTGCGCGACGGCGTTCGGGTCGGAGCTGACCGCCGCGACGTCGGGGCCCTGGCCGGTGAGCCAGGCGGACGGGAGCTTCTGCTGGATCGTGTCCCAGGGCTGGACGGTCATGTCGACCTTGATGTCCGGGTGGGACTTCTCGAAGTCCTTGACGATCGTGGCGTAGCCGGGGCGGTCACCGCCGGTGAACCCGGTCCAGACCTTGAGGGTGGCGGGTCCGTCGGTGCTGGCGCTGCCGCCGGCCGAGCAGCCGCTCAGGGTGAGGGCTGCCACGGCGGCGACTGCGCCGATCGCCAGGGTGGTGCGTGCGTGCTTCATCGGGGAACGCTCCTTTGCGTTGCTGTGCTCGCAGGGGTGATGCGGGGTGAGGATGGGTGTTCGGTGCTGCGGGTGGGATGTCGGGTGCTGCGTGGGGTGGTGCCGGGTGCGTCGGTCAGGTGCGGACGCGTTCCGCATCGGGGTCGCAGCCGCACGAGGCGCGGACGACGAGCTCGACGGGGAGTTCGGTGCGGGCGGACCTGCCGCCACGGTGGTCGACCAGGTCGAAGAGCCGCTCGGTCGCGATTCGGCCCATCTCCTCGGCCGGGACGCGGATGGTCGTGATGCCCGGGGTCGTGACCCGGGCCAGGCCGAAGTCGTCGAAGCCGACGACCGCGATGTCGCCGGGGACGTCAACGCCTGCGCGGCGCAGGGTGTGCAGGCCCCCGACCGCCATGTCGTCGTTCGCGAAGACGACCCCGTCCGGCCGGGTGTCGGCGTCGCCCGCGAGCATCTGCTCCATCGCGGCGGCGCCCGAGGTCTCGGACAGGTCGCCCTCGATCACGGTGACGTCGGTCAGGCCGTGCCGCTCGGCCGCGCACAGGAAGCCCTGCCGACGGTCCAGGCCGGTCTGGTGGTCGAGCGTGCCCGTCACGTGGACCAGGCGGCGGCGACCGTGCACCTCGACCAGGTGGTCGACCAGGCGCTCGGTCGCGGTGACGTCGTCGATGCCGACCGTGACCGCGTCGGCCAGGTGCGGGTAGTTGCCGATCAGGACGGCGGGCAGGCCGCTGGCGACGAGCCCCTGCACGTGGTCGTCGTCGACCGCGGCACTGGTGACGATGGCGCCGTCGGCGGTCCGCGAGCGCATGACCCGCTCGTACGCCACGTCGCCGGAGCTGGTGTCGGCGTTCGTCGACACGATGACCTGGGCGTCGTGGGCGTTGGCTGCCGTCGACATCCCCGTGAGCACGTGCATGAAGTACAGGTGCCCGAAGACGTGCGCGGACGAGTTCGGGACGACCAGGGCGACGGCGTCGGCGCGCTGGCTGCGGAGCGCCCGCCCGGCCGAGCTCGGGACGTACCCGAGTTCGTCCGCTGCCTGCTTGACGGCCGCGCGGGTCTTCTCGCTGATGCGCTCGTGCCCCGAGAGCGCCATGCTCGCGGCGGCGGACGTCACGCCGACCTTCGCGGCCACGTCCTTCAGTGTGACGGACTTCGGCATGGGGATCGCCTCCTTCGGGTCGAGGTGCTTTATCGATTAACTCGTCACATCATGCACGTGCTTAATCGATGAAGCAAGCCCTCGTCCGCGGCACGTGCCGTCGGCGGCCGGAACCGGACACGCAGAAGCGACATCTCCGCGCAGAACGCGCCGCGCATCGGGCGTCACGGTGTCGCTTTCGCGGTCACGACCGGCAGATGCGCTGCCGAACGGGCCACGCCGGCACGGCCCGACGCGCCAAACCGGCGCCGCACACGGGCGTGAGCCGCCCCGCACTCACCCGAAGAGCAGCGGGACGACCCACGGGACTCGACTTGCACTCGGTGTTCGGAGCGGGTGGGACGCACGACGGGAACGCGGACCCGATCGGTGCCCGGGATGACCTGATGTGGACAATCGGCACCCGAACGCCTACCGGGGCGACCGCACGGCGCTGCTGCGCTGTCGCGTTCGACGACGACGATGCCGGCGGCCACCACGCCGCCGAGCACGGCTCCGACGCTGTTCATGAACCAGTCGTTCGTGTCACACGCCCTCCCGAGCGCCGGCAGCAGCGCCTGGACCAGCTCGATGGCGGCGGAGAGCCCCGATGCCGCGGTCAGGACCGCCACCGGTCGGCCGGTGAGCAGCGCGGCGAAGAGCGTCACGGGGAACAGCAGTGCGACGTTGGCCAGCGTGTCGATCCCCCGGAACGGGACCGAGAACTGCACGGTGCAGACGACCCCGTTCCCGCCCTCGCCCGCCGGCGTCATCGTCAACGCCAACGCCAACGCCGCGACCAGGCTGACCGCGGTGAGCGCCACCAGCACCCGCCTGGCGCCGAGGCGGTGCACCACGAAGCCGATGAGCGCGAACACGACCACGACCACCCAGAAGAGCAC
Source organism: Curtobacterium sp. NPDC090223 (assembly GCF_044746585.1). Taxonomy (NCBI): domain Bacteria; kingdom Bacillati; phylum Actinomycetota; class Actinomycetes; order Micrococcales; family Microbacteriaceae; genus Curtobacterium; species Curtobacterium sp. NPDC090223. The sequence continues at coordinate 51,066 of NZ_JBIVCN010000006.1, read as the reverse complement.
GCGCACTGCGGTCGCGTGGTTGACGAGGAAGGTCGTGATCACCAGGAGATCCTCCCATCGGTCCGTGGTGCCGCTGCCGCGATCACGGGGGCGCGGTCCGGGACGTGACCACGGACGGACACCAGGCCCGGTGCCAGCTGGCACCGGGCCTGGTGTCCGTCACGCGGTTCAGTTGAAGCTGAACACCTGCGGCGCCTGACCGTTGCAGTCGTACAGCTGCAGCGGCGTCGCGTTGGCGGTGTTGCCCGACGGGACGTCGAGGCAGCGGCCGGACTGCGGGTTCAGCACCGAGCCGTTCGCCTGCGGGATCCACTGCTGCCCGCCGACGCCGTTGCACGAGTACAGCTCCAGGTGCGAGCCGTTCGCGGTGGCGTTGCCGTCGACGTCCAGGCACCGACCGAGCGTGCGGACCGTGTGGTCGGCCTGGTTGTAGGCCCACTGCTGGTCCGTGGTCTGCTCGTCGGTCAGCAGCGTCTGGCAGTCGTAGACCTGGACCTGCTGGCCGTTCTGCTGCAGGTCGTTGCCGGCCACGTCGACGCACTTGGACCCGATGGTCTTGATCGGGACCGCGGCGACGAACTTCTGCGCCTGGTTGCCGTTGCAGTCGTAGATCTGCAGCGCCGTGCCGTTCGCGGTGTTGCCCAACGGGTCGTCCAGGCAGCGTCCGGACTGCGGGTTCTTGATCGACCCGTCCGGCTGCACGATCCACTGCTGCCCGCCGACGCCGTTGCAGTCGTAGAGCTCGACGTGCGTGCCGTTCGCGGTGCCGTTGCCGTTGACGTCCAGGCAGCGACCGAGCGTCGACAGCGTGTGTGCGCCGTAGACGTTGCCGAGCCAGTGCTGGTCGGCCGCGAGGGACTGGCAGTCGTACAGCTGCACGATCGCGGTGTTGCCGCCGGTGTCGTCACCGTCGACGTCGACGCACTTGCCGCCGGGTCCGGTGATCGCGGCACCCGGGCCGCCGCCGGTCGAGACGCCCTGGTAGTTCTGCGCGACGACGTTGGCCTGCACGGCGTTGTCAGCCGCGTCGGTGGAGTACCCCGTGGTCATGACGCCCTCGAAGAACGACTGCGTGCCGCGGTTCGAGTTGTCCCCGCCCGCGCCCAACACGATCGAGCCCTCGAGCTTCATCGGCGTGTAGCCCTGGCCGTCGCCGTCCTTGTCGGTCGGCAGCGCCCCATCGTACCACTTCGACAGGGACCCGGACTGCGCGTTCCCGCCCTTGAGCGCGAAGTTCGCGACGCCGTCGTTCTTCAGCAGCGCGGTGACGAACTTCGAGCTGTTCCCGGTGTTCGCGGTGTTGATCGCGGTCTTGCCCTCGTAGACACCGTTCTCCAGGTCGGCCTGCACCCACGGGCCACGACCGGCGCTGCCCGAGCCGTTGAGCATCGACAGGTTGAGGGCGTCCATGTGCCCCTTGCCGGTGTCCTTCTCCTGCGTCTCGACGTTGCCGAAGTCGGAACAGCAGCCGTGGTTCACGTTGGTGCCGCTCGCGACCTCGTACATCGACTCCGGGCTGGCACCACGTGCCGTGCCCTTGGCCAGCGTGCTCGAGATGCGGTAGGCGACCCCCGGGGGCATGTAGATGCCGTAGGCCTTGTGACCGGCGACCGTGATCGGCAGGGCGGTGGCGTTCGCGGCCACGTTCGCACCGCCGGCGTCACCCGCGGGCGCGACCGTCAGGTCGTTGTGGTTCGCCGTCTGGTCGTAGATCTTCGAGATGGTGCAGGTCGTGCCGGAGCAGAACGCGTCCTGCGTCTGGGCGTTGGCGTACCCACCGGCGGCGAGCAGCCCGACGTTGGTGGTGGCACCGTCCGAGGCGCGCTGCACCTGGTACAGCGGCCCGTTGTACGAGGAGTACAGCGCCCGCGTGGAGCTGTACGCGGCGACACACGAGGTGCCGGCGCCGGCGTAGGTGTCGCAGGGACCGTTGGTGGCGGCGGCAGCACTGCCGACACCGACCGTCGTTGCGAAGAGGCTCCCGCTGACGAGAGCGAGAGCCCCGAGTGCCGCGGCGACGATGCGCCGTGGTCTCGAGATCGACCCGATGTGCATGGTGGTTCCTTCCGAGCGTCGTTGCTTGGGGATGTGGTCGACCGTCGGGTTTGCGCGGCCTCATGCACTGACGAGCGCGCTTAATCGATTAACCTTGCCCAGTGTACCGCGGACGCCGTCCTGCGGCATCCCGCCCCGAGTCGCCGCAGCGACTCCTCGACACTGCGGCCGGCGCGAGCGGCATTCTTGCGGGTTCCCGTCTGCGGGCCGCAACGCCCCCGCGCTAGTGTCCGGACCATGGGATACCCGAAGTCCCCTGCGCAACGCAGCGCAGGTACCGTCCTCTCCCGGCTCACCACCGGCGCCCGTTCCGTGACCGCGCGACAGCTCGGCCGGCTCCCCAACGTCGCAGCGCGGACGCTCGTCCGGCTCGCGAGCGACCCCGAGACCCGCCGGCGACTCAACGAGGAGCTGCTCGGCGCCGGGCCCGCCACACCGGCGGACGTGCTCGGCAACTACCTGCGGGGGTACGTGCCCCTCGGGCTCGAGGAACGCCCCGACGACGTCGTGTGGTCACTCGTCCAGCCGCGCGCCGTGATCGACGCGGAGAGCGTGCACGTGCCCGTCCGGGTGCGGCGCTACAGCCGCAACAGCGACCTGACCATCGACCTGCGTGCGCCGTTCGACCCGGTGATCGCCGGGTGCGCCGAGCGGGAGTCGACCTGGATCACCCCGGCGGTCGTCGCCGCGTGGCAGGAGCTCGACCGCGCCGGACACGTCCGGGCGTGCGCTGCCCACCGCGACGGCGAAGTGCTGGCGGGCCTCTGGGGAATGGAGATCGGCTCGACCTTCAGCATCATGAGCATCTTCCATCACGAGAGCCGTGCCGGCACCGTCCTGCTCGCCCGGGTCATGGGCGAGATCGGCGCCGGCGTGGACATGATCGACTGCGGGTTCATCACCGACCACATGCCCCGCTTCGGCGCGCACGAGATCCCGCTCGACGAGTTCCAGCGCCGGTGCGTCGACGGCCTCGTCGGGTCCGTCACCGACCCGCGGTCGGTGCAGACACCGGAGCCGACGCGGCCGGCACCGCAGATGGCCCGGATCTAGTCAGTCCCCGGAGTCGGTGCCCGGACGCCCGCTCGTTCCACTCGGTCGACGACCGGGCCGTCCGGCACCGGTGCGGCCCGTCGTGCCCCTCCGACCGGACGCAACGCCACCGGTCGAAGGTGCCGGAACAGAGAACGCCGGTCGTCGGCTGCTCGTCGTCCGTGGAGTCCTGCACGGTGAGAAGACGTACCGAGGACCGAGAACGTCACGCCTCCTCGGGAAACTGCCCGGGCCCCGGCGAAAGCGACACCGCCCCGGACGAAGCGCCGCGCGATCACGCGCGTGTTGTCGCTTCCGGCGGCTCGGCGGTCCTCGAGCCCGTCATGGCCGGCTCCGAGCCCGAGGTCGTGGACACCGGCAGGAGCATCCAGATGAGCAGAGCGAAGAGCAGGACGGCGCTCGCGACGAATCCCCAGCTCTGGGCGAGCATGAGCTGCTCCGAGGTGAACGCCACGGCACTGAACACGATCGATGCGATCCCCGGACCGGCGGTCCACCAGCTCCGTCCGAGGTCGTGTACCGCTCCTGCCTGCGCTGCGTCCGTGCTCGGCCGTGGGCTCACGAGGTGCGCCCCGCTGACGGCTCCGCGGTCCCGGGGATGTCCGGCGGCGTGTTGGTGTGGCGTTCCCCGTACTTCTCACGGTTCAGCGCGTTCGCGTCGCCGGCGGTGCACGGCGTCTGCAGCTGCAGGGTGCTCGCGTGCTCGGTGATGCCGAACTCGATGAAGAACCCGTCTGCGAGGGTGTTCGCGGCGGGATACCGGAGCTGCTTCCCCGGGGCGTCCCCGGTGATGTCCGAACGGACGGGGTTCCACCCCTTCGCCCGCCAACGGGTCCCCATGCGGTCGAGGGCGACGTCACGAGCATCGGTGTCGGTGCTGGGCCCGAACCGGGTGATCACCCATTGGACCCCGTCCGCGCCACAGGGTCGGGCGGCCGTGTCCACCGAACGCCAGTCGCCTCCGATGAGCGCCTGGGTGGCCTCCGCCTCGGCGTTCATCCGGTCCCACTCGCGCTCAGCACCCGCCGGATCGGTCGCCCGGAGTCTCGGCGGCGTGGTCGCGCTCGCACAACCGGCGAGCGCGAACACGAGCACCAACGCCGGGAGCGTCCGGCACTGCGCGTGGTGGTGCCGCGACATCAGGAGGGCTCAGGACCCGGTCGCAGTCGACGGAGTTGCTGCGCCGGGGATGTCCGGCGGCGTGTTCGTGTGCCGTTCCGCGTACTTCGCGCGGTTCAACGCGTCGGCATCACCGGCAGCACACGGGGTCTGCATCTGGAGGGTGCTGCCGTGCTCCGTCGTCCCGAACTCGATGAAGAAGCCGGTGTCGAGCGTTCCCGAGCGCGGATACCGGAGTTCCGTCCCGGGGGCGTCTCCTCCGATGATGATTCGGTCAGGGTCGTAGCCGGCCTCGTTCCACAACTCCTCGATCCGGTCCAGGGCCGCGGAACGCGCTCGGGTGTCGGTCCCGGGGCCGAGGCGAGTGATCCCCCAGTGGACGCCGTCGTTCCCGCAGGATTCCGCTGCCGAGTCGGATGCGAGCCACGTTCCACGCACGGCCGCCTGCGTCGACTCTGCGAGTGCATTCGCGGTGGTCCACGCGGCCTCAGCCGCGCCCCCGCTGGCGGTCGTCGTCTTCGTCATGGTCGGCTCCGTTCCTGGTTCGGACGACGCGCATCCGGCTGTGAGCAGGATCACTGCGACCGCACCAGCGGCGGCGGCGGTGCTGATCCGCTGCATCACGGGATCTCCTTTCCACCGGGGGTGTAGCCGAGCGAGGTGTACGAGGTGTTGCGGAGCGACGCGGTACCGCGGTCGAGGTAGCCGATTTCGTCCGTCTTCTCCCCCTGGAGCTCCGCTTCGGCCTTCGGGGTGGCGCTGTGACCGCTCGATCCAGCGTAGTGCTGGCCGTCGATGGACTCATCGTTCGATGAGAAGGTCCTGGCTCCCCAGCTGGTGTCCCCTGGGTTGAGCGGGTGCGTGCTCGGTAGCTCGAGCAGGAGGCCGCGGTTGGCGGTGAACGGGTTGCCGGTGTTGATCGGCTGGTCGCCGCCGAAACCGGGCCGGGCTGCTTCGACCGCTCCGCGTCCGATGTTGGCGATGTAGTCGTCGCTCGCCTGGGAGGCCCACACGTGCCCGTGTGGGACCTCGACAGCATGCACGTCCGGGACACGTGGGTCGATTCCGGCGGAAGCGAGAAGAGTCATGTTCGCGACAGGGGTCTTCGCCACCGCGAGTGTCGCCGTGGTCGTTCCGTACGAGTGCGCCACGACAGACAGGTTCGACCCACCAGCCCAGGAGCGAGTTCCTGACACGCCTTCGAGGAAGCCACTGAGGTTGTGCGCACCGACCTCGGCCTTTGCTGACCCGAGAACTTCGGGACTCGGTGGCATGTCCGGGGTGTCGTAGCCGATCCAAGCGACGGTCGCGAGGTCCCGATCAACACCGAGTCGGGTCGCCGCGGTGACCTGTGCTTCACGGAGGTTCGCTGCGCCCTGCGCCCACCCAGGCATGCTGCCCGCAACCGTGTTCCCCATCCCGGGCACGTCCACCGTCACGTTGCTCGCGGTGTCGAGGTCGCCCACCGCGACCGCAGCGAGCGGCGGCTGGCCGAGTGTCAGAGCGACGATCGTCCGAGGCGCCGCGGCGGTGCTGGCGAGGAGTGTCTCGTCGAGGGCTTCGAGTGCGCCGATGCGCTCCGCCAGCCGCTGGTACTCGGCCCCCTCCGCGGCGCTGAGGGACTCCCCGCGGCTGATCCTCGCCGTGAGCGTGTCGTAGCGGTCACGGGCCTTCGGCAACTCGACATCGAGCGTGTGCTGGTTCGCACGCCCACGATCGGCGTAGCGGACGCCGTTCAGGTTGCCGACCACGGCCGACAGCCCCGTGACGAGCGCCGTGCGTTCGTCGCCGGTGAGGCCCGCCCACCAGACCCGCACCGAGTCCGTGCTCGGCGGATGGTCGAGCAGCCGCTGCGGTTCCGCCGGGTGGTCCGCAGCCCACCTCGCGAGCGCATCCGGCCCCTTCGCGGCGAGCACGGCGAGCATCGGCAATCGACCAGCGTCCTCGAACGCACGAGACGCGGCGGAGAAGTCGACCCGGGTGAGTACCGCGGGGAGCGTGTTCCCGCTGAGCAGTGGCAGGAGCAGAGGCCCACCGCCGATCTGCCCGCGGATCGCCCGCCCGAGGTCGTCCTGCGCCGTCTGCCACCTGGTGTGGAGCCGCCCGGCTCGCACGTGCAGGTCGTCGTTCAGCGCCCGGTACTCCGCTGGCACCGAGTCATCGCCGTCCGACGCGGCGACCTGTGCACGGAGTTCGTCGATGTCCGCCAGCAGGGCGCGCCTGGTCCGCCGCAGCCCGCGAAGTTCCTCGGCGAAGGCGTCGAGTGCGGAGGCGACCGCGGCGCCCGCCGCCCCGAGGGCGTCGGCCTTCTCGATGGCGCCGCGCATCGCGTCCGGTAGCGCATCCGTCGCGCCCGGCGATGACAGGACACCGCCGATGCCGTGCCACGAGTCCCGGACCGCGACGGCGCTCCGCTGCACCTGCGCGGTCGCCATGCGGAGCGCGGTCGCACTGTCGCTGACCGGCTCTGCTGTCGGTGTGACCGTCGGCAACGCGGACTCGTCGATCAGACCGGAACTCATCGTGGCTCCGAGTCGGACCCGCTGTCTGGCGTTGCGGCGGTCGCCGTGTCGGCCATCGTCGCATCGGCCTCGGCGAAGGCGGTCATGACGTCGGTCGCCGCCGCGATCCCTTGCTCGACGATCCGGACGGCGGCCGTCGCATCTCCCTGTCGTGCGGTGACGAAGGCCTGAGCGACACCGACAGGATCGCTCCCCGTCAACGCGGCGACAACATCACGGAGCGCCGCATCGACGTCGAGCGCCGCATCCTGCATCGTCGTACCCGCTGCCGCGACTCCGTCGATCGTCGACTGCGCCTCCGCGATGTCGACCTTCCACCCCTGACCCATGTGCCCCCGTCCGTCCTGGCAAGCGTAGCGCTTGCTACAGTTCGGACGTCAGCTGCCGTCGGCCCTGTGGAGAAGACCTGCCGCCGCCCGGACGATCCGTCTCAGCTCACGGGGAAGGCGACAGCACACGGAATTGTGCGCGGCGCTTCGGCCTGCGCGCTGTCGCTTTTCTCGCGGCGCCCGCCACCGGCCCCGCCACCGCCCCCGCCCCTCAGACCACCGTCCAGGTCACCACGCGGGGCTCGGCGAGCGACACCTCGTGCACCGGCCCGCGCACCGCGACCGTCGCACGGTCCGTGGCGGAGCCGGGCACGGGCTCCGGGGCCGACCCGTCGGAGACCGCGACGATCCCGCCGGAGTCCACCGGGCCTCCCGGCCGTGACGCCGCCGCGTGCGACGCGACCCACACCTCGACGTCGCCGGGCTCGACCACCTTCCGCATCCGTCGATCGGTGAACGCGAACCGCTGCACGGGGACCGCGAAGCGGACCCGGGCCGACTCCCCCGGTGCGAGCGACACCCGCGCGTACCCGAGCAGCTGGACCACGGGCCGGGTGGTGCTGGCCTGCACGTCGTGCCCGTAGAGCTGCACGACGTCGGACCCGCTGCGTGCGCCGGCGTTCCGGACCGTGACGGTCGCGGTGAACGTGCCGTCGGTGGCGACGGTGTCGTCGACGACGAGGTCCTCGTGCACGAAGGTCGTGTACGTCAGCCCGAAGCCGAACGGCCGGACGGGCGTCGAGTCGGCGGCGGTGACGTCGGAGTCGCCGCCGAGCCGCGGGTGCAGGTACGAGTACGGCTGCGCACCGGCGGACCGGGGCAGCGAGACGGGCAGTCGTCCCGAGGGGTCCGTGACGCCCGTGAGCAGGTCCGCGATCGCGAGCCCGCCGCCCTCGCCCGGGAAGAACGCCTGCACGACGGCGGCCGGACGCGGGCCGGTGCCGTCGAGCGCCCAGCCGATGGCGTACGGGCGGCCGGTCAGCAGCACGACGACGGTCGGGGTGCCGGTGGCGACGACGGCCTCGACGAGTCCGCGCTGCACGCCGGGCAGGTCGAGGGACTCGGAGTCGTTGCCCTCGCCGACGGTGCCGCGGCCGAACAGGCCGGCCTGGTCGCCGACGACGACCACGGCGACCTCGGAGGCGGTGGCCAGGGCGACGGCCTCGTCGAAGCCGGACCGGTCGTCGCCGGTGACGGCGCACCCGGCGGCGAACCGCACGTCCACGCCGGAGCGCGGCCACGCAGGAGACCCGGGAGACCCGGCAGACCCGGCAGACCCGGCAGATGCGGCAGACCCGGACGACGACGCCGACAACGCCTCGAACACCGTCGGGATCGCGAAGCCGAGGGGCAGGTCGGGGTGGTCAGCGAGCACGTGGTTCGCGAACGAGTAGCAGCCCTGCAGGGCCTCGGCGCGGTCGGCGTTCGGGCCGATGACGGCGAGACGGGTGGTCGACGCCGGAAGCGGCAGCACCCCGTCGTTCGCCAGCAGCACGAGCGACTCCGCCGCCAGACGCCGCGCGAGCGCCTGGTGCTCGGGGGTGTCCAGGTCGACGTCGGTGGGCGGTGCGTCCGCGTACGCGTCCGGGTCGAGCAGCCCGAGTCGCTCCTTCTGCCGCAGCACCCGCAGGACCGCGCGGTCGACGAGCGCCTCGGGGACGTCGCCGGCGCGGACCCGCTCGATCAACGGCGCCAGGTACGCGTCGCCGGTGGGGAGTTCGACGTCGATGCCCGCCTCGAGCGCCAGCGCAGCGGCCTCGCCACGGTCGGCGGCGATGCCGTGCATGACCTCGAGGAACGCGACGGAGAAGTAGTCCGCGACGACCGTGCCCGCGAAGCCGAGCCGGTCCCGCAGCAGGTCGGTCAGGAGCGCCCCGTTCGCGGCGACGGGCACGCCGTCGATCTCCGCGTAGGAGTTCATCACGCTCCGGGCGCCACCATCGAGCAACGCCATCTCGAACGGCGGCAGGAAGACGTCGGCGACCTCCCGGGCACCGGCGTGGACGGGCGCGTGGTTGCGCCCCGCCCGCGATGCGGAGTAGCCGAGGAAGTGCTTCAGCGTGGCGTCGACCCCGGCGCCCTGCAGGCCACGGACGTACGCCGTGCCGACGGTGCCGACCAGGTACGGGTCCTCGCCGATGCACTCGTCGACGCGGCCCCACCGCGGGTCGCGGACGACGTCGAGCACGGGCGCGAGGCCCTGGTGCACGCCGAGCTGCCGCATGGACCGGCCGATGACCGCGCCCACCTGCTCCACCAGCTCCGGGTCGAACGACGCACCCCACGCCAACGGGGTGGGGAAGGTGGCGGCCTGCCACGCGGCGAGGCCGGTGAGGCACTCCTCGTGGACGAGCGCGGGGATCCCGAGCCGCGTCTCGCGCTGCAGCCGACGCTGCTCCGCCCACAGCCAGGCCGCGCGCTCGTCGGGTTCGACGGGACGGGTGCCGTAGACGCGGGTGAACTGGCCGAGGCCGTGCCGGGTGACGTCGGCGAGCGAGGCACCGGGGGCGTCCGGGGCCGAGGTCATCTCGCCCTGCATCGGCGCGACGAGGCCGTTCTGGTCGAGCCAGTAGCCGACGAGTTGCGCGGCCTTCTCCTCCAGCGTCATCAGGGCGAGCAGCGCTTCGGCGCGGCCCGACGGGTCGGTCACGCTGGTCGCGCTGGTCGCGTCGGTCGTGCTGGTCGCGTCGGTCGTTCCGGCCTGGAGGCTGTTGGGCGCCTCCTCCACGCGGGTCGCGTCCGTCGCGGTCATCCCTTCACCGCCCCGGTCAGGCCGCCGACGATGCGTCGCTGGAACACCGCGAAGAACGCCAGCGCCGGGATCATCGACAGCGAGGTGAACGCCAGGACCCTGGCGGTGTCCACGGAGTACTGCGACGAGAAGGCCTGCACCCCGAGCGGCAGCGTGTAGTTCGCCGCGTCGTTGAGGATGAACAGCGGCAGGATGTAGCTGTTCCAGCTGCCGATGAACGCCAGGATCCCGGTCGTGACGACCCCGGGCAGCGACAGCGGCACGACCATCCGGAAGAAGAACCCGATGCGGCTCGCCCCGTCGATCGCGGCCGCCTCCTCGAGCTCGTCGGGGATCGCCCGCAGGAACGGCACCAGGATGATCACCGTCGTCGGCAGCGCGAAGGCGATCTGCGGCAGGATCACCCCGGCCAGGCTGTTCGTCAGACCGAGGTCCTTCACGAGCAGGTACAACGGCGTGATCGCGACGGTGATCGGGAACATCAGGCCGGCGGCGAACAGCGAGTAGAGCGCGCCGCGACCGCGGAACCGGTAGCGGGCGAGCACGAAGCTCACCATCAGGCCGAGCACGACGACGCCCACGGTCGTGGTGATCCCGGCGATCAGCGAGTTCCCGAGCTGCTGCCAGAAGATCCCGCTCGACAGCACCTCGGCGTAGTTCGTGAACTGCCACGGGCTCGGCAGCCCGGCCGGGCTCGCGGTGATCTGCGCGTTCGTGCGGAAGCCGCCCAGCACGATGTACGCCACCGGGCCGATGCAGACCGCGATGAACAGCAGCGCGATGAAGTAGGTGCCGAGGTTGCGTTCGCGGCGGACCGGGCCCTCGCTCCCCCGGCCCCGGTCCTTGCGCCCCGGAGCGACGATCGATGCGGTGGCGGTCATCGTGTGGCCTTCTCGGTGAGTGCGCCGGCGGTGTCGCGACGCAGGACGAACCGCTGGTACACGAGTGCGATCACCAGCGAGATGAGGAAGATCACCACGGCCACGGCGTTGCCGTACCCGTAGTTGCCGGAGTTGCGGCCGTTCGCGACCATGTACGTCGCCATCGTCGAGGTGCCGGCGGTGGAGGCGATGTACTGCCCCCAGATGATGTAGACCAGGTCGAACAGCTGGAGCGACCCGATGATCGACAGGAACGCCCAGATCCGGATGGTCGGGCCGAGCAGCGGGAGCGTGATGCGCCGCTGGATCTGCCAGTAGCCGGCGCCGTCGAGCTGCGCCGCCTCGAAGAGCTCCTCGGGGATGCTCTGCAGGCCCGCGAGGAACAGGATCACCGCGAACCCGATGTACTTCCACGAGATGATCGCGAGCAGCGTCCAGATCGCGATGTCCGGGTTCGACAGCCAGTCGTTCCGCAGCGCGCCGAGACCGAGGGTCTGCAGCAGGTCGTTGACCGCGCCGGCCGACGAGAGCATCAGGCTCCACCCGGTGCCGACGATCACCTCGGAGATGACGTAGGGCACGAAGATGAGCACGCGGATCAGGCCGCGCCCCCGGATCCGCTGGTTGAGCAGCAGCGCCAGGATGATCGCGATCGGTCCCTGCACGAGCAGCGACCCGATGACGATGAACGCGTTGTGGGTCAGCACGCCCCGGAAGTCCGGGTCGGTGAAGATGATCTTGTAGTTGTCGAGCCCGACGAAGTCCGTCGGTGCCCCGTAGCCCTGCCACTTGTAGAAGCCGTAGTACGCGGCGAGGCCGACGGGCAGGATGACGAAGGCGACGAACATGATCGTCGCGGGTCCGGCGAGCAGGGCGATCTCGACCCGCTTGCGGACGTCGGCGGTCGGCTTCCGGGGCCGGACGGCCGGGGCCGACGGCGGTGTGCCGTCGGTCCCGGCCCGGCCCGCGTCCGCCCGCTCGCCGGAGCGGGGCGGACGCGGAGCGATCGAGGTGGCCATGGGTGGCGTCAGCCCTTCGCCGCGGCCTGGTTGACCGTCGTCACGATGTCGTCGACGGTGCCCTTGCCGGCGAGCAGGTTGACGACGCTGGTGTTCAGCGCGTTGCCGACGTTCTGGCCGTACAGGGTGTCGAGGTAGTTCGAGACGAACGGGGCCTTGTTGTAGGCCTCGAGCACGGTCTTCAGGTAGGGCTCGGTGACGACGGTCTGCGCCGACTCGTTCGCCGGGATCGCGTTGAAGGCCTTGTAGTACGCCTCTTGCACGTCCTTGCCGGTCATGTAGTTGAGGAACTGCGTGCACGGCACCTTCGGGGCCTTCGCCGAGCAGGAGTACCCGTCGACCGCGCCCATCATCGAGCCGGGTGCGCCCTTGCCGCCCGAGACCTCGGGGAACGGGAAGAAGCCGAGGTCGGCCAGGGGCTTGCCGTCCGGGGTCAGGGAGGAGATCACACCCGGGTCCCACGCACCCATGAGCTCCATCGCGGCCTTGTGGTTCGCGACGAGGCCGGCCGAGCTGCCGGCACCCTGCTGCGCCGCGGTGGTGAGGTAGCCGTCGTTGAAGGGCTTCGTGTCGAAGAACGCCTTCGTGTCCTTGCCCGCCTGCTCCCAGCAGCTGTTCGTGAACTTCAGGTCCTTCGCGGCCCCGTTCAGCGTCTTCTCGCTGCAGGCGCGGAGCGCGAAGTTGTAGTACCAGTGCGCTGCGGGCCAGGCGTCCTTCGCGCCGACGGCCACGGGCTGGATGTCGGCGGCCTTGAGCTTGGCGATGTCCGCGTTCAGCTCCGCCATGGTGGTCGGAGTGCCCGTGATGCCGGCCTGCTCGAACAGGTCCTGGCTGTACCAGATGCCCTCGGGGTTCACGTCGACGGGCATCGCGTACGTCTTGCCGTCGCTCTCGTAGCCCTTGAACGCACCGGCGCTGATCTGCGACTTCGCGGTCTTGCCGATCGAGCCGGAGATGTCCATGAGCTGGCCCGCCTGGACCATGGCGTTCATCTTGCCGCCGCCGCGCTGCAGGAACACGTCCGGGGCGGACCCGGAGTTCAGCGCGGTCTGCAGCTTGCCGTCGAGGTCCTCGTTCTGGATCGCCTGGATCTTGATCGTGACGTTCGGGTGCAGTTGCTCGAAGTCCTTGACGGTCTTCTCCCAGAAGGCCTTGCCGGGGCCGGTGGTCGAGTTGTGCCAGAAGGTCATCGTGACCTTGCCGTCGCTGCTCGCCGCGTCACTGCCGGCAGAACACCCTGCGGCGGTGAGAGCGGTGGCCCCGATCAGCGCGATGGCTGCCGCGGCTCGGATCTTCCTCGTCATCGTGGATCTCCTGAAGTGTCGTCGTTGACATGCGCGACATCGGCTGCCGCTGGAGAGAGCGTGCCAGGCGCTCCGGCGCCTTGTCAATCGATATCGATAACGTTTTCTAAACCTTGCGGAATCGGTCCGCAGGGGCCTCGACGAGCGGTACGGTGAGCACATGGAGACCGCTGTCGGCACGCATCCCGGCCCGGGCCGCGTGACGATCGCCGACGTCGCACGTGCCGCCGGGGTGTCGATCCCGACCGTGTCGAAGGTCATCAACAACCGCGACGGCGTCGCTCCCGCCACGATGCTGCGGGTGCAGGAGGTGGTCGAGCGGCTCGGCTACGAGACCTCGCTCGTGGCGCGGAGTCTCCGGAGTTCGCGCACCGGGGTGATCGGCATCCTCGTCCCGGAGTTCGAGCCGTTCTCCACCGAGCTCCTCCGCGGTGTGTCCACCGCGGCGACCGGCACCGGCTACGAGCTCCTGGCGTACGCCGGACTCGTGACGGGAGCGAGTCAGCCGGGCTGGGAGCGCCGCTCGCTCTCCCGGCTCTCCGGCACCCTCATCGACGGCGCGATCGTGGTCACCCCGACGACGGCGCTCTCGACCTCGTCGATCCCCGTCGTCGCCATCGACCCGCACACCGGCCCCGAGGGGCACGCCACCGTCGACACCGACAACGAGGGCGGTGCCCGGAGTGCCGTCGACCACCTCCTCGCGCTCGGGCACACCCGGATCGCGCACATCCACGGGCGCGCCGACCTCGCCTCGGCCCAGCTGCGCGAGACCGGCTACCGCGCCGCACTCGCCGACGCCGGCCTCCGCGTCGACGAGGACCTGGTGCGCGCCGGCGACTACCAGGAAGACCGGGCGACGGCCGTCGCGCGGGAGCTCCTGAGCATCCCGGACCGGCCGACCGCGGTGTTCGCGGCGAACGACTCCTCGGCGATCGGTGTGCTGCACGCCGCGGCGGAACTCGGGCTCCGGGTCCCGCAGGACCTCTCCGTGATCGGCTTCGACGACGTCCCACAGGCCTCGACCACCACGCCGCCGCTGACCACCGTCGCACAGCCCCTCGCCGACCTCGGTGCCGCCGCCGTCGAGATGCTCCTCACGATGCTCCGCGGGGAGCCGGCGCCGGAACACGTCCGGCTGTCCACGAGCCTGCGCGTGCGCCAGAGCACCGGCCCGGTCCCCACTCGCGCCCCAGCCCCCGCCCCCGCACCCGCGTAGGCAGTCAAATCGCGCGTAGGAGGTCGAATCGCGCGTAGGAGGTCGGAAGTTCCGACTACCCACGCGCGATTCATCTTCTCAGCGCGCGCGTGATGGGAAGGAACACACACCACGCACGACACGCTCCACGCGTCAGCGCCGCAGCGTCTGCTTCGGGTACTCCCCGAACCGCTCGAGGTACACCGCGGAGAACCGCCCGAGGTGCGCGAACCCCCACCGCCGCGCGACGTCCCCCACGGTCACGGACTGCGGGTCCAGGTCGAGCAGGTCCTGCCGCACGTGGTCGAGCCGGACCCCCCGCAGGTAGGTGAGCGGCGAGACGCCGAGCACCCGCGCGAAGGCCTCTTGCACGGACCGCACGCTGAGGCCGCCCACCGCAGCCAGGTCGGCCACGGTGACGGTCTCCCGCGCGTTGGCGTGCACGTGCTCGACCATCGCCCGGAGCCGCGCGTTCCTCGGGGCCGACAGCGCCGCGGGCAGCGCGTCCACCTTCGGCGGGAACATCCCGAGGAAGGCCTCGACGGCAGCGCGCTTCGCGTCCGCCCACGCCGCGGAGTCCACCCCGTCACGGAGGGCCCGCGAGAGCGCCCCGAGCGCGTCGTGCCACGGGCCGATGCCGGAGTCGTCGTCCACCCGGGTCCGGTCGAAGCGGAGCGGCCCGTCGCCGAGGTCGTAGCGTGCCGCGGCGACCTCGCGCACCAGGGAGCGTCTGATGTGCACGATCCGCTGGTCGTGGTCGCTCCCGCTGAAGACGAACTCCTGCTCCGTCGGCGAGAGCACCGGGGCGTCGTGCCACAGGTCGATCCGCTCGCCGGCGACGTCGAGCACGGCGGTCCCCGACGTGATCCACTGGACGACGTAGTGCTCCCCTGGTGCCACGACGCCGCGGAGGAACCCCGTGACCCGGCACCTGCGGATGGTCACCTCGTCGTCGCCGACGGCCGTGTACCGGTACGAGTACGCCTCGCCCGTGCGGCGCGACGTCCACGCCCGCCCGACCTCTGCTGCGGTCAGGTCCCGGATCGCGGACTCGGGATCGCGGCCGGCGACCTCGAACCGGATGAGCTCGCTCACGTCGCGGCCCGCCACGCCGCGGTGGTTCGTCCACGTGCACCTGCGCTATCCGGATACGCTGACCCGGTGCCCCGGGCGTATCGTGACGCCCAGCCGAGCAGCGCAGAGGAGGCGACCGGGTGACCGCCAGCGACCTGGACCTCGATCTCGACGCCGCGCTGACGCGACTCGACCGAGCGCTCGCGATGCTGCGCAACCGCCTGCGCGACGCCATGGGCATCTCCGGCATCGACCTGTCCGTCGTGCAGTTCGTGTCCCGCGCCGAGAGCGGGGAGCGCCCGGTCCGCGTGAAGGACCTGTCGTCGCACCTGGGCATCACCGGGCCGGCGGTCACGAGTGCCGTCGACCGGCTCGAGCGGGCCGGTCACCTGGTCCGTCGGCCGAACCCCGAGGACGGACGAAGCCGCCTGATCGGGCTCACGGACGCCAGTCGCAGCCGGTACCACGCTGCGATGGACAGCACGAACGAGCACCTGCACGAGCTGATGTCCTCCTTCTCCGGGCGCGACAAGGCCAGGTTCGTCCGCATCATCGACCGCGTGATCACCGCGCTCGACGGCGGCGCACCCAACCCCTGAACGGCAGAGTAGAGGGCTGACGGCGCCGCTCCGGACGATTGTCCACCGTGCGCAGTTGGATAAGTGTTCTACCTAATTCCGGTCCGTGCAAGCCGAACCGTCGTACCGTCGACGCCGTGGGGAACACCGGGGACGGAACTGGACGGAGGAGCGCGATGAGCAACTACGACACCGAGCCGGGCATCGACCCGGTCCGCATCACGACGTTCCGTCGGCTGCGTCGGAAGTGGAAGTTCGGTGAGCAGCCGACGGAGGACCAGACGCTGTTCGACGACCTCTTCACGGAGACGACGCGTCAGCGCTGACGTCGCGGAACGCACGACGCACGGACGGGAGGCCCGGTGCCAGCTGGCACCGGGCCTCCCGTCGTGTGGGTGGGCCCGCCGCCGCCCGGCGGCCGCGCTCAGGAGCGCGCCGGCGCCGTCGACTCGGCGACGTGCAGTTCGCACGGCACCAGCGCGTGCGTCCGGTCGGTCGCGACGCCCTCCAGCCGGTCGACCAGGGACTCCACCGCGAGACGGCCGAGCGCCGGACCCGGGGCGTTCAGCGTCGTGAGCACGGGCTCCGTCGCGGCGCCCGCGCCGTCCGAGGACACGATCGCGATGACCGAGACGTCCTCCGGCACGCGCCGACCGCCGGCACGGAGCCCGCTCACCAGCCCGAAGTTCGAGTCGTCCTTCATGATCACGGCCGCGGTGACGTCGGGATCGCGGGCGAGGAGCTCCGCCGCCGCCCGGCGACCGCCCTCCGCCGAGGCCCCGGACGCCACGACCGTGCCCACGATGCCGCGCCGCTCGACCGAGGCCCGGAACGCCGCCTCTGAGCGCACCTTCGGCCCGTACTCCGCCATGGCGGTGCCGTCGAGGTCCTCGACGACGAGGCCGATCCGCCGGTGCCCGAGACCCGTGAGGTGGTCGAGGGCGTCCTCGACGGTGCGCTCGAAGTCGATGTCCACGAACGAGATCGCCGACGGGTCCGCCGTCCGTCCGATCGACACGAACGGGACGTCCATCCGGGTGAGCTGGTCGATCCTGGGGTCGTGCATCGTGACCTCCATCACGATGACCCCGTCGGCGAGCCCACCGGAGATCAGGTCGCGGACGTCGTCGGCGGTGGCTGCCGACGGCCAGAGCACCAGGTGGTAGCCGAGCTCCGACGCGCGACCGGCGGCACTCGTGAAGAACTGCAGCGCCGTCTGCCCGAGGCGGTGTTCGAGCACCGGGAACAGCAGCGCGATGATCCGCGTCCTGCGGCTCGCGAGCGCCCGGGCCACGACGTTGTTCCGGTAGCCGAGCTCGCGCATCGCGGCCGTCACCCGGGCCCGGGTCGCCGGGGCGACCCGCTTGTTGCCGTTCACCACGAAGGAGACCGTCGCGATGGAGACCCCCGCCCGGTCGGCGACCTGCTGCATCGTCGCCATGTCGTCTCCTGTCGTGGGCTCCGCTCACTGTATCGGGGTCACGGTCCGGAAAAAGTTCGTCTAAGCGCTTTACTATCAAAGCGCTTCGATGCTAGCTTCGGCGCACTCGGCCACCACCAGAGAAGAGCGAAGCAATGAAGCCTCGACACCGCAGGATCACCCCTGCCCTCACCGCCGTCGCCATGCTGGCGACCATCCCCCTCGTCCTCGCCGGTTGTTCCGGCGGGTCGTCCGCCTCCTCGGGCGGCAAGGTGACCTCGATCACCGTCCTGGACTACTACAACCAGGGCAACGACAAGAAGGTCATCGGCGACTACCTCGACAAGTGCGGCGCCGCCAACGACGTCACGATCAAGCGGAGCCTGGTCCCCGGCGCCTCGCTCATCCAGAAGGTCCTGCAGCAGGCGTCGTCGAAGACCCTGCCGGACGTCCTGATGCTCGACAACCCGGACCTCCAGCAGATCGCGGAGACCGGAGCCCTCTCGCCGCTCACCGACTACGGCATCTCCACCGACGGCTACGCGAAGGGCGTGCTGCAGGCGGGCACGTACGAGGGCAAGGTCTACGGGCTCGCACCGACCGTCAACACGATCGCGCTCTTCTACAACAAGGACGTGCTCGCGAAGGCCGGCGTCACCCCGCCGAAGACGTGGGACGAGCTGAAGACCGCCGCGGCGAAGCTCACCACGGGCAGCCAGTACGGGTTCGCCGTCGACGCGAACGCCACCTACGAGGGCACCTGGCAGTTCCTGCCCTTCATGTGGTCGAACGGCGGCGACGAGAAGGACATCGCCACCGCGAAGACCGCCGAGGCCCTGGGCCTCTGGACCGACCTGGTCAAGGACGGCTCGATGTCGAAGAGCGTCGTGAACTGGACGCAGGCGGACGTCAACGACCAGTTCATGGCCGGCAAGGCCGCGATGATGATCAACGGCCCGTGGCAGATCCCCGGCCTCAAGGCGTCGAAGGTCGACTACGGCATCGCCCAGATCCCGGTGCAGTCCGCGAGCGACACCGCGGTCGCCCCGCTCGGCGGCGAGGTCTGGACGGTCCCGAACACCGGCGACTCCGCCAAGCAGAAGGTCGCCGCGAAGGTCGTCGCCTGCATGAACGACGCCAAGAACCAGCTCGCGATGGCGAAGCTGCGGTACACGATCCCCTCGAAGACGTCGGCTGCCGAGCAGTTCGGCAAGGACGTCCCCGAGGAGCAGGTGTTCGTCGACCTGGTGGCGAGCGCCCGCGCCCGCACCGGTGAGCTCGGAGCGGACTGGCCCAAGGCCGCCACGAAGATCTACACCGCCGTGCAGTCCGCCCTCACCGGGCAGGACTCCCCCGCGTACGCGCTGAAGAACGCGCAGTCGAGCAACTGAGCATGACCAGCACTGCAGAGCCCATCGCCCCGCAGCGGGCCGTCGGCGACGGGGCATCCGCCTCGTCCCGGCGGCCCGGGCGGCGGGGGCCGGGAACGCGCGGCAGGAGCCTCCGCTTCGAGCGGATCGCCCAGCTGCTGTTCCTGCTCCCCGCTGTGCTGTTCCTGCTCCTGTTCTTCGGCTACCCCGTCGTCAAGAACGTCATCATGAGCTTCCAGGCGTACACGACGAGCACCTTCTACACGGGCGAGGCCCCGTGGGTCGGTCTCGCGAACTACGTCTCCGTGGTGTCGTCGCAGCTGTTCGGCACGGCGCTGCTCAACACCGCGCTGTTCACCATCGGCTCGATCGTCGGGCAGTTCGTCATCGGACTCGCGCTCGCGCTGTTCTTCCGACGGAACTTCCCGCTCTCCGGACTCCTCCGCTCCCTGCTCCTGCTGCCGTGGCTCCTGCCGCTCATCGTCTCGAGCGCGGTGTGGAAGTGGATGCTCGACCAGGACTCGGGTGTGCTGAACCAGTTCCTCAACGTGTTCGGCGTCGGGTCGGTCCCCTGGCTGACGAGTCCGGCCGTCGCCCTCGTCACGGTGATCGGCGTCAACATCTGGATCGGCATCCCGTTCAACACGACGATCCTCTACGGCGGGCTGCAGGACATCCCCGCGGAGCTCTACGAGGCGGCGTCGCTCGACGGCGCCACCGGGTGGAAGGCCTTCTGGGCGATCACCTGGCCGATGCTCCGTCCGGTCGTCAGCGTCACGCTCGTGCTCGGCGTCGTGTACACGATCAAGGTGCTCGACATCATCCTCGGGTTGACGAACGGCGGCCCGGCGAACGCGACGCAGACGATCGCCACGCAGTCCTACGACCTGTCGTTCAAGCAGTTCGACTTCGGGCAGGGCGCGGCACTCAGCAACATCCTCATCGTGATCTCGGCGCTGTTCGCCATCGTGTACCTGCGCCTGAACCGGAAGGCCGTCGATGACTGACAACGCGTTGCGCACCCGTGCACTCACGGTCCAGGGCCGCCGACCCCGTGCCACGACCCCGAAGCAGTGGGTCCTGTCCGGCGTGGGGATCCTGATCCTCGCCGTGATGCTGTTCCCGGTGTACTGGATGATCAACATCTCGTTGCAGCCGGCGGGCCCGGCGATCGAGGCCGCGTGGTTCCCGATCCACGCGCAGCTGCACGGCTACGCGCAGGCGATCGCCGACCAGGGCGGGGCACTCGTGACGAGTCTCCTGATCGCGCTCGGCAGCGTGGTCGTGAGCCTGGTCATCGCGACCCCGGCGTCGTACGCGCTCGCCCAGTTCAAGGTGAAGGGCGTCGGCGCGGTCCTGTTCGGCATCCTCATCTCGCAGATGATCCCGGGCATCGTCGTGGCGAACGCGCTGTACGCCGCGTACAACGACCTCGGCCTGCTCAACACGGTCCCGGGGCTGATGCTCGCCGACTCCACGGCCGGCGTCCCGTTCGCGATCCTGATCATGCGGGCGTTCATGCAGAACATCCCGCCGTCGATCATCGAGGCGGCCAAGGTCGACGGCGCCGGCAACTTCCGGGCCTTCCGCTCGGTCGTCATCCCGATCAGCTTCAACGCGCTGATCACCGCCGGGCTGTTCACGTTCCTGTTCACGTGGAGCGACTTCCTGTTCGCGCTGACCCTCACCACCACCGGTGACGTCCGGCCGATCACGCTCGGCATCTACAACTACATCGGCACCTTCACCGCCGACTGGTCGACCGTGATGGCCGCAGCGGTGATGGCGTCGATCCCCGCCATCGTGCTGCTCCTCGTGGCACAGAAGTTCATCGCCGCCGGGGCCACCGGCGGTGCCGTCAAGTGATCCCAGCACCACCACGACCCCGGAGGGCCGACACCATGACCACCACCCCGCTCCGCATCACCGTCTGGGGCGAGAACGTCCACGAGCAGGTCGAGCAACACGTCGCGGACCGGTACCCCGACGGCATGCACGGGGCGATCGCGGACGGCATCCGGGAGAACCTCCCGGACGCCCTCGTCCGGACCGCCACCATGCAGCAACCCGAGCACGGTCTGACCGACGAGGTCCTCGCCGAGACCGACGTCCTCACCTGGTGGGGGCACGCGGCACACGCCGACGTCGACGACGCCGTGGTCGACCGCGTCCACCGGCACGTGCTCGCCGGCATGGGCCTGGTCGTGCTGCACTCCGGCCACTGGTCGAAGATCTTCGGGAAGCTGATGGGCACGACGTGCACGCTCCGGTGGCGGAGCGAGCACGACCAGGAACTCGTCTGGACGGTCAACCCGCAGCACCCCATCACCCGCGGCGTCCCGAACCCGATCGTCATCCCGGAGCAGGAGATGTACGGCGAGTACTTCGACGTGCCGACCCCCGACGAGCTCGTCTTCATCTCGGGCTTCACCGGCGGCGAGGTGTTCCGGAGCGGCATGACGTACCGCAGGGGTCTCGGGAAGATCTTCTACTTCTCCCCCGGCGACCAGGACTTCCCGGTGTACCACCACCCCGACGTCCGACGGGTGATCGCGAACGCGACCGAGTGGGCGCGCCCGGAGCGCGACCGGGAGATCCCGACGCTCCGCCGGTACGACCTCGGCGAGTACTTCGAGGGCCAGCACTACCGTGGCCCGTTCGACGACGCACCCGTCGAGGAGGCCCGCGCGTGACGCCCCTCCGCGTCGTCCAGGTCGGCGCCGGCGGCATGGGCCGGGCCTGGCTCGGCACGGTCGCCGCCGACCCCGAGGTCGAACTCGTCGGGATCGTCGACCTGGACCTCGACGCGGCCCGCGCCGGCGCCGCGACCGCCGGCGACCCGTCGATCCCGGTCGGCACGAGTCTCACCGCGCTCGCGGCGGAGACCGGTGCCGAGGCCGTCCTCGACGTCACGGTGCCCGTCGCCCACCACCCGATCACGCTCGAGGCCCTGCACGCCGGCCTGCCCGTCCTCGGCGAGAAGCCGGCCGCGCAGACGGTCGCCGAGGCACTGTCCCTCGCGGCCGCCGCCGAGTCGACCGGTGTGCTGTTCATGGTGTCGCAGTCCCGGCGCTACAACGACCGCCTGGTCGCGTTCCGCCAGCACGTCCGCGGGCTCGGCGACCTCGGCACGCTGAGCACCCGGTTCGCGAAGGCGCCGCACTTCGGCGGCTTCCGCGAGGAGATGGACGACGTCCTGCTCCTCGACATGGCGATCCACCCGTTCGACTCCGCGCGGTACGTGCTCGAGCGGGACCCGGTGTCCGTGTACTGCGAGTCGTACAACCCGTCCTGGTCCTGGTACCGCGGCGACGCGGCGGCGGCAGCGGTGTTCACCTTCGAGGACGACATCCGCTACGTCTACGACGGCTCGTGGTGCGCGCCGGGTGCGGAGACCTCGTGGAACGGCGACTGGCGTGCGTCCGGCGCGGCGGGCACCGCGCTCTGGGACGGCGACCACGACCCGTCCAGCGACCTCGACGGCACACCGGGCTCCCCCGCCCGGGCGGACGGGGTCGGCGAGGAGATCGCCGGAGCACTGTCGTCGTTCGTCCGCGCGCTCCGCTCCGGGGTCACCCCGGACGGCGAGGTGCACGGCAACGTGATGAGCCTCGCCATGGTCGAGGCCGCGATCGCATCGACCAGGTCGGGGCAGCGCGTGGCGATCGACGAGGTGCTCGAACGCGCGCACGCCGAGGCACTCGCAGCCGAGCGGGACGACGCTGCACGCGAGCGCCTGGCGGCGTGGGGCTCGGTCCGGAACGCGCTCACGACGGCGGTGCCGGCCACCGGTTGAGATGGTGACCACCGACGGACGGGAGGCCCGGTGCCAGCTGGTACCGGGCCTCCCGTCCGTCGGTGGTCAGCGGCGGCGCACCGTCGCGCGCAGCACCTCGTCGGCGCGGTCGTTCAGCCGGCCGAGCAGCGCGGCGAGCGCGCGGAGGTCGTCGTCGGCGAACTCCTCGACGATGTCGTCGAACGTCTCGTCGCCGTGCGCGTCGAGCTGGTCCAGCAGGCGACGCCCGGCGGGGGCGAGCTCCAGCAGGCTCGCGCGGCCGTCCTGGGGATCCGGCGTCGTGCCGAGGTGACCGGCCGACACGAGCGACGCCACGCGACGACTGACGACCGGCCGGGACAGCCCGGTGAGTTCCGCGACGGCCGTCGACCGGACCGGGCCGAGGTGCTCGACGGCCCGGAGGAGCACGCGTGCGGTCGGGTCCAGCCCGCCGCGGTCCTCGATCAGGACGGAGCGGAGCGCCTGGCGGACCCACAGTCGGTCGAGTTGCTGGCGGAGGGCGCGCTCGGAGTCGTCGCGGTCGTCGGTCACCGGCCCAGCGTACGGCGCAAATTTAGTTGCTTGCTGGAAGCATCTGGTGTAACTTTGCAGTCGCTGCAAGGTCGAGACCGGTGCCGGCGCCCACCCGACGGGTCCGCGCGCACGGCACGTCCGGTCTCCCGCGCAGCCGCCACACCGCTCCGACCGAAGGAACCCATGTCAACCGCCACCGCACCCGTCCCGGTGCACCGCGGGCGTCACAGCGCCCCCGCTCCCGGCAGCGCCGGGAACGGCCAGCAGCCGCTCATGACGCACCGCCAGATCCTGCTCGTCATCTACGGCCTGATGGCGGGCATGTTCCTGTCCTCGCTCGGGCAGACGGTGTTCGGCACCGCGATCCGCACGATCGGCGACGACCTGCACGGGCTCGACCAGCAGGCCTGGGTGACGACGGCGTACCTCATCACCTCGACGATCGCGACGCCGATCTACGGCAAGCTCTCCGACATCTTCGGCCGCCGCCCGCTCTACATCTTCGGCATCGTCGTGTTCATCCTCGGCGCCGTGCTCTCCTCGATGTCCACGTCGATGCTCATGCTCGCCGGCTTCCGCGCCGTGCAGGGCATCGGCGCCGGCGCGCTGATGTCGCTGCCGCTGGCGATCATGGGCGACATCCTCGCGCCCCGTGAGCGGGCGAAGTACCAGGGGTACTTCCTCGCCGTGTTCGGCATCTCCTCGGTGATCGGCCCGCTGATCGGTGGCCTCCTGGCCGGCACCAGCGAGATCCTCTTCATCACCGGCTGGCGCTGGGTGCTCCTGATCAACGTGCCGATCGGCATCGCCGCGCTCGTCATGGTCATCGTGTTCCTGCACCTGCCGAAGGTGCACGACAAGACCGAGAAGCCGAAGGTCGACTGGTGGGGCGCGACCGCCGTCATCGTCACGCTCGTCCCGCTCCTGCTCGTCGCCGAACAGGGCCGTACCTGGGGCTGGGGCTCCCCAGCCGCCATCGCCTGCTACGTGATCGGCGTCGTCGGGCTCGTCGCACTGCTCCTCATCGAGTCGAAGATGGGCGACGCGGCGATCATCCCGCTCAAGCTGTTCCGTTCCGGCACGTTCTCGATGGCAACCGTGATCGGTTTCCTGGTCGGGTTCGCGATGTTCGGCGCCATGCTCACCATCCCGCTGTACCTGCAGATCGTCGTCGGTCTCAGCCCCACGGAGTCCGGCTTCGCGACGCTGCCCCTGGTCGGCGGCCTGATGATCGCCTCGATCACGTCCGGTCAGATCGTCGCCCGCGTCGGCCGGTACCGGGTCTTCCCCGTGATCGGCACCGCGCTGGTGTCGTCCGGCTACGTCGTGCTGACGTTCATGTCGATCGACAAGCCGCTCTGGTTCCTGATGATCGGCATGTTCCTGATCGGCCTCGGGCTCGGCTCCGTGATGCAGTCCCTGACGCTCGCGTCGCAGGGGTCCGTCGAGGCCCGGGACATGGGCGTCGCCACGTCGTCGGCGACGTTCTTCCGGCAGATCGGCGGCACGCTCGGCACCGCCGTGCTGCTGTCGATCCTGTTCTCGGTGATGCCGACGAACATCGTGCACGCCACCGCGAACCGCGCCGACCTCACCAGCGCGCTCGACGCGGCGCTCGACCCCACGGTCGCCTCGGCGCCCGCGAACCGCGGCGTGATGCGGCAGATCTGGACGCCGATCGTCACCCCGATCGAGGCGCAGGTCGACGCCGGGCTGCAGGACGGCACGGCCGCGGCGAAGCAGGCCGCCGACCAGGCCGTCACCGAGCAGGTCACCGCGGCGGTCCAGGCGCAGGTCACCGCCGGCACCGTCCCCGCTGCCGCCGCCCAGACCGTCATCGACCAGCAGGTCGCCGCGGCAACCCCGGCCGCCGAGGCCAGCGCACTCGACGCAGCCGCGGCGAAGGCACACGCCTCGGTGTCGGACGGCGCCCTCGTCGTGGACTGGTCGGACGACGACCAGCGCACGTACTACGTCGACCAGGCCGTCCCGACGATCATCGCGTCCCTGAACGACTCGTCGAACGACTCGAGTGCGTCGGCCACGAACGACACCTCGTTCCTGACCGGTGCCGACAGCCGCCTGACCCGGCCGTTCATGAGCGGGTTCAACGCCTCGGCCGTGACGATCTACTGGGTCGGACTCGGGGTCATCCTGCTGGCGTTCGTGCTGACCTGGTTCTTCCGGGTGCCGCCGCTCCGTGCACGCTCCGCGCTGCAGGAGCGGGCGGACATGTCCGCGTCGGCGGAGCTCGAGGCGGACGCCGGGATGGCCGCGGCCGAGGCCGGGTCCTTCACGGGGCCGATGACCGGCTCCACGCCGACCGTCCGGCGGTGACGTCGTGACCCCCACCGTGGCCGCACCAGGGCCGGCGTCGGTCACCGACCCGGCGTCCGGGCCGTGCTCGCTCCGGGAACGGAAGAAGCAGCAGACCCGGCAGGCCATCCACGACGCCGCGCTCCGGCTCGTGGCGGACGCCGGCCTCGGTGGGGTCACCGTCGAGCAGATCTGCGCCGAGGCGGACGTCTCGCCGCGGACGTTCTTCAACTACTTCCCGTCGAAGGCGGACGCGGCGCTCGGCTTCCCCCCGAACAGCGTGCCGGCCACGGTCCGGACGCGGTTCCTGACGTCCTCCGGCGCGCTCGTGTCCGACGTGTGCGACCTCGTCGCCCACACCGTCGCACTGCCGCAGGACCGCGCCCGCGCCCGGGACCTCGTGCACCGGCACCCCGAGGTGATGCCGACGATGCTCGACTGGATGGCCGTGACCCGCCGGGCGGTCATCGAGGTCGCCGCCGAGCGCACCGACGAGCAGACCGCCCGCACGGCGGTGACGCTCGTGATGGGAGCGCTCATCGAGCTGGCGCAGCGCACCACGGTGGCCGACGGCGACGAGCTGACCGAACGGCTGCGCGAGATCGTCACCGAGATGGGCGCGATGACCCGGGTCTGAGCCGCACCACCCGCGGACGGGAGGCCCGGTGCCAGCCGGCACCGGGCCTCCCGTCCGTCACACGGGCGACGCTGCGCGGAAGGTGAGGCGTCCCCGGTTACGGTGTCGGTGTGCACCGACGACGGACCCCCGCCCCAGACGCCGTCGACAGCAGCGTGCTCGTCGTCGCCGCCGACCCCGGCCGGTCCGGGCGTGCGACGCCCTGGACGCGGGTCCTGGTCGGCCTCGTCGTCGCCGCGGTCCTGGGCGGCGCGGCGATCGCGACCGTCGGCACCCTGGTCTCCCAGCGCACCGCCGAGCGGTTCGCGGTCGAGGACGCCACCCAGGACACCGCGACCGTCGCCAGGGCGGTGGTCGAACCCGCACTCCGGGACGCCCTCGCCGACACCGGTGCGCCGGTGGACCAGCGCCGCGCGGCAGCCGACCGCCTGGCCGCCGCCGTCCGTGACGTGACCGCGGCGACGTCGGCCGTGCGGGTCAAGCTCTGGGCGCCGGACGGCACCGTGCTGTGGTCGGACGAACCCCGCCTGGTCGGCGAGCGCTTCGCACTGTCCGACGACGACCTCGAGGCACTCGAGACCGACCGCTCCGACGCCGAGGTGTCCGATCTCAGCGCTCCGGAGAACCGCTACGAGCGCGGACACGGCCCGCTGCTCGAGGCGTACCAGGCGGTGCACCTGCCGTCCGGCGACCCGCTGCTGTTCGAGGTCTACTACCCGTCGGACACGGTGCTGGCGAGCGCGGCCTCGCTGCGGTCCGCGTTCGCGGCGCTCGCGTTCGGCACCGTCGGCGTCGGCACCGCGCTGCTGCTGCCGCTCGTGCTCTGGCTGCTGCTCCGGATCCGGGCCGGGCAGCGGGAGCGCGAACGACTGCTCGTCCGGGCGATCGACGCCGAGACCGCGGAACGCCGTCGGCTCGCCGCGGACCTGCACGACGGCCCGGTCCAGGACATCGCCGGGCTGGCACTCACCCTCGGAGCCGCGGCCCGGACGAGCGGTGCTCCCGCTGCGGCGGTGCTCGACGACTCGGCGACGACCCTGCGGCACGCGGTGTCCGCACTCCGGTCCTCGATGGCGGCCATCCAGCCGGCGGCCCCGGACCGCGAGGGCCTGGCTGCGGCGCTCGACGACGCGACCGCACGGGGCGGAGCCGCCGGCCTCGACGTGGTGATCGACGTGCCCGACACGGTCGACGCGCCGCCGGCCGCACTGCTGGCGACGGTCCGGTTCGTCCGCGAGGCCGTGGCGAACACCGTCCGGCACGCACGGGCGTCCTCCGTCCAGGTCGTCGTCCGCCGGACCGCGGACGACCTGGTCGTCCGCGTCGCCGACGACGGGATCGGCTTCGACCCCGCCGCCGTGCTCGGCACGCGGCGGAGCGGCCACCTCGGGACCACCCTGCTCCGGCAGATCGCCGAGGACGCTGGTGGGGCGCTCCGTCTCCGGTCCGCACCGGGCGACGGGACGACCTGGGAGCTCGCGCTGCCGACCGGTGTCCGGTCGTGACCGTGCGGGTGCTGCTGGTCGACGACCACGCGCTGGTCCGCAACGGCCTGCGCGCGGTGCTCGACACGACCGGGGACTGCGAGGTGGTCGGCGAGGCGGCGACGGGTGAGGACGCCGTCGAGCAGGCCGTCGCGCTCGTGCCCGACGTCGTCGTGATGGACCTCTCGATGCCGGGGGCGGGCGGGGTGGCCGCGACCGAGGCGCTGCGTGCCCGTGTCCCGTCCGCGCACGTGCTCGTCCTGACGACGTTCTCCGACGACGCCCGGGTCCGCGCCGCACTGGCCGCGGGAGCGACCGGCTACCTGCTCAAGGACGCCGACCCGGACGACGTGGTGCGCGCGGTGCGGGCGACGGCCAGGGACGAGGCACCGATCGACCCGCGCGTCGCGCGCGGGCTGCTCACGACCGCGCGGCCGGGCCCGGATCCCCGCGCGACGGGTCCTGCGCTGCCGCCACGGGAACGCGAGGTGCTCGTCCGGCTGGCCCGGGGGCTGTCGAACCGGCAGATCGCCAGCGAGCTCGGGATCGCCGAGCGGACCGTGAAGGTGCACGTCGGCAGCGTCTTCCGCCGGATCGGCGTCGCGGACCGGACGAGCGCCGCGCTGTGGGCGAGGGACCACGGCTGGTGACCGGGTACTAGTACCAAGGTCCGATACCGGTCACGGTGCGGACCGGCGACGATCGTGCCGAGGGGCCGAACCGCCCCGCTCACCAGGAGGCACACCATGGACCACACGCTCACCCGACGCCGCACCGCCGGCCTGGCCGCGGCCATCACCGCGGTCACCGTCGCGGCCGTCGCCCTGGTCGGGGTCGCCCCGGCGCAGGCATCCGGCAAGACCTCGACCGGCGGCGACTACGCCGTGACCGTGAACGGCACGACGACGAACCCCGCTGCCGGCAAGGACTTCAAGCTCAAGGACGTCGCCGTCTCGGGCACCATCGCCGTCCGGGGCAAGCACAACGGCTTCGACATCCGGGTCGCCGACCTCGGCGTGTACGACTACACGCTCACCGGCGCCCAGGACACGCAGCGGATGGTGACGAAGCCGACCGTCGTGTTCGCGTCGAAGGTGCCGTCGCTCACCGCGGCGCAGCGCGCCGGCACGAAGCTGTCCTCGCTCGAGGTCCGGGACGACACCCTGGTGGCGGTCTTCGGCACGGGGGCGGGCAAGTTCAAGATCCAGGCGAAGGACGGCGCACAGGGTGGGGTCTTCCAGATGGAGACCGAGTTCGCCGCCCCGGTGACGTTCACGCACACGCTCGGTGCCGGCCTGTTCTACTTCACGAACCCGTACACGGGCAAGATCAACTTCGGCGACGGCACCCCGGCCGTGGCGAGCGGGAGCTCGGCACACCAGATGCTGCTCGGCAAGGACAGCCCGCAGGTGGCGACGAAGACGTCGCAGACCGCGACGACGACGACCTGGACGGTGCAACCCGGCGGACGGCTCGGTGGGGTGCTGGGCGAGGACGCGGTCGAGCTGAGCCAGGGTGCGACGAACTGCACGAGCGACTGCCAGGCGCAGAACCAGGTCCGGGGATCGCTGCCGGTCCCGCCGGATCCGGTGGACCCGACGCCGCTCGCGACGCGCTGACGCGTCGCCCCGCACGACGGACGGGAGGCCCGGTGCCAGCTGGCACCGGGCCTCCCGTCCGCAGGTGGCGCGCCGTCAGCGCGGGATGACGCTGAACAGGAACTTCCTGCGGACCATGTACCAGGCGAGCAGGATCAGCGCCGAGTGCGTGGCGAAGCCGATCCACCCGTTGCCCCAGTCCACACCGGGGATCGACGCGATCGCCAGGGCGAAGAACACCTGCCAGACGAAGACGTAGAGGCTCGCCTGGCCGATCGGGATCCACAG
Source organism: Curtobacterium sp. NPDC090223 (assembly GCF_044746585.1). Lineage (NCBI taxonomy): Bacteria > Bacillati > Actinomycetota > Actinomycetes > Micrococcales > Microbacteriaceae > Curtobacterium > Curtobacterium sp. NPDC090223. Next base: position 21,760 of record NZ_JBIVCN010000006.1, on the reverse strand, counting down.
CCACCCGATGGCCGCCGCGATCGGCTTCCAGAACACCGTCAGGATGGCGTAGGACACGATCGCGAAGAACGCGATGTCGACCAGTCGGCCCCACTGCAGGTCGACCCGCTGGTACGCCGTGTTGTACAGGTCGTCGTACATCGACGCCGGGAACGGCACCGGCGTGAAGCCGAAGTGGTTCGCCGCCCAGACGTACACCAGGAACGCCGCGTACCCGCAGACGCCGATGCCGATCAGCACCTTGCCGAGGCGTCCGGTCAGCGCACGGACGATCTGCCGCCGGTAGTACCCGAGGACGAGTCCGTGGGTGAACACGACCTGCCAGGTGAGCAGCGGGAACACCGACTCGAACTGGGAGTTCAGCGGTCGGAACGACGGGTCGACCGCCTGGAAGACGTAGAGCGCCCAGCTGCCGATGAGCACCGCCCACCAGAAGCCGCGGCGGATCACCCAGAGCAGCGGCGGGATGAACAGGCTCAGCACCACGAAGAGCCCCATGATGTTGAACGGCCACGGGCCCATCTCGAGCAGCAGGAACTGCCGGATGGCGTACCACGGCGGCGGGTACGCGAGCAGCTGCATGGCGTTCGGGTACAGGTCGTAGACGCGGCCCTCGGCACCGACGCCGCCGGTACCGGTCCCCCGGTCCGTGAACGTCGTGATCGCATCGGTGTTCAGGAACGGCACGAAGCTCAGCGCGAAGACCACCGCGATCACCGCGAGCGTCACGAGGTACTGCTTCCGCGCGCGCTTCCACGCGCCGACCGCTGCGATCCACTCGCCGAACTTCTTGATCGCCAGCGGGTAGGTCATGCCGAGCACCATGCCGGAGAGGAACACGAACATCTCCGCGCCGGTGATCGCCCCGACGGCGTGCAGCGTGATGTACGAGTACGGACCCCCGATCTCGATGTGCGTGATCACGACCGCCAGGATGATGAACCCGCGGAACAGGTCGAGCCGCAGGTCGCGCCCGGGCTTTCCGTCGTCCGGGTAGCGCCAGCTCGGCAGGAGCCGGCCGAACACCCCGCTCAGCAGGAACACGATGGCGAGCCCCACCGCGCACCAGACGATCCACGCCATCTGGTCGCCGCCGGTGTCGAGCTGCTGGTTCGTCGCGGCGCTGCCGTCCTGCGGTGTGATGCGCTCGGTGACGGGGCCGAACACGAAGCGGTCCGCGCCCTGCAGATCGGTGCGGAACGACCCCGCGATCCCGGGCTGGGCGGTGTCGCGCCAGTCCGCGACGCGGTTGCCGGCCTCGGGTTCGCGTCGGTTCGTCTCCAGGAAGGTCACGCCGCGGATGAGCGGTCGATCCTCGAGCGCGGTGAAGACCTGTCGCCACCAGCCCTGTTTCACGTCGAGCTCGGCGGCACCCCTGAGCGAGTGGTCGTACAGCGCGCCGGTGTCCAGGAGCATCGGCCGGTCGTGGCCGACGGCGAACCGGTCGTAGAAGTCGCCGGCCTGCCGCTGCTCGTACCCCCAGGTCTCGTCGAACCGGGCCGCGACCTCGCCGGACTCGGGGACGTCGTTCCTGGTCAGTGGGACGTCCCGCCCTGCGGCCTGGGTCGCCTTCCCCTTGCCGAAGAAGAACATCGACATGCCGACCCAGTCGACGGACGAGTCGCCTGGCCAGTAGGGCTCGTACGGGTCGTCGGCGGCGGTGAGCTGGCCGTCCCCGTTCGTGTCGAGCTTCGCGGTGTCCGTCGCCGACAGGTCCGCCAGGCGCCCGGCGGACTCGCCGAACGGGTACCCGGCACCGTACGACGGGGACCAGACCATCAGCGCGTCCGACGTCCCACCGTGCACGGCCGTCGCGAGTGCGCGGAACGCCTGCACGTACTGCGTCGGCTGCTGTCCCCAGCGGACCCAGGTGCCGTTCATCTGCGGGGCGAACCGCAGGAGCACCTGCGTGTCGTACTGCCGGTGGATCGACTCGACCAGGTCGTTCGCGTGCCGGGCGTCCGCCGTCGTCAGGGAGCGCAGCGCGACGTCGGGCTCGAGGCTGACCACGAGGGTCGCGCCCTGCGCCGCCGCGGCACGCGTCGACCGCAGCAGCTCCCGCTGGGCGCTCGCGTCGATCGGGTAGTCGATCTCCACCGCGTAGCTCGAGGGCGTCGCACCGAGTCGTCCCTCGTACCCGTCCGGCGCGTCCGAGCCCCAGTCCAGGTCCGGGCCGAACCAGGTCTTCCCGGTGGACGGGGTCAGCGAGGCCGCCTGCGCCGGGATGGCTCCCCCGAGCAGGAGCACGCCGACCGTGACCAGGACCGCGACGACACGGACGAGCGTCCGCCTCACCGTGTGCACACCAGTGTCCAGACGTTGTGTCCGTGCTCGTGCCGGTGTTCGAGGCGGTCGAGCGCGGCGATGGCGAGCGCGAGCCCCCGGCCGCTCTCGGCGTCGAGGTCGGCCATCGTCACGGCACTGAGGTCGATGTCGACCGGCAGCCCGTTGTCGCGGAGCACCGCGGTGAACTCCTGGTCGGTCGCGGTGAGTTCCACGGAGTACCGGCGCCCGTGCTCCCGGTCGGCACGGGCCGTGTGCTCGACGATGTTGGCGGCGATCTCGGCGAGTGCGGTCTCGAGGGCGAACCGGTGCGCCATGTCGTCGACGCCGAGGCCGTCCCACCACGCACCGAACCGGTCCTGCACGGTGTCGAGGCTCTCCGGCACGGCAGGCACGTCGAACGCCGTCACAGTGGACCACCCACCGTGCTCGACTCGTGCTCGGACTGCGGCCCGCTGCCCGGCCCGCGGTACAGCACCGCACGGATCACGATGCTGAAGACGAACAGGTCGAAGACGACCCACGCGGTGTTCACCAGCGGGGCGATCCCGGAGGCCTGACCGGCCAGGTACCGGATCGCGATCAGGACCAGCGCGGCGACGAGCGCGGCCATCGCGATCAGCTGCGGCCGGACGAGGTCCCAGCGCGGCTTCTGCTCGGACTCGTCGCGGACCTTCGGCGTGACGCGGAACCCGAGGGGCTTGCCGCGGAACACGTTCTCGAAGGCACTGGTCACGCTCTCGATCCAGACCGGGAACAGCGCGAGCGAGTACTGCTGCCCACGCCACGTCGGTCTGCCGGCGGCCACCACCCAGAACAGCAGCTGGTTGAGCACCAGGAACGGGATCAGCCGGGCGAAGAAGTCCACGCTGTACGCCTGCACGGGGACGACCCCGAACGACAGGCAGAGCACCGGGGCCGCGATGTAGACGATCGCCGCGAAGCCGGACAGGTAGCTCCACATCGTCGAGAAGTACATCAGGCGCTGCCCGAACGACAGCCCCTTCTGCACGAGGGGGTTCTCGCGGAAGAACACCTGCATGGTGCCCTGCGCCCAGCGGAGCCGCTGCACGAGCATCGTCGGCAGGTCCTCGGGGGCGAGCCCCTTCGCCAGGATCTCGTCGTGGTACGCCGACTTCCAGCCGAGGCCGTGCAGACGCATCGCGGTCGCCATGTCCTCGGTCACCGAGATCGTGGCCAGCGGCATGATCGCCTGCGCCTCGTCACCGCGGTTCACATCGACGGCGCGGGCGAGCACCGCGATCGACTCGATCGCGGCGACGGGTGAGGCGTTCCGCTGCCCGAGGACGTCGAGTGCGGCGTCGTCGAGGCCGGCGAAGGTGTTGGCGTCCGTCGACATCGCCGCGAGTTCCTGCAGGTCGTTCCGCACCGACTCGAGGTCGGCCGCGGCGAACCGGAACGCGATGGCGTCGATGCCCCGCTGGAACTCGTACGTGACGTCGCCGAGGGGCTCGCCGCCGGCCATCTGGTCGCGGGCACGGTCGACCACCGACTCGGCGTCGTCGAGGGCGCGGAGCACGCGCGGGTCGGTCTCGGTCTCGCGCGCGCGGGCCAGGAGCTTCCGGGACGTCCTGATCGTGCGCTGGACGGAGGCCTCGACTTCTCGAACGTAGCGGGAGATGCCGAGCTGCATCAGCGCCTCACGACGGAGGATGGCGTTCGACCCGCAGAAGAACGCGGCGTTCCAGCCGTCCTTCGACTGCTGGATCGGACCGTAGAACAGCGGCGCCTGGCTGCCGAGGAGATCGGCATCCGGCACGTTCTCGAACCACTGCGGCGTCTGCACGAGCGCCATCCGCGGGTCCTTGAAGTACCCGAGCGTGCGATCGAGGATCGCCGGGTCGGGGACCTGGTCGGCGTCGAGGATGAGCAGGAACTCGCCCTGCGTCGCCATCAGCGCGTTGTTCAGGTTGCCCGCCTTGGCGTGCCGGGGCCGGTCGATCCAGTCCTGCCCGCGGGTGATCACGCCGAGCCCGAGTTCCTCGGCGGCGGCACGCATCTCGGCGCGGTTGCCGTCGTCGAGGATCCACGTGGAGTGCGGGTACGCGATCGCCTTCGCAGCGCGGGCGGTGCGCATGACCAGGTCGATCGGCTCGTTGTACGTCGTGATGAACACGTCGACCGTGACCTCGTTGCTCGGTGTCGTCGGCGGTTCGCCGCGTTCCCGGAGCTTCCAGGCGCCGAACGCGAAGAGCAGCGAGTCGATCACGCTGTACGTCTCGGCGAGGATCAGGGGCACCGCGATCCACCAGGAGTGCCAGTTCACCGAGGCGACCCAGCGCCATGCGACGTAGTTGATGCCCGCCAGGGACGCCAGCAGCGCCACGGTGCGGACCGTGACCAGGCGGCGTCGCGCCGTGCGCTGCGCGAGACGTCGGCGGTCCTGTCTGCTGAGGTCGAGCGCGGTCACCGGCTGGCTCCCGAGCCGACGTCGGCCGTCGTGGTGCGCTGCAACGTGTCTCCTGATCGCGGCGTGGTGGTCGGTCACGCTCCGTCCGTCGGGTCGGTCTCGGCGTAGGGACCTGTCTACCCCAGGCCGGCGGCGTCTGTCAGCCCGCCGCCCCGTTCCGAACGGGGAATCCGATGTCCGCCGCCAGCCGCTCCACCACGAGGTCGAAGTACGCCGCGTGGTCGGACACCGATCCGACGTAGTGCCCGAACAGCTCGAACGACACCGTCCCGAACACCGCGGTCCACGCCATGAGCGTCCGCATCACGGCCTCGGCGGGGGCGTCCTCGGCGATGCCGCGCGACCGGATGTACGCGACCGCACCGTCGATCACCGACCCGGCCGGGCTGAGAGCCGGCGTGACCGTGGCAGGTGGGGCGGGCCTCCCGGTCGTGGCGTCGACCACGATCCGGACCAGCACCATCGTCGCGCGCGTCGCGGGCTCGATCGTCTCCTGCGGGGCCGCGTACCCGGGGACCGGACTGCCGTAGAGCAGCGCGAAGTCGCCGGGGTGCGCGACCGACCAGTCGCGGATCGCACGGCAGGCCGCGACCCAGCGTCCGCCGACGTCCTGGCGGTCGTGGGCGGCGTCGGCACGTTCGACGGCGTCGCCGAGCTCGTCGTAGTCCTGCACCAGGAGCGCGGTGAGCAGGTCGTCCCGGCTGGGGAAGTACCGGTACAGCGCGGACGAGACCATGCCGACGTCCCTGGCGACGGCCCGGAGGCTGAGCTGCGCGGGCCCCTCGTCGGTCAGGCGTGCTCGCGCGGCGCTCAGGATGCGTCCGCGGACGGTCTCGCGAGCCAGGTCGCGTGCGGTCGGTGCCCGGTCTGCCATCCGTCCACCCTGGCACGCGAGAGCACTGCACACAACCGAGAGCAGTGCTCTTGCGCTGGGTCGCGGCGCGTGTCATCCTCGAAGAACGGAGAGCACTGCTCTCGGATTCGCGGACGGAAGGACACCCCATGTCGCACCACCTGGTGATCGGCGCCGGCCCCGTCGGCCGGCACGTCGCCGCACTCCTCGCCGAGCGCGGAGAGCGCGTCACGGTCGCGACCCGATCGGGTCGCGTCACCGGTCTGCAGGCCGTCGGTCACGTCGCCCTGGACGCTGCGGACCCCGAGGCGCTCACCCGGGCGGCCGAGGGTGCGGCCGTGCTCTACAACTGCGCGAACCCCGGGGACTACACGCAGTGGGAACGGACCTGGCCGCCGCTCGCCGCCTCGCTGCTCACGGCGGCGGAGCGGACCGGTGCGGTGTACGCGATCACCGGGAACCTCTACCCGTACGGCCCCGTCGACGGCCCGATGCGCGAGGACCTGCCGGATGCCGCGACCGACCACAAGGGCGTCCTCCGGGCCCGGCTGTGGCGCGACGCCCTCGACGCCCACCGCGCCGGCCGGGTCCGCGCCGTGGAGGTCCGCGCGTCAGACTACGTCGGCCCGGGCATCGGTGCGAACGGCCACGTCACCCGCGTGCTGCCCGGGGCCCTCGCCGGGAAGACCGCGTGGATGATCGGCCGGACGGACCTGCCGCACACCTTCACGGCCGTGCTCGACGTCGCGCGGACGCTCGTCGCCGCGGCCTCGGACGAGTCGGCGCACGGGCGGCTGTGGAACGTCCCGTCGAACCCGCCGAGGACGCAGGTCCAGGCACTCACCGACGTGCTCGCCGCCGCCGGCAAGCCACCCGTGACGGTGCGACGGCTGCCCACGGGAGCGCTGCGTGCCCTCGGGGTGGTCTCGCCGATGATGCGGGAGATCGCCGAGATGGGGTACCAGTGGACCGCGCCGTACGTGCTCGACGACCGTGCCGCCCGGGCGCAGTTCGGCATCGAGCCGACCCCGTGGGACGAGGTGTGCCGACGGACCGCGGCGGGCGTGCTGGGCTCCCCGTGAAGGATGTCGAAACGCGCGTAGGCAGTCGGTTCTTCCGACCACCTACGCGCGATTCGACTGCCCAGCGCGGGTGCGGTGGGTGAGAACGCACCCCACGGACGGACGGGAGGCCCGGTGCCAGCTGGCACCGGGCCTCCCGTCCGTCTCGGGGTGTGTCAGTAGCGGGGCTTGCGCGCCGGACGCTCGTCGCGGTCGTCGCGCGGGCCGCGGCGGTAGCCGCCGCCGGCGCCGCCACGGCGGTCCGGCTGGATCTCGATGAGGCGACCGCTGATGCGGGTGTCGCGGAGCTTGTCGAGCACGTCGCCCGGCATGTCCGACGGCAGCTCGACGATGGAGAACTCCGGCTGGATGCGGATCGCGCCGAAGTCGTCGCGACGCAGGCCGCCTTCGTTCGCCAGGGCCCCGACGATCTGGCGCGGCTCGACGCGGTGGCGACGGCCGACCTCGATCCGGTACGGGGTCATCGGGACGGAGCGACGACGACGGTCGCCGCCGTCGGCCTCGCGGTCGCGGCCCTTGCGCTCGTCACGACGCTGGTCGCGCTCGACCTGACGGCGCAGGGCGTCCTCGGCGGGGTCGAGGAGCAGCGGGGTGTCCCCCTGCGCGACGACGGCGAGGGCTGCCGCGACGTCCTGCTCGGGGACGTCGTGGTGCTCGACGTAGTGGGCGATGATGTCGCGGAAGGCCTCGATGCGCTCACGCGACTCGAGCGCCGCGGTGATCGCGTCGTCGAAGCGGGTGAGGCGCGTGACGTTGACGTCCTCGACGCTGGGCAGCGTCATCTCGGTGAGCGGCTGGCGCGTGGCCTTCTCGATCGCGACGAGGAGTCGGCGCTCGCGCGGGGTGACGAAGCTGATCGCCGCGCCGCTGCGCCCGGCACGACCGGTGCGGCCGATGCGGTGGACGTAGGACTCGGTGTCGACGGGGATGTCGAAGTTCACGACGTGCGTGATGCGGTCGACGTCGAGGCCTCGGGCGGCGACGTCGGTGGCGACCAGGATGTCGAGCTTGCCCGACTTCAGCTGGTTCACGGTGCGCTCGCGCTGTGCCTGTGCGACGTCACCGCTGATCGCCGCGGCGGCGTACCCGCGGGCGCGGAGCTTCTCGGCCAGCGTCTCGGTCTCGCTCTTGGTGCGGACGAAGATGATCAGGCCCTCGAAGTCCTCGACCTCGAGGATGCGGGTGAGCGCGTCGACCTTCTGCGCGTACGAGACGATGAGGTAGCGCTGCGTCGTGTTGGCGGACGTGGTCGTCTTCGCCTTGACGGTGATCTCGGCCGGGTCGTTGAGGTACTGCTTCGAGATGCGGCGGATCTGCGCGGGCATCGTCGCGGAGAACAGTGCGACCTGCTTGGTGTCCGGGGTCTCGGCGAGGATCGTCTCGACGTCCTCGGCGAAGCCCATCTTGAGCATCTCGTCGGCCTCGTCGAGGACCAGGTACTTCAGCTCGGACAGGTCGAGCGTGCCCTTCGCGATGTGGTCCATGATGCGACCGGGCGTGCCGACGACGACGTCGACGCCACGGCGGAGCGCGGAGAGCTGCACGCCGTACGCCTGGCCGCCGTAGACGGGCAGGACGTGCACGCCGCGCATGTGCGACGCGTACTGCTCGAACGCCTCGCACACCTGCAGGGCGAGCTCGCGGGTCGGGGAGAGCACGAGGGCCTGCGGGAGCTTGCTGCCGGCTTCCATCCGGGACAGCACCGGCAGCGCGAACGCCGCGGTCTTGCCGGTACCGGTCTGCGCGAGACCCACGACGTCGCGCCCCTCGAGCAGGGTCGGGATGGTCGCGGCCTGGATCGCGGAGGGGGTCTCGTACCCGATCTCCTTGACGGCCTTGAGGACGGGTTCGCTGAGCCCCAGGTCGGCGAACGTCACCACGGGCCCCTCGTCGACGGGTTCGGTGGTGCTGTTCGTGTCGGAACTCATCCTGGTACGGTACCCGGTCCACGGCTCGGAGCACGACCAACCGTGGGCATCCGGACGGACAACAGGCACGGTACCGAGCCGCACCGTGCCTGTCGTCCGGCCGTCAGCCGGTCACCGGATCAGGCGACCGGACCGTACAGCGGCGTCTCCGCCTGGTCGAGCTCCAGCTCGGCCGTCTGCTGGATGAGCGCGAGCAGGTCGGCGTCGAGACCGGGCGCGAACTCCTCGAGCCGCTCCGGGGCGATGAAGGACGGCACGCCCTGCGGTGCCTGCTCGGACGCGTCGAGGGTCGTCCCGTCGCTCGAGGGCGACGCGCCGCGGAAGATCTTCGCGGCCTCGGACGCCCCGTCGAGGTCGAAGCTGTACTGCTTGCTCTGCAGGCCGAGGTCCACCAGTTCCTTGACCTCCGGGAACCGCTCGGCGTTCGTCTTCGGGATCGGCAGCAGGGTGTTCCACGCGACGCCGAGCGACTCGAGCGCCTTCGCGTACGCGTTCTCGTGCGCCTGGTCGCGGACGATCAGGTACGCGATGGTGGCCCGGGCCGTGGGGTTGTCCGTCATCTCGTAGATGCGGCACTTCTGCAGCCGGCCGGTCGACTCGAGCATCAGGTTGTAGAGCAGGTCGAGCGGCAGGTTGCCGGAGTTGTAGACGTAGCTGCCGCTCCACGGGTTGCCGGCGGCGTCCACGGGCAGGGCGCCCTGCGCACCGACGAGGTAGTGGTGGATGTTGCCGGTGTCGAGCGCGATGTTCAGCGGGGTGGCACCCTTCGCTCCGGGCTTGTCGACCGGGTCGGTGACCTTGCCCGAGTACCCCGGTGCGCCGTCGAGCAGGCGGGAGATCGTCGTGCCGATGAGCTCGACGTGGCTGATCTCCTCGGTGCCGACCCCCTGGATGAGGTCGCGGAACGGCTTCGCAGCGGGGCCGCGGAAGTTCATCGCCTGGAAGAGGTACTGCATCATCGTGCGCATCTCGCCGAACTGGCCGCCGAGCCCCTCCTGCAGGGCGTTCGCGGCTGCCGGGTCCGGGTCGCCCGGCGCGATGTCGTTGATCCAGGTCTGTGCGTGGAAGTACATGCTGACTCCTGATCCGTGCAGCGTCGGCGCCGCACGGTGCTCACGCTCCTCGCGGCCGCCTGGGCACGGGGTCGGGTGATCCACCACGCGCAGCGGGGCGCCGCGCCGCGCCGCGGTGCGCCGTGGCGGCGCACAACGGAAACCGGCTCGAACCACGGACGGGCGTGGTTCGAGCCGGTTTCGGTTGTGCGAGAGCAAGCCGCACCGCGGCCTGCGCAGCGCGCTCCGCACCGCGGCCGGCGCGAGCGGACGACGGACTGGAGGCCCGGTGCCAGCTGGCACCGGGCCTCCAGTCCGTCAAGGAGTCGGGACCACCGCCGTGGCCGGCCCCGTCTGCGCAGCTGCGGCGAGCCGGTCCGCCCGGCGGAACTCGCCGTTGCGGGCGAGCGCGCCGGCGGCGCCGGCCGCGACCGACACCGGCCCGAGGACGACCAGCCAGTCCGGGAATGCCACGAGCGGCAGCGCCGCGAGGACCCCGGCGAGCGCCGAGGTCGCCGCGACGTGCAGCACCCGCGAGCGGACCGGGCGCATCGCGCGTCCGAGCAGCATCGTGAACGGGAGGGCGACGAGTGCGGCCCCGATCGTCGGCAGGAACGCGACCACGTCGACCATCACGACCCACATCAGGGTCCCCCCGATCGCACCCCACCACGAGCCGTACACGGTGCCGACGTCCCAGCCCGAGGACGTTCCCGTCCAGACCAGGCCGATCAGGACCGTCGCCGGCAGGGTGACGCCGAGCATCCACCCGAAGGCGCGGACCTCGAGCCAGCGACTGTCCGACCACGACCAGCCGGCGGGTGCCACGGGGGTCACGCTGCACGCCCCGCGACGATGCCGACGATCTCGGTGACCGCGGTGCGGAACGGGCGGATCCGGAGCATCGGCAGGGCGAAGCGGAGCACGCCGAGCATCGCGTCGACGAGCCGGTTCGTCCGGCTCTGCCCGGGCGAGGTGTCGTACGTCCAGAACAGGGCGAAGAGCAGGTAGCCCGTCCAGAGCGCTGTCGGCAGGTCTTCGGCGAGGTCCGAGGGGAGCTTCTGCCGCGCGCCGGTGACGGCCCGGCGGAAGAGGTCGAGGACGAGGTCCCGCGCCTCGGACGACTCGGCGGACAGCGGGTTGATCGGCGAGTCCGGTGCGACCGCGGCGGCGAGGAACTGCGGCGCGATGGTGTGGTACCCGCCGAGGTTCGTCAGGCCCGAGCGGACCACGATGCCGATCCGGGCGGTGAGGTCGTCGGTGGTGTCGAGCAGCGGGAGTGCGACGGCGCGGTGCTCCTGCTGCACGTCGACGTAGAGCTCCTGGACGAGGTGGTCCTTCGTCGGGAAGTGGTAGTACGCGTTGCCCACCGAGAGCCCTGCCTCTGCCGCGATCCCGCGCATCGTGGTGGCGTCGTAGCCCTGCTCACGGAGCGACCGGATCGCCACGGCGCGGATCGCGGCCCGGGTTCGTTCCCGCTTCGGGAGCGGCTTCCCCTCGTTTTCGAACATGTTCAAAACTACACCCGGTCCGCCCTCGTGTCACTAGGGTGGGGCGATGACGACCGTGCGGGAGTTCCAGGTCACCTTCGACTGCGCCGAGCCGGCGCGGCTGGCGCGCTTCTGGTCCGACGTGCTCGGGTACACCGTCCAGGGCGACGGGTCCTCGTGCGTGGACCCGGCCGGCGTCGGACCACGGCTGTACTTCCAGCGCGTGCCGGAGGGCAAGGTCGTCAAGAACCGCGTGCACCTCGACGTGCGGGTCGGGACCGGGCTGGTCGGCCCCGAACGGCTCGAGACGCTGGAATCCGAGTGCGCCCGGCTGGTCGCGATCGGCGCCACCCGCGTCCGGCTCCTGCCCGCCGACGACGACGAGGAGTCGTGCATCGTGATGCAGGACGTCGAGGGCAACGAGTTCTGCCTGGACTGAACCGCCCGACCGTCCCACCCACCCGACGAAGGAGTCCGGCGTGCTCGAACCCGTCCGTGACCAGCTCCTGGAGCTGATGGACCGTGTGGTCCCCGGCGACCAGGACCCGTCCGCGAGCCAGGCCGGGGGTCTGGCGTTCCTCGAGTCGGTGGTCGCCGAGCGCCCGGAGTGGGCCGAACGCCTGCGCGACGTCGCCGCGCACGGCGGGGCCAGTGCGCACTGGGACTGGTTCGCCGAGCTCGTCGCGGGTGGGTTCTACGCCGACCCGGGCAACGGCGGGAACGACGGCGCGGCCTCGTGGCGGATGGTCGACTGGCAGCCGGAGCCGCTCGGCGGGTGGCCGGTCGCGGTCCCGGTGGCGGAGGCCGAGCCGGTCACGGTGCACCCGGCGGCGCTGGCGGACCGCTACGACGCGATCGTGATCGGCTCGGGGGCCGGCGGTGGCGTCGCCGCCTGTGGCCTGGCCGAGGCCGGGCGCCGCGTCCTCGTGGTGGAGGCCGGCGACTGGCCCGCCATCGACGCCCTGGCCCGCGACCACCTCCGGAACCCCCGGTCGGACTGGGGGCTCGCACCGCACTCCGGCCCCACCGACGACCGCGACGTCCGGGTGACCGACGACGGGCGCACCCGACTGCCGATCCGACCGGCCGAGCCGGGGTGGAACAACAACGCGTTCACCGCCGGCGGCGGCACGCGGGTCTACGGCGCGCAGGCGTGGCGGTTCGCGCCGCTCGACTTCCGGATGGCGTCGACGTACGGCGTCCCGGACGGCAGTGCGCTCCGGGACTGGCCGATCTCCTACGAGGACCTGGAGCCGTACTACGCGCGCGCCGAGTGGGAGGTCGGGGTCAGCGGCGGCAGCGACGACGGCGCGTGGGCCGGGCACCGTTCCCGTCCGTTCCCGATGCCACCGGTCGCCGCCGGACCCGCACGGGAGCGGTTCGCGGCGGCTGCGGCGTCCCTCGGCCTCGGGACCGTGCACGTCCCGCTGCTGGTCAACAGCACGCCGTGGCTCGACCGACGTGCCTGCGCCGGCTGCAACCAGTGCGTCGGCTTCGCCTGCCCGGTCGACGCCAAGAACGGCTCGCAGAACACGATGCTGACCAGGGCGTTCGCCACCGGCCGTGCCCAGGTGGTGCTGCGCACGCGCGCCGCCCGGCTCCGGACGGACGCGACCGGGCGGGTCGTCGGCGTGACCCTCGTCGGCACCAGGGACGGGCGGGACTGGCGGCGTGACGTCGACGCCGCGGAGGTCGTCGTGGCCGCCGGGGCGATCGAGTCGGCACGGCTGCTCCTGAACAGCCGGACCGACCGCGAACCGAACGGCATCGGGAACGGCAACGACCTGGTCGGGCGCCACCTGCAGGGGCACGTGTACGGCGGGGCGACCGGGGTGTTCGACGACGTGGTCGAGGACCTGGTCGGTCCCGGCCCCTCGATCGCGACGACCGACCGCCGGCACGGCACGGAAGGACTCGTCGGCGGCGGGATGATCGCGAACGAGTTCGTCGCCACCCCGTCGAACACCTACCGGTACCTGGTGGGCGCCGGTCTCCTCCCCCGCGCCGGCGCCGCGTCGAAGGACGGCATGCGCCACCTGGTCCGGCGGACCGCCCGCTTCATGGGTCCGATCCAGGAGGTCACCTCGGCGACGTCCCGCGTCCGCGTCGACGACGGGGTCACCGACCGGTACGGCGTGCCCGTCGCTCGTCTCAGTGGGAGCGTGCACCCGGAGGACCTGCGTGCCCGCGACGCCACCAGCGCGGTGAGTGCCGCGTGGCTCCGTGCCGCCGGGGCCGTCCGGGCCGTCGAGGTCGGTGGCGCCCCGGTCGGGCCGTCCGGCGGGCAGCACCAGGCGGGCACGCTCCGGATGGGGTCCGACCCGTCGCACTCGGTCGTGGACGAGTTCGGGCGGGTGTGGGGACACCCAGAGCTCCGGGTCACGGACGGCTCGGTGCACGTGACGAACGGCGGGGTGAACCCGGTGCTGACGATCTTCGCGACGGCGATGCGGAGCGTCGAACAGATGACGGCGGAGTAGGTCAGTCCGCGTCGCGCAGCGTCGTGCTCGGGTACTCCCCGAACCGCGCCGCGTAGACGCCGGAGAACCGCCCGAGGTGCGCGAACCCCCAGCGCAACGCGACGTCCCGGACGCTCGTCTCTGCCGGGTCGGCGCGACGGAGTTCGGTGTGCACGTGGTCGAGCCGCACCGCGCGCAGGTACTCGCTCGGTGACGTGGCGAGCGCCCGCCGGAACCCGTCCTGCAGCGCCCGGATCCCGAGACCAGCGGCCTTCGCGGCAGAGGTCGGCGTGATCGGCAGGTGCGCGTTGGCGTGGATGTACTCGACGGCCGTCCGCACCCGCGCGTTCCCCGGCACGAGCAGCGACGGGGGCAGCGACACGGGCAGCTGCGGGTAGAGCTCGAGGAACGCGATGGCGGCGAGACGGGACATCTCCGCGCGGAGCAACGGCGATGCCGGCGCACCGATCAGGGTGCGCGAGATCAGTCCCATCGCCTGCCCCCACGTGCGGACGGCGTCGCGTCCCGGGACGACGGCGCCGTCCACCCGGAGCGCTCCGTGCTCGATCCCGGACTGCTCTGCCGCGACCCGCTCGACGAGCCCGCGGTCGAGGTGGACGAGCTTCTGGTCGAAGTCGGCGTACGAGAACCGGAAGGGCCGGTCGGCGGGGAACAGCACCGGTGTCCCCGGCGCGACGGACACGTCGGCGTGGCCGACGTCGACGACGCCACCGCCCGACGTCACCCAGTTGACGATGAACTCGTCACCGGTCGGCACGATCTCCCCGTCGAGCCGCCCGCCGTGGAAGGACGACGTGCGCAGCGTCATCGACTCGTCGCCGATGGCGTGGTGCGCGTACGAGAACGGACGCTCCCCCGCCGGAGCCGTCGACCACCGCGTACCGTGGTAGAGCCCGCGGAACATCTCCACGGCTTCGCCACGATCGGTGCCGCGCGCTTCGATGCGCACGCGGGCAGGGGCTTCCTCGGTCACGTGAGCATCGTCACACACGAGCCCGCCCGGCCGCGAGCGGTCACTGCGGACCGTAGAGCCCGATGAGCATCGCGGCCGACGTTCGCGCCTCACGAGCCGGTGCGACGGAGCCCATGGTGGCCGCCGCGACCTGCGCCCCCTCGGCCAGCAGCACGATCGACGCGGTCAGCATCGCCGGCAGACCCGCGCGCGCCACCAGGTCGTCCACGATCCCGGTGAAGACACGCGTGTGGTCCCGGACCATGTCGAGGATGCGCGGGTTCGTCCGGCCGAGCTCGCCGTAGGCGTTGATGAACACGCAGCCCGCGAAGTCGTCCTCGGCGAACCAGTGCTCGAGGAACGTGAAGATCCCGATGAGGGCGTCACGGGGGTCCTCGATCGGGTCGACGGCACGGAGCAGGTTGCCCGTCCACCGGTCGTGCTGCTGGTGCAGGACCGCCTCGACCAGGGCGTCCTTCGACACCACGACCGACGCCGCCCGGCCCGCCGGGACACCCGCCCTGCGCGCGACGTCGGCGAGCTCGACCGTCGTCGTTCCCGCCCGGTTGAACAGGTCGTCCGCTGCGGCCATCAACCGGCGATGGCACTCGACGTCACTGAGGACTGCGGGCATGGCGGGTTCCGATCGGGTGCGCGAGGAGCGGTGTTGGTGGATACTTCCGAGTCTCGACGATAGGCCTGCGCCGGCGCGACGCACGCACGTGTCCGGAGAACGGCGGTCGAGGACCTCGGGCTGTCCGGGATGCGCGGCCGGACTGCGCGTCGGCTCCCGGCTCGGATCCTGACGCGGGCGGTATCGTCGGCCGGGCCTCAGCGCGGAGCAGCAGCGCGCCGCCGAGCACCGGAAGGACCTGCGAGCATGACCCTCACGACCCCGGTGGACACGTCCGCCCTCGACGACCTCCTCGGCGCCGACCAGGTGCTCCGCGACCCGGCGTCGCTCGAGCGCTACAGCCACGACGATGCCGAGTGGGCCGAGTTCTCCCGTCCCCTGGCGGTCGTCCGGGCGCGCAGCACCGACGACGTCGTCGCCGCGGTCCGCTGGGCTGCAGCGGCGGGTGTCCGGGTCGTCCCCCGCGGTGCCGGGACGGGGCTCTCGGGCGGTGCGAACGCCGTCGCGGACTGCATCGTGGTGTCCCTCGAGCTGATGGACGACGTCCTCGAGGTGAACACCGACGAGCGCTACGCCGTCACCCAGCCCGGCGTCATCAACGACGCCCTCCGCGCCGCCGTCGCCGAGCACGGCCTCTGGTACCCGCCGGACCCCGCGAGCTCGGCGATCTCCACCATCGGCGGCAACGTCGCGACCAACGCCGGCGGGATCTGCTGCGTCAAGTACGGGGTCACGCGCGACTACGTCCTCGGCCTGACCGTCGTCCTCGCCGACGGGTCGGTCGTGGAACTCGGCCGGACGACCGCGAAGGGCGTCGCCGGCTACGACCTCACCGCGCTCATGGTGGGGTCCGAGGGCACGCTCGGCATCGTCACGAGCGTCACCGTGAAGCTCCTCCCCCTCACCGGCCGGGACGAGCGCGCCGTCATCGGCTACTTCCCGTCGCTCAGCGCCGCTGGGGACGCGGTCGCCGCGATCTCCCGGGCCGGGATCATCCCAGCCGCCCTGGAGATCGTGGACCGCACCTGCCTCCGCGCCGTGGACGACTGGATGCACCTCGGCCTGCCGTCCGAGGTCGACACCCTGCTGCTCGCCCGCATCGACGAGCGCGGTGCCGCCGGGGACGAGATCGCCGACCACGTCGCCGTGGTGTTCGCCGACGCCGGCGGCACCGACGTCGAGCGGGCCACCGACCCGGCGGAGATCGACCGGTTGTTCCAGGCCCGCCGGCTCGCCTACCCGGCGCTCGAGCGCCTGGGCCCGGTCCTCACCGAGGACATCTGCGTCCCCCGCAGCGCCGTCCCCGAGATGCTGCGCCGGATCCAGGCGACCGCGGCCGCGAACGACGTCACGATCGCCAACATCGCGCACGCCGGCGACGGCAACCTGCACCCGCTGATCATCGCGCCCGAGGAGGACCCCGCCGCGAAGGACCGCGCGAAGACGGCCTTCGACCAGATCGTCGCCGACTGTCTCGCGCTCGGCGGCACCGTGACCGGCGAACACGGCGTCGGGCTGTTGAAGCTCCCCGGCCTGCGGCAGGAGCTCGGCGAGCGCGTCATCGCGATGCACCGTTCCGTCAAGGACGCCCTGGACCCCGCCGGCACGCTCAACCCCGGGAAGGCCTTCTGATGACCACCAGCGCCACCATCACCTCCTCCGACGGCGCTCGCCTCGCCTACACCGACTCCGGTCCCGCTCGTCCTGGCGCCCGCACCGTCGTGCTCGTCGCCGGCTACGCCATGCCCGCGACGGGCTGGGCACTGCAGGAGGACGCCCTCGTCGCCGCCGGACACCGGGTGATCGCCTTCGACCGTCGCAGCCACGGCGAGAGCGAGGACGTGACCTGGGGCCAGCGGGTCGCCCGGCACGGGGCCGACCTGCACGAGCTGCTCGAGACGCTCGCCGTCGACGACGCCGTCCTGGTCGGCCAGTCGATGGGCGCGAGCACGATCTGGGCGACGATCGACCTGTTCGGCACCAGGGGCATCGCGGGCGTCCTGACCATCGACCAGACGCCGAAGCTCATCAACACCGCGGACTGGCCGCACGGCTTCTACGGCATGACCCCGGAGAACAGCGGCACCTTCTTCGACGAGGGCATCCCCGACACCGGCCGCGGCCTCCGCGTCGACCAGGGCAACGCCGGCGTCCAACGCCTGATCGAGCGGATCGGCGGCTTCCCCGCCGTCCGGACCCCGAACGCCCCGGAGACCGTCCGGCTGCTCCGGGACCACGGGCAGCAGGACTGGCGCGACGTCGTCGAACGGCTCGACGTCCCCTTCACCATGGTCGCCGGGCGCGACAGTCAGCTCTGGCCGTGCACCCACGCGGAGGCCGCCGTCGGCACGAACCCGAACGGCCGGGTCGTCGTCGTCGAGGACGCCGGCCACGCCACCAACCTCGACCAGCCCGACGTCTTCAACGACGTCCTCCTCGCCTTCCTGGAGTCACTGTGAACCGTCACCCCGCACCCGTGCAGCCCGGCCCCGGCCAGGAGTCCGTCTGGGACTACCCGCGCCCGCCCCGCGTCGAGCCCACCACCGAGCGGATCGTGGTCCGGCTCGGCGGCGCCGTGATCGCGGACACCACCGCCGCCGTCCGTGTCTTGGAGACGAGCCACCCGCCCGTCTACTACATCCCCGCCGACGACTTCACACCGGGAGCCCTCACCCCCACCAGCGGCTCGAGCATGTGCGAGTTCAAGGGCCGGGCGAGCTACTTCGACGTGCGCGGCGGCGACACGACCGTCCCCCGCGGTGGCTGGACCTACCCGACGCCCGAGCCCGGCTTCGCCGAGCTGCAGGACCGCGTCGCGATCTACCCGGGCCAGATGGACTCCTGCGAGGTCGCCGGTGAACGCGTCCACGCGCAGGCCGGTGACTTCTACGGCGGCTGGATCACGTCGAAGGTGGTCGGCCCCTTCAAGGGCGAGCCCGGCACCCTCGGGTGGTGACGCTGCGGCTTCGCACGTGGTGACGAGCCGGACGGGAGGCCCGGGTCGGGCCCGCCACGCCACTTCCGCCCGGCACGTGGTCGGCCGATCACGCGGCGCGCATGGTCATCGGGTCGCGATTCCGACTGATGATGCGATGACGAAGTAGAGCCCGATCACGACCATGCCACCGCCGATGACTGCAATGAACCACGCAGGGGGCTTCGGCCGCACACGCTCGGGCAGGATGCGTCCTCGTTCCGTGAAGTCAGCGGCCGCCTTCCGGAAGATCATGAGGAAGACGCCGAACGGAACGGCCAGTAGGCCGACCAGGAGAAAGATGATCATCGGAGAACCCGCTCGACTCCTCGGTGAACGCTACTCGTCGCTGTCAACCGGTACCCGCTGAGATAGCCAACAAGCCCAGCGCAACGCCGAAAAGGAAGAAGAAAACTCCCGCACCCCGCACTCCCCAGACGGAATTTCGGCGGTCGCCTGGTCGAATGCCGAACAAAGAACGCACGCCACGTCCGATTGACGAGCTCACTGACGTCGCTGCCATGAAGATGGAAACGCCGACAACCATGATGACCAGTCCTGTGACCAGCATCTGGCCCTGCATGTCAGTCATCCATCGCCGAGGGCTCGTGTGATCACTGACTGAGCGTACGCCGATGCCGCGCCAACAGTCGCGGCCACACCCGCGCTGCGATTACCACCTTCCATGGCTGCCGTTGATGGGGTCGTCGGCTGGGTGGGCGTAGCGATTGGCGTTGCTGGGGTCGAGTGGTGCGTCCGTGATTCCCCGGCGTTCGCGGTCTGCCAGCGCATTCCGAACCTCGTGAACTCGTTCCGCCCAGTATGTACGCCCTTCAACCACGGGCCGGGTGCGCAGCCCACTGAGAGGAGCCGAATCAGAACGAAGTCATCACGAACACGGCACCGACCACACCGAACACCGTGCCGCAGATCGCGATGAAGCGGGAGCTTGACAGGAGTGCTGGGTGTGGTGATTCGGGCCGAGACCGGGAGGACCTGTCAAAGGCGTCGGCGACTCGGCGTCGAAGACTCACGACGGCAATCGCGATCACAACCACGATGATTCCGACTACGAGCGAGTAGGTGTCCATCGATATTCAACCATTCTCAATCTAAGGCGTCACGAAGAAGAAGTCGCCCATCGCGTCCGTGTTGATCACGTCATTCCCGTTGGCGTTGGTGGGGCTGAGCGGCGAATCGAGGGTGTCGCGTTCAATACATCCGCCGGCAGCGCTGGTCCGCCGATGAAGGTCTTGGCTCCGTCAGAGAGACACCCCTCCTACTTACCGTTTCGGCCGGACTTCAGTGCGCGGACGCGGATCCAGATGAACGCGCTTCCCCAGACCAGGAAGATGAAGGCCAAGGTCATGGAGATGCCTCTGTACCGTCCCCAATTTTCGTTCAAGAATGGTAGTGCGATGAAAGCAACAGCTAAAAAGTATGTGCATATTGTGACGAGTAGACTCAGT
Source organism: Curtobacterium sp. NPDC090223 (assembly GCF_044746585.1). NCBI lineage: Bacteria > Bacillati > Actinomycetota > Actinomycetes > Micrococcales > Microbacteriaceae > Curtobacterium > Curtobacterium sp. NPDC090223. The sequence continues at coordinate 2,132 of NZ_JBIVCN010000006.1, read as the reverse complement.
GACGCCCGGCGTTGAGAAGCAGTGTTTTTCATGATCATCCTTGTGCGAGGAAAAGCGCCGGTCCTCCCACGGCATTTCCCGATCCGACAGCTCCAATGACGGCACCCTGCCAAGCGCGGGTTCCGATCTGCCCTGGGCTTTCACGCTCAAGAACACCAGACGCCACCTGCAACGAGTCCAAGACCTGCACCGATTGCCGCGCCTTCACCTACGTTCGTTGGGGTTCCGGCTGCGCGGGGACGACGCCTTCGGAACCGACCAGTTCGAGATGCATCGCCGACCGATGCGTACGGCAGTTCACAGGTGCCAACCGCCATACGATACATTATCGGCACGCGCTCAGACGCAGGACGAACGCTCTATCTCTACGTCTCCTTACGCACCGCACCCCGGCACGCTTGAAGGTACCGGGATGCGGTGCACGCGGAAACCGTCTGCTTCGCGATGTCGCGGGATTGCGCTCCAGCGAAGTAGTACCGCCCGGTGGGGTAGCTGGTGTCGGCGATCGGGTGGAACCGGTCTGCGTTTCCCCATTCCTGCACGCGAGTGATCTTTAGGGCTTGCGGCGCAATCGTGCATACGCGAGAGTACTTACCGATATCGCAACTAGAGCGATCACTACGCTCACTGCGTAGCTCAGCTTCCAGGCCGGCGAGACGAATGGCAAAAGTAGCCAGATGACCGTTACGGCCAGTGTGAAAATCACCGTTATTTTGAGAAATCGCTCTCGATTCCATTTATGTATAAAATACCTCCTAAGCGAAGAGGGGAACCAAGGCTGGCAGGAATCCAGCCTCTGCTCCCTTTCCAAGGCCATCGAGAGCTGCGTTGCCCACTTGAGCAGCGCTTCCACCATCGTAAGCCGTCGAAGCAGCCGACCCCGCAGCGCCCCACCGCAGACCCCAAGAAGATACCCAAGGAAGCTCCGGCTGCGCATCCAACTCCCGCAGTAAAAGCGCATACTGTAGCCGTTGTAGCTATGCCTGCAACTGCGCCGGCAAGGATGCCAACTTGATCGCCCGCTACGGATTTGCCAGTCGGATCGGAATTGTTGATCGGATCGGAACCGGCGAAGGCGCAGCGATTCGCGTTGGACGGGCTGAGAGGCGCGTCAACGGTGTCGCGCTGGATCCACGCTCCCGTCGACGCGGCCTGCCAGCGCATGCCGTACTTGGTGAGGCCGGTTGCGGTGTTGCTGGAGCGGATGCGGTCTTGAAGCCGTACGGGTTTTGTTTCCACTGCGCGCTCGTGTTACCGAAGGTGACGGTTTCGCCGCCGTACGGGGCGTACTGCACCGTGTACGCCTTGGCGCCCTGGTCGGTGATGGCAGCGGCGGAGTTCCCATCACCGTCGACCACGAGCAAGCTCGTGGTCCCGTCCGTTCCCCCGCTGGTGGCCTGCGACAGCAGCTTGTTCATGTCCGCGCAGGCGTACTCGTAGCTGGTCGTCACCCCGTCCTTCGTTGACGAGGTCAGCTGCTGCGCGCCGTTTCATCGACCGTAGCCCGAACACGAGCGGCCCGCGTTCCTTTTAGCCTCGTGTCAGCGCTCATCGTGCCGGCGGTTGCCACTCGACTGCGCTGCGCTTTTGGAGCGCCATGCGACAACGGCGGAGACGATTGCGCCCGCAAGAACGATCAGCGCGACGATACGTGCTATCAATCCCCCATCACCGAGCCATAGAACCGCCGTCATTACAGCTGCGGCGACCGCTATTAGAATGGATACCCACAACTTGATCATCAGCTCGACTCCAATTCTAAACGCAACCATCCAGGAAGAGCGGGATGGTACCGAGGCCGCTCCCTGCAAGTCCGAACCCTAGGCCTGCGACTGCCAGCCAACCGGCTGGCCCCGAGAATACTGCAACTGCTAGGCCAGCGAATGCGATCGCTTCAAGAGTCCAGTCCCAACCACAGCCCATCCCCGTGGGGTCGGCACCATTAATGGGGTCGCACCCCACGAATGCGTATCGGTTAGCGTTGTTGGGGTCGAGCGGCGCGTCGAGTGTATCTCGCTCGAGCCACTGGCCGGTCGTTGCGGACTGCCACCGGTACCCGAACTTTGTCAACCTCGTGTCGCTGTTGCTGGAGTGGATGCCGGTCTTGTACCCGTAGGGGTTCTGCTGCCACT
>NZ_JBIVCN010000005.1:0-502474 GCF_044746585.1 Curtobacterium sp. NPDC090223 | reverse complement strand
GTGTTCGACGGCGCCCATTCGATGCCGCCACAGGTCTCGGATGCTGCGATAAAGCACCTGCTCACGACAAGTCAGGAACCGTCTCAATAGCCGATCCGCTACCGGTCGCGCTTCGCCGCTTCGGTCGCGCACGTTGCTGTTGGCGGGCAGCGCGCTGGAGCGGGTGCGCGATCATGGGGACCGGTTCCAGCCACTCGCCGGGTCAGCGCTGGCGAGTACGACGTCCCCTCCGTACCTCCCTGACGAACTTGGCACCGAGGCCGGCCCCGATCACGACGACTGGGGTGCCGATACAGAAAACGGCCGATGATGCATTGGGGAAGCTGTAAGCGATCGCGAGGAGTGCTGCGAGCGCAGTGACGACGATCAGGACGTAGAGCAGCCATGCACGCATGAGGGTTGTCCTTTCCTGCATCGAATCAGAAGGGTGCAGATGAGCGGCAGCCGACGGTAGATCCGCCTTTGACGTCGTACCACCAGAGCTTCCGTCCGCCACTGCAGATTCCGTTCTTGAAGACGTAGGTGGTCGCGACGCTGACGACGACACCGATAGCTGCGCATGCCGCCCATCCGACGCCAGGAATCAGGCAGATCGCAGCGCCGATGGCGGCTCCGCCACCTGCCGCGAGCGCTTGCTGGTCGACAGTGTTGAATCCGATCGCGGTCTTGATGCCGGAGAAGCGCGCTTCGAGGAACGGGGTGATCGTGCCATTGGTGCCCTCTGTTTTCTCCGCTTCCGCAATCGCTCCGCGGACGTCATCGGCACTGGGAAGGGTGATCGCTCCATCGTCGACGACGTACCGGTGGTAGGTGTGACCGTCCGCGGTGAAGGTCTGTCGCGGCGCGGGGGATGCCTCGAGTTGCTCGATCCCTTCGAGGAACACCCGGGGGTCGAGAGCAGCACTCCCATTCGGGGCGAGCGCGTCGAGTTCCGCGGCGGAGATGAAAGTCGACTCGTCAGCGGCAGGTTCCGCGGCTTCGGCGGCACCCGCGACGAGAGATGAGCCGAGCAGTGCGGCAGCCGCAGTGGCGACGAGTGGAAGGCGGTGTGAGGTTCGGACGATGGGCGTCAAGGCGGTCTCCTGTCCTAGCGACGTTGCTAGTCGAGCTGCTGCTCGATCAACAACACCTTGCACGCAGAACGTAAAACGCGCAACCTGGTATATCTGTCAGCCGTTGGCTGTTCGTTAGGTGGCTCGTCCTGGAAGAGAGGGAGATGGTGCGAAATTCGCTGGGTTGCTCGGGGCACTGGCGCGCGAGTCTTCGTACAGCCGACGGCTGGCGAGCTTTCCATGAGCCCCGCGGGCCGTACGCCACCGCCTCGATGCTCAATTGGGGGAGCATCACGAAGGGAGTCGTGGGCACGACGGCCTTGCTCACACTCGACGTCGAGCGGCCGGTCGTGCACTACCTCCCCGGTGTGCCCGATGCCGAGATGACCGTCGCTGATCTCGTCCACCACACCTCGGGTCTGCCGCGGCTTCCGGCCATGATGCGCGACCGCCTGTTCGTGGACCCGTACCGAGAGGCTGTCGGGGTTCCTCTGGACCGTGCAGCTGCGGTGCCGGTCACGCCCCGAGGCAGTTTCGTGTACTCGAACCTCGGGTACGCCCTTCTCGGTGCGGTGCTCGACGTCGTGCACGGCGACTGGTTCGCCGCTGTGCGCCAGCACGTCTTCGAGCCGGCGGGGATCAGCTCTGCGACGCTCATGCCTGCTCCGGCAGAGCGCGTGACGCCGAAGCTCCTGGGCTGTCCGATCAAGCCGTGGGCGCTCGGGGAGTCGTCGTTCGCAGCGGCAGGCGGGGTCTGGTCCACCTTCGACGATCTCTGTCGCTACGCCGACTGGGCGCTCGAGCTGGGTGCTGAGTGCTCGCGCACGGTGAGCTGGCAGCGGGAAGAGACATCGACCTGGATCAACGGCGAAGTGCGAGCGGCAGGAGCGGTCATCGTCAACGCGGCCGGAGTCACTGCGGCGGTCCACACGCTCGCCAAGGCTCCACATGCGGCCGACAAGATCGCGACGGCACTCATCAAGCAGGAGGTGCGGCGCTAGTGGAGAGGCGCGGTAAGAGGTGATGCCAGTACCCACGAGTCCTGTCTGCAGGACCGCAGCAGCGCCTCCAGGCCGTTCTGTCTTCCAGCGGCTGGCGTCCCGACGGGACGGCGATGCTGGCGAGCTCAGCTCGCACGATGTCCACGCCAGCGGGCACTGCGCCGAGCTTGCTCAACGCAGCACGCCGCGCCAGCGAAGCCATCCAGCCTCGCTGACGGTGGTGCCGGGGTGGACTTCCCGGTAGCGGCGAACTGCTGCAGGGTCGATGAGGCCGCCGAGGGAGATCAGTGCCGATGGGCGCGGCTTCATGAGGAAGCACTTCTGCCGGTTGGCAGCGGTGGCCTTCGCTCTCGGAGGTGTCGATCATGGTTGCTCCTCAGGTGCGGCTCGGCGCACGGCTCGGTGTGCCACTGGGATGGACAGGAGTGCGCCGCTGACGAGCACGACTGTGGCTACGAGCACCGAGATGGGAGTGCGAAGCGATCCGACGACGATGCTCAACGAACACCAGAGCACGGTGATGGTCCCAGCGATCATCGTCGGACGCAGCGCGGCGCGGTGCCCTACTCGCCAGGCTGCGTCGCTGGACATCGTGATCCGAGTCCGAACGCCGGCGAGTGTGTTCCGGGCGAGCGACCCGGTTGCCGCTCTCCAGGTAATCCAGGTCACGAGGACCGCCGCGACGATCTCCAGCGTCAGCGCGAACACCATTGCGCCACCGATGCCGACGACGGTAGCGTCTCGGATTGTGAACGGCAATGTATCGGTGGTGGACCAATCCCGTGTCGACGGTCGCTCTGCGGAGGGACGCACCACTGATGGTGAGCGCGAAGGGCAACCCCACTATCGCCGACAAGCGCGGGGAGTGATCGGCATGCGGTCCGAGGAGAAGGAGTACTGATGGACCCACTCAGTCCGACCGTGCTCGACGGCGTGCTGACGGCCGTGTCCCTCGTCGCGCTGCTCCTCGCTCTCGCAGCGCTCGTCTCGCTGATCCGATCCCGCGCGATCGCTGGTCGGCGTTTGCTCGGATGGGCGCTCGTCGTCATCCTCGTCCCGATCATCGGGCCGGCCGCGTGGTTCGTGGTCAGGAGCCGACAACGTTCGATCGCGCCCACCGAGAGCGGCGTCGGCTCGTAGCAGCCCGAGCTCAGTACCAACGCGACGCGGAAGTCGGACGCAGGCCGAGCCTCCCGGCAGCGTCGAGAGCCAGACACCTGAGCCACGCAACACGAACGACGGCTCGCCTCCTTCCGGAGGCGAGCCGTCGTGCAGTTCGCAGCGGTCAGCGACCCACGGGTGCGGCAACCCCGGCGAGCTCAGCTCGCACGATGTCCGCCCCGGCGGACAGCGCCCCGAGCTTGTCCAACGCGGCACCCCGCGCCAGCGGCGCCATCCCGCAGTTGGAGCTCGGGATGAGCTTGTCCGCATCGACGAACTCGAGCGCCCGACGGAGCACCTCCGCCACTTCCGCCGGCGTCTCCACGGTCTCGGTCGCGACGTCGATCGCGCCGAGCATGACCTTCTTCCCGCGGATGAGCTCGACGAGCTCGAGCGGCACGTGGGAGTGGATGCACTCCAGCGAGACGATGTCGATCGACGACTGCTGCAGCAGCGGGAAGGACTGCTCGTACTGGCGCCACTCCGCCCCGAGCGTCTCCTTCCACTTGTTGTTCGCCTCGATGCCGTAGCCGTAACAGATGTGCACGGCGGTCTGCGCACGGAGGCCCTCCGTTGCGCGCTCGAGCGCGGCCACGCCCCAGTCCTGCACCTCGTCGTGGAACACGGTGAAGGCGGGCTCGTCGAACTGGATGATGTCGACGCCGGCCGCTTCGAGCTCCCGTGCCTCCTGGTTGAGGATCGTGGCGAACTCCCACGCCAGCTTCTCGCGGCTCTTGTAGTGCTGGTCGGAGAGCGTGTCGATCATCGTCATCGGGCCGGGGAGCGCCCACTTGATCGGCCGGTCGGTCTGCGCGCGGAGGAACGCGGCGTCCTCCACGAACACGGGCGCCCGGCGGCTCACGGCACCGACGACGGTGGGGACGGCAGCGTCGTACCGGTCACGGATGCGGACGGTCTCCTTGCGGTCCAGGTCGACACCGTCCAGGTGCTCGATGAACGTCGTGACGAAGTGCTGCCGGGTCTGCTCGCCGTCGCTGACGATGTCGATGCCGGCGCGCTCCTGCTCGTGGACGGCGGCCCGGAGGGCGTCCTGCTTGCCCTCGGTCAGCGCTGCCCCTTCCAGCTGCCAGGGGGACCAGAGCTTCTCGGGCTCGGCGAGCCAGGACGGTTTCGGCAGGCTGCCGACGATCGAGGTGGGCAGGAGGGTGCTCATGCGGGTGGGATTCCTGTCGAGTGGGTGTCGGTCAGAGCGAAGGGACGGCGGCGGCGCCAGCAGCGGCCCACCGCTCGAGGAGTGCTCGGTGCGGCTGCACGAGGTGCTCCTCGGTGTAGCGGCCCTGGGTGATCGCGAGGCGGCTCCGCTCCTCGCGGTCGTACGTGACGGGAGGCACGGTGTAGTCCGTGTGCGCGAGGCTCGGGCGGTAGGTGCTCGGCGCGGGCGTGTTCGCGTTGTAGATCTCCGGGCGGTAGATCTTCTGGAACGTCTCCATGGTGCTGATCGTGCCGATGAGCTGCAGGTCCGAGTAGTCGTTGACCAGGTCGCCGCGCGTGTAGAACGCGAGCGGTGCCTTGCCGCCCGGGGGCATGAAGTAGCGCACCTGCATGCCCATCCGGCCGAAGTAGTCGTCGGTGAGCGACGAGTGCTCGTGCTCGTACTCGGCGCCGAGGACAGGGTGGACGAACCCCGACTGCCGGTAGGTCTGGCTCGTGGAGACGCTGATGCAGACCACGGGCTCGGCATCGAACTCGTCACGGAACGCGTCGGACTCCAGGAAGCGCTGGAACAGCTGACCGTGGAGCTGGCCGAAGTCGGACGGGATGCCGGCCTCCTTGTCGAGCGACGGCAGCAGGACGGCGAAGTCGTAGTCGCGCAGGTACGACGAGAAGTTGTTGCCGAGGATCCCCTGGTGGCGCTCGCCGGTGTGCTGGTCGAGGATCGCGACGTCGAGCATCTCGAGCAACGGGAACGCGCCGGAGGCACTGCCGTCGACGAAGTGCGCGGTGACCGAGACGATGTCGAGCTCGAGGCGGTAGCGGTCAGCGGCATCACCGGACGGAGACGACGCCAGGTCGTTGCACCGACGGTCGATCATGGCCAGGGCACTGCGGAGGTTCTGCTGACGGTGCTCGCCGCGCGCCAGGTTGGCGAAGTTCGTGGTCAGCCGGGAGCTGTCGGCGGGGGAGTAGTCCTCGTCGAAGCGGGTCCTGGTGATGCTGAAGGTGAGGTCGTTCGCCATGATGGGCAGTCCGTAGGTCGAGCGCCCGGAGGCACTGGGGAAGGGGTACCTCGATGATGCCGGGGTTCCGAGGCCATCGGGTAATCCCCAGACGCTATGCGCTGGTATAGCCTGCGCCTATGGCCCGTGTCTCGAACGACATCACCCTGCAGCAGCTCCGCTACTTCATCGAGGTCGCGACGGAGGGCTCGATCAGCGCAGCGGCCGATCTGCTGTACGTCGCGCAGCCGACCCTGTCGGCCGCGATGAAGGACCTGGAGGCTCGGATCGGCCGGGCGCTCTTCGTGCGTTCGGCGCGGGGTGTCGTCCTCACGGTCGACGGCGTCGAGTTCCTCGGGTACGCCCGACAGGTGGTCGAGCAGGTCTCCCTCCTCGAGCAGCGCTACGTCGGAGGCCAGCCGTCACGCCGTCTGCTCGGGGTGTCCGCGCAGCACTACTCGTTCGCGGTGGAGGCCTTCGTCCGGATGGTCGAGGGAGCTGCTGCGGACGAGTACGAGTTCTCGCTCCGGGAGACGCGCACCTGGGACATCATCGAGGACGTCAGGACGCTACGGAGCGAGGTGGGCATCCTCTACCGCAACGACTTCAACCGGCAGGTGCTCGGCAAGCTCCTGCGGGACGCCGGCGTCGTGTTCACCCCGCTGTTCGTCGCGGAGCCGCACATCTTCGTGGCCCGTCGGAACCCGCTCGCGTCCCGGAAGCGGGCGACCCTCGCGGACCTCGCCGACATCCCCCGGCTGACGTTCGACCAGGGCGCGAACAACTCCTTCTACCTGTCCGAGGAGATCCTGTCGACGATGTCGAGCAAGCGGGAGATCCGGGTGTCGGACCGGGCGACGATCTTCAACCTCATGATCGGGCTGGGCGGGTACACGATCTCGACCGGGCTCATCAGTGACGACCTCGACCCCGAGATCGTCGCCATCCCGCTCGACGTCGACGAGCGCATCGAGATCGGCTGGATCGCCCACGCGTCGGTCCCGCTCACCGTGCAGGCGCAGACGTACCTGGACGAGCTGCGCGCGGTGGTCACGAGCTACGGCGTCGAGCCGCTCGGGTGAGCGGGGCGGTGAACCGCGGAGCTCGTCCCGCCGGGCTCACGGAAAAAGCTGCCGGAGCTACGTCACGACGCGGATGATCCCGAGTACCACGCCCACGACGGTGAGCGCAGCGTAGGTCCAGAGGGGCCACATCGACCGTCCCGGTGCGACCTTCCGGACCACCACGTACCGTCCGATGACGTAGACGATCCCGGACAGGAACGCCCACGGCCAGGGGAACGGCCGGACGACACCGCGTCGCTGCAGTTCACGGTGGTCGAAGTACGCGAGCAGCACGGCCGCGGCGTACACGAGCAGGCCGACGCCCTGCACCAGGAAGTACGCACCGGTGTAGATCGAGCCGGGGTCGTACTGCTGCATCTGCCCCGGCCGGACGACCTGGACCTGGAAGTGCGGCTGGTAGACGAACAGCAGCGGCAGCGAGACGAGCGGCAGCAACGCCATCACCCACACGAACACGGTGTCCGTCCGCACGCCGTCGGGGATGCGCGGACGAGGCATCTGCGGGGTGGGCGGGCCGACGTGCTGCGTCCAGCCCGCGCCGTCCCACCACCGGGTTCCGTGTCGACCGGACGGGTCCGGGTACCAACCGGGCGGGGTCGTGGACGACATCAGTGCTCCTCGGGGATCAGCGGGAGTGACGAACTCCACCGCGGTCAACCGTAGACCGGCTCGCGGATTCCGTCGGAACCGACCGCCTGACCGGAGGCCCGGTGCCAGCTGGCACCGGGCCTCCGGTCCGTCGCGGGGTCGGGGAACAGGATTGTCGCTGGCCGCCCGTATCCTGGCCGCTCGGGCGCTCGGCCGTGGCGCAATCGGCCCGGCACCCACGGAAGGAACTGCAATGAGCATGGAAGGCGCGGCCTGGAGCTCGCTGTACAAGATCTCCACCGCCAGGGACGGCAAACACGGCTTCTCCCGTGAGTCCGTCCGGCGGATCATGACGTTCGCCGTGCCCTACCGGGCCAAGCTGGTGATCTTCATCGTGCTGTCCGTCGTCGGTGCGTTCCTCGCGGTCGCGACGCCCGTCCTCGCCGGCCAGGTGGTCGACGTCATCGTCGCCCGCGGCGCGGTCGGCACGATCGTCCGGCTCGCCGTCGTCATCGCGCTGGTCGCCGTGGCCGACGCCGCCACGTCCCTCGCGACGCGCTGGTACTCGGCGCGCATCGGCGAGGGCGTGATCCTGGACCTCCGCACCGCGGTGTTCAACCACGTGCAGAAGATGCCGATCGCGTTCTTCACCCGGACGCGGACGGGCGCCCTCGTGAGTCGCCTCAACAACGACGTGATCGGCGCGCAGCAGGCCTTCAGCGGCACGCTCTCCGGCGTGGTCACGAACCTCGTGGCGCTGATCCTCACCCTGACCGTCATGCTCAGCACGTCCTGGCTCGTGACGCTCCTCGCGGTGGTCATGCTCCCGATCTTCCTCGTACCCGCGCGCCGGATGGGCAGCCGTCTCGCCGCGCTCCGCCGCGAGGCCGCCGACCACAACTCCGCCATGAGCACCCAGATGACGGAGCGCTTCTCGGCACCGGGCGCCACCCTGGTCAAGCTGTTCGGCCGGCCCGACGAAGAGGCCGAGGAGTTCCGCGTGCGCGCCGCCCGCGTGCGCGACATCGGGGTCCGCATGGCGTTGCTGCAGTTCGTCTTCGTCACCGCGCTGACGCTCGTCTCCGCGCTGGCCCTGGCGCTCGTCTACGGGCTCGGCGGCTTCTTCGCGCTCGCCGGGCAGCTGAACACCGGCGACGTGGTGACCCTGGCGCTCCTGCTCACCCGGCTCTACGCCCCGCTGACGAGCCTGGCGAACGCGCGGGTGGAGATCATGAGCGCGGTGGTCAGCTTCGAGCGGGTGTTCGAGGTGCTGGACCTCGAACCGCTCATCCAGGAGAAGCCCGACGCCGTCACCGTCCCCGACGGCGCGGTGGCGGTGGAGTTCGACGACGTCCGCTTCGCGTACCCGTCGGCGGACAAGGTCTCTCTGGCCTCCCTGGAAGAAGTGTCCACGCTGGACACCCGTGGTGGCGAGGAGGTCCTGCACGGTGTGTCGTTCCGGATCGAGCCGGGGCAGACCGTCGCCCTCGTCGGGACCTCCGGCGCGGGCAAGTCCACGATCGCGCAGCTGCTGTCGCGTCTGTACGACGTCGACAGCGGGGCCGTGCGCCTGGCCGGACGCGACGTCCGAGACGTCACCTTCGCCTCGATGCGGCACTCGCTGGGCATGGTGACGCAGGACGGGCACCTGTTCCACGAGACGATCCGCTCCAACCTGCGCCTCGCCCGGCCCGAGGCGTCCGACGACGAGGTCTGGGATGCCGTCCGCCGCGCCCGGCTCGAGCCGCTCATCCGGTCCCTGCCCGACCAGCTGGACACCATGGTGGGGGAGCGCGGCTACCGGCTGTCCGGGGGTGAGCGCCAGCGGATGACCATCGCGAGGCTGCTGCTTGCGCAACCGCGCGTCGTGATCCTCGACGAGGCGACGGCGGCGCTCGACTCGACGTCCGAGGCCGCGGTGCAGGCAGCGCTCAGCGAGGCACTGGAGGGCCGGACCGCGATGGTGATCGCACACCGCCTGTCGACCATCCGGAGCGCGGACATGATCCTCGTCGTCGAGGACGGCTCGATCGTGGAGCGCGGCACGCACGAGGAACTGCTCGCCGCGGGTGGCCGGTACGAGGAGCTGCACCGGACCCAGTTCGCGGTGCAGAAGGACGTGGCGTCCACGGCGGACCAGTGACGGGGAATCCTGCCGTGCCGACTGCAACGAAGCGGTTCTGGGTCAACACGGTCACGCTCGACCACGTCGGAGCCGCGGCGGCCGGGGGCTTCACCCAGGCGGACCACGGGGCGCGGACGCGCCTCGGTCATCCGCGGCCCGGTGACGAGATGGTGTTCTATTCGCCAAGGACGAGCCTGCAGCAGGGAACGCCAGTCCGGCAGTTCACCGCACTGGCCACGATCACGGGCGACGAGCCGTACCAGGGCGTCGTCAGCGACACCTTCCGTCCCTGGCGGCTCGCAGCGACCTTCCGGCCGGTTACCCCGGTCGACGCGAAGTCGCTCGTCGACGCCCTGTCCTTCATCCCGGATCCCGCCCACTGGGGGCTGCCGTTCCGTCGCGGCCTCTTCACGATCTCCGAGGCGGACTTCGCCCAGATCGTGGCGCGCATGGGGATGGTCTGACCCGCGCTGCTGTTCGCCGAGGTGGCCGGCAGTCCCGACCGGACCACCAGCGGACTGGAGGCCGTGCTCGCCCCGTGAGTATGGCCTCCAGTCCGTTGGTGGCCACGATTGCGTCTCGCTCAGGACCGCTGCTCATCAGGAACTCTGCTTCGGAGCGATTTGGCCCACGCCGATTCGTGGAATGCGATACGTTACCGCTCATGTTGGGAATTCAGACCAGAACCAAGTCATCCATTCGGATCATGACTGTCATGGCAGGCGCGGCGTTGGTGGGCGCGATCGCCTTGCCATCGGCTGCGTCAGCGGAAACGGTCGACGGGGCCGGCGCGACTGATGGCGGGTCCGCGCTGATCACCGGCGGCGAAGGCACGCAGGTGATCGTGGACGACAGCATCGGCGATGGCCGACCGCGCACGACGGAGAAGGTCGGCGGCGGTCTCTGGATCTACGGCATCGGTCGCGGTAACTCGTACTCGTACTACGACCACGACGGTAAGACGCACAAGTCGACTGCGTGCGCGGGGTTCGGCACGAGCTGCAACTATTCGGGGTGGGTCGACAAGGGCACGCGATCAGTCGCGAAGATCCTCCGTACCGCGGGCGGCAACACCGCGTACTGGAACACGAAGTAACGCCGGTGGGGGTGGCCTCGAACGTGACCCGAGCGGCAGCCGCGTTCGCTGCGGCACTCGTGTCGCTGCTGATCGGCTTCGCGGTGATGAGCGTGCACGACACGCAGTCTCTGGCAACTGTCCGCTCGGCGCTGGTGATCACCCAGGTCGATGAGGCTGCCCCCGTTCTCCAGCTGCTCCAGACGGAAGCCCGCCAGCGCCACGCGAACTTCTTCCGTATCCGGACGGATCCGACCGGATCGACTTCGACACGCACTCTTGCACCGATCATCGGAGATCCGGCAGCCTACGACCGTGCTTTCCCCTCGGGAGAATACGCACGGTTCGACACGAGCATGGTGACCACGGTCGAGACGCTCGGTCGCGCTCCGCAAGGCGGATACCTCTCCACGTTGCCGCCGGACCAGTTGCGGGGGGTAGCGTCCACGCTTGACGCTGCTGGTGTCGACGCTCGGGTCCAGCCGTTCGGTTGGTGGACTTTGCTCCGCTACATGGTCGGCTACACCCCTGCGGTGATGGCGGCGGCAGTCGCAATCCTTGCAGCGTTCTCGGCGGGGATCGCCCGATCCGCGTCGCAAGCCCAGCGGGTCGCATTCGCTCGGACGCTCGGGGCGCGGGCACCGTTCGCGCGCGATCTCGGGATGTCTGCGCTGCTGCTGATCGGGTCGTACGCCGTTCTCGGCAGTGCGGCGGTCGTGATCCTGCGCGCGTACAACGGGGGAAGTCAACTGGTGTCGTACTTCGCAGTCTGCGTGGTGATGCTCAGCTCGTTGCTCGCAGCATTCCTGGGCGGGTCGTGCTTCTCGGCGCTCCTCCCACGTCGTCTGCAGTTCCGCGCCGCGTTCTCCGATTGGCGGCCGTGGTCGCGGGGAAGGTCCGTGGCGTCGGCGGTGCAGGTGCTCACCGTGGCTCTGGTCGTGTTCCTCCTCACGCAGGCCCTTGTGTCGTGGGCGGCGTTGAACGCTGTTCGTGAAAGTCGGCCAGAGTGGCAATCCTGCGCAACGTGCACGACGACGATCTTCCAGGGATACGACGGACCGGAAGCGCTGGACGCTGCGGTGAAGCCGTTCGCCTCCGCGGCACGCGCCCTGGAGTCGACCGGCGGAACGGTTCTCAGCTGGGTGCCCGGTGCCCAGAGCGGGGACCGGTACACGCCGGGCGATCCCGAGTCGAACGTGATCGTGGTCAACAAGGAGTACATCACCCGATCCGCCGGGCGGCTGCCCGATCCGCTCGACGGGGCCGACGGTCCCGGAGATTGGGGACTCCTGGTGCCATCTGACCAGGCGGATCGGGCGCCCGCGATCGGCGCGGCTTGGTCAGCATCGTTCCGGGACCCGCTCGGCGAAGTGCCGGATCGAGCCAGCCCGAAGCAACCGCACCTCGCGACGTACTCACCGGGGCCGGTGTTCAACTACGGACGGACCGGCTTCCGCACGGACGTCTACTCAATCTCGCCGGTGATCGTCGTCGTGCCGGCCTCGGCCGGATTGCTCGACGATGAATCATACTTCGCTGCGGGAACCGCAGGTGATCTCCTCTTCACGGGCGATGCGTCGGCGACGCGGCAGGCACTCGATGCTGGCGGAGTGAGCGCCTCGGTGTACGTCGTCGACAAGTACTCAGTCCAGGTTGCCCGGGGGGTGTCGGACGCCGAAGCGAAGCTCCCACTCGCACTCATCGGTGGGCTGATCGGGCTGCTTGCTGTGATCGGCACCTTGCTCATCCGAGCGCAGGCCTACGCGTTGGCACATCGGGACCGCATCTTGTTCCACCTCGTGCGTGGGCGCTCGCCGGCGAGATTGCACTTGCGGGCCTGGTTGCACACCGCGGCCCTGCTCGTGGCGTCCGGAGTCGCGATCATCATCGGACTGCGAAGCGGCCTCACTGGCCCGGACATCGTCCCGGGCACCCTCGGGGTCACCTACGCGGCCGTCGGCCTTGTGGTGCTCCTCATCGGCGCCGTCGTCACCATCCGAGCCTCGTCCGTGAAGAAGCTGACTCATCATGCGAAGTAGTGCCTCCGCGATCTCCGTCACAGGCCTCGAGCACGACGTCGGTGGTCGGCAACTTTTTCGTGCGTTCGAGATGGAGGTCCCACCTGGGTCGATCCACGGAATAGCTGGCGCGTCCGGCATCGGGAAGTCGACGCTGCTGCGGATGATCGGGGGCTTGGAACGTCCCAGCGCGGGCAGTATCCGCGTGTTCGAACACGACGTCACGACCTTCGGCAGGGCGGCGCTCCGCCGATACCTCCGACATGACGTCGGGTTCGTGTTCCAGGACGCGGGGCTGGTCGAAGCGTGGACGGTCCGGAGGAACCTGGCTGCAGCGGCTTCCGCTGGTCCTCGCACCCCGACCTCGGTCCCGTTGAGTGTCGAGGGGGCGGCCGACCGTCTCGGCCTGCCACGGGTGCTCCTCGATCGCGGCGTGATGGAGCTCAGCGGAGGCGAACGTCAACGCGTGGCCATCGCGTGCGTCCTCGTTCGCATGCCACGACTCGTGCTCCTGGATGAACCCACCGCCGCACTCGACGCGCAGCGCACCGGTCTCGTCGCCCAGCTGGCGCGCGAACTCGCTGACGACGGTGCGACCGTCATCCTCGCAACTCACGACCTGGAGCTGCTGGACCGGGCGGACTCTCAGACCCTCTTGACGGAACCATCGACTTTCCACGTCATCTGAGGCAACGCGCGCACCGTTTCACCAGGAGCTGGGCTTGTAGTCCTTCAGGAAGACGCCGAACAGTACCTCGCCCGCTTCGCCCCGCACGATCGGGTCGTAGACCCGGGCGGCGCCGTCGACCAGGTCGAGCGGCGCATGGAAGCCCTCTTCCGCCAGGCGGACCTTCGTCGGGTGCGGTCGTTCGTCGGTGATCCACCCGGTGTCGACGCTCGTCATCAGGATGCGGTCGGTCTCGAACATCTCCTGCGCGCTCGTGCGCGTGAGCATGTTCACGGCGGCCTTCGCCATGTTCGTGTGGGGGTGTCCCGGTCCCTTGTAGGCGCGGCCGAACACCCCTTCCATGGCGCTCACGTTCACGACGTAGGTGCGGTTCGACTCGCTCGCCGCCATCGCGGGGCGGAGCTTCGAGATCAGGATGAACGGCGCCGTGGTGTTGGCCAGCTGGACCTCGAGCATCTCGAGGGGATCGACCTCGTTGACGTGCTGCGTCCAGGAGTTCACGTCGTGCAGGTCGGGCACGAGACCGCCGGCATCGATCGCCGTGCCCATGGCGAGCCGTTCGAGCGAGCTCGACCCCGGGGCCATGGCCTGCTCGGTGAGTTCGTCGGCGCGGGCAGCGGCGGCCGCGAGGATGGGGTGCGCCGTGACCGAGCGGGCGAGCGCCTGCGGGTGCTGGTCGTTCGTGTGTCCGAAGGTCACGAGCTCGGGGAGCGGTCCGTCGGGGAGCGGTGCGAGTTCGGCGTCGACGAGGGGCTGGTACGCGCCGGGGGACCGGCGCACGGTCTGCGTGGCGTTGTTGATCAGGATGTCGAGCGGGCCGGCCGCGGCGACGTCCTCGGCGAGGCCGATGACCTGGGCGGGGTCGCGCAGGTCGATGCCGACGACCTTGAGCCGCGAGATCCAGTCCGCGGAGTCGGGCAGGCTCGTGAACCGGCGCACCGCATCCCGCGGGAACCGTGTCGTGATCGTGGTGTGGGCACCGTCGCGCAGCAGTCGCAGCGCGATGTACATGCCGATCTTCGCGCGTCCGCCGGTGAGCAGCGCACGCTTACCGGTCAGGTCGGTCCGCGCGTCACGCTTGGCGTGGCTCATCGCTGCACACGAGGGGCAGAGCTGGTGGTAGAACGCGTCGACCAGCGTGTAGTGCTGCTTGCACATGTAGCACGGGCGGGACTTCAGTAGCGTGCCGGCGCTGGAGGTCGCCGTCGAGCTGCTGATCGGGACGCCGCGGGTCTCGTCGTCGATGCGATCCGCTGCGCCGGTCGCGGTGGCGGCGATCACCAGGCGGTCGGCCTCGGCGATGACCGCTCGCTTCTGGAGTCGGTGCGCCCGCTTCACGGCCTTGAACATCTTGGCCGTCGCCTGGCGCACGCGCACGAAGTCCGGGTGCGTCTCGTCGATCTCGGTCATCTGTTCGAGGACGCGGAGCGTGACGGTCAGGTCCTCGGCGGTGATGCCACTGGGTACGGGGTGCTCGGAGATCACACGAGATCCTACGTTGCGTCAGGCTGGGACGAGCTCCCGCGCCAGCGCCGCCACGAACGCGTCGATGTCCTGCTCCGAGGTGTCGAACGAGCACATCCACCGCACCTCGTTCCGCGATGCGTCCCAGTCGTAGAACCGGAAGTGCTCCCGCAGCCGATCGGCCACGCCGGCGGGCAGCGTCGCGAACACCCCGTTCGCCTGGGTCTCCTGGCTGAACGCGACGCCCTGGATGCTGCCGTCGGCGATCCCTGCCTCGAGTGCACCGCGGAGCCGCTGCGCCATGGCGTTCGCGTGCGAGGCGGAGCGCAGGTAGAGGTCGTCGGTCAGCAGGGCGATGAGCTGCGCCGACACGAACCGCATCTTCGACGAGAGCTGCATGTTCATCTTGCGGAGGTAGTGCAGGCCCTCGGATGCTGCGGGGTTCAGCACGACGATCGCCTCGCCGTAGAGCATGCCGTTCTTGGTGCCGCCGAAGCTCAGCACGTCGACGCCCGCGTCGGTGGTGAAGTCGCGGAGCGGGAGCCCGAGCGTCGCGGCAGCGTTGGAGATGCGGGCGCCGTCCATGTGCAGGGTCATGCCGAGCGGGTGGATGTGATCGGCGATCGCCCGGATCTCCTCGACGGTGTACGCCGTGCCGAGCTCGGTGGTCTGGGTGATCGACACGACGAGCGGCTGGGCACGGTGTTCGTCGCCCCAGCCCCACGCCTCACGGTCGATCAGGTCGGGGGTGAGCTTGCCGTCGGGCGCATCGACGGTGAGCAGCTTCATGCCGCCGACGCGCTCCGGCGCCCCGGCCTCGTCGGTGTGGATGTGCGCGGTCGAGGTGCACACGACGGCGCCCCACCGCGGCAGCATCGACTGCAGCCCGACGACGTTCGCGCCGGTGCCGTTGAACACCGGGAACGCCTGGGCCTGCGAGCCGAAGTGGGCGGTGACGACCTCGTGCAGGCGCGCCGTGTAGACGTCCTCGCCGTAGGCGATCTGGTGGCCCTGGTTGGCGGCGGCGATCGCGTCGAGGATCTCGGGGTGGACGCCGGCGTAGTTGTCGGAGGCGAAGCCCCGCAGGTCCAGGTCGTGGAGTTGGAGGGTCACTGGTTCATCCTAGGGAGCGGGTCGACAGGGGGTCGGTCGACGGGGAGAGGGGGATGCGGGCGCCGTTCACATCGACTGGCGCGGCCGACCAGAGCCGGACCACCGCGTCGCCGAGCTGGTCCTCCAGGCCGGCGAGCGTGCGGACGACGAAGATCGCGGCAGCAGCGGTCTCCGGCGCGTCCTTCCGGAAGCCCTGGGCCACGGCACGGACCCAGGCGTCGGCTGCGGCCTTCGCGGCGGCGTAGTTCGCACCGCCGGCGGTCGGGGAGTCGACCGCGGTGGACGAGACGATCGCGAGCCGCCCGGCCGGGGACGCGACGAGGTCGTCGGCGAAGGCCCTGGTCGTGTTCCGCAGGGTGCGGAAACCCTTGTCGAAGAAGTCCCAGTCCTCGTCGGTCTGCCCGGCGAGGCCACCGCCGCCGCGCCAGCCGCCGACCAGGTGGACCAGTCCGTCGACCGGGCCGACGGCGTCGTGGATCGTGGCGGCCAACGAGGCGACCGCACCGTGGTCCGAGAGGTCGCACCTGTGGGTGGTGACGCCCGGGACGGAGGCGTGCAGAGCCTCCAGTGCGTCCGATCTGGTGCCGACGGCCACGACTGCCGCACCGGCGGAGGTGAGTGCGCGCGCGACGGCCGCGCCGCTGGCGCTGGTCGCTCCGGCGATCAGCACCAGGCGGCCGGCCACGGACGCACCCCTCACGCGGCGTCCGCGACGTCGGCGGGAGCGACGGACGACGAGCCGGTGATGCCGGCCGTCGACGCGATGACCGCGGCCATCTTCTTGTTGAGCGCCTCGTAGAACATCGAGAGCGGGAACTCGTCGTCGAGCACCGCGTCGGTGTAGCCCTTCGGCGGCCCCGCGAGCGTCTCGGCCGGCAGGCCCTGCGCCCAGCGCGAGGCCGGGTGCGGCGTGAGCGTCCGGGTCAGCATCTCGTAGGCGGCGAGCCAGTGGGCCGACTTCGGCCGGTCGATCGAGCGCCAGTACAGCTCGTTGATCTGGTCGCTCAGCGCGATGACCACGTCCGGCACCTCCGGCCAGTCGATCGTGAGCTGCGTGTCCGTCCAGTGCAGGACGTCGTGCTGGTGCATCCACGCGAAGAGCAGCTGGCCACCGAGACCGTCGTAGTTCCGGACGCGGCTGCCGGTGATCGCGAACCGGAAGATGCGGTCGAAGACGACGGCGTACTGCACGAGCCGTGCGTGGTCACGGATTGCGAGTTCTGCGCTGCTGAGCTCTGGGCGCGCGGAGAGTTCCCGATCCAGGCGCACCGATTCGCGGAATGCGGTCAGGTCGCAGCGGAGTTCCTCGAGCGAGTAGAGGAAGAACGGCATCCGCTGCTTGATCATGAACGGGTCGAACGGCAGGTCCCCGCGCATGTGGGAACGGTCGTGGATGATGTCCCACATCACGAAGACCCGCTCCGTGAGTTCCTGGTCGTCGAGCATCGCGGCGGCGTCGGCGGGCAGGTCGAGTTTGGTGGTCTCCGCTGCGGCGCGGACGACCCGGCGGTACCGGGCGGCTTCGCGGTCCTGGAAGATCGCGCCCCAGGTGAACTGCGGGATCTCCCGCATCGCGACGGTCTCGGGGAACAGCACCGCGGAGTTCGTGTCGTAGCCCGGGGTGAAGTCGACGAACCGGAGTGCGACGAAGAGTGCGTTGTCGTGGTCGCCGGCTTCCAGTTCCGCGATGAACTCCGGCCAGATGACCTCGACCAGGACTGCCTCGACCAGGCGCGAGGAGCTGCCGTTCTGCGTCACCATCGGGAACACGACGAGGTGGCCGAGTCCGTCGACACGGTGCTGTTGCGGCTGGAATGCGTTCAGTGAATCCAGGAAGTCCGGAACGCCGAAACCCTGCGTCTCCCACTGCGCGAAATCGCGCTGCAGCGCGGCGAGGTACGCCGCATCGTGCGGGAAGTGCGGAGCCAGTTCGGCGATGGCCGGGAGGATCGTGGCCAGGTGGCCGGACGCGGCACGGTGGTCCGATCGGTCGGCTATCGAGCCGTCATCCGTCTGCAACGCACGGAACGACACGACCGCGTCCCGCAGACGCCGCCAGGCCGGGAGTTCGGCGACGGCACGGACGTCCAGACGGTCCTCGACGACCTCGGGCTCTCCGACGATGGCGTCCTGCGTGAACCTCTGGACGAACTGCGACATGTCGAACCTCCCGTCATCGGGTCGGCCGCTGCGGTGCGGCGGGTACGTGCTTGCCATGAGCCTAGGGAAAAGCGGCGGACGGAATCTTGCCCATTTCCGGCGGAATCGTGCGCGTTCGACATCATTCGCGCGGCTTGTCGTCCGGCGCGCGCAACGTTTCACCGATCGCGAGCCCGTTGGCGTGATCCGTGCGGGTCGTGTCCGTGCCGATGCTGGTCCGGACGCAGCCGTTCGGCGACGCTGGTGCCGTGAGCACGAACTCGGAGGACCAGCCCCACGTCGTCGCGGTCAGCACGGACGGTACCCATCGCTTCAGCAAGCCGGTGGTGGACCACGTCGTCCTCATCGAGGGATGGGGCATCGTCGGCGACGCCCACGCCGGAACGACCGTCCAGCACCGGTCCCGCGTTGCCCGCGACCCCTCCCAACCGAACCTGCGGCAGGTGCACCTGCTGCACGCCGAGCTGTTCGACGAGGTGGCGGACGCCGGGTTCGACGTCGCTCCGGGGCAGATGGGCGAGAACATCACGACCCGTGGCGTCGACCTGCTCGGCCTGCCGACGGGGGCGTTGCTGCACATCGGGGCCGATGCGTGCGTCCGGGTCACGGGCTTGCGGAACCCGTGCCAGCAGATCAACGGGTTCGAGCCCGGGCTGCTGCGCGCGGTCCTCGGGCGTGCGCAGGACGGTTCGGTCGAGCGCAAGGGCGGGGTGATGGGGGTCGTGGTCGCCGGGGGCACGGTGCGCGCGGGCGACACCGTGCGGGTCGAACTGCCGGTCGGCGAGCGGACGCCGTTGGCCCCGGTCTAGTCCGCTGCCCCCGCGGGCGCTGGCGCTGACGCGACGCCTCGCGCCGGGGTCAGGTGCCGGGGACCGCCACCCGCACCGCGCTGATGCGTCCGGCACGGGTCTTCGCCGTCGTCGCCGGGTCGTAGCTGTCCGCCGTCGCCAGGTAGAGGGTCCGGCCGTCCGGGCCACCGAGCGCGCAGTCGATCGCGCACCGGCCCGGAGCGTCGATGCGGTCCGTGACCTCGCCGCCCTCGACGACGCGGAGGAACTCGCCGGTGTCGACCGAGCAGACCCAGATCGCACCCTCGCTGTCGACGGTGCTGCCGTCGGGCGTCACGCCGTCCGGGAGCGCCGCCCACTCCCGCCGCCCGGTCAGCGACCCGTCCTGCTCGATGTCGAACGCGGTGAGGCGGCCACCCCAGGTCTCGCTGACGACGAGTGTCCGGGTGCCGGGGAGCACGTTCGCGCTGTTCGGGAACACCAGGCCCTCGGCGGCGAGGCGGGAGGAGCCGTCCTCGTCGATGACGTAGAGCGGTCCGGGGCGGAGCTCCTCGCCGCCGTACAGGTCGTAGCCGAAGGCGCCGATGTAGGTCCGTCCGGTCACGGTGTCGACGACCAGGTCGTTGAGGAGCGACGACTCGACCCCGGACAGGTCGGCGAACACCGACGTGGCTCCGTCAGCTGCGACCGCCACGACGGTGCGGGACTCCATCGAGCTGACGATCAGGCGACCGTCGGCGAGCCACCCGAGCCCCGAGGACTGCCCGTCGACCGTGGTCTCGAGACGCGGGCCGGCGTCCGATGCCGGATCGATCGAGAAGACCTCGCCGGTGTGCATGTCCGAGTACCAGAGCCGACCGTCGTGCCAGCGGTTCCCCTCGGGGAAGCGGATGTCGGTGACGACGTCGGTCGTGGAGTCCAGAGTGGTGTGCACCGGACCAGCCTGCCAGGCGCGACCCGAGCCTCCTGTCCGGATGCGGTGCCGGGCCGCGTTCAGGACCGCCGCTCGGCCACCCGACCCTTGGCGAGGAGCCGGAACCGGCCGTGGCGGTCGGGGTCGACGAAGTCGACCGTGCCGCTGAGCGCGCCGTCGGCGCCGATGATCCCGAAGGTGTCCCGCTCGATCGGGCGGAGCTCGTTCCTCGTGGCAGTCGGCGATGCTCCGGCCGTGCGGTACATGGCAGCGCCCTCGCGCACCGGTTCCTCGGCGAGCCAGAGCCGTCCGTCTGCATCGTGGGTGACCTCGGACTCGGTCTGCCTGGTGGCGTAGCGACCGGTGTACGGCGTCGCGTCGGCGACGCGGCGTGCGGGGCTCGGCACGGGCGCTGTCGTTGCCGGAGCGATGTCGGCGAACTCGGCGAACAACGGGTCCAGCAGGTCACGCGCGAGCCGCCCGCCGACGTCCGCGTTGGTGACGACGGCGGCGGCCACCGACCGGTCGGGTGCGATGGCCAACTGGGTGGCCACACCGGGGGCTCCGCCGCCGTGCTCGGCGATGCCCGGCCGGAGCAGGGCCCAGCCCAGCGACTGGTACGACGGCACGGAGCCGACACCCCGGAGCGGCACCTCGGGACGGAGCATCATCGCTGCCGAGGTCTCCGAGAGCAGCTGCTGACCGGTCGGGGCCACCCCGTGGGACAGGAAGAGCTGCCCCAGGGCGAGGAGGCCCCGCGCGGACATGGCGAGCTGGTTGCCGGCGGCCGGGTTCGACGGCGGCATGAGGGCCCACTCGCGGGACGGTCCGAGCTCGTCGGTGCGCGAGACGGTGTGCGAGGCGGTGTCCGAGACGGCGTCCGAGTCGGCGTCCGGACCGGTGTCCGTCCGGTGGACGTGGCCGATCGCGGTGCTGTACGCCAGGGCCTGGCTCGCGGAGAACGCCACCTGCTCGATGCCCAGCGGCTCGAGCAGGTACCGCCGGAGTGCCTGCTCGTACGGCAGCCCGCGCGTGGTCTCGACCAGCCGTCCGAGGGTGCCGTAGCCCGCGTTGCAGTACGACCACCGCTCGCCCGGCGCGCTGTGCTGCGCGGCCTGGCTCACGAGGTCGCGGACGAACCGGTCGAGCGCGTCGGGGCCCGAGGTGGTGGGCTGCCAGAGGTCTCCCTCGAAGCCCCCGGTGTGGGTCAGGAGGTGCCGGACGGTGATCTTCGCGCTGGCTGCCTCGTCGGCGGTCCGGAACTCCGGCAGGGACGAGCGGACGGGTTCGTCGAGCTCGACGAGCTCGTCGTCGACGAGCTGCATGACGAGCGTCGCCGTGAACACCTTCGTGATCGACTGGATCTGGAAGAGCGAGTCAGGGGTGACCGCGGTGCCCGTCCGGGTGTTGAGGACCCCGTGGGTCGCCTCGACCACGTCGGTCCCCAGCGAGAACGCCACCGCCGCGCCGGGGACGCCGTGCTGCTCGCCGAGGCGGGTCAGGTCGTCCTGGACGCGGGCTCGCAGTTCCGTCGTGGTCGTCATGCCGTCCAGCATGCCCTGCCGGGCGAGCGGACCCGTAGGCTCCACGCCATGGCCACGAACCAGCGTCTCGAGCCGCTGCTCGAACAGTACGACTCGCGACGGAGCGACTCCTCACGCGCCTGGCGGGGCCGTCGAGCGACTCGGGTGACGGCCGCGAGGTCGAGGTGCCGCCGCTGACGGACGACGAGTACCGCTGGGAGCCGGCGGACGCGTGCTGGTCGGTACGCAGGCGCACCGACGGTCCCGGTCCGGGCGCGGTGAAGCTCATCGGCGCCGGGGAGTGGGGACGCGACGGTGCTCCCGAGAGCCCGTGGCCGCCGCCGATCACGACGATCGCCTGGCGGCTCGACCACCTCTCCGAGACCCTGGCCGGCCGTGCGAGCCACCTCGGGGGCGACCGGACGTTCGACCGCACGCGCTGGGAGTCACGAGGGGACGCTGCCGGAGCCATCGAGCAGTTCCGCGACGCCGCAGCCGCCTGGCGTCGGGCGCTGCTGTCGGTCGACGAGTCCGACCACGACCGGACCGGTCTGAGCAGCTACCCGTACGGCAGCGACGCCGAGGAGACGCTCCCGTCCATGGTGTGGTGGGAGAACCAGGAGATCCTGCACCACGGCGCCGAGATCGCGCTGCTCCGGGACCTCTACGCACACCGCGCGCGCTGACCGGCACGGGGACCTGACCTCCTAGGCTCGCGTCCATGGACCTGGGCACGACACTCCTGCGGTACCGCTACCCGGACGGTCGGCTGCAAGCGGCCTTCCCGATCCGACTCGTCGAGTCCACGTCCGAACGGCTGGTGGGGTGGTTGCCGGTCGGGTCGGAGATCGCCTACTGGGCGACGTCCGACGGTGCCGACCCCCGGACGGTCCCGCTGGAGGCCCGGTTCCGGCAAGCGCTCGGGACGGGCCGTCGGACGTGGAGCGGCGGCAGCGTGCTCCGGGTGATCCCGTACCGCGAGCGTTGGCAGGTCCTGCACTTCTGGGATGCCGACGGGCTCTTCACCGGCTGGTACGTGAACCTCGAATCCGAGAAGCGGGTGGACCAGCACGGTGTCGTCGCGGTCGACTGGCACCTCGACCTGCTGATCGCACCGGACTTCGAGGTCACCTGGAAGGACGAGGACGAGGCCGCAGCGGCTGTCGGGACCGAGTACCTCCGCGAGCAGGACCTCGCGGCGGCCCGCTGGACGGGGGAGCTGATCGCCGCTGACCCGCGGCGGTTCATCGACTCCGTCGGGCACTGGGAAGACCGCAGGCCGTCGTCCGGGGCCGGCCGAGCGCTGGCGTTGCCGACGGGATGGGACACCCCGGACCCTTGAGTGGGTGCACGGTGGGCACATGACGGACGGGAGGCCCGGTGCCAGCTGACACCGGGCCTCCCGTCAGCGGCGCACGCGTCCACGGCGGTCCGGGACGACGAGGACCGCTCCGGTCAGTGGGTCGGCGACGACGACGACCGGGTGTGCGTAGACCGCTGAGACCCGGTCCGCGGTCAGGACCTCGTCGGGCTCGCCGACGGCGACGAGTTGCCCGTCGGCGAGCAGTGCGATCCGGTCCGCGTAGGCGGCCGCGAGCGTCAGGTCGTGCAGCACGACGACGACGGTCCACCCGTCGTCGGCGAGGCGTCGTGACTCGGTGAGCACGTCCTCCTGGTGTCCGATGTCGAGTGACGCCGTCGGTTCGTCGAGCAGGAGCGTGCCGGTGCGCTGCGCGAGTGCCCGCGCGAACGTGACCCGCGCCCGTTCGCCGCCGGACAGGGACGGCATCGGGCGGTCGGCGAGGTGCGTCACCCCTGCTGCGGCGAGTGCTGCGGTGACAGCGTCGTCGTCCTCGTCCTCGTGCGGGGTGCGCGCCCACGGTGCCCTGGCCATCCTGACGACGTCCGCCGCCGGGAAGGGGAATGCGATCGTGTGGTCCTGGGGCATCACGGCACGGAGTCTGGCGAGGTCGCGAGGACGGCTCGACGCGACGTCCAGGCCGCCGAGCCGGACGGATCCGGCCTGCAGGGGGACGTCCCCGGACAGTGCCGCGAGCAGGGTCGACTTGCCCGCGCCGTTCGGTCCGATCACCGCGACGAGCTCACCGGGCTCGACCCGCAGCGACACCCCGCCGAGGACGGTTCGTCCGCCGAGCTGGACGGTGACCGCGTCGACTTCGATCGTCGATCCGGCCGGGGTCATGCCCAGCCCCCGGACCGGCGGCGGGTCCGCCTGAGCAGCCAGAAGAAGAACGGCCCGCCGACGAGCGAGGTGAGCAGGCCGAGCGGCAGGTCCGCGTTCGGGACGAGCGAGCGCGCGACGGTGTCGGCCACGAGCACGAGTGCGCCGCCGCCGAGGGTGCTCGTCAGCAGCAGGGGACCGTGCGCCGGACCGATCAGCATCCGCATGAGGTGCGGCACGACCAGCCCGACGAAGGCGACGATGCCCGTGAACGCCACGCCGATGCCGACGAGCAGTGCGACGAGCACGATGGCGACGACCCGTAGCCGCTCGACGTCGACGCCGAGGTGCCGCGCCGGGCGCTCGCCGAGTGCGAGGAGGTCGAGCGAGCGGGTGAGCGCGACGGACCCGGCGAGACCGATCGCGATCACGGGCAGGGCGACGAGCACCTCAGCCCAGAGCGCGCCGTTGACGCTGCCGAGCTGCCAGAAGACGATCTGCTCGCGGGCCTGCTGGTCGGCGAGGAAGGTCATGAGCGCGATCCCCGCTCCCGCGAACGCGTTCACCGCGATGCCGGTCAGGACGAGCGTGACGACCTCGGTCCGGCCGCCGGAGCGGGAGAGCAGGTACACCGCGAGCGTCGTGGCGAGACCGGTGCAGAACGCCAGCGCCGGGGTGGTCCAGGTACCGACGGTCGCGACGCCGGAGACGACACCGAACGAGGCACCGAGCGCGGCGCCGGAGGACACACCGACGACGGAGGGGTCGGCGAGGGGGTTCGCGAACACCGCCTGCATGAGCGTGCCAGCGGCCGCGAGTGCGGCGCCCACCAGGACGGCGAGCGCCACCCGGGGGAGACGGACGCCGGTGAGGACGCGATCGGCGAGCAGGTGCGCGGGGTCAGCCGGTGCGAGGTGCAGGGTGCGCAGGATCCCCGGCACGACCTCGCCGGCGGGGATCGGGTACTGCCCGACGGCTGCTGCCAGCACGGCAGAGACGACGAGCAGGGCGACGAGCACGAGGGTCGCGAGCGTGATCCGACCGGGTCGGACGCGTGTGCGTGGGACGGAGGCGGTTCGCTGCAGCATCGGTTCGCAGTGTAGCGCCAACTAAGGCTAGCCTTACCTCACATGAGGAGAAGTCCGTTCGTCGTCGCACTCCCGATCGTCCTCGTCGCCGCCCTGGTCGGGTGCTCTGGTGGTGGGGAGGCCACTTCGGTGGCCTCGGGCTCCGCCGCGGCCGAGCAGCCGATCTCCGCGCTCCGGCCGGGGACCGACGCCGTCGACCTGATCGGACCGAGCACCGCACGGCTCGAGCGCGACGACGTCGAACCACTCGTCGAACCCGGGGGCGCCCAGCTGCCGGCGACCGTGACGTCGCACGACCTCGGCGGCGACTCGGAGCAGACCGTGACGCACACCGACCGAGTGCTCGCGCTCGACGTGTCCGGGTCGCTCGCCGCCACGGTCGTGGGGCTCGGCCTCGGCGACCACCTGGTCGGGCGTGACGTGTCGAGCACCTTCTCGAGTGTCCGGGAGCTCCCCGTCGTCACGCAGGACGGGCACTCGATCAACGCCGAGGCCGTGCTGTCGCTCGAACCGGACGTCGTGCTGACGGACGGCACCATCGGCCCGACCGACGTCGTCGAGCAGCTCCGGCAGTCCGGCGTCACCGTGGTCTACGTCGAGAACGAGCCGAGCCCCGACGGTGCCGCGGAGCTCGCACGACAGACCGCTGCCGCCCTCGGGGTGCCCGCGGCGGGTGCGTCACTGGCCACGGAGCTGGCGGAGCGGATCGCCGCGACGGGCCGTGACGTCGCGGCACTCGCCGATCGGGCATCGAGCCGGCCGCTCCGGATCGCCTTCCTGTACCTGCGCGGGACGAGCGGCGTCTACTACCTGCTCGGCGAGGGCACCGGCGCGGACGCGCTCGCGACGGCCCTCGGCGGCGTCGACGTCGCGGCGGAGATCGGCTGGGACGGTGCCGGCCCGATGACGGACGAGGCCCTCGTCGCCGCAGACGCGGACGTGTACCTCGTGATGACCGGCGGGCTGGAGTCCGTCGGGGGTGTGGACGGGCTGCTCGAGGCGAAGCCCGCGGTCGGGCTCACCCCGGCCGGGGAGCACCGACGGTTCGTCGACATGGCCGACGGGCAGATCCTGAGCTTCGGTCCGCGCACGCCGGCGGTGCTCGACGCGCTGGCCCGTGCGGTGTACGCCCCGTGACGCGGTCCGCGCTCTCCTGGCGTCCGCCCTGCCTGACTAAGGTAAGGCTTGCCTTGGTTAGGTGAACCTAATACTGTCAGCTCCGACAGGTCCGGCTCTGCCGGGCCGCCCCGGCTGCACCGCCGGCGGCAAACAGCCGGCAGTGCCGGCGGACGAACCAGGAGCAACGACCCCGTGATCACGACGCGCACTCGAACGCGGTCCGTCGTCGCCATGGCACTCGCAACGCTCGTCGCAGGAGGTGCTGCGCTGACCGGCGCAGCGCCCGCGACGGCAGCGGAGTCGCCCGCGACGGCAGGATCGCTCAGCTGGGGTATCGACACCTCGTACAGCACGATCTTCGCGAACTACCGGAACGCCACCGCTCCGGCCGCGTTCGACGGGGCGACGGCCAGCTGGCCGCTGGCCACCGGTGACGGCAGCGGCTACGACGACGCGACCGGGACGGGCACCCTGCGGTTCTCCGGTGCGGTGCGCATCGGGTACATGACCGGCGCACAGCAGGTCGGCGTGAGCGCGGGCAACTACGTGTACCTCGAGTCCCCGACGGTCAGCATCGACGGCGACACCGCGACGCTCTCCGCCGTCACCGCGGGATCGTCGCACGACCTCGACCCGGCGTTGCCGACCACGGCGAAGGCGGAGCGGACGTTCGCCACCATCGACCTCGGCGCGGCACAGCGGTCCTCGACGGACGACACCGTGACCTGGACGGCGGCCCCGGCGGCGATCACCGACCAGGGCGCACAGGTCTTCGCACGGTTCGCATCCGCGAGCGACACCGCGCCGGAGCAGCGCGCGGTGGGCAGTGCCCTCGACCCCGTGACCATCACGGTCGACCGCGAACTCGTGACGGAGGAGCCGGGCGACGGCGACGACACCCCCGGCGACGGCGGCAGCACGCCGACTCCGGGCGCCGAGACCAGCACCACCACCGTGACCGCGGGGCCGGCAGCGCCGGTCACCGCCGGCACGCCGACCACCGTGACCGCGACCGTGACGGGAGGCACGGCTTCCCCGACGGGATCCGTCACCTTCACCGACACCCCGGCCGGCAGCGCCTCGCCCACCACCCTGGGCACCGTCCCGCTGGGCACCGACGGCACGGCCGCCTGGACCGGCGCGCTCGGTGCCGGTGGCCACTCGCTCTCCGCCGCGTACGCGGGCGACGCCACGTACGCCGCGTCCTCGGGCGTCCTGTCCGGCCGCGGCGGCGCCGCGGCGAGCTACGGGGTCGTCGACGTCTCCGAGCCGACCACCTGCACGACGGGCTCCGGCGCCACGACGGTCGACGGCGTCTCCGCCACGTGGGACTGGTCGGAGTACAGCAGCGAGTGGACCAAGACCGCGACCGGCGACGACGTCGCGGTGGACGGGCAGGACTTCGTGCTCTCGAACGGTGTGGCGTCGGCCGACACCTCGTGCGCCACGGTCGCGTTCACCGGCGCGATCCGTGTCGCCGCCTACACCGCGTACTTCCCCACCGCGGGGCAGTGGGTCGAGCTCGTCGACCCGACCCTGTCGATCGCCGCCGACGGGACCGGTGCGTGGAGCGCCGGCGTCCGGAGCGGCACGTCGACCGACAACGACGACGCCCCGGTCCGGACGGTCGTCGCGCGGGTCGCCGGTGCATCGCTGCCCGACCTCAGCGCGGACGGCACGCTGTCGGCTCCGCTCGCCTTCGACGGCACGACCGCAGCGGGCACGTGGGACACGACCCGTACCGACGCCTGGTCCAACGCGTTCGTGATGCGCGTCCCGAGCGCCGTCCGTGCCTTCTACCACGGCACCGCGACCGCGACGAAGAACGCGGAGAAGGCGCCGTCGCCCGTCGAGGTCAGCTGGACCGGCGCGTCCTCCGAGCCCGGTACCGACCCCGAGCAGCCCGGCACCGACCCCGAGCAGCCCGGCACCGACCCTGGCCTCCCTGGTGCCGGCGACGGCGACGCGTCGCTCTCCGGCAACCTCGCCTGGGGGTTCAAGAGCTCGTGGCGCTCCTACCTCGCCACCATCGCGCACGGCACCACCACGGTGTCCGACGGCGCGACGATCTCCGGTGACCGCTTCGTGTTCCCGCAGGCCGAGGGCGGCGACTTCGACCCGGCCACGGGAATCGGGACCATCCGCTACTCCGGGGCTGTCGACTTCGTCAGCGCGGCGCACGGCTTCGACATCGCCCTGCGCGACCCGTGGGTCGTGACCGACGCCTCCGGTGCCTCCACACTGACCGCCGCGGTCTCCACCTCGGACACCGCCGGGCTCGGCGACACGGCGCGGGTCACCGTCGCGGACCTCGGGACGGGCACGACCACCAGGACGTCCGCGCAGCTGCTCCGGGTGGCCGCGGCACAGAACACCTGGACGGACGTCGCCGGGACCTTCTCCGACACGCTCGGACCCGACGGCTGGGTGCAGTACCGCGGCCAGGCGATCGACCCCGTCTCCTTCGGGTACGACGCGGCCGTTGCCGACCCCGGCACGACCGACCCGACCACGCCGGTCGTCGAGGTCCCCGCTGCCGGCGACACCGACGCCGGCACGGGTGCAGCGGGCTCGAACGCCGCGGCCGCCGCGACGTGCACCGCGAACACGGTGTCTGGTGCCTCCCTCACCTGGGGCTTCAAGGAGAGCTTCCGGAACTACACGACCGGCTCGATCGCCAAGGGGGCCATCGCCCTGCACGGGGTCAGCGCGACCGGCGGCGGCTGGACCTGGTCCGGCGGCACCGGTGCGCTCAACACCGCGGCGACCACCGGGCGCGTGGGCTGGACGGGCGGTGTCGAGTTCACCGGGCACAACGGCCTGATGGACGTCACCCTCAGCAACCCGACGGTGCGGCTCTCCGGCCCGGGCACCGCGACCCTCGTCGCGGACGTCACGAGCACGGCGCTCGACGGCGGAGCGGACGTGCGACTGGCGCAGGCCGCGATCGCGACGCTCGACCTCGACGGCGGCACGCGGAGCGGCACGAGCTGGCAGGGGGTCCCCGCCACGCTGACCGCCACCGGAGCGACTGCGTTCTCAGGCTTCTACTCCGCCGGCACCGCGCTCGACCCCGTGTCGTTCAGCCTGCCCACCGGCGGTGCGACGGCCTGCGACGGCACCACCGACCCGAAGTTGGCGTTCACCGGCACCGACGTCTCCGGTCCGGCCGGCGTCGCCGCCGTGCTCCTCGCCCTCGGCATCGCGATGCTGGTCGCGCGTCGGCGCCGTCACCTCCGCGACACGGCGGCGGTCGCCGGTGCGTGATGCCCTGACGCTCGGGCTGGCCGGGACGGTCGTTGCGCTCGCCGCGGCCGTCCCGGCCCTCGGGGCGTCCACGGCGTCCGCAGCGACGACGACTCCAGGCTGCACGGTCGCCGAAGCCACCCTGACCTGGGGCTTCAAGGAGTCGTTCCGGTCGTACATCAGCGGATCGATCGCGAAGGGGAGCTGGGCTCCGGCGGACGGCGCCACCTACACGACGCCGTCGTTCGGGTGGTCCGGCGGCTCGGGCACCACCGACGTCTCCGGTGCGGGCACCGTCGGGTGGACGGGGTCCGTGCGCTTCACGGGGCACGGCGGGATCCTCGACACGACGATCGCCGACCCCACGATCGAGGTCACCGGACCGACCTCGGCGATGCTGCACCTCGACGTCCGCGGTACCACCCAGGACGGTGCTGCGATCGACGAACTCGACGTGCCGTTCGCGACGCTCGACCTCACCGCACACCCCGTCGACCCGGCCGCGGGGACCGTCGTGCTCGACGCGGCTGCCGCCACCCTCACGCAGGAGGGGGCGACGGCGTTCGGCACCTACCCCGCGGGCACCGCGCTCGACCCGGTGTCCGCATCGATCCCGGTCAGCTGCGCCGATCCCACCCCGACGCCGTCCGCGACACCCGTGCCCGCCGTCGTGGCCCCCACGTCGACGGTGAGCCCGGCTGCTGTCTCGGCAGATCACGGACCGGGGGGAGCCGGCACCGCGCTCGGTATCGGGATCGGAGCGGCGGCAAGCGCGGCGGCGGCCGGTGTGACCGCGTTCGTCGTCGTGCGCCGGCGGCGAGCGGCCGATCCGTCACCCTGACCGGATCGGCCGCCCGCGGGCACGTCGTCGGCACAGCGAGTGCGCGGGGCCGGGGCACTTCGCGTGCCCGTCGTCAGAGGTACTTGACCGCCGACAGGACGATGCCCGCGATCGCCACGACCCAGACGTACGGCAGCACCCGGACCATCACGGCCTGCGGCGAGACCCCCGCGTACTGGGACGCCCACACGGTCTGGGTGCTCGTGGGGTCGGCGACGCCGAACACCTGGTTGTACGAGGTCATCAGCCCGAGGACGGCCATCGGCGAGTAGAAGCCGATCGCGGTCATCGCACCGGCGATCCCCGCCCCGAGTCCGAAGATGTTGAGCGGCCCGCGGTACAGGCACAGTGGGACGAGTACCGAGAACACGATGACGTAGAGCCAGATGTTCGTCGGGGCGACGGCCTCGACGATCGGTCGGAGCGCGGCGACCGATCCCGGCAGCCCGACGGCGGCGAGGAGCATGCCGATCGCGATGAACAGCGTGATCGGCGGGGCGGCGACCTTGAACCCGTCGTAGAGCGAGCGCAGCATGGTGGTTCCCCAGAGGCCGGGCCGGGTCGTCGTCACGACGGCGAACAGCACGCCGGCCAGGAGCGACGGGATGATCGGCACCTGCAGCACGAGGGCCAGGACGATCGGGACGAGCGGGGTCAGCAGCGCGAACCACGGCGCATCGCCGAGGCGCCGACGCCGGCTCGTGGTGACGCGGGAGCCGTCTGCCGGGGCCGCGAGGGACCAGGCGTGCACCGTCCCCCGTCGCCGGGTCTCGACGATGACGTAGGCGACCGCGGCCGCGGCGGCGAACGGGAACAGCAGGATCATGAACGAGCGCACCTGCGGGATGGGGAGGTGCAGCGCGGTCGAGAAGAACTGCCAGACCGGCAGCTCGAACGGCACCCCGGCACCGATGCCCATCAGGATCGTCCCGGCAGCGGTGACCTTCGGGACACCGACGGCGATCATGGCGGGGATGCCGATGACGCCGGCGAGCAGTGCCGCGGGGGCCGAGCCGGTGACGGCGCCGCACAGGGCCGAGATCACCAGCACACCGAGCGCGATCACGACGGGCCGGTCGCCGCCGAACTCCACGGTCTTGCGGACCAGGGTCGAGGCGATCGCGGTGTCCCGCATCAGCGAGCCGAGCCAGGAGCCGAGCAGGATGGCCACCATCGTGGACGCCAGGGTGATCGCGCCGTTCTGGACCACCGTGGTCAGGACGCTGTTCTCCGCGCCGACGAACGAGGCGCCCCCGGCGAGGGCGATCGCCACCGCGAGCAGCACGAGGGCGAATGCCGTGGGGAGTTTGCCGGTGAGGATCAGGGCGACCCCGATCGCCATGATGACGATGATTGCGATGCCCATTGGTCAGTTCTCCTTCGGGTTCGAAGCGGCCCGCGCATCGTTGCGCGTCCGGATCGCGGCCGTCGCCGCTCGGGTGAGGAGGAGCGGGGACCGGGTGAGTCCGAGGCTCCTGGTGGCGAACGCGTGCGCGGCCACCTCGTCCGCGCCGGCGATGTACGCCAGCCGACGGAACCGGCCGAGGCGGAACACCTCGTGGTCGAGCGCCGCACGGAGGCCTCGGGAGCGGTCGGCCGTGACGAGGTGGTGCGCCCGTTCGTGCTCGACGGCGGCGGCGCGCACTGAGCCGACGGGGAACAGGTGTCGCCACCCGAGGTCGTCGACGAGCTGCTCGCAGAACGCGATCGTGTCGGTGAACAGGTCGATCCGGTGATGCCTGGAGTCGTACTGCGCGAGCAGCGCGGCGTGGAGCCCGCCGTCGTGCTCCACGATCGCCGGCGTCGAGCCGGCCAGCGAACCGGCCGTCGAACCGCACGGCGTCGAACCGGCCAGCTCGGTGCCGAACGCCGTCGCCCTGGCAGCGTGCCGCAGCAGTTCCTCGTCGCTGCGGGACTCGTTCGTCGGCACGCCACGGAGCAGGCGCGCCCCGAGCTCGGCGTCGGGCACCTCCGCGAGCGCGCGCAGCGCCGCGGCCGCGACCACGACGGTCACGACCGGACCTCGAGCACGGCGACGAGCGACTCTGCCCGGTCGCGCGACTCGACCTCGGTCCGCGCGAGCGACACGAGCTGCGACTCGTCGAGCACCCCGGAGAGGTCGGCGATGCGCGGCCCGACGAGCAGCTGGAGCGCCGGCGCGCGGGACCCGCCGTCACCGTAGGAGGTGTGCTCACTGATGAGCCGGGGGATGGCCTCGGCACCGGCGCCCGCCGTGGTCTGGTCCACCCGGGCATCGCCCGACGCGAAGCGGATGACGCCGTCGCGGTCGAGGACCCGGACGGGGTGCTTCGGCTTCCGGAGGAACCGACGTTCCTCCGGGGCGCCGAACACGACGTGGCTGTCGGTCGACGCGAGGACGGTCAGTGCCCGCGCGTCGACGCCGAGGCTGCCGGCGGCGACG
Source organism: Curtobacterium sp. NPDC090223 (assembly GCF_044746585.1). Taxonomy (NCBI): domain Bacteria; kingdom Bacillati; phylum Actinomycetota; class Actinomycetes; order Micrococcales; family Microbacteriaceae; genus Curtobacterium; species Curtobacterium sp. NPDC090223. The sequence goes on along the minus strand of NZ_JBIVCN010000005.1, from coordinate 470,645 downwards.
GCACGGAGGTCGTCCTCGGTGAGTCGCGCCGTGCGGTCCTGCGTGCGGAGCTCGGTCGCCCCCGTGGCGACGGCACGGACGGTGTTCGACTGCGGGTCGACGGTGACGTCGACGGACACCTCGGCCGGAGCGGCACCCTGGCTGATCACCGCCTGTTCGGCCTCGCGGCGGACCGCCAGGATCTGCTCGTCGGTGGCGCCGGGGATCACCCGCTCGACCTGCTCGCGGATGAGTGCGAGCGCGACGCCGATCGGGCTGATCACCTCGCTGTGGTCGGCGATCCGCCAGGGCTTGCCCGAGCGTTCCCCGGCGTGGGGCGTCACCGAAGCGGCACCACCCCCGCCGCCGACGAGCTGCACGGTCTCCTCGGGGATCCGGTAGTCCTCGACCATGCGTTCGACGACCGCGCGGACCGGGGCGACCCCGGCGTCGAGGACGGCGCGTGCGGCACCGTCGACGTCCGTGCCGAGCGCGTTCGCGAGCGGCGCCAGGGCGGCACGTGCGACCGCCCGGTCGGCGTGCGCGTAGTCGGAGTCCGGCACCAGGCCGAGGGCGTTGGCCGCGCACGTCATCGTGATCGCGAAGCGGCCACCGGCCGCGTCGACCACGGCGTGGTCGGCGGGGTCGCCGTCGACGGGGGCGACCGTGGACAGCGTGGCGCCGTCCAGGTCGGCGAGCGTCGCGAAGCACGCGTACGGGAGTCCCGCGATGTGCGCGCTGCGCGGGCCGACGTGCGTGACCTGCGCCGGGCCTCCTGTCCGGATGCGGACCATGGAACCGCCACCGACACCGACGGTGCGGACGTCGAGCGCTGACAGGTAGGTCGAGCTGCCGCCGAACTCGGTGTACTGCACCGCGACCTTGCCGCGGCGGATGACCGAGATGTCCGTCGAGGTCCCGCCGGTCTCCAGGAAGACGCCGTCGGAGAGCTTCTCCTGCATGAGCGCTCCAGCGACACCGGCCGCGGGGCCGGACAGCACCGTGAGCAGCGGGCGCCGACGCATCTCGTCGAGCGACATCACGCCGCCGTCGCACCGCATGACCATCAGCGGCGCGGTGATCCCGGCTGCGTCGATGCTCGACTGCACCAGGTCCGCGGTGGCGAACATGCGCGGCAGGATGACCGCGTTGAGCACGGCGGTCCGCGTCCGCTTGCTCAGACCGTAGAGCGAGCTGATGTCGTGGGTCGCGGTCACCAGGAACCCGCGGGCGCGCGCCCGTTCGGTGATGCGTTGTTCGCCGATCGGGTCGTCGACGGAGAACGGCTCGGTGACGACGAGGGAGCGGATCCCGGCCTGTTCGAAGCGGTCGAGGACACCGTCGACGTGCCGGTCGTCGTCGGCGCGAGGGACGTGTTCGTACGCGACGGGCAGCTTCTTGCCGTCGGCGATCTCGATCTTCGCGAGCCGGCGGAGCCGCTTGGCGAAGAAACCGGCCGGGCCGGTCCCGACCCCGATGAGCCCGACGGGTTCGACGTCGCCCTCGAGCAGGGCGTTCGTCGCCTGAGTGGTGCCGTGCGCCAGGAACACGACGTCCTCGGCGGAGCGGCCGATCCGCTCGAGCAACTGGTGGAGCGCCTCGACGATGCCGTGCGCGACGCCGTCGGGGTGGTCGTGGCTGGTCGGGACCTTGGCCTGCCCGATGAGCTGGAGGGTGGCGGCGTCGATGGCGACCGCGTCGGTGAACGTGCCACCGACGTCGATGCCGATGCGCAGTGCGTTGGGTTTCACGTCGTTGTGACCTTTCGGGTGGGGTGGGAGCGTCAGTAGCCCTGGACCGCGGGCCAGTGCCGTTCGACACCGTCGCGGTCGAGACCGGCGGCGAAGGCGGCGAAGCGGGAGTCCTCGGCCTGGACGGCCTGCGGGGTGGAGCCGGTCGCGATGCAGTGCGCGGCGAGTGCGCCGGCGACCTCGCCGACGTTCCACTCGACGGGGTGCAGTCGGTAGCAGCCGTTGGTGATGTGGGTGGTGCCGATGTCCTTGCCCGCCGGCAGCAGGTTCGTGACGCGTCGGGGGACCAGGGCGCCGAGCGGGATCTCGAACGGGACGCTCGCGATGTCGACGTAGTTGTCGCCACCGGTCGAGGGGTGCAGGTCCAGGCGGTAGCTGCCGACGCCCACCGAGTCGCGGTAGCGCGTCCTGCCGGTCACGCCGACGACCTCGGCGGAGACGTCCTGCTCGACGATCGTCGTCACCGCGCGGATCCGGCGGGACTCGCGGATGTACGCGGCCTTCGCGAGTCCGTCATCGCTGCCGGTGACGTCACCACGCAGTCGGAGACCGGGGAAGCCCGATCCTCCGTCCGGCCGGGGCGCCTCGGTCTGCAACCAGTACAGGACCGAGCGCGAGAGCTGCCGTGCTTCGTGCAGTGCCTGCCGGGTCGTCTCCGCGTCCGCGTCGGCGTCGCCGGAGGTCCCGATCACCGGCTTGAGCCAGTAGTCGTTGAGCGGCCAGTTCACCAGGCAGATGTCCGACTCGAACGCCCCGTCGGCGAACAGCTTCCGTGCGACGATCCGCCGGAAGCCCCAGAGCTCCTTGTCACCGGCGTCGGCGCTCTGGTCGGCGCTGACGGCGAGGGGGTCGGTGTCCGGGTTCGGTTCGAACGTCCGGGGGTGTGCCTCGAGCGTGCGGGGATCGGGCGCGAGGAAGCCGATGAGCGGCGCCGGCCAGAAGTCCGGCTGGTACGCGCGCCAGAAGTCGTACATCTCGGGGCGCTCGATCGTGTGGTCCTCGCCCTCGTGGTGCGACACGGCGAAGCAGAACGTGATGCCCTGCTGGTTCGCCGGGTCCGCGACCTCCGGTGCGTGCGGCTCGCCGTGCTCGTCGCGCGACTCGGCGCCGACGACGTGCTCGACCCCGGCGAGCGGCAGGACCTCGCCGGTCTCGGTCGCGTCGAGCACGAACGCGCCGTGGAGCTCGGTCCTGCGGCCGTCGGCGCGCTCGACCGTGACGCCCGTGACCCGGTCCCCGTCAGCCGTCGCGGCGACCGGACGGTGGTCGAGCATGACCGTCAGGAGCCCGGCGGTGCGGTGGGGCTGGAGCATCTCCTCGATCACCGCGAGGGCGACGCGGGGCTCGTGGCAGAGCTTGCTCACCCGGCCGGCGCCGGGGTTCAGGTCGGGGAGCGCGGCCGCCTCGGCCCGGAGCGGGTACGCGCGGCGGTAGTGGTCGCGGATGCCGTCGCGCAGGGCCCGGTAGCTCCGGGTGACGCCGAACTGCTCGACCCAGGGGTGCTCGTCCGGCGGTACGGCCTGGCTGGTCAGCTGTCCGCCGAGCCAGTCCGTCTCCTCGGTGAGCACGGCGCGTCGGCCTGCGCGGCAGACCGCGAGCGCGGCGGCGACGCCGCCCAGTCCGCCGCCGACGATGACGACGTCGGTCGTGATGGCGGGGTCGGCGGTCGGGATGGGGGTGGTTCCGGGCATGGTGGAGCGACTCCTGACGGAAGGGGACGGGAACGGGCGGTCGGGGTCGGGCCGGTCAGCGCGCCGGCGGGCCGAGCGTGGTCCCGTCGACGAGCGTGCAGGCGAGCAGCTCCTGCACGGGAGGCGGCACGGCACCGCGTTGGACGGCGGCGATGCGCTCGGTGAGCGCGGCGACGGCGCGAGCGCCGAGTTCGGTGCGCGGCGCACTGAGCCGCGTGACGTCGGTCCCGCGGTCGCGGTGACGGGTGTGCTCGCCGAGCACGATCACGGAGAGGTCGTGCGGCACGTCGTGGTCGGTGGCGACGAGCAGGTCGAGCAGCGCTTCGCCGTCGTCCGGGTCCTCGACGAGGACGACGGTCGGACTGGAGGCCCGGATCGCCTCCCACGCATCGGCCACCGTCCGGTGGTCGGTCACCGTGGTCTCCACCAGTGCGTCCGCCGTGTCGAGGCCGGCACCGGTGAGGGCGGCGACGATGCCGGTGTGGCGGTCGCGGGACGACTCGGCGCCGAGTGGCAGGCGCAGCAGACCGAACCGGGTGTGGCCGAGATCGAGTGCGCGCTGGACGAGCTCCTGTGTCGCGGAGGCGTAGTCCACCCCGATGTAGGGCACCCGACCGTCGGCCGCGTCACGACGGCCGATGGCCACGAACGGGTATTCGGTGTCCAGCAGTCGCTCGAGCTCGTCGGCGTCCATCTCGCGGCCGAGCAGGATGCAGCCGTCCGCGAGCCGCAGGCGGTTCGACTCGTGGAACAGCCGCCGCCTGCCGTTCACGACGGGCGTGCTCGTGAAGACGAGCAGGTCGGCCCGGACGTGCTCCGCGGCGCTCTCGATGCCGGTGAGCAGCGGCGTGTAGAAGTCCGACGAGCGGTTCGGGAACGCCGGCTCGTACGTGAAGACGCCGATGAGGTCGTTCGTCGCGCCGACGAGGCTCCGCGCGACCGGGTTGGCGACGTAGGTGGTCTCACGGATGACGTCCAGCACACGGTCCCGTGTCGCCGGCGGGATCCGTCGGGTCTCGTCCGCCTTGCCGTTGAGCACGAGCGACACCGTCGACTGACTCACGCCGGCGATGTCGGCGATCATGCGCTGCGTGACGCGTGCGTGGGGTGCTGGCATGGGGTCTGCTCCGGGGCTGTCGACCTCGTCGGTGAGGTAATACGGATGACCGTACGCGATATCGAGTGTTCATACGTATGAGCAGCGAAACATCGTGAAAATACGATTCGCCGTCGCTCACGCGGTGCGGAACCTGGCCACGAACGACCGTCCCGCCGCGCCGCCCACGGGCACGGCGACCTGCAGTCGCGGGCTCGTCGCGACCACGCGGACCTCGGTGTCGCCCGGATCCACCGGGTCGCGCTCGAGCACGGCGCTGTCGACCGTGACGACGACCTCGCCGGTGACGCGCTGGGTCGGGTCACTGACGGCGACGGCGAGCTGGTCGCCCTGCCTGCTGAGGACGACCGAGGCGCGCTGGTCGACCTGGATGCCCGCCGCGGCCGGCGGGGTGGTGGCCTTCCAGAAGTTCGCCATCGTGACGTGGTCGGTGCCCGTCGTCGCGCCGGTCCTCCGCGTCACGGCCTGGACGTCGGCGGTGTTCGCGACGATGGTCACGTCCGCCGACGTCGCGGCCGCCCCGGCGACCTGTGCCTGGGTCGCGCCGGGCAGCTGGATGTAGGCGTACTCGGCGTTCGTGGGGTCCGTGCCGTGGTCGATCCAGAACCCGATGAACCGCCGCGAGTACGACGTCTCGTCCTCGTACGTGCCGCGGTCGTCCATGTCCGTCCACTTGCCGGTGCGGTCCTCGCGCACGACCTGCACCGTGGTGCCGCCCTGTGGGAAGAGGTAGCCGCAGGTGCTCGGGATGTACGCCCACTTCGGCGTGAACGCCGTCGGGGTGCTCCGGACGGTGTCGAAGGTCGTGCCGTCGATGATCGGTGCCGTACGGCCGTTCGGTCCGACGTTGCGCTGCTCGACGATCGTCTGGACCACGTTGCCGTCGGTGCTCGTGATCCCGGCGCCGAGGCAGACGACCGCGTCGCCGATGCAGAACCACGACTTCCGTGCGCGGAGCGGCTGGGTCGTGAACGACAGGCCCATCCCGACCGCCGCGTCGCCGTCGAGCACCGCGCCGCCGGCCCAGGTGTTCGCGACGGTGGAGCGGACGCCGACGCCGATCGTCGGGGTCTTCTGCACGACGGTCGTCCCGGGGATGCGGGTCTTGTCCGCGGTGGGCCACCACTCGTTCGCCCAGTGCCCGAGCTGGTTCGGCAGGTACAGGTAGACGGCGCCCTCACCCTGGTACCAGCCCATCCGGTTCTCACCGTTGGCGCACTCGTACGGCTTGATCGCGGTGGTCTCCATCGCGAACCCCATCGCGAACCCCGGTCGGCGGTGCACCGCGCGTGCCATCGAGGTCGCGACGACGGTCCTGGTCGACTCCTCGCCCACCGGCACACCCGTGTCGGCCATCAGCGCGCGGCCGAGGACCACCGACGTGAGCAGGACCTGCTGGATCGGGACCGGGTCGTACGTGAAGAACCCCGGCTGCCGTTCCCCCGGGGTGCTGCCGGCGAACGTGTACGAGTCGTAGGCGGTGAGCCACCCCTTGACCTGGGACCGGAGCTGCTGTGCTCCGGTCGTGGGGAACACGGCAGCGAGCTGGAGCAGGACGCCGAGCACGAGCCTGCCCTGCCGGCGGTCGGTCTCGTAGAACCGGGAGATCCCGCGACCGTGGTTCATGTCCATGAAGCCGCCGCCGTAGACCCACGGCGCGAAGTCGTCCTGCGTCCAGTCGAACACCTCGGCGACCTGTGCGGTCGAGAACGCCCACGGGGTGCCGAGCGAGGCGACCATCACCGAGCTGAGGACCTGCAGGAGCGACAGTCCGTACCCCGCGGTGTACGCGTACGTGACGTGCTGCACGAACCCACCGTCCGTGTACATGCCGTCACCCGACGTCGCGTACGGGAAGATCGTCTCGAGGTCCGCTCGTGCGCCGTCGATGACCGCCTGGTCGCCGCTGATCGCGCCGCGCAGCATCGTCACCGCACAGGCCCAGTTGCGGTTCGCACCCGTCGAGGTCGCGCCTCCGGTGACCTTCGGGTCGGGTTCGTAGTGCTTGATCGCGGCCATCGCCGTGCTGATCTGCGCAGCGGACAGGTCGTCGTGCATCAGCACCACGAAGTCGTTCAGGGCGAGCGGCGTCCCGATCTGCCAGTCCCACCAGTTGTCGTAGTACGACGTCGCGTCGTACTTGTGCGCGAGGAACCAGTCGAGCGCCGACACGAGATCGGCACGCAGCGCGCTGTTCCCGGACAGGCTCGAGCCGGGGGACCGCAGCGCCAGCGCGAGCTGCCGGAGCCGGTTCGCGCTGCTGGTCACCGTCGACGAGGTGGTGGGGCTCGCGAGGTCGGACCAGAGCGTCGTCCGCGTCGCCGAGGTGTCCAGCGGGGTCGTGCCGCGCCAGAACTCGTTCGCGGCGGCGGCCGTGTCCTGCACGTAGGCGACGAGGACCGGGTCGGACGTGTCGTAGTCCGCGATCAGCGTGCCCAGCCACTGCGAGCGGAACCGATCGAAGTCCGTGGGAACTGCGGCCGTGGCACGCCACGGCCGTGCGACGGTGTCGGCGGTCGCGAGTGCGGCGACGGCCGATGCACCCACGATCAGGGACCGGCGGGAGAGACCGAACGAAGTGGGTCGTGCAGGCATTGCGTCCTCCGGGGATCGTTGCGTGGCGGGCGGCGTTGCCCGTCACGACCCCGATGATCAACGCCTCGGTACGCCCCGGTCAAGGTGCTCATACCTATTACTGCTGCTCATCAAGATGACCTGCGCCGATCGCAGCCACCGATGGCGGGGCGACGTCGCTGCCGGTCCTGCGGTGGGCCTGTACCCCGACCGGACAGGCGGGGGAGCCTACCGTGGCAGCGTCATGGCAGCCGAACACCGCAAGCCCGCCGAGCCCGACGCGGACCCCGCCGTCGAGCACCACTCCGCACACCACGTGGCTCGCACCGACGCGCCACCGGAGGCGGACCACGCTCCGGAGGACGCCGGCGACCAGCCGGACCCGAACCGCTGGAAGGCACTCGTCGTGTGCCTGCTCGGCGGCGGGATCGTGCTCCTCGACGTGTCGATCGTCAACGTCGCGCTCCAGTCGATCTCGAGCGGACTCCCTGGCGCATCGCCCGAGGCCGTCCAGTGGATCCTCTCCGGCTACGCGCTGTGCTTCGGCCTGCTGCTCGTCCCCGGCGGACGGCTCGGAGACGCCTCCGGTCGACGTCGCATGTTCGTCATCGGCGTCGGGCTGTTCACGATCGCGAGCGCCCTCTGCGGGTTCGCGCCGAACGGCCTCGTGCTGGTGATCGCCCGGCTCGTGCAGGGCCTCGCCGGCGGTCTGCTCACCCCGCAGGTCACCGCGCTCATCCAGCAGCTGTTCCGGGGCAAGGAGCGCGGCACCGCGTTCGGGTTGTTCGGGGCGACCGTCGGCATCGCCACCGCGATCGGCCCGCTCGTCGGCGGCCTGCTCATCACCGCCTTCGGGACGGAGAACGGGTGGCGGTTCGTCTTCTTCGTGAACCTGCCCGTCGGGCTCGTCACCATCCTGCTGGCGTTCCGCTTCCTGCCCGCGGCCGCCCGGGCCGAACGCGGGAAGAAGCACGACTTCGACCCGGTGGGCATCGCGCTGCTCGGTGCGGCGGTGGTCGCCCTGCTGCTGCCGTTCGTGCAGTCCCAGGAGTGGGAGGGCACCGCGAAGTGGTGGCTCGTCGTGGTCGCCGTCGTGCTGGGCGCGTGCTTCGTGCTGTGGGAGCGGCGGTACCAGCGGACCAAGGAGCCCGTGATCGACCTCGGGCTGTTCCGGCGCCGGTCGTTCTCGCTCGGAGTCGGTCTCGCGACGCTGTACTTCGCCGGGTTCACCCCGCTGTTCTTCGTCCTGACGCTCGCGCTGCAGTCCGGTCTGCACTACTCCGCGCTGCTGGCGGGGTTGGCCTCGGTCCCGTTCGCGATCGGGTCCGGGATCGCGTCCACGATCGGCGGGCGGGTCGTGCACCGCTTCGGACGGCAGCTCATCGTCGTCGGCACGGTCCTCGTGCTCATCGGACTCGGCGGCGTCGTCTGGGTCGTCGCGAACCACTTCCGATCGGACCTCGGCTGGTGGCTCGTGGCGCCGCTGCTGGTGGCCGGCATCGGCTCCGGGCTGACCATCTCCCCGAACCAGACCCTGACCCTGTCCGAGGTCCCGGTCGAGCAGGGCGGATCGGCGGGCGGACTCATCCAGGTCGGCGCGCGAGTGGGGTCGGCGATCGGCATCGCGGCGGTCGGGAGCGTGTTCTACTCGGCGCTGGCGAGCTCTCGTGGCGACTACGCCGAGGGGCTGCCGCTCGGGCTCGGGGTCGCGCTCGGCTTCGTCGCTGCGGCGCTGCTCGCGGGGATCGTCGACGTGGTGGTCGGGAAGGTGCGGGGGACCCAGGCGTCGGTGTGAGCGGGCCCGCCCCGGTTGGCGCGATCTGTACGACCGCCGTCTCCGCTGCTGCTGGTACCCCGTCGCCGGGCGCGGTTGGGTTGGCCGCATGGAACAACACCGTGCACCGGGCCGGCTGCTCTGGCCCGCCGCAGCGTGGTTCTGGGCGCTCCAGTTCGCCGTCCTCAACCCGCTCCTCGCCGTGCTGCTCGTCACGCTCACCGGGGCGACGCCGTCCGAGGTCGGGTGGGTGCTCGGCTGCTACAACGTCGGCGGGTTCGTCGCCTCGCTGCTGATCCCGACGCTGGCCGACCGGACGGGCGACTACCTTCGACCGCTGCTGCTCTGCGCGCTCGCCGGGGCCGGCCTGGTCGCGGTCCTCGCCCTGACGACGTCGCTCCCGGTCGTGGTGATCGCGCTCGTCGTCCTCGGCGGGCCGCCCGGAGTCGGCTCGACCCTGCTGTTCGCACAGCTGCGGCACGAGGGCGCTCCGCCGGCACGGGTCATCCGCACGCGTGCCGTCGTGTCGTTCGCGTGGGTGGTCGGCCCGCCGCTGGCGACCCTCGGCACGGGCGCCGCCGGGACCCCTGCCGCGCTGCTGCTGCTCGCCGGGATCAGCGTGGTCAACGTCGTCACCGCCCTGCTCCTGCTGCGCCGACGCGGCCCGGTGCGCCGTCCCGACGTCGCTGCTCGTCCGAGCCTGCTGACGCAGTTGCGCGGCTGGTCCCGGTGGTCGGTGGTGACGGCCTTCACGCTGCTGCAGGCCACGAACATCGCGACCGTCACCGTCGCGACCCTGTTCGTCGCCCGGGACCTCGGCGCACCGATCGTCTGGGCGGGGATCGTGCTCGGGGCCGCCGCGCTGGTGGAGATCCCCGCGCTGCTGGTCATGGGCCGCCTGCACGGGCGGGTGCCGGCGCGGACGCTGCTCGCTGTGGGATGGGCGTGCGGCGTCGCGTACTACGGGCTCGCGATGCTCGTCCACGAGCCGTGGCAGCTGCTGGCCCTGCAGCCCCTGAACGCCTGGTTCTTCGCCACCGTCGCCGGCGTCGGCCTGACCGTCTTCCAGGACGTCTTCCCGAGTCCCGGGCTGGCGTCCGGCCTGTTCACGAACACCCGCCGCGTCGGCGCGGTGCTGGCCGGGCTCCTCATCGCGGGACTCGGGACCCTGCCGGACCCGTACCGTGCGGTGTACGCCGCGTCGGCCGGCGTCGTCCTGGTCGTGCTCGTCGTGGCGACCGTCGTCGCGTCGCGGTCCCGACAGGTGCTCGATGCGCGCTAGGTTCGCCACCGTGAACACCGTCCGCGACCACCGCGTGGCCGTGCTCGTCCTGGACGGAGCGAAGGCGCTCGACGTCGGGATCGCGGCGCACGTCTTCGCGAAGCGACCGAGCATGCCCTACGAGGTCCGGGTCTGCGGGGAACGAGCAGGCACCGTGGACGGGTGGAACGGGCTCGCCTACGCCGTGGCGCACGACCTCGAGACCCTCACCTGGGCGGACACGGTGCTCGTGCCCGGGTACCGGAACCCCGCCGACACGACGACGCCCGCCGCCGTGATCGCCGCACTGCGTACCGCACACGAGCGCGGTGCCCGGATCGCCGCCATCTCGACCGGCGCGTTCACCCTCGCCGCCGCCGGGTTGCTCGACGGGCGTCGCGCGACGACGCACTGGCACTACACGCACGTCCTGCAGGACCGGTACCCGGCGGTCGAGGTGGACGAGAACGTGCTCTTCGTCGACGCGGACGCGGTGCTCACGAGCGCCGGTGCGGCGAGCGGGCTCGACCTCTGCCTGCACCTCATCCGGCAGGACCACGGTGTCGCGCTCGCGAACCACGTCGCACGACGGCTCGTCAGCGCCCCGTACCGGAGCGGCGGCCAGGCGCAGTACGTCCCGCGGAGCATCCCGGAACCGCTCGGCGACGTCTTCGCGGCCACGCGGGCCTGGGCGCTCGACCACCTGCAGGACGACCTGACCCTGACGACGCTCGCGCGCCGGGCGACGGTCTCGCCCCGGACGTTCTCGCGGCGCTTCACCGCGGACACCGGGATCACCCCGATGCAGTGGGTGCTCCGTGCCCGCATCGACCACGCGCGCGAGCTCCTCGAGCGGACCGACCTCAGCGTCACCCAGATCGCCGAGGCGACGGGCCTGCGCTCCGACACGAACCTGCGCCGGCACTTCGGCGCGATCATCGGGACGTCGCCGACCGCCTACCGTGCGACGTTCCAGGAGTGACCGGTCTCGGGGGACACCACCGTCAGAACCGCGTCGTCCCGCGCAGGGACCGCGGCCGCCCGTCCGGGTCGACCGCGAGCGCTGCCGCGGGCCGCGCCCACAGCCGCTGGAACGCGGAGACCGACTCCGGCTCGTGCTGCCGGATGCGACCGGGCGGTCGGGGTCCTGGCTGCCCGTCCTCCTGCCAGTGGTCGAGTGCGCGCGCCGTCGATCGCCACAGCGCCAGGAGCTCCGCGCTCGATCCCCGGAGCCGCTCGTCGTCGGGCGTCGTCGCCAGGTGCTCGGCCCAGAGCTCGAGCCGCAGGTCCCGCGCCGCCGACTCGTCGCCGGACGCGGTGTCGACGACGGCGCAGGTCAGTTCGCTGTCGGACGTCCACGACCGGCGGTTGAAGTTGTCCGACCCGATGGTGAACCACTGGTCGTCGACGACGCACACCTTCGCGTGGATGTAGATCGGCCTGCCGGACTCGTGCTCCAGGTCGAAGACGCCGACCCGGTCCGCGGCGGTCCGGCGGAGTGTGCGCATCGCCTCGATCTGCCCGAGCCGCGCCGGCGGTCCACCGAGCACGCCGTCGGAGTTCGGGTACCGCGGCACGAGCACGATCACCCGCAGCTGCGGGTTCCGCTCGAGGGCCTCGGCGATGCCGGTCGCGATCTCCTTCGACCAGAGGTACTGGTCCTCGATGTAGATGAGCGACTCCGCGGTGCGGAACGCCTTGCCGTAGGCGCGCGCGATGCTCCGCTCGCCCTCGGGAGCGAACGGGAACGGCGGCCGCTTCACCCCGTACGTCCGCAACAGCTGCACGGCGTGCTCGCCGGCCGGCGGCGGTGGGGGAGTCCGCTCCGGCAGCGGTTCGGGTCGGCGGGGCATCCGGGTGAGGCGCTGCAGCAGCATCCGGTACGGCAGGCTCCGGTCGAGCGGGGTCGGGTCGTCCCACCGTTCGGCGAAGACCGCCAGGACGTCCGCGACCACCGGCCCACGGAGCTCCATGGACGCATCGTGCCACGACGGTCGCCGGCCGTACCGGGCGTCGATCGACACGGGCTGCGGGTCGCCCTGGTGCGCGGCGTCGTCCCGTCGGCTGTGGCACAGGTCGATCCCGCCGACGAACGCCACGTCACGGGACGGGTCGTCGCGGTGCTGGATGACGAAGAACTTCTGGTGGTGCGACCCGAACACGCGGACCCGCTGGTCGAGCAGCACCTCGCCGCCGGCGTCGTTGATCTTCCGGCCGAGCAGCTCGTTCGCCAGGGCACTGAGCGACGCGGACACCCGCTCGCCGTGCGACCGCCAGATGAGCCCGCGGACCTCGACGCCGGCTCGGGCCCGCTCGGCGAGCAGGTCGCCGATCGTCGGGCCGTCGGGCAGCAGGCGCTCGTCGGCGTCGCCGCGCCAGTCCGTGAACCACACGCGGTCGCCGGGTGCCAGCGCGGCCAGCTCGGCATGGATGCGTTCGAAGTACGGGGCGCCGTGCACCAGCGGCCGGACCATGTTGCCCTCGGACCACGGCAGCGCGTCGCCCCCGCCGGCGTGGACGTCGGTGGCGAGGTTGCCGCGTTCGTCCCGGGCGAGGAACCAGTGACGTGGTTCGGTGCGCACGTTCGAACACTAGGCCCTCAACGCGGGACGAGGCGGACTGGAGGCCCGGTGCCAGCTGGCACCGGGCCTCCAGTCCGCGTCCTGGTCGCGACCGGAGCGCCCACCGCGACCGGCGGGTCGATACCGTTGTGCACATGGCCAGCTTCACGCCCCCCGCTGCCGACGCCATGCGTGCGAAGCTCCTGCTCGCCGCGCGTGACGAGTTCACAGCGGTCGGGCTCACCGGCGCCCGGATCGAACGCATCGCCGCGGCGTCGTCGAGCAACAAGGCGCAGATCTTCCACTACTTCGGCAGCAAGGAGGGACTGTTCGACGCGCTCATCACGCAGACGGTCACCGAGACGCTGACCGAGGTGCCGATCGACACCGACGACCTGCCGGGGTACGCCGGGCGCCTCTTCGACTCCTACGCCCGTCGCCCGTGGGTGCCGCGCCTGGCGACCTGGTACCGGCTCGAGCGTCAGCAGGGCAACCCGCTCGAGGCGATCGTCAGCAGCAACGCCGAGGCGGTCGCCGCCGTCGAGCACGCGCAGCGGGCGGGCGTGCTCCCGCGCTCCCACCGTCCGGCGGTGCTCCTCGGTCTGGTCGTCCACCTCGCCGGTTTCTGGGACGCCACGACCCCGGAGTTCGACACCCTGGTGCAGGCAGTCGTGCCGGCCCGGCGTCGGCAGATCGTGGTGGACGCGGTCGGGTCACTCCTGCGCGGCTGAATCCGTCTCGCGCGGACGGCGTGCAGAGCGACCGCCGAGGGTGCACAGTTCATCGCACGTGGCAGGCGCCGTGCCCGCCCGGGATCGGGGACCTGCGATGAAGCGACTGCTCACTGCGAGCGGCCTGGTGGCCGCCGCGCTCGCCGTCGGCCTGCTGACGCCGACGACTGCGATCGCCGCTCCGGCTGCCGTCGGTTCGGTCTCCGTGCAGCTCACGGATGCCGACGGGGTGCCGGTCGGCCTCGCCGGCGTGGAGGTCGCCGCGCTCGGGATCCGGGGCATCGACGCCGACGGGCTGACCGACGCGCACGGGCGGGTCGTGCTCGGGGGCATCACCAGCCCGCAGACCGTGACGGTCACCACCAGGACGATCCCGTCGCAAGGGGCCGCCACACCGGCACCCGCCCGGCGGACCGGCGTCGCCGTCGTCACCGGTGCGACGACGAGCTCCACGCTCGGGCTGAGCGTCGGCGCCACCGTGCGCGGTGCCATCGTGGGGCCGGCGGGGGCGCTCGCCGGGAAGACCGTGACCGCGGCGAACCAGACCGACACGTGGCAGGTGTTCCAGACGACGTCCGACGCTGCCGGGCGCTACGAGTTCGTCGGACTCGGGTCGGGGCAGTACACGATCTCCGCCTACGACTCGCGTGACGCGGAACCGGCGCACTGGAAGACGCTCGTCGTGCAGCAGCGGGGTGCGGCGTCGGCGTCGGAGGTGACCCTGTCGACGCACTACGTGCACAGCACCTACGACCTGGAGGTGTTCGCGAACTCGGCCGATCGTGCGCCGGACCCGCGGTTGCGCGGCGCCACGGTGACCGTGACGAACACGTCGACGGGGGCGACGGCGTCGTCACGGTTCTCGACCTTGCTCGACTCGGAGCAGTCGGCGCAGTTCGTCGTGCCGACGGGGCAGTACCTGATCGAGCTCGTGACGACCGCGACGTCGACGAGTGCCGCGCAGCACCTGTGGCTGGCGCGGTCGGCCGACGGCAGGATCGCGTACGTCACCGACCGGGCGTCGGCGCTCCCAGTGCGGGTCGCGTACCCGTACTGGTCAGGTTGGGGTGGTGCCGTGCCCGCGGCGCGCGCCTGACCTCGGGAGTCTGACGCGGCCAGCGGCTCGCAAGCCGCGGACAGCGCCCCACGTCGAACCGACGATGCCGGTGTTCTCCTTCACAGTCATCGTCGGGCGACGGCCGCCGCCGCCTCGCTGATGGTGGACCCGGGATGCTGCTCGCGATAGTGCCGAACCTCATCGACGGTGATCCTGGCGTTGACCGGCACCTGCGTGCTGCCGATGATCGGCTTCGAGAAGGCGGCGTAGAAGAGCGTGGCCATGAGGACCATTCCGGCGAAAGCGGGCTCGGTGAAGAGAAAGGCGGCCGTCGTGGCGCACACGCCACAGATGAGGATGATCACCGGCTTCCGGCGCTTCACGAGAAGCACTTCTGCTTGACAGCGGTGATGCCGATGAGTTCAGCGCCGAGCGCTGCTGCCGCCCCGCCCAGCGCGTTGATCTTCTCCCAGCTGAACGACGCGCCCCAGAAGATCCGCACTGCTTTCGTGACGCCACCGAGCGTGTCGATCAGTCTCTTGATCTTGAGGATCTTTGCCACTGGGATTGCGGTCGAGGCGATGAGCCACGCAATCGCTCCGGCACATCCGACGATGTCCGCTTGCGTCCCTCGGAGGAGTTCTGGATGAGTTTCTCCGAGCCATGCTCGAAGCGCATTGTCTCCAGACAACAGTACGTGCTCCGGGATCTGGTCGATGAGGCCGAGACCTCGCTCGAGGTCGGCGGCTTGCATGTTCGCGTTGTCCACGGAGAGATACGTCTCGAGGTCGGAGTTGGTCGCTGCCGAAGCCGGCGTCGCGCCGAGCAGCGAGGCACACAACCCCGCGGTCAGCGCCGCGACCACCGCGGTCGTGCACTTCTCGTTCATGCGCAGTGTCTTCATCGTTGCCTCCCACAGCCGGCGCCCCTCGCCGGAATGCTCCGATACTGCCGGTGATGTTTGACATACACAACTCCTCGTCGTGTGGAGCGCGGGTCTGCGTCTTTCGATGCAACTCCGCCAGGTGCCTCCTTCCGTCGGTCGTGCCGCCGTCGGGCGCTCCCTAGCGTCGAGGACATGACGAACACCACCGAAGTCCGGCCCACTGCCGGCACCGCACCGCGACCCGTGGGAGGCGCCCGCGGCGTGATCTCCCGGCATCCGCTCGAGTCGTTCTTCACCCTCGCGCTCGGCCTGAGCTGGCTGGCCTGGATCCCGTACGTCCTCTCCCCGCACGGCCTCGGTGTGTGGGACCTCCACTTCCCGGAGTTCCTCGGGAGCGCCCAGTTCACCGGGGTCCTGCCCGGAGCGCTCGTCGGTCCGCTCGGGAGCGCGTTCCTGGTGACCGCGATCGCCGACGGCCGCCCGGGCCTGCGCCGCTGGGTCGGCAGGCTCTGGCGCTGGCGCGTCGCCTGGTACTGGTACGCCCTGGCGCTGGTCGTGGTGCCCGCGCTGATCGTCCTCTCCGGGCTGCCGTTCGCCGACGGGGACGTCCGTGTGCCGTCGGCCCTGGCCTTCGCGGCCGTCGTGCCCGGGCTGGTCGTGCAGCTGTTCACGACCGGACTGTCCGAGGAGCCCGGCTGGCGCGACTTCGCCCTGCCCCGCCTGCAGGACCGGTTCGGCGCGCTCGGTTCCGCCGCGGTCCTCGGTCCGGTCTGGGCGCTGTGGCACATGCCGCTGTACCTCAGTGACTGGGGCGGCTGGCCGGATGCGCACTGGAGCGAGCCGCTCGTCTTCGCGGCCTTCACGATCACCTTCAACGTCGTCATGACCTGGGTGTTCAACAAGACCGGCCAGAGCCTGCCGGTCGCGCTGCTGCTGCACGTCGGCGTGAACAACACGATCACGACGTTCTGGGCGGACATGTACCCGGGGATGACCGCGGGCACCATGATGACCGGGCTCGCGATCCTGTCCACGGTCGCTGCGGGCGTGCTGATCGTGGTGACCCGTGGTCGTCTCGGCCACGACGTCGCCGTGGTCCGACGGAGCGCCCGCGCCGCCCGCGCCGGCCTGCCCGCCGAGCGCAGCGTCCTCGTAGGATCGGACGATGGCACCCGCTGAGCCGCGCGAGCGACGTCTCGACGTCCTCGTCGCCGTCGGCACCGCCGTCGTCGCCATCGGCCTGCTCCTCGGTCTGCCCCCGCTCGACGCCGCCGACCCCGACGGCGCCGGCCTCGGCACCCTGGTCCCGGCACCGCTCGGCATCCCGTGGTCCGTCCTCGCCGTCGGGCTGCTCGCCCAGTCGGCCGCCCTGCTCGCCGCCCGTCGGGCTCCACGTACGACGCTCCTGACGGTCGCAGCGCTGCCGGTACCGGTCGCCGTGCTCGCCCCGCAGGCCTTCGCCCTCTTCGGGCTGACCGCCCTGCCCGTCGTCGTCGCCGTCGTCCTGGTGTCCCTCCGCGTGCCCGTCGCCCGGCTCTGGGCGACGCTGATCGGCGCGGCGCTCCTGGTCGTCGTCGGGCAGTCGATCCTGTTCTTCGTCGCGAGCGGGGCCGGTCGGTCGAACCCCGTGCAGGGCATCTCGACGTCAGCGGGGCAGGGGGTCCTGCAGGCGGTCGGGGCCGTCGGGCTCCCGCTCCTGGTCACCCTGCTCGTCCGCTCCCGCCGCGAAGTGCGCACCGCCCGCGCGGCCGAGGCGACCGCCGTCGGCCGCGAACAGGACGCCCTGGTGGACGCCGCCGTGTCCCGGGAGCGTGCGGCGATGGCGCGCGAGCTCCACGACATCGCGGCCCACCACCTGTCCGGCATCGCGCTGATGTCGGCCGTCATCGACCGGCAGATCGACACCGAACCGGAACGAGCGCACGAGGGGGTGCGTCAGGTCCGCGAGCAGAGCACCGCCGTGCTCGACGACCTGCGTCGCCTGGTCGGGCTGCTCCGGGACGACACCCCGGCCGAACAGGCGGTGGAGACCGTCGCGGGCATCGTGGACCTGGTCGAGCGCGCCCGGTACCGCAGCGAGGTGCGGATCGACGTCCTCCCGGGGGCCCGCCCACTGGCCGAGGGCATCGGCCCGCTCGCCCAGCTCGCGGCGTACCGGACCGTCCAGGAGGCCCTGGCCAACGCGGCCATGCACGCCCCGTCCGCCGCCTGCACCGTCGTCGTCGACGACCGCGACCCGTCCCGGGTCCTGATCCGGGTGGAGAACGCACCGGCCGTCGTCCCGGCAGTCGGCAGTTCACCAGCGGGCGGCAACGGCCTGCGGGGGATGCGCGAGCGGGCAGAACTGGTCGGGGCGAGCCTCCAGGCCGGTCCCACCGCCACCGGCGGATGGCTGGTGACGCTGACGCTCGGACGGGAGGCCCCTCCCGCACCCGACGGGGCGACCGACGGTGCCGAGGTGGTCTCGTGATCCGCGTCCTGGTCGCTGACGACCAGCCCCTCGTCCGCGCCGGGGTCACGGCGCTCCTCGACGCGGAGCCCGACATCGAGGTCGTCGGCGTCGCCGCCGACGGCGGCGAGGCGCTCGCACTCGCGCGCGCCATCCGACCCGACGTCGCCTGCCTGGACATCCGGATGCCGGTGCGGAACGGCATCGAGCTCGCCCGGATCCTGTGCGGACCGGACGCGGACCCGGCGGTCCCGGTGCTGATGCTGACCACCTTCGACCTGGACGACTACGTGTTCGGGGCGCTCGAGGCCGGCGCGTCCGGGTTCCTGCTGAAGGACGCCGACCCGGACACCATCGTCGATGCCGTACGGCAGGTCGCCGCGGGCAACGGCACCCTCGACCAGGCCCTCACGCGCCGGGTGCTCCGCGAGTTCGTGTCCCGACGGAGCCTGCGACCCGTCGCGGGGGACCGCGCCGACGGCGTCCTGACCGCCCGGGAACGCGAGGTCCTGCTGCTGCTGGCACAGGGGATGTCGAACGAGGACATCGCCGCCGAACTCGTGCTCGAGGTCTCCACCGTGAAGTCGCACCTGGCGCGGATGCTCCCGAAGCTCGGGGTGCGGTCCCGGCTGCAGGCGGTGGTGTGGGCCTACCAGAACCGCATCGTGACGGTGCCCGACCAGGCGTGACCCGGACGGTCGGTCAGTCGGTGCTCGCGGCCGCGGACCGCAGCGTCCGCTCCGCGTCGTCGAGGTAGTCGGCGAGCAGGGCGGACGCGGTCGCGGCGTCACCGGCGCGCAGCGCGGCGACGATCGCCTCGTTCCGGTCCACGAACTGCGCGTGGAACGCTGCCGGGTCCTCGGTCGTGAGGAACGCCAACCGCATCTCGGCGAGCAGCCCGTCCATGAGCCCCCAGATCCGCTCGCTCGGGACCGCCCGCACCAGCGCCGAGTGGAAGGCGATGTCCGCGGTGCCGACCGCTCGCCAGTCCCCGGCGGCAGCGGCATCGCGTGCGGCGGTGACCGCTGCAGCCGCGTCCGCGAGCGCCGTGGACGACGGCGTGCACGCCCGGACCGCGGCCTCCTCGAGCACCCGCCGCGCCGCGTACAGGTCGACGACGTCCGACGAGCTCAGTCGCCGCACGAACACCCCGCGGTTGAACACGTGCTCCACGAGGCGGTCGCGCACGAGCAGCCGGAAGGCCTCGCGCAGGGTGTTCCGCGAGACCCCGAGCTGGTCGCTCAACCGTTCCTCGGACAGCTGCGCTCCCGGCAGGAAGTCGCCCGAAGCGATCATCGAACGGAGTCGCGATGCGGTGGACTCGGCGCCGCCGACGGTTCGGGTCATGCCCCGATCCTGACACGGCATCGTCGCGGGTCCTCCACCGGGGTACCTCGTGTGACCGCCGTGTTACAGATCCCGTGGGGGTCTTGTGATTGTTGAACAATGCGGTCCAGACTGTCCCGCATGTTCGTCCTCATCGGCGTCGCCGTCGTCATCGTCGGCTTCGCGCTGCGCGTCAACGCGCTCCTCGTCGTCACCGTCGCGGGCATCGTGACGGCGGCCATCGGCGGCATCGGCCCCGTCGGCATCCTCGATGCCTTCGGCAACGGGTTCGCCTCCAGCCGGTCCGTCACGACCTTCGCCCTCGTGCTGCCCGTCATCGGCCTGATCGAGCGCTACGGCCTGCAGGACCAGGCGAAGCGGCTCATCGCGAAGCTCGGCAAGCTCACGACCGGCCGGATCCTGGCCGCGTACCTCGCCGTGCGGCAGATCACCGCCGCCGTCGGCCTCACGAGCATCGGTGGCCCGGCGCAGACCGTCCGACCGCTCGTCCACCCCATGGCCGAGGGCGCCGCCATCAAGAAGTACGGGCGCCTCGACGACCGGATGCGCGAGAAGATCAAGGGCTTCTCGGCGTCGTCGGACACCGTCGGGGTGTTCTTCGGTGAGGACGTCTTCGTCGCGGTGGGGTCGATCCTGCTCATCACGACGTTCGTCGACTCGACGTACGACCTGGCGCTCGAGCCGATCGACCTCGCGCTCTGGGCGATCCCGACGGGCGTCGCCGCGCTCCTGGTCCACGGCACGCGGCTCCTGCTGTTCGACCGCCGGCTCGACAAGATGGCCGCCGACGTCCGCGAACCCGCCACGGCAGGAGCACCGGCATGATCACCAGCGAATGGCTCTACTGGCTCATCGGCGCGTTCTTCATCGCCGTCGCGGTCCTCATCGTCACCGACACCACGCACGCCAAGCGCCTCGGCAACGCGGCGTTCTGGGGCATCCTCGGCCTGTCCTTCTTCTACGGCACGTTCGTCGCCGCGAAGACCGCTCCGGCGTGGGCGCTCGGCGTCGCCGTCCTGGTCATGGTGGCGCTCGCCGGGCTCGGCTTCACGGGGACGACGGCGCGGGGCGGCGCACCGAGTCGCACCCGGGTCGCGAGCATCCCCGGCGCGGGCACGGGCGCCGAGACCGGTCCCGCGGAGCCGACGGGCGTGACCGCACGACCGAGCAGCGGGGGTGCCAGCACCAGCGTCCTCGCGACCACGACGGCGGACGAGCGCGCGACGTTCGCCAGCCGCTTCGGCAACCGCCTGTTCATCCCCGCGCTCGTCGTGCCGGTGGTCGCCGTGCTCGTCGCGACCCTGGGCCCGCTCGTCTCCTTCCGCGGGAAGCCGCTCCTGGCCGAAGGCAGCGCGACGCTGACCGGCCTCGGCATCGGCTCGGTCCTCGCGGTGGTCGTCGCCGTGTTCATCCTGCGCCCGCCGAAGGTCGCCACCCCGATCCGCGAAGGCGGCCGGCTCCTGCAGGCGATCGGCTGGGCAGCCCTCCTGCCGCAGATGCTCTCGACCCTCGGCATCGTCTTCACCCAGGCCGGCGTGGGGGACGCCGTCGGGACGATCATCAAGTCGGTCCTGCCCGGCGGTTCGCTCCTGGCGGCGGTCGTCGTCTACTGCCTCGGCATGGCGCTGTTCACGATCATCATGGGCAACGCGTTCGCCGCGTTCCCGATCATGACCGCCGCGATCGGCTGGCCGGTCCTGGTGCAGGGCTTCGACGGCAACCCCGCTGCGATCTTCGCCATCGGGATGCTCGCCGGCTTCTGCGGCACCCTGGTCACGCCGATGGCCGCGAACTTCAACCTCGTGCCGGCCGCGCTCCTGGAGATGCGCGACAAGTACGGCCCGATCAAGGCGCAGATCCCGACCGCCGCCATCCTGCTCGTCGTCAACACCGGAGTCATGTACCTTGTCGCATTCTGATCTCGCACGCGCCGCCTGGGCTGACCGCTTCGCGGCCGTCGCCGCCGACAACACCACCCGCGAGTACCCCTACGCCGCGCACCACACCACCTCTGGTCCGGACGACCGCGCGCTGCCCGTCGAGCTCCACCCGGCCTTCGCCACCTCCTACGACTGGCATTCGTCGGTCCACATGCACTGGCTCGCCGCGCGGTTGGTCGCGTTCGGGCTGACGCCCACCCTGGAGGCCCGGCTCGTCCCCGTCCTGCAGGCCCACCTGAGCGCGGACCACCTCGCGACGGAAGCCGCCTACCTCCGGCAGACCCCGCACTACGAGCGTCCGTACGGCTGGGCATGGCTGATGCGGCTCGCGGCCGAGGTCACCACGTCAGAGGTCCCCGCGATCCGGGCACTCGCGCCCGGGTTCGTCCCGGTGGTCGACGTACTGGAGGACCTCGTCACCCGGTGGGTCTCGGGCGCAGCGCACGCGGTCCGGCACGGGGTGCACGCGAACTCCGCGTTCGGGCTGCTGCTCGTGCTCGAGGCCGCTCGTTCCCTCGGCCGGGACGACCTGGCGGCGACGATCGAGCGCACGGCCCGAGCCTGGTTCGGCGACGACACCGGATGGCCCTTCGCCTGGGAGCGCAGCGGCCACGACTTCCTGTCCGCCGGGCTCGCCGAGGCCGATCTGATGCGCGCGGTGCTGCCGGCGGCGGAGTTCGCACCATGGGCTCGGGGCTTCTTCGCCGAGGTCCGCTCCGGAGACTCGGTCCTGAGCTCCACCGTGGTCGTGGACGAGAACGACCCGCAGCAGGTGCACCTCTTCGGCCTCGACCTCTCCCGTGCCGGTTCGGCGCGACGGATCGCGGACGCGCTGGCGGGCTCGGACAGCGCCGAGCTCGTCGGTCTGCTCGATGACGCTGCCGACCGTCTGCTCGCGTCCGGCCTCGAAGCGAGCGTCGGCGAGGAGTACTACTCCACGCACTGGCTCGCGAGCTTCGCGTGGGACGCGATGGAGGCCCGGGAGCACTCGCGCTGAGCCTGCCGCCGCCGCAAGATGGACCATGGCCAGCGCACAGGACGACATCGTCGAACTCGTGGAGTACGCGTCGCAGCGGCTCGCGGACCGGATGACGACCCTCGACGACGACGAGTGGGCGTGGGAACCGATCCCCGGCAACGCCGAGGTCACGATCCGCTGGCGTCTCGACCACATCGCCCACACGCTCGGTGAGGAACGGAACTGGGCCTGGCTCGGGGCCGACCCGGCGGGCGCGCCGGCACTGGCGCCCTCGACCTCGGCGGCGACCGCGCTGGCCGCCGTGGAACTCGCGACCGAACGCTTCCTCGGACTGGCTCGCGGGCTCGGCGTGGCGGCCGACGAGCCGATCGGTGCCGTGGCCGGACCGTACGGCGACAGCTCGAAGCGGTCGCTCGTGCTGCACGTCGTCGACGAGCTGGTGCACCACGCGGCCGAGGCTGCGCTGCTCCGCGACCTCTACCTCGCCCGCGCAGTCCTGCTCTCGCAGTAACCGCCGTTCTTGCAGATGTGGCAGAAAAACCTGCCAATATGAGCACATTCTGGCATGATTTGGTACCAGGAGGTCGTCATGGTCCAGCGCACATCACCTCGTCGCCGCCGTCAGCTCGTGGCCTTCGGAGAGAACATCAGGCGATGGCGAGCCGTGAACGGTCTGTCGGCAGCGGAACTCGCTGAGCGGGCGGCGGTGACCAGGCAGACCCTGCGGGCGATCGAGGCGGGCGAGGGTGGCCGGATCGATTCGCTGTTCGCCGTGTTGGGTGCGCTCGGTATCGCGGACGCCGCGATCGACGGGATCGATCCCTATCGGAACGAAGCGGCTCGAGCGCGGATCGACGACCTGCTGAGCAGCGGTGGCGTGCTGTGACCGCCCATGAGGTCGAGGTCTGGACCACCGATGCGGCGGGGGACCGGAGGGTCGGGACCCTGCGCCCGTCCTTCATGGGAGGGCGCGCGCTCGCATCGTCGTCGTTCGAGTACGACGAGCCGTGGCTGCGGGGTGGTGGTTGGCGGATCTCGCCGGACCTTCCCCTCCGATGGGGGCGGACCTACGCCGCTGAGAACCAGACCCTGCCCGGGGCGTTCAGCGATGCGGCACCGGACGACTGGGGTCAGAAGATCATCCGGGCGGACAACGCGCGGCGGCGCCAGCACGACGACGCGCTCCCCGCTCGCCTCGGCGAGTTCGACTACCTCCTGGGTGTTGCTGATCACACACGGATCGGGGCACTGCGGTTCCGCGACGACGGTGGATGGCTCTCGAGTGAGGCCGGAGTCGCGAACCTGCACGACCTGCAGCGGATCGTCGACACGGCACAGCGGTACGAGGACGACGAGGCGACGGACGAGGACATCGCCTACCTCAACGACGTGGCGACGTCCCCAGGCGGCGCGCGACCGAAGGCGAACGTCGTCACAGGCGACGGCCGCCTTGCGATCGCCAAGCTGCCGCACTCCAAAGACGGCCGTTTCGACGTCGAGCGCTGGGAAGGTGTCGCCCTCTCCATCGCTGCAGCGGCGGGTCTGCGTACCCCGCGGTGGTCGATCGCGCCGTCGGGAGCAGGCAGGGCAGTCCTCGTGTCCGAGCGGTTCGACCGCGACGGTGGCGGCGTTCGTCTCGGCTACATGTCGGGCCGCACCGCGCTCGGCCTCGGAACTCACGACAACGGCTCTCGTGAGACCTACGAGGACTTCGCGGACACGATCGCGGAATGGAGTGTCGAGCCGGTCGCGGACCTGCAGGAGATGTTCGGGCGCATCGCGCTGACCGTGCTGATCAACAACGTCGACGATCACTGGCGGAACCACGCGTTCCTCCACGACGGAACCGGATGGCGACTGTCACCGCTCTTCGACGTCAACCCGAGTCGACAACGAGGCGTGATCGACTCGCGAAGGATCAGTGACAAGGACGATCCCACCGACCGTCAGCTGTCCCATCTCATCGAGGTCGCAGGAGCGTTCCGGCTCAGATCCGCACCGGCTCGCGACGTTGTGCGTCGCGTCGCACGGGCAGTCACGCTGTGGGACGCAGAAGCACAGGCCCTCGGGATCGGAGCGGACGAGCGGGGCGCACTCCAGAGCGTCTTCGAAACGCCGCAGCTCGACTGGGCGCTCGCGCTCTGAACAGCAGACGGACCCGATTCGTCAGGGGAGCGTGATCGTCCGCTCGAACGTGCGCGTCACGGGTGGCTCGGCGAGGATCGCGGCGAGCGCCTCGGCGCGGCCCTCCGGCGTCGCCCGCCACGCGACGTAGGCGTCGTGCGCGGCGGTCGACTCCCAGACCTCGAGGACGACGAGCCGGTCCTGGTCGGCGTCGTCGACCAGGACCTCGAGTGACTCGTTGCCCGGGAACGCGGCGGTCTGCGCGAGCGTCTCGCGGATGGCGGACTCGATGGTCTCGGCGGCGAGGTCGTCGCGGAGTCGGACCTCGAGGAACACGGTCGTTGCCATGGGGAACACCTTTCTCAGGGGGCGATGTCGCAGTAGGTGATGCGGAAACGGACGACGTCGCCCGGGCGGAGCTGGGCGGCGCGATCGACGGACTCGGGGGTGAGGACGGCGACGACGGGGTAGCCGCCGGTCACCGGGTGGTCGGCGAGGAACAGCACGGGGAAGCCGTCCGGAGGGACCTGCAGGGAGCCGGTCTCGACGCCCTCGCTCGGGAGCTCGTGCGTGACGGTGCGGACGAGCGGCGACGAGGCCGTGGTGCGCACCCCGACGCGATCGCTGTCCGCGCTGACGTGGTGGTCCTGCCCGGTGAGGGTCGCACGCCACTCCGGGGTGAACCAGTCGTCGCGGGGGCCGGGCGTCACGTCGAGGACGACGGGCTCCCACGGCCACGGCTCGAGCGGTGGCGGGACCGCGTCGACGATCGGCCACGTGTCGGCGTCCGCCCCGACGGGGAGCACGTCGTCGATCGTCAGGGGAGCCGGGCCGAGCTGCGCGAGGGAGTCCCACGAGCGGCTGCCGAGCACGGGCTCGACCGCGAAGCCACCCCGGACGGCGAGGTACGCACGGAGCCGGGTGGCCGGGACGCCGACGCGCAGGGTGTCGCCGGGCTCCAGCGCGATGACCTCGTAGGAGGCGCAACCGCGGACCCGACCATCCGCCTGCTCGACCTCGACCGGGCACTCGGCCCCGGTGACGGCGGCGACCACGTGCGAGTCGGAACGGAGCGCGACGGAGCCGAGCACGGCCTCCAGGACGGCTGCTCCGGGACGGTTGCCGACCATGCGGTTGGCGAGCGCGGCGGATGCCCGGTCGGCTGGACCGGCCGCGCCCAGGCCCATGTCGCTGAAACCGGGCCGACCGAGGTCCTGCGTCGTCGCGCCGAACCCGACCTGCACCACGGTGAGTGCGCTCATGCGTCGGCCTCGACGAAGCGGATCCGGGTGCCGGCCGGGGCCAGCGCGGGCGGGTCCTGGTCGAGCGACCACATCGCGACGTCGGTGCGGCCGATGAGCTGCCAGCCACCGGGGGAGGTCCGCGGGTAGACCGCGCTGAACTCGCCGGCCAGTGCGACGGCACCGCTCGGGACGGCGGTGCGCGAGGTGGTGCGGCGGGGCAGGTGGAGTGGCGTCGCAGTGCCGGTCAGGTAGCTGAACCCGGGGGCGAAGCCGCAGAACGCGCTCGTCCAGACCTGGCCCGTGTGCCAGGCGACGAGTTCCTCGCGGGACATGCCGGTGACCGACGTGACGGCGTCGAGGTCGTCGCCGTCGTACGTCACGGGGACGACGACCGGGCCGGCGGCATCCGGGTCGACGGCATCCGGGTCGGCGGCATCCGGGACGACCGCGGACGGCGCCGGGACGACGGACGCCAGGGCGGCCCGGAGCCGGGCCGCGTCCGTGTGGGCGGGGTCGTAGCGGACGAGCAGTGTCCTCGCGCCGGAGACGACCTCCGTCACGCCCGGCAGGCCGTGTGTGGGCAGGCCCCTGCGGAACGCGACGACTGCGTCGAGCGAGTCGAAGGTGGCCAGCAGTGCGGCACCGCCGGCGGGACGGACGTCCGGCGTCACGGCGCGGCCGGTCCCGCAAGGTCGGCGGGCGCGAAGGGCGCGATCGTGATTCCGGCTTCGGTCAGCAGCATGCGGATCGCTCGCGCCATCGCGACGGCGGAGGGAGAGTCGCCGTGCACGCAGACCGAGTCGGCCCGGACCCGGACCTCGGAGCCGTCGACGGCGGTTGCGACGCCGTCGGTGACCATGCGCAGGACGCGCGATGCGACCTGGTCCGGGTCGTGCAGGACCGATCCGGGGCGGCTGCGGGCGACGAGCGACCCGTCGGGTTCGTAAGCGCGGTCGGCGAAGGCCTCGCTGACGGCGCGGAGCCCGTGGCGCTCGGCAGCCCGCAGGAGCTCGGAGTCGGGCAGCGCGAGCACCGCCAGGGTCGGGTCGACGTCGGCGATCGCCCGGGTGACGGCCTCGGCCTGGACCGGGTCGGCGCAGGCGGTGTTGTAGAGCGCGCCGTGCGGCTTGACGTACGTGACGCGCGTGCCGGCGACGTGCGCGGTCGCGAGCATCGCGCCGAGCTGGTGGACGACGTCGGCGTGGAGTTCGTCCGGCGTGACGGAGACCGGACGGCGACCGAAGCCGGCGAGGTCGCGGTAGGCGACGTGTGCCCCGACCGCGACGCCACGGTCCGCTGCTGCTCGGCAGGTCGCGAGCATGATCGTCGGGTCGCCGGCGTGGAAGCCGCAGGCGATGTTGGCGCTCGAGACGACGTCGAGCATCGCGGTGTCGTCGCCCGTCGTCCAGACGCCGTAGCCCTCACCGAGGTCGCTGTTCAGGTCGATCGTCGTCACGAGGACTCCTGTCGTCGTCGGGCCGCTCCGGGTTGTTCAACAATCTACCGGCGTTGGATGCCGTTGCGGAAGCCCCGCACCTCGGGTGCCGACTCAGACCGCCCGGGCGCCCGCCCACTCGCGGACGCGCACCAGGCCTTCGCGACGCCAGCGCCAGTACGGCGCGAACTTCGTCCCGTCGTCGACGTACGCCGGGCGGAAGACCCAGAGCGCGGTCCGTCGTTCGCGACCGTCCGGACTCCGCCACTCGACCGTGCAGTCGTCGAGCACGGTGGTGATGGCGCTCTTCGGGATCGTCGTCGAGGCGAAGAAACCGGTGTAACGGAGTTCGTCCACGTCCAGGACGACCGCCACGCGGATTGCGCGGACGGTGAGCACGATCCCGGCGATCGCGAGCAGGCCGCCGAGGACGACACAGAAGACGCGTGCGCTCGACCCCGGCACGACGAAGAGGAGCGGCGAGCTCAAGCCCATGAGCGCGAGCACCGCGCCCATCACGAGGTTCGCGATGCGCTCCCACCGCGAGGCGCGGAGCACCTCGACCGTGGGTTGCTGCATGGCTCGGAGCCTACGCGTGTGCTTCACTGAGCCATGGTCAGCTCACTGGTGCTCGCGTCCTGCGCCACCGCCCACCCGGACTGTGAGGACACGTTCTCCACCGACGGGACGGGGATGGTCGTCGTCATCGTGGTGGTGGTCGCCGTGATCGTCCTGTTCGGGGTGGTGCTGCTCGGGAACGGCCGCGGTCGCCGCTGACGGTCGGAGTGCTCAGTCGCGGTCGAGCGCTGCCGTCAGCTTGTCGAGCACTCCCGCCGCCCGCGCGAGCACCTCGCGTTCCGCCGGCGTGAGCGCCGACTCCGCGGCGGTCAGGATGCGCGTCGACCGTCGGGTGCGTGACTCGTCGATCATCGCGCGCCCGGCGTCGGTCAGGGTCACGAGCACCCCGCGCGCATCGGCCGGGTCCGGGGCGCGCTCGACGAGCCCCAGTGCCTCGAGATCCGCGACCGTCACCCGCATGCTCTGGTGCCGGACGCGGCGCAGTCGGGCCAGTGCCGCGATGCTGTACGCGCCGTCGCGTGCGAGGAACCCGAGCACCTCGATCTGCCCCTCCGGCGTCGTCTCGGAGCGCCGGATCGCGCGGACGCTCTCGCCGATGGCGCGGCGGAGCTCGTTGGCATCGTCGAGGCCGAACGTCCGAGGGGTGTCCACACGAGGAACTGTACAGGTTCCCTGTGGAGATTTGTACAGTGCAGCTGTATGGTTCGGAGTCATGGAACTCACGAAGTACACCCACGCCACCGTCGTGCTCACCAAGGACGGCACCTCCCTGGTGATCGACCCGGGCGCGTACACGCCGAACTCCGCCGACCTGGTCGCCGCCACCACCGCGGTCCTCGTCACGCACGACCACCCCGACCACTTCGACGCGTCGATCCTCTCGGCAGCGCTCGACGCCCGGCCCGAGCTCCGCGTCTGGGCACCGGCGAGCGTCGCCGCCGAGCTCGGCTCCCACGACGGGCGCGTCACGACCGTCGCCCCGGGTGACACGTTCGAGGCCGCCGGCTTCGCCGTGCAGGTCGTCGGCGGTGACCACGCGGTCATCCACGCGGACATCCCGCTGATGAGCAACGTCGGCTACGTCGTCGACGGCGCGGTCTACCACCCGGGTGACGCCTACTTCGTGCCCGAGGTCGCCGTGGATACCCTCCTGGTCCCGACCTCCGGTCCGTGGGCGAAGCTCGGTGAGCTCGTCGACTTCGTGCGCGCCGTGCACCCCTCCCGCGCGGTGCAGATCCACGACCTCATGCTCAGCGACGTCGGCCGCGGCTCCTTCGCCCAGTTCACCGGGCAGCTCACCGACACCGAGCTGGTCACGCTGGCCGACGGCGAGTCGGTCACCGTCTGAGACGTGGCGACTGACGCAACGGGAGGCCCGGTGCCAGCTGGCACCGGGCCTCCCGTTGCGTCAGGTGGTCACCGGAGCACCTTGCCGGGGCCGAGCTCGATCGGCGCGGCGAGGCCGCCGTCGATCGTGACGGCCGTGTCGGCCGCGATGCGGTCGGTCGTCGGCAGCCACGGCCGACCGGGCGCGACGAGCACCAGGAGGCCGTGGACGTCCCCGACGGCGGCGAAGGCCGGCGACGGTGCCGCTGCGTACGGAGCGACGCCGTTCCGCCCGAGTTCCGCGGCCGTCCGGAGCACGTCGGTGGTGACCACGCCGACCTCGCTCACGCCGGTGATGCTCGACACGGTGAAGGGGCCGTCGTGGTCCGGTGTCAGGTCACGGCGTTCGATGAACTCGAGCACCTGTCCGTCGGGCCCGTCGAAGTACACCGAGCGGGAGTTCCACCCGGCCGGTCCCGCGAACTCGCGGACGCCGTCGCGGGTCAGCACCGCGGCCCGCTCACCGATCCAGCGGTCCGCCTGGTCGAACGAGCCGGTCGGGATCGTGAACGCCAGGTGGTGGTCGCCGTCGAAGTCCGCCTCCACGTGGACGACCTCGGTGTGCCCGACGCGGACCCGGACCGCGGCGTCATCTTGCGCGACCCGGGCGTCGAGGGCCTGCCAGAACGCGGCGACGGCGTCGAGGGAGCGGGTGGGGAGGGTGACCGTGGTGATGCGCATGCCGGGATTCAACGACCTCAACCGTCGTTGAGGTCAAGGGCAGACCGATCCGTCCTGCGCACCCCGGCCGACATCGCGTGACGGCGACGTATCCTGGCTGCGGAAGCAACGAGGGTTCCGGCAGGGTCCTGCGCGCGGTCTCACCTCCCGTGTCAGGACGTGGACCCCGAGCACGAGCGCAGCATGGCCGAACACATCATCGAGTACGTCGCCCGAGACCGAACGGGCATCACCGCCGTCATCACCGAGACCGGCGTCGTCGACGTCGACACCGTGATCCGCAACATCCACTCCGGGCACTCGGGGTACTTCGTGCGCGCGGGGGACTGGCGCCGGGC
The DNA here is from genome assembly GCF_044746585.1 of Curtobacterium sp. NPDC090223. Classification (NCBI taxonomy): domain Bacteria; kingdom Bacillati; phylum Actinomycetota; class Actinomycetes; order Micrococcales; family Microbacteriaceae; genus Curtobacterium; species Curtobacterium sp. NPDC090223. Next base: position 440,761 of record NZ_JBIVCN010000005.1, on the reverse strand, counting down.
TCCGGTCCGCAGCCTGTCGGTGCTCGGCAGCGCCTACCTCTTCGCGAACTGGGACGGTTCGAAGCGGAACAACCTGCACGACGTCGCGTTCCCCGCGCCGCAGCGCGCCGTGCGGCCCGTCCGGCAGCGACGGTGGTCCGGCTTCCTGAGCGCGCTGCTCGGGCAGTCCGCCCGGTAGCCGACCACGCACGGAGGCCCGCCTTCGCGTCGTGACGCGGGGCGGGCCTCCAGGCTGGCGGGTCGGCAGGACCCTACTTCGTGACCTCGTCGAAGTCGGTGACCCCCGACGCGACCGCGGCCGCGCGGCGGGCGCGCATCGACGGCGCGACGAGCGCTGCGAGCACCGCGAGGACGGCGACGCCGGTGCAGGCCCAGAAGCCGATCGTGAACGCGTCGTCGGTGGGCAGCCCCTGCGGCGTGCTGTGCGAGGTGATCAGCGCCGCGATGACCGCGGTGCCGACGCTCGAGCCGATGGTCCGGACGACGGTGTTCGCGCTGATGGCCTCACCGGTCTGGTTCGCCGGGACGCTCTCGATGATCGCGTTCGAGCACGCTGCGAGCGCCAGGCCGATGCCGATGCCGGTCAGGATGCCGGAGGCGACGACCTGCCAGAGCTCACCGTGGGCGATCGCGGGGAGCAGGAACGCTGCGACGATCGCGACGCCACCGATGAGCATCGGCGGCTTCGGCCCGACCTTGCGGACGAGGATGCCCGCGATCGGCCCGGCGATGATCATCATCACGACGGTCGGCAGCAGGAAGAGCCCGGCCTCGGTGACGTCCTTGCCGAAGCCGTAGCCGACCGCGGTGGGGAGCTGCAGGAGCGTCGGGACGAGCACGAAGGTGCCGAACATCGCGAAACCGAAGACGAGCGCGACGACGTGGGCGGTCCAGACGCCGCGGACCCCGAAGAGCCGCACGTCGATGAGGGGCTCGGCGACACGGAGTTCGACGAACACGAACGCGATCAGCGCGATGCCGCCGAGGATCAGCAGCCCGATGGTCTTGCCGTCGCCCCAGCCCCAGGTCTCGCCCTCGCTGATGGCCAGCAGGATCGCCACGAGCGAGACCGCGAGGACGAACGTGCCGGCCATGTCGAGGCGGCCGGGCTTGCGCACCGGGGACTCCGGCATGCCGAAGACCGCGCCGAGCAGGGCGATGACGACCAGCACGGCCGGAAGCCAGAACAGCCAGTGCCACGACAGGTGCTCGACGATCGGGCCGGCGGCGACGATGCCGACACCGGCGCCGATGCCGAAGATCGCGGAGAGCAGACCGATCGTCACGCTCACCTTCTCCTTCGGCAGTTCGTCGCGGACGATGCCGATCGAGAGCGGCATCACCGCGCCGGCGGCACCCTGCAGCGCCCGGGCGACGATGAGCGTGCCGAGGTTCGGTGCGAGCGCGGCGAGCACGGCCCCGACGAGCAGGATCGAGAGGACCACGATGAGGACCTTGCGCTTGCCGATCATGTCGCCGAGACGACCGAGGATCGGTGTCAGCACCGAGGCGGAGAGCAGGTACGCGGTGAGCACCCAGCTCGCGGCGCTCGTGGTGGCGCCGAGGTCCTTGCCGATCGTCGACAGGGCCGGCGCGACGAGGGACTGCAGGACCGCGAACGACAGGCCACCCAGGGACAGGTAGACGATGATCGCCGTGCTGTTCGGACGGCGGCCGTCCGTCGTCGGGTGGGAACCCGTGCGGGGGTTCTCCGTGGTGGTGGTCATCGTGCTCCGCTTCGATGTAAACGATTGCTGACTTGTCGAGGGTACGCGGATCCGGCCAGATGTCAACACTTGCTTACATCACGGTGCGGGCCGGTACGCTTCGGGCATGAGCAAGGACGCCGCGGCCACACGCATGCTCCTCGTGCAGGCCGCCAGGCGACGCTTCGCCTTCGACGGGTACCGGGCGACGACCGTGCGGGACATCGCCGCGGACGCCGGGGTCAACGTGGCCTTGATCAACCGGTACTTCGTGTCGAAGGAGGGGCTGTTCCGCGCGTGCCTCGACCGCGTGGTGCGGGACCTCGGCGCCGAGGAGTCGCCCACGACGGTCGGTCTCGACCGGGCGCTCGGTGACCTGATCGGGCACATCGTGCGGTCGCCGACGGACGAGGACTCGATGCAGCTCATGCTGCTGCTGCGGTCCTCGGGGGACGACGGCGCTGATGCGATCCGCCGTGAGACGCTCCGTCGGTACGCCGAGCGGTTGGCGGTCGTCGTGGGGGGCTCGGTCACCGAGGACCTGTTGCTCCGCGCCGAGATCGCGCTGTCCGTGGTGCTCGGGATGACGATGCTGCGGACCTCGACGCGGGTGGAGCCGCTGGCCACCGCGTCCGAGGCCGAGGTCGCCGGCCCACTCGAGGACGCGCTGCGCGCGCTGCTCGCGGGGCGCGGGTGACGGGGCCGTTTCGCGCGTAGGAAGGTGAATCGCGCGTAGGTGGTCGTTCCTTTCGACCTCCTGCGCGCGATTCACCTTTCCAGAGCGCGTGGCATGGGTGGGAACGCGCGTGGGTGCCGGACGGGAGGACCGGGTCGGGCTGGCACCGAGCCTCCAGGCCGGTGGGTGGCGGGGCAGGCGAGCCAGGCGGGCCAGGCGGGCCAGGCGGGTCGGGCGGGTCGGGCGGGTCGGGAGGGTCAGGCGGGTCGGGCGGTCAGGCCGCGAAGCGGCGGGCGGCCGTCAGGCCGACCAAGGACACGACCGCGACCACGAGGGCGAACACGACGCCCGCGGCGACGAGCCCGATGCCGGCGGCGAGGAGTCCGGCGCCGATCGCGGGGATCGAGATCGACAGGTAGGCGAGGACGAAGTAGGAGGTCGTCGCCTCGGTCCGGCGGGACGCGTCGGTCGCGCCGGTGATCGCGCGGAGTCCGGTCATGAACAGCAGGCCCTGGCCGACACCGGCGAGGACCGAGGACTCGACGAGCAGCGCCAGCGACGTGGCGAGGAGTGACCAGACCAGCACGCCCATGCCCGCGGCCAGGGCGACGGCGCCGATGACGATGAGGGTGCGGTCGGCGAGGCCCCGCAGGGCGATCTGCGCCGCGGCCGACGCCCCGAACAGCGCGAAGACGACGACCCCGACCACGAACGGGGAGTCGACGCCGAGCACCTGGCCCATGAAGTTCGGCGCGACCGAGGAGTACAGGCCACAGACCGCGAAGCCGACCACGGCGCCGACGGCCGACGCGGCGAAGACCCCGCGGCTCTCCGGCGGGATGCCCGGCAGCTGCAACCGGATGCGGGAGCGGTCGGGGGTGACCGGGTCCCGCACGGCCAGCATCGCGACCCCCGCGACGACGAGCAGGACGGCGTGCACGACGTACGGCGCGCGGAGCGGCCACGGGGTCACCGTGGCGATCGCACCGGCGAGGAACATCCCGATCCCGAGTCCGCCGATGTTCGCCGCGGTCGCCAGCGCGCTCGCCAGGCCCTTGCGGCGCTCCGGTGCGTTCTCGAGCACGGTGACGGTGCCGGTGGCGGTGAAGACGCCCGCGGACAGCCCGGACAGGACCCGCGCGGCGAAGAGCATCCACTCGGCGGTGCCGATCGCGAACACCACGGCCGACGCCAGCGAGAACACGATCCCGGCGAGGAGCACCGGACGGCGGCCGATCGCGTCGGACAGACGCCCGCCGAGGACCAGCGCGAGGATCACGCCGCCCGCGTACACGGCGAACAGCACGGTCGTGGTCGTGCTGCCGAACCCGAACCGGGACTCGTAGGTCGGGTAGAGCGGCGTGGGGATCGTCGTCCCGATCATCACGACCGCGAACACGTAGGTCGCCGCGACGAGGGACCAGCCGGTGGCGGGACGAGCACTGGTAGCGGTTCCGGCGGTCATGCCGTCAACGGTAGTCGCGGGTAGCCTGGTCCCGACGGACGGAGGAACACGTCATGAGCGAGTTCACCGCCGCTGCGAGCGCGTTGCAGGGAGCCCCGGACGGGGCCGACCTGTGCCGACCGTTCCTCGCCGTCTTCGACGTGTCCGGCGTCGGTGTCTCCACACTCGGTGCGCCCCTCGGGTCCGGCACCGTCTGCGCGAGCGACGCCGTCGCGGAACGGGTCGACGAGATCCAGCTCGACCTCGGCGAGGGACCGTGCTGGGAAGCCCTCAGCATCGGGCGTCCGGTGCTCGAACACGACCTGGCGACGACGCAGTCCACGCGGTGGCCCGCGGCACTCGAGGCGCTCCTGCGTGCCGGGGTCGGGGCCGTGTTCTCGTTCCCGATGCGCGTCGGGACGATCCCCGTCGGTGCCGTCGACCTCTCGGTGGACCGGGGGCACGTCCTCACCGCCGACCAGGTCCGCGGCGCGGTGGAGCTCACCGAGGTCGCGGCGCGCCGGGTCCTGCGGAACGCCATCCTCGAAGCAGCTGCGGACGGTCGGGCCGACATGGCGGGCGGCCGCTACTCACGACGCGAGGTCCACCAGGCGACCGGCATGGTCGCCGCGCAGCTCGACCTCGGGGTGGCAGACGCCCTGCTGGTCCTGCAGGCGCACGCCTTCGCGACCGAACGGACCGTCCGTGACGTCGCAGCCGACATCGTCGATCGGCGCATCGACCTCGGGGCCGACCAGGCCGACCGCGGGTCAGGACACTAGGGAGTACACACATGGCAGCGACACGCGAGCACCGCCTCGTCGAGACCTTCGTGGCGCTCACCGACACGCTCGTCGATGACTACGACCTCGTCGACCTGCTGCAGAACCTCGTCGAGACCGCCGTCGACCTGTTCGACGCGTCGGCGGCGGGGATCCTCCTGGTCAACCAGCAGCAGGAACTCGAGGTGCTGGCGTCGACGAGCGAACGGTCCAGCTTCGTCGGGCTCCTGCAGCTGAACGCCGGAGAGGGGCCGTGCGTCGAGTGCTTCGCGACCGGGCGTGCCGTCTCCGTGCGGAACCCCGAGGAGATGCGGCGACGCTGGCCGACGTTCGCCACGGCATCGGCACAGTCCGGGTACGCCTCCGTGCACGCGATCCCGATGCGGCTGCGCGACACCACCCTCGGGTCGCTCAACCTGTTCCGGGGGACCGAAGGGGTCCTGAACGCCGAGGACGCCCTCGCCGCGCAGGCGCTCACCGACGTCGCGACGATCAGCATCCTGCAGCAGCGGACGCTCGAGCACGCGACCCTCGCGCAGGACCAGCTCCAGCGGGCACTCGACAGCCGGATCCTCATCGAGCAGGCGAAGGGCTTCGTGGCGCACACCCACCAGGTCGACATGGAGGCCGCCTTCGCGATGATCCGTCAGTACGCGCGGGCCCACCGTGAGCCGCTCGCCGACGTGGCGCGTGCCCTGATCGAACGGCGCCTGGACCTGCCCTGATCACCGCGATGGCCCCCAGGGTCGCGGCGTAGCGTCACACGCGAGTGACCCCGGTCCCCGGTCACGGCGACGCCGCCGATCCCGGGAGGACATCATGAGCGGGTACATCACGACAGGACCGCGTGCCGGCAGTTCCGGCACCTCCAGTTACTCCGCGCTCCTCGCCCGGATCAAGGACGAAGGACTCCTCCGACGCCGGACCGGCTGGTACTGGGGACTCGTCGGCGTGCTGACCGCACTGCTCGTGCTCGCGGGGACCGCGTTCGCGGTGCTCGGCGACGCATGGTGGCAGCTGATCGTCGCGGGGGTCCTCGGGCTCCTGTTCACGCAGTTCGCCTTCCTGTCGCACGAGGCCGCGCACCGGCAGGTCTTCGCCTCCCACAACTGGAACGACCGGGCCGCGCGGTACGTCGGCACGTTCCTGACCGGCGTCAGCTACGCGTGGTGGATGAACAAGCACACCCGGCACCACGCCAACCCGAACACGGTCGGCAAGGACCCGGACATCTCCTTCGACGCGATCTCGTTCCGCCCCGAGGACGCCGCGCGGCGAACCGGGTTCCTCCGCGTGCTCGTCCGGGTGCAGGGCTACGCGTTCTTCCCGATGCTGCTCGTCGAGGGCGCGAACCTGCACTGGCAGTCGATCCGCACCTACACCACTGGCACGGGCGTGAAACGGCGCTGGGCCGAGGGGTCCGTGTTCCTCGGACGCTTCGTGCTCTACCTCGGCGCCGTGTTCTGGTTCCTGCCGCTCGGCATGGCGTTCGCCTTCGTCGGCGTGCAGCTCGCCGTGTTCGGGTTCTGCATGGGGATCGCGTTCGCGCCGAACCACAAGGGCATGCCGATCATCGAGCCGGGCCGTCGGGTGGACTTCTTCTCCCGCCAGGTCCTGACCTCGCGGGACATCACCGGCGGCGCCTGGGTCGAGTACTTCATGGGCGGCCTGAACCACCAGGTGGAACACCACCTCTTCCCGAGCATGGCGCGGCCGAACCTCCGGGCGGCTCGGGTGATCGTCAAGGAGTACTGCGCCACGCAGGACGTCCCGTTCACCGAGACGTCGATGGTGCGCTCGTACGCGATCGTGGTGCGCTACCTGAACGAGGTCGGGCTCGCGGCGGCGGACCCGTTCGCCTGCCCGATGGTCGAGCGGTTCCGCTGACCGCGGCACGCCGGCCGAGACCGGCGCGCCGCGGCGCTCAGCCGCAGAACTCGTACGGTGGGACCGGGTCGCTGCTGACCCAGACCATGCCGACGTGCACGTCGTCCGATCCCAGCTCGAAGGTGATCGAGTACCCGCCCCGCTCGATGGTGAAGAACGGGAACAGCCCGGCGGACGCCGACTCCGGAACCGTGGTGCCGTTCGCGGCCCCGGTGTACCGAAGGTCGGGGTAGGTCGCCCGGAGGTCGTCGATGGTGCTCCCGACGCCGGCGCCCTCGGCGGTCTTCGGCGACGCCGCGAGGCTCGCGGGATCGAACCCACCCAGGAGTCCGATCGCGACACCGTCGACCTTGCCGTCCCGGCTCGTGACCGTGAGCACGGGGCCGTGGTCCGGGTGGAACAGGGACACGTCCGGGTTCGGACACGCCGACGCCGGTTCCTCGGCGTATGCGCCGGCGAGGTCGTCGGTCTCGGCCGTCGTGTCGCCGCCCAGTGCCACCGGACCGACCTCGTCCCCGCTGATCGTCCACGTGGCCGGGTCGTCGGGTGCGTAGGCCGGGCGTGTGGACGTCGGACCCGGGGTCGCCGTCGGGGTGTTCTCGATCGGGGCCGCCGCCGGTGTGCTCGGAGCAGGGGGTTCCGTCGGCGTCGGACTCGGTGACGGTGCCGCGGCCTCGAACGGCTGCGGCACCAGGCCGAGCGCCACCGCGCCGCTGCCCAGGCCGATGCCGAGCACCGCGATGACGCCGATCACGATGCCGACGTGCCGTCCACGGCGCTTCGGGAGCGGGCGCTGCTGGTCCGCTCGCGTCAGCACCTCGTGCTTCATCGAGACGAGCATGCGCTGCAGGTCGTCTCCCTCGGGAGGTTCAGTGTTCATCGTGCGTCACCGCCTTCCTCAGCCTGGCCCGCGAGCGGGACACACGCTGCGTGACCGCGCCGACGCTCAGTCCGAGCATGCTGGCGGCCTCCTGGTACGAGTGCCCCTCGAGGAGGCAGAGTTCGCAGATCCTGCGGTCGGTCGTCGCCATCGCGGCGATCTCGTCCCGGACCCACCTGAGCCGTTCGCGGGCGTCGTCGGCCTCGGCGGGCGCAGCGAGTTCCTCGGGGAGGTCGTCGCTCGCGGCCTTCATCGTCCGGCGCGCCTGGTTCCTGGCGTGGTTCCGGCAGACCACGAGCAGCCACGGCACGAGCGACCGTGTCGCCAGGTCGATCGTGTCGGTCTTCTGCCAGAGGGTCAGGAACGTGTCCTGCACGAGCTCCTCGACGTCCTGGCGGCTGCCCGCGAGTGCCCAGGCGTACCTGGTCAGTGTCGGTGCGAACCGGTCGAAGGCCTCGGCCAATGCCCCGGGCTCACCGCGTGCCATCCGTCGCACGAGTGCGACGTCGGCTTCGTTCGTGTCGTCCAACGATGCCCCCTCTCACCCCAGAAGTGTCGGCGATCGTCCGATCCTGACAGCGCCGCGTCAGATCCGTCCGCGGTTCCGCCGACGGATCTCCTTCGGAGCCCGCCCGGCGAGGAACGACCGCGCCGGGTCGACCACGAAGCCCTGCCGCAGGGCCTCGCGCCCGATCAGCATCCGGAAGCCCATCTGGTCCCGGTTGCTCAGCGTGACCTCGGCCTCGACCGTGCGTCCGGCGAGCTCGATGGCGGTCAGCACGACGATCCGCTCCTGGGTGTGCCCGGACGAGCTCCGGATGACGCGGCGGTCGTGGACGTCGCACTCCACGGTGCCCGGGTCGGCGTCGGACTCCTGCCAGGGGTGCACCGAGAACCGCACCCGGTCGCCGGGGAGCTCCTGCAGGTCGAACGCGTGCAGCGCCGATGTCCGGGCGCCGGTGTCGAGCTTGACCTTGATCCAGGGGACGTCGAGGTCCGGCAGCGCCGCCCACTCGCGCCACCCCGCCACGAACGGCGTGCGCCTGGCGGTCTTCTCCTGGGACATGCGCCCATCCTGGCAGGCGGCGGGGCAGCGCGGCGCCCGCGATCCTCCGCGGGATGTCAGGATGGAGCGTCCCCGACCCCGCGGAGCTCACCGATGAAACTCGCCATCCTGTCGCGCGCCCCGCAGGCGTACTCCACGCAGCGGCTCCGGGCCGCCGCACTCGACCGCGGCCACGACGTCAAGGTCCTCAACACGCTGCGGTTCGCGATCGACCTGACCGGGGACGCGCCCGACCTGCAGTACCGCGGCAAGCTCATCTCCGACTACGACGCGATCCTGCCCCGCATCGGGAACTCGATCACGTACTACGGCACCGCGGTCGTCCGGCAGTTCGAGCAGATGGACGTGTACACGCCGAACACCGCGAACGGCATCACGAACTCGCGCGACAAGCTCCGCGCGAACCAGATCCTGTCCCGGCACGACATCGGCATGCCGGCGACGACGTTCGTGGCCGGCCGCGCGGACGTCCGCGGCGCCATCGAGCGTGTGGGCGGGGCGCCCGTCGTCATCAAGCTCCTCGAGGGCACGCAGGGCATCGGCGTCATCCTGGCCCCAGAGGCGAAGGTCGCGGAGTCGATCGTCGAGACCCTGCACTCCACGAAGCAGAACGTCCTGATCCAGAGCTTCATCTCCGAGAGCCGCGGCAAGGACATCCGGGCGCTCGTCGTCGGCGACCGCGTGGTCGCCGCCATGCGCCGGAGTGCCAGCGGTGACGAGTTCCGCTCGAACGTGCACCGCGGCGGCACCGTGGAGCAGGTCACGCTGACCCCGGAGTACGAGGAAGCGGCGGTCCGCTCCGCGCAGATCATGGGTCTGCGCGTCGCCGGGGTGGACATGCTCGAGGGCAACGACGGCCCGCTCGTGATGGAGGTCAACTCGTCCCCGGGACTCGAGGGCATCGAGCGCGCGACCGGCCTGGACATCGCCGGTGCGATCATCGACTTCATCGCGAACCAGGTCGCCTTCCCCGAGATCGACGTCCGGCAGCGCCTGTCGGTCTCGACCGGCTACGGGGTCGCCGAGCTCCTGGTGCACACGAACGCGGACCTGGTCGGCAAGACGATCAAGGAGTCCGGGCTCTGGGACCGCGACATCACGGTGCTGACCCTGCACCGTGGCGCCGACGTCATCCCGAACCCCCGCAGCGGCGTCGCGCTCGAGCCGGGCGACCGCCTGCTCTGCTTCGGCAAGCTCGAGGAGATGCGCTCGATGATCCCCGAGCGCCGCAAGCGTCGCGCCAAGCTCCGCAAGCTCCCGAAGGAGTCGCTGCCGGAGCAGTGACGACGCCTCGGCTGCGCCGAAACACCGCCATCCATGCGAGGCGCCGCAGATTCTGGCGGCGCCTCGGTATGGAAGCGGCGTCTCGCGTGAACGACGGTGCGCCTGGCCGGACGGGAGGCCCTGGTCGCCTCCGACAGGTCGACTCGCGTCGCCACCGGCGTGTCGTGCCCCGGACCACGGGTGCAGGATCGAGGGGTGACCGACCTCCCCGCACCGCTCCGCAGCCCCGTGCACGTCGCCCCGATGGCCGGCGGCCCCACCACGCCCGCACTGGTGGTCGCCGCCGCACGTGCCGGGCACTTCGCGCAGCTCGCCGCCGGGTACCGCACGCCGGCGGACCTCGCAGCGCAGATCGCCGAGGTCCGCGACGCGACCGACCGGTTCGGCGTGAACCTCTTCGCGCCGAACCCGGTGCCGATCGGCGACGCCGAGTACGACCGCTACCGCGACGCACTCGGCGTCGACGGGCTCCCGGACAAGCGCGAGGACGACGACGCCTGGGCGGAGAAGGTCGCGCTGCTGCTCGACGACCCGGTGCCGGTCGTGTCGTTCACCTTCGGGCTGCCGGACGCTGACCTCGTGTGGGAGTTCCGGAAGCGGGAGACCGTCACGATGCAGACGGTGACGAACCGAGCCGAGGCGCTCGCCGCGGCCGAACGCGGGGTCGACGTCCTGGTGGTCCAGGGCGAGGCGGCCGGCGGCCACTCCGCGACGCTCGACCCGACGGCTGATCCGCTGTGGGAGCCACTGCCCGAGCTGGTCCGCGCGGTGCGGCACGCGGTCGACCTACCCGTGATCGCGGCGGGCGGGATCGGCGGCGCCGACGACATCGAGGCCGTCCGGCTCGCGGGAGCCGGCGCCGCGATGGTCGGGACGCTCGTGCTCCGCGCGGACGAGGCCGGCACCGGGGCCACGCACCGTGCGGCGCTCGCCGACCCGGTGTTCGACCGCACCGCCCTGACCCGGGCGTTCACCGGCCGTCCAGCCCGGGCGCTGGTGAACCGCTTCGTCCGCGAGCACGAGGACGCTCCGCTCGGGTACCCGGCACTCCACCACCTCACCAAGCCGATCCGCACTGCGGCAGCCGCCGCCGGGGATCCGCACGCGCTGCACCTGTGGGCCGGACGGTCCTGGCGGGCGGCGGCCGACCGGCCGGTCGCGGACGTCCTGGAGGCTCTGCTGACGTGACGCGCGCGCGTCACCCGACCCCGGCCTCCCGTCCGGAGCTGTGCACACGCCGTCCCGCAGCGCACTACGCTCGGATGCGGCCCGCGTCGCAGCGTTGCGGAGGTCCGCGGACCAGTTCAGCTCAGGCGTTCAGGAGGACCGAAGTGACCGAAACCGCACCCGTCGACCCCACATCGACCGAGGGTTGGAAGCAGCTCGCCGGCATCGCCGACGGCTTCTCCCCAGACCTCCGCGGATGGTTCGACGCCGACCCGGAGCGGGCCGCGAAGTACACGTTCCAGGCCGGTGACCTCACCGTCGACCTGTCGAAGGGCCTGGTGACCGAGGACATCCTCGCCGCGCTGCTCAAGGTCGCCGAGGACACCGGCGTCGCGGAGCGCTACCAGGCGATGATCTCCGGCGAGCACGTCAACCCCACCGAGGACCGCGCCGTCCTGCACACCGCGCTCCGTCGTCCGAAGGGCGGCGACCTCACCCCGGCCGCGCCGTTCGTGGTCGACGGCCAGGACGTCGACGCCGACGTGCACGCCACGCTCGACAAGGTCTACGCGTTCGCGGACCAGGTCCGCTCGGGCGCCTGGAAGGGCGTGACCGGCAAGCGCATCGAGACCGTCGTGAACATCGGCATCGGTGGCTCCGACCTCGGTCCGGTGATGGTCTACGAGGCCCTGAAGCCCTACGTGCAGGCCGGCATCGACGCGCGCTTCGTCTCGAACATCGACCCGACCGACATCTACGAGAAGACCGTCGACCTCGACCCCGAGACCACGCTCTTCATCGTCGCGTCGAAGACCTTCGGCACCCTCGAGACCCTGACGAACGCCCGCCTGGCGCGCCAGTGGCTGTGGGAGGAGCTGGGCCTCACGGACGCCGGCGACGACGAGAAGAACGACGCCGTCGCGAAGCACTTCGTCGCCGTGTCGACCGCGCTCGACAAGGTCGCCGCGTTCGGCATCGACCCGGAGAACGCGTTCGGCTTCTGGGACTGGGTGGGCGGTCGCTACTCCGTCGACTCCGCGATCGGCACCTCGGTGATCATCGCGATCGGCAAGGAGAACTGGCAGGACTTCCTCGCCGGCTTCCACACCATCGACGAGCACATGCGCACGACCCCGCTCGCGCAGAACGTCCCCGTCCTGATGGGCCTGCTCAACGTCTGGTACTCGAACTTCCTCGGTGCCCAGAGCCACGCGGTCCTGCCGTACACGCAGTACCTGCACCGCTTCGCCGCGTACCTGCAGCAGCTCACCATGGAGTCGAACGGCAAGCGCGTCCGCTGGGACGGCTCGCCCGTCACGACGGACACCGGCGAGGTCTTCTGGGGCGAGCCCGGCACGAACGGCCAGCACGCGTTCTACCAGCTCATCCACCAGGGCACGCGCCTGATCCCCGCCGACTTCATCGCCGTGGCGAACCCGGCGCGTCCGCTCAAGGACGAGACCGGCGACGGCAAGGCCGTGGAGCCGGGCCAGGACGTCCACAACCTGTTCCTCGCGAACTTCTTCGCGCAGACCAAGGCGCTGGCGTTCGGCAAGACCGCGGACGAGGTCCGCGCAGAGGGCACCACCGACGAGGCCATCGTCGCGGCGCGCACCTTCACGGGCAACAAGCCGTCGACGTCGATCCTCGCGCCGGCGCTCACCCCGAGCGTCGTCGGACAGCTCATCGCGCTGTACGAGCACATCGTCTTCACCGAGGGCACCATATGGGGCATCGACTCGTTCGACCAGTGGGGCGTGGAGCTCGGCAAGCAGCTCGCGCTGCAGATCGCTCCGGCGGTCGACGGCGACCGGGCCGTGCTCGAGTCGCAGGACTCGTCCACGAAGGCGCTCATCGCGAAGTACCTGGAGCTGCGCAAGTAGCACCCACCCCTCCGCAAGAACGACAGCTCCCCGCCGGGTCCCGGCGGGGAGCTGTCGTCTTCGCGGAGCACTCGGTGGGCGTCAGCGTCGCACGGGGTCCAGGTTGAGGGTCGTGCCCTCGTACAGGTACTGCAGGTTGCCGTAGACGCGCATCGACGGGTTCAGCCAGATCAGCGTCTCGACGGAGATGCCGAAGCGGGCCGCGACGTCGGCGATCAGGTCGTCCGGCGCCACCACGTACGACGCCGGCGCACCGGCCGCCGACTTCGCGGACACCGAACCGGACGCGTTCGCCGCCGCGCCGTGGTCGACCGGGTGCACGTTCGTCGTGCGGGCGGGCACCGACCACCGCACGGGGTTCACCGCGAGGACCTTGCCGTTCGCGATCTCGATCGGCAGCGAGGCGTCGTCGGTGGTCGCGGAGGAGTACGTCACGAGTGCGCCGAGCCACGACGGGTCGTACCCGGCGGAGTCCATCGGGACGGCGACCGCAGCGGGTGCGGACGTCGTCGGGCCGCCGAGCTGGTCGTCGCCGGGGCCGAGGTGGGTCAGGCCGTCGCCGACCTGTGGTGCATCCTCGAGGAACGTCGCCGAGACGGGCACGGGCAGCGTCGAGGTGAAGCCGGAGTACTCCACGACGAACCGGTCGTTGCTGCCGGCGACGACGCGGTAGTGGAAGTGGATGCTGCCCTTCGGCGACGCGACGTCACCCTGCGCGACGACGGTCCCCGCCGGGATCGCCGTGATCGTCGGGGCGGGCAGGGACGCCTGCGTCGGCTCGGCGGTCGGCGGCCGGGGCGACGCGGACTCCTGGAGCAGTTCGGCGTCGCTCTGGCCCGGCGTGGTCGCGGACGCGGAGGGCGTCGCGGACGCGCTCGCGCTCGGCGTCCGGGACGGCGCGGGCACACCACCGGTGTCCCCGCGCAACAGCGAGCACCCGGTGAGCCCGACGGCCACCACCGCCACCAGGCCGACAACGATCCCTCTGTGCACGATTCCCCCTCCGTCCGGGAGCGTAGCCGACGGTTCGTCACTGCCGGATCGCCGTGACCAGACTGTGTCCAACGATCCATCGACCGCCCGTCGGCCCGGCTCCGGCGGCCCTGCCGAGGGCGGATCGGGGATCCGTCCCCCACCGCACAGCGCATCCGGATCGCGCATCCAGCACGAATGCGGAAGTATGTATCGGTGACGATCATGACGGAACGGCCGGTCGACCAGGCGACGAGCAGCGAACCGGAGCGCCCGGGCAACGCGACGGCCAGGCACGACAACGTCGCACTGCTCTCGGTGGCGACCACCGTGGCCGAGCGTGTGACGACCTCTGCGGACATCGAGGAGAAGCTCCGCGGGGTCCTCCGACGCCTTCGTCTGCCGATGGGTCTCCTCGAGCGCGTGGCGGGCGTCAAGGAACGCCGGAACTGGGGCGAGGGGCAGTCTTTCCAGGACGCCGCCATCGACGCCGGACGCCGGGCCATGGCCGAAGCGGGCATCCGCCCCGAGGACGTCGGCCTGCTCATCAACACGTCGGTGACCCGTCCGCACCTCGAGCCCTCGGTGGCCGTGCGGCTGCACCACGGGCTCGGGCTGCCGTCGTCCGCGATCAACTTCGACATCGCGAACGCCTGCCTCGGGTTCGTCAACGCGATGAGCGTCGCCGCGGGCATGATCGACTCCGGGCAGATCAAGTACGCGCTGGTCGTCGACGGCGAGGACGCCGACCAGGTGCAGCTCAACACGATCGAGCGCCTGAACCAGGGCGGCCGGAACCGCAAGGACTTCATGAGCGAGTTCGCGAGCCTGACGCTCGGCTCCGGCGCCGCCGCTGCCGTGCTCGGCCCGGCGGACATGCACCCGGGCGGGCACCGGATCGTCGGCGGGGTCACCCGCGCCGCGACCCAGTGGTACGACCTGTGCGTCGGCAGCGTGGACGGCATGTTCACCGACGCCAAGATGCTGCTCAAGGGCGGCATGGAGCTCGTCGTCGCCGCCTGGAACGAGGCCCGATCGCACTTCGACTGGGCCGACATGGACCGCTACGTCCTGCACCAGGTCTCCGACGTGCACACGAACGCCTTCGTCGAGGCCATCGGCGTGCCGCGCGACAAGGTCCCCACCACCTACCAGCGGTTCGGCAACGTCGGCCCGGCGTCGATCCCGATCACCCTCGCCGACGAGGCCGCCGCCGGCCGCATCCGTCCCGGGGACCGCGTCTTCCTGGGTGGCGTCGGCTCCGGCATCAACACGGCGATGATGGAACTCCGCTGGTGACATCGGGTCTGCCCCGCGTCGCCGCGAGCACCGCTCCGGCGACGCAGCCGCCCTCCCTGCCAGGACTCGACCCCGCGTGGTCCCGTCTGGTCACGGTGCCGACACGGTCGGGGAACCAGCCAGGAGGCCGGGCTCACCACGAGCGCACCTGGCACCTCCTCGACACGGCCGGGTCCCTGGCCGCGCTCGGCGTGCAACCGGTCGGCACGCTGCTCTGCGTGCACGGCAACCCGACGTGGTCGTACCTGTGGCGATCGGTGCTCCGCACCTCGCTCGAGGTCGCCGCGTCCGGTGGGCCGGCCTGGCGCGTCATCGCGGTCGACCAGCTCGACATGGGCTTCTCGGAGCGCACCGGGCACCAGCGGGGGCTGCCGCAGCGCGTCGCGGACCTCGGCGCCCTCACCGACGAACTCGGGCTCACCGGCCCCGTGGTCACCCTCGGGCACGACTGGGGCGGTGTGGTGTCCCTCGGCTGGGCCGTCGACCACCCGGACCTCGTGGTCGGAGTCGCGACGTGCAACACCGCCGTGCACCAGCCCGACGACGCCCCGATCCCGGCGCCGCTCCTTCTGGCACTGCGCCCGGGCATGCTCGGCCATGCGACGGTCGTGACCCCGGCGTTCCTCGAGACCACCCTGGCCATCGCGCACCCGAAGCTCGACCGCCCCGTCGCGGACGCCTTCCGTGCCCCGTACCGCGGTGCTGCCCGTCGCGGCGGCATCGGCGGCTTCGTGGCGGACATCCCCGTCGACGCCGCCCACGCGAGCGCGCCCGAACTCGACCGGATCTCCGCCGGCGTCGCGGCGCTCGACGTCCCGGCGCTCCTGCTCTGGGGCCCGCGCGACCCGGTGTTCCTGGAGCGGTACCTCGACGACCTCACTGCCCGGCTCCCGCACGCGGACGTGCACCGCTTCGAGGGCGCCGGCCACCTGCTCCCAGAAGACGCCGACGTCGCCGGGACGGTGTTCGACTGGCTGGGTGACCGCCTGCCGGACGGCCACGCGCCCGCCGGAGGCGACCAGAGCCTCCCGGCCAGCACCGGCGACGCGTCCGACGTGAGCCGCCCGCTCTGGGCCGCACTCGACGAACTCCGCGACTCCGAGGAGCCCGCGCTCGTCGAGATGGCGGCACCGGGCGGGACCCGCACGATCAGCTGGCGGTTGCTCGCCCGCCGGATCGACGAGGTCGCTGCCGGCCTGGTCGACATCGGTGTCCGGCACGGCGACCGCATCTCGTTGCTCGTCACCCCGGGAGCCGACCTCACCGCCGCGCTCTACGCCAGCATCCGCATCGGTGCGACCGTCGTCGTGGCGGACGCCGGGCTCGGGCTCCGCGGGCTCACGCGCGCCGTGAAGGGCGCGCGGCCCGCCTGGGTCATCGGTGCGCTGCCGGGCCTCGCGGCGGCACGCGCGCTCGGGTGGCCCGGACGTCGGATCGCGACGCTCGCGCTGCCGGGCCCGGCCCGTGCGGCGCTCCGCGTCGAGTACACGCTCGCCTCGGTCGCCCGTCGTGGGGCGCGTCGTCTCGCAGCCGGGATCCCGCTGCCGGCGGCTCCGTCCTCGGACACCCCCGCTGCCGTGCTGTTCACGTCGGGCTCCACCGGGCCGGCCAAGGGCGTCGTCTACACGCACGGGCAGCTCGGTGCGGTGCGCGACGTGCTCTCGGCGCAGTACGACGTCGGCATCGGGACCGGTCTCGTTGCCGGGTTCGCGCCGTTCGCGCTGCTCGGACCAGCGCTCGGCGCCCGGTCCGTGGCACCGGACATGGACGTCACCGCCCCGCGGACGCTGACCGCGCGTGCGGTCGCCGCGTCGGTGTCGGCCGCGGACGCCACGGTCGTGTTCCTCTCACCCGCCGCACTGGCGAACGTCGTCGCGACCGCGGGGGACCTGACCGGCGATGACCGCTCGGCGTTGGCGCGCGTGCGGTTGTTCCTCTCCGCAGGAGCCCCGGTGTCGGCGGCGCTGCTGACGGCAGCCACCGACCTGATGCCGAACGCGAGCGCGCACACGCCCTACGGGATGACCGAGGGGCTGCTCATGACCGACGTCGACCTGGACGGGATCCGGGCCGCTGCCGGTGCTGTCGGTGCTGTCGGGTCCGAGGGGGCTGCTGCCGGTGCGGCTGCTGCCGGCGGCGTCTGCGTGGGTCGGCCGGCCGCGTCCGTGCAGGTCCGGATCGCGCCGCTCGACCCGTCGGGGCTGCCGACGGGCGCGCTCACGGACGAGCCCGGCGTCACCGGCGAGATCGTCGTCGCCGCACCCCACGTCCGTGACCGGTACGACCGGCTCTGGCGGACGAACCGGGCATCGCGCCTCGGGCTCGACGACCCGCGCGGGCACCGCACCGGGGACGTCGGGCACCTCGACGCCTCCGGGCAGCTCTGGGTCGAGGGTCGCCTGCAGCACGTGATCACCACGCCGTCCGGTGTGCTCACGCCGGTCGGACCCGAGCAGCGCGTCGAGCAGCTCCGCGACGTCGGTCGTGTCGGCGTCGCCGGGATCGGTCCGGTCGGGACGCAGCAGGTCGTGGTGGTCGTCGAGACCGTCCCCCCGGTGCGCCGACCCGGGCTCGCGCCCGCCGCCCTGACCGCTGCGGTCCGTGCGGCCGCCGGGGTGCCCGTCGCCGCCGTGCTCGTCGTGCCCGTGCTGCCGACCGACATCCGGCACAACTCCAAGGTCGACCGGGCCCGGCTGTCGCGGTGGGCGTCGTCGGTGCTCGGCGGCGGACGGATGACCCGGCCGTGAGGGTGCTCGTCACCGGCGCGAGCGGGTTCCTCGGTCGTGCCGTCGCGGCGGCCGTCCGGGACGCCGGCCACGAGGTCCGGACGTTCCAGCGCCGGCCGTCCGGGGTCCCCGGGGTGACCGACGTGCTCGGCTCCATGACGGACCCCGAGGCCGTGCGCGCGGCGGTCGGTGGTGCGACTGCCGTCGAGGCCGTCGTGCACCTCGCGGCGAAGGTGTCGCTGGCGGGGGACCCGGCCGACTTCGAGCGCGTGAACGTCGACGGCACGCGGTCGCTGCTGGCCGCCGCCCGGGACGCCGGCGTGTCCCGGTTCGTCTTCGTGTCGTCCCCGTCCGTCGCACACACCGGCTCGTCGATCGCCGGCGAGGGCGCATCACCCGCATCGCCGGCGGGTGCCCGCGGGGACTACGCCCGCACCAAGGCCGCCGCCGAGCTGCTGGCGCTCGCCGCGGACGCCCCGGACTTCGCGGTCGTCGCCGTCCGGCCGCACCTGGTGTGGGGGCCGGGCGACACGCAGCTCGTCGGGCGGATCGTCGATCGCGCGCGCCGTGGCCGCCTGCCGCTGCTCGACTCGGGTGCCGCGCTGATCGACTCCTGCTACGTCGACAACGCCGCGTCCGCGATGGTCGCCGCGCTCGCACACGCGGCCGACGACGGGGTGCACGGGAACGCCTACGTGGTCACGAACGGGGAGCCGCGGCCGGTCGCCGACCTGCTCGACGGGATCTGCCGGGCGTCCGGGGTGCCGACGCCGCGGTGGCACGTGCCGGCGGGGGTGGCCCGAGCCGCTGGATCCCTCGTCGAGGCCGTGTGGCGGGTGCGCCCGGGAGCGGACGAGCCGCCGATGACGCGGTTCCTCGCCGAGCAGCTGTCGACGTCGCACTGGTTCGACCAGCGCCGGACCCGGCAGGACCTGCAGTGGGAGCCGTCCGTGTCGATCGACGAGGGCCTGCGCCGCTTGGGTCGGTCGAATCCCGCGTAGGAAGTTGAATCGCGCGTAGGAGGTCGTTCCTTCCGGCCCACCACGCGCGATTGCTCTTCCCAGTGCACGTGTCATGGGAAGGATCGGCGGCTGAGGGGCACGAGGTCGCCCGTCCGTACGCTCGGGAGCATGACCACCACCGTCCTCGTCGCCGGCGCCACCGGTGACCTCGGGAACCGCATCGTCCACGCCCTGCTCGACCACGACGTCCACGTCCGGGCGCTCACCCGGGGTGCCGGCAGCGCCGCCCTGGACGAGCGGGTCGAGGTGGTCACCGCCGCGTACGACGACCCGGAGGCGCTCCGACGGGCACTGGACGGCGTCGAGGTCGTCGTCTCGGCGGTCAGCGGCACCCGCTCGGTCATCGTCGACGCGCAGCGGGCGCTCCTCGCGGCCGCGGTCGAGGCCGGCGTGCAGCGCTTCGTCCCCTCGGACTACGCCGCCGACTACCGCTCCGTCACGCCGGGCACGAACCGGAACTTCGAGCTCCGCCGGGAGTTCGCCGCCGACCTCGACGCGGCCCCGATCCGTGCGACCTCGGTGCTGAACGGCGCGTTCACGGACATGCTCACCGGGCAGGCGCCGATGATCCTGTTCGACCGGCAGCGCGTGCTGTTCTGGTCGTCGGCCGACCAGGTGCTCGACTTCACGACGAAGGACGACGTCGCCCGGGTGACGGCGCTCGTCGCGCTCGACCCCGCTGCTCCGCGGGTCGTCGAGGTCGCGGGGGACCGCGTCACGGCCCGGAGCGTCGCGGACATGATGTCCCGGCTGACCGGGAAGCCCTTCCGGCTGCAGTGGGCGGGGACCGCGGGGACGCTCTCGGCGATGGCCAGGGTCGGGCGGCGTCTGTCGAAGGAGACCGACGAACCGTTCCCGGCGTGGCAGGGGATGCAGTACTTCGTGAGCATGTTCAGCGGGGAGGCGGAGCTCCACCACGTGGACAACGACCGGTACGGCGCGCACCGGTGGACCACGGTCGAGGACGTCCTCGCCGCCCACGTCGCCTGACCGGGAGGCGCCGCCGGTTGCTCGAGGCGCCCCCGGAGTCCCGAGACGCCCCCGAATCCGGCGGCGTCTCGGCGGGGGAGCGGCGTCTCGGGAGCCGAGCGGCGCCACGGCCCGCCCGCCCGGACCGGCGCCCGGCCCCCGCGACCGGCCTCGGTGCCGTCCGCGTCGGCCGTCGGCGGTACCGTCGTCGCATGGACAGGTCCGAGATCCTCGCAGCCGCCGCGGCCGCACACGCCGCCCGCATCGCCGCCGCCGGCGGTGACGACACCGCCGCACGCGACCGAGCGGACGCCGCGGCCTCCGCCCCGCAGGACCACAGCCGCGTCGACGAGTCGGACCGCGCAGCCGAACGCACCGAGGGTGCGCTGTCCGACTGGCGCCGGATGGGCACCCGCCGCGGGGTCTCCCCGGACGAGCAGGTCCGAGCGGCCTGGTCGGTCGCCGGCGTCCCGGACCGCGGAGCCGGCCGTGCACTGGCGAACGTGCTCCTCTCCACCGCGGGGCACGCCGGTCGCGTGGCGGACGCCGCCCGTCGCAACCAGGCACTGAGCGGCGCCGCCCGCACGGCCGCGCGCCGCACCGTCCGCCGGTACACGGACCACGGCGCCGAGATGTCGTCCCTCGGGGACGTCCTGGGTGAGCAGCAACCACGCGAGTGACCGCTGACCGGGACTTTCGTTGGACCGATCCATTCCGCCTGACATGAGAATGTGTGGTTGACAGGACAAAGTCAGCGGCTACGATCGGACCAGCCACGACGCACGATCTCTGACGAAGGAGTCACCCGATGGTCGACATCAAACCGACAGCACCGAGCACGAAGCTCCCTCCGCTCGGACACGGCCCGTACCGCCGCCGTCTCGGCGTGCTCGCCCTGGTCGCCACGTTCGGTGGGCTGCTCTTCGGGTACGACACCGGCGTGATCAACGGCGCCCTGCTCCCGATGAAGCAGGAACTCGGCCTGACGAACCTCACCGAGGGCATCGTCACCAGCTCCCTGCTGTTCGGCGCCGCCATCGGTGCGATGCTCGGCGGTCGCATCGCGGACGGCTGGGGCCGACGCAAGACGATCATCGCGCTCGCCGTGATCTTCTTCGTGGGCACCCTGACGTGTGTCTTCGCCCCGGCGTTCGGCGTCATCGTCGTCGGGCGCGTGCTCCTCGGCCTCGCAGTGGGTGGCGCCTCGACCGTCGTACCGGTGTTCCTCGCCGAACTCGCGCCGTACGAGATCCGCGGTTCGCTGTCCGGCCGGAACGAGCTCATGATCGTCATCGGGCAGCTCGCCGCCTTCGTCGTCAACGTCGTGATCGCCGGGCTGTGGGGCGAGGGACACGGCGTGTGGCGCGTGATGCTCGCCGTGTGCGCCCTGCCCGCGATCGCCCTGTTCGTCGGCATGCTCCGGGTCCCGGACTCGCCGCGCTGGCTCGCGTCGAAGGGCCGGAACGACGAGGCCCTCGCGGTCCTGCAGCAGGTGCGGTCGTCAGAGCGGGCCAGCGCCGAGCTCGAGGACATCACGCGCACGAACGAACTCGAAGCGAAGATCGAGCGTCAGAGCGGCTGGCGCACCATGATCGGCAACAAGTGGCTCATCCGCATCGTGCTCATCGGCGCCGGCCTGGGCGTCGCGCAGCAGCTCACCGGCATCAACTCGATCATGTACTACGGCCAGACGGTGCTCATCGAGTCCGGGTTCCAGGCATCGGCGGCGCTCATCGCCAACATCGCGCCCGGCGTCATCGCCGTGATCGGTGGCGTGATCGCGATCTACAACATGGAGAAGATCAACCGCCGGACCACGCTGATCATCGGGTTCTCGCTGACGACGGTGTGCCACTTCCTGATCGGCATCGCATCGGTGGCGCTGCCCGAGGGCAACCCGGCACGCCCGTGGGTGATCCTGTTCCTGGTCGTCGCGTTCGTCGGCTCGATGCAGACCTTCCTCAACATCGCCGTGTGGGTCGTGCTGTCTGAGATCTTCCCGACCCAGATCCGCGCGCTCGGCATGGGCATCTCGGTGTTCTGCCTCTGGATCGCGAACGCGCTCCTCGGGCTGTTCTTCCCGACGATCGTCGCCGCGACGGGCATCACCGGCACCTTCTTCGGCTTCGCGGTCGTCGGCGTGCTGGCCCTGCTGTTCATCTGGAAGTTCGTCCCGGAGAGCCGGGGCCGCACCCTCGAGGACGTCGAAGAAGGCGTCACCACCGGCAACATCTTCACGGTCCCCGAGAAGAAGGCGCGTCGCTGACGCCCTGGACACACGACGGGAGGCCCGGTGCCAGCTGGCACTGGGCCTCCCGTTGCGTCGTCGACGTCCGGACCGTCCCTCCGCATCGCCCGTCGCGTGGCACGATCGTCGGGTGAGCCCCGAGACGACCGCACCGCGCCGACGGCGCACGGCCGACCGGCTCCGCGCCGCGGTCGGCGTCGGGGTACTGGTCGTGCTGCCCCTGGTGATCGCCGGCGGGTTCGTCCTCGACCGCACGACCTCGGCGGCGCTCGGCCAGGAGGTGCGCGTCGACGTCCAGGACGAGCACGCGCGGATCGCGATCCGCATGGACTCCTTCCGTGAGATCACGCACCGTCGGGCCGCGTCGCTCGGCATCGCCCTCGACGAGTCAACGCGTGCGTACATCGCCCGTGGCACCGCACGGCTCGTGCGGGGTTCGCTCGACGACCGGCCGGTCCTCGCGGCGCCCCACTGGCGGATGGAGGAGCGTCGGTGGGGCGGCAAGGGCGGCACGGGACCGGCCTCCTGGTTGCCTGCGCCGCCGGATGCCCTGCCCGTCGGGGACCCTGCGTTCGACCGGGTGTGCCCCGTTTCGGCGGCCGGCGGATCGGACGCCCGCGCGATGCGTCGCGGCGCCACGGTCCAGGTCTGCGAGATCGTGTTCGTCGGGACGACCATCCAGCCCGGTGCCCTGCAGTGGGACGGTGACGCCGGAGACGGGATCCTGCACCGCACCACCCGCTGGCGACTCCCGCTGCACCCGGCGCCCCTGACCTGACGTGCCCGGCGGCGCGGGCCGGCCGCGGTGGTGGACGGGACCACAGCATGACGGGAGGCCCGGTGCCAGCTGGCACCGGGCCTCCCGTCCGTCTGCTGGTCGCGTCAGGGACGCAACAGGACCTTGCCGACCCGGCCGGCGGTGTCGGACGCGCGGACCGCGTCCTGGACGTCCTCGAACGCGAAGGTCTCGGCGACGGGGAGCGTCAGCGAGCCGTCGAGCACCCGCGTGATGAGCTCGCCGAACAGCTGCTGCTTCGTCTCGGACGGCATGGTCTTGGAGACCACGCTGCCCCAGAAGCCCTTCACGGTCAGCTGACCGAAGATGACCTTGCCCGAGGGGATCTCGAGCGTCGGCGACGCCATCGCGCCGAAGACGACGAGCGTGGCGTTCTCGTCCAGGACGGACGCGATGTCACCGGCGGCCTTCCCGCCGACGGACTCGACGCCGGCGACGATGGGCGCGCCACCGGTGATCGCGGTGACCTGGTCCTTCCAGTCCTCGGCGTCGGTGGCGACGATGCGCTCGATGCCCTGGCCACGGAGCTCCTCGACACCGGCGGCGCGACGCACCAGGCCGATGACGTTGATCCCGCGCGCCGCGCCGAGCTGCGCGACCATCCGGCCGACGGCGCCGTTCGCGGCGTTCTGGATGAGCCAGTCGCCCTCGTGCAGGTCGAGCGAGTGCAGCAGGCTGATCGCGCTGAACGGCATCGAGACGAGCTGCGACGCGGCCTCGTCGGTCATCGCGTCCGGCACGGGGACGAGCCCGGCGGCGTTCGCCGTGTAGTACTCGGCCCAGACGCCGAACGCACCGCCGGCAACGCGCTGGCCGACCTGCAGGTTCGTGACGCCCTCGCCGAGGGCCTCGACGACGCCGAGCGCCTCGGTGCCTGACGCCGCGGGGAGCTCCGGCTTGAAGCCGTAGGTGCCGCGGACCGTCCAGAGGTCGTGGTTGTGGATGGGGGAGAGGACCGTGCGGACCAGGACCTCGCCGGGGCCGGGCGTGGGGACCGGACGCTCCTCGACGTGCAGGACCTCGGCCGGCTCGGCGAAGGTGTCGTGGACGACGGCGCGCATGGTGGTGTTCGTCGCCGGCATCAGTCGTCCGCCACCGTGATCGTGACGTCGATGTTGCCGCGCGTCGCGTTCGAGTACGGGCACACCTGGTGTGCGGCGTCCGCGAGCGCCTGGGCCTCGTCGTGCTCGATGCCGGGCAGGACGACCTCGAGCAGCACGGCGAGCTGGTAGCCGCCCTGGCCGTTCGGGCCGATCTGGACGCGGCCGCCGACGGAGGACTCGTCGATCTTGACCTTCTTGGCGCGCGCGACGCCCTGCAGTGCGGAGTGGAAGCACGCGGCGTAGCCGGCGGCGAAGAGCTGCTCGGGGTTGGTGCCGTTGCCGGAACCGCCCATCTCCTTCGGGATCGCGAGGTCGAGCTCGAACGATCCGGTGCTGGTGGCGACGCGGCCGTCGCGGCCGGCGCCCGTGGAGAGTGCCTCTGCGGTGTAGAGGACGTCCATGTGGTGTTCCTTCCTTCGTGGGGTCAGTGGTGTGCGGCGGCCGGCTCGGTGGGTACCGGCCGTGCGGCGGCCGGGTCGGTGGGCACCGGCCGGGCGGCGGCGTGCATCGTCTCGGTGAGGCGCTGCAGCGTGTGGATGAGGTCGGCGGCGGCCTGCTCGTCGGGGAGCCCGGTGCCGCTGGCGATGCGCGCGGGGATGTCGGCGAGCTCGGCGCGCAGGGAACGCCCGCGCTCGCCGATCGTCACGGTGACGACCCGCTCGTCGGCGCTGCGGCGCTCACGGCGGACCAGGTCGGACTGCTCCATGCGACGGAGCAGCGGCGACAGGGTGCCGGAGTCGAGCTGCAGGTGCTCGCCGAGGCCGGAGACCGTCTGGTCACCTTCGACCCAGAGGGTGACGAGGACGAGGTACTGCGGGTAGGTCAGGCCCCACGGCTCGAGCATCGTGCGGTACGCCTGGGTGGTGGCCCGGGTCGCCGCGTAGAGCGAGAAGCACACCATCTCGTCGGTCACCGGCATGGACCAAGCATTGCACGCAACTCAGTTGTGCACAACTGAGTGTGGTGGCGGCGTCGAGGTGCGGGATGGGGGCGGGGCGCGACGTGCGGGGTGGATGCGTGCGACACCCCGCTGCCGATCGCGCGGCGCATTCGGCTGGTGCCTGTCGCTTCTGTCGCGCGGTACTTGGTGCGTGCGCATCGAGCGACATCGCGCTGCCGATTGCGCGGCGCATTCGGCCGGCGGGCGTCGCTTCGTCGCGCGGCATGCGGCACGCGGGTGCGCGCGTCGGCAGCCCCGCGCGGCGGCGGGTGCCTCAGTGCGCGCGGGCGATCGTCTCCTGGACGAGCGAGGCGCACGCGACGGGTTCGTCCTCGACCAGCATGTGGCCGGTGTCCGGGACGACCACGAGCCGGGAGTCCGGCACAGCGTCGGCGATCGCCCGGGTGTGCTCGGGGCGGATCACGTCGCGCTCACCCACGGCGACGAGCACCGGCACGGCGATCCGGGCGACGTCGTCCACCGTCATCCGGGGTTCGGTCAGCCAGAGCTCGATCGTCTTCGCCGCCACGGTCCGGAAGTACGCCCGGTCGTGCGGCGCGATCGTCGCCCAGTCGTCCCCGATCGCGCCGTCGAGGTCCTCCACGGTCACGGTGCCCTCGACGTACCCGGACGGGTCGAGGTTGCCGGAGAACGCCGTGACCGACGCCACGAGGGACGGGTGCCGGACGGCGAGCAGGAGTGCCGTGTTCGCGCCGTCGCTGTGCCCGACGACGTGCACGGGTGCGCCGATGCGGTCGGTGACGAGCGCGGCGGCCTCGGACACCATCGCGTCGAAGCCGAGCGGGTCGTCGGTGTCCGGCGTGCGCCCGTGGCCCCGCCGGTCGTAGGTCCAGAGCTCGAGCGTGTCGGGGAGCGCTGCGGCGATGCCGTCGAACACCCGGCCGTCGGACACCCCGCCGTGCAGGAGCACGACGCGCGGCGCGTCCGGCACCGAGGCGGCCCGTCGGCGGAGGAACACCGGGACGCCGTCGACGTCGTGGACGCCGGACTCGAAGTCGCGCATCCGGCAAGCCTAGGTGCCGGGGCGCGTGCCGCCCGCGCATCCGGCAAGCCTTGGCGCCGGGGCGCGTGCCACCCGCGCATCCGGCAAGCCTCGGTGCCGGGGCGCGTGCCGCCCGCGCAGTTGGTACCGTTCTGGAATGACCGCCGACGTTCCCGTGGCCGTCGCTCCCCGCCGGTTCGCCGCGCTCCGCGACCGGCACTCCCGCCCGTACCTGTTCAGCGCGGGGCTGTCGATGATGGGCGACAACATCGAGCACGTCATCACCTACTGGGTGCTCTGGCAGGAGTTCCACTCGCCGGCCCTCGTCGGCTTCGAGGTCATCAGCCACTGGCTGCCGTTCCTGCTCCTGTCCGTGTGGTTCGGCGGCCTCGCCGAGAAGTACGACTGCCGGCGACTCATCCAGATCGCCCAGGGCCTGTTCATGCTCGTGTCGGTCTGCTGGGGCGTGCTGTTCCTCACCGGCACGCTGCAGGTCTGGGAGGCGTGCGTGCTGCTCGTCCTGCACGGCTGCGCGGGGGCACTGTGGGCACCGGCCGAACAGCTGCTCCTGCACGACTACGCGGAGCCGGCGGACCTGCCCGGCGCCGTGCGGATGAACGCCACGTTCCGGAGCCTCGGGATCCTGGCCGGTCCGGTCGTCGGGTCGGCGCTCCTGCTCGGGCTCGGGCCGACCTGGGGCATCTTCGCCAACGTGCTGTTCTACCTGCCGATGACGCTGCTGATGCTCCGGACGCCGTACACCGGGCACACCCGCAGCGGCTCCGTGCTCCGCGCCCGTCTGACGATCGTCGACGGCTTCCGGACGCTCCGCGACGTCGCGGGTGACCGGGTGCTCGTCGCGATGATCGTCCTCGCCGGGCTCGTGGCGCTCTGCGTCGGCGGGTCGTTGCAGGTGTCGATCCCCTCGTTCGCCGACGCCCTCGGTGCGGGCAGCGCCGGGCTCGGGTACGGGGTGCTCCTCTTCGCGAACGGTGCTGGCGGGGTCCTCGGCGGGTTTCTCCTCGAGGCCACCGGTGTCCTCAAGCCGAGCACCCGCGTGGTCGTCGTGACGACGATGCTGTTCGGGGCGACCACCGCGGCCGTCGCCCTCACCGGGAGCTTCGCCGTCGCCGTGATCGTGCTGTTCGTCGGCGGGGTCGCGAACATGGCGAGCACCTCGATCGGCCAGGCCGTCGTCCGGCTCCGGGCGCCCGTCGAGCAGCGCGGCCGGGTCGTCGGGGTCTACAACATGTTCGGCAGCGGCCTCCGGACGGGCAACGGCGTGACCCTCGCGCTGCTCGGCGCGGCCCTCGGCGTCGGGACCGCCGTGTGGATCGGCGGCGCCGCGCTCGTCCTCGGTGCCCTGGTCGTCGCGATCGTGATCGCCACCGCCGACCGGCGACGGAAGCGAGTCGGCTGACCGGCGACGGAAGCGACTCGGCCGACCCGCGACGGCAGTGGCCCGGGCGACCGGCGCGGGAATCGTCACGGCTGAGCGGGTCCGCAGCGAGCCGGTTAGGCTGGCCACACCAACGATGACCAGCAACCACCCAGCCACGGCACGATCAGCGACCAACCGAGTCGGTACGTCGTCGTCCCACGGCAAGACGATCCTGATCGGCGAGCACGCCGTGGTGTACGGCGCACCCGCGCTCGTGCTGCCGGTCAACGACGTCCGCGTCACCGCGACGGTCACCCCGATCGCTGCCTCCGGGGACGGCCACCGCCTCGAGTCCACCGTGCACACCGGCCCGCTCGACCTGGCACCGGCGGCCGTGATGCCGACCGTGACCGCCGTCACCGCGACGCTCCGGCACCTCGGCTCGACCGACCAGCACTTCCACGTCCGCGTCGACAGCGACGTCCCGACCGCCAGGGGGATGGGGTCGAGCGCCGCGGTCGCCGCCGCGGTCACGGCAGCGGTCGCCGACGCGCTCGGCGTCACGCTCGACGTGGAGACCCACCACGAGCTCATCCAGGAGTGCGAGCGCGTCGCGCACGGCCGCCCGTCCGGGCTCGACGCCCGCGGGGTCGTCGCGGACGTCCCGGTGTGGTTCGAGGGCGGCCACGTCGAGCCCGTCGAGCTCGCCGGCGAGTTCGTCTTCGTCGTCGCCGACACCGGCGTCCCCGGGCACACCCGCGAGGCCGTCGCAGCCGTCCGCGACCACCACGACCGCGACCCCGAGCGCGTGGACGCCGTCGTCGCGCAGATCGGCGACCTCGCCCGACGTGCCCGGGGGACACTCGTCGACGGCGACGCCCAGGCACTCGGTGCCACGATGGACGCCGCGCACGAACTGCTCATCTCCCTCGACGTGTCGAGTGACGACCTCGACCGGCTCGTCGGCGCCGCACGAAGCGCGGACGCCCTGGGCGCGAAGCTCACCGGCGGCGGCCGGGGCGGTTGCGTCCTCGCACTCGCCGCCGACGGCGAGCACGCGGACCGCATCGCCGCCGCACTGCGCGGCGCCGGAGCGACCGCCACCTGGACCACTCGGATCGGAGACCGCGCTTGAGCACAGCCACCGCCGTCGCGCACCCCAACATCGCGCTCGTGAAGTACTGGGGCAAGGCGGACGCCGACCTCGCGCTGCCCGCGACGGGCAGCGTCTCGATGGGCCTCGACGTCTTCCCGACGACCACCACCGTCTCGCTCGTGGCCGGTTCCGGCGACGGCCAGGAGGCTCGGGACGCGTTCGTCCTGAACGGTCACGTCGTCGAGGACGGTGCGCTCACGCGCGTCGAGCGGTTCCTCGACATCGTCCGGCAGCTGGCCGGGTCCGACGCGCGTGCGCGCGTGGAGTCGACGAACACCGTGCCGACGGGCGCCGGGCTGGCCTCGAGCGCGTCGGGCTTCGCGGCGCTCGCCACGGCCGCGGCCGCGGCCTACGGCCTCGACCTGTCCGAGCGCGACCTCAGCAGGCTCGCCCGGCGCGGCTCCGGGTCGGCCACGCGGTCGATCCCCGGCGGGGTGTCGGTCTGGCACGCCGGCGACGACCAGGGCTCCTACGCCGAGACGATCCCGGCACCGCCGATGGCCATGGTCGTCGTGACGATCAACGACGGACCGAAAGCGATCGGCTCCCGCGAGGCCATGCGCCGCACCATCGCGACCTCGCCCTTCTACCCGGCCTGGGTGACCTCCACCACCGAGACGGTCGGCGACATGCTCACCGCCTGCGCCGCTGGGGACTTCACCCGCATCGGCGAGCTCACCGAGAGCAACGCGCTCCGGATGCACGCCACGATCGAGGGCGCATTCCCGCCGATCCGCTACCTGAACGCCCGGAGCGTCGCGGTCTTCGACGCCGTCGCCGAACTCCGTGCCGCCGGGCTCGAGGCGTACGCCACCGCGGACGCCGGCCCGAACGTCGTCGTCCTGACGAAGCCCGAGGACCGCAGCGCCGCGGCCACCGCGCTCGCACACCTCGGTGACGTCATCGAGTCCGGCACCGGACCAGCCGCCCGGGTCGTCCGCTCCGAAGGAACGGGGGAGCACCAGCACCCCGACCAGAAGGAGTCCGCCGAGTGATCGAGTTCCGTGCCCACGGCAAGCTGTTCGTCGCGGGGGAGTACGCCGTCGTCGAACCCGGGCAGCCGTCCGTGATCATCGCGCTCGACCGCGCGATCACGGCCCGTGTCGCCGAGGGCCACGGCGCCGGCAGCGTGCACTCCGAGGAGTACGGGCACCTGCCGCTGACGTGGACCCGCGCCGAGGACGGCCTGGCGCTCGACCGCGAGCACCACCCGTACGACTACGTGATGGCGACGATCGACCTGGTCGAGAAGCTCCGCGCCGAGCTCGGCATCGAGCCGCGCTTCCACGACCTCCGGATCTCCAGCCAGCTCGACGACGCCAGCGGGCGGAAGTTCGGGCTCGGCTCCTCCGCCGCCGTCACGGTCGCCACGGTCGGGGCGCTCGATCGGTTCTACGGACTCGGGCTCTCCCAGCGCCAGCGGTTCCAGGTGGCGCTCCTGGCGACGATCCGGGTGAACCCCCGTGCATCCGGCGGCGACCTGGCGGCGAGCACGTTCGGCGGCTGGTTGCGGTACAGCGCGCCGGACCGCGAGCACCTCGCAGCACAGCTCGACGACCGCACCGTCTCGGACGTCCTGCACGACGCGGCCGCGTGGGAGGGCTTCGACGTCCAGCGGCTGCCCGCGCCGGAGAACCTGCGCCTGCTCGTCGGCTGGACCGGTTCGCCGGCATCGACCACGAAGCTCGTCGGCGTCGTGCGTCGCCACCGCAACGGGGGCTACGCGGCGTTCCTCGACGAGAGCCGGGCGTGCGTCGACGACCTGACCAACGGCCTCCAGACCGGCGATGCCGAGCGCGCGCTCGGCGCCCTCCGTCGCGCCCGCGGGCTGCTGCAGCGCCTCGGCGACTCCGTGGGCTCCCGGATCGAGACCGACCGCCTGACCACCCTCTGCGACGTCGTCGAGTCGGCCGGCGGGGCGGCGAAGCCGTCCGGCGCCGGTGGCGGCGACTGCGGCATCGCGCTCGTCCCGGTCGAGCACGACACCGCCGGCATCCTCCGCGAGTGGGAGGCGCACGACATCCGGCACCTCACCATCGCCGTGCAACCCCCGGAAGGCCCCATCGAATGAGCACTGCGGAATGAACGACAAGACGATCACCCAGACACCGATCCCGACACGGTGGGTCGGTCCGGTCCGGGTCAGCGGCAACGCGGTCGAGGGCGAGCACGAGGTGCCCCTGGCCACGTACGAGTCGCCCCTCTGGCCGTCCGTCGGGCGCGGCGCACGCATCTCGCGCATGGTCGAGGGCGGCATCGTCGCGACCGTCGTCGACGAGCGGATGACCCGGTCGGTCGTCGTGCGCGCCACGAGCGCCGCCGCCGCGCACATCGCCGCCGGGCAGATCCTGGCGCGCCAGGCCGAGCTCGAGGCCGTCGTCGCCGGGCAGAGCCGGTTCGCCAAGCTCATCGAGGTACACCCGGAGATCGTCGGGGACCTGCTGTTCCTGCGCTTCGCGTTCACCACGGGCGACGCCTCCGGCCACAACATGGTCACCCAGGCGGCGGACACGCTCCTGCCGACGATCCTCGGCTGGCACCCCGACCTGTCCTACGTGTCGATCTCCGGCAACTTCTGCTCCGACAAGAAGGCCACCGCGGTGAACGGCATCCGCGGCCGCGGGCGGAACACGATCGCCGAGATCGTGCTGCCCGGGATGGTCGTCGAGCGGTTCCTCAAGTCCTCGACCCAGCGGATCGTCGACCTGAACACCGCGAAGAACCTGGTCGGGTCGACGATCGC
Source organism: Curtobacterium sp. NPDC090223 (assembly GCF_044746585.1). Taxonomy (NCBI): domain Bacteria; kingdom Bacillati; phylum Actinomycetota; class Actinomycetes; order Micrococcales; family Microbacteriaceae; genus Curtobacterium; species Curtobacterium sp. NPDC090223. The sequence goes on along the minus strand of NZ_JBIVCN010000005.1, from coordinate 409,628 downwards.
CGGAGCGCTCCGCTCGGCGAACGCGCACTACGCGAACATGCTCCTCGGCTTCTACCTGGCGACCGGGCAGGACGCCGCGAACATCGTGGAGGGCTCCCAGGGCATCACGTTCGCCGAGGCCCGCGGTGACGACCTGTACTTCTCGTGCTCGCTGCCGCACCTCATCGTCGGCACGGTCGGCAACGGCAAGGGCAACGACCTGCCCGTGGTCGAGGACGCCCTGGTGCGCCTCGGCTGCCGCGAGGACCGCGAGCCCGGTGCGAACGCCCGTCGACTGGCAGCACTGTGCGCCGCGACGGTCCTCTGCGGTGAGCTCTCCCTGCTCGCCGCGCAGACGAACCCCGGCGAGCTGATGGCGGCACACGTCGCCATGGAGCGCGGCGGGAAGAAGGGCGCAGCATGACCGGCATCGGCATCCACGACATCGCGGTCGCGACGGGGCACCACGTGCTCGAGCTCGACGACCTCGCGGTGCAGCTCGGGGTGGACCCCGCGAAGTACCACGTCGGCATCGGCCAGGACGCGTTCAGCGTGCCCGCTCCCGACGAGGACATCGTCACGATGGGCGCGGCCGCCGCGAAGCAGGTCGTCGACCGCCACGGGGTCGAGGGCATCCGCACGGTGCTGTTCGCGACCGAGTCGGGCATCGACCAGTCCAAGGCCGCCGGCGTCTTCGTGCACGGGCTGCTCGGACTCCCGCAGAACGTCCGCACGGTCGAGCTGAAGCAGGCCTGCTACGGCGGGACCGCGGCGCTGCAGCTCGCGCTCGGTATCGTCGCTCGCGACCCCCGGGAGCGCGTGCTCGTCATCGCCGCCGACGTCGCCCGCTACGACGTGGACACCGCGGCCGAGCCCACGCAGGGTGCCGGCGCGGTCGCGATGCTGGTGAGCGCCGACCCCGACCTGATCGAGATCGAACCGGTCGCCGGGCTCTTCACCGCCGACGTGGACGACTTCTGGCGGCCGAACGACCGCTCCACCGCGCTCGTCGACGGGCGGCTGTCCGTCAGCGCGTACGTGGACGCCTTCCTCGGCGCGTGGGACGACCTGGCGTCGCGGGGCGGTCCCGCGTACGCGGACATCGACCGCTTCGTGCACCACCAGCCCTTCACGAAGATGGCCCTCAAGGCGCACCGGAAGCTCACCCAGCACGTGGGGGTCCCGTTCGACGAGACCGAGCTCGTGACCGGCTTCACGTACAACCGCCAGGTCGGGAACACCTACACGGCGTCGCTCTGGATCGCCCTCGCGGCGCTCCTCGACCTCGACGACGACCTGGCCGGGGCGCGCATCGGCATGTTCAGCTACGGCTCGGGCAGTGTCGGCGAGCTCGTCACCGGCGTCGTTCGGCAGTCCTACCGGGACCACCGTCGTGACGGTGCGGTCCGGGCCGACCTCGACGCGCGCGTGCCCCTCACCGTGGCGGAGTACCGGGCGCTGCACGCGGCCGGAGCGGCGACCAGCCAGGACACCGAGCGCCCACGCGTGACGGCGGCCCCGTTCCGCTTCGCGGGCGTGCTCGGCGGCGCACGGCACTACGAGCCGACCACCCCCGCGGCCTGACGCGCCCGGCGGGGGCGACCCGGGCCTCCCGTCCGGCGCCCGCGCCCCGCGCCCTCCGGAACGCCCCGCGCCCGCCGGAACGCCCCGTGCCCGCCGAGCCGCCGCGCGCCCGCCGTGGCGCCCCGCGCCCGCCGGAACGCCCCGCTGCGGCCGAGACGCCGCGGAATCCGGCGGCGTCTCGGCAACTCGGCGGTGTCTCGGTGGGTCGGCGGCGCCACACGGCCGACCCCGGGCGCGGCCCGCGTGCGACCGGACGGAGTAGACAGACGCATGGGACAGCTCATCTACGCGGGGGAGGCACTCGACCTCCACATCGATGACCGCGCCCTGACCCACCTGCAGGTCGTCATCGTGAACATGCTCCGCCGCGACCACCGCTTCCTGTTCTCGTGGAAGGACGACGCCACGCACGGGGACGGTCGCAGCAGCATCTGGCTGCACCCGCACGCCAGCCTGCACTTCAAGTTCGCCGGAGGCCGGATCCCCTCGATCAACCGGTCGTGGCTGGACCAGCTGTACGCGTCGGCCGCCTCCGGGTCCGGACTCGTGCTGACGCCGGAGCCGCCGGACACGAGCATCGGCGAGGACTCCCCGTGGTCGCGCGCGGTGGTGCCCGGGTCGGGGACCGGAACGGCTGCAGATGCATAGCACAGCGTAGTAACGCGGTCAACGGGTACCGGCAAGACGTGCAATTCCCGTACATTGTCCAGTGACCGCTCGACGCGTTTCCCACGTCGGCTCAGGGTGCCACGTGGGTTCGAGAGACCCGGATCAGGGGGCTCTCGAACACGCTGTGCGGTCACAGGTCGTCGTCCCGCCCGAGGATTCGGGTTCCACAAGGCGGGACGACGCCCGCACCGTGCGAGGTACGCCCGCACCGTGCGAGGTTCCGGACAGTGTGCGGCGCGCTGCCCCTCGCACGCTGTCCGGAACCTCGCACACTGCGGGAGCGCGAGCGCGCGCGAGCGCGGCGCGCGCGCGGCGCGCGAGCGCGCGCCGCGCTCAGTACACGTCGCGCACGTACCGCTTGGCGCGGCGCATGTCGGCCAGGTACTCCGCCGCGTCGTCGTCGCCCCTGCCGCGCTGCTCCGCGATGACCGCGAGCAGCGCCGACTCGACGTCCTTCGCCATCCGTGAGGCGTCGCCGCACACCGTGAAGGTCGCGCCGTCCTCGAGCCACCGGTAGAGCTCCGCCGACTGCTCGCGCATCCGCGTCTGCACGTACACCTTCTCGGCCTGGTCCCGCGAGAACGCCAGGTCCAGCCGGGTGAGCACCCCGGACTCCTGCAGCGAAGTGAGCTCGTCCTGGTACACGAAGTCGGTGTCGCGGTGCTGGTCGCCGAAGAACAGCCAGTTGCGCCCGGTCGCCCCGCGGGACGCACGTTCGTGCAGGAATCCACGGAACGGTGCGATGCCGGTGCCGGGTCCGACCATGACGAGCGGCGCGTCGTCGTCCGCGGGCACGCTGAACGCGGCGTTCGGCTGCAGGTAGATCCCGACCTCGTCGCCGACCTCGACCCGGTCCGCCAGGTGCGTCGACGCGACCCCGGAGTGCCGGCGGTTCACGTCGCCGTACCGCACGGACGCGATGGTCAGGTGGATCCGGTCCGGGTGCGCGAGCGGGCTCGATGAGATCGAGTACTGCCGCGCCTGCAGCGGCCGGAGGAACGGCAGCAGCTCGTCGAGGCCCGGCGCCGTCGGCCCGGCGTCGCGGAGCAGGTCGAGGACGTCCCGACCCCACAACCAGCGGTCCAGCTCGTGCTTGTCGCCGTGCGCCACGACCGCGGCGAGCTCGCTCGACGGGGTGCGCTGCACCAGGTCCGCGATGAGGTCCTTCGACGGCGTGCGGATCTCACGATCGGTGCGGAGCAGGTCCCGCACCGCCACGCCGTCGAACACCTCGTCTCCGGTGGCGCCGAGGTGTGCCAGTAGCTCGCCGACGAGCCCGTCGTCGTTCAGCGGCACGACGGCGAGCGCGTCGCCGGCCGCGTACGTGATGCCGCTGTCGCCGAGGTCGAACTCGTAGTGCCGGATCTCCTTCGCGCTGCGCGGGTCGGAGAGCAGGCGGTTCTCCACCAGACGCGCGCGGTACGGGTTGCGCTTGTTCCACTGGGAACCCGGCCTGGAGGCCCGGCTCGCGCCCGCCCCGTCGGCTGCGGTGGCCGTGTCGCCCGCTCCGCCACCCTGGCTCCCGCCCGGCTGTGCGCCGGGGTGGGCGCCGGTCTCCGCGGCGATGCGGTCGAGGACGGCCGCGGTCCAGAGCGCCGCGGGGTCCTCGAAGTCGACGTCGCAGTCCACGCGGTCGTGCACGCGGCTCGCGCCGAGCTGCTCGAGGCGGGTGTCGATGAGCTTGCCGGCCTGGCAGAACTCGTCGTAGCTGGTGTCGCCGAGGCCGAGGACGGCGTACTGCAGAGCCTCGAGCCGCGGCACGGTGCTGGCCTGGATCGCGTCCCAGAACAGGCCCGCGTTGTCGGGCATCTCGCCCTCGCCGTACGTCGAGGTGACGACGAGCACGTGCGACATCCCGGCGAGCTGCTCGGGGGAGACGTCGTCGAGCGCGGTGGTCCGGCCGCCGAGCCCGCGTGCCGTCGCACCGGCGACGAGCTGGTCGGCGAGGAACTCCGCGTTCCCCGTCTGGGTGCCGAAGAGCACGTCGATCGTCGTCGTCGGCGCGGGGGCCGCCGACTTCTTGCCGGCGGCGGCGATCCCCGCGATGAACCCGGCGAGCCAGGACTCCTGGGCGGCGGAGAACGGGGCGTCGACCGGGATCAGCGAGCCGGTCGGGGGCAGGAGGCTCACGCGGTCACCGCCTCGACCGGCGCCTGCGGGGCACGGCCGGCGATGTCCTCGAGCGCCGCGGTCGCGAGCAGCTCGTCGAAGCGTGCCGCGCGGACGCGGCCGTCGTTCTTGGCGTTCTGGTGCATGATCCAGCCGGTCGTTCCGGGTGCGTCCATGCTGCGGTTGTTCCGCTGCGTGAGCGCACGCTTGTAGTCGTCGAGGCGCTTGATCGCGATGAGCGTCGCGAGCTCGTCATCGCTGAAGCGGTCGAGCGTGCCGCGGAGGTACTTCACGACGCGCTGCTTCACGAAGAAGTCCTCGGTGAGCACGAGGTTCTTCACGGCCTCGGCCACGCGGGGGTCGTTCGGGCTCGTGGCGCCTGGGACCCGCTCGAGCGCGAGGTCCTGGGCGACGCCGAGCACCGTGTACGAGGACAGGAGCGAGAACATGTCGTCGCCCTGGTCGCCGAGCGCCGGGGCACGGCCGTCCAGCACCGTGCGGCGGTCGCGGTAGTCGACCTTGAACGCGCGGAGCTTGTCCGTCGCGGTCGAGGTGGCGAGCTCGTCGAGGAGCTCGTTCCGGGTCGCGGCGGCGAGGATCGCCTCGGCGTCCTGGGTGAGCAGGAGCGCGCGGGGCATGCCGACGAAGACGTGCGTGCGGGTCGTGTCCCAGTCCGCGAGCAGGCGGGCCGCGAGCTCGGAGCCGGTCGCCTCGAGGTGCCACTCGAGGAGCAGCCGTGCGGCGTCCTCGTGGAACGCGCCGCGCGCCGTGTCGGTGACCGGGAAGACGAGGAGCGAGTCGGTGCTCGCGCGCTCGGCGACCTGGCCGGACGGGTCGTACTGGTACAGGAAGCCGCCGGACATGCCGTTGCCGAGACCCTTGCCGAAGCCGCCGAGGTTGAACACCGCGCCGCCCGTCATGTACTCGCAACCGAAGTCGCCGACGCCCTCGACGACCGCGGTCGCCCCGGAGTTCCGGACGGCGAAGCGGTCGCCCGCCTCACCCTCGACGAACGTGCGGCCACCGGTCGCGCCGAACAGGGCGAAGTTGCCGATCAGGACGTTGCCACCGCGGACGCTGCTGCCACCGCCCGGTGCGCGGACCACGATCCGGCCACCGCTCTGGCTCTTGCCGACGCCGTCGTTCGCGGTACCGGTGTGCTCGAGCAGGACTCCGTCGTTGTTGAAGACGCCGTAGGACTGGCCGGCCGAACCGCTGGTGCGGATGGTCACGGCGCCGTCGACCAGGCGACGACGGCCGCGGTCGTCGGTCGTGACCGCGGGGACGTCGTCGAACGACGCGTCGCGGAGCTCGTGGTTGAGGATCCGCTCGACGTCGATGCCGAACTGGCCGCCGACGGACTTGTCCGCGTTGCCGAGGTGCACGCCGTCGATCGTGACGGTGTGCTCGTGGCGCGTCAGGAGCGCCGCACGGACCTGCTCGATGAGCGCGTCGTCGGTGCGGAAGTCCTTCTCCAGGTACTCCGGGTCGGTGACGACCTTCTCCGGCACCTGCGCCAGCAGGTTCCGCACGTCGAGACGCCCGACGCTCGCCGGGTGGTCGAGCAGCTGGAGCAGGTCGGTGCGTCCCCGTGCCTCGCGCAGGGAGCGCAGGCCCAGGCGCGCGAGGATCTGCCGCACGTCGTGCGCGATGTTCAGCAGGTACTGCGCGAGCGCGCGGGGGTCGCCCTCGAACGCCTCGGCGTTCGTGGTCAGGCCCGCCGGGCACTTCACGTTGCAGTTCTTCGCCATCACGCAGCCGAGCATCATCAGCGCGGTCGTGCCGAACTCGAACGAGTCGCCGCCGAGCAGCGCGCTCGTGACGACGTCGCTGCCGGTCTGGTGCGCGCCGGAGCAGCGGAGCGTGACCTTCTGCCGCAGGCCGTTCGCGACGAGGGCCTGGTGCACCTCGGCCACGCCGATCTCCGCGGAGCGGCCGGCGTACTTCAGGCTCGTGACGGCCGCGGCGCCGGTACCGCCGGTGTTCCCGGCGACGTTGATGACGTCCGCACCGGCCTTGGCGACACCCACGGCGATGGTGCCGATGCCCTCGGAGGACACCAGCTTCACGATCACCCGGACGCGGGCGGCCTTGCAGTCGTGGATGAGCTGCGCGAGGTCCTCGATGGAGTACGTGTCGTGGTGCGGCGGCGGCGAGATGAGCTCGACGCCGGGCGTGCCACCACGGGCAGCGGCGATGTCGACCGTGACCTTCGGCGCGGGCAGTTGACCGCCCTCGCCCGGCTTCGCGCCCTGGCCGATCTTGATCTCGAGCTCCTCGAGCATCGGGTCGGCGAGGTAGCCCGCCCAGATGCCGAACCGACCGGAGGCGAACTGCTTGATGCGCGAACCGCGGATGGTGCCGTAGCGGGAGTGGTGCTCGCCGCCCTCGCCGCTGTTCGACATGCCGCCGACCATGTTCGTGCCGTGCGCCACCGCCTCGTGTGCGGTGGCGACGAGCGCACCGTGGCTCATCGCGCCGGACGCCAGGGTGCGGGTGATCTCGTGCGCCGGCTGGACCTCGGTGAGCTCGACGCTCTCCGGGGCGCTCTCGAGCAGCGCGAGCATGTCCGCGGCGAAGCCGGTGGCGCGGAGCGTCACCTGGTCGGCGTCGACGGAGTCGACGTCCACCTGGCCGGGGAAGAGCAGGCCGAGCCCGTGTGCGAGGGCCTGGTGGCGCTCGGCACCCAGCGACCCCGTCGACGTGAGCTGCAGGCGGAACTGCTCCGGGCCTCCCGACCGGCTGTCGTCAGCAGACGGACGCGAGCCGAGCAGGCCGCGCACCGTGATGCTGCTGTTGCCGGTCAGTGAGAACCGGCCGAGCTCGCGGGCGAAGTCCTCCGCCGTGTCGATGCCCGTGACGTCCGCGGGCAGCGCGAGCACGTCGCGGAGCGCGCTGGGGCGGCGGGAGCGTTCCTCGTGCGTGGTCTGCAGGAACGTCCGGTAGCCGGGCGTGATGCGGAAGTCGTCGATCTCGGACGCACTGAGGCGGTCGTAGCCGGTGTTCCGGTACGCCGCGTCGGTGATGCCGAAGGCGTCGTCGAGCTGGCCGAGCGTCAGGAGCCGGAGCGCCTCGGAGTCGCCGGAGCGCTCGAAGGTCGGCCGCTCCTCGGTCATGCCGCCGAAGCCGCGGACGCTCGCGACGCCGAACGAGTGCCCGGCGCCGTCCGAGCGCTCCTTGAAGAGCCCGAGCAGCGGGACCTGGGCGTCGCCCTGCACGCTCCTCGCACGTTCGTGCCAGTCCGTCGCCGCCTGGGCGATGCGGGCGAAGCCCACGCCGCCGACCGGGGCGTCCATGTGCGGGAAGACCCTGGCGAACAGGTCGTCACGGGTGTCGAGGTAGTTCGGCTCGAAGAACTCGCCGCCGATGTAGCTCTCCGCGGTGCAGAGGCCGACGCGACCCATCGTCTTGGCGAGGGCCTTCTCCGCCGCCTTCCGGAACTTCGCGAGCGCCTTGTCGGTCTCGGTGTACTCGCCGGCCGGTGCGGCGGCCGCCGGGTACTTCTCCTCGGCGCGGAGCCGTGCGGAGAGGCTGTAGACGGCCGCGGCGCCGAAGCCGAGCGCCGTCGCGACGTGGTGCGAGGACGGGAGCTGGCCGCTCTCGGCGACCACGGAGACCCGCAGCCGCAGGCCGGTCTCGATGAGTCGCTGGTTCACGGCGGCCACGGCGAGGATCACCGGGAGGGCCGCGGCGGTCGACGACACGGCACGGTCCGAGAGCACGGCGATGCCGCCGGTCTCCTTCGCGAACCGCTCGACCGCGTCGCTCAGCGCGTCGACGGCGGCGCGCATCGCGTCCGCGTTCGCCTGCTCGTCGCCGAGCACCGGCACGTAGAGCATGTCGAAGCGCTCGAGCGGCACGATGTCCTGGTCGCGCAGGCGGACCATGTCGAGGTGCCCGAGGATCGGGGACTGCACGACGAGCTGCCGGGTCGGCGCGCCCGTGCCGTCGGGCTTGGCGCCGAGGGCGACGCGCATGCTCATGCCGTCGGCCTCGCGGATGGAGTCGAGCGGCGGGTTCGTGACCTGGGCGAAACGCTGCGAGAAGTACTTCGCCATGCCGCCCTCGGTGTCGCTGAGCGCGTTGATGGCGTTGCCGTAGCCCATCGCCGAGATCCGCTCCGAGCCGTTCTGGAGCATCGGGTCGAGCATGAACCGGAAGCTCTCCTGGTTCAGCGAGTACGCCACGTAGCGGCCCTGCAGCGACAGGTCGCCGTCGTAGCCGAGGGTCGACGTGGTGCGGTCGTACGCGGGCGCGGGGAGGTCGTCGAGGTTCACCCGGGCGGCCTCGAGCAGGGTGCCGTAGTCACGGCGGGCCGCGAGCATCTCCAGGACCTCGCCGGTGCGCATCAGCGTCCCGGTGCGGTGGTCGACGACGAGCATGCCGCCGGCCTCGATGCGGCCGCGGTGCGTGACCTCGGCGTCCGGGAACGTGACCTGGCCGGCCTCGGACGACACCATGAGGTACTCGTCGGTCTGCACCGAGCGCAGCGGGCGCAGGCCGAGTCGGTCCAGGCGCGCGCCGACGACGTCGCCGTCGCTGAAGATCACGGCGGCGGGGCCGTCGTTCTTCTCCTCGTACAGCGAGAAGTACTCGAGCATCGCGCGGACGTCGTCCGTCAGGGTGTGGTCGTTCTCCCACGCCGGAGGCATGAGCGACACCACGGCCTCGACGATCTCGAGCCCGTCGTCGAACACCCGGCTCTGCAGGGTCTGGTCGAGCCGGCTGGAGTCCGACTGCCCGGGAGGCCGCACGATGCTGCGCGTGCGGGCCCGCGCCAGCGCCTCGTCGGACAGCCGGTTCTTCCGGTCGGTGTTCAGCTCGCCGTTGTGCGCCATCAGGCGGAACGGCTGCGCCATCGTCGGGTGCGGCTCGGTGTTCGTCGAGAAGCGGGTGTGGAAGTAGAGCGTCCGGACCGAGTGGCGCGGGTCGCGGAGGTCCGTGAAGTAGCCGATGACCTCGCCGGAGTTCAGGCGGCCCTTGAGGATCTGCGTCCGGGCGCTGAGGGACAGCGGGTACAGGGCCGCGTGCTCGGCGTGCTGTTCGGCCGCCTGGCCGTAGGAGACCGACTCCACGGCGAGCAGGGCGCGGTTCGCGGCGGCGTCCACGTCCTGGCGGGTCCAGGCCTGCGGGGCACGGAAGACCCACTGCACGATGGGGAGCTGGTACTGCTCGGCCTCTGGGCGCGCGACGGTGTGGTCGACGGGGACGTCGCGGACGAGGAGGAGCTCGAAGCCCTCGTGCTCGACCGCTTCGGTCACCGTGCGCACGGCGTCCGCGCGCTCGGCGGGGTCGCTCGGGACGAAGCAGTTGGCGACGCCGAAGTGCCCGGCTTCCAGGTCGGTGCCGGTGATCGCGCTGAAGAACTCCACCGACAGGTCGATGCTCACACCGGCGCCGTCACCGACGCCCTCGGCCGACTTGCCGCCGCGGTGCGGGATCGCACAGAGCGCTTCGTCGCCCTTGCGGATGACGTCGTGGCTCGGCGTCCCGTCGAGACGGGTGATGAAGCCGACGCCGCAGTCGGAGGATTCGCGGGCAGGGTCGTAGAGACCGAAGGGGGAGGGGTTCACGAGCGGGTCCAGTGGAGCGTGTGCCGGCAGCGGACGACGGAGGCTGCAACGGTGGAGCGCTCGCCGCGGGCAGACCGATGGTGGCAGTCGGGCCCTGTGGGGTTGTGGTGCGGTGAGGCGATGCTACGGCGCGGTATACCGCGCGCGCAACATCCCGCCCGGACGGTGCGGACGGGGCGCGCGGCGGGGCGCCCGGCGGGGCGCCCGGCGGGGCGCGCGGCGGGGCGCGCGGCGGGGCGCCCGGCGGGGCGCGCGGCGGGGCGCCCGTGGTGCGCTCCGGTGCGGCGCCCGTGGTGCGCTCCGGCGCCGGACGACGGAAACCGATCCGCACCACGGTCTTCCGCGGTTCGGATCGGTTTCCGTTGTGCTGCGTGCCTCGGCGTCGGCCTCGGCGTCGGCCTCGTTACTCGGCGTCTTCGTCCTCTTCGGGGTTGAAGTGCGAGTCCTCGTCGGTGATGCCGGCGGCGACACCCTCCGGGTCGTTCGGGATCGTGCCGTCCTTGCCGAGGCCGTCCGTCTTCTCGGTGCCGTCCGGGTCCGGGGTGCTGGTGTCCGTCATGAGGTGCTCCTTCGCGTCACGGGACGCTCACGGTACCCGCGCCGCCTCAGCGCCTCGTCGGAGCGGTGCGCGTCGTGGCGTCTGCGACGGGCAGCACCTCCGTCGTGGCCTCGGCGGCGGGGGTCGTGCCGGCGCGGATGATCTCCGGGCGTCGCCGTGCCCGGAACACCCACGCCTTGAACAGCACGAAGCGGACCAGTGTCGCCACCAGGTTCGCTCCCGTCAGCACCGCGATCTCCGCACCGTGCGAGGACCCGGGTGCCGCGGCGTGCAGCACCACGAGCGACCCGGAGGTGATCGCCCAGGCGATCCCGAACACGACGAGCCCCTGCACGTGGTGCCGCCCGGCGCCGGTCCGCCCGCGCACCCCGAAGGTGAAGCGGCGGTTCAGTGCGGTGTTCCCGATCGCGGTGAGCAGCAGCGCGATGAAGTCCGCCGTCTGCGCGCCGATCGCCGGGCGGAACAGGGCGTAGAGGACGGCGAACGCGATGGTCGATGCGACCCCGATCGCGCCGAAGCGCAGCACCTGCCCGACGATCCCGACGTGCGGCGGCGTGAACGGCCGACGCCCGATCGCGTCGTAGACGTCGGCGATCGGGATCCGCCCGGTCGCGAGACCCCGGGAGACGCGCCACATCCCCCGGAGGTCCTCCGTTGCGGTCGACGCGATCTGCACCGACGAGTTCACGTCGTCCACCCAGTCCACCGGCACCTCGTGGACGCGAAGGCCGGCGTGCTCGGCCAGGACGAGCAGCTCGGTGTCGAAGAACCAGGCGTCGTCCTCGCAGAGCGGCAGGACGTGCTCCGCCGCCTCGCGCGTGATCGCCTTGAACCCGCACTGCGCGTCGGAGAAGGAGACGCCCATCGTGGTGCGGAGCAGCAGGTTGTACGAGCGGGAGATGAACTCGCGCTTCCCGCCGCGGACCACGCGTGCCGAGTCCGCCAGCCGGGTGCCGATCGCCAGGTCCGAGTGCCCGGACAGCAGCGGTGCCACGAGGGGCTCCAGTGCGGCGAGGTCGGTCGACAGGTCCTCGTCGACGTACACGAGCACCCGGGCCTCCGACGCGCCCCAGACGGCCTTGAGCGCCCGCCCCCGGCCCTTCTCGGGCAGGTGCACCGCGTCGACGCCGTCGAGCATCGCGGCCAGGTCGTCGGCGATGCGTGCGGTGTCGTCCGTCGAGGCGTTGTCGGCGATCGTGATCCGCCAGGTGTGGTGCAGCGACGTCCGGCAGAAGGTGTGCAGGCGCCGGACGTGGGCGGCGAGCGTGTCCTGCTCGTTGTAGCAGGGGACGACGATGTCGATGTCGAGGGTCTGGTTCGTCTCCGTCATACCGCTGATGCTCGGCAGCGGGCCTACGGGAACCGATGCACGGTCCTGTGCCGACGGTAAGAACCCCGATCGGACCCCGGAGCGCGGTCAGCCCTGGCGCGGGGCGGGCAGCGACACCGTGAACGCCGTCCGCGCCGGCTCGGACACCACCCGCACCGACCCGCCGTGCGACTCCACGACCGCGCGGACGATGGCGAGCCCGAGTCCGCTCGTCCCGTGCTCCCGCGACCGCGAGGCCTCGCCGCGGGTGAACCGCTCGAACAGGGTCGGCAGCGCGTCGGCGGGGATCGGCGGGCCGTCGTTCGCCACCACGAAGCGGACCTCGTCGGCGACCCGCTGCAGCGACACCACGACGGCCGTCCCGGGCGGTGTGTGCGTCCGGGCGTTCGCGAGCAGGTTCGACACCACCCGGCGCAGCTGCACCTCGTCGCCCGTCACCACGATCGGCTCGTCGTCGACCTGCAGCGTCCAGCGGTGCTCCGGTGCGGTGGCACGGGCGTCCATCGTCGCCTCCACCACGACGGACGTCAGGTCCACCGGGTCCGAGGCGGGCACGGGTGCCGCGGCCGCGTCCAGCCGGGCGAGCAGCAGGAGCTCGTCGACGAGCGACCCCATCCGGACGGCCTCCCGCTGGATCCGGTCGACGTTCTCGTGCAGGGCGTCGACGTCGTCGGACGACGAGGACAGCTCGGCGTACGCGCGCACGGTCGCGATCGGGGTCCGGAGTTCGTGCGAGGCGTCGGCGATGAACGTCCGCATGCCGGCCTCGGCGTCCCGGCGGACCGTGAGTGCGCGGGCCACGTGCCCGAGCAGTCGGTTGAGTGCGGAGCCGACGGCCCCGACCTCGCGGTTCCGGGTGAGGTCGGCGGACTCGACCCGGACGGGGATGTCGGTGTCGCCGCGCTCCAGGTCGAGGGAGGTCACGCTCGAGGCGACCGCCGCGACCCGTTCGAGCGGTCGGAGCGCGCGGCGGACCGTCATCGCACCGGCCCAGAGCGCGACGAGCAGCCCGACGAGCGTCACGCTGCCGATCACGGCCACCAGCCGGACGATGGAGGCGCGGAGGTCGCCGAGCGGGAGCGCGGTCACGTAGACGTCGCCGTCGGACCCGATCGCCTGCGCCCGGTACGTGCCGAGGGAACCGAGGGACACCGTCACGGGGGAGCCGTCCGCGCTGACGGACGACATCGTCGACTCCTGCGCGGCGGTCAGGCCGTGCTGCTGCCCGCGGTCGTCGGTGTACCCGGCGAGCACCGAGGACCCGTCGCGGAAGATCGCGACGACGGTCCCGGCGGCCTGCCCCGGTGCCCCGATGAACGCGTTCGACGGATCCGGACGGTCGGCATCCGTAGACGAGCCAGACCCGGACCCAGACCCGGACCCGGACGACCCGTCCGCAGACGAGCCAGACCCGGACCCAGACCCGGACCCGGACGCCCCGTCCGCAGACGAGCCAGACCCGGATCCAGACCCGGACCCGGACCCCGGCGGACTCCCGTCCCCGGGCCCGAGCGTCCGGCTCGCCGCCGTCGACAGCTCCGCGTCGAGCCGCTCGACCAGGTAGCCCCGGTACGCCACGACGGTGACGACCCCGACGACGACGTTGGTGAGCACGAGCAGCAGTGCCACCGCGCCGACGATCCGCCACCGCAGCGACGGGACCCGACGCACCCCGGCCCTGCTCACGCGACCGGCCGCAGCACGTACCCGGCGCCGCGGACGGTCTGCACGAGCGGCGACCGCCCGGCGTCCAGCTTCCGCCGCAGGTACGACACGTACATGTCGACCAGGTTCGACGACGACCCGAAGTCCATCCCCCACACGTTCGTCAGGATGTTCTCCCGCGACAGCACCCGGTTCGCGTTCCGCGCGAGGTACCGCAGCAGCTCGAACTCGGTCGGGGTCAGCTCGATCGGGGATCCCGCCCGGGTCACGGTCCTGGCGTCCTCGTCGAGCACCATGTCGCCGACGGTGATCCCGGCCGCGGCGCTCGACGCCACCCGGGCCGACGTGCGTGCCAGGATCCGCGCCCGCACCAGCAGCTCGGCCACCCCGAACGGCTTCGTCAGGTAGTCGTCGCCGCCGCGGGTGAGTCCGGCGAGCCGGTCCTCGGACGAGTCCCTGGCGGTGAGGAACAGCACCCGGACGTCGTCGCGGGCGTCCCGGAGCCGGTCGAGCACCTCGAACCCGTCGATGTCGGGCAGCATCACGTCGAGCACGATGACGTCCGGCTGGAAGTCCCGCGCCGCGAACAGCACGTCGCGGCCGCGGTGGACGGCACGCACGGACCAGCCGTCCGCCTCGAACGCGAGGCGGACGGCTTCGGCGAGCGCGTGCTCGTCGTCGACGACGAGGGCACGGACGGGTGTCCCGTCGGTGCGCTGCAGTGGTCGGTCGGCCATCGGGCCGAGCCTACTCACCGCTCGTCAGGTCGTAGACGGTCTGGCCGCCGACGGTCGTGGACTCGTAGTTCGCCGCGACCCACTCCTGGATGGCACTCGCGGTGGACGATCCGCCGCCCATCCCGCCGCCGTTCCCGGAGGTGATGTAGTACGAGATCTCCCCGTCGGCGACGTACGCCTTGAACTCGGCCAGCGTCGGCGTCGGGTCGCTCGACCAGCCGCCGATCGCCATCACGGCGGTGTCCGTGTCGAGCTCCAGCTGCGCCGCGGACTGCGATCCGTCGACGGCGGCGGCCCACGTCGTGTCCGTCGCCTCGAGCAGCTTCTGCAGTGCCGAGGACGTCGAGGCGCTCTCGCCTCCGCCACCGGGCGCGTCGCCACCGGACGGGAGGCTCGTCCCCGACTCTGATCCGCTGGTCCCGTCACCGGGCGCCTCGCCCGCAGTGCCGCCCGGCATCTCGCCGGTCGTCCCGTCCGGCATCTCCGGCGGCGTGCCGCCGGGACCCGTCTGCGAACCGGAGTCCGCGCTGTCGGAACCGCCGTCCTCGGAACCGGAGGTGGTCCCGCCGGGCCCACCCGTGCCTCCCGGCATGCCGCCGCCGCCCATCCCGCCACTGGACGAGCCCGACGGACCGACGCTCGGGATGGAGCCGGAGTGCGCGACGGTGGTCGTGGCCACCGCGTAGGCGGTGGTGCCGGTGAGGCCGAAGAGCGTGCCGGCGAGGACGCCGACGGCGACGAGCTTCCGGAGCGAAGGGACGCTGCCGACGACGATCGCGATCGCGGAGAGCAGACCGCCGGCGAGCATCACCCAGCGCAGCCACGGCAGCCATGTCGGGTTCTCGTTGAGGAGGCACCAGCCCCAGAATGCCGTGATGCCGATCATGGCGGCCAGGCCCAGGCGCCCGGTCATCCGGTTCCTGGCGTTCCAGAGCAGCGCGCCGCCGGTGCCGACCAGGCCCGCGATCGCCGGGGTGAGGGCGACCGTGTAGTACGGGTGGATCGTGCCGGACATGTACGAGAACACGAGGCCGGTGACGATGAGCCACCCGCCCCAGAGGACGAGTCCGGCGCGGACGGGGTCGGCGAGGTGCCGGCGTCCGACGACGACCAGGCCGAGCACGAGTGCGATCAGTGCCGCGGGGAGCAGCCAGGAGATCTCGAGGCCCATCTCCGAGGAGAACAGCCGGTTCAGGCCGGTCGACCCGCCGAACGACGACCCGGCGGTGCCGCCGGTCATCCCGCCTCCGCCGCCGCCGTTGCCCGAGCCGCCGAAGATCCGGCCGAGGCCGTTGTAGCCGAACACCAGGTCGAGGACGGTGTTGTTCGTGGAGCCGCCGATGTACGGCCGGGCGTCCGCGGGCCACAGTGCGACCGCGAGGACCCACCAGCCGGCACCGACGACGAGCGATCCCGCGGCGATCAGGAGCCCGACGATGCGCTTCGGCCACGTCGTGCGGGCCGCGATGAGGTACACGAGGCCGAACGCCGGCAGGACCAGCAGCCCCTGCAGCATCTTCGTCAGGAACGCGAACCCGAGGGCGACGCCGGCGAGTGCGATCCACTTCCAGCTGCCCGTCGGGAGCGCCCGCACGGTGCAGTACGCACCAGCGGTCATCAGCAGGACCAGGAGTGCGTCGGGGTTGTCGAACCGGAACATCAGCGCCGCGGCGGGGGTGGCCGCGACGACGAACCCGGCGAGCAGCGCCCCGACGTTCGCCGTGGTCGCACCGAGGCGGACCAGCGTCCGGCGGACCGTGCCCCACACCAGCGCGACGGACCCGACGGCCATCAGGGCCTGGGGGAGCAGCAGGCTGAAGCTGGAGAAGCCGAACAGCCTGGCGGAGATCACCATCACCCACAGCGATGCCGGCGGCTTGTCGACCGTGATGAAGTTCGACGAGTCGAGGGAGCCGAAGAAGAAGGCCTCCCACGACTTGGTGCCGGCCTGGACGGCGGCGGCGTAGAAGCTGTTCGCGTACCCGGACTCGCTGAGGTTCCAGAGGTACACGACGGCGGTGACGACGAGGAGCAGCCAGAACGCCGGCCGGAGCCAGCGGGCGTCCTCTCGCTCGCCGAGGAAGAGCCGCGCGGCGGCTCGGCGACGGGTCGGCGCACCCGAGTGCGCGCGGTCGCCTCGATCGGTCACGGGTATCGGGTACGTGGTCATGTCAGTGAGCATCCGGGGTGTTCCCCGAACGCCGCCATGCGCTCCCTGTGGCCCGTCTAAGGACTCCGCGCGGAGGTCCCTTCGCGCGTAGGCGGTCCTTTCGCGCGGAGGAAGTCGATTCGCGCGTGGTGGGACGTTCCTTCCGTCCCCCTACGCGCGTTTCGACTTTCCTGGGCGCGCGCGATGGGAAAGAACGGGCGTGGTGGTCAGGCGTAGCGCCGCGCGGCTCGGAGTGCCGCACCCGTGTAGGAGCCGCCGAACAGGAACACGTGCAGCAGCAGCGGGGCGAGCTGGTGCAGCTCGACGCGCTCCTGCCACCCGGACGCCAGCCGGGACTCGGCGTCGTACGCCGCCAGCACGGTCTCCAGTCGCGGCAGCCCGAACAACCCGAGCAGCGCCAGGTCGGTCTCCGCGTGCCCGCCGTGCGCGATCGGGTCGATGAGCACGGCCCCGGTCGGTTCGGTGCTGTCGGTCGGCCAGAGCACGTTGCCCGCCCAGAGGTCCCCGTGCAGTCGCGCCGGCCGGTCCCCGACGAGCGCCGGCTGCGGGGAGCCCAGCGTGCCGTCCTGCACCCGGTCGGCGACCCGGTCGAACACGGCCGCCTCGGCAGCGTCGAACCCGCCGGCGTCGACGATGCGGCGGACGAAGTCCCGGATCCGGTACTCGGCGAAGAACCCGCCCCAGGTCGAGGGCGCGTCGGCGGCGCTGACGAACGGTGTCCGCGATCGGCCCATCCGGAGCGGCCCGTCGGTCGGGAACCCGGGCGGCGGCGCTCCCCAGTGCGGCGCCCCGGCGGCGTGCGTGTGGGCGAGGGAGCGGCCGAAGCGTTCCGCCTGCGCCACGGTCGGGGACCCGTCGGAGATCAGCTCGAGGTCCAGCACGGTCGAGCGTGGGCGGTCGAGCACGCGGGCGGTCCTGGTGCCACCGGCGTCCTCGGCCTCGGCGAGCCACGCCAGGCCGGCGGCCTCGGCTGCGGCTTCGTTCGGGTCGGCGAAGGTCTTCACGTGCGTCTCGGCCATCACCTCATCCTGCCGAGGCCGCCTCCGTGGCGGGTCAGACCGCGTCGACGAGCGCGCTCGTGAGCGGGTTCCACGGGCGGGACGACGGTCCGCTGAGGACCAGCGTGCGCTCGAGCCTCGGGAGCGTCGGCACCATCACCAGGTCCGGCGGCAGCATCACGCGGCCGAGCGTCGGCACGATCGAGACCCCCTCGCCGCGCTGGATCATGCCGAACATCGTGCTCATCTCGCGGACGCGGTGCGCGTAGCGGAAGGGCTGCCCGGCGAGCTCGTGCATCCGCTGGATCTGGTACTCGCACCCGCCGCCGCCCGCGACCAGGCCGTCCTCGTGCAGGTCGTCGAGCGTCAGCGCACCGGCGTCCGCGAGCGGGTGGTCGCGGCGCACGACGGCCGCCATCTCGTCCCGCGCGACCACCACCGCGCCGTCCGGCATCGTCGCGGGGTCGACCAGGACCGCGGCGTCCACCGTGCCGGCCTCGAGCCACTCCGGCATCTCGTCGTCGTCACCCTCGTAGACCTGCACATCGACACCGGGCAGCGTCACCGCCCACAGCTCGCGGAGCCGCGGCAGCAGGCCCTGGCAGACGGTGGGGACCGCGGCGAGCCGCACGGTGCCGCGCGCCGTGCCGGGCCGGACCACGGCCTCCAGGCTGTCGACGGAGGCGAGCACGCTGCGGGCGTGCGGCAACAGGCGTTCACCGAGCGGGGTCGGTGCTGCGGCTCCGCCGCGGCGGAGCACGGGGCCGCCCACCTCGCGCTCCAGGCCGGCGACGGCGTGCGAGACCGCGGACTGCCCGACGCCGAGCGCGGTCGCGGCGAGCGTGAACGAGCCCCGGTCGACGGTCGTGACCAGGGCGCGGAGCTGCGCGATCGTGACGGGCATGTGGTCTCCTCATGGGCGCATGAGGCGGATGCGTTTGCCTCATGCCGTTCGGTGGCTCGACACTAGCGGCATGAACGGCATCCTGTTCGTGCTCGTCGCACTCACCTGGGGATCGAGCTTCCTCTTCATGAAGATCGGCCTCGAGGGTCTCTCGCCCCAGCAGGTCGCGCTCGGTCGGGTCCTGCTCGGTGCCCTGACGCTCGTCGCGATCCTGCTCGTGACGCGTCGTCGGTGGCCCCGGTCGATCCGGCTGTGGGGACACCTGCTCGTCGTGGCGGTGTTCCTCAACGCGGTGCCGTCGTCCCTCGTCGCGTGGGCCGAGCAGACCGTGCCGAGTGGTCTCGCGAGCATCTACAACGCGACCACGCCGATCATGGTGCTGCTCGCGCTGCCCCTGCTGCTGCCGGCGGAACGCCTCCGAGGGCGGCAGCTCGCCGGTGTGCTGCTCGGGATCCTCGGGGTGCTCGTCCTGGTCGGTCCGTGGAGCCTGATCGGCGACCCGGCGGTCCTGGCGACCGTGCCGGGACAGGTCGCGCTGCTCGGGATGACGGCCTGCTACGGGTTCGGTCTGGCGTACATGCGCCGGTTCGTCGCCGGCAGCGGGTACGACGCGATCACCCTGACGACCGTCCAGCTCACGTTGGGCGCGGGGCTGATGCTGCTGGTCGCGCCGTTCACCGCGACGGGCGCCGTGCACCTGGACTGGAGGATAGTGGCCGCGATGGTCGCGCTCGGGTGCCTCGGCACGGGGCTGGCCTACGCGTGGAACACCGGGCTCGTGCAGGCCTGGGGCGCTGCGCGGGCGTCCACGGTGACATACCTGACGCCGGTGGTCGGCGTGGTGCTCGGCGTGCTCGTGCTCGGCGAGCGCGTGCGGTGGAACGAGCCGGTCGGTGGCGTGGTCATCCTGCTCGGCATCGCGCTGGCGTCGGGGGTGCTCCGGCGGCGGGCGCCGCGCGTGCCGCGCGACGCTCGCACCGTGCGAGGCGCCCCCGCAGCGTGCGAGGTTCCGGACAGCGTGCGGGGCTCCTGACGTCGCACGGTGTCCGCAAGCTCGCACACTGCGTGCCCGCGCCCCGCTGCCCCGCGCTCAGCCGATCCGCTCGACCGTGACGTGCCAGCCGAGGGCGGTCGCGCGACGCTCCAGCTCGGACGCGTTCGACCGGCACCGTGAGCCGCCGCCCTCGGGGTAGTACCGCCGGATCGCGGACTCCGGCACGAAGCGTCCGCCGAGCGGGTCGCCCCCGCGGCGCACCTGCCACCAGCGCTCGGTGGCCTGCTCGAGCGCGGACGCGAGCGGCACCTCGACGTCGACGATCCGCAGGCGGTCGTACCCGGCCTCGTCGAGCTCGGAGAGCAGGTCGTCGAGGTAGTCCACGCTCGACAGCGTCCCGTGCACGACCACGTTCTCGCCGTCGCGCAGGGACCGGCGGCGCAGGGTGTCGGCGACGGCGGTGGACTCGGCGTGCACGTACCCGGCGAGCTCGCGACGCTGCACCGGTCGCCCGTCCGCCAGCACCCGGCTCGTCCAGGCGTCGAGCAGCCCGTCGGCCGCGGCCCGGTCGAGCAGGGCGTCCTTGAAGTCGTCGGCGTCGATGTGCCGGTAGTCGTCGAGCTCGGGCATCCGCGCCAGGGCCGTCGTCTTGCCCGCACCGGGCGGACCCGCGGTGACCACCACCGCGAGGGTGCCGTCGTCCGTCGGCGCCGGCGTCCGTGCGGCGTGCTCGGCGAGCAGCGCCTCGTGCAGGCGCAGCCGTTCCGCGGTGTAGAGGAAGCCGTCCGGGGCGTACCGGAGCCGGCTGCTCGCGGCCGGGTCGTCCGTCCACGGGTCGTCGAGGCAGGCCTCCCGCAAGAACGCGGCGAGCTCCGTGGCCGTGCGGTCGCGCAGCTCGCGGTCGCCCAGGTCGGTGGTCACCGGCGGTTCGCCCGGCCGAGTCGGCCCGCGATCGCCTTGCGGACGGTCTCGTACTCGCCCTCGCTGATGAGCCCGTCCTGGAACGCGGCGGCGAGCTCCTTCGCGGTGCCCGTCTGGGCGGCGGCGCTGTCGTAGCCGGCGTCCCGTGCCGGGGTCCGGTGGGTCATCGCCATCGTCGAGAGCTCGCGCACCATGGTGTCCGAGTCGATCAGGCCGGCCTGGCGCTGCGAGATGACCTCGCGCGGTGACGGCCGGGCCGCGGTCAGCCCGCGCCGGGTCAGGCGTCGGGACACCTCCGGCTCGGCGAGGCCCGCGAGCCGGGCGATGTCGCGCTCGGCTACGCCGAGGTCCGCGAGCTCGAAGATGCCGCGGCGGAGCTCCATCTCGGCGAGGTGCTGCTGCTCCCGGCTGTGCAGGACACGGAGCACGGCGGCCCGGACCGAGGCGGCATCGCCGTCCATCCGCGCGGTGAGGGCGTCCACCAGGGACTCCACGTCGTGTCGTGGTCGGCGCCCGGCTCCGCGCCGGGGATCGAGACCCTGCATCTGTGACTCCGTTCCCGCTGCTGCGATCGTATCGCCGTGCGACCGGTGGGGTCCCGAGCCCCGAGGTGGGAGGATCGGGGCATGTGGTGCGGCGGACGACGGTGAGCGCCCGGGACGAGCTCGCGGCACTCGTCACCGACGGCGTCGCGCCGTGGCCGGTCGACATGCCCGCGGCCGAGGACCCCCGGCAGGCGGCGGTCCTCATCCTCTTCGGCGAACTCGACCGGGTCCCGAGCAAGCACAGCTCGCAGGACCCCGACCTCGACGTCCTGCTCCTCGCCCGCGCCGACACCCTCCGCGCCCACCCGGGCCAGGTCGCCTTCCCCGGCGGCCGGCTGGACCCCGGCGACGCCGGCCCGGTCGCCGCCGCACTCCGTGAAGCGCGTGAGGAGACCGGCCTCGACCCGTCGGGCGTGGAGGTGCTCGGCCCGCTCCCCGCGGTCCCGCTCGCGTTCTCCCGGCACATGGTGACCCCCGTGCTCGGCTGGTGGCGCGACCCCTCGCCGGTCCGGGTCGTCGACGTCGCCGAGTCCGCCGCGGTGTTCCGTGTACCCGTCGGTGACCTCCTGGCGCCCGAGCAGCGTGGCGTCACGGTGGTCCGCCGCGACGGCAGGGAGTGGCGTGGCCCGGCGTTCACGGTCACCACCGAGGGCGGCGACCACGTGGTCTGGGGCTTCACCGCGATGCTGCTCGACGCCCTGTTCGACCGCCTCGGCTGGACGGAGCCGTGGGACCACACCCGCGAGATCGCCCTGCCGTCCGTAGGGTGAACGGATGACGTCCCCGGTGCGCCTGCTGTTCGCGTCGTCGCACCCCGGCCCGACGGTCACGGTCACCGTGCTCGCCGCCGTGATCGCCGCCGCCGTCGGTCACCCGTGGTGGCTGGTGCTCCTCGTGGCGCTCACGGTCGTCGCCGGGCAGCTCTCGATCGGCCTCGCGAACGACTGGATCGACGCGGACCGCGACCGCGCCGTCGGACGGTCTGACAAGCCCGTCGCACAGGGGCTCATCGCGGTCGGCACGGTCCGGTCCGCCGCGTTCGGCACGGCCGGGGTCGCGGTGGTCCTCTCGCTGTTCCTCGGACCGGTCGCCGCGGTCGCGCACCTGGTCCTGGTGGCCGCGGGCTGGGCCTACGACGCCGGGCTCAAGCGCTCGGTGTGGTCGGTGGCGCCGTTCGTGGTGGCCTTCGGGCTGCTCCCCGTCGTCGCGGTCTCGGCCGGTCCCGGGCAGCAGTTGCCGGCGGCCTGGGCGATCGCCACGGGAGCCGTGTTCGGCGTCGCCATCCACTGCACGAACGTGTTGCCGGACCTGGTCGACGACGCCGCCACCGGGGTCCGCGGCTTCCCCCACCGGCTCGGCCTGCACGCGTCCGGGATCGTGGCGTTCGGGTCGCTCGTCGTCGCGGCCGGCCTGGTGCTGTTCGGGCAGCTCGCCGGGGACGAACCGGTCCACGGCGTCGGCGTGGCCCTGGCGGTCGCCGGCACGGTGGTCGTGGTCGTGCTGGCCGCGCTCGGCGTGCGCCTGGTGCTCACCGGGCCGCCGACCAGGACGCTCTTCCGCCTGGTCATCGTGTCGTCCCTCGTCCTGGTCGTCGAACTCGGTCTGGCCGGCGCCCGCCTGGTCGCCTGACGCGGGTCAGGCCCACCGCATCGCGTACAGGCGCGCGAGCGCGTCCGCGGACGGGAGGCCCAGCACCGTCCGCAACAGCACCTCACGACCCAGCTGGGTCGGCCCCGGCGCACGCCCACCGAGCGCCATGTTGGCCTCCGCCTGACGCGCCGCCCTGCGGGCAGCCGCCTGCCGGCGGCGGGCGTACGCCGGCCACGGTCCGGCGCTGCCGGTCCGGACGCCATCGGCAAGCAGGGGTGCGAGCTCGGCGGCGTCGAGCCACCCGAGGTTCATGCCCTGTCCGCCGATCGGGCTGATCTCGTGCGCCGCGTCCCCGACCAGGACGACCCGACCCACGCCGACCCGGACGGCCTCGCGCCGCCGGACCCGGAACCCGCTGAGCATCGTGCAGGTGTCCGCGTCGACCCGCGCACCCGTCCGCTCCCGGATCGTCCGCGCGAGCGTGGCGGCATCGACCTCGTCGTCGGCCGTGTCCCCGCGTCCGACGAGTGCGACGTACCGGCGACGCCCGTCCGGCAGCGGGAAGGACTCCACGACCCCGTCCGGCCCCACGTCGACCAGCGCCGAGGACCGCGCCGACCAGGGCTCCGGGTCCGCGAAGTCGCCCATCACGTAGCGGTCCGGGTAGTCCCGCCCGGTGGTCCCGATCGCGAGCAGGTCCCGCACGGTGCTCCGAGCGCCGTCCGCACCCACGACGAAGGACGCACGCGCCGTGACCGGTTCGCCGTCTGGCCCGGTGCCGACCGCGTCGACGTGGTCCCGGCTCCGCTCGAGCGCCGTCAGGGCGACCCCGGTCCGGAGCGCATCGGGAGCGGCAGCGGCGAGACGCTCCCGCAGGATCCGCTCCGTGCGGTGCTGGTCGAGGGTGGCCACGTACGGGTGCGTGTCCGATGCGCGGTCGAACGACAGCGTGCCGAGCACCCGTCCGCGGCTCTGCGCCACGCCGCGGTGCACCAGCGCCGCCTCGGCCAGGACCGGCGCGGCCGCGTCGATCGCGGCGAACGCGTCCAACGACGGCGGGTGGATGCCGATGGCCCGCGAGCCAGCCGGTGCGGCGGTCCGCCGCTCCCACACCTGGACGTCGACGCCCGCGTGCGCGAGGAGCGCGCCGAGGAAGACGCCGACGGGGCCGCCACCGACGACCAGCACGTCGGTCCGCGCTGCGCGCGGCGCCCCGCGCATCACCCGGACGTCCGCGCGGCGGAACGCTCCGCTGCCAACAGGTGCCTGGCCTCCCGGAAGCGACGGCGGAGCCGTTCGACCGGCACCTCGACCGCGTAGGCCGCACCGACGGCGACGAGCACCGCGGCACCCAGCAGCCACGCCCAGGCCCAGTCGCCGAACAGCCCACCGGCGACGGTGCCGAGCAGGGCGATCACGAGCGGGTGCCAGAGGTACGCGGAGTACGAGACACGACGGCCGAACCAGGCCATCGGCGTCCAGGAGAGCGCGATCGACACCGGGCTCCGGACCGAGACCAGACCGCCGATGAGGACCGCCGAGACGATGCCCGTCGCGGGCAGCAGGAAGCCGAACGTCCAGGCGTGCTGCGTCCAGTCGTCGTCGATCCAGAACTGCACGGCCGCCAGCAGCCCGATCCCGACCCAGGTGCCGACGTGCCCGGCGACGCCCGCCGCCCAGCGCCGCACGCGCTCGTCGTCGAGCAGCAGCGCCAGCAGGCACCCGGTCGCGAGCGGCACGACGCCGAGCACGGGGGAGAAGTACACGTCCGGCGTCGAGCCGCCGTGCGGGGTCCGGTAGCTCGCCCACGAGGCGACCGGTGCGCCGACGATCAGCACACCGAGGCCCGCCACCAGGAGCCGGCGTCGTGCCCGGACCGCGAACAGCAGCACCAGGACCGGTGGCCAGACCAGGTAGAACTGCTCCTCCATCGACAGGCTCCACGTGTGCGCGAAGACGCCCTGCGTGGTGTCCCAGAACGAGCGGAACAGGTTGCCGGTGTAGCTCAGCGCGATGAAGGCGGCCTCGCTCGCCGAGAACGTCGCACCCTTGTAGTCGCCGACCCACGACCACAGGGCCAGGCCCGCCACGACCATCACCAGGAGCGCGGGGTAGAGCCGCAGCAGGCGCTTCCCCCAGAACCGGCCGAGGCGCACGCGTCCGGTGCGTCGGCGCTCGCCGAGGAGCAGCGTGGTGATCAGGAAGCCGGAGAGCACGAAGAAGACCGTGACCCCGATGAAGCCGCCCTCGAAGCCGGTGACGTGCAGGTGGTAGAGCATGACGATCGCGATGGCGACGGTGCGCAGGCCGTCGAGCGCCGTGGCGCGTCGGGCGAGCGGTGTCGCGGGTGCGGTGGCCGTCGACCCGGCCGGGGCCGTCGTCGGGCTCGCGCGACGGTCGAGGGTGGTGGTCGTCGACAAGTCGCCTCCCTGGCGCTCCGGGTTCCTGGGACTGCCAGGATGCTCCGGTTCGCCATGAACGGCCTCAGTGTCGGGTCGGCGCGACCAGGCTCGTCAGGGCGTCGAGACGCTCGCGGGCGATGGCAGCGAGCGACCGGTCCTCGGCGGGGGCGATCCACTGCTGGAAGGACAGGTGGAACACCGTCACCCCCGTCTCGGCCGCCAGGGTCGCCGCGGGTTCGGGGACGCCGCGGTCCCGCAGGACCTCGCCGAGCCGCATCTTCAGCGTGGCGAGCTTGCCGAGTTCGCGTTCGCCCAGGGACGGCTCGGCGTCGATGATCGTCTGACGCATCCGGGAGAACGGTCGTCGGTCGTCGGGGAAGTAGTCGCCGGCCGCGGCGAGTGACCGGGCGATGAGCTCGAACGGCGCCGTGTCCGCCGGAGCCGCGGTGATCGGGTCGATGAACAGCGCGAGGAAGTCGTCCTGCCCGGCGAACAGCACCTCGCGCTTGTCGGCGAAGTGCCGGAAGAAGGTGCGCTCCGTGACCTCGGCTGCGGCCGCGATCTCGACGACCGTCGTGCGCTCGAACCCCTGCTCGGCGAACAGCCGCAGCGCGACGGCCTGCAGTCGCTCGCGTGTTCCTGGTTGCCATCGGGCCATGGGGAGAGTCTACTGATGACAGCGGCTGACATCGAGGTGTACAGTGATGTCAGTTGATGACATCACTCGTCACCGACAGTGCGTCAGGAAGGACACACCATGCGCGTATTCGTCACCGGAGCATCCGGCTGGATCGGCTCCGCCACCGTCGACGAGCTCGTCGCCGCCGGACACCAGGTCACCGGGCTCGCTCGCTCGGACGCCTCCGCCGCCGCGGTCCAGGCAGCCGGCGCCACCGTGATCCGCGGGGACCTCGACGACCTCGACGCGATCCGTCACGGGGCCGAGGACGCCGAGGGTGTCGTGCACCTCGCCAACAAGCACGACTGGGCGAACCCCGCCGCCACGAACGCGGCGGAGCGTGCCGCGGTCGAGACCATCGGCACCGCGCTCGTCGGCACCGATCGCCCGTTCGTCGTCGCATCCGGGATCGCCGGGCTCGCCGGGGACCGCCCGGCGCTGGAGACCGACCCGAACCCGTTCGTCGGCCCGGACGCCATGCGCGGCGGCAGCGAGAACCGTGCCCTCGACTTCGTCGACCAGGGCGTGCGCTCCATCGCCGCCCGGTTCGCCCCGACCGTGCACGGCGCCGGTGACCACGGCTTCATCGCGCTCATCGTGGCCGCTGCGCAGCGGCACGGCGTCTCGGCCTACGTCGGTGAGGGCACGAACAACTGGTCGGCTGTGCACCGCTCCGACGCCGCACGACTCGTGCGACTCGGGCTGGAGGGCGCTCCCGCCGGCACCCGCATGCACGCCACCGCCGAGACGGCCGTCTCGACCCGGTCCATCGCCGAGGCCATCGGTGAGGGACTCGGGCTGCCGGTGACCTCGGTCGACCCGGCCGATGCCGTCGAGCACTTCGGCTTCATCGGGCAGTTCTTCGGCATGGAGATGTCCGGCGACTCCACGGCGACGCGGGAGCTCCTGGGCTGGGAGCCCACCGGACCGACCCTCGCCGAGGACATCGCCGCGGGCGCGTACTTCGACGTGCGCGTCGCGTAGCAGCCGCCGACGCCCGCGACCGGACCCTGGCGGGACCTGCTCGGCCTACTCGGCCTTCTGCATCTGCCAGGGCTCCGGCTCGCGGTCGCCGTTCGGGCGCACCGGACGGACGTCGCCCACGATCGGGATCGAGCGCTTCCGCATGAACCACAGGTAGCGCACGAAGAAGTGCGACAGCGTCGAGAGCCGGTTCCCGTTGCCGAGCAGCGACGCGATGTGCACCGCGACCCACGCCGCCCAGGCCACCGGCCCGACCATCGTGATGCCGCCGCGCAGCTGTGCGACCGCGGCGTTCGTGCCGATCGTCGCCATCGTGCCCTTGTCGTGGTACTTCAGGTGCTCGGTCGGCTTGCCCTCGAGCACCCGGACGATCTGCTTCGCGATGTGCTTGCCGCCCTGCAGCGCCGGCTGGGCGAGCTGGGCGAGGGCGTCGTCTTGTGCGGCGATGTCCCCGGCCGCCCAGATGCCGTCGACGCCCTGCACGCTGAGGTCGTCGTTCACCTTGATGCGGCCACCGTTCGTCTGCGGCATGCCCCAGTTCGAGACCTCTTTGTGGGCGGCCACGCCGGTCGCCCAGATGACCTGCGAGGCCGGGATGAACTCCCCGCTCGCGGTCATCACGCCGTCCTGGCGGACCTCGGAGACGCCGGTGTTCAGGCGCAGGATCACGCCGCGCTTCCGCAGCACCTTCGCCGCGTACCGACGCAGTCGCGGGGCGAATGGCTTCAGCAGCTCGCCGCTCCGGTGCACGAGCGTGATGGTGATGTTGCCGCGGAGGATCTCCGGGTACGCGCCCTCGAGTGCCTGGTCGCGGAGCTCCGCGAGCGCGCCGGCCATCTCGACGCCGGTCGCGCCGCCGCCCACGATGACGATCTTGATCTCGTCGGGACCCTGGTTCGCCGCGGCTTCCTCGAGCCGGGTGAACAGCTCGTCGCGGATGCGGAGGGCCTGCGAGCGCGAGTACATCGAGTACGCGTACTCGTACGCTCCGGGCGTGCCGAAGTAGCTCGTGTTCACGCCGTTCGCCAGGATCAGCTGGTCGTAGTGCAGGTGCTCGCCGTCCGACATCTCGGCGACCTTCGCGACGGAGTCGATGCCGGTGAGCAGGCCGTGCCGGAACTCCGCGTTGTCCTGTCGGGCGCGCAGGCTCCGCAGGAAGTACGTCACGTCGCCGGCGTTCAGACCGCCGGTCGCCACCTGGTACATGAGCGGCTGGAACATGTTGTAGACGTGGCGGTCGACGAGGGTGACCCGGACCGGGGCGTCCGCGAGCTCCCGCATGGCGGCGACGCCGGCGAATCCACCCCCGACGATGACGACGTGCGGGCGGGTGTCCTGCGGCATGGTGAGCTCCGGGGTTGTGCGGTGAACGGCACCCCCAACGGTACGCCGGTTCCGGCGTCCGTCGGTCCACGGCCGTTCCGGACGGGAGGCCCGGCTCGGCCCCGTCAGTCGGCGCGCAGCCCGTAGGTGCTCACGACGTTCCCCTTGCTCGTCACCGTCGAGTCGACCAGACGCAGGCGCGTGGCCGGGTCGGTCGACTCGAAGAGCTTCCGGCCTCCGCCCGCGATGGCCGGGTGGACCATCAGCTGCAGCTCGTCCAACAGGCCGGCGAAGAGCAGGCTGCGGACGAGGGTGATGCTCCCGCACACCGCGATGTCGGCACCGTCCCGCTGCTTGAGCTCCCGGACGAAGTCGTGGACGTCACCCGGGATCCTGGTGGTGTTCTGCCACGCGAGGTCGTCGCCGAGCGTGGTCGACGCCACGTGCTTCTCGATCGGGTTGATCCACTGCCCGAACGGGTCATCGGGGTGGGCCGGCCACCACTCGGCCCACTCCAAGTAGCTGTTCCGGCCGAGGAGCACGGTGTCGGTGCGGGCCATGAACGCCCCCATCCCGGCACCGAGCTCGTCGTCGAAGCTGTCGTACTGGAACTTGAACGGGTCCTGCACGACGCCGTCGACCGACGTGAACAGCCCTGCCGTCACCTTGCGCATGCTCGGAGGGTAGCGCTCAGCTGTTCGAACCGGAACCGCTCGTCCCGGTTCCGGTTCCGGTTCCGGTTCCGGTTCCGGTTCCGCTGCCCTGGCCCGGCAGCTGGTTGGTGCCGCCGTTCGTCCCACCGTTCGTCCCGCCCATCCCGCCCGTCCCGCCGGGGAAGCCGCCGGTGCCGTTCCCCGGCACCTGCGTCGTCGACTGGCTCTGGTGCGCACCGATGGCATGCCCGATCGCGAAACCGGCACCGCCGCCCGCCAGGAGCGCGGCCAGCCCGACCGCCACCGCGATCACGGGCCAGAACCACGGCGGCCTCGGCTTGCCGGCGCGCTGTCCGTACGGCGCCGCGTTGCCGTACCAGGCGGTCGGTCCGGCCGCGGCGGACGGCTGCCCGTTCCAGGCGCCGGTGTCTGCGCGGGAGGACGGCTGGCCCCACTGGTGCTGCTCGTACTGGGACTGCTGGGACTGCTGTCCGTACTGGTCGTACTGCTGTCCGTACTGTCCGTACTGGTCGTGCGCGGCCGCCGGCTCGGCGGTCGCGGTGGTGGTCGACGACGGCGCCGGTGCCGCTGCCCACCCGCTCGTCGTGTCCGTCGGAGTCGGCTCGGCGGCCGTGGCCTGCTCGTGCTGGTTCTCACTCATGGACGCAGTCCAGCGCGTCTGTCTATGGACAGACGATGACGACGCTGCCGTCCCGCTGCGAATGGACGGTGGCCACCAGCCGCCGGTGCGTACGGTCGAGGTGTGGGTGCACTCGTGGAGCCGGTCGGTGGAGACGGAGCACCCGTCCGGGTGGGACTCCTCCGGCGGGCGTGGTGGGCCGTGGTCGACTGGTTCTACGCCGCGCTCTGGCAGGTCCGGAGCCTCGGGCCGACCACCGCCGACGACTACCGGACCGGGGACGGGCAGCCCGTCGTGGTGATCCCGGGCGTCTACGAGACCTGGCACTTCATGCGCCCGCTGATGGACGCGCTGCACGACCGAGGGCACCCCGTGCACGTGGTCGCGGTCTTGCGGCACAACCTCCGGCCGGTCCCGGAGTCGGCGGCGGACGTGATGGCGTACCTCGAGGACCACGACCTGCGCAGCGTCCTCGTCGTGGCGCACAGCAAGGGCGGGCTGATCGGGAAGTACGCGATGACGCAGCTCGACCACGACGGCAGGATCGACCGGATGGTCGCCGTGTCGACCCCGTTCGGCGGTTCCGCCTACGCGAACCTGGCGCCCGTGCCGCACCTGCGGGCGTTCCGCGCGACGGACCCGGTGCTGTCGGCGCTCGGTCGGGAGCGCGAGGCGAACGCCCGGATCACCTCCGTCTACGGGGTCTTCGACACGCTCATCCCCGGGGGCAGTGCGCTCACCGGGGCCTCGAACGTGCGGGTGCCCGTCGGCGGCCACTTCCGGATCCTGGCGGACGCCAGGGCCCGCGACGCGGTGCTCGCCGCGGCCGCCCCGCGCTGACGCGCCCGCGCCCGGGCCGCGCCCGCGCGCCCGCGCGCCCGCAGTGTGCGAGGTTCCGGACAGTGTGCGGCGCGCGGGGCCTCGCACACTGTCCGGGAGGCCGCACACTGCGGGTGCCCCCTCGCACGGTGCGAGGGTCAGGCTCCGGCCCAGTGCGGGTGCCCCCTCGCGCGGTGCGAGGGTCAGGCTCCGGGGAGGAACAGGCAGAAGGGGTGCCCGTCGGGGTCGAGCAGCACCCGGACGTCGTCCTGCGGCTGGTACTCGGCCTGCGTCGCGCCGAGGGACTCCGCACGCGCGACCGCTGCCGGCAGGTCCTCGACCTGGAAGTCGAGGTGCAGCTGCATGCCCGGGGCGTCCTTCGTCCCGGGCCACGTCGGTGGGACCCACTCCGGTTCGAACTGCACCGAGAGCCCCGGGCCGTCCTCGGGGCGGATGCGCGCCCAGGTCGGGTCGTCCTCGTACACGGTCCAGCCGGTCAGCGCGCCGTAGAACCGGGCGAGCTCGAGCGGCGACGGGGACTGGAGCACGGTGGCGGCGAGCGTCGGCATCGACGGGTCGGTGGCGGTCATGCCGCGGAGCGTACGCCCGCGGCCGCGCCATCGTGCGGCGGGTCGGCGTGCGGGGGTCAGCGGCGGCCGACGCTCGCGCGCTCGACGATGCGGTGCGGGATCACGACGGTCGACGGGGGAGCGTCGCGGTCGGCGATACGGGCCGTGAGCAGGTCGAGCGCGGCGTCCGCGAAGGCCCGGCGGTCGAAGGCCACCGTCGTCAGTGCGGGGATGGCGTACGCGGCCCCGTCGATGTCGTCGAACCCGACCACGCTGACCTGGTCCGGCACGCGGATGCCCCTGGCCGCCAGGACGTGCAGCACGCCGAACGCGATCGAGTCCGTGAACGCGAAGACCGCGTCGGGCAGCGGGTCGTCGCCGAGCGTGTCGAGCCAGTCGGCGAACGCGGTCGCCGCATCGCCGGTCGACCAACCCGTCAGCGGGATCCGGAGTGCCGGGTCGAGTGGCAGTCCGGCGTCGAGGAGCGCGGACTCGTACCCGCGCACCCGCAGTTCGCTCGTCGCCGTGACCCGGGTCCGGTCGGCGGCCATGTCCGGGGCGCCGATCGCGGCGATGCGCCGGTGCCCGCGGTCGAGCAGGTACGTCGTGACCTCGTGCGCCGCGGCCCGGCTGTCGACGTGCACCTGGTCGACGTGCTCGGGCTCGACCTCGCCGATGACGACGGTCGGCGGCAGCCCCGCGGTGGAGGCCAGGACGCTGGCGCTCAACGACACCGGGTTGAGCACGAGGCCGTCGACCAGGTGCGCCCGCGCCCGGGAGACCAGCTGTCGCTCGCGTTCCGGGTCGTTCGCGGTCTGGTCGAGCTGCACCACCCAGTCGCGGTCACGGGCGAGCTCGACGAACCAGCGCGCGAGTTCGGCGGAGTACGCGCTGCTCATCTCCGGCAGGGTCAGCGCGATCGCTCCCGAGCGGCCGTTCCGCAGGCCGCGAGCGGAGAGGTTCGGCACGTAGTCGAGTTGTTCGAGCGCCCGCTCGACGCGTTCCCGGGTGTCCGGGCGCACGACCACGCCGCCGTTGATGACGTTGGAGACGGTCTTCGGCGAGACCCCGGCGAGGGCCGCGACGTCCCGCACGGTCGCACGCATGGAGCAACCGTAGCGCGGCGGTCAGGGACGCACGTACCGGTGCACGTGCGTGACGTACGGCACGGGTACCGTTGAGCGGCCGGCGGTCTCCGGTGCCGTGTCGAGCAGCTCATCGACGTCGCGGAGCAGTGCCGCCCGGGCATCGGACGGCATCACGATCACGTAGCTCCGCGATGCCACCATGTCGAGGAAGTCCGACCGGGACTGCTCGTGCACCCAGGGGAACGTCCGGTACTCGACGGCGTCGAAGGGCTCGCCGACGAGCGGGTGGTCGTACTGGGTGATCCGGGACTCCGGGCGGGTGAGGAGTTCCCCGAGCCGCGCCGACCACGGCAGGGTCTCGTCGCGGATGTTCCAGACAAGGCCGAGGACGCCTCCGGGGCGCAGCACGCGGGCGACCTCGTGTGCGCCGGCCGTCGGGTCCACCCAGTGCCAGGACTGCGCGAACGTGACGAGGTCGGCGGCAGCGTCCGCGAGCGGGATCGCCTCGCCGGAGCC
This sequence comes from Curtobacterium sp. NPDC090223, assembly GCF_044746585.1. NCBI lineage: Bacteria > Bacillati > Actinomycetota > Actinomycetes > Micrococcales > Microbacteriaceae > Curtobacterium > Curtobacterium sp. NPDC090223. Next base: position 377,628 of record NZ_JBIVCN010000005.1, on the reverse strand, counting down.
GTCGAGCACCGAGACCCCGGGCAGCGCGTCGGTCAACCGTGCCCGCATCGCGGCGTCGGGCTCGACCGCCGTCACCTCGGACGCCCGGGGCAGCAGCGTGCGTGTGAACTTCCCGGTGCCGGCTCCGACGTCGACCGCTCGCGCCACCGGCTCGGGTGCCAACCACTCCGCCACCGCGGCCGGGTACCCGGGGCGGCCCCGCTCGTACGCGTCCGCCGCGGCTCCGAACGAGTGTGCGTGCTGCTCGAAGGTCATGCGACCAGCCTGCCACCGAGCGTCCGGGTGCGGGTGAGCGGTCACTGGATCGCTACAAGTCGCTACAACGATGGAAACGGATGGCAACGGGTTGCCATACGTTGCCATCCCCGTCAGGGTCACACCAGGAATCCAACGGAGGAGGCCAGGAGTGACGAAGCTCGACGACCGCGTGCGACCAGCGGCGACACCGACCGACGGGACGTCGCCCCCGTCCACGGTCCACCGGCGCCGGACGGCATGGGAACGCATCCGCCGCGACCGGGTGCTGCTCTGGATGGGACTGCCCGGAGTCGCCCTGCTCCTGGCGTTCCAGTACCTGCCCCTCCTCGGGAACCTCATCGCGTTCCAGGAGTACCTGCCGTTCGTCCCGCTCGGCCGCAGCCCCTGGGTCGGGTTCGAGAACTTCGCGGTGGTGTTCAACGGCGACCCGGAGTTCCTCGGAGCGCTCCGCAACACCCTCGTGATCACCCTCGTGCAGGTCGTGTTCGTGTTCCCCGCGCCGATCGTCCTGGCGCTGATGCTCAACTCGCTGCTCTCCGACCGGATCAAGCAGGTCGTGCAGTCGATCCTCTACCTGCCGCACTTCCTGTCGTGGGTGATCGTCGTCGCGGTGTTCCAGCAGATCCTCGGCGGCTCGGGGCTGATCAACAACGCCATCCGGGCGTCGGGTGGCACGGCGATCGACTTCCTCGGCAACCCGCACGGCTTCATCGCGCTGCTCACCAGTCAGGTGATCTGGAAGGACACCGGCTGGGCGACGATCCTGTTCCTCGCGGTGCTCAGCCAGATCGACACGAGCCTGTACGAGGCCGCGAAGGTGGACGGTGCGAGCCGGTGGCGGCAGCTCTGGCACGTCACCCTGCCCGGGATGCGCGGGATCATCATCCTGCTGCTGATCCTCCGGCTCGGGGACTCGCTCACCGTCGGGTTCGAGCAGATCCTGCTGCAACAGGCCTCGGTCGGACGCGCCGCCAGCGAGGTCCTCGACACCTACGTCTACAACAACGGCGTGCTCGGCGGTCAGTGGGGCGTCGCCGCTGCCGTCGGACTCGTCAAGGGCGTGGTGGGCGTGCTGCTCGTCCTCGGCGCCAACAAGGTCGCGCACGTCTTCGGTGAAGCGGGCGTCTACCAGAAGGAGACCCGATGACCGCCACGCACAGCGTCACCGTCCCGCCGACCGAGCAGCGCCGGAAGCACCGGCACGGCGGCCCCGATGTGGCACCGCTCCCCGGTCGCCTGCTCACCGGCTTCGTGCTGCTCGTCATCTGCCTGGTCGTGCTGCTGCCCTTCCTCGGCATCGTGTCCACGAGCGTCGCCCCGTCGAGCCAGGTGAACGGCGCCGGCGGGTTCGTGATGTGGCCGACCGGACTGGACTTCGGCGCCTACGAGAGCATCTTCGCCGGCGGCGTCGTCACCCGCGCCCTGGTCGTCAGCATCGGCATCACCGTCGTCGGCACCCTGATCAGCCTGTTCGTCACCGCGATGCTGGCCTACGCGCTCAGCCGCCCCGGGTCGTACGGTCACGGCGTCGTGCTCAGCCTGGTGCTCGTCAGCCTGCTGTTCGCCCCTGGGCTCATCCCGAACTACCTGGTCGTGAAGGAGTTCGGGCTGCTCGACTCGTACTGGGCGCTCATCCTGCCGACCGCCCTCAGCGCGTTCAACGTCATCGTGATGCGCTCGTTCTTCATGGCGATCCCGAAGGAGCTCGTCGAGAGCGCCCGCATCGACGGCGCCGGGGACTTCGGCGTCTTCCTGCGGATCGTGCTGCCCCTGTCGAAGGCCGTCCTCGCGGTGATCGGCCTGTTCTACGCGGTGGGCTACTGGAACGCGTTCTTCAACGCGCTGCTGTACATCAACGACACCGCGAAGTGGCCCCTGCAGCTCGTGCTCCGCACCTACGTGATCAACAACGCGCAGCTCGGTGGCGCCGACCTCGGCACCAGTTCGGACGCGCTGCCCCCGCAGGCATCGATCCAGATGGCGATCCTCGTCGTGTCCATCGTCCCCATCCTCATCGTCTACCCGTTCCTGCAGCGGCACTTCGCCAAGGGTGTCCTGACCGGCGCCGTGAAGGGCTGAACCCATGACCACCAACGCACCATGGCAGCTGAGCCGCCGCGCGCTCATCGCCGGCGGTCTCGGGATCGCGGCCACGAGCCTCCTGGCCGGTTGTGACACCGTGACCCGATCGACGGACGTGAAGGCGATCAACAAGGCCGTCGCGCTGCCGGACTACGTCCCGTGGACCGGCGGACCGGAACCGGTCCTGCCGAAGACGAGTGCGCTCATGCCGAGCGCGTTCCGGAAGATCCCGGGCAGCCTGGTGAAGACCGCGAAGGTCCCCGGCGACGGGTCCACCCTGCACGGCAGTGTCCCGACCAACTCGCCCGTCCCGCCCGCGAAGGGGAGCAACCCGTACTGGCAGGGGCTCGACGAGCGGATGGGTGTCGACCTCGACCTGACGATCACGCCGAACGCCGACTGGGGCAACAAGTTCGCCACGCAGGTCGCCGGCGACACCCTCGGCGACGTGTTCACGGTGTTCGGGACGTTCTCCTACCTGCCGCAGTTCCTCGAGGCCAAGGCGCAGAACCTCACCGAGTACCTCTCCGGCAGCGGCATCCGCGAGTGGCCGTACCTGGCGAACCTGCCCACCGCATCGTGGCGCGGCACGGTCTTCTCCGGCGGCATCTACGGCGTCCCGGTGCCGCGCGGCCCGCTCACGACCGGCGTGCTGCACCGTCGGCAGGACCTCTTCGAGCGGCTCGGCGTCGACCCGTCCTTCAGATCCGTCGACGAGTTCACCGCGCTCTGCCGCGAGCTCACCGACCAGAACCGGAACCGGTGGGCGCTCGGTTCCGTCCCGACGAACATCCTCGCGTCGATGCTCGGCGTCCCGAACCAGTGGGACGAACAGGGCGGGAAGCTGACGCACATGTACGAGGTCGGCGCCTACCAGGACATGCTCGAGGTCTCGCGGAAGCTCCTCGCCGACGGACTCGTGCACCCCGACAGCGTCACGGCCTACAACGGCAAGGTCTGGTTCGTGCAGGGCTCTGCGGTGATGCTGCAGGACAGCTACAGCGCCATCCCCGGGCTGCTGCAGCAGGCGGAGCCCGGCAGCGGCTTCGCGATGACGCAGGCGCCGTTCGTCGGGCCGTCCGGAGCGAAGCCGAAGCCCTGGCTCGGTGACCCGAACAACGCGATCACGGCGCTCGCCGCGGGCAGCGAGGACCGCATCCGGATGGTGCTCGACGTGCTGAATTGGTGTGCGTCGCCGTTCGGCACCGAGGCGTGGATGTACCGCAAGTTCGGCATCGAGGGGCGTGACTTCGAGTACCGCGACGGCGCGCCCGTCCTGACCAAGACCGGCAACAGCGAGACCGCCCTGGGTGAGTTCCCGCTGCAGTACTTTACCGAGTGCCCGCTGCCGCTCTTCTACTCCGGGTTCCCGGAGATGACCGACACCGTGTACGAGTCGCTCGCCTCCTGGCTCGACGACGGGATCACGAACCCCACGTACGGTCTCTACTCGCCGACGAACTCGACGAAGGGACCGGCCGTCGGCACGTACGCGACGAACGCGATCAACGACGTGCTGCTCGGCCGTGCGCCGGTGAGCTCCTGGAAGGGGGTCGTCCGCGAGTGGCGTCGCCGGGGCGGGGACGCGATGCGGAGCGAGTTCGAGGAGGCGCTGGCTGCGCGCGCTGGGTCCTGACGTCGCGGTTCGGCGCTCGCCCGGTGGTGTGGTGCTCGCTCGGTGGTGTCGTGCTCGCCCGGTGGTGTGGTGCTCGCTCAGCGGGGCGTCGCGAGCCAGGTCGGGTCCGCGAACAGCGCCTCGACGTCGCGGAGCAGCCTCGTCGTGTGGAAGCCGTCCGCTGCCGCGTGGTGCACCTGCACGGACAGCGGGAGCAGGGTGCGACCGCCGTCGTCGTGGTGCCCACCCATGGTGACGATCGGCAACAGGTGGTCCCAGCCCTCGTGGACCTGCAGCGAGAACCCCGAGAACGACGCCCACGGGATCGTCGACACGTCGAACAGGTTCGCCGGGCGCGGCTGCTGGGGGAACATCGTGGTGGCCGAGCGGTACGTGGCGAGCGCGTCCACCGCCGCGTCGTGGAACGCGCCGAAGTCCTCGTCGTAGGGCACGAACACGGCGCAGAACGTCTCGCGCTCGGGGTTGAACACGGTGAAGGCCGGGTGCACGACGTCCCATGCGGCGGGGGAGCGGTCGGGCAGCAGGGTCATCCGGAACTCACGGTGGCGGTTGACCGCGGTGGCCAACGCCCAGATCTGCGACGCGTACGTACGACGACCCGTCCGACGGAGCTCGGCGACGAACGCGGTGACGTCGACCTGCACGGTGAGCTCGTACCGGCACGGGACGGTGTCGCGGTAGTGCTCGAAGTGTTCTCGGCGCGGCCAGGTGTCGAGGTCGATCGGCGTCGGTGCCGGGGTTGTCGTCATGGGCCCATCCTGCACCCCTTCCGCCGGACCCCTTGTGTGATGTGTGATGTTCTGCAATCGAGTCGACCAAGGAGGCCACATGAAGAAGTCGCTCTCGGCAGTCGCCGCACTCACCGTCGTGGTGACGAGCACCGTCGTGACCGCCGAACCCGCTGCGGCGGTTGCCGACGCAGTCGAACCGTTGTCCATCCAGGCCATCGACCTCGACATTGCACGTGCTGCCGGTGCAACCGTTCGGGATGCGGGCGACGGTCAGGAAATCGTGACGCTGCCTTCCGGGCGGACCCTCACCGTTCGCGACGGCGAGGTGCAGCGGGGTGGTCACCGGGGTACTTCCGTCGGGAACTGTGGAACCTCGACCGTGGCAGGGAACCCAACGAGCCGGAAGTACAGCACCGCCTACGTGATCTCGCCGGCATGGGGCGCGCCGGTGTCGCACACCTGGAGCGTCACGGTGTCGACCTCGAACTCCGTGCGCGCTGACAACAACTCTGGCCTTGCACCGATCTCGTCATCGTGGAACTCGGGGTGGAAGTCGATCAGCCAAGCGGGCAGCATCACCTCGATGATGGCGTCTGGCAGCGTACTCACGTCGTGGGGCATGATCTGCTCGCTGGGGAATCCCACGTGGAAGTGAGCGGAGGGACGGTCGATCCTGCGCGGTACCTGCCGTTCGACCGGGAGCAGCTGCGCGCAGTGGAGCGCCGGTTCGGCCACGCGGTCGCGGTACCGGAGACATCCGAGCGGTTCGAACCTGCCGGGGTCGGGCACTACGACGTGGACGGTGTGATCGAGTACGTCGATGTCTTCGCCTTCGACCACGACGCAAATCAACGGGGTACGGCGTGGTACTGGCCCCGTGTCCGCACCGAGCTGATCAAGCCGGGGGACGACCCGATCGCCGCACTCGAGCGGGCCGCCCGCGAGTTCATGCAGGGGGTGCTCCGCGGCGACTCGATCGACGAGGACGTGATGCGCTCCGTCGAGCGAGAGTCCGAGCGCCGACTGTGTGAGTCTCCTCGGGGCGGAGCCGAGCTGACACTCGAAGGGCGGCCCGCGCGCGGTCACCGGATCACCTGGGGCACGTCCTGGTTCACGGCGGTGGACACGGGCGATCCGTGGCTCGCCATCACGGTGCTGGGCCCCGAACGATGGTCACCGGTGCTGAGGAGAAGCCCCTCGTAAGGTGGTGCGATGCCGAGCCTGCACCGAGTCCCCGCTGCCGGAGCCGTCGAGCTCCTCGCCGTTCCGGTCGCCGACGCCGTCGCCGCGCTGCCGCCCGACGTGGTCGAGCGGATCGAGGTGTCGCCGATCGATGCTGACCTCGCCGACACCGCGGCGTTCTCCGAGGCGTACGGGTACCCGGTCTCCGGCGGGGCGAACTGCATCGTGGTCGCCGGCAAGCGCGGGGACGTCGTCACCCACGCCGCGTGCATCGTCCTCGCGTCCACCCGTCTCGACGTAAACCGGACCGTGAAGCAGCTGCTCGGGGCGCGGAAGGCGAGCTTCGCGCCGATGACGGACGCCGTCGCTCTGACCGGGATGGAGTACGGCGGGATCACGCCGATCGGGCTCCCGTCCGCGTGGCCCGTCTACGTCGACGCCCGGGTCCGGGACATGCCGGAGGTCGTCATCGGCGCCGGCATCCGCGGCGCGAAGCTGTTCCTGCCCGGGGCCGTGCTGGCCGCGCTGCCCCACGTCCAGGTGGTCGAGGGGCTCGCCACCGCGATCGAGGACTGAGCGGTGTCGGCCACGATCGCACTCCTGAGCGGTGCCCCCGGCAGTGGGAAGACGACGCTCGCTGCGGCGCTCGCCGCGGAGCTCGGCTGGCCGCAGGTGCACCGGGACGAGCTCTACGCTGGGCTGATGGCGGGCGGCTCGTGGTCGCGCGACGAGGTCGTGCCGCACGGCGTCCGGCTGTTCTGGACCGCCACCGCTGCGTACGCCGGCGCCGGGTGCAGCGTGATCGCGGAAGCGACGCTCTACCGGGACCAGTCCGAAGCCGAGGTACGGGAGCTCCTCGAACCCGCCGGGACGGTGCGGAACGTGCACTGCACGACGTCCCTCGCGCACGGCCGGTTCGTCGCCCGGGGACACGACCAGGCGCTGAACGCGCGGACGCTCCAGAACCTGCCGCGGGTGGCCGAGCCGCTCCACCTCGGCGTCCCGGTGCTCGAGGTCGACACGACGGACGGGTACCGGCCGGGGCTCGACGCCGTCGTGTCGTGGCTGCTCGAACCGAACGTGGACTAGCTCGTCACCGGTCGGATGCCAGGGCCGCGAAGCCGTCCAGTCCGGCGAAGCGGTCGAGCGCCGCGGTCAGTGCTGCGCTCTCGCCCGGGCCACCGTGGGCCTCGTCCTCGACGATCGTCAGCGTGCTCGCCGGCCATCCTCGGTGCAGCCGCCACGGCGTGATCGCCGGCCCGCTGACGTCGCGACGTCCGTGGACGAGTGCGGCAGGGAGTCCGGCGAGTTCCCCGATCCGCGCCGCGATCGCTCGATCGCCCGCCAGGAACCCGTCGTTCGCCCAGTACCGGGTGACGAGCGTGGCGAACGCTTCCCGAGCCTCCAGGCCGGTGTGACCCAGCCCCCGGCTCCCCGGAGCGTCGAGGGAGACGTGGACGCTCTCCCAGCGGTCCCACTCCGCGGCGGCGAGGGCGCGGTCCGCCGCGTCGTCGCCGGCCAACCGGCGCGCGTACGCGTCGACGACCCGCTCGCCGGGGGCGCGGCGCGACGCCCGCTCGAACCGGTCCCAGTCCTCGGGGAAGACCCGACCGATGCCCTCGGTGATCCAGTCCACCTCGTCGCGGCTGGTCGTCGTGACCGCCAGGAGTGCGAGCGCCCGGACCCGGTCGCGGTGTTCCAGCGCGTAGGCGAGGGCGAGGGTCGTCCCCCAGGAGACGCCCGCGACGACCCACGACTCGATGCCGAGTGCCTGGCGGACCTGTTCGATGTCGGCGATGAGTCGCTGGGTGGTGTGCTCGGCCAGCCGCTCGCGGGCGTCGAGGACGTTCGGCGTGCTGCGGCCGCTCCCGCGCTGGTCGATGCCGACGAGGCGGTAGCGCGCCGGGTCGAAGTGCGTCCGGTACCAGCCGGACCCGAGCGACCCGCCGGGGCCGCCGTGCAGCCACAGCGCCGGGACGCCGTCGGGCGTGCCGCTCTCCTCGACGTACAGCGAGGCGCCGACGTCGGTCGCGATCGTCGTCGTGCGGTACGGCTCCGGGTGGGGATGCGTCACGTCAGTCGGCATGGAGGGCGGTCCACTGCCGGAACGGCAGCGTCGGGTCCTCGGTGGAGACCTGCTCAGCGGGCAGTGCCCGCTCGTGTGCGGGCTTCGTGTACTCGCCGTAGAAGGTGTCGAGCCGCATCAGCCGGTTGCCGTCCTCGTAGTGCTCGGACTCCTGGTCGCGGGTCACGGCGAAGACGACGCGCGCCGGCTGCGCGTAGTACAACGCGCCCAGACACATCGGGCACGGGTAGGCGGTCACGTAGACGTCGAGGCCGGTGAGGTCGGTGATGCCCATCTCGGCAGCGGTGCGGATCGCCGTGATCTCGGCGTGCGCCGTCGGGTCGCCGGACTGGCTGACCAGGTTCGCCGCCTCGACGACGACCTTGCCGTCGCGGACGATCAGGCAGGCGAAGGGCTTGCCGCCCTCGCGGACGTTCTGGAGGGCACGGGCGACGACGCGCTCGGTGAACCGGGTGTCGGTCTCGGTCGGGCTCATGCGGTGGCCGGCTCCTGCTGGGTGCTCTCGGTTGGTTGCTCCTGCTGGGTGCTCACGGTGGGTTGCTCCGGCTCCGGCTCCTGCTCCTGCTCCTGCTCCTGCTGGGCGAAGCGGGCGACGAGGTCGCGCTTCAGGACCTTCCCGCTCGGGCCGAGCGGGAGCGCATCGAGGACGTGCACGACGCGGGGGAACTTGTAGGCCGCGATCTCGTCGGCGACGAACTGGACGAGTGCTTCCGGGGTGACGGTCGCGTCGGGACGCAGGACCACCGCGGCCTCGATCTCCTGCCCGTGCACCTCGTGCGGGACGCCGAACACGGCCGCCATGGTGACGTCGGGGTGGGTCGCGAGGATCTCTTCGACCTGACGTGGGTACACGTTGTAGCCGTTCCGGATGATCATGTCCTTCGTCCGGTCGACGATCGTGATGTACCCCTCGTCGTCCTTCGTGCCGAGGTCGCCTGTGCGGAACCAGCCGTCGACGATCGCCTCGGCGGTGTCGTCGGGGCGGTCCAGGTAGCCCTTCATCAGGTTGTGGCCGCGGATCACGAGTTCGCCGATCTCACCGTGCGGCAGGAGCACGATCGCGTCGTGCGTCTCGGCGTCGGCGATCTCGACGTCGACGCCCCAGATGGGTGTGCCGATCGTGCCGGGGTGCGGCGGACGACCGACGTGGTTGAACGTCGCGACGGGGGAGGTCTCGGTGAGGCCGTAGCCCTCGTGGATCGGTGCGTCGTAGACGCTCTGGAACCGTTCGAGCACCGCGAGCGGCAGAGAGGCACCGCCGGAGATCGCGTAGCGGAGCGCCGGTCGGGCTTCGCTGCGGGTCGCAGCGTCGAGCAATGCCATGTACATCGTCGGGACGCCCATGAAGATCTCGCAGCCGTGCTCCACCATCGCGGCGAGGGCGGAGTCGCCGTCGAACTTCGGCAGCATCACGATCGTGGCGCCGGCTCGGAACCCGGTGTTCATCGTGCAGGTCTGGCCGAAGGTGTGGAACAGGGGGAGCGCTCCGAGCAGGACGTCGCCGCGACGCATGTCGAAGGTGCTCATGAGGTTCGTGTTCACCTGCTCCAGCAGGGCGAAGTGCGTGCCCTCCGCGCCCTTCGGCTTGCCGGTGGTGCCGCTCGTGTAGAGGATCGTCGCGGTGTCGAACGGGTCGCGGGGGACGTAGGTGTCGAGGGGCTCCGCCTGGGCCGCGAGGTCCTCCAGGCGTTCCGGGACCTGCTGGACGTCGGGCTGCTCGCCGGCACCCGCGGCGGTCGTCCCGCCGTCGGCCGGCGCCGGTGCCAGCACGGTGACGACCTCGACGCCCGCGAGCGCTGCCCCCGCCGCACCCTCGGCGAGCAGCGGTGCAGCGCACACGAGCAGGGTCGCGCCGCTGTCGCGCAGGACGTACTCGACCTCGCGGCGCTTCAGCAGTGCGTGCACGGGGACCGCGACGGCGCCGAGCGCGAGCGTCGCGTAGTACGCGCGGGGGAAGTCGGCGACGTTCGGCACGAGGATGGCCACACGTGACCCCTCGGCGACACCCTTCGCCCGGAGCGCCCCGGCGTAGGCGAGCGTCTGTTCCCAGAGCTCGGCGTAGGTCGTCCGCTGCTCCCCGACCACCACCGCGACGTCGTCCGGGTACCGCGCGGCGGACTCGGCGAGGATCGCGGCGACGGAGGCGGTGGCCCCGGTCGGTCGCGTCGTGCGTGGGGCGCTGCTCGAGCTGGTCTGGGTGCTGGTCATGCCGGCCTCCGTCTCCGATGACGACTGGTCTCTCGGATCATACGTGCGGGCCCTGGCGGGCCGGTGAGCGCGCGTGGCACACGTCAGGGGGACAGGCGGGAGAGGAGCGCGAGGACGCGGGTGCACATCTGGTCGAAGTCGGCGGGGGACCGGTGTTCCGCCCACCAGGCCAGGTTGTCGATGCTCACCGCGGCGAGGCACGTGGCGAAGACCGCAGGACCGGCGACCGCGACGGCCTCGTCCTCCAGGACCCGCTCGGCGGCGGGAGCGGGGTGCCGCGAGATCGCGTCCTGGCGGTACAGGTCGGCGAGGTCCCGGACGCGGGTGCCGCGGCCCACGGTCTCCGTGTCCACGAACCGGATGGCGCCGTTCTGGTCCCGGAGCAGGTTCCCGGCGGTGGCGTCGCCGTGCACGACGTCGTCGGTCGGCAGGGTAGCGGTCCCGCGCGCTCGGTGCAGTCGCGTCGCGCGTTCCACGACCGCCGCGCCGGTGGGCGTCCGCTGTGCGACCGAGGTCCGCCACGGGTGGTCCGTCAGGACCGCGAGCAGCTGCGCGGAGTCGTCGAACGCACCCGGGGAGCCGATCCCGCGCTGCAGTCGGTTCGCTGCGACGACCGCCAGTGCAGTGCCCTCGTCCAGGCCCTCGATCGGTTCGGCATCCAGGTACTCCTGGAGGACGAACGCGCCGCCGTCCGGCAGCGATCCGGTGCGCAACCACGCGGCGGCCGGCCAGCCACGGGCGACGGCGTCGCGCATGACCGGCGCCGCGGACAGCAGCCGTTCCACCTTCCACGGCTCGTGTTGCGTGGTGACCACGAACCTGGTGTGATCGGCGTCCTCGACGAGGAGCGCACCACCCTGCTCGCCGCCCGGCAGCGGGCCGACATCGCGCAGCGCCAGACCGGTCGCACGGGCGACGTCGTCGACGAGATCGGACACGCGGGCGGCGGCTCAGTCGTTCGGGTGGATCAGGCAGAACGGGTGGCCTGCCGGGTCGAGGAACACCCGGAAGGTGTCGGTGCCGGAGCCCGTCGCCGTCGCACCGATCGCCAGGACGGCGGCCTCGGCGGTGTCGAGGTCGTCCACCTTCACGTCGATGTGCATCTGCTGCGGGACGTCCTGGCCCGGCCACTCCGGGGCGCGGTAGTCGTCGACGTGCTGGAAGGCGACGAGGGGACGGTGTCCCTCGATGGGCAGCACGACCTCGGACCAGTCGTCGTCGGAGCCGACGACCTCGCCGCCGAGGAGTTCCGCGTAGAACCGAGCCAGGGCGCGGGTGTCCGGGCAGTCCAGGACGAGGACGTCGAAGGTGCCGAACACGGTCGGGCCGCCGCTGCGAGCAACGTGGTCGTGAAGATGACCCAGTCGTTCAGGATGTGCGCTCCGGTGCTGACGGCGATGTTCTTCGTCCGGATGTACGCCAGCGTCAGCACGAGGCGGGCGACGCCGATGATGAGGAAGGCCTGGGCGACGTTCCACCCGTAGGTCGGCAGGTGCGCCGCACCGAACCAGACGGCCGTCGCGAGCCACGCGATGAGGATCGCCTGGGTCCTGGTCAGTCCGATCCGGTGGCACAGGGACATGACGGCCAGGAACGGCAGGATCGTGAAGAGTTCCTCGCCGAAGAGCTGGATCGCCGTCCCGACGTAGAAGGCGATGATCTCGCCCGCTCCGTGCAGGCCGCTCGTCACGGTGTTCGGGTTCGCGCCGAACAGGGCCTTCACGATGATCCCGACGGCGAAGGTGACGATGATGTTGGCGATCGCGAACAGCACCATCAGTCCGACGTCCCGGCCGGTCGTGCGCTGGAAGATCCGCGACCAGTGCCGCCGGGTGAAGGCGATGAACACCGCGAGCGGGATCGCCGTGAACAGGAACCGCGGGACCAGCGACTGCACGTCGTCGGCCGCGGGGTAGAAGCTCAGGACCGTGATGCCGACCACGCACGCGACGACGATCGTGATCCACTGCCATGCGGGGATCGGGATCGGGTCCCCGTCGTAGAACGGGAAGTCCCGCCCGTCCGCGCGTTCGATCGCTCTGCCGTACCGCCTCGTGTCGTCCGACATCGGGGCCCCCCTCGTTCGTGATGACGAAGGTACCGGGTGGCCGGACGCCGCGACAAGACACGGTCTCGTGCGCGGACGCGCTCAGGCGGACGCTGCCGCGAGCACCTTCGTGATCCGCTGCAACGAGACCGTCTCAGCCGTCCCGAGTTCCTGGGCGAACAGGCTCAGACGGAACTCCTCGAGCATCCACCGTGCGTGCACGAGCTCGGGGTGCGAGCCCACCGCCGGCGGGAAGGTGCCACCGGCGTCTTCGTAGCGGCCGGTCGCCACCGAGACCTCGCGCATCCAGGTCGCATCGCGCCCGGGGTTCTGCAGGAGCTTCGTGACCCGGGCCTCGATGCCCTGCAGGTACACCCGGATGCGCCGGAGGCGATCGAGCCCGGCGACGGAGACGAACCCGGGGAACACGAGTCGGTCGAGCTGCTGGCGCATGTCGTTCAGCGCCGGCAGCAGGGCCATGCTGTTGGCCTGCTTCAGGGCCCGCTCGGCCTTCCGTTGGGCGGCAAGCACCGCGGCGACCTCGGAGACCGCGCCGAACATCGTGTCGACGATCGTCGACGAGACCGCGTCGCGCGCGGCCTCGAACTCGGCCTTCGTGAAGAGCAACCCGGACGGGTGCGCTGCTCGGATGCCGGCGTCGACCACCGCGGCGAGGACGTCGTCGAACAGCGCGTTCGTCGACGGGTACGGACTCGCCGCGAGCGCGAGTTTCTCCTGGGCGGTCAGGTGCGACTGGATGTACGAGACGGGTGAGGGCACCGCGAGCATCACGAGCCGTCGGACGCCCGCCGGCATGCGGACCGCTCGGTCGGACGGGGTCGCGAGCAGCTGGACGCCGACCGTCGCCTTCGGTCCGACGCCTTCTTCGACCAGCGCCGGGTAGGCGCGGATGACACCACCCGACTGCTTGGTGTCGAGGACCTCGGGGAGGTCGCTGTCCGGCCAGGCGGTGAGCCCGGACCGTTCGATGCGGCGATCCGCTGCGTCCCCGGCCGCGCGGCTCTGGCGTCCTGTCCGCTGGGAGGCAGCAGCGACGCTCTGCTGGGTCCGGTCCTTCAGTTTGGTCTGCAGGGCGCTGAGGTCCTTGCCGGCCTCGACGCGGCGACCCCGTTCGTCGACGACGGCGTAGGTCGGCAGGAGATGTGCCGGCACCCGCGACATGTCGAAGTCCGACTCGGAGACGGGCACGTAGGTCATCCGCTGGATCGTCTTCGCCAGGGTGGCCCGGAAGCTCTCCGTCGGCGTGGTCGGGGCGTCGTCGGGGAGTTCCTCGACGATCTTCTCGGCCCAGTCGGCTGCTGGGACGACGTTCTTCCGGATCTGCTTCGGGAGCGCCTTGATGAGCGCGGTCACGAGTTCCTTGCGGAGCCCGCGGACCTGCCAGTCGAAGCCCTCTTCGCGCATCCGCGGCAGCAGCGCCAGCGGGACCTGCACACTGACGCCGTCGTCCTCCGCGCCGGGCTCGAAGCGGTACCGCACGGCGAGCCGCTGGTCGCCGGAGCGCCACTGGGTCGGGTACTCGGTGTCGTCCTCTGCGGCTTCGGCGGCGGAGGCGTCGAGCAGGTCCTCGCGGCGCATCGTGAGCAGGTCGGGCTGGTCGCGGCGGGTGCGGCGCCACCATCCCTCGAAGTCGCGCGTCGTGGCGATCTCGGCGGGGATCCGGGCGTCGTAGAACTCGAAGACGTTCTCGTCGTCGAGCAGGATGTCCCGGCGCCTGGTGCGTTCCTCGAGCTGTTCGAGTTCCTTCCGGAGCTTCCGGTTCGCGCGGTCGAAGGCCTGCTGGGAGTCCCACTCGCCCTCGATCAGGGCGTGCCGGATGAAGAGTTCCCGCGAGTGCACGGGATCGATCCGGGAGTACTGCACCCGACGGCGCTGCACGATCGGCACGCCGAAGAGCGTCACCCGCTCGTACGCGACGACGGCGCCCTGCTTCTTCTCCCAGTGGGGCTCCCCGTAGGTGCGCTTGAGGAGGTCGCCGGCCAGCTGCTCGGTCCACACCGGGTCGATCCGCGCCGCGGTGCGTGCGAACAGCCGACTCGTCTCCACGAGCTCCGCGGCCATCACCGCGTCCGGCTGCTTCTTCGCGAGGACACTGCCCGGGAACAACACGAACCGGGTGTTCCGCGAACCGAGGTAGTCGCGCTTCTCGCGGTCCCGCAGGCCGATCTGGCTGAGGAGCCCGGCGAGCAGCGAGCGGTGCACCGCGTCGGGGTCGTCCTTGCGCTCCTTGCCGACGTGGATGCCGACCTGCTTGGCGGCGCGCGAGAGCTGCCGGTACAGGTCCTGCCACTCGCGGATGCGGAGGTAGTTCAGGAACTCGGCCTTGCAGAGCCGTCGGAACGCACTGGAGGAGAGCTCGTCCTGCTTGTCCTCGATGTAGTTCCAGAGCCCGAGCAGGGTCAGGAAGTCGCTGGTCGGGTCGGCGAAGCGCGCGTGCAGCTGATCGGCGTGCGCCCGCTTCTCGAGGGGGCGTTCGCGCGGGTCCTGGATGCTCAGCGCCGAGACGACGGCGACGACTTCACGCCCGACGCCCTGCCGGCCGGCCTCGAGCACCATCCGGCCCAGGCGCGGGTCGATCGGCAGCCGGGTGAGCTGCCGTCCGGACTTGGTGATCGCACCGGCCGCGTCGACGGCGCGGAGTTCGCGGAGCAGGTCGAGACCGTCCTTCACACCCCGCGAGTCCGGCGGCTGCAGGAACGGGAACGACTCGATGTCGCCGAACCCGAGCGAGATCATCTGCAGGATCACGGCGGCGAGGTTGGTGCGGAGGATCTCCGGGTCGGTGAACTCCGGTCGGCGGCCGAAGTCGTCCTCGGAGTAGAGCCGGATCGCGATGCCGGCGCTCGTCCGGCCGGCACGACCAGAACGCTGGTTCGCGCTCGCCTGCGAGATCGCCTCGATCGGCAGGCGCTGGACCTTCGCGCGCGGGGAGTAGCGGGAGATGCGCGCCGTACCGGTGTCGATGACGTACTTGATGCCCGGCACCGTGAGTGAGGTCTCGGCGACGTTCGTCGCGAGCACCACTCGTCGGCGGACACCCGGTGTCGCGCTGCGCTGGAACACCCGGTGCTGGTCGGCGGCGGAGAGCCGTCCGTAGAGCGGCAGGACCTCGGTGCCCTGGTACCGCTTGCCCTCGATCGCGTCCTGGGCGTCGCGGATCTCGTTCTCTCCGGAGAGGAAGACCAGGACGTCGCCAGGGGCGTCCTGCGCGAGTTCGTCGAGCGCGTCGGTGATCCCGGTCAGGTAGTCGCGGTCGTCGGAGCCGTTGCCCGCGTCGGCCGTGCGGGAGTCGGTGTCGTCGTCACCGTCGTCGTCCTCCGGGTCTTCGGCCACGAGCGGGCGGTACCGGATCTCCACCGGGTAGGTCCGTCCCGAGACCTCGATGATGGGGGCGCCGCCGAAGTGCTGCGAGAACGACTCGGGGTCGATCGTGGCACTGGTGATGATGAGCTTGAGGTCGGGCCGGCGGGGGAGCAGCCGCTTCAGGTACCCGAGCAGGAAGTCGATCGTCAGGGAGCGCTCGTGCGCCTCGTCGATGATGATCGTGTCGTAGCGCTTCAGGTCACGGTCGAAGTGGATCTCGTTGAGCAGGATGCCGTCGGTCATCAGCTTGACCCGGGTGTTCGCGCTGACCTTGTCGGTGAAGCGGACCTGGTAGCCGACCAGGCCGCCGAGCTCTCCGCCGAGTTCCTCGGAGACGCGCTCGGCGATGGTGCGCGCGGCGATCCGTCGTGGCTGGGTGTGGCCGATGTGCTCGCGTCCGAGCTCGAGGCAGATCTTCGGGAGCTGGGTCGTCTTCCCCGAGCCGGTGGCACCGGCGACGATCACGACCTGGTTGTCGCGGATCGCCGCAGCGATGTCGTCCCGCCGCTGCGAGACCGGCAGCTCGGGCGGGTAGGTGATGACGGGCGGCGTGGGAGACATGAGCATTCCAGGATACCGTCCGGCGTCAGCTCGACGCGAGCTGTGCGATGAGCTCCCCGACGGAACGTGCTGGCAGGGCGCACACGCGGTCGTGGCAGACGTAGGCGGCTGGTGCCTGCGCGTCACGGCCGTCCAGGAGCGCGAACCCGGTTGCAGACCAGTCCCGGGCCTGGGTCGGGGTCACGACGAGCACCAGGGTGCCCGGCCGCCGGGCGCCGAACGCCGCGTCGCCGAGGTCGGACGGGTGCTCCGACACCACCACGACTTCGCGCGAGGGACGCTGCAGCGCGAGGGCGAGGCCCAGCGCGTCCGCGTGCCCGAGCGGGCGCTCGATGCCGGCTCGGGCACGGTCGGCGACGAGGCGCACCGCAGCAGCGCGGTACGCGTCGTCGCCGGTGAGCGTGCCGAGGGTCGCCGCGGCGCTGGCCAGGGCGACCGTGCCGGACCGAAGAGCGGTCTGCGGCTGTTCGCCGGTCGCCGTCCCTGCTGCGGCCAGGACGGGGTCGACCGCGAGAGCGCCCCGGAGGCCGTCGTCCACCAGTGACCGCGCGACCGTGGCGTACCCGACCTGCCCGGTGACGAGTGCGAGTTGCAGGAGCCCTTCGGCCAGGAGCCCGATGTCCTCGATGGTGGGCGGCGCCGTCGACGTCCCGCGCGGGGTGCTCGAGCGGACCACGACGTGGCCGTCGCGCACGTGGGCGACCGCGATGGCGTCGGCGGCGGCACGCGCGGCCGCGACCATCGTGTCGTCACCGTGTCGTGCCCCGGCGATCGCGAGTCCGCGGATCGCGAGCCCGTTCCAGCCCGTCAGGACCTGGTCGTCCAGGGGCGGGGGGTCCAGGTGCGCACGCTCGGCCACGGGCCGTCGGTACCACTCGCCCTCGACGCGGCGGCCGTCGATGGTGGACTCGCTGTCCTGTGCGGCCACGAACGCGCCGTCCCGCCGGCGCAGCGTGTCACGGAGGAAGTCCGCGATGCCCCGTGCCTGTGCCGACGGCGCCACCGCGAGCAGGTTCGCGTTGTCGTAGAGCATCCGCTCGTAGTGCGGCACGGTCCAGTCGCGGCGGGTGGCGTACCGGAACACCCCGCCGTCCGGGTCGGTCAGTTCGGACTCCGCGATCACCCGCAGGGTGCGGTCGGCCAGCGAGGCCGCTGCGGCGACGCCGTCGGCACCGACGTCCGCCAGGAACTCCACCAGGGGTGCCGAGGGGAACTTCGGGGCGCCACCGAACCCGCCGTACTCGGTGTCCTCGGAGCGCTGCAGCGCCGTCACGACGTCGCGGATCGTCTCGACCGACGGGAGGCTCGGCTCGGCCCCGGCAGGAGCGCCCGGCACGTCCTGTGCCGCGTCCAGTGCCCCCTGACGGATGGCCGTCGCGAGTGCCGTCGCGTTGGCGTCGACCTCTTCTCGGCGGTCGCGCCAGGCATCGAGCACCGCGCCGAGCACCTGCCGGAACGACGGATGCTGGCCGACCGCTGTCGGGGGGTAGTAGGTGCCCGCGAAGAACACGTGGGCGTCTGGCGTCATGAAGGCGGTCAGGGGCCAGCCGAGCTGCTCGGTGAACGCCGCGGCCGCGGCCATCGTGCTGGCGTCGACGTCGGGGCGTTCTTCACGGTCGACCTTCACGGCGACGAAGTCGCGGCGGAGGAGCTCGGCGACCTCCGGATCAGCGAAGCTCTCACGCGCCATGACGTGGCACCAGTGGCAGGTCGCGTAGCCGATCGACACGAGCACGGGGACGTCCCGTTCGCGCGCTTCGGCGAAGGCGTCCGGCCCCCACTCACGCCAGTCCACCGGGTTGTCGGCGTGGATGCGGAGGTAGGGGCTGACGGCGGTGCCGAGCCGGTTGTCGTTCATGCCCCCAGCGTGCCCGGTCCGCGCTGGGCGGGTGCGTCGGCAGGGCGAACTGTGGACGGACCTCGCTGTCCACAGGGCGTCAGGCGGGAAGCCACCCCGTCAGGGACGCGAGCCGACGTGCCACCTCGTTCGGGGCCATGGAGTCCGTGTCCACCCGCTGGACGTGGTCCGTGGTTGCCGAGTCCAGCCTCCCGGCTGTCCGCGTGCTGTGCGCGAGCTGCTCCACCGGCAGTGCGCCACCTGCCCGACGTCGCAGGCGTGACGCCGTGACGGCGTCGCCGGCGCGGAGCAGGACCGCGACGACGACGGGATCGTCACCCATCGCACTCGCGAGCCGCTCGGTTTCGAGGACCGACACCGTGTTCGTGTAGACGAGGCGGTGGTGGCCGAGCTCGCGGTAGTTCGCCCAGATCGCGGCGAGGTTCCGCTCTGCCAGACGGGCATCCGGGTGCTCCACGTGCGGTGCCGGGTGGGCGAGGTCGAGTGTGTCGCCCTCGATGACCGCGTGCCGGACGTCGGCCGCTGCGAGGAGTTCGTGCAGGGCGTCCGCGGCGGTCGACTTCCCGACGCCCGACCGGCCGCCGATGAACAGGACCTCGGACCGTGGCACGTCAGCTCCCGAGCGAGAGCATGAGGAGCGCTGCGTCCTCGGGGCCGTAGTCGAACAGGCGGTCCCAGAACGGGTCGTCCGCCCACGGCACGTCGCCGTCGACCGGCGTGCGGTGTGCCGTCTCCACGAGCCAGTCGAGCTCGGGGACCACCGCGTCGGCGAAGGCCGGCGGCTGCCAGCCGAGCGACCGTGCCGCCGTCGTGTCGAGCACGTACGGGGTCGGGGACGACCACGGCGTCAGCCCGACGAAGGCCGGGGCGTCCGCGTCGAGCAGGACTTCCTCGAACGTGTGGTCGAGGTGGCCGGCGATGGTCCGGACGATCTCGAGCACGGACGGTGCGGTGTCGTCGGCGACGTTCAGGATGCGCCGGTCGGGGGCGTCTGCGAGCAGTCGTACGAGCGAACCGATGCCGCTGGCCGCGGTCGTGTGGTCGACGCCGCGACCGCGGTCGGCGAGCAGCACCCGCTCACGGCCGTCGAGTGCGCGACGGACGACGAACCACTCCCGCGGTCGGCCGTTGCCCGGGCCGTACACCTTCGACGGCCGGAGGACGGTGACCGGGGCGCCGTGGTCCAGGAGCAGCTGCTCGGCTGCGACCTTCTGCGCCGCGTAGCCGTCCCGGCTGGTGGGGTCGGCGTCCGCCGCCGTGACGGTCGGCTGCAGCTCCGTGACCGCGCCGGGGAAGACGGGCTTGTCGAGGGAGTTCGCGTGCCGACCTTGTTCGTCGACGTAGACGGCCTTCGACGAGATGAACACGGTCGACCCGACGTCGCCGAGGTACGGCAGGAGCTGTGCGGCGTCGTCCCTGGTGGCGCCGACGGTGTCGACGAGCAGGTCCGCGCCGGGGCGGAGGAGCGCCCGGAGGACCGTCGTGTCGCGGCGGTCGCCCGGGGTGAACGTGGCGCCGGCTGCGGTGAGTGCGTCTGCTGTGTCGCCGCCGCGTCGGGCGACGACGTCGACCTGCCAGTCGTCGCCTCCGCGTCCGGAGCTGTCGAGGAGTTCGCGCGCCACGGCAGAGCCGATGCCGCCCGTTCCACCGAGGACGACCGCGCGCTTGGTGCTCATGTCGCCAACGCTAGTGCCGAGGGGTGTGCGCGGCGTGCGCGTCCGGCGTCCGCGTCCGGAGGTGTGCGCGGCGTGCGCCTCAGGAGGCGATCGGCTCGCGCTGCCACCAGTCCGCGAGGGATCCGTCGTACACCTGCACGTGGTCGTGGCCGAGCACCGTCAGGGCGAGGGCGTCCACGCACGCCGCACTGCCGACGCCGCAGTACGTCACGATCTCGTCCGAGTCGAGCACAGGCGCGAAGACCTCGGCCAGCGCGGCGGGCCGGAGCAGGGCGTTGGAGTCCGGGTTGAGCACCCGGCGCAGGGGGATCGGCGTCGTGCCCGGAACGACGTCCGGGTGGGATGCGCCGAGCACTGATTCGTCGACCGCCAGCACGAGCGCTGCCGGTTCGGAACCATCGACAGCGCGTTCCACGCGGGCGCGGTCGACCCAGAGCGGACGTTCTTCGCCGGCGAGGAACGCCGCCGCCTCGACGTGGACCGGGGGTGCGCTGGTGAGGGCACCGACGCGAACCGGGCGTCCTTCGTCGCGCCACTTCACGAACCCGCCGTCGAGCACGGCGACGTCGTCGAAGCCGAACGAGCGGAAGATCCACCACAGGCGTGCCGACCACTCGCCGACGCTGTCGTCGTAGACCACGACGGTCGAGGTGTTGGTGATGCCGAGTGCACGGGCGGCCTGTTCGAACCGCTCGGCGCAGGGGCGGGTGAAGGGGACCTCGGCGTCGGGCGCGGAGAAGTCCTGCACGAGGTCGGCGAACCGGGCGCCCGGCACGTGACCGTGTCGTTCGTAGGCGTCCCGCGCGCTCTGCCACGTCATGGCTCGGCCGGTCCCCGCGGCGTGCACGGAGGCGTCGAGCACGACGAGCTCGTCGGCACCGAGGTGGTCGGCGAGCCACTGCGTCGACACGAGCGGCGAGGTCAGGACGGGGGCCATGGCGATCACCATAATGCGGACCTCTGACGACCGGGGGAGGAACAGCAACACTGCGCAATCGGGGCGGCGTGGCGGCCGCTGTGGACGAACAACGTGCGGTGCTCGGGGCGTCTCGAGCGACGCGGAGCGGGCGGTGGTGCGGTGGGGGCGGGGTGGGGGTGGTTGGGGGGAAGTCGCCGTGGGGTCGGTGTGGCGTCTCCCTGTTCGGGAGACGCCCCCGTGCTGCCGAGACGCCGCGGAATTCGGCGGCGTCTCGAGGACCCTGCGGCGTCTCGGCGACATCGCGGTGCCCAGGCACCCGCCGGCCGCCCGCCCGCACCCCGCCGGCCGCACGCCGCCGCACGGCCCGCACACGGACGGCCCGCCCGACCGGAGTCGAGCGGGCCGTCGTACGGCTGGGCGCCGCAGTGTCAGTGCGCGGCGGCCGGGATGCTCCCCGTCGCGTTGGCGCTGAGGTGCTCGAGCTTGGCGAGCCGCACCGACTGGCGGTTGATGAGCAGCCCGCTCGCGATCGCCACGAGCACCAGCACGCCGGCGGAGATCGCGAACGCGACGTGGTAGCCGTCGAGCGTCGCCTGCGCCTGCTGCAGCTTGGTCGGCGCGGCGGTCAGCCCCGAGAGGCTGTTCTTCACCACGTCGGCGAAGATCGTCGACAGCAGTGCCGTGCCGATCGAGCCACCGATCTGCTGCATCGTGTTCACCGTGGCCGACGCGACACCCGCGTCCGCACGGGCCACACCGGTCGTCGCGGTGTTCATCGCGGACGAGAAGATCGTGCCCATGCCGAGGCCGATCACGATGAGCGCCGGCAGGACCGTACCCGCGTAGGAGCTGTCGAGGTCGGTGCGGAGCAGCAGGAGCAGACCCGCGGCGGCGACGAGGCCACCAGAGAAGATCAGGACCTTCGGACCGACGCGGGGCAGCAGTCGCCCACCGATCTGCGTTGCGGAGATCATGATCGACAGCGGCATCGGCAGGAACGCCAGGCCCGTCTGGAGCGCGGAGAACCCGAGGGTCTGCTCGAGGTAGTAGGTCAGGAACAGGAAGATGCCGAACATGCCGATGGCCACCAGGCCGATGGCGATGAACGAGCCACCGCGGTCACGGTCGAGCACGACGCGCAGGGGCAGCAGCGGGTGTGCGACCCGGGTCTCGATCACGATGAACGCGGCGATGAGCACGACGCCCGCGGCGAGCATCACGATGGTGACGGGCGAGTCCCAGCCGTTCGTCTCGGCGTTGGAGAAGCCGTAGACCACGCCGACGAGTCCGGCGGTGATGGTCAGGACGCCGGCGACGTCGATGCGCGGGCGCTCGACCTTCGGCGGCTTCGCCATGAAGACGAGTGCGCCGATCACGCCGAGGACGGCGAACACGACGTTGACGTAGAGGCACCAGCGCCACGAGGCGTACTCGGTGAGGACACCGCCGAGCAGCAGACCGATGGCCGCGCCGGAGCCGGCGATCGAACCGAAGATGCCGAACGCACGACCGCGTTCCTTCGGGTCGCGGAAGGTGGTGGTCAGCATGCCGAGGGCGGACGGCGCGAGCAGCGCACCAAACGCGCCCTGGAGCGCACGGGCCGCGACGAGGAGCCCGAAGGAGTCGGCCAGACCGCCGAGGACCGAGGCGACGGCGAAGCCGACGAGCCCGATGATGAACGTGTTCTTGCGGCCGAAGAGGTCACCGAGGCGACCGCCGAGCAGCAGGAGGGAACCGAACGCCAGGGAGTACGCGGTGACGATCCACTGGCGCTGGTCGGTACCGAACCCGAGGTCCGACTGGGCCGAGGGCAGCGCGATGTTGACGATGGTGGCGTCGAGCACGACCATCAGCTGCGCGAGGGCGATCACCGCGAGGGCGATCCACCGGTGCTCGGTGCGGCCGGTCGGGGCGGGGGTGGTGGTCGGTGCGGCGCCCGTACGGGCGGGCGAAGTCTGTTCTGCCGTCACGGCAGCCTCCTCGGGGGTGAGTGGAGGGAAGAAGCGCACACCGTCGGGCGTTTCAGGAGGGGAGGAAGTGGATGCGATGCATCCGCTTCGAGTCAGTGTAGACCGAAACGGAAGGTCCGCATCCACTTATTCCCAGAAAGTTCAACTAGGTTCGGCATCGTGAGCACCATCGACCAGCACGCCGATCTCGATCGGCCCCTTCGCGCTGACGCAGCACGCAACCGCGAGCTGATCCTGCAGACGGCACGCAAGTGCTTCGCGGAGCGCGGGCTGTCGGTCACCCTCAACGACATCGCGCACGAAGCCGGTGTCGGCGTCGGCACGGTCTACCGGCGCTTCGCCGACAAGGACTCCCTGATCGAGGCACTGCTCGCGACCAAGTTCGACGCGATGAACGCGGCGGCGGCTCGTGCAGCAGAGGAGATCGACCCCAGGGAGTCCCTCCGCCTGTACCTGATGGGCGTGTTCGAGTTCCGGGCGCGTGACCGTGCCCTGGCCGACGCCATCGTCCGCGCCGGGAAGTCGCGGCCGTCCATCGTGCAGGAGCGCGACCGCCTCGAGACCCAGGTCAGCGACATCATCGGCCGTGCCCGGGACGCCGGCGTGGTGCGTGAGGGCTTCGACTACCGGGACCTGCCGATGCTCACTGCGATGATCGGTGCCGTCGCCGACGCCACCCGCGCGCACGACCCGGACGCCTGGCGACGGTACGCGCAGGTCG
Organism: Curtobacterium sp. NPDC090223; assembly: GCF_044746585.1. NCBI lineage: Bacteria > Bacillati > Actinomycetota > Actinomycetes > Micrococcales > Microbacteriaceae > Curtobacterium > Curtobacterium sp. NPDC090223. The sequence goes on along the minus strand of NZ_JBIVCN010000005.1, from coordinate 354,309 downwards.
TCATCGACGGGGTACTGCCGCCGATCGAGCCGGACGTCATGCTCGGTGCCCCGCTCGACCGCGAGATGATCGAGCGCGCCCTCCACGCCCAGTCCTGACGGGCGCATCCCACGGGCGCATCCTTCGACACCGCAGAAGTCGAACGACTCACACGGTGTCGACGATTGCGAACGCATCACCTGCGAACGCATGATCCGACACCGCAGAAGTCGAACGACTCACGCGGTGTCGATCAACCCGTGCGACAACCGAACACCGCCCGAGCGCCGCGCCCGAGCGCCGCGCCCGAGCGCCCGCGCCACCGCCCGAGCGCCCCTACAACCAGCTCGGCAGCCAGTAGTGCGACCGGATGAAGTCCCACGGCGCCTGCATCGCCGTCCACATCGGGTACCAGTACGCCGACGCGAGCAGCACCACCCCGAGGTACACCCCCACCCAGACGATCGCCCGCGTCCGCCGTGGCCGCGGGTCCTCTCGTGACCCGAGCACCAGCCCGACCGCCGCGGCCAGCGCCATCACCATGAAGGGCTCGAACGCGATCGTGTAGAACTGGAACACGGTCCGGTTCACGTAGAGCAGCCACGGCAGGTAGCCCGCCGCGACGCCCATCACGACGAACCCGTACTCCCAGCGCCGACGCAGCACGAAGAGCACGAGCAGCGCGATCACGGCGGCGACCGACGGGTACCAGATGAACGGGTTCGCGATGCCGGTGATCGCCGCGCCGCACCGTTCTGCCGCGCAGCCGTCCTGCCCGGCGTTCGTCCCGACGTAGTACATCGAGGTCGGTCGCTGCATGAGGAGCCAGAGCAGCGGGTTCGCCTGGTACGAGTGCGGGGTGTGCAGGCCGATGTTGAAGCCGTAGATCTCGGACTGGTAGTGCCACCAGTTCTGCACGCTGTCCGGCACCCACGACAGGACCCCGCCCCAGCGCTGCCCACCGGAGGCGATCCAGTCCCGGTCCCAGCCGTCCTTCGACACGAACCAGCCGGTCCACGACGCCAGGTAGGTGGCGGCCGCGATCGGCACGGTCAGGACGAACGACACCGGTGCCTGCTGCAGGAGCGCGCTCGACGACCAGAACTCGATCCCCGCCCGTCGGCGCATCATCATGTCGCTCGCCACGGAGTACAGCGCGAAGAACGCCAAGAAGTACAGTCCGGTCCACTTCGTGCTGGTCGCGAGTCCCATCGCGAGCCCCATCGCGATCAGCCACGGACGCCACCAGAGCGCCGGCCCCCAGAGCGTGTCCCGCCCGGCGGCCGCACGTCGCGCGACCCAGGCGTCCAGCCTGCGGGTCGTCCAGCGCCGGTCGAGCAGCAGCGCCCCGAACCCCAGGACCACGAAGAACGTGACGATCCCGTCGAGGAGCGTCACCCGCGACATCACGATCGCCTGTCCGTCGACCGCCATGAAGCCGCCGGCGAGCGTGCCGACGAGCGTCGACCGGAACAGCGACCGTGCGATCACCGCGACGAGGAACACCGTCGCGATGCCGAGCACGGCGACGGCGAACCGCCAGCCGAACGCGTTGTCCGGCCCGAACAGCAGCATCCCCATACCGATCAGGTACTTGCCGAGCGGCGGGTGCGCGATGAACTCGGCGGCACTCGTGAAGAGCGAGGTCTCACCGGACGCGAACCGCTCGTCGGTCGTCGGCGCCGTGTCGTCGGTCGGGTTCGCCGGCCACGTGCCCTCGTACCCGAGGTGCACGATCGACCAGCCGTCCTTGACGTAGTACGTCTCGTCGAACACCAGCGAGTGCGGTCGTCCCAGGTCGATCAAGCGGAGCAGCGCGGCCAGCACGGTGACGGCGATCGGACCGCCCCAGCGCCACGCGGCGACCCGCCACGAGACGGACATCAGGCGCACCCACCAGTCGTCGAGGCGCGACCCACGGGGTACTGCGGGCGCAGTGTCGAGTGCGTCGGCCAGGTCCGTGGTCACCCGCAGCATCCTACGGATGCGGCGCATGGGCTCGCTGCGTCCACAATGGGGCGTGTGATCGTCCTCGCAGCAACTCCCATCGGCAACCTCGGCGACGCGTCCCGCCGACTGGTCGAGACCCTGTCGAACGCGACCGTCGTGGCGGCGGAGGACACCAGGACCGCGATCCACCTGATGCGCGCGCTCGGCATCGAGAACCGCCCTCGGCTGATCGCCCTCCACGAGCACAACGAGCGGGCGAAGGCGGCCGAGGTCGTCGAGCTGGCCAGGGACGAGGACGTCGTGGTCCTGACCGACGCCGGCATGCCCGCGATCAGCGATCCCGGCTTCCCCCTGGTCGAGGCCGCCGCGGCAGCGGGGGTCACGGTCACGGCGCTGCCGGGTCCGTCCGCGGTGCTCATGGCGCTCGCCGTGTCCGGGCTGCCGACGGACCGCTTCACGTTCGAGGGCTTCCCGACCCGCAAGGCGGGGGAGCGCCGCCGGACGTTCGAGGCGCTCGCCGGGGAGCAGCGCACCATGGTCTTCTTCGAGTCGCCGCACCGGCTCGCGGACACGCTGACCGACATGGCCGCCGGCTTCGGGGACGACCGCCGTGCCGTCGTCTGCCGCGAGCTCACCAAGCTGTACGAAGAGGTCAGGCGCGGTTCGCTGTCCGAACTGGCCACGTGGGCATCGGACGGTGTGAAGGGCGAGATCTGCATCGTCGTGGGTGGAGCGTCCGGATCCGCGGAGGACGTCACGATCGACGAGGGCGTCCGCCTCGTCCTCGAACGGGTCGCCGCCGGCACCCGGATGAAGGAGGCGTCAGCCGCCGTCGCGGATGCGACGGGGCTGTCCCGACGGGACCTGTACGAGGGCGCGCTGGCGGCGCGCTAGACGCGACGGACGCCGGACGGGAGGCCCGGGTCGGGCCCGGCACAAGCCTCCCGTCCGGCTTTTCCACAGTCCGCCGGCCGGCGCGTCATCCGCTTGCCGCGCGCCCGTAGGATGGTCCGCATGTCCGACGGCTCCTCGTTCAGCATCACCACGCCGATCTTCTACGTGAACGACGTTCCCCACATCGGGCACGCCTACACCGAGGTCGCCGCGGACGTCCTCGCGCGCTGGCACCGCCAGCGCGGCGACGACACCTGGCTCCTGACCGGCACCGACGAGCACGGGCAGAAGATCCTGCGCACCGCCTCGGCGAACGACGTCTCCCCGAAGGAGTGGGCCGACCGGCTCGTCACGGACGCGTGGAAGCCGCTGCTCGACACCGTCGACATCGCGAACGACGACTTCATCCGCACCACCGACGAGCGCCACGAGCGCGGCGTGACCGCGTTCCTGCAGAAGCTCCACGACGACGGCTACATCTACGCCGGCGAGTTCGAGGGCTTCTACTGCGTGGGGTGTGAAGAGTACAAGCAGCCGAGCGACCTGGTCCCCGGCACCGGTGCGTACGACGGCCAGCAGGTCTGCGCCATCCACTCGATCCCGGTCGAGGTCCTGTCCGAGCGCAACTACTTCTTCCGGATGTCCGACTTCGAGCAGCGCCTGCTCGACCTCTACGAGTCCAACCCGGAGTTCATCCAGCCGGAGAGCGTCCGCAACGAGATCGTCTCCTTCGTCAAGCAGGGCCTGCGCGACCTCTCCATCTCACGGTCCAGCTTCGACTGGGGCATCAAGATCCCGTGGGACCACGACCACGTGCTCTACGTGTGGTTCGACGCGCTGCTCAACTACGTCACGGCGCTCGGCTACGGCAGCGACGACGATGACGCGTTCCGGCGCCTCTGGCCGAGCGTGCACATCGTCGGCAAGGACATCGCCCGGTTCCACGCGGTGATCTGGCCCGCGATGCTCATGGCGGCGGGGCTCCCCGTCCCGAAGCGCGTCTTCGGCCACGGCTGGCTGCTCGTCGGCGGCGAGAAGATGTCCAAGTCGAAGCTCACCGGCATCGCCCCGTCGGAGATCACCGACACGTTCGGTTCGGACGCGTTCCGGTACTACTTCCTCCGCGCGATCACCTTCGGGCAGGACGGCAACTTCAGCTGGGAAGACATCTCGGCGCGGTACCAGGCCGAACTCGCGAACGGCTTCGGTAACCTGGCGTCACGCATCCTGGCGATGCTCGACAAGTACTTCGACGGAGCCGTGCCCGAGCGCGGTGCGCTGTCGGCGTCCGACGGGGCGATCGACGACCTCGCGAAGGACGTAACCGAGCGCGCCGACGCGGCCATCGCGTCCTTCGCGCCGCACGACGCCATCGCGACCACGTGGGAGCTCGTCGACGCGCTGAACGGGTACATCACCGAGCAGCAGCCGTGGGCCCTCGCCAAGGACGACGCCCAGCGTGAGCGCCTCGGCACCGTGCTGACGACGGCGCTCCGTGGGCTCGGCACCGTCGCGGTGCTCGCGTCGCCGGTGATGCCGAAGGCCACCGAGAAGCTCTGGGCGTCCATCGGCGCCGGTGGATCGATCGCCGAGCAGCGCGTGGACCGCGCGTTCGAGTGGCAGGGCGCCGCGCAGGTCACGCCGCTCGAGTCCGGGCTCTTCCCGCGCATCGAGCAGGCGGAGCAGGGCGCAGCGTGACCGACGCCCACCTCCGCTCGCGTGGCGACGGCGACGGGTCGAAGCGCGACCTGACCTACCCGCCGCTGCCCGAGGCGCTCGTGGTGCCCGTCTACGACAACCACACGCACATGGAGATCGCCGACGGCGGTCCCGACGGGGCGCTCGACTACCGGGAGCACCTCGACCGTGCGTCGAGCGTCGGCGTGCGCGGTGTCGTGCAGGTCGGCACCGACCTGGCGACCTCACAGTGGTCCGCGGCGATCGCGGCGCGGGAGCCCCGCGTGCTGGCAGCCGTCGCGCTGCACCCGAACGAGGCACCGGTCCTCGCGGAACGGGGGCTCCTCGACGAGCACCTCGCCGGCATCGAGGCACTGGCCGCGTTGCCGCGCGTCCGCGCCATCGGGGAGACCGGACTCGACTTCTTCCGCACCGGCGAGGACGGCCGCGACGCCCAGGTCCGCTCCTTCGAGGAGCACATCCGCATCGCGAAGGAGCACGACCTCGCGCTGACCATCCACGACCGCGACGCGCACGACGCCGTGGTCGAGGTCCTGGACCGCGTCGGCGCCCCGGAGAAGACGGTGTTCCACTGCTTCTCGGGTGGACCGGACCTCGCACGCCTCTGTGCCGAGCGCGGCTGGTACATGTCGTTCGCCGGCACCGTGACGTTCAAGAACGCCGCGCTGCTCCGCGAAGCCCTCGAGGTCGCCCCGCGTCGGCTGCTCATGGTCGAGACGGACGCGCCGTACCTCACGCCGACGCCGTACCGCGGTCGGCCGAACGCGCCGTACCTCATCCCGCTCACGCTCCGGTCGATGGCGGACACCCTCGGTACCGACGCGTCGATGCTCGCGGCCCAGATCGCGTCGAACACCGAGCTCGTGTACGGCGCCTGGGATGCCGAGCCCGTGACGGTCGACGAATGAGCGCACTGCTCGGTCCGGCCGAGATCCGCGAGCTCGCGGCGCAGCTCGACGTCACGCCGACGAAGAAGCTCGGGCAGAACTTCGTGCACGACGCCAACACGGTCCGGCGCATCGTCGCCGCCGGTGGGGTGACCGCTGACGCGCAGGTGCTCGAGGTCGGTCCCGGCCTCGGATCGCTGACCCTCGGACTGACCGAGACCGGCGCTCCCGTCACCGCGGTCGAGATCGACGCCCGGCTCGCCGCGCAGCTGCCGACGACGGTGTCCGCGATGCAGCCGTCCGCACGGCTGACGGTCGTGCACCAGGACGCCCTGCAGGTCGCCGCGGACGACCTGCCCGCGGCGCCGACGCACCTGGTCGCGAACCTGCCGTACAACGTCTCCGTGCCGGTGCTCCTGCACCTGCTCGCGACGTTCCCGTCGATCGAGCGGTCGCTCGTGATGGTCCAGGCCGAGGTCGGCTACCGCCTCGCCGCGGACCCGGGCAGCAAGGTGTACGGGTCGCCGAGCGTCAAGGCCGCCTGGTACGGCACGTGGCGCATCGCCGGGCAGGTCAGCCGTCAGGTCTTCTGGCCGGTGCCGAACGTGGACAGCGTGCTCGTGGGCTTCCAGCGCCACGATCCCCCCGGGGACGAGCGTCTCCGTGCGCAGGTCTTCGCGCTCGTCGACGCGGCGTTCCAGCAGCGCCGGAAGATGCTGCGGCAGGCGCTGTCGGGCATCCTCGGCGGCAGCGCTCACGCGTCCGAGGTGCTCGAGGCTGCCGGGATCGCGCCGACGGCACGTGGTGAGGCGCTCGGGGTCGACGACTTCGTCCGCCTTGGTCGCACGGTCCTCACCGAGGCGTAGCCGCACAGCGCCTCAGGACGTCCAGCACGTCTCAGGACGTGCTGACGTCCAGCACCGTGCCACCCGTCAGCGAGACGAGCTGGTCGAACGTCAGCGGCATCACCGAGTTCGCCGTCCCCGCGGCGGACCACACCGGGTCGTACTCGGCGAGTGCGCGGTCGACCACCGTCCGGATCCGCTGCGGGTGCCCGACGGGCGACACCCCGCCGATCGGCTGACCGGTGACCTCCCGCACCTGCTTCGCGGTGGCCATCCCGAGTTCCTCGACCCCGAGCGCCCCGGCGAGCAACGCGGTGTCGACACGGTGCCGGCCCGAGGTCATCACCAGGAGCGGGTCGCCGTCCGCGAAGAAGAGCAGGCTGCTCGCGATGGCACCGACCTCGGTCCCGAGTGCCGCCGCTGCCTGCGCTGCGGTGTGCGTCGAGTCCGGCAGCTCCCGGGCCTCGGTCTCGACGCCGGCCTCGGCCACGATCTGCTGGATCTCCTGCATGCGTGCGTTCACGGCACCATCCTGCCGAACCCGGCCACGGCGCGTTCGAATGTCGTATACCGATTCCTTGCTCGCTGGTTCTCGAGCCCTCTACCGTCGGTGCACTCGACCACGAACCGGAGGACCCATGCGGCAGAGCACCCACCCCCGCGGCACTCGACGGGCACGACTCATCGAACGACGGATCGCACAGCGCGACCGTGAACGACGAGCGGCACGGCGACGGATCATCGCACGACTCCCGTCGATGTCGACCGACCAGCGCGTGCAGGTCGTCCACGAAGCGACGAGCGGCCTCCGCTTCCGTGCCTCGTTCGACGGCATCGTGTAGCCGTGGCCGCTCTCGCCCATCTCGATCGGCCCCGCGACCACAACGTCGCCGCCTACTCCGTCCTCGACGACCTACCCGACGCCGTGGTCCTCGACACGTCGTTCGTCGTGCGAGCCCTCGTCGACTCCGAGTGCGGGCACGACGAAGCACAGGCGTTCATGGAACGTCTGACCCGGTCACGGTCGTTCATGCTCCACAGCGCGCTCCTCGAGATCGAGCTGGCCGAGGCGGCGTTCAAGATCGCCATCAAGGAGCGCCACGGCAACCGAGGCTGGCCAGCGAAGCGTTCGGACGGTCGTGTCCGACGGCGGGCGGCGCGCGCGGCAGAAGAGCTCATCCACCGGTGGCGGACGGCGGTCGGCCAGTCGCCGAGCACGAGCATCAGCCTGTCGAGTGTCACGGACTCGGCCTTCGAACTCATGCGCCGCTACGGTCTCGGCTCGTACGACGCCGTCCACGCGGCGACCGTCGCGTACACCGGTGCGGCCGCCCTCGTCACGAACGACTTCGGCTTCGCAGCCGTGCCGGCCGACGAACTCCGGCTCCTCGTGGACGAGAGCCGCCTCGATGCTGCACGCCGACGCCGAGCGATCACCGGCGCAGGGGTGCTCGCCGTGTGAACCGCCCGAGTCGGAAACCGAGACTCAGTTCCGACGCGACGCCAGCACCTCGATGAGCTGCTGCTGGTTCCCGTCGCGCTCCGCCCACCGCAGCGGCAGCACGTTCTGCACGAGGATCTCCGGCGACGCTCCCGCTGACAGCAGCGAGATGACCTCGTCCAGGAAGTCGTCGAGCGGCATGCCGCCGAAGTCCACGCCCTCGCCCTGCAGGTCGGTGGCGACGGCCGGCGGGACGAGCTCCAGCACGGACACCGGGGTGCCCACGAGCTGCTGCCGCAGGGACAGCGTGTACGAGTGCACCGCGGCCTTCGTGGCGTTGTACGTCGGCGTGGCGGCGAGCGGGGTGAACGCCAGCCCGGACGACACGGTCACGACGGTGGCGGCCGGCCGCGACAGCAGCTGCGGCAGGAAGGCGTCGATCAGCCGGATGGTGCCGAGCAGGTTCGTCGACACGGTGTCGACCGCGTCGGCCAGGTGCGACGCCGACCGGAGGTCCTCCTGCCGCATGATTCCGGACATGGTCACGAGGGTGTCGAGCGCCGGGTACGCCTCGAGCACCGATGCGGCGGCCGCGGTGATCGACGCCGGGTCGCTCACGTCGATCTCGACCGTGCCGAAGCCGTGCTCGGCGGCGAGGGACTCGAGCCGTGCACGACGGCGCCCACCGATGACGACGGTGCTGCCCGCTTCCTGCAGGCGGAGCGCGAGCCCGAGGCCGATGCCGGAGGTCGCGCCGGGGATGAAGACGGTTGCGTTGGTGATGTCCATGACGACCACCTTCCGCCTCCCGCACGAGCGCAGCCAGAGCCCGGTCATCGGGGGACCGCCGATCCCTGGCAACCGCCGCCCGGCAGCAGCAGACTGGACACCATGGACCGCCCAGCGCTCGCCGACTTCCTCCGCCGTCGCCGCGAACTCCTGCGTCCGGAGGACGTCGGCCTCGGCACCGGTGCCAGGCGCCGGACGCCTGGGCTCCGCCGCGAAGAGGTCGCCGCACTCGCCGGGATGTCCGCCGACTACTACACGCGCCTCGAACAGCAGCGCGGCCCGCAGCCGTCCGAGCAGATGGTCGCCGCGATCGCCCGTGCACTCCGCTGCTCGCTCGACGAGCGCGACCACCTGTTCCGCCTCGCGGGGCACAACGCCCCGGTCCGGGTGCACCGGAGCGACCACGTCGACCCGGCGATCCTCCGGGTGCTCGACCGACTCGAGGACACCCCGGCCATCGTGGTGAGCGACCTCGGCGAGACCCTGGTCGAGAACCGGCTGGCCGTCGCGCTCCTCGGCAGCGGGGTCGGGCTGACGGGCAACGAGCGCTACCAGCCGTGGCGTTGGTTCATGACCAGGTCCGAGCGTGCCAAGTACGCGCCGGAGCAGCACGAGCGACTGGCGCGGGCACAGGTCGCGGGACTCCGGGCTGCGGTCGGAGCAGCGGGACCGAGCGACTCCCGGGCGGTCGAGCTGATCGCGGACCTCGAGGCGAACAGCGAGGAGTTCCGGGCGATCTGGACGCTGCACGAGGTCGCTTCCCGCTGGGAGGACCACAAGACGTTCGTGCACCCCGAGCTCGGGCGCATCACCGTGGACTGCCAGGTCCTGCACGCGACCAACCAGGCGCAGGCGCTGCTGCTCTTCACCGCTCCCACGGGCAGCGAGGACGCGCAGAAGCTCGAGCTCCTCGGCGTCGTCGGCCAACAGGTGTTCAGCAGCTAGCCCTGGCGAGCAGAACGGCTAGTATGTCCCATGCAGGACGCTTCGAGCCTCCCGCACCCAGCCAACGCCCCGCCCACGAGCGGGGCGTTGTGTCGTCAGCAGGCTCAGCATCGTTCACGGCCGCCAGATGTACTCCTTGCACGTGATGGAACGGATTCGGCGAACGATGTCCTCCATCGCCTTCGCTGACCGCGGATCGGTCTCTGCGACGGTGTGGGATCGGTTCAGGAAGTACGTCGCGACGTCGGCCGCCTGCAGCATCCGGCTCTCGTGCGACGGACCGAAGTAGATCGTGTCGGCGATGTGCGTGAGTGGCCGACTCGTGTAGCCAGCGACCTCGGCGACCTTGAAACTGCGCAGACTCCGGCGAGCACCAGCCGCACCGTGGTGCTCGTCGGCGAGCACGAGACCGAGGTGGTCCGGTCGATCGATCCACCCGAGCCGGTCGTCGACCGACTGCAGGAGCTGTGCGAGTGTAATCTCGTGCGGAGGGAACGCACGGTCCCGGTACCGCGCGCGGTGCGCTCCGAGGTCGATGCCGCGCAAGACGAACGAGGCCGACGAACGCGCGAGGACCTTGGCGACGAGCCGGCACACCTTCACGCGCCACCCGATGGGAACCGACCGCCAGGGTCCTGTGCCGTGGAACATCTCCACCGCGTGGAACTCCGTTGCGGGGTCGAAGCCGCTCACTTCGTGGGCGACGAGCTCCGCGATGCCGTCCAGTCCGCGTTCGATCGAACGGACTGCGTCCGCGTCCGCGATGAGCGCGCCGAAGAAGTAGTAGGCGTCGTCACGGGCTGATTCGTCGATGAAGATGAGCCGCACGCCAGAACGTTACCGCTGAAATACCGATCAGTGTGGTCAGCAACACCGCGTCACACACCTGGCAACCCCTCCGAAGCCGTGCCTAGTGTGGGCGTGTGAGCACTCCGCGCGTGTACGTCATCCACGAGAACCCCGAGTGGTTCCCGCCGCTCGCCGCTGCCTTCGAGGCCGAGGGCGTCCCGGTCCAGGAGATCCTGCTGACCGAGGGCCAGATCGACCTCGCCGCAGAGCCCGAACCCGGCGTCTACTGGAGCCGGATGTCGGCGTCGAGTCACACCCGCGGACACGAGCACAGCAAGGAGTACACCCGCGCGGTCCTCGGCTGGCTCGAGCGGGCCGGTCGCCAGGTGGTCGGCGGCAGCCACGTCCTCGAGCTCGAGGTCTCGAAGGTCGCCCAGCACGGCCTGCTCCGGCAGGCGGGCTTCGACGTGCCCCGCACCACGGCGGTGTTCGGCACGACGACGCTGAAGCAGGCGGCGAAGACGTTCACGGACGGCCAGGACGTCCCCTTCATCACCAAGCACAACCAGGGCGGCAAGGGTCTCGGCGTCCGTCGCTTCGACTCGTTGGCCGAGTTCGACGCCTACGTCGACTCGCCGGAGTTCGAGGAGCCGGTCGACGGCATCACCCTGCTACAGGAGTTCCTGACGGCCCGCGAGCCCTTCATCACCCGGCTCGAGTTCGTCGGCGGCGAGTTCGTCTACGCCGTCCGCGTCGACACCAGCGCGGGCAGCTTCGAGCTCTGCCCGGCCGACGCCTGCGAGGTCCCGCAGACCCAGGTCATCGCGGGTGCGGTCTGCGAGGTCCCCGGTACCGGTCAGCAGAGCGCGTTCTCCGTCCGCACGGAGGTCACGGCCGCCCACCCCCTGGTCCAGCGGCTCCGCACCTTCTTGGCCGACCAGCGCATCCAGATCGCGGGCGTCGAGTTCATGGAGACCACCGACGGCCGCACCGTCGTCTACGACATCAACACGAACACCAACTACAACCCCGCCGTGGAGGAGACCGCGCCGGCCTCCGGCCCGCGCTCCATCGCGCGGTTCCTCGGCGGTCTGCTCGCGGCCGAGTACGCGCCGCTCGTCACGGCCTGAGAACGCAAGAACCACCGGACTGGAGGCCCGTGGCGGGCCCGCCACGAGCCTCCAGTCCGTCCCTCCCCACCTCCCCAAGGAACTCACCCCGTGCGATTCGGATACTGGACCCCGCTCTTCGGCGGCTGGCTGCGCAACGTCGACAACGAGCACATGCCTGTCACCTTCGACTACGTCAAACGGCTGGCGCAGCGCGCCGAGCGCATCGGTTTCGACCTGACGCTCGTGCCGGAGCTGAACCTCAACGACATCAAGGGGGTCGCGGCGCCGTCGCTGGAGGCCTGGGCGCTCGCCGCGGCCATCGCGGCGACGACCGACCGCCTCGAGATCATGGCGGCGATGCGCCCCGGCTACCACCTGCCGGCCGTGACGGCCAAGCAGGCGGCGACGATCGACGACATCTCCGGTGGCCGCTTCACCTTCAACGTGGTGAGCGCGTGGTGGGCGGAAGAGGCACGGCAGTACGGCGGGATCTTCTCCGAGCACGACGACCGCTACAAGCGCACCGCCGAGTTCGTGGAGATCATGAAGGGCCTCTGGCGGGAGACCCCGTACTCGTTCTCGGGCGAGTACTACGACATCCAGAACGCCCACCTCGAGCCGAAGCCGCGCGTCACGCCGCGCATCTACGCGGGCGGTGAGAGCGAGGCCGGCAAGGCGAGCATCACCCACTACGCCGACGCCTACGTGACCCACGGCGGCACGGTCGAGGAGCTCCGGGGGAAGATCGCCGACATGCGACGCCGTCGCGACGAGGCCGGTCTGCCGCCGTTCGAGGCGTTCGGGATGGCCGCGTACGCGATCGTCCGCGAGACCGAGGAAGCAGCGCAGGCCGAGCTCGCGCGGATCACCGACGTCCGGCACGGCAACGCGTACGAGTCGTACCAGGACTTCATCTCGAAGTCGCAGCTCGAGCACGTGCCCTCGCTCGAGGACTACTCGGTGTCGAACCGGGGGCTGCGGCCGCAGTTCGTCGGGACGCCCGAGCAGGTCGCCGCGCGGATCCGGGAGTACGAGGACGCCGGCGTGGACACGCTGCTGCTGCAGTTCTCCCCGCAGCTCGAGGAGATGGAGCGCTTCGGCGAGCAGGTCATCCCGCTCGTGCGCCCGTCGGTCGTCCCCGCGGGAGCCACCTCGTGAGCGAACACGACTGGAAGTTCGAGACCCGGCAGATCCGCGCCGGGTTCACGGCCGACCCGGGGTTCGGCGCGAACGTGCCGCCGATCGCGCAGAGTGCCGCCTTCGTCTACCCCTCGGGCGAGGACGCCGCCGACCGGTTCATGCTCAACGCGCCGGGGCACACCTACTCCCGCGTGAACAACCCGTCGGCAGCAGCGCTGGAGCGGCGGATCGCGGATCTCGAGGGCGGTGTCGCCGCGCTCGCACTCGCGTCGGGCCAGGCAGCGACCTCGCTCGCAGTGCTCGGCCTCGCCCGCGCCGGGGACCACATCGTGTCGAGTGCATCGCTCTACGGGGCGACGTACACGCTCTTCGCATCGACGCTGAAGGACCTCGGCATCGCGTTCACCTTCGTGCAGGACCCGACCGACCTCGGCGAGTGGGCCGCGGCCGTCCGTCCGGAGACCCGGGCGTTCTTCGGGGAGTCGATCCCGAACCCGCGCGGCGACGTCCTGGACTTCGCCGGGGTCGCGGGCGTGGCGCACGAGGCCGGGGTGCCGCTCATCGTCGACAACACGATCGCGACGCCGTACCTCGTCCGTCCGATCGAGCACGGCGCGGACATCGTGGTGCACTCGGCGACGAAGTACCTCGCCGGCCACGGCAGCGCGATCGCGGGGCTGATCGTCGACGGCGGCACGTTCGACTGGGCGGCGTACCCGGAGAAGTACCCGCAGCTCACGTCGACGGAGCACTCGGGGTTCGCGAACACGAACTTCGCGGAGAAGTTCGGGCCGCGCGCGTTCATCCAGCGCACCCGGTCGAAGCTCTCCGCGGACCTCGGTCCGGCGATCGCACCGTTCACGGCGTTCCTGGTGTTGCAGGGCATCCAGACCCTGTCCCTGCGGATGGACCGGCACGTGTCGAACGCGGCGGCGGTCGCGTCGTGGCTCGACGCCCACGACCAGGTCGAGCACGTGCACTACGCCGGACTGCCGGACTCCCCGTGGCACCACCTGCAGCAGCGGTACGTCCCGCGGGGACCGTCCGCCGTGCTGGCGTTCGACCTGGCCGGCGGTGTCCCGGCCGGCCGCCGGTTCGTCGAGGCGCTCGAGCTGTTCGACCACGTCTCGAACATCGGCGACGTCCGCTCGCTCGTCGTGCACCCGGCGTCGACCACCCACGTCCAGATGACGACCTCGGAGCGTGCGGCAGCTGGCGTCGGCGACGGACTCATCCGCCTGTCGATCGGTCTCGAGCACCAGGACGACATCCTGGCGGACCTGGAGCGCGGTTTCACCGCAGCGCGCGCGGGATAGGTTGGTCGCATGACCTCGCTGGCCGCACCCACGCGCGTGCGGACGCGCGCTCCCGGCAAGATCAACGTCTTCCTGTCGGTCGGTGCGCTGCAGGACGACGGGTACCACGACGTCGCGACGGCGTACCAGGCGGTCTCCCTGTTCGAGGACGTCACCGCCGAACCCGCCGACGACTTCTCGGTGACGTTCACCGGGCCGATCGACACGTCCTCGGTACCGGTCGACGGCTCCAACCTCGCGATCCGCGCGGCCCGGCTCGTCGCCGAGTCCGCCGGGTACACCGGTGGTGTCCGCCTGACCATCGACAAGCAGGTGCCCGTCGCCGGCGGCATGGGCGGGGGATCCGCGGACGCCGCGGGCACGCTCCTCGCCGTCGACACGCTGTGGGGCACCGGCCTCGGCCGCGAGGAACTGCTCCGCATCGCCGCCGAACTCGGTGCCGACGTGCCGTTCGCCTTCGCGGGCGGGACCGCGGTCGGCACCGGACGCGGCGACGAGCTCAGCCCGGCGCTCGCGAAGGGCGAGTTCCACTGGGTGCTCGGCCTGAGCGACGACGGGCTCTCCACCCCGGCCGTGTACCGCGCACTCGACGCACACCGGGAGCGCTACCGGGCGGACATCGCGCCGGCGCCCTCGACCCCCGTGGTCGAGGCGAACGTGCTCCAGGCCCTGCGTGCCGGCGACCCGGACCTGCTGGCGGACTGCCTGCACAACGACCTGCAGGCACCGGCCATGCGGCTGCAGCCCTCGCTGGCGAAGACGCTCGAGCTCGGGGAGCGCTCCGGTGCGCTCGCCGGGCTGGTCTCCGGCAGCGGGCCGACGGTGGCGTTCCTGGTGGCGGACACCGACTCCGCGCTCGAGGTGCAGGTCGCGCTGAGCGCCGCCGGACTCGTCGCCGTCCGGGCGACCGGCCCGGTGCACGGCGCGCGCGTCGTGCACTGACCCCGGAATCGTTGGGACGTGCTCAGTCGGCGGTGCGCTGGAACAGCACGTGGTCCTGCCACTCGCCGGCGATCCGCAGGTACCGCGGGGCGTACCCGTAGCGCTCGAACCCGTTCTTCGCGAGCACCCGCTGGGACCGCTCGTTGTGCGGGAGCGTCCCCGCCTCGACCCGGTGCAGTCCGAGCCGGTCGAACGCCATCCGGGTCGCCAGGCCGACGGCGGCGGTCGCTGCCCCCTTGCTCCCGGCGTCCTCCGACACCCAGTAGCCCAGGGTCGCGGAGCAGAACGCGCCCATCACGATCGAGTTGAGGTTCATCCGACCGACCACGGCGCCGTCGGTGGTGATCACGAGCGGCATCATCGTGCCCTGCTCACGGCGGCGGATCGACGCCAGGACCTCGGCGCGCTGGCCGTCCTCGGTGAAGAACGAATTCGGTCGGTAGGGGTCCCACGGGGCGAGCCACGCGCGGTTCCGTGCGAGGAGGGACGCGAGCGCCGGGGCGTCGGCGGGTTCGATCGGGCGGACGTCGTGCTCCATCCCGGCAGCATGGCACACGCCGGGCGGCCCGCGCCGTCAGTGCGCTCGGACGTACTCCGTCATGATCACGGTGCCGGTCTTCCAGTGCTGCTCGGCGACGAAGCCGTGCGCCCTGAGCACCGCGGCGGCCTCGGGTTCGATGTTCCGCGACGTGCCGCCCACGAACCAGACGGTGTCGATGTCGTCCAGCCGCGCGGGGATCGTCGTCGCGAGGTCGCCTCGTCGGTTCCACAGCACGCCGGACTCCGCGCCGTTCTCGCTGACGCCGAGGTCGGTCATCCCGGTGAACGCCCACGGGTAGGCCACCCGGATGACCTCCGCCGTGGTGCCCGGGTGCCCGTAGACGCTGCCGAACACGACGCCCTCGTCGGCGTCCGGGCGGGCGTCGCGCGTCGCGTTGATGATCGACGCGGCGTTCGCCCACGTCGAGTCCTGCTTCGAGCGGGGGGTCTTCACGTCGATCGCGGTGGGGACGGACAGCACCAGGGCGAGCACGACGGCGCCGGCCAGCACCGCGCGGGGCCGCACGAGCGTGATCGCGAGGGCGATCAGGATCGCGACGAACGGCAGGCTCAGGCTGGCGTACTTCGGCGAGTAGAGGTGCTCGCCGAGCGCGGTGACCCCGACGAGCACGGCGGTCGGGACGACGGCGAGCGGCAGGGCCACCCGGACCGCCTGCATCCGGAACAGCGCGCGTACGCTCGGCGACCGGCGGTGCGCCTGGACCACCGAGGTGACGACGCCGATGCCCATGAGCGTCCACGCCCCGGCGGCGTACCAGTCGACGCCACCGAACCAGGCGGTGGCGAAGACCTGTGCGTCGGTCCGCCCGGTGATGCCGGCGATCCAGGACACCTGCTTCGACTGCGACGACACGGCGAGCACGAACGGGGAGGCCACGACGGCGGCGGAGGCGGCCGCGATCGCCCACAGCACCCACGTCCGCCGGGAGACCAGCGGTGCGGGGAGCTTGTCCGAGCGCCGGGTCATGGTGGCCCGGCGGACCTCGAACCGGCGAGCGAGCGTGATCCAGAGCAGCACCACGGCGTGCGCGACGACGGCGAGGGCGAGGTACACGTTGAAGGTGACGGCGATCAGCGCGAGGACGCCGTAGGTGATCCACCACCGGGTCGGACGCATGCCGGAACGGGTCCGGCGGACCGCGGTCAGGGCGACGAGCGTCAGGCACACCGACAGCGTCGTGATGGTGGCGTAGGGACGGCCCTCGCCGCCGGCCCACTGCACGCGGGGCAGCGCCATGAACACCAGCCCGGCGGTGATGCCGAGCCGCTTCCCACCGAGTCGGCGGCCGAGCGCGACGACGAGGCCGGCTGCGACGCCGATCGCCAGCGCGCTCGGGAACCGGAGCGTGAAGGGGGTGTACCCGACGAGCCAGAACCAGACGTGCATCAGCGCGTAGTAGAACCCGTGCACGGCGTCCACCGAGTGCAGTTCCGCCCACAGCTGCGCCCAGGTCCGCTGTGCGCTGGTGACCGTCGCCGCTTCGTCGTACCAGAGCGACGGCACCCACGAGAACGCCGCGGTGACGATGACCGCGATCGACCCGACCGTCAGCTCGGGGGTGCGGACGACCGCGACCCCGAGCGTGCCGAGGGCACCGCGCAACCGTGTCCGCACCGAGGGTGCGGACACCGGGGCGGGGATGCGGACGGCACCGGTCCGGGGGGAACTCACGCGCTCGACGGTATCGAGGCCCCCTGGGCGAGGACCCGGGGCCGATCCCGGTGCGGCTGTGAACGTCACGTCGTGATTCGGAGTGCTCTCAGGATCCGACGGGTCGTCCGGGAGCGGCTACCATCCGGGGCATGAGTCGGTTGCGGATCAGGGACGCTGCGCGGTACCTCGGGGTGAGCGACGACACGGTCCGGCGGCTGGTCGACGGCGGGACGTTCTCACGCCTCACCGACGAGGCCGGCCGCGCCGTGGTCGACGGGCGGGAACTCGCCCTCCACGCGAAGGACCACGGGGCCGCGCTGCCCGACCCGGCGGCCGGGGTGCGGAGCTCGGCGCGGAACCGGTTCGTCGGCATCGTCACGGACGTGGTCGTCGACACCGTGATGGCGCAGGTCGAGCTGCAGTGCGGTCCGCACCGGGTGGTGTCGCTGATGAGTGCGGAGGCGGTCCGTGACCTCGGGCTCGAGGTCGGTTCCGTCGCGGTGGCGTCGGTGAAGGCGACGATGGTCACGGTGGAGACGCCGGATGCCGACGACTGAGCCCACCGCGACGGGCCCAGCGGCGACGGGCCCAGCGGCGACGGGCCCAGCGGCGACGGGCCCAGCGGCGACGGGCCCAGCGGCGACGGGCCCAGCAGCGACGGGCCCCACGGCGACGGGAACCCTGAGCAGCGCGCGCCGCCGCCTGGGCTCCCGCACCGCCGCCCTGGACGGCATCGGCGAGGCGACCCTCGAACACCTCGCCGCCGCGCGCGTGCTCGTCGTCGGTGCCGGTGGCCTCGGCGCCCCGGTGATCGCGTACCTGGCCGGCAGCGGCATCGCCCGCCTGACCATCGTCGACCCGGACACCGTCGACCCGTCGAACCTGGCACGCCAGACCCTCTTCGCCGCCGCCGACGTCGGCCGCCCGAAGGCGCAGGTCGCAGCCGAGCGTGCCCGGGCCGTCGATCCCGAGTGCCGCGTCGAGGTCGTCGTCGCACCCTTCCACGCGGGCCTCGTCGCCGGACACGACGTCGTGGTGGACGCCGCCGACTCGGTGCTGGTCACCCGGGCGGTCTCGGACGCCTGCGCCACCGAACGGGTGCCGTTCGTCTGGGGGAGCGTCCTCGGCTACGACGGACAAGTGTCGGTGTTCGACGACGCCGGCAGCACGGGTCGGGCCGCGGTGGACTTCCACGACCTGCACCCGGAGGTCCAGCCGGACGAGGGCTCGTGCGCGCTCGACGGCGTCCTGCCCGCCCTGTGCGGCGCCGTCGGCTCGGTGATGGCCGCCCAGGTGACCGCGCTCGTCGCCGGGCTCGGGGAGCCCCTCGTCGGACGGGTCCTCAGCGTCGATGCCCGCCGGTGGCGCTGGACGGAGAGCACCCTGCGCCGCGGACCGGACTCGGCGCGACCGGCAGCTGCACCCGCCGACGCGCACGAACCCGACCGCATCGCACCCGCGGCGCTCGCGGCCCGGATCGCCGACGCGTCCGACCGGGTCACGATCGTGGACGTCCGCACCCCGGCCGAGCTGGCGACGGGCGTCATCCCCGGCGCGGTCACCCCCGACGAACTGACGACCACCGACGACGGCGCCGCCCTGGTCGTGGTCTGTGCCCGCGGCCCACGAGCCGTCGCCTGGGCGGCCACCACCTCCCGCCCGACGACGGTCCTCGACGGCGGCATGGAGGCCTGGCGTCGCGAAGGCTTGCCAACGGCGTAGCCGCACCTGCGGATAGGCTGGGGGTGAAGGTGCCGTAGATGCGGCTCGATCGGGGAGATCCACATGCGCGCAAGGTCCATCGCCACCGTCGTCGTCGGCATCGCAGCCGTCGCGCTCCTGGCCGGGTGCAGCACCGGCGACACGGGCAGCGGCAGCACGAGCAGCGCGAGCGGCCCCACGGGCAAGATCATCGTGTTCGCCGCGGCCTCGCTCCAGAAGACCTTCACCGAGCTCGGCAAGGACTACGAGCAGGCCAACCCCGGCGCGTCGGTCACGTTCTCCTTCGCCGGCTCGAGCGACCTCGTCACCCAGATCCAGAACGGCGCACCGGCCGACGTCTTCGCCAGCGCCGACGAGCCGAACATGCAGAAGCTCACGAAGGCCGACCTGATCGCCGGCAGCACGCCCGCGTTCGCGACCAACGTGCTCCAGATCGCCGTGGCGCCGGGCAACCCGAAGGGGATCGACGACTTCGCGGACCTGAACGCCTCCGGGCTGCAGGTCGTCACGTGCGCCGCCCCGGTCCCGTGCGGCGCGGCCACGCAGAAGGTCGAGACCGCGACGGGCATCACCCTGCACCCCGTCAGCGAGGAGCAGTCGGTCACCGACGTCCTCGGCAAGGTCGAGTCGGGTCAGGCGGACGCCGGGCTCGTCTACGTCACCGACGTCAAGGGTGCCGGCGACAAGGTGCAGGGCGTCGACTTCGACGCCGCCGACGAGGCCGTGAACACCTACCCGATCGGCGTCGTCAAGGGGTCGGCGAACGCTGCGCTGGCGAAGTCCTTCAGCGCCTACGTCCGATCCGCGGACGGCGAGAAGGTCCTGCAGGCGGCTGGCTTCGGCAAGCCGTGAGCGGCCCCGTGAGCGCGCCGTGACCAGGGCCCCGTGGTGGCTGCCGATCCCCGCGGTCCTCGGCGGCCTCTTCGTCGTCGTCCCGGTGCTCGCGATGGTCGGCCGCGTCGACTGGTCGTCCTTCGTCGCCCTGGTCACCTCCCCGGCATCGCTCACGGCGCTCGGCCTGAGCCTCGGCACCGCGGCCGCCGCGACGGGCATCGCCTTCGTCCTGGGGCTGCCCCTGGCCGTCGTGTTCTCCCGTGTCCGATCCCGCTGGGTCGGGCTCGCCCGGGCCGTGGTGCTGCTGCCGCTCGTGCTGCCACCGGTCGTCGGCGGCCTCGCACTCCTGGCGGCCTTCGGCAGGATCGGTCCGGTCGGCGGGTTCCTCGCGGACCACGGCGTCCGGATCGCGTTCACCACCGTCGCGGTGGTGATGGCGCAGACCTTCGTCGCGATGCCCTTCCTGGTCAGCGCGATCGAGGGCTCGCTCCGCATCGGCGGCGACCGCCTCGAGCGCATCGCGTCGACCCTCGGCGCGAGTCCGACGCGCGTCCTGGTCACCGTGACCATCCCGCGTGCACTGCCCGGGATCGCCTCCGGCCTCGTGCTCTGCTTCGCGCGGGCACTCGGTGAGTTCGGTGCGACGCTCACCTTCGCGGGCAGCCTGCAGGGCGTCACCCGCACGCTCCCGCTGGAGATCTACCTGCAGCGCGAGGTGGACCCGGACACCGCGGTCGCGCTGGCGCTGGTCCTCGTCGTGGTCGCCGTCGTCGTGATCGGGCTGACGTCCGTCCGCGCCGGAGCCCGGACGGTCGCCACGTGAGCGGGCTGCGTGCGCACGTCGTCCTGCGCGACCGGGACGTCGACGTCACGATCGAGGTCGGCCCCGACGAGTGCGTCGCGCTCATCGGCCCGAACGGCGCGGGCAAGTCCACCGTCGTGGAGGCGATCGCCGGTCTCGTCGCCCTCGACGCCGGCAGCATCGAGATCGACGGCCGCACCGTCGACGGTGCGCGACGACCGGTCCCACCGCACCGCCGCCGGGTCGGCCTGGTCGCGCAGCGCCCCGACCTCTTCCCGAACCTGTCGGTCGCCCGCAACGTCGGCTACGGTCCGCGCGCATCCGGACGGTCCGGACGGGAGGCCCGACTCGCCATCCAGGACGCGCTGGCCGTCGTCGACGCGGTCGGCCTGGCAGACCGCGCCCCGGCCACCCTGTCGGGCGGGCAGGCGCAGCGGGTCGCGATCGCCAGGGCCCTCGCCGCGGAACCCGCGGTGCTGCTCCTCGACGAACCGACCTCGGCACTCGACGTCGAGGCCCGGGAGAGCGTCCGGGCGGCCCTCGGCACCGCGATCACCGGCCGACCGAGCGTCCTCGTCACGCACGACCCGATCGAGGTCGTCGCACTCGCGTCCCGCGTGGTCGTGGTCGACCGCGGGCGGGTCGTGGAGTCCGGCACCACCGCGGAGGTCCTCGGCCGCCCGACCAGCGCCTTCGGCGCCGCGTTCTCCGGACTCGTGCTCGTCCCGGGGACGGCCACCGGTGGTGGCATCGCGCTCGACGGCGGCGGCGAGCTGACGTCCGTGACGCACGCCCGGCCTCCCGTCGGACCAGCGCTGGCGGCCTACCACCCGACGGCCGCCGTCCTGACACGGGACGGTGACGGACCCGTGCGCCGCGTGCGCAGCATCGAGCCACGCGACGGACTCGTCCGCGTCCGGGCCGGCGAACTCGTCGCCGACGTCACCGTCGCGACCGCGGGTCGCCTCGGACTCGCGACGGGGGACGAGGTCCGGATCACGCTCCCGCCCGGCGAAGTGGACGTCTACGCGCCCGGACGGTGACAGGATTACCCGGTGACGAGGATCTTCCGGGCCTGGCCCACCGCCGTGCCCGTGATCGCCGCGATCGTGCTCGTGTTCACCTTCGGCCGCCACGACCTCGGGACCTTCCCGGTCGCGCTCGTCGCGGTGGTCCTCGCGGGGACGGTGCTCGCGGCGGTGCACCACGCCGAGGTCGTCGCGCACCGCGTCGGCGAACCGTTCGGGTCGCTCGTGCTCGCGGTGGCGGTCACCATCATCGAGGTCGCGCTCATCATCGCGCTGTCGAGCTCCGGGGGCGCGAAGGCCGAGACGCTCGCTCGGGACACCGTGTTCTCCGCGGTGATGATCACGATGAACGGGCTCGTCGGGCTCGCGATCCTGATCGGCACGATCCGGCACCACACCGTCCGCTTCAACCAAGAGGGCGCCTCCGCCGCCACGATGACCGTCGCGGCGCTCGCCGTCCTGACGCTCGTGCTGCCGACGTTCACGACCGGCACCGACGACTCCTCGTTCACCGCGGTGCAACTCGTCTTCGTGGCGCTGGCGTCCCTCGCGCTCTACGGACTGTTCGTCGTCACGCAGACCGTGGCGCACCGGGACTTCTTCCTGCCCGTGAACCGCGCCGGCGGGGTGCTCGCGGAGTCCGAGGACGCCCACGCCGAGCGCCCCCGGGGTCGTGCCACGCTCGTGTCGCTCGGGCTGCTGCTGCTGGCGCTCGTCACCGTGGTGGGCCTGGCGAAGGTGGAGTCGCCCGCGATCGAGGCCGGCGTCGCAGCCGTGGGCTTCCCGCCGTCGTTCGTCGGCGTGGTGATCGCGCTGCTGATCCTGCTGCCCGAGGGCATCGCGGCGTCGAAGGCCGCGGCGCGGAACCGGATCCAGACCAGCCTGAACCTGGCGATGGGGTCGGCGATGGCGTCCATCGGCCTGACCATCCCGGCCATCGCGATCGCGTCGTTCTTCACCGACGGGGTGCTGCTGCTCGGGCTCGGCTCGGCGCAGATCGTCCTGCTGGCGCTGACGATCGTCGCGGCCGTCCTCACGGTGCTGCCGGGGCGTGCGACGCGCCTGCAGGGCGGCGTGCACCTGGTGATCTTCGCCGCTTTCATCGTCCTCTCGGTCAGTCCCTAGCCCCGGGGCACCCCCGAAGGAAGTCGAATCGCGCGTAGGGGGTCGTTCCTCCCGACTGCCCACGCGCGATCTCTCTTCCCAGTGCGGATGCGATGGGAAGGAACGCACGCGGGTCAGCCCCCGGCGAACGGGGGCATCACGTCCACCAGGGCGACACCGGCGAGCGGGGTCGACCGGTCGCGGGTGCTGATGCCGTCCACCAGGTACGAGCACCGTTCCTGCAGCGCCTCCCACCGCTCGGCGTCGACGGCGTGCACGCTGCGCAGGGCATCGTCGAGTGTCCCGGCGTCGGAGGTCGTCTCGTCGACCCCGACGGCCGCACGGGCCGCCGCGAAGAACCGGATCGTGGTCATCGTCACCCGCCGATCGCACTCATGCCGCGCGCCGGGTGCACCATGCCGTCGGCGTCGTCCCCGTGGTCGCGCGGCTTCGCCCACATCGCCCGACGCCAGCCGTCGAGGACCTCGGCGTCGGTGGCACCCGACCGCATCGGGCCGAGCAGGTCCGATTCCTCGTCGGAGAACAGGCAGCTGCGGACGTGCCCCTCGGCCGTGAGCCGGGTGCGGGTGCAGTCCGCGCAGAACGACTCCGTGACGCTGGCGATGATGCCGACCGTGCCGAGGTGCGCACCGGTGGCGCGGGAGGCCACCCGGAAGCGTTCGGCCGGGGCGCCGTCGCGCGGGGCGTCGTCCGGGGTCAGGACGTACTCCGCGCCGAGGATCTCGCGGGTCTCGGCAGCGGTGACCATCGTCGGGCCGTCCCAGGCGTGCCCGGGGTCGAGCGGCATCTGCTCGATGAAGCGCAGCTCGTGCCCGCGCTCCAGGCACCAGGCGAGGAGTTCCGACGCCAGGTGGTCGTTCACGCCGCGGAGGAGCACCGCGTTGACCTTCACCCCGAGGCCGGCCGCGTCCGCTGCGGCGATGCCGTCGAGCACCCGGTCGAGGAACGGGCGCCGGGTCACCGTGGCGAAGACGTCGGGGTCGACGGTGTCGAGCGACACGTTCACCCGGGTCAACCCGGCGTCACGCAGGGCCTGTGCACGCCCGGCCAGGCCGATCGCGTTCGTCGTCAGCGACACCTCGACGGGGAGCGCGGCGCAGCGGGCGATCACGTCGACGAGGTCCCCGCGCAGGAGCGGCTCACCGCCCGTGAACCGGACCTTGCGGATCCCCAGGTGCTCGGCGCCGAGCCGGACGAGTCGCTCGATCTCGGCCGCCGTCATCAGGGCGTCGCTCGGGATCACCGGCAGTCCCTCCGCCGGCATGCAGTACGTGCAGCGGAGGTTGCAGCGCTCCGTGAGGGAGACCCGGAGGTCGATCGCGCGACGACCGAAGCGGTCGACCAGCGCGTCGTCGCCGTCCGGCCGGGGCGGGACCGCGGTCGACGAGCGCACGTGTCGCAGCAGCCCGGTCGATGGGAGTGCGACGGCCGTCATGGCAGCGATGATACGTGCAGCCGCCGGTCCCGCCCGGGGAGGAGCCGGTCGCGCCACCGGACCCAGTCGGAGCGGTCCGTGCGGATCAGCGTGACGACGACGATCACCACGACGGCGGCGCCGAGCCACCACCGGTAGGCGTCGACCGACGGCCACACCCCGCGCAGGGCGATGGCGAGCGCGACGGACATCCACTCCCAGCGGCCGGAGAGCACCACGAACGGGATCAGGAGCAGCGCGTACCAGGGGTAGCGGGGCGTCACCGCGAGGAACGTCACGCCGATCATCAGCACCTCGCCGGACCACGGCCGCGACGGGTCGGACAGCCGCCATGCGAGCACCGCGGCGACCAGGACGAGCAGCCCCACCACGACCGTGCCCGCGTCCCCCTTGACCACGAGCGAGACCAGGGCGAACCGGGAGCCGTCCTCGTAGCCCTCTTCGGTGAGGTAGCCCGGCAGGTACCCGAGGACCTTCGTCCCGGTGACCGCGACGTAGGGGACGTAGAGCAGCCCGAACACCGCGATGCCGACCGGGATCGCCCACCAGTTCCGCCACCGCCCGAGGAGCGCCGGGTACACGATGGCCGGGATGAGCTTCGCGCAGGTCGCGGCACCGAGCATGATCCCGCCCCAGATCGGCCGACCGAACGCGACGAGCACGGCACCGCCGGTCGCGAGCGCCGCGCCGATGACGTCCACGTGCGAGTTGGTCACGGCCTCGGATGCCACGAGCGGCGACCACGCCCAGATCGCGGCCCACCACGCCGGGCGGCCGGTGCGGCGGAGCACGGCGAGCAGACCGACGGTGACGCCGAGCGACACGAGCAGGCCGGCGACCTGGAACGGCCAGTACTGCACCGTGACCGGAACGAAGGCCCGGACGAGGGCGAACCAGAGCTCGGCCATCGGTGGGTAGATCGTCGGCACGTCCGGACGGTTGATCGCGGTGCAGTGCCCGAGCGCCCCGTCGCCGAGGCCCCGGTAGCGCGGCTGCAGCGGGTCGCACGTGCCGTCGATCTTGTCCGGGAACAGCCACTCCGGACGCAGCGCTGCGAGCGCTTCGGACTGCGGGGTGTGCGCGTACGGCGAGATCCCCGCGTGCTGCACGATGCCGTCCCAGGCGTACCGGGCCGAGTCGGTGCTCGTGTTCGGCGGCCCGGCCAGTGCGGCGAGTCCCACCACGACGGCCCCGCCGAGGACGATGATGGTCACCAGACGCGTGGGCACGAACCGGAGCGCGACGACAGCGATGACGAAGACCGCCCAAGCGATCAGGGTCCACGCAACGAATGGTTGACGATGACCCGACCGGAGGAACCCCAGATGCGTGACGCCGACGGCGATGACGCCCGCGAGGGCCAGCACGCCGACGACGGCGAGCACGGTCGTGAACGGGTGGCCGAGTCGCAGTCGCATGGTCCGTCGAGGCTACCGACGATCGTCCGGACCGCGTTGCACGACGCGAGGGCGGCGATGGCCTCCCCGAACCGCAACGCCCGCTCGGCCGTCGTCCTCGGACGCCTGCTCGGCATCGCGTTCCTGATCTGCTTCGGCACCGGGCTCTACAGCCACCTGCTGCAGGACCCGCTGCCGTGGATGCACTTCGCGACCCGACCGGTCCGGCTCTACCAGTTCACCCAGGGCCTGCACATCACCGCCGGGATCGCGATCATCCCGCTGCTCCTGGCGAAGCTCAACACGGTGATGCCCGCGCTCGCCCAGGACCCGCCGGTCCGCGGGGCGCTGCACCTGCTCGAACGGCTCTCCATCGCGGTGTTCGTCTCCGCCGCGATCGTCCAGGTCGGCACCGGCCTCGTGAACACCTACCAGTGGTACCCGTGGCCGTTCCCGTTCCGCCAGGTGCACTTCGCCCTGTCGTTCGTCCTCATCGGCTCCCTGGCGATCCACATCGGGACGAAGCTGCCGATCATCGTGCGGTACTGGCGGGCGCGGCACTCCTACGACCCGGACGGCCGGTTCGTCCACGACGACACCGTCGGCAGCGAACTGCCGGAGTACCACGGCACCGGCACGTACCCACGGGGCATCACCGGCCGTGTGATGCGCTGGGCCGACGGGGCGGAGCCGCGCCGAGCCTCCAGGCCGCAGCCCACCGTGAGCGCCGGACGACGCGAGCGGATCGCCCGTCGCGGCTTCTTCACCGGCGTCGCCGCGGCGACGGCCGGGGTCGTCGTGCTCACGGCCGGCCAGTCCTCGAAGCTGGCCGAACCCTTCAACGTCTTCGCGCCCCGCAAGCGCGGCCTCGGCCCGAACGGTCTCCCCGTGAACCGCACCGCCCGCGCGGCCGGGGTGCTGGCGACCGCGACCGCGGCGGACTGGAGCCTCACCGTCGTGGGACCCGCCGTCACCAGGACGTTCTCGCGGGCCGAGCTCGTCGCACTCGGCACGACCGAGTCGGCACTGCCGATCTCCTGCGTCGAGGGGTGGAGCCAGATGGCCAGGTGGAAGGGCGTCCGGATGCGCGACCTGCTCGCGGCCGTGCAGGCCGACCCGGCGTCGCACGTGCGCGTGACGAGCCTCGAACGGCACGGCGGCTACCGGATCATGGACATGGGGCCGGAGTACGCGTCGGACCCGACGACGCTCGTCGCCCTCGAGCTGAACGGCGCCACCCTCGACCTCGACCACGGGTTCCCCGCCCGGATCATCGCACCCGGACGACCCGGGGTGCTGCAGACCAAGTGGATCGAGCGGATCGAGGTGCTCTCGTGAGGGCCGCCCGGATCGTCCTGGTCGTCCTCGGCGTGCTGGTGCTCGCGTTCGGCGCGTACGTGATGGTGACCACCGTCAAGCCGAACCGGATCGGCGGCCTGGCGACGTGGCTGCTCGGCGCGGTGATCCTGCACGACGCGATCCTGTCGCCGTTCGTCGTGCTCGTCGGCCTCGGGCTGCGCCGCGCCGGACGGGCCCTGCACGCATGGGTGCTCGTCGTCGTGCAGGGCGCGATCGTGCTCGGGAGCGTCCTGGCGCTCGTCGTCATCCCGGAGATCGGCGCGAAGCACCACGGTGCGAAGAACCCGACCGTGGTGCCGTTCGACTACGGCGCCAGGTTGCTCGTGGTCGAGGGCGTCCTGCTCCTCGTGGTCATCGCCGCACTCGTCGTCGGGTGGCGCACCGCCCGGCGTCGACCGGCACTGGTTGAATCGACAACCATTTCGTAGGATGGGGGCATGACCGACGAGACCCCCTGGCTGACGCGCGAACAGCTGCGCGCCTGGATGAAGCTCGTCGCCGTCATGGAACTCCTGCCGGCGGCCCTCGACCAGCAGCTCCAGCGCGACGCCGACCTGACGCACTTCGACTACATGGTCATCGCGATGCTCTCCGAGACCGACACCAGGACGCTCCGGATGTCGGCGCTCGCCGCGGCCACGAACGCGTCGCTGCCGCGGTTGTCGCACGTGGTGTCCCGGCTCGAGAAGCGCGGACTCGTGTCCCGCTGTCCGTCCGCCGACGACCGGCGTGCGACCGACGTCCGGCTCACCGACGCGGGGTACGCCACCATCGTCGAGGCGGCGCCCGACCACGTCCGGACCGCGCGGAAGTACGTCATCGACGCACTGTCCGACGAGCAGGTCGCGCAGCTCGACGGGATCGCGAAGTCGCTCCTGTCGACCCTCGACCCGGAGAAGCGGTTCGCTGCGCTCACCTACCCGAGGGACGACGACGACGCGGCCATCTGCGAGGCCCGCCTGACGGGGACCGCGGCCGACTGACGGGAGGCCCGGTGCCGGCCCGCCCGGCCCTCCCGTCCGCCCCGTGGTGCGGCCCGCCGCCCCAGTCCTGCGCCGTCGAGCGGCGCGCCCCGTGCAATAGGCTCGGCGGCATGAGCCAGCCCGACGCAGCGTCCGACACGTACAGCTACCTCGGACCCGCCGGCACCTTCACCGAGGCGGCGCTCAAGCTGGTCGAGGCCGCCGCCGGCAAGCCCTGGCGGAGCGTCAACAACGTCGGGGAAGCGCTCGACGACGTGGTCTCCGGCCGCTCGGTCGGCGCGGTCATCGCGATCGAGAACAGCGTCGACGGCGGCGTCAGCGCCACCCAGGACGCCCTCGCCCGGATCCCCGGCGTGCGGATCGTGGGGGAGTACCTGGTCCCCGTCGACTTCGTGCTCGTCGCCCGGCACGGTACGGTGCTCGCCGACGTCCGCACGGTGAACGCGCACCCCGTCGCGTACGCCCAGACCCACCACTGGCTCGAGGCGAACGTCCCCGGCCACGGGCACATCCCCGCGTCGTCGAACGTCGCCGCCGCGACCGCCCTGCTCGACGCGAACCCGACCGCGGACGCCGCCGTGGCACCCCCCGGGATCACCGACCACCACGACCTCGTGGTCCTCGCGGACTCGATCGGGGACAACGCCAGCGCCGTCACCCGGTTCGTGCTCGTCTCGAGGACCCTGGCGATCCCGGAGCGGACCGGCTCGGACAAGACGAGCGTCATCGTGGAGCTCCCCGCCGACCACCCGGGTGCCCTCGTCGACATGCTCGAGCAGTTCGCGACGCGGGGGATCAACATGGGGTTGCTGTCCTCGCGGCCGATCGGCGACGAGCTCGGCCGCTACCGGTTCGTCATCGACCTGGACGGGCACGTGCTCGACGAGCGGGTGGCCGACGCGCTCCTCGGCCTGCGGCGGTTCAGCCCGCGTGTGACGTTCCTCGGGTCGTACCCGCGGGCCGATCGGCAGGAGTCCGACGTGCCCCTGCGCTACTCGGACGAGGCCTTCGTCGAGGCCCGCGACTGGCTCCGCGCCATCGTGTCCGGCGAGCGCGCGTAGCGCGCGCGGGCGCGCGCCGCGCCGCGCGCGCCGCGCCGCGCGCGCCGCGCGCGCCGCGCGCGCCGCGCGCGCCGCGCGCGCCGCGGTGTGCGGGGTTCCGTACACCGTGCGAGGCACCGCGGCTCGCACAGTGTCCGGAACCTCGCACAGTGCGGGCTCACTACCCGCGCCTGCGTCCCTTCGCGGGAGCGTCCGACGGCGCGGGCACCCGCACGCGCAACGCCCCGGCGTCGATGCGCGCCCGGAACGCCGAGATCTCGCCCACCGGGTCGCCGTCGATCTCGAACTCGTCGGGCTTCTCGAGCCGGAGCACGAACTCCTCGCCGCGCAGGTACCGCAGCGGCCGCTCCTGCTTCGCGCGCGAGATGATCCGGCGACCGACGATGGAGTTGCCGAACGACGACCGGCGGAACCACCGCAGGATCGCGTTCTCCCAGAAGATCCGCGCGCCGATCCGCACCCAGCCGAAGAAGCCGCGGGGACGCATCACGACGATGTCGAACACGCCGTCGTCGATCTCGGCCTCTGGCAGCAGCATGGCGTTCGCCTGGAGCATCCCGCAGTTCCCGACGATCACCGAGTGCCCGCGGACAGACTTCGTCGTGGACTCGTCCAGGCGGTACCGGAAGTCGAAGCCGTCGATGTCGCGGAGCGACCGGAACAGCGAGTCGACGTAGGCCAGCCACCCGACGCGCTTCTTCAGCCCCGGGCGGGTGTTCGCGAGCATCCGGGCGTCGAGCCCGAGCCCGGCCATCACCAGGAACCCGAACTGCTCCCGGGTGCCGTCGGGTCGCTCCAGACCGAGCAGCCCGAAGTCGATCGGCCGGTCGTGCCCGCCGAAGATCATCTGCGCGCTGGCGTCCATGTCGTCGAGCGGCAGCTTCATGTTGCGGGCGAGCAGGTTGCCCGTCCCGCTCGGCAGCAGTGCCAGGGCGGCATCGGAGCCGTGCACGACCTCGGCCACCGCGCGGACGGTGCCGTCACCGCCGGCCGCTGCGACCACGTCGGCGCCGGCGTCGAGCGCCTGGCGGGCCATCCCTCCGCCGGGGTCCTCCTCGGTGGTCTCGAACCACAGCGTCTCGTGCCAGCCGGCTTCGCGCTCGTACTTCGCCACCGTCCGCTTCAGTGTGGGGAGGTGCACCTTGACCGGGTTGTAGACGACGGCGGCGGTGCGGTGCTCGGTGGCGAGGGCGTCCGACTGCGCGGGCGCGGTCTCCGAGGGAGATGACATGGACCAACGGTACCGGCGGGGCCTGCGTGTCGCGCCCTGGCCGGGGCACCTGGTGCACACCCGAGCCGCAACGCGGTCTGGCTAGGATGAACCGGTGATTGACCCCCAGCTGCTGCGCGACGATCCCGATGTCATCAAGGCCTCACAGGCTGCGCGCGGCGCCTCCGTCGACGTCGTCGACGAGGCGGTCGCCGCCGACGCCGCCAGGCGGAGCGCGATCTCGTCGTTCGAAGCCCTCCGTGCCGAGCAGAACGCGTTCGGCAAGACCGTCGCGAAGGCCCCGAAGGACGAGAAGGCCGCGCTCGTGCAGCAGGCCCAGGCACTCGCCGCCCAGGTGAAGGAAGCCCAGGCCGCCGTCACCGCGTCAGAGGAAACGTTCAACCGGGTCGTCCGCTCGATCCCGAACGTCGTGCTGCCCGGCGTGCCCGAGGGCGGCGAGGACGACTTCGTCACGCTGAAGACCGTCGGCACCAAGCCGGAGTTCGACTTCGAGCCGAAGGACCACGCGGACCTCGGCGAACTGCTCGACATCATCGACATCCCGCGCGGGGTGAAGGTGTCCGGCTCGCGCTTCTACTTCCTCAAGGGCCTCGGCGCCCGGCTCGAGATCGCGCTCATGTCGCTCGGTCTCGACCGCGCGATCCAGCACGGGTTCGTCCCGCTCATCACGCCCACGCTCGTGCGCCCCGAGACGATGGCCGGCACCGGCTTCCTCGGCGAGCACGCGGCCGAGGTCTACCGCCTCGAAGCCGACGACCTGTACCTGACCGGCACCAGCGAGGTGGCCCTGGCCGGGTACCACGCCGACGAGATCCTGGCGTTCCCCGCCGCCGAGGACGGCGACCAGGCGCTCCGCTACGCCGGCTGGTCGACCTGCTACCGCCGCGAGGCCGGTTCGGCGGGCAAGGACAACCGCGGCATCCTGCGCGTGCACCAGTTCAACAAGCTCGAGATGTTCTCCTACGTCCACCCGGACCAGGCGGACGCCGAGCACGCGAAGCTCATGGCGTACCAGGAGTCGATGCTCCAGGACCTCGGGCTGCACTACCGCGTGATCGAGACCGCCGCCGGCGACCTCGGCACGAGCGCCGCCCGCAAGTACGACCTCGAGGCGTGGGTCCCGACGCAGGGCACCTTCCGCGAGCTCACCTCGACCTCGAACTGCACCACGTTCCAGGCCCGGCGCCTCGACATCCGGTACCGCACCGAGTCAGGCAAGACCGCCCCGGTCGCCACGCTCAACGGCACCCTCGCGACCACCCGCTGGCTCGTCGCGATCCTCGAGACGCACCAGCAGGCCGACGGCTCGGTCGTCGTGCCCGAGGTGCTCCGTCCGTACCTCGGTGGCGTCGAGGTGATCGAACCCCGATGAACAACGCGCACGGCACGGCCACCACCCGCGTCAAGCGCTGGCTCGTCGCGCTCGACATCGACGGCACCGTGATGCGCGAGGACGGCGTCGTCACCCAGGCCACCGTGGAGGCGATCCAGTCCGCCGCTGCCGCCGGCCACCAGGTCATGCTCTCCACCGGGCGCAGCGAGGGCATGACCGTGCCCGTCCTGCAGACGCTCGGCATCGAGCCCGAGTACCTGGTCTGCGCGAACGGCGCGGTGACCCTCCGTCGCTCGGACGCCCCGCACGCGATCGACGGCTACGTGCGCGTGCACGTCGAGACCTTCGACCCGACCGACGTGCTGCAGACCATCCGCGGCGCCCTGTCGAACGCGGCGTACGGCGTCGAGTCGCCCGACGGCCACTACCTGCTCTCCGGTGAGTTCCCCGACGACGCGATGACGGCCTCCGGGGAGCACGTCGACTTCGAGCAGCTGCTCGGCGTGCAGGCCACCCGTGTCGTGGTCATCTCGCCGGAGCACGGGCTCGAGGAGTTCTTGGCGATCGTCGACCGGATGGGCCTGCACAAGGTCTCGTACAACGTCGGCTGGACGGCATGGCTCGACATCGCTCCCGAGGGCGTGACGAAGGCCACCGCGATGGAACGCGTCCGCGAGTGGTTCGACATCCCGCGCTCCCGGGTCTTCGCGGCCGGCGACGGGCGCAACGACATCGACATGCTGCGGTGGGCCTCCACCTCTGGCCGCGGCGTCGCCATGGGACAGGCTCCGGAGGACGTGGTCGACGCTGCGAGCGAGATCACCGGCGGCGTGACGGACGACGGGCTCGCCGCGGCCCTGGACACCCTGCCCCGCTGACATCCCCGCCCGTCGCCTGAGCGACGAAGAGCAACGCCGAAGGGCACCGCATCCGCGGTGCCCTTCGGCGTTGCTGCATGCGACGCAGCATCCATGATGATATCTAAATCTTGCATGTCAACTCTCGTATTGATATATTTCAGTACGAGAGTCTCCGAGCCGTGTCACGGCGCCACCTCTCGAACCCCGAATCGATCAGAGAGGTCCCATGTCGTCCCCGTCGCCCAAAACCCATCTCATGCGACGCCGCCCCGTCGTGCGCGTCGTCCTCGTGCTCGTGTCGCTCATCGCGGCGTGGCACATCTTCGCCCAGCTGCTCTGGATCGCCCCGTACTCGGCGGCCATGCGCTCGCTCGTCCCCGGCAACTTCCTGACCAGCTGGCAGATCCCGTTCTTCGGGCAGAGCTGGTCCGTCTTCGCCCCTGATCCCATCAACGGCAACTACCACTTCTACGTCCGCGCGGTCGAGACCGTCGACGGCAAGCAGCAGAACAGCGAGTGGATCGACGCCGCCGAGGACGAGCTCAAGCTCTCCCGCCACAACCTCCTCCCGCCGCGTGCCGCCGGCCTCGCCAACGAGCAGGCCAGCAAGTACCGCGACGCCTACAGCAAGCTCAACGCGAAGCAGCAGGAAGTCGTCGAGGCGAACTACTACACCGGCGCCGACTGGAAGTCCCGCTTCGAGACCGCGCTCTACAAGGCGTCGGGCGACGACGCGACGGCCAGGGCGAACGCCGGCTCGTTCATCACCCAGCACGCCTACACGAGCGCCTACGCCACCCAGGTCGCCAAGACCATGTGGGGTGAGGACGTCACGACGATCCGCTTCGCCATCTCCCGCCAGAACGCGGTGCCATTCGACGAGCGCAACAACCCCGACGCGAAGCCAGAACCCGAGCAGTGGTCCCCGACGGGCTGGCGCGGCACCTTCATCATGCCCGGCCAGTCCCACAAGGACTTCGCCGACACCTTCAAGAAGCTCGCAGAGGAGAAGTGACCATGGGCAACACCGTCACCGCCGGGGCCACTCGCCTCGGCCGCATGCTCAAGGACCTCGCGTGCGCGGGTCGCGCCGGCGTCGTCACGCTCGCCAGCCGAGGCGCCGCCTTCTCCGAGGACTGGCTGCTCGGCAAGAAGCGAGCCCTGTACGGCCTCGCCGTCTTCCGCATCCTGATCGGCGTGATGGGGATGGGCATCCTCGCCGCCAACTGGTCGACCCGCCTCTACGCGTACGGCGCCGGCTCCGCGTGGACCGGGCAGCACCTCTACCCGGGCAGCGACTTCGAGAAGATCTGGCTGTTCAAGTGGTTCAACTTCGTCGGCCCGGACAACGTCGGCTTCACGCTGAGCTACATCGGCCTGTTCGTCATCGCCTTCCTGGTGGCGATCGGGTGGCGCACGAAGTTCGTCCTGCCGGTGTACCTGGTCTTCTACGTGTCGTTCATCGAGATGAACGACCTGCTCAGTGACCAGAGCGACAACCTCCTGCGCATGGTCATGATCTACATGCTCTTCGCGGACACCTCGGCCCGGCTCTCGCTCGATGCTCGCCGCCACGCGAAGTCGCACGACGCCCTGCGCCGCTTCGACCGCCGCAGCCGCATGGTCCGTCCGTACACCGCGATGTTCCACAACTTGGCGATCGTCGTCACCACCATGCACGTCGGCTTCGTCTACATGTCCGGCGCGCTCTACAAGGCACAGGGCGGAACCTGGGGTGCAGGCACCGCGGTCTACGGCCCGCTCATGGTCGACCGGTTCTCCACCTGGCCGGAGATCGCCAAGATCATCACCACCTGGGGTCCGATGGTCGCCGCCTTCTCGTGGGGCACGATCATCCTGCAGATGATGTTCCTGCCGATGCTGCTGAACCGCATCACCCGCATCATCGTCCTGATCGGCATCATGTCGTTCCACGTCGGTATCGGCGTCCTGATGGGCCTGCCGTTCTTCTCCATGGCGATGATCGCCGTCGACGCGATCTTCGTCCGCGACCACACCTGGCGCGCCATGGGCCGCGGCCTCAAGCGGGCCTGGGCCAACGCGGCGCGACGCTCGCCCGGGGTCACCCTGGCGGAGCGGCGGACGACGGCGGACGCCGTCGCAGCCACCCCGGTGGACGACGCGTGGTCCGGTGCGGCTCCCGTCTCGCCGGTGGTCGCCACTGACGACCTGGAGGCCGGGGTCGCCCCCGTCGCGACCGCGACGGACGTCGACGTGGTCACCACGACTCCGGAGCCGGCCACCCTGTGGACGCGACGCCCTGCCGAGAGCGCGAGCCGTGCCTCCAGTCCGGACGACGCGGAAGCGGACGCGACCGACCGTCGCGACGACTCCGTGGTGGTCTGAGCGTGCGGGCCGTCGTCGTCGGCAGCGGGCCCAACGGGCTCGCCGGTGCGATCCGGCTGGCGCAGGCCGGCGCGAGCGTCACCGTGCTCGAGTCGCACTGGCGGGTCGGGGGAGCGGTCGGTTCCGCGGAGCTGACCGCCCCCGGCCTGGTCCACGACCTGGGAGCGTCGTTCATGCCGCTCGCCGCTGCCTCGCCGTTCCTCCGTTCCCTCGAGCTCGAGCGGTACGGCGTGCACTGGGACGAGGCGCCCGCCGCGCTCGCCCACCCGCTCGACGACGGCAGCGTCGGCCTGCTGTACCGCGACATCGCGGCGACGGCCGAGGGCATGGGTGTCGACGGGTCCACCTGGCGCAACCTCTTCGGACCCTTCGCCGAGCGGTTCGACGACCTGACCGCCGATGCCCTGCAGCCCCTGGCGCGCATGCCTCGGCACGCGGCGTTGATGGCGCGGTTCGGGGCACTGGCCGCGCAGCCTGCGCTGCGGCTCGCCGGCTCCTTCCGCGAGGAACGGCACCGCGCGCTGTTCGCCGGCATCGCCGCGCACGCGTTCGGACGGCTCGACACGACGTTCTCCTCCGCCATCGGTGTGATGCTCGCGTCCGCCGGGCACGCGGTCGGCTGGCCGGTCGTCCGGGGCGGTGCGCAGGTGCTCGCCGACGCCCTGGTCACGGAACTCGAGTCGCTCGGCGGGCACGTCGAGACCGGCCGCACCGTCACCGACATCCGCGAGCTCGGGGACGCCGACGTCGTGCTCCTCGACGTCGCACCGAGCGCTGCCGTCGAGATCCTGCACCACCGGATCTCCGAGCGCTCCCGCCGGGCGTTCACCGAGTACGCGCACGGTCCCGCCGCCTACAAGGTGGACTTCGCGATCGACGGCGACATCCCGTGGACCGCCGCCGAGTGCCAGGAAGCCGGCGTCGTGCACCTCGGCGGCACCGCGGACGAGGTTGCTGCCGCGGAGGCCCAGGTGGTCGGTGGCAAGTCCTCGCGGGCGCCGTTCACCCTGGTCGGCCAGCAGTGGAAGGCCGATCCGACGAGGTCCGCGGGCGGACGCAACCCCGTCTGGGCGTACGCCCATGTGCCGTACGGGTCGACCGTCGCCGCCGAGAACCGGATCACCAGCCAGATCGAGCGCTTCGCGCCCGGGTTCCGGGAGCGCATCGTGTCCACCCGCGTCACCAGTGCGATGGGTTTGGCGGCGGCGAACTCGAACTTCGTCGGAGGTGACATCAACACCGGGGCGAACACCTTCCGGCAGCTGATCGCCCGGCCGACGTTCGGGCCGAACCCCTACCGGACGGGCGTGCCCGGTGTGTACCTGTGCTCCGCTGCCACTCCGCCAGGGCCTGGCGTGCACGGCATGAGCGGTGTCAACGCGGCGAACCGGGCACTCAACGCCGCATGAACGACTTCCGGCCCGGGTGCCATCGCCCGGGCCGGGCTCGACCGGAGCATCCCCCATGTGCGCCGGCCGGGGACCCCTGCGCGTGATGAGCGTGTGCAGGGATCAACCAGGAGCTGCCGGCAACGGTGCTCCGCTACAGAAAGAAATCAATCACATGAGCAAGCACAAGCGCTCTGCCACACGCAAGATCGTCGCAGCGTCGACGATCGGTGCGCTCGCGGCATCCGGTGCCGCGTTCGGCGTCATCTCGTCTGCTAATGCAGATGCTGCGGACTCGGCATCAACGGTCACACCCTCGTCTGCTGTCTCGGTCAACGCCGCTTTCAGTGGCCCGTCGATCCGCGGTCAGCTACTGATGCAGTGGGGCAGTTACTGGGGGGTCCTGACGGACCGGTTCAACACCAGCGCGGATCCCATTTACGAGCGCGTCAGCGGTCCCACTGATCCGGCGATCGCTCAGAAAAGTGTTTTCACCTATCCTGCGCCTGGCAGTACCGGTCCGGTGATCAATGCTGCCGGTCAGTGCCTCGAAACGAACATCTCGGTTCTGCGAGACAACATTCCGGTGCCCGTCTATAGTTCAGCTAGTAAATGGACCAGCTGTGAAAGCGCAACGCCTCGCGGTTCCGCGAAGCAATTCCGCATCAATGCGGACGGGCGCGGAATCTTCGGCGTGGGTTGGCCGACGTTGAATGGCCAGGCGACGTGGTGGGGGCTGGACGGTATCAATAGCGGAGCCCACTATTGGTACGGGTCGTACGGGGGCAAGGTCACCCCCGTTCCGGACAACGGGAGCTCGAACACAAATGCTTCAGCGTCCGCTGCGGCGTCCGCTCGTGCTGACGGCAACAACAACCCCGCCGCCGTCGCGGCCGCTCAGGTCGCTGGTAACAACGACGCAACTTCACAGGCGTCGGCTGCGCAGGACATCTCGGCGAACACTGCTGCTCGGGCAGCGGCGAACCCCGACGCCTCGACGGCTGCGACCGCCAACACCGCCGCCAACCCCAGCAGCTCTGCGAACGTCGCGGCAAAGGGCGCCGCGAATGATGACAATTCGTCGAACACGAATGGTGCTGGTTCGGTTGCGGCGAATGCGTCGCCGAACTCGGCGTCGAAGGGTGCTGCGGTCGGGACGTCGTCGACGAATGCGTCGGCTGAGGCGAACGGGAACCGGAATGCGTCGGCGTCGGCGTCGGCATCGGCGGATGCGGATGGGAACAACAACCCTGCGGCGGTTGCTGCGGCGCAGGCGGCTGCGAATGATGACGGGACGTCGGCGGCGTCGGCGGCTGCGGACATCTCGGCGAAGGCTGCTGCGGAGATCGCGGGGAACCAGCTGACGGCGGCGTCGTCGAATGTGACGCAGAACGCGGACACGGACCCGGGGAGCTCATCCAAGGCTGCGGCGCAGGCTGCGGCGAAGGCGGACAACTCCACGAAGGCCAATGCTGTGGGTTCGGTTGTCGGTACGGCGAATCCGTCGACGGCGTCGCAGGGCGCCGCGATCGCGTCGTCCTCGTCCAACGCTTCGCAGGAAGCGGCTGCGGATGTGGACGGGAACGAGGACGGTACGCCCGAGGGCAACACTCCGGTTGGGGACCCGCAGGGTACCCCGGTTGGTGACCCGCAGGGCACCCCGGTCGGGACGCCGGTTGGTGATCCGCAGGGGACGCCGGTTGGTGACCCGGTCGGGACGCCGGTTGGTGACCCGCAGGGGACGCCGGTTGGTGACCCGGTCGGGACGCCGGTTGGTGACCCGCAGGGCACCCCGGTTGGTGACCCGGTTGGTGATCCGCAGGGGACGCCGGTTGGTGACCCGGTTGGTGACCCGGTCGGGACGCCGGTTGGTGACCCGCAGGGGACGCCGGTTGGTGACCCGGTTGGTGACCCGGTCGGCACGCCGGTTGGTGACCCAGTGGGTGACCCGGTCGGGACGCCGGTGGGCACCCCGCAGGGCACGCCGGTTGGTGACCCGCAGGGCACCCCGGTTGGCGATCCGGTTGGTGACCCGGTCGGGACGCCGGTTGGCGATCCGGTTGGTGACCCGCAGGGCACCCCGGTTGGCGATCCGGTGGGTGACCCGGTCGGGACGCCGGTTGGTGACCCGCAGGGCACTCCGGTTGGTGACCCGCAGGGCACCCCGGTTGGCGATCCGGTTGGTGACCCGGTCGGGACGCCGGTTGGTGACCCCGTTGGTGACCCGGTTGGCACTCCGCAGGGCACGCCGGTGGGTGACCCGCAGGGCATCCCCGCAGGCAATGTTGACGGGACGCCTGAGGGTGACGTGAATGGTGATCCGGGTGCGAATGTGAACGCGGGTGCGTCGGTGTCGGCGTCGGCGGCTGCTGATGGTGACAACAACCCGGCTGCGAAGGCGGCGTCGGAGGCGGCTGCGAACAACGACGGCACGTCGGCGGCGTCGGCTGCTGCGGACATCTCCGCGAAGGCGGCGTCGGAGGTTGCGGGTAACCAGAAGACCACGGCGTCGGCGGACGCGTCCAAGAACGCGGACTCCACGCCGAATGCGTCGTCGAAGGTTGCGGCGAAGGCTGCTGCTGAGGCGGACAACTCTTCCAACACCAATGGTGGGGCCTCGGTTGAGGCGTCGTCCAAGACGCAGGCGTCGTCGAAGTCCGCAGCGATCGCGGACGCGTCGAAGAACGCGTCGCAGGATGCTGCTGCTGACGTGAATGGTGACCCGGGTGCGAATGTGAACGCGGGTGCGTCGGTGTCGGCGTCGGCGGCTGCTGATGGGGACAACAACCCGGCTGCGAAGGCGGCGTCGGAGGCGGCTGCGAACAACGACGGCACGTCGGCGGCGTCGGCTGCTGCGGACATCTCCGCGAAGGCGGCGTCGGAGGTTGCGGGGAACCAGAAGACCACGGCGTCGGCGGACGCGTCCAAGAACGCGGACTCCACGCCGAATGCGTCGTCGAAGGTTGCGGCGAAGGCTGCTGCTGAGGCGGACAACTCTTCCAACACCAATGGTGGGGCCTCGGTTGAGGCGTCGTCCAAGACGCAGGCGTCGTCGAAGTCCGCAGCGATCGCGGACGCGTCCAAGGATGCGTCGCAGGATGCCGGCGCGAACGTCAACGTGAACGGCACGCCGAACTCGTCGGCGTCGTCGAACCCGGGGGCGAACGGCAGCCCGAACTCCAGCGCGAACGCGAACCCGAACCCGAACACGAACGCCTCGGCGTCGGCGGGTGCGTCGGTGGATGCGGACGGGAGCAACAACCCGGCTGCGAAGGCGGCTGCGGTGGCGGCGGCGAACAACGACGCCACCTCGCAGGCGTCGGCTGCGACGGACGTGACGGCGAAGGCTGCTGCGAAGACCGCGGGCAACATGGTCACGACCGCTTCGGCGAACGCGACCAAGGACGTCGCTGCGGACAAGAACGCGGCGGCGAGTGTCGCGGCGAAGGCTGCGGCGAACGCGGACAACTCGTCCTCGACGCGCGCGCAGGCGTCGGCGGCGAAGAACGGCAACGCGAGTGCTGCTGCGTCGTCGGCGGCGACGGCGGATTCGTCCTCGAACGCGTCGGGTGCGGCTGCTGGGAACGCGGCCGGGCAGAAGGGCGAGCTCGCGTTCACGGGTTCGGACGTCCTCCCGGTCGTGGCGCCGCTGGCGGGTCTGCTGGTCCTGCTCGGCGGGGCGGTGCTCTTCATCGCGAAGCGCCGCAAGGCCACCGACAAGGCCTGACCTCAAGTGGGGAGCCCGCACCGCGGGCTCCCCACTTCCGTGCGTCCTGGTGGGGACCACTGCACACCGCAGCGGTCCCCACCACCGCAAGCCGAGCCTCCCGGCTCATGGTCACGACTTGTCTATGTGACACTTGAAATATATAAATATCAATGTTATTTTTTGATGGTGCCTCGATGCGGTGGAGCGACCGCTCTCCTGCTGACGCACGCGGCGCCCGACTGCTGACGGCTGGTCGGCTTCCTCGATCCGCCGACACACCCTCTCCACCTCTGCATCACACTCCGAAAGTGACGACATGAAACACAACGCACCCCCTGGCGCTCGACGCAAGGGAATCCTCCTCGCGGGCGGCGCGCTCGGTCTGACGACCGCGCTGCTCGGAACGGTCGCGGTGTCAGCTGCAACGCAGCCGACCGGCGGCACCGGACAGGAGGCTCGGCCCGCCTCCGCAGCGTCGGCCGACGTCACGGCACGCGACCCCGAGCTCCTGCTCGTCGAGGACTTCGAGAACGGGAACTGGACCGCCGCCAAGCTCGTCAGCGAGTACGTCGGTGCCGCCGGTGAGACCTACACGGGTGACCCGGTGTGGATCAACGGTGCACGATGCAACGGCATCGTGACGAGTCAGTCGAGCGCCTCACTGGCTGCGTGCGACTCCGCGGGCAACACCGGCCTGAAGTTGATCGCGAACGCGCTCGGGCAGATCACTGGTACGGACCCGTCGACCAACCACATCGTCAGCGCCTACACCCAGGGTGGCGACCCCGGCGCGGACAAGGTCCAGCTCGAGGCTGAAAAGCCGTTCGCCCT
Organism: Curtobacterium sp. NPDC090223; assembly: GCF_044746585.1. NCBI lineage: Bacteria > Bacillati > Actinomycetota > Actinomycetes > Micrococcales > Microbacteriaceae > Curtobacterium > Curtobacterium sp. NPDC090223. Next base: position 313,902 of record NZ_JBIVCN010000005.1, on the reverse strand, counting down.
GCCCGAGAAGGGTCGATTCGTGTCGTTCGGTGTCAGCGGCGCTGCCGTGAACTGCAGCCGCAACGCACCTCTGCTGGACTTCTCGCTCGTCGATGGGGCAGTGGAACACAAGATCGCCGACACCCCGATCAATCCGTGCACTGATCCGGGGTCATCGGAGTACGTCGTCTCCGGCTCGACGATCCGGGGCGGTGAATTCGTGTCGAAGGGTGGGTTGCTCTTCGACGGAGACACGGTGCGCTGGATCATGCGCAACCAGCAGTCCTCCGGGACCGGGAACGACGGCGCCGTGGACCGCGTGTCGATCGTCGACTCGACGCCGACGATGACGCAGTCGTTGTCCGGGACGCCGATCGTGGGCGACACCGCTCGTCTGACGTACCGGGTGATCAACACGACCGAGCACGGGCAGAAGCGCGGCTGGTCGTTCGCCGCTGACCTGCCGGATGGGCTCACGGTGGCGCCGACGCCGAACACGTCGACGACCTGTGCGAATCCCGAAGTGACCGCAGCTGCGGGCGCGACGTCCGTGACCGTGGAGGGTGACCTCGCCGAGGGCGCTGTGGACTGCACGATCTCGGTGGATGTCACGACCACGACGCCCGGGACGTACTCGGTCGACACCGACCTGGTGACGGCGCACAAGGGGCTCGACCTCGCGGGGACGGACTCGGTGGAGTTCGCTCCGGAGCGCAACGCACTCACCGTGACCGGCACCCCGGTGATCACCGGTGGCAACGGCGACGCGGTCGCGGATCTGGGCGAGAAGATCGCGTTCCGGTACGACGTGAAGAACGACGGCAACGTCGCGGTCCACGACCTGGCGATCGGCGAGTCGGCCGACTCCTGCGCTGCGACCGACATCGCGGTGGGTGCGACGGTGTCGTGCACCACGCCCGCTCGTGACGTCACGCAGGACGACGTCGATGCCGGCAGCATCGACGACTCGGTGTCGATCTCCGCGCTCTCCCGGCTGGACGCCCCCGTTGCGGGCGCTGGCACGGCGACGGTGAGCACCAGTGAGCAGAACGCCGGCGCGGGGCTTGCTCTTGCACCGGTCGTGAAGACCACCGGTGACCCGGGCGTCGGCGACACGGTCACGCTGAGTGTCCGCGCCTCGAACACCGGCAACGTCACGCTCCGCGACACGAGCATCGTCATCGCCGGGCAGCGTGGCATGACCGTGACCTGCCCGGCGACCATCGCTCCGGGGAAGTCGGTGGACTGCGAGGTCGAGGGTTCCTACAAGGTGACCCAGGCTGATGTGGACAACGGTTCGGTTGCGTTCGCGGCCACCGCGACGAGCACCGCGCCGAAGGGTGTCGAGGTCGAAGCCACGGCGACGACCACGCAGGCCACGGTTGCGCAGGCGCCGGCGGTGTCAGCGACGATCGACGGCGAGCTCTCCGGGAAGGCCCCCAAGGCTGGGGACAAGGTCTCCTTCACCGGCGCGATCCGCAACAGCGGCAACGTCACGCTGCACGGCGTGACCGCCGCTGTCCCGGGCTTCGACGGACTGACCGTCGGCGTGTCCGACGAGCAGCTCGCCCCCGGCGCGTCGACCGAGGTCACCGTGTCCGACTACGTCCTGACCCAGGCGGACATCGACGCGGGCACGCTGACCGTCCCGATGCACGTCGCCGCGATCGGTCCGAAGGACCAGCAGGTCCAGGACGACGCGCGCACCGTCGTCGAGATCGAGCAGCGGACCGCGCTGACCGCCCGGTTCGGTGCGTCCCTCGACGCGAAGGGCACGCCGAAGGCCGGCGACACCGTCGCGCTGACGGGCTCGCTGACCAACAGCGGCACCGTGACCCTGTCCGAGATCACCGCGTCGATCCTCAACCGCGACGATCTCTCCGTCGAGGTGCCGTCCGGTGCGCTCGCACCCGGGGCCGACGTCCCGGTGACGATCGCCGCGTACTCGTTGACGCAGGATGACATCGACGAGGGTTCCGTCTCGTTCACCATGCGTGGTGAGTCGCAGGGGCCGAAGGGTCAGGTCGCGAACAGTGAGGCCGGCGCGAGCCTGGACCTCGAGCAGGCTGCCGGTGCGGGGCTCGCACTGGCGCCGGTCGTGAAGACCACGTCGGACCCGGGTGTCGGCGACAAGGTCTCGCTGGGTGTGACTGCGTCGAACACGGGCAACGTCACGATCCGTGACACGACGATCGTCATCGACGGTGACCGTGGCATGACCGTCACCTGCCCCGCGACCATCGCGCCTGGCAAGTCCGTCGAGTGCGCGGTCGAGGGTTCCTACAAGGTGACGCAGGCCGATGTGGATCGTGGGTCGGTCACGTTCGACGCGACCGCGACGAGCACCGCGCCGAAGGGTGTCGAGGTTGAGGCATCTGCCACGGCGACGCAGGCGACGGTCGCGCAGGCTCCGGCCGTGTCGACGAAGTTCAGCAGCGAGCTGGACGGCAAGAAGGCACCCAAGGCCGGCGACACCGTGTCCTTCACCGGCTCGATCCGGAACAGCGGCAACGTCACCCTGCACGATGTGACCGCCGCCGTCCCCGGCTTCGACGGGCTTCGGGTCTCCGTCGCCGAGGAGCGTCTCGCGCCCGGTGCGTCCACCGCCGTGTCGGTGTCGGACTACACGCTGACCCAGGCCGACATCGACGCGGGCGTGCTGAGCGTCCCGATGCAGGTCGCCGCCGTTGGTCCGAAGGACCAGCAGGTCCAGGACGACGCCGAGACCGAGCTCGAGTTCGAGCAGCAGGCGACCATGAGCGCGCGCTTCGGCGCCGTGCTCGACGCGAAGGGTGCCCCGAACGCGGGCGACACCGTCACGCTGACGGGTGCGCTGGCCAACACCGGCACCGTCACCCTCGCGGACGTGCAGGTTGCTCTGCCCGGCCACGAGGACCTGACGATCGAGGCGCCGGAGACGATCGCTCCGGGCGCGACGGCGAAGCTCACCATCGCCGGACACACCCTGTCCCAGGCGGACGTCGACGCCGGCACGGTGCGCTTCTCGCTCGCCGCTGCCGCCACGGGTCCGAAGGGGCAGGCGATCTCGGCGGACGAGTCCGCTGACGTGACGCTGCTGCAGGAACCGCAGGTGCAGTCCGTGCTCTCGGCGCACCTGGCCGAGACCGAGCACGGTTCGGCTCCGCGCGTCGGCGACGAGGTGCTGCTCTCCGCGACCGTCTCGAACGCGGGGAACGTGACGCTCGAGGGCCTGGAGTCCGTCGTGTCGGACGGCGACCCCGAGCAGGTCGGCGAGGGCACCCTGGCCCCGGGGACCGACGTCGTCACCGAGCTGGCGCCGTATGCGCTCACCCAGCAGGACATCGACCGCGGGACCGTCGGGTTCGACCTGACCACCGCGGGCACGACGCCCACGGGTGACTCGGTCTCCTCGGGTGACCACCGCGACGTGTCGCTGGAGTCCTCGGCCAGCATCGACATCAGCGGCGACTACACCGCGTCGACCTCGACCTCGACCTCGACCTCGGACACTGTGCTCCGTGCTGGTGATGTCGTGACCGGCTCGTTCCGGTTCGCGAACACCGGCAACCGGACCCTCGACCGCGCCGAGGTCGAGCAGCAGGTCGGATCGTCGATCTCCTGTGGGATCGAGGCACTCCAGCCCGGGCAGGTCGAGTCCTGCGAGACCAGCTACACCGTCACGGAGGCCGACGTCGCGGCCGGTTCGCTGACCTTCACCGCGAAGGCGAAGGGTCAGTACACGGTCGCCGACGAGACGGACACCACCACTCGGGCTCGCGCGGCAGCTCCGCAGAAGACGGTGTGGGTGTTCTCGAAGGAGATCACGAAGAAGTTCACCGTCGAAGCCGCTCCGCAGGAGCTCGCGTTCACCGGCACGAACATCGTCATGATCGGTGTCCCGGCAGCGATCGTCGTGCTGCTGCTCGGCCTCGTGCTGCTGCTCACCGCGCAGCGCGCGCGCCGGCGCCAGGACGACCGTCCGCAGGCCTGACCTGACAGGCCCGGCCTGACGTCGACACGACGACCCCCGATCGCTCCGATCGGGGGTCGTCGTGTTCCAGGTCCCGGCCTGGAGGCTCGGCTAGACTCCTCGGGACGCGGTCACGTCTCGCCACGTGGCCGCGTCGTGGAGGGTTGTCCGAGTGGCCGATGGAGCCTGTCTTGAAAACAGGTGGGCAGCGATGTCTCGTGGGTTCGAATCCCACACCCTCCGCTCGATCCACGTCCGAGTCGCGGTCACCCCGCGCTGAGGCGGTCCGCGTAGCGTCGTTGCAATGAGCGACATCATCATCTTCGGCGGCCACGGCAAGGTCGCACTCCTCGCGACGCGCATCCTCAGCGAGCGCGGCCACCACGTCACGTCCGTCAACCGGAACCCCGACCAGGCCGACGAGATCCGCGCCCACGGTGGTGAACCGGCGGTGGCCGACATCCAGGAGCTGACGCTGTCGGGCTTCGAGGACCTGGTCCGCGGGCAGGACGCCGTGGTGTGGTCCGCCGGTGCCGGCGGGGGATCGGTCGACCGGACCTGGGCGATCGACCGCGATGCAGCAGTGCTGTCCGTGCAGGCTGCCAAGCGCGCGGGCGTCGAGCGGTACGTGATGGTCTCGTGGTCCGGCTCGGTGCTCGACCACGGGGTGCCGCAGGACAACGACTTCTTCGCGTACGCGCAGTCCAAGATGATCGCCGACGCGGTGGTCCGTGACTCCGGCCTCGAGTGGACCATCGTCGCGCCGAGCACCCTGACCGACGACGAGCCCACCGGCGCGATCGACTGGGACGGCGAGGGCGCGAAGGTCTCCCGCGGGGACGTCGCGCACGTCATCGCGGACGTGCTCGAGAAGAGCGGCACCGCGGGCAGCACGTACCGCTTCAACAGCGGCAGCACCGAGATCGCCGAGTTCCTCCGCGCAGACCAGGCCTGATCCGGCGGCGCGCGAGATCGGCGAGGTGCAGCGTGGGTGAGGCCATCGTGGCGGGACGACGCTCGACGATCGTCGAGGCGGCCGCTCGGGAGTTCGACCGCGGCGGCTACGAGACCGCGAGCATCGCCGGGATCGCGCGCGCCGCGGCCGTGAGCCAGGGTGCACTCCACCGGCTGTTCCCGACGAAGCGGTCCCTGGCCCTGGCGGTGATCGACGAGCAGAACGCGCGGACCTTCGCCGCGATGAGCTCGACTGACCCGTCGCCGTTCGCCATGCTCGTTCGCGCGTCACGGGGGATCGCCGACCTGCTCATGACCGACGTGGTCGTGCGCGCCGGGATCCGGATCTCACTGGAGCACGGCGTGCTCGCGGGGCAGACGTCGAGCTTCTACGAGCAGTGGATCGCCGGCGTTGTGGACGTCATCCGGCTCGCGGTCGCGAGCGGTGAGGTGCAGTCGACCGTGCCAGCGGAGGCACTCGGGGCCACGCTCGTGCCGTACTTCACGGGCGTGCAGCTCTTGTCGAACGTGCGCTCCGGGCGGGCTGACCTGCTGCCGGCGGTGGCGACGATGTGGACGGTGCTGGTGCTCGCGGTGGCCGAGCGCGACCACCGTGACCGCCTGCTCAGGGTCGTCGACTCGGTGTTCGCCTGAGCCGGACCCGTTCGGTCAGACGTCGCGGAGTTCGCGGTCCCGGAACCACTTGAGCAGCCACGCGGCGCTCGTCCGGTCGAAGGAGCGCGGGAAGTCCGACGTGCCGGACAGGAACGGGCTGAAGCCGTCCTCCGCCGCCAGGTCGGCGTCGTCCAGTCCTCGGTACGCCATCGACCAGCCGTCGAAGCGGCGGCGCTCGATGTCCTCGCGGATCAGGGAGGTGACCTCGTGGTGTCGCGGGTCCTGGGCGATCGCGGTGAACCGGTCGTCCACGCTGATGGCCGGGCCCTCGAGGAGCTGCATGAACCGGCCGTCCTTCGCCACGAGCAGGCCCGAAACGCCGAGTGCCTCGTTCCGGAAGCGGGACCCCCGCAGGAGCTCGGTCATCGCGGCATCGTCGAACGGCTCCACCGCGCGACTCATGTAGACGATCGAGACCAACACCCCACCATCTTGTCGGCTCTGGCGGTCGAGTGTCGCATCGAGGACCGGAATCGGATGGCCGAGCTCGCCGGATATCTGATGTACCACTAGCATGATCGGCATGGGGTCTCCGGGGAACGACGTGCTCACCAGGTTCGCCTTCGTCTGCATCCACGGGGTCGGGATGCAGCAGCAGGGCGACACACAGACGGCCGTCGCCGACTCCTTCGCCGCCGGGGTCGCGCGACTCGGCGGCGAGTACACGACGCTGCCGGACGGCGTGTCCGACGGGGACGGCGTGTCCGACGGGGACCGCGTGCTCCGCGGACGTGCCGCGATCCCCGGGCAGCAGCCGTTCGTCGCCGAGTTCCACGACGGCTGGTGGGACGAACGCGCCGCCGTCCCCGCTGCGCGCAACGTCCTCGGCTGGGTGCTCCGGGTGGTGCCGTTCGCGCTCTGGAGCACCGCTGCGCTGTGGGCCTGGGACCTCGAGGCCATCCGGGGTGCCGGCGCCAGGCGATCCCCGCTCCCGCTGCCGTTCACGGCGTTCGTCGGCATGCTCGGTTTGGTGTGCGCGCTGCCGCTGATCGGACTCGTGCTCCTCGGTGCCGGGATCGTGTCCCTGTTCTCCCGGTCCGTCGCCGCGCGCACCAGGACCGTGATCACCCGGTTCGTCGGCGATGCGTGGAGCTACCGCTCCGACGGACTCGACGACAGCGTGATCGCACCGCTCCGAGCGACGACCGCACGGGCCCGGGCGACGGCCGACGCGGTCGTGCTCGTCGGGCACTCGCTCGGCGGTGAACTCGCACGGCGGGTGGCGATCACCGAGGACGTGGACGCGTGCGTCTTCGTCGGCTCGGGGGAGGCGCAGCTCGGGTTCTTCCGGATGCTCCGGCGGAGTCGATGGCTGCCGGTCGCGCTCTGGGGGTTCCTCGTGGTCTTCCCGCTCGTGATGTCCGCGATGGTGGGCTCGGGCATCGGCGTCGTCGTCGAGATGGTCCGAGCCGTGGCCGTCACCGTCGAGCACATGGTGGCGGCGCTCTCGGCAGCCACACGCACCGAGGTGACCCCGGCGATCCTGGCACTCGATCCGTCCGCGGTGCTCGACGCCGCGCTCCGGGACCTCGCCGTCACGCTCGTCGGCGGCGCCGTGCTCTTCGTGGTGGCGCTGCTCGTCACCAAGCTCGTCCGGCGCCCGGAGGACATCGAGCAGCAGCCGCGATGCGAGACGTTCGCCGTGAAGTCGCTCGTCGATCCGGTGAGCTTCGGGCCGACCGCTCAAGGCGCCTTCGTGCGGTACGTCCCGATCAGCGCGCGTCGCCCGTGGACCGAACACGTGACGTACTTCCGGAAGCCCGAGGCGGGGGTCGTGCTGGTCGAGTCCGTCGTCGGGACGGCGGCGGTCGAGGGAGCGCCGGCCCTCCCCAGGCTGTCATGGGGTGCAGAGGCGGCCGGGGTCGTTGCGGCGTTCGTGCTGATCGGCGCGACGTGGGCCGCGGGACGCTGGCTCGCCACGCTCGTCGGGCTCTGACCCGACCCGCGCCTAGGATCGAGCGCATGGCGACCGTCCTCCTCGTCCGGCACGGACGCACCACCGCGAACGCGACCGGACTCCTCGCGGGCCGCACGGCCGGCGTCGCGCTCGACTCCGTCGGCAAACGGCAGGCGGCGACGACCGCGGAACGCATCGCGGCGGTCCCGCTCGCGGCCGTCGTGTCCAGCCCCCTCGAACGCTGCCGACAGACGGCCCGGGCGATCACGGCGTTCCAGCAGGGGGAGCCGCAGCAGTTCGTGGAGCGAGCGATCACCGAGGCGGACTACGGGGAGTGGCAGAACCGGAAGCTCAGCGACCTGGCGAAGGAACCGCTCTGGCGCGTGGTGCAGTCCAACCCGAGCGCCGTGGTGTTCCCCGGCGGTGAGTCGATGCAGGCCATGCAGTCGCGCGCGGTCGGTGCGATCCGGCGGCTCGACGCGCAGATCGAGGCCGAGCACGGCGCGAACGCGGTGTGGGTCGCGGTGAGCCACGGCGACATCATCAAGTCCGTGCTCGCCGACGCACTCGGCATGCACCTCGACCTGTTCCAGCGGATCACGGTCGGGCCGGCGTCGGTGTCGGTCGTGCGCTACGGCGAGCACCGGCCAGAGGTCGCGGCGACGAACACCGAGTCGGGCGACCTGTCCTGGCTCGCGAAGGCGCCGGCTCCGACGGGCGATGCCCCGGTGGGCGGAGGCGCGGGCAACGAGACGGGTACTGCCAGACCCTGAACGGTCGCAGCCTGCCGCTCCTACAATGCGGGTATGCCCACCATCGTCCACGGCTTCGACTGGCCGGACCGTCTCGTCGTCGGCACCATCGGGCGCCCGGGCGAGCGGTCCTTCTACCTGCAGGCCCGTGACGGCCGCCGCGTCGTCAGCGTCGCGCTCGAGAAGGAGCAGTCGGCGGTGCTCGCGGAGAAGCTCGACGAGCTCCTCGACGAGGTCGCCACGGTGGAGGAGAACCGTTTCAGCGTCCCGCCGTCGGTCCCGCGCGAGCTGTACGACGTCGAGCCGCTCGACCAGCCCGTGGAGCCCGAGTTCCGAGCGGGCGCCCTCAGCCTGGGCTTCGACCCGGCGACGGCGCAGGTCGTCATCGAGGCGTACCCGATCGACGACGAGATCGAGATCGTGTCCGAGGAGGACGAGGACGGCATCGAGGTCGAGGCGGTCGTCGAGATCCCCGAGCCCGCCGAGCTCCTGCAGGTGAAGATCCCCGTCGGCACGGCTCGTGCCTTCGTCGAGCGCACCCGCGAGGTCGTGGCCGCTGGACGGCAGCCCGGCGACGCATGAGCACAGCCGACACGAGCGGCATGGAGCTCGTCGCCCGCATCCGTGAGGCCTCGAACGCCACCTTCCTCGCCGAGCTCGACGGGCACGAGGTCGTGTACAAGCCCGTCGCCGGCGAGAAGCCGCTGTGGGACTTCCCGGACGGCACCCTGGCCGGCCGTGAGGTCGCGGCGTTCCTGGTCTCCGAGGCGTTCGGCTGGCGGGTCGTCCCGCCGACCTGGCTCGGCGACGGACCGCTCGGTCGCGGCATGATCCAGCGCTGGCAGGACGTCGACCCGGACCAGGACGCGGTGGACCTGCTGCCGACCGAGCAGGCCGAGCAGGACGAGCGCGTGAAGACCGTCCTGGAGGCGATCGACGAACACGACCGCCCGGTCACCCTGGTCCACGAGGACACGGCGGCGCTCCGGCGGATGGCCGTCTTCGACGTCGTGGTGAACAACGCGGACCGCAAGGGCGGGCACGTGCTGGCGATGGCGGACGGGCACCGCCACGGCGTCGACCACGGGCTCACCTTCCACGTCGAGCACAAGCTCCGGACGGTGCTGTGGGGGTGGACCGACGAGCCGCTGCACGACGACGAGCTCGCCGGGATCGACCGCGTGGTGACCGCGCTGCACGGCGACCTGGGGGAGCAGCTCGAGGAGCACCTCACCGTCGACGAGATCGACAACCTGGAGGCGCGCTGCGCCGCCCTGGCGGCCGTCGGCCGCTTCCCGCCGCCGGCGGGGTACGGCCCAGCGGTCCCCTGGCCGCTGTTCTGACGCGTCCTGCGCAGCAGGACGACAAGTGCGCATGCGGGCGCGTGCGCGGTTGTCGTCACCGCGCGCAGAACGCGAGAGACGACGGACGGGAGGCCCGGTGCCAGCTGGCACCGGGCCTCCCGTCCGGTGGGTGGTCCCGTCAGCCGAACCGGCCGAACCCGCCCCAGTCGTCGTCGCGGAAGAGCGCGCTGCCGCGCCGCGAGCCGAGGTACGAGCCGACCACCGCGACACCCAGGTCGTCGTTCTCCGGCGCCGTGACCGTCCCGTCGACCCGCCGGGCCATGCCGTCGATGAACCGGGCGAGCCCCGGGTCGTCGCCGAGGCGGAAGAACGTCGTCTGCGCCCCGAGCCGGTGCGCGTTGTCGAGTTCGCGCACGCTCAGCGCGATCGTCATCGGGTCGGGCGGGTAGCTGAAGTACACCTGCCCGTTCGGCTCCAGGTGCGACGTCGGCTCGCCGTCGGTGACGATGAGCAGCACGGGCTGCGCGGTCGGGTGCTTCCGGAAGTGCCGGTTCGCCAGCAGGAGGGCGTGGTGCAGGTTCGTGCCCTTGTCCCACATCGCGTCGAGACCGACGAGCTGTTCGACGTCCATCACCTCGGCCTCGCGACCGAAGGCGATCAGCTGCAGGTCGTCCCCGCGGAACCGTGTGGAGATCAGGGTGTGCAGGGCGAGCGCGGTGCGCTTCATCGGGACCCAGCGGTCCTCCATCGCCATCGAGAACGACGTGTCGACGAGGAGCGCCACGCAGGCCTGGGTGCGGGCCTCGGTCTCCTGCACCTCGACGTCGTCGATGGTGAGGCGGACGCCGGCCCCGGTGCGTCCCGTCGCGGCCGTGCGGGTGACGGCGTTCGTGATCGTCCGCGGGATGTCCCACGGCTCGGTGTCGCCGAACGCCCACTGCCGGCTCGCTCCGGACGGTTCGCCAGAGGCTCCCGAGCGCTGCAGGTCGCGTGCCCCCTGCCGGCCGGACATCTTCTGCGCGACGTCCTTGAGCAGGCTCTTGCCGAGCTGGCGCATGGCCTTCGGGGTGAGCTTGAACTGGCCGTCCGCGCCGCGGCGCATCGTGCCGGACTGCTTCAGGGCCTTCTCGAGTTGCTGGAGCGTGCGCGCGTCGACGGCGGCCTCGGAGCCGAGCTGGCGCGCCAGGGACTCGAGGTCGAGGTCGTCGAGGTCGGATCCGGGGCTCGACTGCGCGAGTTGCTCGGCAAGGGAGTCCAGGTCGGCGATGTCCTGGAACACGCCGGTGCCGTCGCCGAGGCCGAGACCCTGCTCGCCCTCCATCTGCTCCGATCCGCCCCAGTCCTCGCCGGGGCGCAGCGCGCGCAGGTTGCCGTCGAGCTGGGACAGAGCGCCCATCAGGTCGGGGGAACCGAACGCCTGCTGTGCCAGGGCGTCGAGCTCGTCGCGCTGCTCCTGCGTCATCGAGTTCCGCATCCGCTGGGCTGCGGCGGAGCGGGCGGCGAGGTCGTCGAGCAGCTCGTCGACGTTCTGCGGGTCCGAGGGGAAGTACTCGCCGTGCTTCGCCATGAACTCGTCGAACTGCTCCTGCGAGTCGGTGCCGGCGCGGTGGTCCTCGAGCAGCTGGTTGAGGTCCTGCATCATCGCCTGGACGTCGGCGCGGTCCTCGTCGCTGGCGTTCTCGAGCGCCTGCTTCATCCCCGCGAAGCGCTGGTCGAGCATCTCGCGGCCGAGCAGGTCCTTGATCTCCTCGTACTTCTGGCTTGCCGTGGGGCTCTTCCAGTCGTAGCTGCCGAGTTCACTCACGGCGGCTGCGGGCGATGGGGGCAGGCTGTCGAGCTGCATCTCGGCGAGGGCACGGTCGCCGTCGTCCATCTCGGTGTCGCGCGCCAGCTGGCCACGCTCGGCGAGCAGGGCCTCGTCGAGCAGCTGCTTGACCTGCTGCAGCGAGCCGTCGAGGTTGTGCTTCGCGGTGAGTTCGCGGCGCTTCTCGGCGACCCGGCGAGCGAGGTCGTCGAGGCCGCGCTGGTCCCGCCCGCCGCGACGCAGGAACTCCCGCATCGCACGCTCGGGGGAGTACCCCGCCATGACGTCCTGGCCGATGGCGTCGAGCGCCTCGGAGAGGTCCGCCGGCGGGGCGAGCGGGTCCGGGCCGCCCTCGTACCGGCCGTACCGGGTGTCACGGGTCAGCCGGCGGTTCTGCCGACTAGCCATAGACCGCTTCGCCCCCGCCCGACTCCTTGCTGATCTTCCGCGCGAGGAACAGTCCCTCGAGCGCGAGCTCGATCGCGCCGGCGCGTTCGCCGTCGTTCGTGGCACCGAGTCGCTCGCAGATCTGGTCGTACAGGTCGGACTCGCCGAGGGACGGCAGCCCCTCGAGGAAGGCCCGCGCCGAGACCTGCTCGCCGGTGGTCACCATCGTGCCGCCGTCGAGCGCCTCCACGAGCTGACCGAGGTCGAGGCCGCGGAGCCGGGAGCGGACCGTCTCGGCGGTGGCGGTCCGGAGCAGGTGCTCGAGGACCTCGTCGGCACGGTCCTCTTCCCCGGACTCGAACTCGATCTTGCCGCCGAGGACGTCGACCGCGGTCTCCAGGTCGATCGGCCGTGCGACGGCTTCGGTCTCGCCCTGTCGCGCGGCGCGGTGGACGGCCGCGGCGGAGACCGTCTCGGCTCCGGCGATCGAGAAGCGGGCGCTGACACCGCTGCGCTGGTCGACGGCGCTGGACTCGCGCAGTGCCCGGGTGAACCGGGCGAGGATCTCGACCAGGGCGTCCGGCACGTCGGCGGTGAGGTGCGCCTCTTGCCGGATGACGGCGATCTCGTCGTCGAGCTCGATCGGGTAGTGCGTGCGGATCTCGGCGCCGAAGCGGTCCTTCAGCGGCGTGATGATGCGGCCGCGGTTCGTGTAGTCCTCGGGGTTCGCGCTCGCGACGACGAGGACGTCGAGCGGCAGTCGCAGCACGTAGCCGCGGATCTGCACGTCGCGCTCCTCCATCACGTTGAGCATCGCGACCTGGATGCGCTCGGCCAGGTCGGGCAGCTCGTTGATCGCGACGATGCCGCGGTGCGCCCGGGGGATCAGGCCGAAGTGGATGGTCTCGGGGTCACCGAGGCTGCGGCCCTCGGCGACCTTCATCGGGTCGACGTCGCCGATCAGGTCGGCCACGGAGGTGTCGGGCGTCGCGAGCTTCTCGACGTAGCGGCCGTCGCGGTGCCACCAGTCGATGGGCATCGCGTCGCCGAGGTCGGCGGCGCGGCGGATCGACGCCGTGGTGATCGGTTCGTACGGGTGCTCGCCGAGCTCGGACCCGGCGATCACCGGGGTCCACTCGTCGAGCAGGCCCTGCAGGGTGCGCAGCAGTCGGGTCTTGCCCTGGCCGCGTTCGCCGAGCAGGACGACGTCGTGGCCGGCGATGAGGGCTCGTTCGAGCTGCGGGATGACGGTGGTCTCGAAGCCGTGGAGGCCGGGCCACGGATCGGTGCCCTCACGGAGGGCGCTCAGCAGGTTGTCGCGGATCTCGGCGCGGACCGTCTTCTGGACGTGACCAGAGGTGCGGAGCTCGCCGACCGTTCGGATGTCAGGTCGGGTCACCTCTTCGAGCGTACGCGCCGTCGGCCGAGGTGCCGTCCTTGTGCGTTCGCATAGCATCCGCAATGATCAAGGGCAGGGTCTGTCCGGCTGCCAGTGCGCCGACGGATCCGCGAACGGCGACGGAGCCGGATCACGAGATTAGGGGGATTCGGCTCCGCGCCGGACACCGGTCGTTCTGGACGTGAACCATCCGCGCGATCCGCGCGTACGTTCTCCTTCTGTGCCGGTCCGCGGGGGCCGGCGAGTGAGGAGCATGCCGCGATGACGAGCGCGAGCGGGTTGCAGGAGGGACAGGTCAGGAGCCTGGTCCCGGCCCGGATGGACCGACTGCCGTGGACGAAGTTCCACTGGAGCGTCGTGGTGGGACTGGGGATCTCGTGGGTCCTCGACGGCCTGGAGATCCAGATCGTCTCGAACGCCGGGTTCCAGGCGGACCTCGGGCTCTCCACCCAGCAGGTGACGTCCCTCGGCACCATCTACCTCTTCGGCCAGGTGATCGGTGCGCTGGTCTTCGGGCGGCTGTCCGACCGCCTCGGCCGTCGCAAGCTCTTCATCCTGACGCTGGCGATCTACCTCATCGGCTCGGGCATCGCGGGCTTCGCGGGGGACTTCTGGTTCCTGGCGGTCTTCCGGTTCGTCGCCGGACTCGGCATCGGCGGTGAGTACGCCGCGATCAACTCCGCGATCGACGAGCTGATCCCGTCGAAGTACCGGGGGCACGTCGACATCGCCATCAACGGCACGTACTGGGGTGGCGCTGCCCTCGGCGCGTTCGCCAACATCTACCTGCTCGACACGTCCTACTTCGCGGAGAACGTCGGGTGGCGCATCGGGTTCTTCCTCGGCCCGGTGCTCGGCATCGTGATCATCTTCCTGCGGCGGCACATCCCGGAGAGTCCACGCTGGCTGATGACGCACGGCCGCGAGGAAGAGGCGGACGCCACGGTCGCCCGGATCGAGGCGGAGGTCGAGCGGGAGTCCGGCAAGCCGCTGGAGCCCGTCGACGAGTCGAAGGCGATGACCGTCACGCCGATGGAGAAGGTCCGCTTCACGACCATCGTGAAGGTGCTCTTCCAGCAGTACCCGACGCGCACGCTCGTCGGCGCGACGATGATGATCACGCAGGCGTTCCTCTACAACGCGATCTTCTTCACCTACGCGCTCGTGCTGACGAACTTCTTCGGCCTGAAGACCTCGGAGACCGCGGTCTACTTCTTCCCGTTCGCGATCGGCAACCTGCTCGGCCCGCTCGTGCTCGGCCGGCTGTTCGACACGTGGGGCCGTCGGCAGATGATCTTCAGCACCTACCTGATCTCGGGGCTCGTGCTGGCGGTGTCCGCGTTCCTGTTCCAGGCGGACGCGATCAGCGCGACGGTCCAGGTCGTGTTCTGGTGCATCTCGTTCTTCTTCGCATCAGCCGGTGCGTCGAGTGCGTACCTCACCGTGAGCGAGATCTTCCCGCTCGAGCTGCGGTCCCAGGCGATCTCGTACTTCTTCGCCCTCGCGCAGATCTTCGGGGCGATCGCGCCCTCGATCTACGGCGCGTTCATCGGCGACGGGTCGTCCCGCGAGCCGCTCTTCTGGGGGTACCTGCTCGGTGCGGGCATCATGATCGCCGGTGGTGTGGTCGCGCTGATCTTCGGCGTCGACGCCGCTCGGAAGGGGCTGGAGGACATCACGCAGCCGCTCTCGGTGATCGCCAAGGAGGAAGAGTCCAAGCGCTGATACTCGAAATACGGAATGTTTAGCGACTGACGCTCGATCCTGCTCTACTCCTGGGAACGACCTCCGCCGGGGGTCCTCGACGGCGGGAGAGCAGTGATGCGGAACCGGGTGGCGCACGGCCTCCACAGGGTGACGATCGGTGGATCCGTCCACCGATCCGACCGACGACACGACGGTGGGATGCACCGTGCGTGACGCTGGTGGCATGGGATTCCACGAGATGACGGAGTTCCCGGACGTGCACGCGGGCCGCGGTCGGGATGCCCTCGGTGTGCCGCGCAGCCTGTTGCGGGACGCCGTGTTCCTCCGGCTGCTCGACCGGATCCTGCGCGGTGACTACCGGCGCGGGCAGCGGCTCCGGCTCGATGCGTTGGCCTCGGACATGCGGGTGTCCCGCACTCCCGTCCGAGAAGCCCTCGTCCCGCTCGAGGCCCTGCAGCTCGTCTCGGTCCAGCGGTACGTCGGGGTGGTCATCACCCAGTGGTCGCTGGAGCAGATGAAGGAACGGATCCGCCTCGGGTGCACGATGCTCGCCGAACCCCCGGCGAACGCCGGCGCCACGACCGACCCGTTCGACCCGGCGTGGATCCGCGACTGCATGACCGAGGCCGGTGCGTTCGTCGAGCTGACCGCGTGGCTGCTGCGTCGCTCGGGGGCGTCGGTCAGCGCGGACCTGCTGGCGTCGCAGCGGCCGGTGCTCGACATGTTCTACACCGACGACATCGCCATGGCGAACGGGATCGACGCCGTGGTCGACCGACGACAGCGCCTGCTGCTGGTGGAGCGGGCGCAGGACGCCGCCGCCGCGGAGGACCTCGTCGAGTGCACCCGGCTCGTCCGTGCCCTCGGGGCCGCGCTGATCGCGCTGCCGGACCGGTTCCGGGCGGCGGCATCGGCGTGAACAGCGGCACACACGGGGCACCCCCCGAACGAGGCACGCCGAGCCGACTCGGTTGCCCGGTGGCGCGCGTGTGCTCGGGTATCGTCCCCCGGCGAGTGGCCGGAACCCGCGGCCGCTCGGAGGGAGCGTGCCCGTGCCCGACTTCGACGACGTCCTCGACGCCCGGCGTCGCCCGACCGTGGTGTCCGGCCCCGGCCACCGCGTCAGTGGTGCCCGCCACAACCGCGGTCGGCGTGACCTCGGCGTCACCCGGCTCGTCACCGGCATCGGCATCGCCGCGGCGGTCGCCGTGACGAGTGCGACCTCGCTCTCCGCCTACGCCGCCTACGACGTCGGGCACGGGTTCCAGCAGCGCGCGGTCGACGTCGGCGGAGGAACCGCATCGACGGACGGGGCGTTCAACGTGCTCGCGATCGGCGCCGACAACGACCCCGACCAGGGCACGGCGTACGGGGATCGCGGCGCCACCCTCAACGACTCGAACGTCCTGCTGCACGTCTCCGCCGACCACACCAGCGCGGTCGCGGTGAGCTTCCCGCGTGACCTCGTGGTCGACCAGCCCGCGTGCGGCAAGGAGCCTGCGGTGGCGGACGCTCCGATCAACCTGGCGTACGGCCGCGGCGGCATGGACTGCGTCGTGCGGACCGTCGAGCACGTGACGGGCATGGACATCCCGTACGCGGCGCAGGTCAGCTTCCAGGGCGTCATCCGGATGTCCGACGCCGTCGGCGGGGTGCCGGTGTGCGTCACCGACGCCGTGGACGACCCGTACACGGGGCTGCAGCTGTCGGCGGGCGAGCACACGGTGTCCGGCGCGACCGCGCTCGCGTTCCTGCGTGACCGGCACGGCGTCGGGGACGGCAGTGACCTGTCCCGGATCTCGAGCCTGCAGCAGTTCCTGTCGTCCCTGCTCCGCAAGGTGAAGAGCGACGGGACCCTGAGCGACCCGACGAAGCTCTACGGCCTGGCGAAGTCGGCATCGAAGAACGTGACGCTGTCCACCTCGCTCGCGAAGCCCTCGACGATGGTCGACATGGCCGGTGCGTTCGAGGGCATCGGACTCGGCGACATCACCTTCGTGCAGTACCCGGGGAGCGTCGACGACCCGGCGTTCCCGGGGAAGGTCGTCCCGGACCACGCCACCGCCGACCGGCTGATGCGGGCGGTCCGGACTGATCGTCCGTTCAGGCTCGACGCGGGGGCGACCGGTCGGGGCGCGACGGACGCGTCCGCTCCCGCCGACTCCGCAGGTGACCAGGCGGCGGACGCAGGCGCCGCGGACCAGGGGAGCACGGCCTCCAGACAGGGTGCTGCAGATGCCGCGGCGGCCGACCGAGCCGACGCGAAGTCGACCGCGAAGCCCCAGGAGATGTCGGGGGTGACGGGGCAGACGGCCAAGCAGAAGACCTGTGCGGTGGCTGCCGGGTAACAGCGCTCACCGGAGATCCACGCCGGTTCCACACTGAATCGCAAGGCGCGTCTGTGGCAATCTTGACCGGTTGCCGTCCCCGCGGCGCGGCCGACCGGTCGTCGCGAGGGTCCCTCGGCGGCGTCGATCAGGGCGTCCGCCATCGTGTCCGCCGACGACAGGAGTGCCCGTGAACGACGTCCGTGATCGATCTCACCGCCTGAACCGAGCGAACGGGATCGCACGCCACGGACGCCTCCGCCGGCACAGCCCCTTCGGGACCATCGCGAAGGTGCTCTCCGGCGTGGTCGCGGTCGCCCTGGTGAGTTCGTTCTCCGTCGCGGCGATCGCGGCGAAGCAGGTCACCGACGACCTCGGCGACGGCGTCGCGATCCAGGGGCAGCCCGTCACGAAGGCGAAGGGCACCGGCACGGCGCTGAGTGCCTACAAGGGCGGGTTCAACATCCTGGTGGTCGGCACGGACAACGACCCGGACCAGGGGACCGCGTACGGCGAGCGCGACGCCACACTCAACGACGTCAACATCCTGCTGCACGTGTCCGCCGACCACACGAACGCCACCGCCGTGAGCATCCCGCGGGACCTGGTCACCCCGATCCCCGCCTGCCAGAAGGCCGACGGTTCGGGCAGCACCTCCGCGATGGCCGCGCAGCCGATCAACACGGCGTGGGCCGACGGCGGGCTCAACTGCGTCGTGCAGACGGTGCAGGGGCTCACGGGCCTGGACATCCAGTACTCGGCAGCGGTGTCGTTCAACGGCGTGATCGAGATGTCGAACGCGATCGGTGGCGTCCCGGTCTGCGTCGCATCGCCGATCCACGACCGCTACACCGGACTCGACCTGCCCGCCGGCACCACGACGCTGCAGGGGTCGCAGGCGCTGGAGTTCCTGCGCACCCGGCACGGCGTCGGTGACGGCTCGGACCTCGGGCGCATCTCGAGCCAGCAGGTCTTCCTATCCTCGTTGCTCCGCACGGTGAAGTCGAACTCCACGCTGACCTCGCCGACGACGCTCTACAAGCTCGCCCGCGCGGCGGCGTCGAACATGCAGCTGTCCCAGAGCCTGAACGACATCGGGACGATGGTGCAGATGGGCCGGGCGCTGCAGGACCTGCCGCTCGCGCAGGTGAACTTCGTGCAGTACCCCGGCGACACCGGGGGGACCGGTGTGTACGCGGGCAAGGTGCAGCCGACGAAGTACCTGGCCGACGAGCTCTTCGCGAAGATCAAGTCCGACCAGTCCTTCTCGCTCGGGGCGGACAGCACGGGCATCGGGTCGGAGGCGGCACCCAGTGCATCGGCGACGTCCGCGCCGGCGGCACCCGCGAAGTCCGCTGCGCCCGCGGCTCCGTCGTCCACCGAGGCTGCGGCGCCGTCCACGAGTGCGCCGTCGGCATCGGCATCGGCGACGTCGTCCACGATCGACGGGCTGCAGGGGCAGTCGGCGGACGAGGAGACCTGCTCGAAGGCGTTCGGCTCGTAGCCCGGGCGGTTCTTGCGGGGAAAGCGACAGCGCACGGGGGGATGCGCGGCGCAGAGGTGTACGCGGTGTCGCTTTCCCCGCGACACCGCGCCGCGCCCCGCCTGCCGCCACCCCCGCCGCCGCCCGCGCCGCCGGCCCCGGACGCAGAAGCGGGGACGCGGCCGGAGCCACGTCCCCGCGGAGTCGCTCCCCGGCGGTCCCGGTCATCGGGCGAGCCGGTTCCAGGCCAGGGGAGCGACGCTGGGTGCTGTGTCGCGACGACGGGGCGGACCCCGGAATGTGATGCCGCGTCCCGACGAGACTAATGACCGGGGTACGTCCCGACAACCCCCTCGCGTCCCCACTTCGGGGGACCGGGCCCGAGCGGGGCGAAACGCCGTGCGGGTCGAGAGGACCGTCGACCTCCTGTATGGTTGTGTGAGCGTCCGCGAGGGCGCATGGAGACGTCGCATAGTCCGGCCGAGTGCACCACCCTGCTAAGGTGGAGTCCCCTTTGAGGGGACCGAGGGTTCAAATCCCTCCGTCTCCGCACTCCTAGAAGCCCCTCAGATCCCCAGCAGTGCGCGGATCTGAGGGGCTTTCCTGTTCACCGTGTCGGGGCTTCTGCCCACGCTCTGCCCACAACCGAAATGCGCGCAGCCTGATCGAGGCCATCCGCAAGGGCATCCAGGTCGTCGTCGAACAGGTCGGCGTACACATCGAGAGTCCTCGCGGCGGAAGCGTGTCCGAGAATGCGTTGGACCGCCTTCACGTTCGCGCCGGAGCTGATCGCGAGCGACGCCACGGTGTGCCGCAGGTCGTGCAGCGTCATCGGTTCGAGGCGACCGTGGTCAACGCCGTCTTGAACCACGAGCGCGAGCCAGTAGAGACTCGGGTGCGGCGCAGGTGCTGACCGTGGGCGTCTGCGAAGAAGAGCTCGTCGCGGCTCTTCCCCTCGATCGACGCTGCGAGGCCGGCGTGGAGGAACGCGGGGAAGACGACGGAGCGCCGCTTGTGGGTCTTAGGGGAGTCGATCGCAGAAGATAGGCCTTCCTGCAGCAGCGCTTGCACGCGCACGGAACGCAGCGAAGCGCTGCTGCACGTCGGCGCCGGCGTCTGTGGCTGTCACCGTCACGCGCGCCGCGAGGTAGCGCTGACGATCTTCGTCGTACTCCGCCTGGATTTCGACGAGTGCCGTTCCGTCGATGGCGCCAAGGAGAACCCCGCCGGGTCCGGGCTCACGGACTTCCAGAACGCGCTCGCCTTCGGAGTTCGGTCGCTGCAGCAGAACGGGATCGCAGCTGCCCTGGTAACGCCCCCGCCGAGCGGTAACGCGAACCGCCCCGTTCCGCAGGTCGTGGGCTTCGACTACTCCATCAGCGACGCAGTCCCAGTGCCCTGGTGAACGTGAACCGCCAACTCGCGACCTGGGCGAACGTCCAGGCGCACGGCTGGGTCCCCGCCACCGACAGCCAGTACGTCCACTTCAACAAGTACGGGTACGAGGAGATCGCACGGCTGGTGCGAGTCGGACTCGGGATGTAGCCCAACGCGATCATGAGAAGACCCCCTCGGATTCCTTCAGGAGCTCGAGGGGGTCGTTCGTAGTGTGTCGCTAGTTCGACAAGCGAGCGTGCAGACGTCGGTTGCGTCGCCGAGCGGACTCAGTGCGGACCAGCTTCTCGGCTTGCTCACGGAGCTCCTTGACGACCTCCGGATTCGAGAGGTCCGGACGCTTCTTGGAGGGGCTCTGTGTCTTCGTGGTTGCCATGGCTGATTCCTCCCTTGGGTTGAGTGTAACTCGACCCAATGACGTTTTTACGCGCGATCCCTTGGCGTGTGCAGAGCAAACGCGACGCCGACCAGAGCCGCGAGAGACTCGACGAGGCCGCGGTCTGTTTCGTCGAGGTCACCAGGTGTCGGGGCGTCGACGGTGAGCATGCCCTTCGGTGTTCCGTCGATGACAACGGGCGCGGAGATGAAGGTTTTGTAGCCCTTCCCGCTACCACGCCACCCGGGCAATTGGGCAACCGTGAGATCCGCTACGAACAGAGAAGCGCTGTCCTCGAGCCAACTGAAGACGGCGTCACCGCGACCATCGTCGCCTTCTTTGAAGGGCTTCGGCTTCCCGCGACGACCGTGACTGTTCTCGACCGCGAGCTCGCGTGAGCCGGTCCGGGGCTCAGCCTTGAGTCGATAGACCACGACGCGGACGTCGGCAGAGAAGCTGATACTCAACACCTGGCTGGCACGATCGATCACTCGCTGGTAGTCACGCTGCCTACTACTCTGCGGCTTCCCCACCATCTTGGCGAGGTCCTCGAGGCTCGGAACGAAGCCCTGTTCGAGCGCGATCTGGAACGTGCCTCCTTCGGTGCTGAGGTTGTCGGTGGTTCGTCGTCGCGAGCGCTCGACGAGCGCGGACATTGTGATGCCGAGAGCGGTCGAGACGATCCCCGTCGCAAACCACCCGCCGGCGAAGTCCGCGGTACCGGGGGCGCCCGACACGACGAACGCCACCCCTCCGGAAGTTGTGGCGATACCACTCACCCAAGCCGGAAGCCAACCGAGGTGCTGGAGGCACCATTCGATCTTCGAATAGATCGGGCGTGCGGGCACGCTGTCCCGACCTTCGGTAGTCACGAGTGACGAGACTATCTCAGCACCAGCGTGGGACGGCACGTGTCCTCACTGTGTCAACGACGACTGCGTTTGGCCGGTTCGAACAGCATCGCGCCACACCGACGCGCAGTCGACTCCCTGCCCGTGTCCCCACTCGACGAGCACAGCGCGCTCCGTGTAGGCGATGACATGGGCTTCGATCTCGAGGCAGCGGTCGGGGAACTCGACCCAGGCGAGGACGAGGTCGGGCTCCGGGAGATCGTAGACGGGGCCGCCGTACGCTGCCTCGGGCAGGCTGAGCGCCGGGCCGCGAACCCACCTGTCGCGTCGGCGCCGGCCCATCAGCGGGCGTGCGGGTCGAGCGTGCGGGTAGTGACGACGCTGCGGATCACCCATGCGCGCTGCAGGCGTCCCTGCCAAGAGATCTCGAGGTACACCGCGAGGTCGGAGCGGGCGATCGCGAACGCCTTCACGCGGAGTGGCCCGACGTGGTCGAAGACGACGGGGTCTGCCCAGACGGGCTCCGGTGCTAGGAGCGCCTCGGGTTCGCCGATCTGATCGAGTGGGAGGCTGTGGACGGCGTGGACGGGGATGTCGCGGGGTTCGGGCGGCGCCCACCGGTTCTCGGCAGTCATCGCCGAGGAGCGTGGCAGCGGGTGCTGATCTGAGCATCCGTGGAGTCAAGGTCGGCGGGTACCCACACGTGAACGCACGGCTCGTCAGGCGCCACTGAGTGTTGGCTCCTCTTCTGGGTAGGTCCAGAAGTTCTTGCCGAAACCGGCGCCGGTCAGCAGGAGGAGGAACAGGCCGATGACGCTGGTCGGGATCCACCACCAGCCACTCACCTGCAGTGCGAGGACGACGCCGAAGTAGATCACCGCGGCCGTGAATATCCCGACGACGATCAGCGCAGACAGGTTGCCGCCGTTGAGTTTGCGCCGGGCACGGTCGAGGGTGCGGTCGGCGTAGCGGCGGGTCTCGGCGACGATGACTTCCTCGAGGGCCGGTTTCGCAGCGGCGGGGAGCTCTGCGAGGAGCTGTGCGTGGCGCTTGATGCTGCGGAGGGGGCGCGACTCGGTGAAGAGCAGTCGGCCGAGGACTCCGAGAACCGCAGGACCGATGGCGGTGGCGAGTGCGATGAGTGAGGTCGACATCGGTCTAGAGAACGGTGACCGTGCGAGGAGGTCGGGATTCATCGCGCGCCGGCAGTTCTTCAAGCGCGATCGCGATACCGGGTCCTGTCGTGATCGTCAGGAACCCGCCGGCTTTCGTGCGCACCTGGATGGTGCCCGTTTCCGTGGTGAGGTCAGCGCTGGTGACGCTGTCGCCGACGTCGAACGTGTGGCCGGCGTAGTGGAGCTTGGACAAGGCATCTCCTTCGGTGTGAGGCGGTGGGGGCACGCTACACAGACCGTGCGACACCGCCGGCCCCCAGCCGCGTTCCCCGATGCAACGAGCGATACTTGCGGCATGGGTCGAGCTCACCGTCGGAACACCCCGCAGACAGCCATCAAGCGTGCACGGGAGCAGGAGTACCGGGACCGCCGGCGCCGGGCCGCGCTCGAGCGGGAGCAGTACCGGGAACTCGCGGAGCAGCTGCGTCCCGTCGACTCGTCTGGCGCGGAGCTCGTCGTCGAGCTGCTGATGCGGATGGCGGCTGCCGGCGACGAGAGCGCGCTGCGGATCCTGACGTGGCGAGAGCACCTGAACGCGATGGGCGTGGAGTACGCCGACGAGCTCGACGACCGCACCTTCGACGCCGTGTGCCGCACCCACGCCGGCAGCGTTCCTCAATCGTCCGCGAGCGGCGCAGCGTCGGTGGTGCCCGAGATGATTACCCCGTGAACCCGGACCCGTGCTACATCTGCCAGGAGCCCGTCGTCCTCACGCTGCCGAAGCCGCCGCAGCTGCAGCGCGATCGATACGGCACGCCCATCGGCTTCGGTGAGGTCTGGGAGTGCCCGAACGGCCATCGCCGAGAGCTGACCTCGGTCGAGAACGCTCTGCTGAACTGACTGGCCCCGCCCTTCCATGCCCACAATCGGCGCGAATCGGAAGTGGTCATCGACTGCTTGTGTGATCGGGGATGCCCGGATTCATGCGGATCGCGATGGCAATGGCCGGGAAGTCGCGGCACGTGGCAGGGTTCAAATCCCTCCGTCTCCGCTCGTATCGCTCGAGCGACATCGACGAAGCCCCTCCAGTTCTCACCGGAGGGGCTTCGTCGTTCCGAGGGGCGGCACCGTGCGGGTCAGGCGGGCCCGGTCGAGTCGACCCAGCGCATCCAGCCCTCGAGCTGCGCCTTCGCGCTGTCGAGTGTCCGGTGCTGCCCGTTGATCTCGCCGCCGGTGGAGTGCACGGCGTACCCGTCGTCCCAGGAGACCTCGCCCACCAGGTCGACCCCGGACGAGCCCTGCCAGTGGGAGTCGTCGATCTCGACCCAGAGGATCCCGTCGCCGAGGCTCATCGGCGTGCTCTCGGGCAACGGTGCGAGGCGGTGCGTGGTGATTGCATGAGTGCTTCCGGTCGGCGTCGGACGAGAGTTCGTACCAGCGGCCGGGGGTCTCGGGTCACCTGACGTGGACAGTAGTCCGATCGGCTGCGGGTGAGCACATGACGGACGGGAGGCCCGGTGCGGCAACCGCACCGAGCCTCCCGTCCGTCACGTGGTCACCGCTCACACGGCGGTCGCGATGCTCCCGGTCGTCGCGGGGTGTGCCGCGCGGCTGCGCCGGGCGGCCGTCGCCGCGATCGTCACCAGCACGAGCCCGGCGAGCGTGATCGCGGCGCCGGCCCAGATCGGCGACGTGTAGCCGAGTCCGGCGGCGATCGTGAGGCCGCCGATCCAGGCGCCGAACGCGTTGCCGAGGTTGAAGGCGGCGATGTTCGCCCCGCTCGCCAGGGTCGGTGCGTGCTCGGCGTGGTGCATCACGCGGGTCTGCAGCGCCGGCACGGTGGCGAAGCCGAACGCGCCCATGAGCACGAGGGCGATCACGGTGAGGACCGGGTTCGCGGCGACGAGCGCGAACAGCCCGAGCACGACGGTGAGTGCGGCGAGGACGACGACGAGCGTGCGGTCGATGGACTTCGCGGCGAGTCGGCCGCCGGCCCAGTTGCCGACGAAGAGGCCGATGCCGAACGCCACGAGGAGCCACGGGACGGCGGCCGAGGCGAACCCGGAGACCTCGGTCAGCGTGTAGGCGATGTAGGTGAACGCGCCGAACATGCCGCCGTACCCGAGCACCGTGACGCCGAGCGAGAGCCAGACCTGCCCGGACCGGAACGCGCCGAGCTCCCGGACCAGGGACGGCGCGGTCTCCTGCCGGACCGCGGGGACGAGCACGGCGACACCGACGAGTGCGACCACGCCGATGACGGCGATCGCCCAGAAGGTCGCGCGCCAGCCCAAGGCCTGCCCGAGGAAGGTGCCGAACGGGACGCCGAGGACGTTCGAGGCGGTGAGGCCGGTGAACATCAGGGCGACGGCGGACGCACGTTTCTCGCGGGGGACCATGTTCGACGCGACCACGGAGCCGATGCCGAAGAACGCGCCGTGGCAGAGGGCGGCGATCACCCGGCCGAGCATCATCACGCCGTACTCGGGGGCGAGCGCGGAGAGGGTGTTGCCGATGACGAAGAGCACGAGGAGCCCGATGAGCACGGGCTTCCGGGGGAGTCGCGTGGTGGCGGCGGTGAGTCCGAGCGCGCCGACCACGACGGCGAGTGCGTACCCGGTGACGAGCCATCCGGCCGTGGTCTCGGTCACGCCGAAGTCGGCCGCGACCTCGGGCAGCAGCCCGGTGATGACGAACTCGGTGAGTCCGATGCCGAACCCGCCGAGGGCGAGTGCGATGAGTCCCGCTGGCATGCGTGGTCCCTCTCTGTTTCCCGGCGCCTGTTGTCCGCGGCGGGTGTGCCGCGTACGCTGGTAGTTGCAGACGCGGGACAAATAGTTGCACACGCTAGGTGTGTGCGCAAGCCGATAGCGCGCGTCTGCAACTACTTCCGGGAGGATCCATGAGCGTCGACGACACCTCGGTCGCCGTCCGAGCCCACGGTTGGCGCACCCTCGGCGCGCTGCACGGACTGATCGAGACGCACCTCGAGCGGGCCCTGCGCGCGGTCGACCTGTCCGTCGTCGAGTTCACCGTGCTCGATGCCCTGCGGCGCCAGGACGGCTTCCACATGCGGATGCAGCAGCTCGCCCGTGCGGCGGCGCTCAGCCCGAGTGCGACGACGCGGCTCGTGAACCGGCTCGAGGAGCGGGCGCTGTTGACCCGGGTCCTCTGCGCCGACGACCGACGCGGGCTGTACACGGAGCTGACGCACGCCGGCTCGGTGCTCTTCGACGAGGCCGCTCCGATCCACGCCCGCGCGCTCGAGGCGGCGCTCGCCGAGGCGCACGGCGTCCCGGAGCTCGACGAACTCGCCACCGCGGTGGAGCGCCTGGAGTACGAGCGGGTCTGACGCGCCGACCCGCTACGGTTTCGACGTGTCCCGTCGAACCGCCCGCCTGCGAGCCGTGCTGTGCTGCGCCGGGCTCGTCGCCGTGGCGTTGCTGGACACCGGGTGCTCGTCGACGGGTGGGGACGGCCTCGCCGTCGAGGCGTACGTCGAGCCGGGCGGATCTGCGTCGGCGCGGGTGTCCGCCGCGGCGCCGGACGCGACGACGATCGGCATCGACGGGGTCACCGTCACGGACGACGGCGCCGGGCTGGACGACCCGCCCGGGGGTGTGGCCCGGCTCGCGGCCGCTGCGGCACGGGGCGGTGCGACCTCGGAGCTGCTCGTCAGCAACTACTCGTCGAGCATCGGTGACTTCTCGCCGGAGTCCGGCACGGCGCTGCTCGGTTCCGCCGCGAACCGAGACCGCGTCGCCGCCCTGGTCGCTCACGCTGCCGATCGGGCGGGTGCGGACGGGGTGCAGATCGACCTCGAGTCGTTGCGGGCCCGTGACCGCGCCGGACTCGTGGCGTTCGCCGGGGCCGTCCGCGACGCCGTGCGCTCCCGGATCGGTGTCGACGCGACGGTCTCGATGGCGGTGATGGCGTCGACCAGCGCGGACGGGTACCGCAGCACCGGCTACGACCTCGGTGCGCTGTCCGACCACGTCGACCGGTTCGTCCTGATGGCCTACGACCAGCACGGTCCCTGGAGCGGTGCGGGCGCGGTCGGCGCACTGCCCTGGGCGGAACGCGTGGTGCGCGCCGCCGAGCGCCAGGGGCTGCGCGCCGACCGGATCGACCTGGGGGTCGCCGGGTACGGCTACGTCTGGGGTGGGCGCGGGGACCCGCAGGTCACGCCGGCTGCGGCGCGGCGGGCTGCGGGTGGTGCGGCGCACTGGTCGGAGCGTGACGGGGAGTGGTCGGCCTCGCTCGACGACGGCCGTGTGCTGCACTGGTCCGACGAGCGGTCCTACCGGGCACGGACGGCACTCGCGGAGCGCCTCCACCTGCACGGTGTCGCGCTCTGGTCCCTCGACTCGATGCCCCTGCCGCGCTGACGGGCGGGGCTCGGGCGGCCGGGGCGCGTCAGGCGCGCGGGGGCGCCGTCGTGTGGCGGACGACGAGTGACGGGGACACCAGGGCGTGTGTCGGCTCGGGGCGCGGGGTCACGCCGATGAGCGACACGAGCCGGTCCGCGGCGAGCCGGCCGACCTCCTCGCTGTGCGGGTCCACCGTCGTCAGCTGCAGGAGCGGCGAGGACGCGAGCGGGCTCTCGTCGTGGCCGATCACCGACACGTCCTGCGGCACCCGGAGCCCCCGCTGCTGCACGGCCGCGATCGCACCCATCGCCATCACGTCGTTCGCGGCGAACACCGCGGTGGTGTGCGGGTGCGCTTCGAGTGCGGCCCGGGCGGCCTGGTACCCGGCCTGCTCCGAGGTCGGTCCGTCGCCGAACACCCGGGGCGCGATGCCGGCGGCGACCATCCGCTCGACGGCGGCGGCGCGGCGGGCTGCTGCCGGGCCTCCCGTCCCGCTCAGGTGCACGAGGTCCCGGTGACCCAGGGTGATGAGGTGATCCGTCGCCAGGCGGCCGCCGGCGGCCTCGTCGGAGGCGACCACGTCGACGCCGGACGGGGCGAGTGCGCGTTCACCCGCGACGACCACCGGGGTGTCGGCCGGGACGACCAGGTCGGGTGAGCTCTCGGCGGCCAGGACGACGCCGTCGACCCGGAGCGAGACGAGGTCGTCGAACGGCGACGAGCCGAGGTGGGCGTTGGCGAACGTGTCGGCGAGGGTGAGGCGGAGTCCGTGTGGTTCGAGGGCCGTGCGGACGCCGTCGAGGAGCGGGACGTACCCGGGGTTCCGGAAGTCGTCGATGACGATGCCGATCGTCCGGGTCCTGGTGCCCGCGAGGATCGCGGCCGCGCGGTTCGGGCGGTACCCGAGCTCGTCGGCCGCGGCGAGCACCGCGGCCCGGCGGGCGTCGGACACCCCGGGGTCGTCCCGCATGACCATCGAGACGAGGGACTTGGACACCCCGGCGCGGGCGGCGACGTCGATGATCGTCGGCGGGCGTCGGTGCGACACGGGGACTCCTTGACAGGACATGGGGTGGTGGGGCTACAGTCTACCGACCGGCTCTGGACCGTTCCAGAACCCCATCGGACCCAGCTCGAAGGAGAGCACATGCGCGACAGCATCGGCGTCGCCGTCATCGGCGCAGGCATGGCGGGCAAGGCCCACATGGCTGCCTGGCGGAACGCCCCCTCCCTGTTCACCCCGTCCCTGCCGCCCGTGCGCCTGGTCTCGGTCGGCGACGTGTTCGAGCCCCTGGCGGAGGAGTCCGCCCGGCGCTTCGGCTACGAGCGGCACGACGCGGACTGGCGTGCCGTCGCCGCAGCGGACGACGTCGACGTGGTGAGCGTCGTCGTCGCGAACCGCCTGCACCGCGAGATCGTCGAGGGACTGCTCGCCGCGGGCAAGCACGTGCTCTGCGAGAAGCCGCTGGCCGACTCGCTCGAGGACGCCCGCGCGATGGCCGACGCCGCCCGCACCGCCGAGCAGCGGGGGACGATCGCACGCGTCGGGTTCACCTACCGCCGCGCTCCCGGCCTGGCGGCGATCCGGGAGCTCGTCGAGGACGGCACGCTCGGGCAGGTCCTGCACCTCTCCGGCCGGTACTGGACGGACTACGGCTCCTCGCCGGACGTCCCGTTCTCGTGGCGCTACGCCGGGGCCCCCGGTTCCGGCGCGCTCGCCGACGTCGGATCGCACCTGACGTACATCGCGGAGTTCCTCGCCGGGGACGTCGACCGGGTGAGCGGCGGGGCGTTCAGCACCGCGATCACGAAGCGCCCGGTCGCGGCCGGGTTCGCGCTGCGCGGCCAGGCGGCCCCGCTCACCGGGGAGGTCGCGGACGTCGAGAACGACGACTCCGCCACGTTCACCGCCCGGTTCGGCGAGCGTGCGGCACTCGGCTCGCTCGAGGTGTCGCGCGTCGCGACGGCACACCCGAACGGCCTGGTCATCGAGGTGTTCTGCGAGAACGGTGCGGCGCGCTGGGACCAGGAGCGCCCGTCCGAGATCGCCTGGCGCTGCAGTCCGACGGCTCCCGCCTCGGCGGGTACCGCCAGGTCGTGCTCGGCCCGGACCACCCCTACGTCGCGGGCGGCATGGCGATGGACGCCCCCGGTGTGGGCTGGGGTCAGAACCAGATGTTCGAGTACCAGGCCCGTGCGTTCCTCGACGAGGTCGCCGGGGTGGACAGCCCGCTCCCGCGCAACGCCACGTTCGACGACGGGGTCCACAACATGGAGGTCCTGGACGCGGTCGTCCGGTCCGCAGCCGCAGACGGCGCCGCCGAAGCGGTGCCCCCCGCGGTCACCGCCGCCGTCGTCACCACGAAGGAGTCCGTCGCATGAATCTCGGTCTGTACAACGCGATCTTCCACGACCGCCCGCTCGCGGACGCCCTGCGCGCGATCGCGGACAACGGTCTCACCGGCATCGAGCTGAACACCGGCGGGTTCCTGCCCCCGGTGCACGTGCCCGCGATCGACGACGTCCTCGAGTCGGACGCGGCCCGCGACGCGTTCCTGGCGCAGTTCGACGGGACCGGTGTCGCGATCGCCGGCCTGAACTGCAACGGCAACCCGCTGCACCCGGACCCCGCGATCGGGCCGGCGCACGCGGAGGACGTCCGCCGCAGCATCCGCCTCGCCGCACGCCTCGGCCAGGACCGCGTCGTCACGATGTCGGGTCTGCCCGCGGGGGAGCCCGGTGGTGCGCGGCCGAACTGGATCGTGAACGCGTGGAACTCCGCCGCTCTCGACGTCATCGAGTACCAGTGGAGCGTCGCCGTGCCGTTCTGGCAGGAGATCGACGCACTCGCCCGGGAGCACGGCGTCAAGGTCGCGCTCGAGCTGCACCCGCAGAACGTCGTGTTCAACCCGGCGACGATCCGCGAACTCGTCGAGCGGGGCGGGCTGACGAACGTCGGGGTCGAGCTCGACGCGAGCCACCTGTTCTGGCAGCAGATGGACCCGGTCGCGGTCGTCCGTGACCTCGGTCCGCTGGTGTTCCACGCCGCCGCGAAGGACGTCCGGATCAACCCGCACGCGGCGATCAACGGGGTGCTCGACAACGCGTTCCGTCGGCTGTCGCCGGACGAGGCGCGCACGAACCTCGGCGGCGACGAGTGGGCCAACGAGTGGCCGAAGCCCTCCGCGTGGGACTTCGTCGCACTCGGCAAGGGCCACGACGAGGCGTACTGGTCCGCGTTCCTCGAGGCGCTGGGCGAGGTGGACCCGGAGATGTGGGTGAACATCGAGCACGAGGACACCGAGCTCGGCCGCGAGGAGGGCGTCGCCGTCGCGGCACGCGTCCTGCGGGCGGCCGACGCGTCGCTGGCGGCCCGCCGCTAGCGAGCCGCTCCGGACAGGAGGCCCGGATCACGTCCGCCGATCGGCGCACGTGACCCGGGCCTCCCGTCCGTCGGTGGACCCGGCCATCCGTCGTCCGCTGGTCGGTGACACATCCTCCGCCCGCTGTCACCGGCCCGATGTAGCATGCGCGGACATCCCAACACGAGGAGACCTGCGTGCCGGAAGCCCCCGACCTCGCCTTCCCCATCGACCGGGTCCGTGACGCCGGTGCGGCGATCATGTCCGCCGTCGCGACGGTGGTGGACGGCAAGACCGACGCCATCCGCACGGCGCTGACGGTGATGCTCGCCGAGGGCCACCTGCTCGTCGAGGACGTCCCTGGGGTCGGCAAGACCGTGCTCGCCAAGGCGCTCGGCGCCTCGGTCGGCGGGTCCGTGAACCGCATCCAGTTCACCTCGGACATGCTGCCCTCCGACGTCACCGGGGTGAACATCTTCGACCAGTCCTCCGGGACGTTCCGGTTCTCGCCCGGCCCGGTGTTCGCGAACGTCGTCATCGGCGACGAGATCAACCGCACCAGCCCGAAGACCCAGTCCGCCCTGCTCGAGGCGATGGCCGAGTCGCAGGTGACGGTCGACGGCGTGACCCGCCCGCTCGAGTCGCCGTTCATGATCGTCGCGACGCAGAACCCCGTCGACATGGAGGGCACCTACCCACTGCCAGAGGCGCAGCGCGACCGCTTCATGGCCCGCATCGCGATGGGGTACCCCAGCGTCGAGGCCGAGCGGCGGATGCTGACGGCCCGCGGCGGCCGGGACCCGCTCGAGTCGGTCCGTCCCATCGTCGACGTCGCCACCCTGCGCGCCATGGTCGACGCGGTCCATCAGGTCCACATCGCGCCCGACGTCGAGGCGTACGTCATCGCCATCGTCCGCGCGACCCGCACCCACCCGGACCTGGTGCTCGGCGCCAGCCCCCGTGCGACCCTGCACCTGGCGCAGGCCGCCCGGGCGCACGCCGCGCTGCAGGGCCGTCCGTTCGTCACCCCGGACGACGTCGCCGAGCTCGCGCCCATCGTCCTCGCCCACCGGCTCGTGCCCGTCGCACGCGGGCTCGGCGGTTCCACCGAGGACACCGCACGGGAGATCGTCGTGCGGGTCGTCGCGGAGACCTCGGTGCCGTTCACCGCGGCACCCGTCCGCTCCTGAGTCCCCGGTCCTGATGTCGCAGTCGCCGTTGCCCGCTCCGGTCCTCCGTCGTGCCGGCGCCGCACGGTCGGTGGTCGCGCGGTGGACCCGTCGCGGTGCTGCCATGCTCCGCCGCACACCGTTCCCGCTGCCGACCGCCCGCGGGTGGACCGTCATCGCGGTGGGCATCGGTCTGGTCGGCGGCGGCCTCGTCGCGACCACGAGCGTCGCGGTGTCGGCCGGGCTGCTGCTCCTGGTGCTGGTCGTGCTGGGGATCGCGATGGCGTTCCTGGTCGCGGCACCGCTCCGGGGCACCCGCGTGGCACCGCGGGCGATGGTGCAGGTCGGCGAGGTGTACCGCGAGCGGATCACCCTGCGCGGGTCGACCGTCGCGATCGGACCGCGCTCGACGCTGCTCGTCCGGGAACAGCTCGAGGACGCCTTCGCCAGCGTGTCCGACGCCGAGTCGTACGTCCAGGTCGGTCCGAACGTCCCGCCGGCGACCTTCGACGTCGAGGCGCTCGCGATGCACCGTGGCCGGACGACCGTCGGGCCGGTGACGATCCGCGTCGAGGACCCGTTCGGGCTGCTCCGCATCGACCGGCCCGTCGTCGCCCCGGAAGAGGTGGTGGTCGTCCCCGCGTCGACCGCGCTCTCCGCGATGGACACCGGCGCGCTCGCCGGTGCCGTCTCCGCCGACGAGGGACGCGTCGGCCAGGGCGGCTCCGCCGACGACAGCGAACTCCGCCCGTACCGCCCCGGCGACCCGATCCGCCGCGTGCACTGGGCCCAGAGCGCCCGACGCGGCGAACTCCACGTCCGCCAGACCACCCAGGCCCAGCCCCCTGAGGCCGTCATCGCGCTCGACCTGCGTCGCGAGTCGTACCAGCAGCTCGGCCGCGACGACCTCGCGGAGCTGTCCGACCTGGGCGGCGACGCGGCCTTCGAGCACGCGGTCGTCGTCGCGGCGAGCATCGCCAGGGCCCTCGCCGCCCGGACGTCCCGGGTGGTGCTGGTCACCGACGACCGGGGCAGTGACTCCCGGCACACCGGTGACGCCGGTGGGCTCACCGACGTGCTGGTCGGCCTCGCCGACGTGCACGTGCGGAGCGACGCCCGCGCCGTGACCGACGTGCTGCCGGAGGTCCGCGGCCGGGACGTGCACGGCATGACGGCGGTCGTCACCGGGCACTGCACCGCGGAGCAGGCCGCCGAGCTCGTCTCGGCCACCAGCGGGTCGAGCCGGGGGATCCTGGCGACGATCGTGCCACCGGACCCGGTCGTGCGGGGGATCCTCGACCGCGGCGGGTGGCGGACGATCGTGGTCCCGGTCGCCGGGGCGGGGGCGATCCGATGACCACGGCGCGCCCGCAGGACACCCGCTCCGCCGCGCAGCGGACCGACGTCCGGGCGATCCTCGACCGAGCGGACGACCGGCCGGCCCCCTCCGCGTGGGTCGTCGGACTCGCGCCGGTCCCGGTGCTGATCGCCGCGCTGGCGTTCCGGCCGCTCGTCCAGGGCATCGCCTGGTGGACGTCGGCGCTCGTCATCACGGTCGTGCTCGTCGCGGTCGTGCTCAGCGTCCGCCGTCGTGCACCCGGGGTCCGCTTCATCGCCCTCGTGGCGACCCTGATCGCCTGCTCGTGCGCCGCCGCGCTCGTCAACGACATCCAGCCGCTCGGCTGGATCGACGGCGACGGTGCACTCGGCCAGACCATCGCGGCGATCCGCCTGAACCCGGCGCCGCTGCCCCAGACCGACCCGATCCGCCTGGTCGTCACGGTCGCGATCGCCTGGGTCGCCGCCGCGTCGATCTTCCTCGCCACCGTCGCACCTGCTGCCGCGCTCGCGGCGGCACCGGCGCTCGTGATCCTCATCGTCCCGGGCGTCGTCACCGGCACGCCGGCCGGCACCGGGCTCGTCATCGCGACCGGCCTGGCGTTCCTCGCGCTGCTCTGGCTCTCGGTCCGGCCGGTGCAACGGGCCCTGCCCGCGACCGTGATCGGTGCGATCGCGCTCGTCGTCGCCGTCGGGCTGCCCTCCGTCGTGCCGTTGAACGCGAGCTGGCTGTCCGGCGTGACGGGAGCGATCCAGTCCCCGATCCTGCCCGGGCGCCCGGGCACGCTGCTCAACCTCGGGCAGGACCTCCGCCGGCCCAACGAGCTCGAGGTGTTCCGGTACCGCACGTCCGACGGGCAGCCGGAGTACCTCAAGCTCGCCGACCTGGACGACTTCGGCACGGGGGACTGGGTGCCGACCGTCACCGACGTCAGCGACGCCCCGACGGCGGACCAGCAGCAGTGGGCGGTCGGCGTGAACCCGCGGCTGGCGAGCCGCGGCGACGTGACCGTGCGGATCACGGGGCTCTCGAGCAACTACCTGCCGGTGCCCTCCGGCGCGGTCTCGATCGAGTCGAAGTCGACGAACCTGGAACTCGACCAGTGGCGCTGGATGGGGGAGTCGAACACGGTGCGCTCCACCGGGCCGGCGACCCGGCGCGGTGCCACGTACGAGGTCTACGGCGCCTCGACGTTCGCGAACGCCTACCTCGACGCCGTCGACGCGTCCGGCCGACTCGCGCGCTTCGACGGGCAGGGCTACCCGACCCCGTCCGCCGCCGAACTCCGCACCGACACCGCGCTGCCGGACGACCTGCCGAAGAGCATCGCGACCACCGCGAACCGCGTCGCCGGCAGTGCCTCGAGCGACTACGAGGAAGCGCGGGCACTCGAGCAGTGGTTCCGGAGCGACCTGTTCACCTACTCGGAGACCGCGCCCGTCGAGCAGGGCTACGACGGCGACAGCATGGACGTCGTCGCGAAGTTCCTGCAGGTCCGCGAGGGCTACTGCGTGCACTTCTCCTCCGCGATGGCCGTGATGGCCAGGACGCTCGGCATCCCCTCGCGCATCGCGGTCGGCTACCGCGCCGGCGGCACGGCGGAGGACGGCGAGTACTCGGTCTCGAACCGGCAGCTGCACTCCTGGCCGGAGCTGTACATCAAGGGCGCCGGCTGGGTCGCGTTCGAGCCCACCCCGGACTCGGACTCGGCGGCGGTCCCGAGCACCGAGCCCTCGGCGACCCCGTCGGCGGCCGCGCCCGAGACCCCGCTGCCGGCGCCGAACGAGACCACCGAGCCGTCGACGTCGGCCAGCCCCACCCCGAGTGCGTCCGCCGAGGCCGGTGCCACCGGCAGCGGTGGCGGCGGCGGGAGCGGGCCGTTGGGGCTCGTGCTCGGCATCCTCGTCGCGGCCGCCGTGCTGCTCGCCCCGGCGCTCGTCCGCGCCTTCCGGCGACGCTCCCGGCTGACGGCGATCGGTGCCGGGCGGGCGCCGGCGGTCACCGCGTGGCGCGAGCTGCTCGACGACGTGGCCGACCACGGGTACGCGCCGGGGCTCGCGCCGCCTGGTGACGCCGCCGCGGTGGCGCGGACCGCGCGGGCGGTGCTCGGGCGGCTCCGGGGCGCGGTGCCGGCGTCGGTGGTCGGAGCGCTCGAGGAAGTGGTCGACGCGGTCGACCGGGAGCGGTACGCGGCGACGGTCGCGGAGTCCGGGCCGGGGTCCGTCGTCGGGGCTCGGCTGGTCACGGTCCTCCGGGAGGCCCGGGTCGCCCTCGACGCGTCCGTCCCGACGGCGAGGCGGGTGCGTGCGCGGCTCCTGCCGCCGAGCCTGGTGCCGTCCTCGGCGTGGTCCCACGAGGGGCGGCGGCGCCGGACCGCGTGAGGTTCGCGGGCGCCGTCAGCGGGGGCGCCGGACCGCGTGCGGCTCGCGTGCGGCGTCAGCGGCGGCGCCGGAACGCGTGCGGCTCGGCATGCGGCTCGCGTGTGGCGTCAGCGGCGGCGGATGACGGCCTCGACGAGGGCGGCGACGACCTCCCCGGGGTTCACCCCGTCGAGCGCGGGGGAGTCGAACACGATGCCGACGTTCGCGCCGATCAACGCCGTCGAGAAGACGTCGAGCGGCATCCCGGCGTCCACCTCGGGGTGCGCGCCGAACCACAGACGGACCAGGCGCTCGACGCCGTCCTGCAGCAGCCGGCGCTGCCGGACGAACTCGGGCATGAACTCGGGGTGGCGGATCGCGAACCCGCGGAACTCGGACAGCAGGGCGAACTGCGCGCTCTGGTCGTGCCGCCCGAAGGCCGCGCGGACGACGTCGGCGATGTCGTGTGCCGCGACGTCCTCACTGACGAGCTCCTGCAGCGACCCGAGCACCAGGTTCGTCGCGCGCTGCATGACCTGCGCGACCAGGTCTTCCTTCGAGGAGAAGTTCGAGTAGACCGCGCCCTTGCTGAACCCGGCGCGGGCGGCGACGTCGTCGAGCCGGGCCCCGTGCACGCCCTGCTCGGCGAAGACCTGGGCGCCGGCCGTCAGCAGGCGCTCGCGGACCTCCGCCCGAGGGGTCCTGGCGGTGCCGCCGGTCATCGGGCGGTCGTCGTGGTCGGCGGCGTCGCTCATGTCGTCATTCTGGTCACTGCGCTGCGGCCGGGTGGACCTGCCGCGCCGTGCGTCTGATCACGCGCGGAACGGTCGAGCCCCCGTGGCTGCACACCTCGGTCGACGCCACCGCCGTGGGGCCCGTCGTGATCGGGACCGCCGCGTTCGGGTCGCGTCGGTTCCTGACCGTGGGTCCCCGTCGCCACCGCCCGTGCCGAGGTGAGGGATGCCGGGCTCCGATACCCGGCGGTCTCGATGCTACGCCGCGCGGTCGCGGGGCAACAGTCCCGTACCGGTCAGGCTGCTCCGCCCGTAGTCGAGACGGCCGGGAGCCGCCAGCCCGGCCGGACGAAGTGGCAGGTGTAGCCGTGCGGGTTCTTGACCAGGTAGTCCTGGTGCTCCGGCTCGGCTTCCCAGAAGGCGCCGGCGGGTTCGACTTCGGTGACGACCTTCCCGGGCCAGCGCCCGGACGCCTCGACGTCGGCGATGGTGTCACGCGCCACCTGCTCCTGCTCGGGGGACTCGAAGAAGACCGCCGACCGGTAGCTCCGACCGACGTCGTTGCCCTGGCGGTCGAGCATCGTCGGGTCGTGGATCTGGAAGAAGAACTCGAGGATCTCCCGGTAGCTGATGACCGTCGGATCGAACACGACCTCGACGGTCTCCGCGTGGTCGCCGTGGTTGCGGTAGGTCGCGTTCGGGGTGTCACCCCCGCTGTAGCCCACACGGGACGAGATGATGCCGGGTCGCTTGCGCAGCAGGTCTTGCGCTCCCCAGAAGCACCCACCGGCCAGCAGTGCGGTCTCCGTCGTGCTCGTGTTGCCCACGGTGTTCCTCCTCGCGTCGTGGCCGTCCTCCGGCCCGGTCGTCCGCGCTGGACGCCGTGGCACCCATCATCCTCGGCCGACCTGGTCGCGCTCGGAACGTGGCGGCCGAGCCGAGGTCGAGGCGTCCGCGTTCACCGCTCCTCGTCGTCCGTGTGCACGCTCCCGGCCCCCTCGCGCCGCCCAGGGCGCCGGAGCAACCGCACCGCGTCCGGGCGCACGCCGCGCCGCGGCCGACCCCGTCGCCGACCCCGGCGGAGCAGCGAGGCGAGCGTCGACTGCGGCTGCCACTCGCGCCCGTTCGGCAGCCCCCAGCCCCAGCGCACGGCACCCCAGCGGAGCACGAGCGACAGCACCACCGCGGCGACGATCCCGATCGTGGGGGAGCCGAGCGCGGACGCGACGACCATGACGACGGACGCCGCGACCGCCACGGACGCGTAGAGCGCGTTGCCGCCGAACACGGCGGGCACCCGGCGGAGCAGCAGGTCACGGCCGACCCCGCCGCCGACCGCCGTGATCGTGCCCATGATGACCGCGGCCGGCCACTCGAGACCGGCGTCGAACGTCCGTTGCACACCGACCACCGCCCAGAACCCGATGACGGCGGCGTCGAGGAACGTGAAGAGCCGGTCCCACCCGCGTTCGGAGAACGACACGAAGAAGGCGATGAGCGCACCGGCGACCGCGACGGGCACGTAGAGCGGGTCGGTGAGGGCGACGGGCGGCCCGTTCTGCAGCAGCACGTCGCGGAGCATGCCGCCACCGAGCCCGGAGACGAAGCCGACGACGAGGAACCCGAACAGGTCGAGGTTCATCGTCCGGGCGACGGCGCCGCCGAGGAGCGCGGACGCGAAGACCCCGGCGAGGTCGAGCACGTTCGTGACGGCGGCGAGTCCGTCGACCGAGAGCAGGTTCATGAGAACCATCAAACCCCACGCCCGAACGGTCGACGGGAGGGATGAGGTAAGGCTAACCTTGCCTTCGTCATGCTCGCCACCCTCGTCATCGGCCTCCGCGAAGGCCTCGAAGCCACGCTCATCGTCGGCATCATCGCGGCGTTCCTCCGGCGCAACCGCGTGCCGCTGGCACCGATGTGGCTCGGGGTCGGCGTCGCCGTGCTGCTGAGTGTCGCCGTCGGCTTCGGTCTGCAGCTCGTCGAGCAGGCGCTCCCGCAGGCCCAGCAGGAGGGCATGGAGGCGGTCATCGGCATCGTCGCGGTCGTCTTCGTCACCGGCATGATCGTGTGGATGCGCACGCACGCGCGCACCCTCACGAAGGAGCTCGAGGCGAGTGCGACGCAGGCTCTCGGCCGCGGGACCGCCTGGGCGCTCGCCGGCATGGCGTTCCTGGCCGTCCTCAAGGAGGGCTTCGAGACCGCGGTCTTCCTGCTCGCCACGTTCCAGGCGTCGAGCGACACCGGCCTCGCCGCACTCGGCGCCGTGATCGGCATCGCCGCCGCGGTCCTCATCGGGTACGGCATCTACACCGGCGGGGTCCGCCTGGACCTGTCGAAGTTCTTCACCGGCACCGGGGTCTTCCTGGTGTTCGTCGCCGCAGGGCTCGTCCTCACCGTGCTCCGCCGCGCGCACGAGGCCGGGTGGATCGTCATCGGCCAGCAGCGCACGGTCGACCTCACCTGGCTCGCGCCGAACGGCTCGGTGCAGGGCGCGCTGGTGACGGGCGTCCTCGGCATCCCGCCGGACCCGCGCGTCATCGAGGTCCTCGGGTGGGTCCTCTACGTCGTGCCGGTCCTGGCGCTCTCGCTGTGGCCGCGTGCCTGGCGTCCGGCCCCCGCACGCGTCCCCGTCGTCCGCACCGCCGTCGCGGCCACCCTGGCGGTCGCCGCGGTGGCGCTCGCGATCGCGGTCCCGAGCGGCGGCGTGCACGTCCCGAGCACGGTCACGGCGACCGGCGACCAGACGACCGTGTCCGCCGAGGTCCACGGCACCACCGCCGTCCTCCGCAGTCGGGGGAACGGCCGCCAGACGCGCGTGGACTTCCCGGCGTCGACGCACCGCACGGTGACGCGCGCCGGGGTGAGCGCGGACCGGTGGCGGTCCAGGACCGATCCGACGAGCGACGGCGAACCGACGAGCCTGACGCTCGACGACCTCGTCGGACTGTTCGGCCGCGTGCCGGTCGGCATCTCCCCGTCGACGAACCCCGGCCCGTTCCGGGCACGGTGGTCCGTCTCGGAGACGACCACCCTCTGGAGCGTCGCGGGCGGTGTCCTGGACGCGACCAGCTCGCAACGTTCCGTGCTCACGCTGACCGGTGGCGGCCTCCCGTCCGCTCGGACCACGACGATCGACCGCAGTGTCTTCGCGGTCCCGGCCACCCGCGTGCAGGCGACCGCGACGGCCGTCGCGGCCGACCGGACCCGCTCCGCCGAACTCGCGCTCTGGAAGACCTGGCTGCCGATCGCCCTCGGTGTCGCCGCCGTCGCCCAGCTCGCCCTCGCGCTCCGCGACCGTCGCCGTCTGGCGGCACCCGCATCCCCCGACCCCGCACCAGTCCCCGCCCGCGGCCCGCCCGCCGGGAACCCGACAAGGAGTTACGACCATGCCGTTCGGTAAGCAGACCGCACGACCCCTCATCACGCTCGGCGCGCTCGGCGTCGTGACCGCGCTCGCCCTCACCGGCTGCGCCGCGACCTCCTCGTCCGCGACGGACGACGCGACCGACTCCGGGAAGGTGTCGCGCGTCTCGATCACGCTGACGAACGACGGCTCCGACAAGTGCGCCGTGTCCACCACGAAGGTGCCAGCCGGCCCGGTGACGTTCACGGTGAAGAACGAGTCGTCGACCGCGATCACCGAGGTCGAGCTGCTGCAGGACCAGCGGATCTTCGGCGAGAAGGAGAACCTCGCACCGGGGCTCGACGCCGTCTCGTTCACGAGCACCCTCGGCGGCGGGAAGTACCAGGTGTACTGCCCCGGCGCGGCGACCGAGCTGACCGACTTCACCGTCACCGGCAAGGTGGCCTCGACCGCGAACAGCAGCGCGGCGACGCTCCTGAAGTCCGGCGCGACCGGCTACTCGAAGTACGTCGACGCGCAGGTCAGCGACATGGTGACCGCCGTCAAGCAGCTGCAGACCGACGTCGACGCGGGTGACCTCGAGGCGGCGAAGACGGACTACGCCGACGCCCGCCCGTACTACGAGCACGTCGAGAGCGACGTCGACGGCTTCGTCAAGAAGGGCTACAAGGCCACCGACAACGCCGGCAACCTCGACTACCTGATCGACATGCGCGCGTCGAACCTCGACGACGCCGTCGGGTGGAGCGGCTTCCACGCCGTCGAGCGCGACCTGTTCCAGACCGGTGCGATCAGCGACGGCACGAAGCAGTACGCGAAGGACCTCACGACGAACGTCGAGCTCCTCGCGAAGCTCGTCCCGACCCTGGACTACAAGCCCGAGGACCTGGCGAACGGTGCTGCTGGTCTCCTCGAGGAGGTCCAGTCGAACAAGATCACCGGTGAGGAAGAGGCGTACAGCCACATCGACCTCGTCGACCTCGCCGCGAACGTCGAGGGTGCCCGCCAGGCCTTCGCGTACCTGAAGCCGGGTCTGACCAAGCTCGACCCGACGCTGACGAAGCAGATCGCCACGCAGTTCGACCAGACGAACACGCTGATGGACGGCTTCCGGAACGCCGACGACCTGGGCGGGTTCGACAGCTGGGACGCCGCGACCAAGTCCGCGCACGCGAACGAGATCTCGCAGCGCGTCCAGGCCCTGCAGGACCCGCTGTCCCGCCTGGCCGAGAAGGTCGCCACCGCGTGACGGGACCCGACGAGCCCGCAGCCCGCGCCGTCTCCCGGCGCGGGCTGTTCGGCGCGGGCCTCGGGGCCGGCGCCGGCCTGGTCGCAGCGGGCGCCGGTGTCGGTGCCGCGGCGGGCATCGCGGGCGCGACCGCCGCGACCGGCGTCAACCCGTTCGCGGCGGCCACGAACGGCGACGAGTCGATCGACCTGTCGCAGAGCCACCCGTTCTACGCGACCGCCGCCCGGCAGCCGCAGGGCGGGATCCGCACCGCCCCGCAGCGGTACTGCGTCTTCATGACGTTCGACATGTCGTCCTCCGTCGCCACCGACCTGCAGGTCCTGCTGGCGCGCTGGTCCGCGTCGATCGCGCAGCTGCAGGCCGGCAAGACCGTCGGCTCGGTCGAGCCGGCGCACGGTGACGGTGTCGGTGCGGACACGGGGGAGGCCCTCGACCTCGGCCCGGCGTCCCTCACCGTGACGGTCGGCCTCGGTCCGGGGATCTTCGACGAGCGGTTCGGCCTCGCGGGCAAGCGCCCGGCGTCGCTCGCGCAGATCCCGACCCTGCCCAGTGACCGGCTGCAGGACGAGCTGAGCGGCGGCGACCTGTCGTTGCAGGCCTGCGCCGACGACCCGCAGGTGGCGTACCACGCCGTCCGCGACCTCGCGCGGATCGCCCGCGGCACCGCGACCGTGCGGTGGACGGTGCTCGGCTTCGGGCGTGCGTCCGCCGGACCGTCGCAGACCACGCCGCGCAACCTGATGGGCTTCAAGGACGGCACCAGGAACGTCACGACCGACGAGGAGTACGACCGGTTCGTCTGGCTCGACGAGGACGCCGGGTGGATGGCCGGCGGGACCTACCAGGTGGTCCGCAAGGTCCAGATGAACATCGAGATCTGGGACGCCGACGTCGTCAGCGACCAGCAGCGGGTGTTCGGCCGGACGAAGATCGAGGGTGCCCCGCTCTCCGGCGGCAGCGAGCACACGACGCCGGACTTCGCGGCGAAGGCCACGGGCGACGCCGGTGGGACCGCGATCGACCCGACGTCGCACATCGCGCTCGCCGCACACGAGAACAACGGCGGGGTGAAGATCCTGCGGCGGCCGTACAACTACACGGACGGGTTGAACTCCTACGGGCAGCTCGACGCCGGCCTGCTCTTCGCGGCCTACGTGAACGACCCGGAGCACTTCACCCGGATCCAGCGGCGCCTCGGGGCCGTCGACCGGTTGAACGAGTACATCGCGCACATCGGGTCCGGTGTGTTCGCGATCCCGCCGGCGCCCCGGAAGGGGTCCTACATCGGCGAGCGGCTGTTCCGCTAGCGAGGTGCCAGCGGTGGGCCCACCGGGCCGCGAGCGGTGCTGACGAGGCGCGCACGGCCTCCGGACCGGGCCGGAGAGAGTGGGTGCCCTCCGCCGTTTCCCTGGAGACGGAGGACACCCGCGCCGCGGAGTCTCGCGATCGGAACCACCGCTCGCGATGAGAGGCGACCCTGCGCGGCGCGTCGCGGTGCGACAGGGCCGAGATTACCCGCCACCACCGCGAAAACACAGGAAGCGGTCGTGACCGGATACGCCCTCGGCGGACGTCGCGTCCGGACGGGACGGTGACGGCCTGGAGGCTCGGTGCGGGCCCGTCAGGCCCCGCACCGAGCCGCCGGTGTCAGTCCAGGGCCGTGACCTCGCGTCGGGCGCGCTGCCGACGGGCGACCACCATGGCGGTGACGCCCGCGAGGAGCAGGAGCCCGGCGACGACCGCGGGGGCCGTCAGCTCCGCGCCGGTGTACGCGAGCTCGCCGTTCGCCGTGGCGTCCGCGGCGGTGTCCGCCACCGGGTCCGTGCCGGTGCCGGTGCCGTCGCCGCCGGCCACCGGGTCGGTGCCCGGGTCCACGGGGTCCGTGCCCGGGTCGACCGGGTCCGTGCCGGGGTCGACCGCGGCCGCGAGCGGGATGGTGACGGGCAGGACGATCCGGGTCGCGCCGACGGTGACCACGAGCGGCTCGTCGGTGGTGGCGGCCGCGGTGACGGCTGCCGCGCGGGTCACGGTGGCCGGAGCCGTCCGGTCGGTCGTCCCCGCGGTCGGGACCGAGAACGCGAGCGTCGCGGTGCCCTGCTCGTCGGTGGTGTCGACGATCCGGGGGTCGATCGCGCTGGTCGCGAGGACGCGGTCACCGGCGCTCACCTGCACGGACGTCGGCTGGTCGCCGGCGTTGCTGAACACCAGCGAGGACAGGTCCATCGTGACGTCGTCGCCGGGCTGGAAGCCGCCGTCCGGCGTCGGGGTCATCGTGACGCCGACCGAGCGCTGGTCCGCGGCGACGGTGACGTCCGGGTGCGCCTCGAAGTACTCGACCTGCGCCTCGAGGTCGACCTTGCCGCTGTCCTGCTTGGCGGCCGCAGCGGCGAACGCGGTGAAGTTGTCGCCACCGCTGGCCAGGAACGAGTTCACGGTGACCTTGTACGTCGTCGCCGCGTCGATCGGCGTGCCGTCGAGCGTCATCGCGGTGATCCGGGAGCCGCTGGCGGCGTCCGGGTCGTAGGTGTACGCGAAGCCGTCGGAGACGCCGAGCTTCAGGAACGGGCGGCTCGCGGTGGACGGCTGCCACTGCTGCTCCAGTGCCTGCTCGATCTGCGCGCCCGTGAGGTCGAGGACGACCAGGGTGTTCGCGAACGGCTGGACGACCGCGGCCTCCTTGTAGGTGACCGGCCCACCGGCCAGGTCGGCACGCAGGCCACCCGGGTTCATGAAGGCGATCTGGGCGCCCTGACGCTCCTCGGTGGCGCTCCGCTGGACCTCGGCGACGAAGTTGCCCAGCGTGGACTCGCCCCCGCGGTTCTCGCTGCCGTCCCGCTGCACGGCACGGCGCATGTCGGTGTCGGTGGTACCGAGCTCGACCGCACCGAGGACGTCGGCCTCGGCGACCGCTGCGTCGACCGTGGCGGCGACGGCGGTGTCCGGGGCGAACGTGCCGTCGACCAGGCGGATGTTCTCGGCGGCCGTCGCAGCGACCGAGCCGTCGGCGGCCACCGTGAGCTGCAGGTGCCCGAGGTTGAAGCCGTACGAACCGGTCTGGATCACCGGGCGGGCGACGGTACCGCCGTCCGGGACGACGCTGTGGACGTACGTCTGGTGGGTGTGCCCGGAGAGGATCGCGGAGACCTTCGGGGAGACGGCGTGCACGGCGTGCGCGAAGGCGCTGTCGCCGTCGAGGTCGGTCGCGGCCGCGGTCTCGGCGCCGTCGTGGACGAGCAGCACGAGGACGTCGGCCTCGCCGTTGCCCGTCTCGCCGTCCGTCAGGTCGTCGGCGACCGCGTTCACGGAGTCGGTGATGTCGGCCATCTCGAGCGACTCGATGCCGGCGGGGCTGACGAGGCCCTCGAGGTCGACGGTCGCGCCGATGAACCCGACGCGCTTGCCGCTGATCTCCTGGATCGAGTACGGCTCGAACGCGGGCTTCCCCGTCGCCCGGTCGATGATGTTCGCGGAGACGTAGTCCCACTCCGCGTTGCGGGCGTCCTCGGGGCCGATGACCCGGTCGGCGAGGTCCGCACGGCCCTTGTCGAGCTCGTGGTTCCCGATCGCGCTGACCGAGAGGTCCATCGCGTTGAGCACGTCGATCGTCGGCTGGTCCTGCTGGATGAAGGACTCGAACGTCGATGCGCCGATGTTGTCGCCGGCGCTGACGAAGGCCGAGGTGGAGGTGTCCTCGCCACGCAGCTGCTCGAGCGCGCCGGCGACCACCGCGGCGCCGGCTGCGTCACCGGCCCGCGGCGCGGGGGTGCTCAGCGACTGCGCGATGCGGCCGTGGAAGTCGTTGACGTCGTAGATGTCGATCGTGGTGTCACCCTCGGCAGCGAGGGCAGCGGAGGGGACGGAGAGGGCGACGAGGACGCCGGCGGTGGCCAGGGCGGCTCCGGCGACGACGCCGCGTCTGCGGGAGGTGGGTTTCGTGTTCATCGCCGACGAACCTATGAGGACGTACAGCGGGCACGCCAGGGCGTTGCCGATCTCGTCACACGAAGTTCACACACTCAGTCGCGTCCGAAGGCACCCTTCACGCGCTCCACGGCCTCGGCGGCCATCGCCTTCGCGGAGTCCTTCACGACACCGAGCTCCACCGGGTCGCCCTTGAGCAGGCTCTTCGCGGTGTTGATCGCGTACTCCTTCGTGATGTGCGGCGGCAGCGGTGGCACGTTGCGGCTGACGTACGCGTCGATCAGCGTGACGCCCTGGTGCGCGAACGCCCGCTCGACGGCGGCGTCCACCTCGGCGTCGTCGTGCACCGCGATGCCCTGGAACCCGAGCAGCGTCGCGTACCCGGCGTAGTCGATCGACTCGACGTCCTGCGAACCGGGCCACATCGGGTTGCCGTCCTCGGTCCGCATCTCCCACGAGACCTGGCCGAGGTCGTCGTTGTGCATCACGACGATCACGAGCTGCTGGTTCGGCCA
Organism: Curtobacterium sp. NPDC090223; assembly: GCF_044746585.1. NCBI lineage: Bacteria > Bacillati > Actinomycetota > Actinomycetes > Micrococcales > Microbacteriaceae > Curtobacterium > Curtobacterium sp. NPDC090223. Next base: position 269,159 of record NZ_JBIVCN010000005.1, on the reverse strand, counting down.
CGCGGCCATGTACTTCTTCACCGTGATGAGCTCGTTCATCCCGAGCATCTGGAACGCGCCGTCCCCGATCGTGCAGACCGCCGGACGGTCCGGGAACGCGAACTTCGCGGTGACGGCGTACGGCATCGCGGCGAGCATCGTCGCGAGCCGTCCGGACAGGTCACCGCGCATGCCCTTCCGGAGCCGGATGTGGTGGCCGTACCAGTCCGCCGTGGTGCCGGCGTCGGCCGTCACCGTCACGCCGTCGGGCAGACGGTCGTTCACCGCCTGGATGACGCGACGCGGGTTCACACCGTCGTCGTACGCGACCTCGGCCTGGGCACGCATTTCGGACTCCCACTCGCGCATCTCCCGCGCGACGGTCTCCTGGAAGGACCGGTCCTGCTGCTCCACGAGCAGGGGCAGCACCGCGTCGAGGGTGGCGCCGACGTCGCCCCAGAGGTTGAGCTCGGTCGGGTAGCGCAGGCCCAGCTGCTCCGGCTTGACGTCCACCTGGATGCCGCGCGCCTGCCCCGTCGGGGGCATGTACTCGCCGTACGGGTAGTTCGTCCCGAGGAGCACGATCGTGTCGCAGTCGCGGATCTGGTGGAGCGAGGGCAGCGACCCGAGCAGGCCGAGCTGCTGCGAGTGGTGGGGCACGTCCGACGGGATGACGTCCTTGCCACGGAGCGCCGTGATGATGCCCGCCCCGGCCTTCTCGGCGGCGGCGAGCACCTGCTCGGTCGCCCCGCGGGCACCGGCGCCGACGAGGAACGTCACCTTCGACCCGGCGTTGATGATCTCCGCCATCTTCCGGATCTCGTCGGCCGGCGGCGTGATCCGGGTGGAGGCGGGGACGTCGCTCGAGCGCGAAGCCCAGTGCTCGAGCGGCGGTGCCTCGTACGCCATGGCCTGGACGTCGTGCGGCAGGACGACGACGGCGGGCTGCTTGCGGAGGGCGGCCGTACGGAACGCGGTGTCGACGACGACGCCGACGGCCTCCGGGGTCGTGACCGTCTGGACGTAGCAGGCGACGTCGGCGAAGACCCGCTCCAGGTTCGACTCCTGCTGGGTGAACGACCCGAGCGACGCCAGACCCTGCTGGCCGACGATCGCCACGACGGGCTGGTTGTCCATCTGCGCGTCGTACAGGCCGTTCAGCAGGTGGAACGCGCCGGGGCTCGAAGTCGCGATGCAGACGCCGACCTCGCCGGTGAACTTGGCGTGCGCGGTCGCCATCAGGGCGGCGATCTCCTCGTGCGTCGGGCGGACGTACTCCAGCCCCTCGCCCTTCGCCGCTGCTTTGCCGAGCGCTCCGTCGAAGGCGCCGATCCCGTCCCCCGGGTACCCGAAGACGCGCGAGACGCCCCATGCCTTGATGCGGTCGATGACGAAGTCGCTCACGGTCGTGCTCATGCTCCCAGCGTGCGCGGGACGGCCTGAGCGCGCTGTCACTCGACGGCGATGAGCGGACGCAGCGTCCGGTGCGCGATCCGCAGACCCTCGAGGACCTTCTCGTCGGTCCCGCCCCACAGCGGGTCCTCGTGCTCGACGCTCAGCGTGCCGTCGAAGCCGGCCTCGTAGAGCCGGTCGACCACGTGCGGCCAGTCCACGACCCCGCGGCCCGGCACCCGGAACCGCCACCAACCCATGTCCCACGGGTCGTCGCCCTTGTCGACCTTCCCGAAGAAGCCGTACGCGTTGCGCTCGGCCGGGAACAGCTCCAGGTCCTTCGCCTGCGCGTGCACGATGTGCTCCGCGAACGGCAGGATCGTCTCGACCGGGTCGATGCCGATCCACGTCAGGTGCGACGGGTCCCAGTTCAGTCCGAACCCGAGCCCGGTCACCCAGTCCCAGAGCTCGGGGGAGTACGCCAGGTTGCCCGGGTAGCCGTCCGGGTGCCAGCCCTCCATCACGCAGTTCTCGATGATGAGCCGCACGCCGCGCTCGCCGGCGTAGTCGACGAGTTCCGGCAGCACCCGGTCGCCCTCCGCCATGTTGTCGCGGACGGACTTCGTGTTGTCGCGGCCGATGAAGGTCCCGACGTACGGCACCCCGAGCACCTGCGCGGCGTCGATCGCGTGCTTGAGGTGCACGCGGACCTCGTCGCGCCGTGCCGGGTCCTGGTGCAGGTTGTTCTCGTAGTACGCGAGCGCGGAGATCTCCAGCCCCGTGCGGTCCAGCAGGTCCCTGGTGGCGGCAGCGTCCTCGTCGGTGAAGGTCGCCACCGGCAGGTGCGCGGCCTCGAAGTCCCGGCCGCCGGTCCCGGGCCAGACTCCGACCTCGAGCCGCTCGTAGCCCTGCGCGGCCGCGAACTCCGCGATCCGGTCGAGGGACCACCCGGGCAGGCAGGCGGTCAGCATCCCGAGCTTCATGCGATCTCCTTCCAGGCGTCGTCGCCCGCACTGGCGACGACGGCGTCGATGATCTGCGCTGACCGGGCGCCGTCGGCGAAGGTCGGGAGGCCGTCGGGAGCCGTCCCGGTCCGGACGGCGGTGTACGTGTCGGCGACGAAGGCGGCGAACGCGTCCAGGTATCCCTGCGGGTGCCCGGACGGCACGATCGCCAGGCGTCGTTGGTCGGGGGAGCCCTGTGCCGGGTCCCGCACGAGGACCTGCGCGCCCCGCTCGTTGCCGAACCACGCGGACTCCGGGCTCTCCTGGTCGAACGCCGCGGAGCCCCTGGTGCCGTCGACCTCGAACCACAGGCGGTTCTTCCGGCCCGCCGCGACCTGGGAGATCACCACGTTGCCGATCCGGCCGGAGCCGGTGCGGAACGTCGCCACGGCGGTGTCCTCGGTGGTGACCTCGGCCCTGGTGCCGGCGTCGCCCACCGGGTCCGGGTCCGGCGAACCGGAGAACGACGGGCCCGACGCGGCCGGCCGGGTCGGGTAGACGATGTCGGTCACCGCGCTCACGGTCGCGAAGCGCTCGCCGGTGACGAACTCGACCAGGTCGCACCAGTGCGAGCCGATGTCCGCGAAGGCGCGGGACAGCCCACCGGAGCCCGCGTCGACCCGCCACGACGAGGAGTCCTCGTCGAGCATCCAGTCCTGCAGGTAGTGGCCGTGCACCGCGAGCACGCGCCCGAGGTCCCCGTCGGCGATCTTCGCGCGGACCTCCCGCACCATCGGGTGGAACCGGTAGACGAACGGGACCGTCGCCACCACGCCCGCCTCGGCAGCGGCGCGCTCGAGCTCGAGGGCCTGTGCGCTCGACACCGCGAGCGGCTTCTCGCACACGACGTTGATGCCGGCGCGGATCACCGCGAGCGCCTGCGGGTGGTGCTGGTCGTTCGGCGTGCAGACGTGCACGACGTCGGGGGCGTCCGCGATCACCTCGTCGAGGTCGGCGTACCCGCGGGGCAGGTCGAGCTGCGCGGCGACCTGGACGGACCGCTCGGCGTTCCGGCCGAGGACGCCCAGGACCTCGGCTCCCGCGGCCCGCGCGGCGCGGACGTGCACCGCCGCGATCATGCCCGTCCCGACCACGACCACGCGCAGTCGTCGTCCGGTGTCCTCAGTCGTCATGGTGCTCCCTCGCGCCGTTCCGGTTCCCACAGTATTGGAACGACGTGGAGTCGTGACCACTACGTTCTGGGTCATGGCGACCCTCCAGACCACACTCCTCATCCTCGGTGCCAGCGGGGACCTCTCGAAGCGCCTGCTCCTGCCCGGGCTCGCGACCCTGCTGGAGGTGAAGGAGGACTGGGACGTCCAGCTCGTCGGAGCCGGCACCGAGGACCTCGACGACACCGCGTGGAAGCAGCTCGTGCACGACGCGTTCACGAACGCCCAGGCCTCGAAGAACGAGGAGGACGAGGGCGCCTCCGGCTCCTCGAAGCTGTCCGACCGACTCCAGCGCGTCGTGGACGCGTCCCGCTACCGCAAGGCCGACGTCACGAGCGCCGACGACCTGACGACCCTGCTCGCCGACTGCGACCACGACCCGGCCGTGTACTTCGCGCTGCCGCCGGCCGTCACCGAGAAGAGCTGCGAGGTGCTCGCGCACCTCGACCTGCCGACGGGGACCCGTCTGGCGCTCGAGAAGCCGTTCGGCACCGACGCCGCCAGCGCCGAGCACCTCAACGACGTGCTGCACTCGTTCCTCCCCGAGGAGCGCATCCACCGCGTCGACCACTTCCTCGGGCGGTCCACCGTCCTGAACCTCCTCGGCCTGCGCTTCGCGAACCGGATCGTCGAGCCGCTGCTGTCGTCCGTGCACGTCGCGCGTGTCGACATCGTCTACGACGAGACCCTCGGGCTCGAGGGCCGGGCGCGCTACTACGACAAGGCCGGCGCGCTCGTCGACATGATCCAGAGCCACCTGCTGCAGGTGCTCGCCGTCGTCGCGATGGAGGCACCCGCCTCGATCGACGCCGACGACCTCCGCACGCAGAAGGAACTCGTCCTGCGCGCCGTCCGTCCGTGGGGCGGCGACCCCCTGACCGCCGGCAAGCGCGCCCGGTACACCGCGGGCCAGGTCGGGGACCGGAGCCTGCCGTCGTACGTGAACGAGGACGGCGTCGACCCCTCGATCGGCACCGAGACGCTCGCCCAGATCACCCTCGAGATCGCGAACTGGCGCTGGGCGGGCGTGCCGTTCACGCTCCGCTCGGGGAAGGCGCTCGGGCGCCAGCGCCGCGAGGTCATCGTCACGTTCAAGGACTCGCCGCACGTCCCGGACGGGCTGACGGGCGCGCAGCGACCGGACCGGCTCCGCATCTGGATCGCCCCGGACCAGATGCAGCTCGAGCTCAACGTGAACGGCCCGGGCGACCCGTACACGATCGACCACACGACGCTCGAGACGACCTTCAACCCGGGACGGCTGAGCGCCTACGGCGAAGTCCTCGCCGGCGTGCTCGAGGGCGACGCGACCCTGTCCGTGCGCGGGGACAGCGCCGTCCAGGGCTGGAAGGTCGTCGAGCCGTTCCTCACCGCGTGGCGCGCCGGCAAGGTCGACCTCGACGACTACGCGGCCGGGTCGTCGGGCCCGGACGGATGGGACAACATCGACGCGTAGCGTCGGCGTCATGACCACGATCGACGACGTCCTCCAGACCGTTCCCGAGCCCGCCGGTGCCGACATCCGTGTCGAGCCCGTCCGCTACGACCACGACGGCACCGCGCTCCTCGGCGTCCTCGCGAAGGACGTTGCCGTCACCGGTCCCCGTCCGGCCGTCCTCGTCGTGCACGACTGGCACGGGGTGAACGAGCACGTCGAGGCCCGGGTGACGATGCTCGCGCGCCTGGGCTACGTCGCGTTCGGGGCCGACGTCTACGGCGAGGGCATCCGTCCCGGTGACGACACCGCCGGACAGGTGGCCGGATCGTTCTACCAGGACCTCCCGCTGATGCGCGCCCGCGTCCAGGCCGGGCTCGACCGCCTGCGTGCCGACCCGGACGTGGACCACTCCCGCGTCGTCGTGATGGGCTACTGCTTCGGCGGGTCCGCCGCCCTCGAGCTCGCCCGCACCGGCGCCGACCTCGCCGGAGCCGTCTCCTTCCACGGCAACCTGGTCACCCACGACCCGTCCGACGCGACGGAGATCCGCGCGAAGCTGCTGGTCCTCACCGGCGCCGCGGACCCCGTCGTCCCGGACGCGAAGGTCGCCGCGTGGCAGGAGGAGATGCGGGGAGCGCCCGACGTCGACTGGCAGGTCGTCACCTACGCCGGGGCGATGCACGCCTTCGCCGTGCCGGGGACGGACGCGCCGGACCACGGAGCGCAGTACCAGGCGCGCGCCGACCACCGTTCGTGGCAGGCACTCGAGGTCTTCCTCGCCGAGGTCTTCGACGAGGAGCTCGCGGCGCTCTAGTCCGGCGACACGCCGAGCGTCCGGGCGGGACGGCCTCGATTGGCGCCCGCGCCGCACCTGTTGTAGAGTCTTCCACGGCCGCTACGGCAGCCATGCGCTCGTAGCTCAATGGATAGAGCATCTGACTACGGATCAGAAGGTTGGGGGTTCGAGTCCCTTCGAGCGCACGGAACACCGAACAGACGAAGGGCCCCGGCGATGCCGGGGCCCTTCGTCGTATAGCGGGACTACTGCGAGACTTCCCTGTCCAGGCGGTCGAGCAGCGCCTCGAGGGAGACCTCGAACTCCTCGTCGCTGCGGTCCTCGCTGAGCAGTGCACGCAGTCGACGGACCTCTGGTGCGGTGTCGAGGGACATGGAGCCGTCGCCCTCCGGGACGTCCGCATCGCCCTCGTCGAGTGGCTCCTCGGCCGGACTGGTCTCCGCCCCGCGCACCACGGACTGCAGCAGCAGCTGGCCGAGCAGGAAGCTGCTGAACGCCCGGTAGGCGTTGACGGCCTGGCCGTCGGAGAACCCCGCGGTCGTCATCGCGCTGAGGAACGTGTCGACGACCTCGACGCTGCGCAGCGGGGGACGGAGCCACGGGGCAGCAGGGTGTCGGGTCGCGACGAGCGGGAAGGCCCTGGGATGGTCCGTCGCGATGCGGCGGACCTCGTGCGCGACGGTCTGCAGGAACGTCTGCCAGTGGTCGCCCTCGGCCTCGTCGAGGCGCGCGGTCAGTTCGCTCATCAGTGACGCGACGACGCCCTCGAGCAGGTCTTCCTTCCCGTGCACGTACCGGTACAGCGACATCGCCTCGACGCCGAGTTCCTGCGCGAGCGACCGCATCGAGAGCCCCTGCGTCCCGGAGCGGTCGATCTGGTGCAGTGCCGCCGCGACGATCAGGTCCCGGCTGAGTCGTGGACCCGAGGATTCGGAGCGGTTCGTCGTCGAGCGTTCGGCCACGGAGGGGTCCTCGCAGATCTGCCGTTCGCCGGCGGTGGTGCGGCTCCGGATGTCCATCGGTGCCAGGGGCTTCACTTTACCGGGGCTTACGCTGTAAGCTCCAGGCCTGGCTTACACCGTAAGTCTCCTGAGGTGGCCCTTGTGCCGGCATGCGGATCCCGTCCGTGTCGCTCTGCCGCACAACGCCGATGGTCTCCACCGCACATCGAGGACTGCAGGTCCGACCCGGACCGAAGCCGTCGCCTCGTCTCTCCGCACCATCGAACCCCGTGCGTCATGCCGGGGAAGGAGCATCACCATGATCGACAGCAGCACCCTCGACCAACTCGCCGGCACCGACGTGCGCGGCAGCGACGACGCCAAGATCGGCACCGTCGGTCAGGTCTACGTCGACGACGCCCAGCGCCCGACCTGGGTGACCGTCCGTACCGGCCTGTTCGGAACGTCCGAGTCCTTCGCACCGCTCCAGGACGCCTCGTTCGACGACGGGGTCCTCCGGATCACCCATGACAAGGCCGTCGTCAAGGACGCACCGCGCGTCGAGGTCGATGGTGAGCTCGACCCGGCCGACGAACAGGCGCTCTACACGTACTACGGCATCGGTGGCGGCTCCGACGAGGGCGCACCGGCCGGGTCGCCGCTGTACGACCAGGACGCTGACGGCCACGCGATCCAGGGGCACGACACCTCCGGTCCGACGACGGACGACGCGATGACGCGGTCCGAGGAGCGCCTCCACGTGGGGACCGAGCGCGTCGAAGCCGGCCGGGCACGCCTGCGGAAGCACGTCGTCACCGAGCACGTCACCACGAACGTGCCGGTCAGCCACGACGAGGTCACGCTCTCCCGCGAACCGATCACCGAGGCGAACGCGTCCGATGCGCTGAGCGGTCCGGACCTGAGCGAGGAGGAGCACGAGGTCGTCCTCACCGCGGAGCGGGTGGTCACGGCGAAGGAGACGGTCCCGGTCGAGCGCGTCCGCCTGGGTACCGAGACCGTGACCGAGCAGCAGGCGGTCGACGCGGACGTCGCCCATGAGGAGATCGACCTCGTCGAACCCGATGCCGACCGCACGACGACGCACGACACCTCCGCCGTCGACCCCGACACCCGTTCCTGACACCGCACCCGAAAGGCGCTCCCATGGACTTCCCCGCTGCCCTGCAGAACGGACTCGCCGCGGTCATCGCGTTCGTCCCGCTCGCGCTCCTGTTCCTCCTCATCCTGGTCGTCGGCCTGATCGTCGCGAAGCTCATCGAGAAGGGACTCTCGCGGCTGCTCTCGAAGGTCGGTTTCGACCGCGCAGTCGAGCGTGGCGGCATCAAGAAGGCGCTGTCGAACTCGAAGCTCGACGCCTCCGACATCGTGTCGAAGATCATCTACTACACGCTGGTGCTCTTCGTGCTCCAGTTCGCCTTCGGCGTCTTCGGGCCGAACCCGGTCAGTGACCTGCTGGCCGGGATCATCGGATTCCTCCCGCGGATCATCGTCGCGATCATCATCGTCGTGATCGCTGCCGCGATCGCCGCGGCCGTGAAGGGCCTGATCCAGAACACCCTGGGCGGGCTGTCCTACGGCCGGGTCCTCGGTACCGTCGTCGCGGTCTTCATCCTGTTCCTCGGGGCCACGGCGGCGCTGAACCAGGTCGGGATCGCGACGACCGTCACCACCCCGATCCTGATCACGGTCCTCGCCATCATCGCGGGCGTGGTGATCGTCGGAGCCGGCGGCGGCCTCGTCAAGCCGATGCAGCAGCGCTGGGAGTCGATCCTGGACCGGGCGGAGGCAGAGGTGCCGAAGATCCAGCAGCACGCGCAGGCGGCACCGTCCGTGACCGAGCAAGCGAAGCAGGCGGCCGACACGGCGAAGCGCGCCGTACCGGCGTCGAGCGGGAGCGGCCACCGGACCCGCTGAGACACCCTTCGGGCGTCGGCTCTGCGCACTTCGAGCGGAGCCGACGCCCGTCCCGCACGAGCCCCCATCGCGCAGCCGTAACGGAGAGACCATGAACGCCCCCAACGACAGGCACCACCGGCACCACCGACACCACGCGTTCGGCGACGACGAGGGCATCGACGTCGTCCGACGCGAGGAACGACTGCTGGTCAGCACCGAGGTGTTCGCCACCGAACGGGTCCGCCTCGAACGATGCATCATCACCGAGCAGCGGACCGTCACCCTCGACGTGCGTCACGAGGAGGTCCGCCTGACGCGTGAGCCCCTCGACAGCGGGGCGTCCCTCCCGGGAACCAACCAGCCGTCGGCCGACCGTGCGCCGGTCGTCGTCGTCCTGCGTGAGGAGCAGGTCGTCGTCACGACGACCGTCGTGCCGGTGGAGCGCGTCACCCTCACCGTCCACTCGGTCACCGAGGACCGTCTCGTCGACGCTGTCCTCGGCCACGACGAGGTACGTGCGGAGTTCGAGCCAGTGACCAGAGCCGCAGGGGACGCGACGCGAGCGCAGGCCGACGCGTCCTGACGCTCGAACCAGCCCCAGGACGACGGGAGGCCCGTGGCGGGTCCGCCACGGGCCTCCCGTCCGTTCCCGGGCCGGGGACTACGCGACGGTCGCGCCGCGCACGTCGGCCAGCGTCGGGTAGTCGGTGTAGCCCTCGGCGCCCTGACCGTAGAAGAGCTCGGGGCGCGGCTCGTTGAGCTCGGCGTCCTGCTCCCAGCGGTGGGCGAGGTCCGGGTTCGCGATCGCGGCGCGGCCGACACCGACGCCGTCGGCGTGGCCGCCGTCGACGAGTGCGAGTGCCTCGTCACGGGTGGTCAGCGCGCTGAAGCCGGAGTTCGCGATGAACGGGGCGCCCACCGTGCGGCGGACGTGCTGCACCAGGTCGCCCGTCGGCTCGGCGTGCAGGACGTCGAGGAACGCCAGGCCGAGCGGCGCCAGGCCCTCCGCGACGGCGGTGTAGGTGGCCAGCACGTCCGCCGGGTCGTCCTCGACGACGCCCTGGATGCCGTGCTCGGGGGAGAGTCGGATGCCCGTGCGGTCGGCGCCGATGGCCTGGGCGACGGCGGTCGTGACCTCGATCGCGAAGCGCGCGCGGTTCTCCGGCGAGCCGCCGTACTGGTCGGTGCGGGTGTTCGACGCCGACGACATGAACTCGTGCACGAGGTAGCCGTTCGCGCCGTGCACCTCGACGCCGTCGAGTCCGGCGGCGATCGCGTTGCGGGCGGCCTGCACGAAGCCCTGGACGGCGTCCTGGACCTCGGCGGTGGTCAGCTCGTGGGGGACCGGCATGTCGACCTTGCCGGTCGCGGTGTGGGTCTGACCCGGGGCGGCGAGTGCGCTCGGGGCGACGATGCGCGGGGTGCCGGAGATCTCCGGGTGCGAGACGCGGCCGCCGTGCATGAGCTGCATCACGATCGTGCCGCCCTCGGCGTGCACGGCGTCGGCGACGCGGCGCCAGCCGGCGATCTGCTCGTCGGTCTCGATGCCGGGCTGGCCGGGGTACGAGCGGCCCTCCTGCACGGGCCAGGTGCCCTCGGTGACGATCAGGCCGAGGCCAGCGCGCTGGCGGTAGTGCTCGACCAGGAGGTCGTTCGGGATGCCGTGTTCGCCGGCGCGCACACGCGTGAGCGGGGCCATGACGATGCGGTTCGCGAGGGGGAGTGCGCCGAAGGTGGCGGGTTCGAAGAGCTTCACGTCGAAGGGGAACGACGTGTTGCGCGGTGCAATTCCGAGACGGGGCGGATTGTCAGGCGCAGTGCGGTGCAGTGCAGCGCGGTCGGGCGCGGTGCGGTGCGCTCAGTCGCGCGGGCAGACCAGGGTGGACGAGCGGATCTGGCCCTCGGGTCGGATCACCTGGTGCCGGGACAGGGGCTTGCCGCACATCGGGCACGGTCGGTCGACGCTGCGGTCGTCGACGCCCTCCGGGTGTCCGGCGCCGATCTGCGACGGGCCCATCTTGCGGATGAGGGTGGTGTTCCACCGCTCGTACCAGCTGCCGAAGCGTCCCACGGTCGTCCTTTCGTTCGTGCACTCACCATTGTTGCACGAACGAGCTCCGATCGTCAGAGCTCGTCGACGACCGTCAGGAGTTCGGTGAGCTCGTCCTTGAGTGCCTCGAGTCGCGCGAGCGGCCAGCCCAGGCGGTCGGCGACGGCGAGGGGGGCCTCGCGGGCGCGGTCGCGGAGTGCTCGTCCTGCGGTCGTCAGGGACACCTCGAGCTGCCGCTCGTCGGCGGTGCTGCGGCTGCGACGGAGGTAGCCGGATGCCTCGAGGCGCTTGAGCAGTGGGCTCAGCGTCGCGGAGTCGAGCCGGAGTTCGCCGGCGATCTCGCGGACGGAGCGGGGATCGTGTTCCCAGAGGGCGAGCATCACGAGGTACTGCGGGTGCGTCAGGCCCATCGGTTCGAGCAGGTCGCGGTAGAGCCCGATCACGCTGCGGCTGGTGGCCGCGAGCGCGAAGCAGAGCTGCCGGTCGAGGGCGAGCGGGTCGGTCTCCGTCTTGGCCATGCGGACGAGTGTACCGTTCGCCCACGAACGATCGACGGGAGGCCCGGTGCCGGTCTCGTGGACCGGCACCGGGCCTCCCGTGGTGCGTCGACGCGGTGCGCCGGCTAGGCGCGGTGCGCCGGCGGGTGCCCCGATTCGTGCGCGTTGGCGTCCGGCTCGACGGGGAGCGCGTGCGTCCCGGTGTGCGTCGACTCCGACTCGTGGCCGGCGACCGGGTGGGAGCGCTCGAGCTTCGCGCCCTCCACGTCGACGTCCGGCACGATGCGGTCGAGCCACTTCGGGAACCACCACGCGCTCTTGCCGAGCAGGTGCATCGCCGCCGGGATGAGCAGCATGCGGACGACGAACGCGTCGACGAGCACACCGAACGCCAGGCCGAAGCCGATCGGCTTGATCGTGGACGAGTCCGAGAAGATGAAGCCCGCGAACACCGAGATCATGATGATCGCCGCTGCCGTGACCACCGCTCGGCCGGCGTGCAGACCACGCTGGACGGCCACCTTGGCGCTGGCGCCGTGGGCGTACGCCTCGCGCATGCCGGACACCAGGAACAGCTGGTAGTCCATCGCGAGCCCGAACAGGATGCCGATCTCGATGATGGGCAGGAAGCTCAGGATCGGTGCGGGGTCGTGCACCCCGAACACGCTGCCGAGCCATCCCCACTGGTAGATCGCGGTCAGGCCACCGAAGGCCGCCAGGACCGACAGGATGAAGCCCGCGGTCGCGGTGATCGGGACCAGGAACGACCGGAACACGATGATCAGGATGATCAGCGACAGGCCGACGACCACCGCGAGGTAGAGCGGCAGCACGTTCGAGAGCTTCTCGGACACGTCGATGTTCGCGGACGCGTTGCCGGCGACGCCGAGCGTGGCCTTGCCGTCGTCGACGGTCACCTTCTGCGTCCGCAGGTCCTTGACGAGCTCCTCGGTGGAGACGCTGTCCGGACCGCCGTTCGGCTTCACCTGGAAGGCGATGATCGAGCGGTCCTTCGACGCGCCGATCGGCAGCACGGCGTCGACGTCGGAGTTCTTCGCGATCGCCTGGCCGATGGTGACCTCGGTGGCGGTCACGTCGTCCTCGCTGATCGACGACGGCAGCGTGGCCACGACGAGCAGCGGACCGTTCTGGCCGGCGCCGAACTCGTCGCTCAGGCTCTTGTACGCCTTGTACTGGCTGGAGTCGACGGACTCGGACGCGCCGGTCGGCAGGCCGAGGCGCATCTGCGTGGCGGGGAGTGCGATCGTGCCGAGCACCGCGATGCCGGCGACGAGCGTGATGACCGCGCGCCAGGTCGACATCGGCTTGTTCGGGACCCGCGTGGAGTCCGTGTTGCCGATGCGCTCCCGCTCCTTCTTCCGGAGGATCCGCATGCCGATCAGCGAGAGCAGCGCGGGGGTGAAGGACGTGGCGATCAGGATGGCGAAGAACACCGCGACGGCACCGACGGTCCCCATCAGGCCGAGGAACGGGATCCCGGTGATGTTCAGCGCGAGCAGGGCGACGATGACGGTCGCACCCGCGAAGACCACGGCGTTGCCCGACGTGCCGTTCGCCAGACCGATCGACTCGTGCACCTGCATGCCCTGCTTGAGCTGGGTCCGGTGCCGGTTGAGGATGAACAGCGAGTAGTCGATGCCGACCGCCAGGCCGAGCATCACCCCCAGGACCGGCGTCACCGAGATGAACTCGACGAGGCTCGAGAACGACAGCGCGGCGAGCGATGCCACGCCGACGCCGAGCAGGGCGCTGACGAGCGGCACCGCGGCGCCGATGACGGTGCTGAGCATGAAGAACAGCACGAGGGCGGCGATGATGACACCGGCGATCTCGCCCGGGCCCAGGATCGACGGGACGCCCTGCGCGATGTCGTTCGAGACGAACACGTCGACGCCGTCGATCTTCGCGGCGTCGGCCTTGTCGGAGATCGCGGTCTTGGTGCTCTGCGGCACCTCGTAGGTGGACTTCGTGAACTGCACGGTGCCGATCGCGGCGCTGCCGTCCGAGGAGACGAAGCGGATGTCCTTCGACAGGTCGAGGAGCTTCGTGCCCTGCTCGAGCTCCTTCTCGCTGTCGTCGAGCTTCTGCGTGTTCGTGTCGATCGTCTTCTGCGCCTCGGCGATCTGCTGCTCGCCCGCGGTGATCTGTGCCTGCTGGGCGTCGATCTGCGCCTGGGCCTGCGCGAGCTGCGCCTGCGCGGCCTGGGCTGCGGCACCGGTGGCCGCGGCACCCTCCGCCGCTGCCTGCTGCTTCTGCGCGTCGAGCTGGGCCTGGGCGCTCGCGATCTGGGCCTTGCCGTCCTCGAGCTGCTGCTTCTGCGCGTCGAGCTGCTTCTGGCCGTCCTCGATCTTCGTCCGGCCGTCGGCGATGTCCTGCTTGCCGTCGACGAGCTTCTGCCGCTGGTCGTCGAGCTGCTTCTGGGTGTCGAAGCCCGACGTGGCGCCCTTGACGCCGTTCAGGTCCTCGAGGTCCTTGAGGAAGTCGGCGACCTCGGTCTTCTGGGAGTCCGTGAAGGCCTTGCCGTCCTTCGTCTCGAACACCAGCGTGCCGTTGCCGCCGTTCGCGCTCGGGAACTTGTCCGCGAGCTCGTCCTGCACCTGGCTGGTCTTGGTGCCGGGGATGGTGATCGACGAGGAGATCGAGCCGGAGAACAGGGCGTACGTGCCGCCCGCGATCCCCATGATCACGATCCACGAGATGATCACGAGCCAGTGTCGCCGTGCGGAGAATCGTCCGAGGCGGTAGAGCAGACCGGCCATGCGGTGCCCCGTTCCTTTCGTCGTGGTTGGTGCTGGATGGGCGGGGTGCGCCGGTGGACCCCTGGTGGTGCGGTCTCAGTGCGCGGGCATGTACCCGCTGCGAACGCTGTGCACGAGTCGTGCGAGCAGGGCGTCCCAGTCGTCCAGGGCCTCTTGGTCGAGGCGCGGGCCGGTGGTCTGGAGCCAGTGTTCGGCGATGACGACGATGCCGCTCATGAGCGACTCGACGAGCAGCGCCGCGTCGAGGGCGTCCGCGGCGGGGTGCCGCCGGCGGACCTCGACCCGGAGGCGCTCGGTCACCCGGGCGAACGCCGTCTGGGTGAGGATCGCGGCGCGGGCGTCCGCGACGTCGTCGGGTTCGCCGATGATCGACTTCATCTGCACGATCGCCCGTGCGAGGTCTGCGCCGCGCGCGGCGGACTCGATCTCGTCGAACATCGAGGACCGCGAGCCGTCGCCGATCGGGGTGTTCGCCATGTCTGCGAGGAACCGGTCGATGATCACCGAGAGCACTTCCTCGCAGACGGTGAGCAGCACCTCGTCGAGCGAGGAGAAGTGGTTGAAGACCGTCCGGCGGGCGACGTCCGCTCGCGCGGCGAGTTCGTCGACGCTGAAGCCGCGTCCGCCGCGCTCCTCGACCAGGTCGCGCGCCGCCTGCAGGATGGCCGCGCGGTGCTTCGCCTTGAGGGCAGCACGGCGGTCGATCGACAGGGTCACGAGAGAGCACACTAAGTGCATCGATGCACTCGGTGCAACAAGTCCGAGCGGACGCTCAGATTTGTCCCCCGCGCAGTGGGAGACTGGCGACACCGACCGCCCGTACGAAGGAGTACCGATGCCCGTCCGCCTGTCCCCGGAGACCCTCGACGAGATCGCATCGAGTGGCGTCGCCGTCCCGACCTACGACCGCACGGGCATCACCGCCGGCATCGTCCACTTCGGCGTCGGCGGCTTCCACCGCGCACACCAGGCGATGGTCGTCGACCGGCTCCTGCAGCGCGGCGAGGCCCGCGAGTACGGGATCTGCGGCGTCGGCGTCCTCGAGCAGGACCGTCGGATGGCAGCCGCGATGGCCGACCAGGGCGGGTTGTACACGCTCGTGCTCAAGCACGCCGACGGCACCCGTGAGGCCCGGGTGATCGGCAGCATAGTCGACTACATGCTCGCCGTCGACGACCCGGACGCGGTGGTCGAGAAGATGGCCTCGCCGGAGACCAGGATCGTCAGCCTGACCATCACCGAGGGCGGCTACAACTTCGACCACGTCACGGGCGAGTTCGTCGCCGACGAGCCCGGCGTCGTCGCGGACCTCCGCGGAGACGGGCCCCCGCACACCGTGTTCGGTCTGGTCGTCGCGGCGCTCCGACGCCGCCGCGACCGGGGGATCGAGCCGTTCACGGTGATGTCGTGCGACAACATCCAGGGGAACGGGCACGTCGCCCGAGCCATGTTCACCGCGTACGCGCGACTCCAGGACCCCGCCTTCGCGGACTGGATGGACGAGCACGTCAGCTTCCCGAACTCGATGGTGGACCGGATCACGCCGGTCACCACCGACGACGACCGAGCCGCCGTGCGCGACGACCTGGGCATCGAGGACGCCTGGCCCGTCGTCGCGGAACCGTTCTTCCAGTGGGTGCTCGAGGACGCGCACCCCGCCGGCCGCCCGCCGTACGAGCACGCCGACGTGCAGCTCGTCGACGACGTCGAGCCGTACGAGCTGATGAAGCTGCGGCTGCTCAACGCGAGCCACCAGGGCCTGTGCTACTTCGGGTACCTGTCGGGGTACCGCTACGCGCACGAGGCCACGCAGGACCCGGCGATCGCGACGTTCCTCCGGCGCTACATGGACGAGGAGGGCACCCCGACGCTCACGCCCGTCCCCGGGATCGACCTCGAGGACTACAAGTCCACGCTCATCGAGCGCTTCCAGAACCCCGAGGTGCGGGACACCCTCGCCCGGCTCTGCGCCGAGTCGAGCGACCGCATCCCGAAGTGGCTCCTGCCGGTCGTCCGCGAGAACCTCGCGTCCGGCGGCCCCGTCGCGCTGTCCGCCGGCATCGTCGCCTCCTGGGCACGGTACGACGAGGGCACGGACGAGTCCGGCGAACCGATCGAGATCGTCGACCGGCTCGCCGAGTCGCTCACCGCGATCGCACGGACGCAGCGTGACGACCGGCTCGCCTTCATCGCGAACCGGCAGGTCTTCGGTGACCTCGTCGACGACGAGCGCTTCGTCGCGGCGTACCGCGACGCCCTCGACGGACTGATCGCCGACGGCGCGCACGCCACCGTGGAACGCCTGTCGTGTTCCTGACGCGGGTCGCGCCCCGCGCGCGCAGCGGGTGGATCGCGCCCCGCCGCGGACATCGCGCCCTGTCACGCCGGGGCGCGATGTCCGCAGCGGGGCGCGACGGCCGCGACGGCGGACGGGAGGCCCGTGGCGGCGCCGACCCGGGCCTCCCGTCCGGCCGTGGCCGGCCCCGGATCACGTGACGAGCGCGCGGACCCTGGTCGCGAGTTCCTGCTGCGCCGGGTCGGCGCGGACCGCCGCGTCGACGACCGCGACGATCCGCTCGGCCACCGATCCGGTCGGGGCAGGGGCACCGAGGCGCGCCGCTCCGCGTGCCAGGAGCCCGTCGACGTCGCCGCCCCCACGGCGGTCCGCCTTGACCGCGGCGATCGCGTTCATGAGTGCGCTCTCGGCCGGTGACCACGGTCGGACCCACGACGGGGTCGTGTCGCCGAACGCTCCGACCACCTCGAGGTCGACGCGTTCGAAGAGCGACCAGCCGGCGAACCGGACGAAGACGAGTCGTCGTTCCGGTTCCTCGTCCGGATCGAGACGCAGGGACTCCACCGTGCCGACGGTGGCCAGCGCCGACGGCAGGTCCGCGAGTGCGCGGTCGCCGCTCCTGCCGACCTGCCAGCGGACGTCGACGTCGCTGAACTCGTCCGCCGTGCCCGCCGCTCGCGATCCCCGCAGCACCACGACGCTCCCCGGCACCGTGTCGGCCAGGGCGGTCGTGAGGGCGCGGATCCGGTCGTCGACGCTGACGGAGAGTCCCATGGCGCGAGGCTAGCCGCCGCGCTGCCGTAGGGTCCTGGTGTGAACCGGACCGACCGCCTCTACGCACTGGTCGAGGAGCTCCGTGCTGCGGCACCGGCCCGCCGGAGCGCAGCCCGGCTGGCGGAGCGGTTCGGTGTGAGCACGCGGACCGTCGAGCGGGACCTCCGCGCGCTGCAGGAGGCGGGCGTGCCGATCTGGGCCGACGCCGGGCGGACCGGCGGGTACACGATCGACGCGCGGGCGACGCTCCCGCCGCTCGGACTCACGGTCGACGAGGCGCTCGCCGTGTCGATCGGACTCGGCACGCTCGCCGGCAGTCCGTTCCGGGACGCCGCTGCGAGCGCGGCCCGGAAGGTGACGGCGGTGCTGGCGGACGACGACGCGGCGCGGACGGCCAGGCTCGCGAGCCGGGTGCACCTGCTGGAGTCGGGCGATCGCGTCGCGCCACCGACCGGACTCGCACACGCGCTCGCCCACGGACACGTGGTGCGGATGACCTACCGGGACGCGCACGGTGCCGAGTCCGAACGCCTCGTCGAACCGCTCGGGTACATCGGGAAGGGCGAGGACTGGTACCTCGTCGCGTGGTGCCGGCTGCGCGAGGCCGTCCGGGCGTTCCGCGGCGACCGGGTGCTGCGGATCGAGGAGACCGGGGAGCGGGCACCGGCCAGGGCGGTCGCCGTCGAGGAGCTCGACATCCCGCACGGGGTGCTCCGCCCGGTACTGCGGTCTGCGGGTTCCTGAAACACCGACAGGACGCTGTCGCCACCGCGGAGCATGCTCGGCTCGTCGGTCACCGCGGCCGACGGAAAGGCCACCATGCAGTTCGCATCCATCCGCATCATCACCGACGACCTCGACCGGATGACCGCGTTCTACGAGCGCGTGACCGGCACGACCGCGAACCGTCCGGCTCCGGTCTTCGCGGAGATCGTCACCGGCGGCCTGGTGCTCGCGTTGGCGTCCCCGGCGACCGTCGCGATGCTGGCGAGCGATGCGCCGATCGCGCAGTCGAACGGCAGCGTGGTCGTCGAGTTCCTGGTGGACGACGTCGACGCCGCGTTCGACGCGCTGCAGGCCGACCTCGACGACCTGGTGCTGCCGCCGACGACGATGCCGTGGGGCAACCGGTCGACGCTGTTCCGCGACCCGGACGGCAACCTCGTGAACCTGTTCTCCCGTCCAGCCGGCTGAACCGCTCCGACGGTCAGCGCGGATCGCGGAGCCGGTCGTGCAGCTCGCGGGCGGCGGCGCCCAGTGCGGCCTCGGCGGCCGGCTGGGTGCTCGCCGCCACCTCGGACGCGCTCAGTGCGGCGACGGCGAACCGGGATCCGTCGGCGTGCTCGACCACGCCGATCTCGTGCCGGAGGTTCAGGAGCGTCCCGGTCTTCGACGCCCAGGTCGATGCGTCGGACGCGAAGTCGGGGGCGAGCCGGTGCCGGATGACGTTGCCGTGCAGGTGCTCGCGGAGCCGGCGCGCGACCGCGGGCCGGACGCACCGTTCGTTCCAGATCGCCGCGAGCAGGTCGACCCACGCCCGTGCCGTGCCGGTGTTGGTCCGCGCGACGTCGAGCTGCCGGACGGGGTGCCCGTGCGCCGGCGTCGACCCACGGATCGCGAGGGTGTGGGCGAGGTGCGCCTCGTCGGGTGCGAACCGTTCGAGCGGGGTGTCGGACAGGTCTCGGAACGGGTGCCGGACGGCGATGCCGGTGAGGTGCAGCGCGTCGAGGTCGGCCGTGACGTCGGCGGGCGGCACGAGGTCGAGCAGGGCGTCCGCGGCGCCGTTGTCGCTGATCGTCAGCGCCAGGGAGACCAGGTCGTCGAGAGCGATCACGGCCGCGTGCCGGAACCGTCCGGTGCCGGGTGTGCCCTCGGTGGGGTTCCCGGCCGGCACGGTCACGGTGAGCGCACCGTCGAGACGGCCGTCCTCGACACGGTCCAGCACGGCGAGGGCGATCGGCAGCTTCGTCAGCGAGGCGGCGGGGAGCTGGACGTCCGCGTCGAGCGCGATCTCCTGGCCCGTGTCGAGGTCGCGGACGAGGACCGACGCGCGGAGCCCGGCCGCACGCAGGCCCTGCCGGACGCCGGCGAGGAACCGCTCATCGGACATCGGGCACCCCCAGCGCCACCGCGAGCTCGTCCGCGGCCGCCCGCTCCACGGCCTCGGCATCGTGCTCGCTGTCCGCGACGACGGCGTAGCCGCGAGCCAGGTCGATCCCGACGAGCGGGCGCCAGTGCAGTCCGTACGCCGCGGACTCCGCCTCGGAGCAGAGCAGCAGGTCCCCGTCGGCGAGGACCGCGGCGAGCGAGGACGTCGTCGTGGCGTCCGTCGGCAGCTGGGCCGGCAGGAGTCCCGCTGCCTCCGCCGCCCGGGCGAGGACGTCGCGGACGTGCGGCACGTCGTCCTCCGGCCCGATGCGGAGGCGACTCCCGTGGTCGTCGTCGTGGTGGCGGACCGTGCGACGCGTGCGCAGGCCCTCCAGTCGGAGCGTCCGGTCGTTGTCGCGTCGCCCGGCCGCGCCGAGCGGCACCCGCCACCGTGCGCCGGCGGCCGGGACGGCGACGATCGCGACCCGCACCGTCCGTGCCGCCGCGAGTTCGGCGCGTCGTGCCGGCGGTTCCCGCCGCAGGTCGAGCCGCACGCCGGCGCCTCGTGCGGCGGCTTCGGCGACCGCGAGGTCCCGCGTGGTGCAGGTCTCCGGCACGGCGATCGACACCGGTCGGAGCCGGGCGCGGTCGGCGTCGAGCTCGAGTTCGTCCGCGAGCCGCACGAGCCGGCGGGCGGAGGGCACGAGGTCCTTGCCGAACGGGGTCAGCACGGCGCTCCGGGCGCTCCGTTCGAGCAGCGGCCCGCCGAGGTGTCGTTCGAGGGCCACGATGCGACGGCTCGCGACCGACTGGGCGATGTCGAGGGCGGCGGCCGCACGGGTGACACCACCGCGTTCGTCGACCTCGACCAGGACGCGGCAGGCAGCGACGACGTCCATGCGGTGCAGCGTATCCCATGCCGATGTGGCATGGATCGGTGTCGTCCGGTCTTCGACAGCATCGGACGGACGCACGATGCTGGGACCATGCGAACCAGGAACTCCATCACCGCCGGGGCGGTCGTCCTCGCGGCGGCCATCGCGCTCACCGGGTGCAGTGCGTCACCGATCGCCGGAGCCGGAGCCGGAGCCGGAGCCGCGACGGCGAGCGCGTCCGCGTCGGCGAGCGCGTCCGCGTCGGCCGGGTCCAGCGGGTCCACCGGGTCCACCGACCGCGCCTTCGCCGCACTCGAACGCCGGCACGACGCCCGACTCGGCGTCACCGCGATCGACACGGCTTCTGGGCACCGTGTCGCGTACCGGTCGGGCGAGCGCTTCCCGTTCGCGTCGACCAACAAGACGTTCATCGTCGCGGCGGTGCTCGCGCACGACTCGGACGCCGACCTCGACACCGTCGTGCACTACGACCGCAGCGACCTGCTCGCGTACGCCCCGGTCACCAGCCGGTTCGTGGACACCGGCATGACCGTCCGCGAGCTCATCGACGCCGCGATGCGGTTCAGCGACAACACCGCGGCGAACCTGCTCGTCGAACGGGTCGGCGGGCCGGCGGCCGTCGAGCAGTACCTGCGCGGCATCGGCGACCGCGTGACGAACGTGGACCGCACCGAGCCGGACCTGAACCAGGCGACGCCGGGCGACGACCGTGACACCACCACGCCGACGCAGTTCGCGACGGATCTGCGGAAGGTGCTGCTCGGTGCGACGCTCGGGACCACCGACCGGACCTTCCTGCGCGACACGATGCTCGACAACACGACCGGGGCGGGCACGGTGCGCGCCGGGGTCGATGCCGCGTGGCCGGTCGCCGACAAGACCGGAACGGGGGAGTACGGCGTCCGGAACGACATCGCTGTCGTGTACCCGGCAGGCCGCGCTCCGCTCGTCGTGATCGTGATGACCTCCGGCCGGCAGGCGGACGCGAGCGCCGACGACGCCCTGGTCGCGGCCGCCACGACGACCGCGGTCGCCGCCCTGCGCTGATCCGGTCCGCGTCAGTGGTCCAGGGAGTGCGCCCATCGCCCGATGACGTCGTACGCCTGCTCGCGCACCGGGCCAGCGGAGAGCACCACGTCGTGCAGGGCGCCGTGGAGTCGCCGCACCGTCACCTCGTCCCCGAGCGACAGCGCACGGTGCGCGACCGCGTCCACGTTGAGCGCGACGTCCGCGTGCGCCATGCCCTCGTCCCACCGGGGCTGCAGCATGCTCTTGTCGCTGAGCATCACCAGGACCGGCATCGTGAGCCCGAGGCCGCGCTCCACCGTCCCCTGGCCGTCGAACACCGCCGCGAGCCACCCCGGGTGCAGCGGGAACCCCCGCTCCGGACGCCACTCCTGGTCGTACGTCCACCGCCCCTCGCCGGTGGCCGAGACGGTGCGCGTGTAGAACCCCGGGTCGACGGCCGGCAGCGGCGCGAGCGGGTTCCGTCGGGCCCCGAGCTTGATCACCGGCGCGACGAGCGCGCGCCCCACCGCGGATGCCTGGAACTCCAGCCACGGACTGTTCAGGACCAGCCCGTCCACGGCCTCCTGGTGCCGGGCGGCCCAGAGCGACAGCGTGAGCCCGCCGGTCGAGTGGCCCATCGGCACGAGGCGGCGGCGCTCGCCGTGGTGCTCGGCCCGGATGACGTCGAGTGCTGCTGCGATGTCCGCGTCGTACGTCTCGAGCGAGTCGACGAACCCGGGGGTCTGCCGTGGGCGCAGGCTCCGGCCGTACTTCCGCAGGTCGAGGGCGTGGAAGCGTGCGCCGAGCCGCTCGACGCGCTCGGCGAGTTCGGTCTGGAAGAAGTAGTCCGACCACCCGTGCACGTACAGCACGTCGGTGCCACGCAGGGGCCCGCCGGCGTGCAGCAGGTCCGCGGGGGAACGTCGTCGCCGCACGAGTGTCGCGACGACCTCTCCCTCGGAGTCCTCGCCGAGCGGGAGCTCGAGTCGCTCGTACGGCGCACCGAGGACGTCCTCCATCCACCCGGTGCGCGTCATCCCTCGTTCCTACCGCGATCCGGCAGCGCGCGCCCAGTGGTCAGCACGTACGCTCGGCGGCATGGCTGACTTCACCGAGGCGCAGGCCGCCGTCGTGCGGATCGAACGGGCAGAGGAAGGGCGCTGGGACCTCACGGTCATCAGCGACAGCGGCGTGAAGATGGGGCACGGCGTGTACCTCTTCGAGCCGGAGCGCGACGACGCCCAGGACGAGGTCGCCGGCGCCGCGGAGTTCGTCCGCGACTACGGCTTCCGCTTCGAGGCCGACGCCGTCGTCGCCGACGGCCCCGATGCGTTCTGGGCGCCGCTGCTCCCGCTGGACTAGGACAGCTTCTTGCTGTCGTCCAGCCAGCCCGCGAGCTTCGTCATGTACGCGGCCTGGGACGCGTAGTCGAGCGCCGGGAAGGTCCAGCTGTGGACCTGGCCGGCCTGCAGGGCGGCGTTGTCCGCGAACGTCGGCTGCTTCTCGAGGTCGGCGACCTGGTAGCCCTGCTGTGACAGCAGGATCACGTCACCGGTGATCTGGCCCGCGTTCTCCCAGCTGTAGATGCCCCAGTAGAAGCCCTTCGGCTTCGGGTTCACCAGGTCGACGCCGAAGTCGGTGTACATCTGCAGCGTCGGCTCGTCGGCCGGACGGGTGACGTAGGCGCCGTCACCGTCGGCGTACATCGACACCACGGTGAGGTCGCTGTCCTTCGCCGCGGTCTCGAGCTCGCCCTTGGCGGTGTCGAAGCGCTTCTCCGCGGCGTCCACCTTCGACTGCTTCGCGCCGAGCGACTCCGCCAGGCCGGTGATGTCCTTGATCACGTCGAGGCCCTTGCCGCCCCACTTGACCTGGGCGACCGGCGCGATCGCGGCGATCTGCTTCTGCTGCGCCATGTCCTTGAACCCGTACCCGGGCTGCTTGGTGTCGATCGTGCCCTGCTCGTCCGTCGGGTAGACCGAGGTGACGACGAGGTCCGGCTTGAGCGCGGCGAGCTGCTCGAGGTCGATGTCGCCGTAGCCGGTGCCGAGCTGCGTGATGCCGTCGGTGTCGAGGCCCTTGAACCGGGCGTCGTCGGCCATCGTGAGCTGCCCGAAGGTGCCGACCGGGTGCAGGCCGTACTCGACGAAGGAGATCGCGATGTCGTTGAGCACCACGACGCGCTTCGGCGTGTGGTCGACCTTCACTGTGGTGCCGGTGGCGTCCTCGTACGACCAGGGGCCGGAGGACGCGCTGGCATCGGAGCCCGCGGAGTTCGACGACCCGGTCGACGAGCAGCCGGTGAGGAGGAGGGCCGACACGGCCACGGCGGTGAGGAGTACGGAACGGAGCTTCACGTTAGGAGAGGCTAACCTAATAACGACGCGCTGGCGAGTCCGGAGACGTGATCGAGGTCGTGTTCGTCTGCTTCCGGCACCACCATCGGCGCACCGGTCACCGGGTCGGGGACGACCCGCGCGTGCAGCCCGAACGCCGACTGCAGCACCGCCGGGGTGAGCACCTCGGCGGGGGAGCCGTCGGCGACGACGCCGCCGTCGTGCAGCACGACGAGCCGGTCGGAGTAGCGCGCGGCGAGCGAGAGGTCGTGCAGGACCATCACGACCGTGGCGCCCTGGTCGCGGTTGATCCGCCGCACGAGCCGGAGGACCTCGAGCTGGTGCGCGAGGTCGAGGTACGTGGTGGGTTCGTCGAGCAGCAGGGTGTCGGCGCGCTGGGCGAGCACGAGCGCGATCCAGGCGCGCTGCCGTTGCCCGCCCGAGAGGCTCGCGACGTCCCGGTGCGCGACGTCGGTCAGGCCGGTGGCGGCGATCGCCTCCTCGGCGACGCCGGCGTCCTCGGCGGTCCACGGCTTCGCCCACGACTGGTGCGGGTTGCGTCCGCGCATCACGAGGTCGAGGACGCTCGTGCCGGCCGGGGCCACCGGGGACTGCGGGAGGATCGCGAGCTTCCGCGCGACCGCACGGTTCGGCTCCTTGCGGATCGGGACGCCGTCGAGGTGGACCTCGCCCGCGATCGGCTTGAGCACGCGGCCGAACGCCTTGAGGAGCGTCGACTTGCCGCAGCCGTTCGCGCCGAGGAACGTCGTCACGGTGCCGCGCTCGATGCGCAGGTCGAGTCCGCTCAGCACGGCGTGCCGCTCGTAGCCGACGGACAGGCCGCGTGCTTCGAGGACCGGGGTCGTCGTCATCGGGACATCTCCTTGCGGTGGCGGATGAGGAGCCAGATCAGGTACGGCGCACCGATCACGGTCGTGACGATGCCGACGGGCACCTGCCACGGGAAGGCCGAGCGCGCGAGCAGGTCCGCGGCGAGCACGAGGACCGCACCGAGTGCGGCGGAGAGCAGCAGCGGCGGGCGGTTCGTGCCGGCGAGCCGCAGGGCGATCTGCGGGACGACGAACGCCACGAAGCCGACCGGTCCCGCCGCGGCGACGGCGGCCGCGGTGAGCACGACGGCGAGGGCGATGACGAGCAGACGGTGCCGCTGGATGCCGAGCCCGACGCCGACCGCGACCTCGTCCCCGAGCTGCCCGATGCCGAGTGCCGCGCTGGTCGCGAGGGCGATCGGGACGGCGACGCCGGCGACGACGAGCAGGGGCCAGACACTCGCCCACGAGGTGCTCGACAGGCTGCCGACGAGCCACTGCGACGCTGCGGCGGCCTGGGTGATCTGTGCCCGGACGAGCAGGTAGCTGGTGACCGCGTCGAGCGTGGCACTGACGCCGATCCCGACGAGGACGAGCCGGTAGCTCTGCACGCCGCCGCGCCACCCGAGTCCGTACACGACGATCGCGGCGACGAGTGCGCCGATGGTGGCCGCGATCGGGATCCCGCTGCCGAGGACGACCGCGCCGATGGCGTACGAGCCGCCGCCCAGCACAACGGCGGCGACGGCACCGACGCTGGCGCCCGAGGTCACACCGATGATGTCCGGGGTCCCGAGGGGGTTGCGTGTGAAGGTCTGGGTGAGGGCGCCGGCGACCGCGAGCGTCAGGCCGACGAGTGCGCCGGTGAGCACGCGGGGGAGTCGCAGCACGGTGATGATGAACGCGTCGGGGCCGGTCTCCAGGCCGACCAGGGAGCGGATGACGGTCCCCGGGGCGATCCACGTCGACCCGATCGCGACGCCGAGCACGACGAGGAGCAGCGCCGCGACGATCGCCGCGATCGTCATCCCGAACACGCGGGGTCGCCACGCGAGACCGATCGGGCCGACCCGCACACCGCGGCGCACGGACGGGCCCGCGGTGCCGGTCACGTCGGTCGTCCCGGCCGCGGTCACAGCGCCACCAGCGATCGCCGGCGGGCGACGGCGACGAACACCGGGCCGCCGATGACGGCGAGGATGATCCCCACCTCGACCTCCGCGAAGCCCCCGACGAGCCGGCCGATCACGTCGGCGAGCAGCACGAGCGCGGCCCCGAGCAGTGCGGAGGCGGGGAGGGCCCAGCGGTGCCCGGTGCCGACGAGCGCCCGGGCGACGTGCGGCACCGTGAGCCCGACGAACCCGATCGGGCCGGCGGCGGCGGTGGCCCCGGCGGCGAGCAGCGTGATCCCGCCGAGCCCGACGAGCCGGGCGACGAGGACGTTCTCGCCGAGCCCCTTCGCCAGGTCCGCACCGAGGCCGAGCGCGTCGAGCGACCGGACGTTCAGGACCGCGAGCACCAGCCCCGCGACGAGGAACGGCCACACCGCCTGGAGCACGTCGATCTGCCGGCCGGAGAGCGAACCGACGACCCACAGGCGGTAGGCGTCGAGGGAGTCCCGGTCGGTGAGCACCAGGAACGAGGTCAGCGCGCCGAGCAGTGCCGAGACCGCGGCACCGGCGAGGGCGAGCGGCACGGGGCTCGCGGTCCCGCTGCCGGCGATCGTCACCGAGAACACGACGACGCTCGCCACGACGGCACCCGCGAGCGCGAACCACACCGTGACACCGGTGTTCGTGATCCCGAAGACGTAGACGCCGATGACGACGGCGAGCCCGGCGCCCGCGGAGACCCCGAACAGGCCCGGGTCGGCGAGCGGGTTCCTGGTGTGTCCCTGCATGAGGAGTCCGGCGATCCCGAGCGCCGCTCCGACCGCGGCCCCGATCGCCGTGCGCGGGATCCGAGACCCCCAGACGATGGCCTCGTCGGTGCTCGACCCGGTGTGCACCAGCCCGGCGAAGACCTGGTCGACACCGATCTGGTTGCTGCCGAGGAGCATGCTGGCGACCACGACGAGGGCGAGCCCGACGACCAGGCCGAGGACGATCGCCGCGCGACGCCGGAACGTCGTGCGGTGCACACCGACGGCACCGACACCGGGGTCGCGAGCGCCGCGGGCGGGGTCGGCGAGGGCAGGGGCGGGGGCTGGCACGCGGACCATCTTAGGTTAGCCTTCCCTCATGGCGAAGAACCCGCGGCTCCTGCCCGTGAACCCCCGGCTCTTCCGTGCCCGGGTCGTCCGGACCGAGCGCGTGACCCCGTCGATGCACCGTGTCACGGTGACCGGGGACGACCTGCACGAGTTCGGGTACCTCGGCTTCGACCACTGGTTCCGCCTGTTCATGCAGCATCCGCACCAGGACGCGTTCCGGCTGCCGGAGCTCGACGGCACGAAGTGGTGGCCGACGTTCCTCGCCATCCCCGAGGACACCCGCCCGCACTGCGCGAACTACACCGTCGCCGCGTTCCGTCCGGCGACCGCGGACACCCCGGCCGAGATGGAC
Source organism: Curtobacterium sp. NPDC090223 (assembly GCF_044746585.1). NCBI lineage: Bacteria > Bacillati > Actinomycetota > Actinomycetes > Micrococcales > Microbacteriaceae > Curtobacterium > Curtobacterium sp. NPDC090223. The sequence continues at coordinate 242,401 of NZ_JBIVCN010000005.1, read as the reverse complement.
ATCGACTTCGTCGTGCACACGACCGCCGACGGCTCGCTCGAGGGACGCGCGGCGATCTGGGCGTGCAACGTCCGCCCCGGCCAGCAACTCGCGATGCTCGACCAGGGCTGCATCTTCGACTGCCCCGACGACGCGACCGAGGTGATCGTCGTCGCCGAGGAGACCGGGCTGCCGGGCGTCGTCGGCATCGCGGCCTCGCTGCCGCGGGACGCGGTTGGCCGCATCATCCAAGAGGTCCCGCTCGCCGAGGACATCCGCCCGCTCGACGCCCCCGCCGGCGTCACCGTGACCTGGCTCGTCCGCGACGACGTCCACGCGGTCCCCGGTGCCGCCGCGCTCGAGGAACTCCGTCGGCACACGCCCACCGACGAGCACGCCTACGCGTTCGTCGTGGGGGAGTCCACCCTGGCCACCGAGGGCCGTCGCCACCTGCACCGCGCGGGGCTGCCGAAGTCCCGCATCACGTTCTCGGGCTTCTGGAAGCGCGAGGCGAAGGAGCCGGTCCCGGCCTGACGGCGGGACAGCGGCTGGGCGGCGGTCCGGACCGCACCACATGACGGACGGGAGGCCCGGTGCCAGCTGGCACCGGGCCTCCCGTCCGTCGTGTGGTGGCGTCAGCCCTTGAGGCCGGAACCCGTCACGCCCTCCACGATCTGCCGCTGGAAGATCAGGTAGAGGATGATCAGCGGCAGCGCCGCGAGCAGCGCGCCGGCCTGGATGTCGGCGTAGCGCTGACCGAAGCTGCCCTGCACCGTGGCGAGCCCGACCGGGATCGTCATGAGGTCCGGGTTCGACAGCACGAACAGCGGCAGGAGCAGGTTGTTCCACACCCCGACGAACGTCAGGATCGTCACGGCGGCGATGACCGGACGCGACAGCGGCAGGATCACCGACCAGTACACCTTCCAGATGCCGGCACCGTCGATGCGGGCGGCTTCCTCGAGCTCGCGCGGGATGCCGTCGAAGAACTGCTTGAAGATGAACACCGCGATCACGGCGGGCACCTGCGGGAAGATGACCGACCAGTAGGTGTTCAGGAGGCCGACGGCGTTCAGCTCCTGGAAGATCGGGATGATCAGCACCTGGGTCGGGATCATGATCCCGAGGATGATCAGCAGGAACGCGACGTTCCGGCCACGGAAGACGAGCCGCGACAGCGCGAACGCGGCCATCGACGCGAACAGCACCGTCAGCAGCGCGGTGATCACGCTGGTGATCGCGCTGGCGAGGTACCAGTTCCAGATGTCGCCGGCCTGGAACAGCGCCGCGTAGGAGTGCAGCGTCGGGTTCCAGTTCGACAGGATCGAGTTCGCGCCGAGTGCGGCGACGCCGTTGTCGGACAGCGACGTCTTCAGCGCGAACAGGCTCGGGATCAGCCAGATGATCGCGAAGACGGTCAGGATGATCCCCGACGCGATCGTGAAGCCCTTCCCGCTGACGCCGATCTTCGCGGCGCTCGTGGGTGCGGCCGACGAGACGCCGGTGCGGAGCTTGGGGCGGTCCGTCGTGATGCTCTCGGTGGCGGTCATGTCAGGCACCGATCTCTCGCTTGGCGGCAGCGCGCTCGACGAGCTGCCGGATGACCGCGATCGCGACGATCACGATGAACAGGAGCACCGACGCTGCCGACGCGGCGCCGAGGCGGTTGTCGGTGAAGCCGACGCCCGTGATGAGCTGCAGCGAGACCTGGGTCGAGATGCCGGGGCCGCCGTTCGTCATCAGGTACACCTGGTCGAAGATCTTCAGGCTGGCGATGATCTGGAGCAGGATGACGAGCGTCGTCGTGCGGCCGAGCAGGGGCAGCGTGATCGACTTGATCTGCTGCCAGTTCGACGCACCGTCGACGGCGGCCGCTTCGTACAGCTCGCGGGGGATCTCCTGGAGACCCGCCAGGTAGAGCACGAAGTTGAAGCCGAGCGTCCACCACACGGTGGCGATCGCGACACCGATCATCGCGGTGTTCGGGCTGGACAGGATGCCCGACCCGGGCGTCATGCCGAGGAGCGACTGCATGCTCGCCCAGAGACCCGTCGCCGGCGTGAAGATGAACACCCAGATCAGGGAGATCGTCGCCGACGGCAGGATGAACGGCAGGAAGAACGCCAGGCGGAAGAACCACTGGCCGCGGTTCATCCGGTTCGTCAGGACGGCGAACACGAACGCCAGGATGACGAGCGGCGGCGTCGTGTAGAGCGTGAACTGCAGGGTGTGCCAGAGCGCGGACCAGAAGTCGCTCCGCCCGAGCATCTCGGCGTAGTTGGCGAACCCGGCGAAGCTGCCGAGTCCGGTGCGGACGGTCGAGGTGTTGAAGAAGCTCGAGACGAGCATCCAGACCGTCGGACCGAGGAGGAAGGCCAGGTAGAACAGGCCGAAGGGGGCGAGGAACAGCCAGCCGCTGCGGCCCTGGCCGCGGGTCAGGCTGGTCCGGTAGGTGCGGATGCGTCGGGGAGCGGTGGTCGCATCCGTGGGACGGGTGAGGACTGGTGCTGCAGTCACGTCATCGTGCCTTTCGCGCGGTGTTCACGTCGATCGGGTACCCGGTGCGGTCGGTGTCGATCACAGGGGGCTCGGGGTGTTGAGGTAGGTCGCGAGCTGGGACTTGATCGCCTTCAGCGCCTGGGCGGGGGACGAGCTGCCCTGCTGGACGAGGGCGAGCTGGGCGCCGACGGTGCCCTCGAAGGTCGAACCGGACCCGCCGTACCAGGCGGCGTCGTCGAACACGGCGGTCTCGGCGGCCGCTGCGTAGTTGGACTGCGGCGTGAGCTTCTTGTACGCGGTGCTGTCGAACGTGGGCATGTAGGCGGGGACGTGACCGCCCTCCGCCCAGGTCATGCTCTGCTCGAGCATCTGCTTGATGAACAGCATCGCCTGCTTGCGCTGCGCGGGCGTGCGGTCCTTCCGGGGGAGCACGAACGTGTGCGAGTCGGCCTGGGTGGCCGGCTTGTCGTAGAGCTGGGGGATCGGGGCCATGCCGAACTTCAGCCCCTTGATCGACTGCGCGGTGCTGATCTCCCACTCGCCCTGCATGAAGAACGCGGACTTGCCGGTGAACATCTGCGACTCCGCGGTGGCGTAGTCGAGCGCCTTGTTCAGCCAGCCCTGCTGCACCCACTTCTGCGTGCGGCTGGTGACCTCGTTGTAGGCGTCCTCGTTCACGGTGAGCTTCGCGCCACCGTCGCTGAGGAACGGGGTCGCGCCGTTGATCTGGTTGTAGAGCGTCCAGAAGAAGCGCCACGGGGTCGCCGTCTCGGGGACCACGTTCGCCACGTTCAGCGCGGTGCCGCCGGTGACCTTGGCGGCTGCGGCGAGGGCGGCCTCGAACGTGTCCATGCCGGACAGGTCCTTGAGGTTGTCGTCCGCATCGAGCAGGCCGGCCTTGCGGCAGATGTCAACGTTGTAGAACAACACGAAGGGGTGGGTGTCGAGCGGGATCGCGATGTTCTTGCCATCGGTCTTCTGCGCCGTCCAGGCCTTCTGGTTGAAGTCGGCGGCGCTGAGCCCGACGCTCGCCAGGTCGTCGGACGTGATGGGGTCGAGGAGGTCCCCGTCCCACAGCGGCTTCGCCCGGGTCAGGTGGGCGACCGCGACGTCCGGCGGCTTGTTCCCGACGGTGGCCAGTGTCAGCTTCGAGTAGTACGGGTTGCCCCAGGCGAACGTCGTGGCCTGCAGCGACGAGGATCCGCCGTGCTGCTTGGCGTAGCCGGCCTCCATCGCCTGCATGCGGGCGCCGTCACCACCGCCGAACAGGTTCCAGAAGACGAGGGTCTCGGGGTTGAGGGCGCTCCCCGCGAGTCCGGCCGAGAGCGGGCTGGAGCAGGCCGCCAGGGGCAGGACGGTCGCGGCAGCAGCACCTGCTGCCAGGAAGCCGCGTCGCGTGAGCCGCGATGCGGGTGGGGTCGGTCGATTCGGCATGGCATCACTCCATCGGGATGGGCCGGGCTGGGAACACCTGGGCCGGTGCTCCGTGAGCGCTCACATTAGCCCGCAGTCCGTCGGCGCGCCACCCCTTTCGTGTCGGGCCGGATACCGGTAGCGTTGCAATCAGGTGAGCGCTCACTTTCGTGACGGGGTGCCACCGTCCCGGGTTCGCCCGGACCCGTACGCCGCACGCACGATCGAAGGAGATCCATGCCTCGCACACACCTCGTCCTGGACGCCGCGTTCACCGTGGGGCCGGTGCGCCGCCGTCTGTTCGGTGGGTTCGTCGAGCACCTCGGACGCCACGTCTACGACGGAATCCACGAGCCCGCGCACGAGACGGCCGACGAGCACGGCTTCCGCAAGGACGTCATCGAGCTCGTCAAGGAGCTCGGCGTCACCACCATCCGCTACCCCGGCGGCAACTTCGTCTCCGGCTACAAGTGGGAGGACGGCGTCGGGCCCGTCGACGAGCGTCCGCGGCGCCTCGACCTCGCCTGGCACTCCACCGAGACGAACGAGGTCGGCCTGCACGAGTTCCAGCAGTGGCTCGACTCGGTCGGCTCCGAGATGATGCTCGCCGTCAACCTCGGCACGCGCGGCACCGAGGCCGCCATCGAGCTGCTCGAGTACGCCAACATCCCCGGCGGCACCGCCCGCTCCGAGGAGCGCAAGCGCAACGGCCGCGAGGAGCCCTTCGGCGTCACCATGTGGTGCCTCGGCAACGAGATGGACGGGCCCTGGCAGCTCGGCCACAAGAACGCCGACGACTACGGCAAGCTCGCCGCGATGACCGCGAAGGGCATGCGGCAGATCCAGCCGGACCTGGAGCTCGTCATCTGCGGTTCCTCCGGCGCGTCGATGCCGACGTTCGGCGAGTGGGAGCGCACCGTCCTGGAGCACGCCTACGACGACGTCGACTACATCTCCGCGCACGCCTACTACGAGGAGGGCGACGACCTCGCCACCTTCCTGGCATCCGGCGTGAACATGGACCGCTTCATCGACACCGTCACCACGGCTGCCGACCACGTCCAGGCGCACAAGAAGTCCGACAAGCGCATCGACATCTCGTTCGACGAGTGGAACGTCTGGTCCATCTCGAAGTGGAACGAGCAGCAGAAGGAGTTCACGATCGACGAGTGGCCCGTGGCCCCGCGCCTGCTCGAGGACGTCTACACCGTGGCGGACGCCATCGTCGTCGGTGGCCTGCTCATCTCGCTGCTGCGGCACGCGGACCGCGTGGCCTCGGCGTCGATCGCGCAGCTCGTCAACGTGATCGGCCCGATCATGACCGAGCCCGGTGGCGAGGCCTGGCGCCAGACCACGTTCTTCCCGTTCTCGCTCACATCGCGCCTGGCCCACGGCACGTCGCTGCAGGTCATCGCCTCGGGCGACACCGTCGACGGCGGCACCTACGGGCAGGTCCCGGTCGTGGACTCCGCGGCCACGGTCGCCGAGGACGGCACGGCTGCGGTCTTCCTGGTGAACCGCCACCCGTCCGAGAGCACCACGGTCACGATCGACCTCGGTGGCCTCGCGGTCTCCGGTGACGTTCGCGCCGAGGGTGTCTGGGACGACGACCTGCACGCCGTGAACGACCTGGCGAACACGTCGCGCGTCGGGCTCCGCACGAACGAGACGGTGCGCCGCGAGGGCGACACCGTGACGATCGAGCTCCCCCCGGTGAGCTGGACGGCGCTGTCGATCGGGTAGCGCGGGGCGGGGGCGCGCGCCAGCGCGCCGGCGCCTAGGCAGTCGAAACGCGCGTAGGGGGTCGGTTCTTCCGGCTCCCTACGCGCGTTTCGCCTTTCCAGTGCGCGCGGGATGGGACGAAACGTGCGGACCACCGGACGGGAGGCCCGGTGCCGGGCCGGCACGAGCCTCCCGTCCGCAGCGTGCGAGCTTGCAGACAGGGTGCGGCCCGCGGCGCCCGTCACGGTGTACGGAACCGCGCACACTGCGGCGCCGCGCGCCGCGCGCCGCGCGCCGCGCACACTGCGGCGCCGCGCGCCGCGCGCCAGCGCGTCAGCGCGCCGGCGGCGCGGCCGTGCTCGCGCGCACGACCAGGCGCACGGGGACGAAGTCCGTCGCGGCGGTGGCCGGCGCGCCCTCGATCTGGGTGAGGAGCGTCGACACCGCGCGGCGCCCGACCTCGTCGAAGGACTGGTGCACGGTCGTGAGGGGCGGCCAGAACGAGTCGGACTCCGGCATGTCGTCGAAGCCCACGATGCTGAGGGACTCCGGCACGGCGCGCCCGAGCTCGTGGCAGGCGCGGAGGATCCCGAGCGCGGTCTGGTCGTTCGCGGCGAAGACGGCGGTGATCTCCGGTCGGCGGGCGATCTCGAGCCCGACCCGGTAGCCGGACGACGTGCCCCAGTCGCCGTGGAACACCGGGGGGACCGTGCGGCCCGCGTCGGTGAGCGTCGACCGCCAGGCCGCGAGACGCCGGCTCGACGAGTACGAGGACGACGGGCCCGCGACGTGCCAGACCGTCTCGTGGCCGAGGTCGAGCAGGTGCTGCGTGGCGAGCCGTGCGCCCTCGGCCTGGTCGGTGTCGATCGCCGGGTGCTCGGTCGTGCCCGTGGAGTCGACGACCACGACCGGGACGCCGTCGGGCAGTGCGACCTCGGCGGTGTCGATGACGTGCGACTCGATGATGATCACCACGCCGTCGACCGCCTGTTCGTGCAGGCGTGAGAACGCCGAGCGCACGCCTTCCTCGGTGCGGGACGCCATCGGCAGCAGCGTGATCGTGAAGTCGGCGGCTCCGGCGGCGTCGGCGATCGCCTCGAGCGTGCGCATGTTGCCGAACGACGCGAGCGTGAACATGATCACGCCGATCGTGCGGAAGCGGCCGGAGCGCAGGGCCCGAGCGGCGCGGTTCGGGCGGTAGCCGAGCGAGGTCATCGCCGCCTGCACGCGGTGCCTGGTGTCCGGGCTGACGTTGTCGAAGCCCCGGGCGACGCGGGAGACCGTCTGCATCGAGACCCCGGCGGCCTCGGCCACGGCGGCGAGCGACGGTGCCCGTTTCGCGGACGACAGGTCGGTGCTCATGTCGTCCCCTCCGTTCGCCACGACCGCAGGAAACCCGGCGGCTGTCCCGAACGCTAGCGCATGTTGACGTTGCCATGCTATCGTCGCGCCGTTCGATGTTGACGTCAACATGACCGCGGGGGAACGCGCCCCGCACGCAGCACGAACGCACCCGAACGCAGCAGACGAAGGAGTCACATGAGCACGCTCGCAGCGCGCCCGGCAGCGGCCACCGCTCCCGCCACGCCCCCGCGACGTCGGCCGAAGCCCCGCGGTCGGTTCACCGGATGGCTGTTCGTCGGCCCGTTCGTGGCCGTCCTGGTCCTGATGCTCATCGTCCCGATCGGGTACGCGCTCTGGCTCAGCCTGTTCCGCGACCAGCTCGTCGGCGGCAACCAGTTCGTCTGGTTCGCGAACTACGTCCAGCTGTTCCAGGACTCGCAGTTCTGGACCGGGTTCGGCCGGGTCGCGATCTTCCTCGTGATCCAGGTGCCGATCATGCTCGGTCTGGCGCTCGTCGCGGCGCTCGCACTCGACAGCGCCCGCCTGTGGGGCACGAGCTTCTTCCGCATCGCGGTGTTCCTGCCCTACGCGGTCCCCGGTGTCGTCGCGGCGCTCATCTGGGGCTTCATCTACGGCAACCAGTTCGGCCTGACCGGTGCCGCGAACCACGCGCTCGGGATCGACCTGCTGCAGCCGTTCAGCCCGACGTGGGTGCTGACGTCCATCGGGAACGTGGTCACGTGGGAGTTCCTCGGCTACAACATGCTGATCTTCTACGCGGCCCTCCGCACCGTCCCCGGCGAGCTCTACGAGGCCGCCGAGCTCGACGGTGCCGGCCCGATGCGCACGGTGTTCTCGATCAAGCTCCCCGCGCTCCGCGGCCCGATGGTCATCGCCACGATCTTCTCCATCATCGGCAGCTTCCAGCTCTTCAACGAGCCGAACCTGCTGAAGACCCTGGCCCCGAACGTCATCGGCAGCTCCTTCACGCCGAACATGTACGCCTACTCGCTGTCCTTCAGCGGCCAGCAGTTCAACTACTCCGCCACCGTCGCCATCGTGATGGGCGTCATCACCGCCGTGATCGCCTACGTCGTGCAGGTCCGCGGCACCCGACAGGAGAACCGATGAGCACCCTGCAGAACCCGGCCACGGTGACCGAGGCGACCACGACGCAGCGCGACGTGCGCGGCGGAGCGGGACGAGCCTCCCGTCCGGCCCGGCCGACCCGACGCGCACCGCAGCCGGTGGACGGACGCAAGCCGAAGCGGTCCGGTCTGCTGACCGCCGTGATGATCGTCTTCGTCGTCTACTCGTTCGCGCCGCTGTTCTACCTGCTCGTGAACAGCACGAAGACGCAGTCGTCGCTGCTGTCCACCTTCGGACTCTGGTTCGGCGGGGACTTCAACCTGTGGCAGAACATCGTCGACACGCTGACCTACAACGACGGCATCTTCCTGCAGTGGTTCGGCAACACCCTGCTCTACGTCGTCGTCGGGGCCGGCGGGGCGACCCTGCTCGCCACGGTCGCGGGCTACGGCATGGCGAAGTTCGCGTTCCCGGGCCGGCGTGCGGTGTTCGCGATCGTGCTCGGTGCGATCGCGGTGCCCGGCACGGCGCTGGCCGTCCCGACCTTCCTGCTGTTCTCGCAGGTCGGCCTGACGAACACCCCGTGGGCGATCATCCTGCCGTCGCTGATCAGTCCGTTCGGCATGTACCTGATCTGGACCTACGCCGTCGACGCGATCCCGACCGAGCTCATCGAGGCCGCCCGGATGGACGGTGCGGGCGAGTTCCGGATCTTCTTCACGATCGCGCTCCGGCTGCTCGCGCCCGGTGTGGTCACGGTGCTGCTCTTCGCGGTCGTCGCCACCTGGAACAACTACTTCCTGCCGCTGATCATGCTGAGCGACCCGAAGTGGTACCCGCTCACGGTCGGCCTGAACCAGTGGAACGCGCAGGCCACCGGGTCCGGTGCGCAGCCGATCTACAACCTCGTCGTCACGGGATCGCTCCTCACGATCATCCCGATCGTGGTCGCGTTCCTCTTCCTCCAGCGCTTCTGGCAGTCCGGCCTCGCGGCCGGGTCCGTCAAGGCCTGAGCCCCGGACGGGAGGCTCGTGGCGATCCCGCCACGCGCGCCCGCCGACCACCACAGCAGCACCACTCCCAACACGAAGAAGTGAAAGGCACCCGAATGAACAAGCGTCTCCGGCGCGGGCTGAGCGCCCTCGCCATCGGCGTCACCGCCGCCATCGCCCTGGCGGCCTGCGCCTCCGGCGGATCGTCCGCCAGCGGTTCCGCCTCGGACATCGACAAGGCCCTCGAGAAGGGCGGCACGCTGACGTACTGGTCCTGGACCCCGTCCGCGAAGGCCCAGGTCGCCGCGTTCGAGAAGGCGTACCCGAAGGTCACCGTCAAGCTCGTCAACGCCGGCACCGGTGCCGACCAGTACACGAAGCTGCAGAACACGATCAAGGCCGGTTCGGGCGCCCCCGACGTCGCGCAGGTCGAGTACTACGCGCTCCCGCAGTTCTCGCTCTCCGAGTCGCTCCTGGACCTGTCGAGCTACGGCTTCGGCGACCTGAAGAGCAAGTTCGCGGCCAGCACCTGGAGCTCCGTCACGGACGGCTCGAAGATCTACGGCCTGCCGCAGGACTCCGGCCCCATGGCGCTGTTCTACAACAAGAAGGTCTTCGACGAGCACGACATCGCCGTGCCGAAGACGTGGGACGAGTACGTCGCCGCGGCCGCGAAGCTGCACGCCGCCGACCCGGACGCGTACATCACCGCGGACTCCGGCGACGCCGGTTTCACCACGAGCATGATCGCCCAGGCCGGTGGCACCCCCTTCACCACGAAGGGCGACAAGGTCACCGTGAACCTGCAGGACGCCGGCACCAAGAAGTGGACCGCGACCTGGAACGAGCTCGTCGAGAAGGGCCTGGTCTCCAAGACCGTCGGCTGGACCGACGACTGGTACAAGCAGCTCGGCAACGGCCAGATCGCGACGCTCATCACGGGCGCGTGGATGCCGGGCAACCTCGAGGCGAGCGTCGCCGACGCGTCGGGTGACTGGCGTGTGGCCCCGATGCCGACCTACGACGGCACCACCGCGGTCACCGCGAACAACGGCGGCAGCGCCGAGGTCGTCATGAAGCAGACGAAGGACCCGGCCCTCGCCGCGGGCTTCCTGAAGTGGCTGAACTCGTCGAAGGCGTCCACGAAGGTCTTCATGGAGTCCGGCGGGTTCCCGTCGACCACCGCCGACCTGGAGTCGTCGTCGTTCCTCAACGAGGAGCCGTCCTACTTCGGTGGGCAGAAGATCAACGAGGTCCTCGTCGACGCGTCCAAGAGCGCTGACAACGACTTCACCTACCTGCCGTACCAGGTGTACGCGAACAGCGTCTACGCGGACACCGTCGGGCAGTCCTACGAGAAGGGCACGTCCCTCGACGCCGGCCTCGAGGCCTGGCAGGCTGCGCTCGTGAAGTACGGCAAGCAGCAGGGCTTCACGGTCTCGACCAAGTAGGTCCTGCGCACGAACCGAGGGACCGCACGGGCTTCCCGTGCGGTCCCTCCGCCGCTCGGGCTCCCCGCGCGGTCCCTCCCTCCTCCTCAGAAAGGGCGCGTGATGCGCTTCGCCATCGGCGACACCGACTTCCTGCTCGACGGCGAGCCGCACCGGGTCCTGTCCGGCGCGATCCACTACTTCCGGGTGCACCCGGACCTCTGGGCCGACCGGATCCGCAAGGCGCGGCTGATGGGCCTCAACACCATTGAGACCTACGTCGCCTGGAACGCCCACGAGGCCACCCCCGGAACCTTCGACTTCACCGACGGTCTGGACCTCGGCCGGTTCCTCGACCTCGTCGCGGCCGAGGGCATGCACGCCATCGTCCGCCCCGGCCCGTACATCTGCGCGGAGTGGACGAACGGCGGGCTGCCGTACTGGCTCTTCGCCGACGGCACGGTCGGCATCCGCCGCGACGAGCCGCAGTTCCTCGCGGCGGTGTCGCGGTACCTCGACGCCCTCGCCCCGATCCTGGTCCCGCGGCAGATCGACGCCGGCGGTCCGATCGTGCTCGTGCAGGTCGAGAACGAGTACGGCGCGTACGGGTCCGACCCGGTGTACCTGACCAAGCTCGAGCAGATGCACCGCGCGATCGGCCTCACCGTGCCGTTCACGAGCGTCGACCAGCCGATGGGCACGATGCTCGAGGACGGGTCGCTGCCGTCGCTGCACAAGACCGGGTCGTTCGGCTCACGCGCGGCATCGCGGCTGGCACGACTCCGCCAGGCGCAGCCCACCGGTCCGCTGATGTGCTCCGAGTTCTGGGACGGCTGGTTCGACAGCTGGGGCGAGCACCACCACACCACCTCCGCCGCCGACAGTGCCGCGGAGCTCGACACGCTCCTCGCCGCCGGCGGCTCGGTCAACGTCTACATGTTCCACGGCGGCACGAACTTCGGCTTCACCAACGGGGCGAACGACAAGGGCGTGTACCGGCCGATCTCGACGTCGTACGACTACGACGCCCCGCTCGACGAGGCCGGTCGGCCCACCCCCAAGTTCCACGCCTTCCGCGAGGTGATCGCACGCCACGCGCCCGTCCCGGAGCTGCCGGACTCGATGCGGCCGGGTGGGTCCGGCCTGGAGGCCCGGGTCACCCCCGCCACGGACGTCGCCGTCCGACTGGGACGCTCCGGCGCCCTGCACGCGCTGCTCCCGCAGCTCACGTCCTGGACCGCGCACGACGACGTCCCGACCTTCGACGCACTCGGCGCCGCATCGGGCTTCGTCCTGTACCGCACCGAGGTCGACCTGCCCGCCGGCGGTGTGCTCACCGTCGGCGAGGAGGTCCGCGACCGCGCGATCGTCAGCGTCGCCGGGCGGCCCGTCGGGGTCCTGGAGCGCGAGCACCACGACCGCGCGATCGTGCTCCCGCCCGTGACGGGCACGCTGGAGCTCCTCGTCGAGGACCAGGGCCGGGTCGACTACGGGCCCCGGATCGGCGAGCCGAAGGGCCTGATCGGCGGGGTGTCCGTCGACGGGGTACGGCTCGAGCGCTGGACGGCGTCGCCGCTCGCGCTCGACCCGCTGCCCGACGTGGCACTCGATGCCCTGCGTGCGACGGCGCCGACCGACGGGGACGTGCTCGCCGGACCGGTGCTCGCGCTCGGGTCGTTCGACCTGGCGGAGCCGGGGGACCGGTACCTGTCGCTCGACGGGTTCCGGAAGGGGGTCGCCTGGGTGAACGGGTTCTGCCTCGGCCGGTACTGGTCGCGGGGGCCGCAGCAGACGCTCGCGGTGCCGGGGCCGGTGCTCCGGGCGGGCGCGAACGAGGTCGTCGTGCTCGAACTGCACGCGTCGGCGTCGCGCACGGTGTGCCTGCGCACGGAGCCCGCGCTCGGCCACACGGAGGCGTAGTCCCGCGGTCGCTGCCGGTCCCGCGTGGTGAGTCGAATCGCGTGTAGGAGGTCGGTTCTTCCGACCCCCTACGCGCGATTCGACTTTCCAGGGCGGGTGCGATGGGAAGGAACGCGCGTCAGTCGTCGAGCGCGTCGAGCTCCGTGACGGCCCGCTCGGCGTCGGCGACGCGGTCGGCCTCGGGGCGTTCCCACCACTCCGGACCGCGCTCGCCCAGCCCGTGCTTCGCGATGCCGTTGCGGTGCCGTGCGGCGGCGAGGGCCTCGTCGTCGCCGGCACGCTTCGCCCGCCCGACGGCGTTCCGCCCGCGCCCGAGGTGGGAACGCAGCCGAGCGGCGAGCTCCTCGGGGATCGCCGGGTCGGTCCGGCGCCACCGCCGACCGTCCACGACGAAGAAGTGGTCGTCCGGCTCGCTCATACCTGCGAGTCTGCACCGTCGGTGGTGTCGGGTAGACAGGGTGGGATGACCGAGTCCCGCGTCCGCCCCCTCCTCGACGTCCGGCGGATCTACGCCGAACCCGCTGCGCTCGAGCTCCCGCGCGGCGCGGAGGTCGTCGGACGCTGGCCGGACGCCGAGATCGTCCCCGTCGACTCGCACTGGAACATCCCCGAGGTCCACGGCGACGAACGGAACGTGTCGCGCTGGGTCCGGATCAAGACGGAGGCGCTCGTCCTCGGCGTGAAGAAGTCGCTCGTCACGCGGCCGAACGGGCGGTCCGCCGACTTCATCGCGCCCTCCACCGCGAACGGCTGCGCGATGGCGTGCGCGTACTGCTACGTCCCGCGCCGCAAGGGCTACAGCAACCCGGTCACCGTCTTCGCGAACATCGAGCAGATCACGAAGCACATCGCCCGCAACGTCCAGAAGCAGGGGCCGAAGACCGAACCGAACCAGTGCGACCCGGACTCCTGGGTGTACGACATCGGCGAGAACAGCGACTGCTCGGTCGACGCGGTGCTCAGCGACAACGTGCGGGACCTCTGCGACCTGTTCCGGATGACCCCGACGGCGAAGGCGTCCTTCGCCACCAAGTACGTCAACCGTGACCTGCTCGACTGGGACCCGATGGGACGCACCCGGATCCGGTTCTCCCTGATGCCGCACGAGACCGCGAAGGTCACCGACATCCGGACGTCCCCGATCGCCGAGCGGATCGCCGCGGTCAACGACTTCGTCGACGCCGGGTACGAGGTCCACCTGAACTTCTCGCCGGTGATCCTGACGCCGACGTGGGAACGGGACTGGGCTGAGCTCCTCGACCACGTGGACGCCGTGCTGTCACCCGCGGCCAAGGCGCAGCTCGCCGCCGAGGTCATCTTCCTCACCCACAACGAGCCGCTGCACCAGGTCAACCTCGGCTGGCACCCGAAGGCCGAGGACCTGCTGTGGCGACCCGACCTGCAGGAGTCCAAGGTGTCGCAGAACGGCGCCGTGAACGTGCGCTACCGCTCCGGCATGAAGGGGCAGCTCGTCGAGCGGTTCCGCGGACTCGTCGCCGAGCACCTGCCGTCCTGCCGCATCCGCTACGCCTTCTGAGTCGTCAGGGGACCAGCCGGTCCTGGCGGTAGCGGGCGAACAGGTCAGCGAACGCCTGCTCGGTGCGGCGGTAGCCGGTGAACCCGGCGTCGCGGCTCTTGCCCATGTCGGTGACGACCTCCATCGCACGCCCCAGGTCGGCGTCGGTGTGCCACCACGACGCCACGCGGGTGATGTCCGGCTCGGCGAGCCCGTGGCGCTCGGCGATGCCGGCCCACGCGGACTCGTACGGCGCCATCTGCTGTTCGAGCGGCCGTGGTGCGTCCTGGTACCCGACGACACGAGCCGGGTCCACGCCGAGGTGTGCAGCGAGCCGTGGCCACATCCACCGCCACCGGAAGACGTCCCCGTTGACGATGTTGAACGGCTCGTCCGCGCCCGCTGGCGTGGTCGACGCCCACACCATGTGCTCGGCGAGGAGCCCGGCGTCGGTCATGTCCGTCAGCCCGTTCCACTGCGCCTCGCTCCCGGGGAACACGAAGTCCAGGTCGAGCTCCTTGGCGATGGTGGCCTGCACGGCAAGCGTCAGACCCATGTTCATCGCGTTGCCGACCGCGTGCCCGATGACCGTGTGCGACCGGTGCACCGACCAGGTGAAGCCCTGCCGCTCGGCCGCGGCGAAGAGCTCGTCCTCTTGTGCGTAGTAGAAGTTCGGGGTGTCCAGGCGGGGCTCCTCCTCGTGGAAGGGCGTGTCCGGCATCTCGCCGGCGGCGTACGCCTCGAACGGGCCGAGGTAGTGCTTCAGGCCGGTCACCAGCGCGACGTGTGCCAGCGGTGCGTGCTCGAGCGCGGCGAGGAGGTCGCGGACCATCGCGCCGTTCACGGCGATGTTCTCGGCCTCGGTCGCCTGCCGCTGCCAGGCGGTGAAGAAGACGTGGGTCGGACGCTCCTCGGCCAGCGCGGCCCTGAGCCCGTCGGGGTCGCGGAGGTCGGCAGCGATGCCGCGCACGCCGTCCCGGTTCCCGGCGCGGCGAGACAGTGCCGCGACGTCCCACCCGTCGCCGATCAGGTACCGCACGAGCGCGGAGCCGGTGATGCCGCTCGCACCCACGACGAGGGCGCTGCGACGGTCGGTGGACTGCGTGGAGGTGGTCTCGTCGGAAGTCATCGGTTTCTTCAACACGTGTCGTCCCGTGGATCTTCCCGCCCCGCCGATCTACCAGTGCCGGTTCAGGCAGTCCGCCACTGCGGAGTACGTTGCTCCGCTCCACTCCCCGTTGACCGGCAAGCGATGTCCGTTGGCATGCGCCCAGCGTTGCAGCGCTTTCACACTGATCGAGTCGTTCTTGCCCGTGATCCAGTTCCATTGGTAGTAATTGCCGACGTCCAAGCGAGACTGGACGCCGGTCCACGAGTTCACTGCCAGATCACCGTCGATCGGGCCCGTGTACGGGTGATGCGATGCCATGCTCCCCATGCACTGCAACCGTTTCCAGAAGACGGGACCCGGCACCCCATCGGAGACAGTGGTCGTCTTCGGTACGGAATAGCAGACTGCCGGCATCGATCCGTGGATGACTCGTGACTGCTTGGGTGCGTCGACTTCCGTGGCGGCTGCTGGCGCGGCGATCCCCAGGGCGCTCACCCCAGCGAGAACCGAGACGAACAGCACGGATCGTTGGACCTTGTGAAACATGTATACCCCATTTCAGTTTCGGTCACGCTATCCCCCCTCGCCGCACTGCGCAACGCCCGCGTTCGTCTGCTCCTCGACGCGCTGCACGTGCTCGGTCTCGTTGTCGCGGATGGTCGGACTGCGCCTCAGCGCGGACGACGGATCCGGATCGGCCCCTTCGCCGTGGAGGGATCGACGACGTTCCCGCCCTGGGTGATCTCGACCTCGCCCCTCGCCACCATGCGACGTGCCGCCCGGCGTGCCGGTTCCATCAGGTCGCGCCAGTCGTCCGGGTCCAGGGAGCGTGCCACCTCGGAGGGGCAGATGCTGGACGTCCGGGCGCGAGCGGCGAGCATCTCGTCGATGCGTTGCTCGAGTGCGCGGTCGGTGGCGTCGACGCCGTGCTTGCGGCAGGCGGCCGAGCACCACTTCGCTTCCGGCGCTGCAGACGAGGGCATCCGACGGCCGCACGCGGCGCAGGTCCTCTCGGCTCGCTCGGACTCCGCCCGGTCGGCGTCCGCCGTGGTCCTGATCGCTCGTCCCATGGCCGCCATCCTCGTCCCCGTGTCCTGTCCGGTACACAGCACAGGTACGGCTGGCACGATCGTGGCGGTGAGCACCGACGACGCAGCCGCCCGCCCGCCCGAGCCGGACTGGGTCCGGCACGTCATGTGGTGGCACGTCTACCCGCTCGGCTTCGTCGGCGCGGAGATCCGCCCCGAGACGCCCGTCGGGGAACGGCCCGTCGAGCACCGCCTCGGCCGGATCGTCGGGTGGCTCGACCACGTCGTCGACCTCGGGTTGAACGGGCTGCTCCTCGGCCCGGTGTCCGCCAGTTCGACGCACGGCTACGACACCGTCGACCACCTGCGGATCGACCCGCGGCTCGGGGACGACGACGACTTCGACGCGCTCGTGACCGCGGCGCACGAGCGCGGTGTGCGCGTGCTGCTCGACGGCGTGTTCAACCACGTGGGGCGGGAGCACCCGGCGTTCCGCGCGCTCGAGTCGGACGGGCCGACGGCGGAGTCCGCCGCGCTGTTCGACATCGACTGGTCCGGCTGGACACCGGGCGACCCGGTGCCGGTCGGACTGTTCGAGGGGCACGACATCCTGGTCGCGCTCGACCACGGCAGCGCCGCGACCGAGGACCTGGTGGTCGACGTCATGACGCACTGGCTCGGTCGCGGCATCGACGGGTGGCGCCTCGACGCCGCCTACGCGGTGCCGCCGGCGTTCTGGGCGCGGGTGCTGCCCCGGGTGCGCGAGCGGTTCCCGGACGCCTGGTTCACCGGCGAGGTGATCCACGGCGACGCGGCCGCGATCGTCCGCGAGTCGACGATGGACTCCACCACCCAGTACGAGCTCTGGCAGGGCATCTGGCACGGCATCGCGGACCGCAACTGCCACGAGCTCGCCCACGCCATCGACCGGCACGACGCACTGCTCGACACCTTCGTCCCGAGCACCTTCGTCGGCAACCACGACGTCACCCGCATCGCGAGCGCGGTGGGGGAGCGCTTCGCCGGTCACGCGGCCGCCGTGCTCTTCACGGTCGCGGGGACGCCGAGCGTGTGGGCCGGCGACGAGTACGGCTGGACCGGGGTCAAGGAGGAGCGCGTGGGCGGGGACGACGCCGTCCGTCCCGAGTTCCCCGCGACGCCGCCGGACGCGGTCGGGATCACGCACGTGCACGAGGCGCTCATCGCCCTGCGCCGCCGCGAACCCTGGCTGCACCGGGCGCACACCGACGTGACCCACCTCACGAACACGGCCGTCGTCCTCCGGACCGCCACCGCGGCCGCCGCCGTCGTGACCGCGCTGAACCTGTCGGACGACCCGGTGACGCTGCCCGCGGCCGATGCGACGCGGGTGGAGGCGGGCGGTGGCGACCTGCGGGACGGGACCATCGGCCTCCCGTCCGGGGGTTGGGCCGTCCTGACCAGGTGAGTGCGCAGGAACGGGTGGGTCCCGGATCAGAACCCACCCGTTCCTGCGCACTCGACCTCGGCCGCGGCGGCCGTGGCGCGGCCGCTACTTGCGCGCGGACGCCGCCCGGCGCTTGTTGAACACGTCGAACGCGACGGCCGCGAGCAGCACCAGGCCCTTGATCAGGGACTGGAACTCCGTGCCGACGCCGAGGATCGACATGCCGTTGTTCAGGATCCCGATGATGAGACCACCGACGATGGCCCCCGGCACGGTGCCGATGCCGCCCGTGACGGCGGCGCCACCGATGAACACGGCGGCGATGGCGTCGAGCTCGAAGCCGTTGCCCGCGCTCGGCGACGCCAGGTTGAGCTGCCCGGTGAAGACCACGCCGGCCAGTGCCGAGATGACCCCCATGTTGACGAAGAGCAGGAACGTGACGCGCTTCGTCTTCACGCCGGACAGCTGCGCCGCCAGGGCGTTGCCACCGATCGCGTAGATGTGCCGGCCGAACACTGCGCTGCGCATCACGAGCGAGTACACGACCACGAGCACACCGAGGATGACGAGCACGATCGGGGTGCCGTTGTAGCTGGCGAGCAGCAGCGCGACGTAGATCACGAGGGCGACGGTGAACGCGAGCTTGGTGATGAACCAGGCGACGGGCTCGTCCTCGAGCTGGTACTTCCGGCGGGTGGCACGACCGCGGAACGCCGTGACGACCAGGATCGCCGCCGCCGCGAAGCCGAGGATCATCGTCAGCGGCTCGTAGCCCGACGACCCGAACGCGGGCAGGAAGCCGGAGCCGAGCGAGCGGAAGCCCTCCGGGAACGGCGAGATCTGCTGGTTCTGCAGCGCGATCTGGGCCGCACCGCGGAACGCGAGCATGCCGGCCAGGGTGACGATGAACGCCGGGATCCCGAAGTACGCGATCCAGAAGCCCTGCCAGGCACCGACGAGCGCGCCGATGACCAGGCAGAGCACGACGGCGACGGGCCACGGCACGTGCCACTGCGTGATCATCACGCCGGCCATCGCGCCGGTGAAGGCGACGACCGACCCGACGGACAGGTCGATGTGGCCGGCGATGATGACCATCACCATGCCGATGGCGAGGATCAGGATGTAGCTGTTCTGGACGATCAGGTTCGAGACGTTGATCGGGGCGAGGGTGATCCCGCCGGTCGTCACCTGGAAGAAGATGACGATGACGATCAGCGCGATGAACAGGCCGATCTGTCGGAGCTGCCCGGTGAGGTAGCCGGCGGCGGACTTAAGCGCGTTCATTGACAGGGGTCTCCCGTTCCTGGGTCATGTACTGCATGAGGACCTCGGGCGTCGCCTCGGAGCGCGGGACGTCCGCCGTGATGCGGCCCTCGGAGAGCGTGTAGATGCGGTCGCAGATGCCGAGGAGCTCGGGGAGTTCGGAGGAGATCACGATGATCCCCTTCCCCTGGTCCGCGAGCGCGTTGATGATCGTGTAGATCTCGTACTTCGCACCGACGTCGATGCCGCGGGTCGGTTCGTCGAGGATGAGGACCTCCGGGTCCGCGTACATCCACTTCGACAGGACGACCTTCTGCTGGTTGCCGCCGGAGAGCTTCCCGGTGACGACGTCGACGTTCGGCGCCTTGATGTTGAGGTCCTTGAGGAACTTCCGCGCGACGGTGGTCTCCTGCGAGCCGTTCACGAACCCCCACTCGGCGAGCTTCCCGAGCGCCGAACCGGAGATGTTCCGCTTGATGTCGTCGAGCAGGTTGAGCCCGTAGCGCTTCCGGTCCTCCGTGGCGTAGGCGATGCCGTGGTCGATCGCCTGGGACACCGTGTGCGTCTTGATCGGCTCGCCGCGCTTGTAGACGGTGCCGGTGATGCCCGTGCCGTACGAGTGCCCGAAGACGCTCATCGCCAGCTCGGTGCGCCCGGCGCCCATCAGGCCCGCGATGCCGACGATCTCGCCGGCGCGCACGTTCAGGTTGGCCTGGTGGATGATCTCGCGGGACGCGTCGAGCGGGTGGTGGACGGTCCAGTCCTCGATCCGCAGGAGCTCCTCGCCGACGTGCGACTCGTGCTCCGGGTAGCGGTTCGACAGGTCGCGACCGACCATGCCCCGGATGATCCGGTCCTCGGAGACGTCGTCCGCGTGCATGTCGAGCGTCTCGATCGTCTTGCCGTCGCGGATGATCGTGACCTTGTCCGCGATCGCCTTGATCTCGTTGAGCTTGTGGCTGATGATGATCGCCGTCATGCCCTCGGCCTGCAGCGACCGGATGAGGTCGAGCAGGTGCGCGGAGTCGTCGTCGTTGAGCGCCGCGGTGGGCTCGTCGAGGATGAGGAGCTTCACCCGCTTCGACAGGGCCTTCGCGATCTCGACGAGCTGCTGCTTGCCGACGCCGATGTCGACGATCTTCGTGATCGGGTTGTCCTTGAGCCCGACCCGGCCGAGCAGCTCGGCGGCGGCCAGGTTCGTCTTGTTCCAGTCGATGAAGCCGCCCTTGGAGCGCTCGTTGCCGAGGAAGATGTTCTCCGCGATCGACAGGTAGGGGCTCAGGGCGAGCTCCTGGTGGATGATCACGACGCCGGAGGCCTCGGAGTCGTTGATGTCCGAGAACGACACGGCTTCGCCGTCGAGGAGGATCTGGCCGTCGAACGTCCCGGCCGGGTAGACCCCGGACAGCACCTTCATGAGCGTGCTCTTGCCGGCGCCGTTCTCGCCGCAGATCGCGTGGACCTGGCCGCGTTCGACCTCGATCGAGACGCCCTGCAGGGCCTTGACCCCGGGGAACGTCTTGGTGATGTCCCGCATCTCGAGGATGGTGTCCGTCACGTGGACCGCCTTCCGTTGTGCGCGCTGCGCGCGCGGGTGGGAGCGGACGGGAGGCTCGGCGCGGTCTGGCACCGAGCCTCCTGTCCGACAGGTGGTCAGGACCTACTTGAGGTCGGCTTCGGTGTAGTAGCCCGAGTCGACGAGGACCTTCTCGTAGTTCTCCTTGGTCACGACCGTCGGCTGGAAGAGGAAGGTCGGGACGACCTTCACCTTGTTGTCGTACGTCGTCGTGTCGTTGACCTTCGGCTTCTTGCCGGAGAGCAGGTCCTCGGCCATCGACGCCGACTTCTCGGCGAGCTGGCGGGTGTCCTTGTAGATCGTCGAGTACTGCTGCCCGGCGATGATCGACTTCACCGATGCCTGCTCGGCGTCCTGACCGGTGATGGTCGGGAGCGGACGGCTGGACGTGCCGTAGCCGGCGCCCTGCAGCGCGGAGATGATGCCGATCGACATGCCGTCGTACGGGGAGAGCACGCCGTTCAGCGTGGTGCCGCCCGAGTACGACTTCGCGATGAGGTTCTGCATGCGGGCCTTGGCGGTCGCCGGGTCCCACTGCAGCGTGGCGGCCTGCGTGAAGCCGTCCTGGCCGGAGCCGATCTTCAGCGTGCCGTCGTCGAGGTACGGCTTGAGGGTCTTCATCGCGCCGTTGAAGAAGAACGTGGCGTTGTTGTCGTCGGGCGAACCGGCGAAGACCTCGATGTTGAACGGACCCTTCTCGCCCGTCTTCTTGCCGTCGGCGTCGAGCACACCGAGGCCGGTGAGCAGGCTGTTCGCCTGGTCCACGCCGACCTTCTCGTTGTCGAACGACACGTAGTAGTCGACGTTCTTGTTGCCGGTCAGCAGGCGGTCGTAGGAGATCACCTTGATGCCGGCCTTGGCGGCGGCGTCGAGCTGGTCGGAGAGCGACCCGCCGTCGATGGACGCGACGATCAGGATCTTCGCGCCCTTCGTGATCATGTTGCTGACCTGCTGGACCTGCTGCGGGATCTTGTTGTCCGCGTACTCGAGGTCGACCTTGTAGCCGGCCTTCTCGAGGTCGGACTTGACCGCGTTGCCGTCCTTGATCCACCGCTCGGAGACCTTGGTGGGCATCGCGACACCGACGAGTGCGCCCTTGTTGTCGCTGCTGCTGCTGCCCCCGTCGTCGGTGGCGGCGCGTCCGCCGGCCGAGCACGCGGCCAGGGAGATGGCGATGCCGAGGGCGGCGACGCCCGCGACGATCCTGCGCTTCATCATCGAAGTACCTCTGTTTCCTCTCGCGTCGACGTCGACGCGCTCGGGTGACCCGGCTGCTCTGCCGGTGTCGGAGATGTGATCGCTCTGAGTGAGCGCTCACATCCTGGGCTTTGTGTACCGCCCTGTCAACTCCACCAGGTCCGTTCATCCGGGGAGTGCGGTTTCCGTGCCGCGCGGTACGGTTGCCCCGTGACGACCACCGCGGCCGCGAACGGCAAGGGGCGCAAGGCCCCGACGATCTTCGACGTCGCCGAACGCGCGGGGGTGTCGCACCAGACCGTGTCCCGCGTGATCAACGGCGACCCGACGGTCCGCGACCACTTCCGGTCCCGCGTCACGACGGCGATCGGGGAGCTCGGGTACCGCCCGCGCGCCGCTGCCAGGGCGCTCGCCGGGGGACGGAGCAAGGCGATCGGGCTCGTCACCGCGGGCGATGCGCTCTACGGTCCGTCGAGCACCGCGATCGGGTTCGAACGCGCCGCTCGGCACGCCGGCTACCACGTGCTCCTGTCCACGCTGCCGGAGGACCCGCGCCCGGGGGACCTCTCCAGCGCGCTCACCTCGCTGCTGGCCCAGGACGTCGCCGCGGTCGTCCTCGTCGCGGCCGACAACCGGGTGCTCGGCGCCCTGGCGTCGCTGACCGTGCCGATCACCGTCCCGGTCGTCGTGTCGAACGCGGTGCAGCGGGACGCGGTGCCGGCGGGGTCCTCCGCCGGCCGTCTGCTGCCCTCGCTGGCCGCGGTCGCGATCGACCAGGCCGCGGGGACGACGCTCGCGATGCAGCACCTCTTCGACCGCGGGCACCGGCGCATCGTGCACATCGCCGGGCCGTCGGTGTCGCAGGAGTCCGAGGTCCGCCGGGCGACCTACACGCGGTTGATGCGTGACGCCGGCCTGGAGCCCGTCGTGCTCGACGGCGACTGGACCCCGCGCAGCGGTTTCGCGGCCGGCCGGTCCATCGACGTCACGGCGGTGGACGCGGTGTTCTGCGGGAACGACCAGATGGCGCTCGGTGCGCTGCACGCGTTCGCGGACGACGGGCTCCGCGTGCCGGACGACATCGCCGTCGTGGGGTTCGACGACATCCCGGAGGCCGAGCACTTCACGCCGCCGCTGACCACCGTGCGCCAGGACTTCATGGCGATGGGCGAGGGCGTGCTCGCCGCCGCGAGGTCCCTCATCGAGGGCGGCCCCGTCGACGAGACGCTCCTGCAGCCGTCCCTGGTGGTGCGCCGCAGCGCGTAGCGCGGGCGTCCCGTTCGTCCCGTCCCGTTCGACGCTGAGATCGCACTTCGTGTCGGGTGCCCGCCAGGACAACCGACACGAAGTGCGATCTCGGCGAGCAGGGCAGGCCGCCCGCCCCGCCCGCGCGCTCAGCCCTTGAGCGCGCCGGACCACAGGCCGGCGACGTAGAACCGCTGCAGGCCGACGTAGAGCGCGATGCACGGGATCATCGCGACGACCGACCCCGCCACGAGGTTCCCGTACGACACCTGCCCGTACGCCCCCGTCTGCAGGTTGAGCAGCGCGACCGGCAGCGTGTACAGCGAGTCCTTCGTGAGGAACGTCAGCGCCCCGAGGAACTCCGTCCACGACGCCAGGAACGCGTACAGCGCTGCCGTCGCCGCACCGGGCAGGAGCAGCGGGCGGAGCACCGACACGACGACCCGGAAGCGGGACGCCCCGTCGACGAACGCAGAGTCCTCGAGCTCGGTCGGGATGGACTCGAACGCGTTCCGCATCACGAACACCCCGAACGGCAGGTTCACCGTCGTGTAGAAGAGCACCAGGCCGAGCAGCGAGTTCGTCAGCCCGAGCGCGTTCATCTCCAGGTACAGCGGGGTCAGGATCGCCTGGAACGGCACCATCATCGTCAGCAGCACCAACCCGAACACGAGCCCGGAGCCGCCGAACCGGAAGCGCGCGAACCCGTACCCGGCCATCGTCGCCAGGACCGCGGTCAGCACGGCCGTGCACACGGAGACGATCACGGAGTTGAGCACGCCGGTGAGCAGGTGCGACGACGACCCGAAGACGGCGGCGAAGTTCTGCCAGCCGAGCTGGAAGAAGGTCGCGGCGTCCGGGGCCGAGGTGATCACGGCCTCGGACTGGAACGCGCGGAGGATCGACCAGATCAGCGGGACGCCGAAGACCAGCGCGGAGCCGATGCCGGCGATGGCGTAGAGGGTGCGCTTGACGGTCGTGTCGCGGGGGTGCTGCACGCTGCCCTGCTGGTGCCGGCGGCGTCGGCCGGGGTCGGTCGTCATCGCTCGGGTGGACGTGTCCGGACCGGGTGCGACCGCACGGGTGGTGGTGGTGCTCATGGCGTCAGTCCTTCTCTCGCAGTGCCCAGAACTGGAACAGGGTGACGGCCGCGATGACGACCACCAGGGCGATCGACTCCGCGGTGGCGGCACCGAGCTGCAGGTTCACGAACCCGCGGTTGTAGATGGCGTTGACGATCGTGGTGGTCTCGGTGCCGGGGCCGCCCTGCGTCAGGATGTAGAACTGGTTGAAGGCGAGCAGCGAGCCGATCACCGAGATGATCACGCTCAGCGCGATGGTCGGACGGATCATCGGCAGCGTGATCAGCCGTTCGGTCTGCCACCAGGACGCGCCCTCGAGCTGCGCGGACTCGTACACCTCGTCCGGGACGCCCTGCATCGCCGACATGAGCAGCACCATGGTCAGGCCGGACACCGCCCAGACGACGAGCACGCAGATGAGCAGTGTCGCGAGCGGGCCGTTGACGAGCCAGGCGGTCGAACCGTCGGTGATGTGCAGCGCCTGCAACACGATGTTGACGGCGCCGGACCCGGGCTGCGCCTCGAGCACGAGCATGAAGCTCAGCGTCGTGAGCCCGACGACGTACGGCAGGAAGAACACCGTCCGCAGCAGTGTCGAACCACGACGTCGGGCGCGCACGAGGACCGCCAGGAAGTACCCGAGCACCAGGATCGGGACGGTGACGATCGCGGTGTAGAGCAGCGTGTAGCCGATCGCGTGCACGAACGTCGGGTCCTGGAACAGCGTCGCGTAGTTCTGCAGGCCGATGAACCGGTACGGCCCGATCAGCGGCCAGTTCGTGAACGAGATGTACAGCGCGAACAGCAGGGGCGCGAGCACGAAGACCGCGACGAACGCGATGGCCGGGGTGACGAGCAGCGCGCCGGCGCGCGGCGGGTGGGTGAGCGAGTTGCGGGACGGTCCGCGGCCGCGCCCGAGTGGACGTCGGCCGACGGCGGAGCGTCGGGCGGAGATGGTCGACATGGCGTGCACCTCACTGTGCAGAGCGGAGCAGGACGGAGCAGGACGAGAGCGGAGCCGGACGCGAGCGAACCGGACGAGAGCGAACCGGACGAGGAAGGAGCCGGACGGAGCCGGACGACGAGCGGGACCCGGTCAGGCCTGGACCTGGTCGAGGATGCGCTGGTAGTCCGACTGCGCCGTCCTCATCGCGCTGGAGACGCCGGCGCCGAACACGGCCTCGCGGAACATCGCGAAGTACGGCGAAGACGGCTGGTTCACGAGCAGGTTGTACGCCAGGGTCTGGGGCGCGTAGCCCTTGTCGATCGCGTCGAGCGGCCCGAACGCCAGCGGGAACTGCTTCCGGTAGGCCGGCGTCGCGGCGTCGGCCCTGGTCGGGAAGTACCCGCCGTTCGGCAGGAGCTGCTGCTGCTGGAGCGAGTTCGCGTACTGCATGAACGCCCATCCGCCCGAGGGGTTCGCGGCGCCGTTCGGGATGCACATGTTGTCGCCGCCGTCGAAGAACGACCGCCGGCCGTCGGCACTCGGGATGAGCACCGTCCGCATCTTCGCGCGCATCGCCTTCGTCGCCGCCGGCACGGCCGCGCCGTACGAGGTCGGCATGATCCCGACCTTCCCCGCACGGAAGTCGGCGCCCCACGTCGTCCCGGCGTCCGAGTAGGTCGCGCGGCTGAGCACGCCGTCCTTCCAGAGCTGCCGGTAGAACTCGAGCATCTGCTGCAGGGCGTCGTTGCCGGTGATGTTCGCCTGCTGCTTGCCGACCTCGCCCGACATCATGTCGACGCCGGTGGCCCACACGTGCGGCTGCGTGACGAACCCGATGATGCCGGCCGCGTTGCCGGAGATCGTCCACCCGTACACGTCGTCGCCGAGCTTCCGCAGCGCCTTCGCGGCGGCGAGCAGGGAGTCGAGGTCCTTCGTCGCGTCGTCGACGTCGAGCCCGGCCCGGTCGAACAGCTCCGTGTTCACGAACAGCTGCGAGTTGTCGGCCAGGTAGGGCAGCCCGTAGAGCCGGTCCCGGTACTCGAGCAGGCGCAGGTGCCCGGTCGAGAGCTCGTCGTAGTAGTCCAGCCCCTTCACGACGTCGGTCAGGTCGGCGAACGCCTCGCGGAAGATGAACAGCTGCGAGTTGATGTCGTCGAGGTCCACGACGTCCGGCGGCTCACCGCCGCGGATCGCGGTCGCGAGCTTCGTCACGTACTGCCCGTCCGGCACCGGGGTCAGCTCGACCTGCAGGTGCGGGTGGCTCTTGTTGAAGCCGGCGACCGCGCTGGTCAGGCCGGCCTGGGTCGCCGACCGGCACCAGACGTGCACGGTGCCGGTCGCGGTCGTCCCGAAGCCGGCGACCTGCGCGTCCACCTTGGGCAGGGTGCCGGAGCACCCCGCCAGGGCGAGGGCCGCCCCGCCGGCGATGCCGCCGACGAGGAACGCTCTGCGGTCCACGGTGTCAGTCCGCGCTCAGCGGGAGCCACACCCGCATCGGGACGGCGCCGCGGTTGGCCCAGGCGTAGTACGGGATCGCGACGGCCGTGACGGACGTGTCGGACGGGAGGCCGGGGTCGGCCCCGCCGTCGGCCGTCGCGTCGTCGACGCTGGTCGCGTCGCGGACGCCACCCGGGCCTCCCGTCCGGGTCGCGGTGTCCAGACGGCGGTACGGCCAGGCCGCCTGCGCGTGTTCCGCCGGCGCGTGCGCCGGCACCCGCAGGGTGACGATCCCGTCCAGGAGGTCGTTCCGGGGTTCTTCGCTGATCGGCGCCGACGCGTCGATCGTCAGGTCGTCGACGGTGAAGCCGTCCTGGTCGGGCTGCTCGACCGCGTAGACGAGGGGCCCACGCTCGATGGCGACCTGCCCTCGGGCGGCGTCGATGCGTGCGTCGGCGACGAAGCGGTGCGGGGTGGTGTCGAAGACGACCTCGACGGTGTCGCCCGCGTGCCACTCGCGGTCGATCGTGTGGAGACTGCCGGCGGACGCGTGCTGCGTGTCGCCGTCGACGGTGATCGTCGTCGTGTCCGACCACGCCGGCACCCGGATGCCCAGGGTGAGGGGGCCGTCCTGGGTCGCCGTGATGCGCACCCGGCCGTCGTGCGGGTACCCCGTCTCCACGGACACCGGACCGAGGTCGGCGGTCGCGTACTGGTGGATCTGCAGGCCGCCGTCGGTCGCGGTGGCGAGGTAGCCGTCCAGGCTCGCGAACGTCCGCATGATGTTCGGCGGGCAGCACGCGCAGTCGAACCAGCCCCGGCGCCCGTGGGCGGGGGAGCGGTTCTCGTCGGCGTGCGCGTGGTCGCGGTGCTGGAGCGGGTTGACGTAGAAGTACTCGGTGCCCGCCAGGCTCACGCCCGGCAGGAACGCGTTGTACAGCAGGCGCTCGACGGCGTCCGCGTACTCGGGCTTCCCGGTGGCGAGCAGCAGTCGCCAGGCCCACTGGACCCCGCCGATCGCGGCACACGTCTCGGCGTACCCGCGGTCCGTCGGGAGCTCGTACGGGTCGCCGAACGCCTCCCAGTCCCAGCGCGCTCCGAGGCCACCGGTGATGAACGCCTTCGTCGCCATCATGTCCGCGAACTGCCGCTCGCTCGCCGCGAGGAGCTCGGCGTCGCCCGTCTCGATCGCGACGTCCACCGCGCCTGCCGCCAGGTAGACGGCACGGACGGCGTGGCCCTCGACGGTCGTGGCCTGGCGGCTCGGGACCCGGTCGGAGAAATACGTCGGCTCGCCGCCCGCCCGCTCGATGATGCCGTGCCCGCGGGCGTCGACGAACCAGTGCGCCAGGTCGAGGTAGGCGCGGGTACCGATCTCCCGGTACAGCTCGACGAGGCCCATCTCGACGACCGGGTGGCCGTCGATGTCCCGGGTCTGGCCCTCCCCGCCGCCGAAGGTCCGGACGAGGTGGTCGGCGTTCTTGACCGCGACGTCGAGCAGGGCCGAGTCGCCCGTCGCCCGGGACTGTGCGACCGCCGCCTGCATGAGGTGGCCGGCGCAGTACATCTCGTGGCTCCACTTGAGGTCCGAGTACCTCGTCCCGTTCCCACGGACTTGCTGCACGGAGTCGATGTAGCCGTCGTCGGCCTGCGCTGCCGCGACGAGCTCGGTGACCTCGCGCTGCAGGTCCCGCAGGTCGTCGGCCGGTTCGCGTCCGAGCTCCCAGGCGACCGCCTCGAGCCACTTGTAGACGTCCGAGTCCATGAAGATCGGGCCGACGACCTCGCCCTCCTCGGTGCCGGCGGCGATGCGGAGGTTCCGGAAGTTGCCGGCCGTCTCGAGCTGGCGGTACCCGTCGCGGATCGCGTCGCGGCCGTTGCGTTCCTGGCGGAGGTGCCAGAAGCCGCCGGTGATCCGGGCCGACCCCTCGGGGAGCGGGCGGAACGCGAGGTGCGCGTCCGCGGTCGGGAGGACCGGAGTCGCGGTGCGCGCCCGGTGCTCGGTCGCGAGCGTGGTGGTCATGTCGTCTCCTGGTGTCGTCGTTGACAGGTCCGCTGGTCACGTCGTGCGGTGTCGCGTCGTGCGGTGTCGCGTCCTTGCGGAAAACGCTTTCTGTGGCGTGACGCTACGACAGGTCCCGGCGGTGCGCAAGAGGTGCTTCCTGAGATGATCGTATGATCGAGGCCTCGTCGACGATCCGGAAAGGGGATTGCCGTGACTCTGGAACGACCCGCGCGGATCACCGACGTGGCGGCGCTCGCCGGGGTGTCGATCGGCACCGCGTCGAAGGCGCTGAACGGCACCGGGCAGTTGCGGGACGCCACGCGTGCGCGGGTCAAGGAAGCGGCCGAGAAGCTCGGGTTCGTCGGGGACGCCAGGGCCCGTGCGCTCTCCTCGGGTCGGACGTACACGGTCGGCATGATCACCACCGACTCGTTCGGGCGGTTCTCGATCCCGGTGCTCCTCGGCGCCGAGGACGTCCTGTCCGCCGGGCAGATGGCCGTGCTGCTGTGCGACACCCGGGACGACCACGTCCGCGAGTCGCACTACCTCCGCTCGCTCGTCGCCCGCGGCGTCGACGGCATCATCGTCACGGGGCGCTCGGCCGACGCCCGGCCGCCCATCGACGTCGCCATCCCGGTCGTCTACGCGTTCACGCCCTCGACCGACCCCGAGGACGTCTCGATCACCGTCGACGACGAGCACGGGGCCGGGCTCGTCGCGTCGCACCTCGTGTCGCTCGGGCGGCAGCAGGTCGCGATCGTGACCGGGCCGGCGCGGCACCGCTCCGCGTCGCGCCGGGTGTCCGGCGCCGCCGAGGTGCTCGGGTCGCGCCTCGTGGTGCCGCCGATGTACGGGGAGTGGTCGGAGCGCTGGGGGCGCCAGGCCACCGACGTGCTGCTCCGGGGGGATGCGCAGGTGGACGCGATCGTCTGCGGGTCGGACCAGATCGCCCGCGGCGTGTGCGACAGGCTGCGTGAGGCCGGTCGCTCCGTGCCCGAGGACGTCGCCGTCACCGGGTTCGACGACTGGGCCGTGATGGCGCTCGCGAGCCGCCCGCCCCTGACGACGGTGGACCTGCGGCTCGAGGAGCTCGGACGGGTCGCTGGCCGGGCGCTGCTCGACCGCATCGAGGGCGCTCCCGCCGCCTCCGCCGTCGTGACCCCGTCCCTCGTCATCCGCGAGAGCACCGCGGGCGCGTAGTGCGCGGCGCGGCGCGGCGCCCTCCCTCCTTCCCGCCCTCCCTCCCTCCCTCCCGAGATGCCGTAATTGCGGCATCTCGGCGCCGGGAACATGTGCTTGGTGGCATCTCGACGAACTTGAGCGGTGAGTTGTGGAACCGCGGGAAGCGCTGGCTGCAGGCTCGGCGATGCTGTGCCGTGGCCGCGCGCTCCGCCCGCGCCACGCCCGCGCGCTGCTGAGATCGCGGTACGTGTCGTCCGCTCGGCGGCGCAAGCGACACCAAGTGCGATCTCAGCGGACGGCGTCGCGGGGCGCGCGGCGTCGCGCGGCGCGCGCCCGCCGCGGGGCGGGGCGCGTTGCGAGAGTGAGCGCTCACGTGGCAGGATGTGAGCGCTCACCCCACGCCGGGTGCACGGACGACGGAGTCTCGGGAGGACAGCATGGGCGAGGACCGCCGACAGGGCATCGCGGAGGGGCGCACGACCCTCGGGATCGAGCTCGGATCGACCCGCATCAAGGCCGTCCTGGTGGACGAGGACCTGGTGCCCGTCGCGAGCGGGTCGCACGAGTGGGAGAACGAGTTCGTCGACGGGCGCTGGACGTACTCCCTCGAGGCCGTCGAGTCCGGCGTCCGCGCCGCCTACGCCGACCTCGTGGCCGACGTGGAAGCGCAGTACGGCCTCCGCCCGACGACCTTCCGAGCGCTCGGGGTGTCCGCGATGATGCACGGGTACCTGGCCTTCGACGCCGCGGGGGAGCTGCTCGTCCCGTTCCGCACCTGGCGCAACACCTCGACCGGGCCCGCGGCCGAACGGCTCTCCGAGGCGTTCGGCTTCAACGTCCCGCTGCGCTGGTCCATCGCGCACCTGTACCAGGCGGTCCTCGACGAGGAGCCCCACGTCGCCGAGGTCGCCGGCATCACCACGCTCGCCGGGTACGTGCACCGGCGCCTGACCGGCCGGAACGTCCTCGGGGTCGGCGACGCGTCCGGAGCGTTCCCGATCGACCCGGCGACCCACGACCACGACGCCGCGATGCTCGCGACCGCCGACGCGCTGCTCGGCCGTCCGGTCCGCCCACTCCTGGCCGAGGTGCTCGTCGCCGGCCAGGACGCCGGCACGCTGACGCCCGAGGGGGCGGCGTGGCTCGACCCGACCGGCACGCTCGAGCCCGGCGTCCCGCTCTGCCCGCCGGAGGGTGACGCCGGCACCGGCATGGTCGCGACGAACGCCGTCGCCCCCCGGACCGGCAACGTGAGCGTCGGGACGAGCATCTTCGCGATGGTCGTCCTCGAGCGTGCGATGGCGACCCCGCACGAGGAGCTCGACGTCGTCACCACCCCCGCCGGGGACGCC
Organism: Curtobacterium sp. NPDC090223; assembly: GCF_044746585.1. Classification (NCBI taxonomy): domain Bacteria; kingdom Bacillati; phylum Actinomycetota; class Actinomycetes; order Micrococcales; family Microbacteriaceae; genus Curtobacterium; species Curtobacterium sp. NPDC090223. The sequence continues at coordinate 211,644 of NZ_JBIVCN010000005.1, read as the reverse complement.
GTCGCGATGGTGCACTGCAACAACGGCGCGAGCGAGATCGCCGCGTGGGCCCGGGTGTTCGGCCGCTTCGCCGAGGCGGCGAACGCACGGACCGGCGGTCCCGCGCTCGACACCGACGACGTCTACGCCACGCTGCTCGCCGAGGCCGACCGCGCCGACCCCGACGCCGGCGGCCTGCTGTCCTACAACTACCTGGCCGGCGAACCCGTCACGCACGTCGACGCGGGTCGACCGCTCCTGGTCCGCGGCGCCGGCAGCGACTTCACGCTCGGCAACCTCGTCCGCGCGGAGGTGCAGGGCGCGTTCGCGACCCTGGCGATCGGCATGGACGTGCTCGCGACCGAGGACGTCCGCGTCGACCGGATGACCGCGCACGGCGGACTGTTCCGCACGCCCGGCACCCCGCAACGTCTCCTCGCGGCGGCGCTCCGCGTGCCCGTCGCCCTCGAGGAGACCGCCGGCGAAGGCGGGGCATGGGGGATCGCGGTGCTCGCGGCCTACCTCGGGCACGCCGCCGACACCGACCTGACGACGTACCTCGCGGAGCACGTCTTCGCCGGGGACGCCGTGCACGTCGCCGACCCGGACGAGCGCGACGTCGAGGGATTCCGCGCGTACCTCGAGCGCTTCCGTGCCGGCCTCCCGCTGCAGGCCGCGGCCGTCGCCGCGACCCAGCCGGCGACGGCCGGAACGCGGGCGCCCACGCAGGGCGACCCGACGACGGCCGGAACGCGGCCGCCCACGCAGGGCGACCCGACGACGCAGGCCGAACCCAGCCTCTCCCCACCGGCACGGCCGGATCCCCGCTGGCGCGGTGACCCGGAACCGGCGGCGGGGGCCCAGACCGAGAAGGAGCCGACCCGATGACGGACGCGAGCCACCACGACCCCACCATCCAGGAGGCCGTGGCCACCACCCGCGCGCGCGTCGCGCGCCTGCACGGCGAGCTGGTGCGCTACGGCCTGGTCATCTGGACCGGCGGCAACGTCTCCGAGCGCGTGCCCGGCACCGACCTGTTCGTCATCAAGCCGAGCGGCGTCGCGAGCGAGGACCTGACGCCCGAGAACCAGGTGGTCTGCACGCTCGACGGCGTCCCCGCCGACGGCTGGGGCAACGCCCACGGCCCGAGCTCGGACACCGCGGCGCACGCGTACGTGTACCGGAACATGCCCGAGGTCGGCGGTGTCGTCCACACGCACTCGACGTACGCCACCGCGTGGGCGGCCCGCGCCGAGGAGATCCCCTGCGTGATCACCGCGATGGCCGACGAGTTCGGCGGTCCGATCCCGGTCGGCCCCTTCGCGATCATCGGCGACGACTCGATCGGTCACGGCATCGTCGAGACGCTCACCGGGCACCGCTCCCGGGCCGTCCTCATGCAGAACCACGGCGTGTTCACGATCGGCAAGGACGCGAAGGACGCCGTCAAGGCCGCGGTGATGTGCGAGGACGTCGCGCGCACCGTGCACATCGCCAAGCAAGGCGGCGACCTCGTGCCGATCGCCCCCGAAGACATCGATCGACTCTTCGATCGCTACCAGAACGTCTACGGACAGAACCCCGAAGGAGCCATGCGATGACGCAGGTGGACCCGCAAGCAACGCTCGACAGCTACGAGATCTGGTTCCTCACCGGGTCCCAGGGCCTGTACGGCGAGGAGACGCTGCGCCAGGTCGAGTCGCAGAGCCGCGCCGTGCACGCCGAACTGGCGCCGCACGTGCCCGTGAAGCTGGTGTGGAAGCCGGTGCTCAAGGACGCGGACGGCATCCGTCGCGCCCTGATCGAGGCCAGCGCGGACGACCGGGTCATCGGCGTCACCGCGTGGATGCACACCTTCAGCCCCGCGAAGATGTGGATCGGCGGCCTCAACGCGCTGACGAAGCCGCTCCTGCACCTGCACACGCAGGCGAACGTCGCGCTGCCGTGGGCGGACATCGACTTCGACTTCATGAACCTGAACCAGGCCGCGCACGGCGACCGCGAGTTCGGGTACGCACTGGCGCGCATGGGCGTCCGGCACGCGACCGCCATCGGCCACGTGTCCGACGAGCGCGTGCAGCAGCGCGTCGCGGACTGGAGCCGCGCCGCCGCCGGTGCCGCCGCGATCCGCACGCTCAAGCTCACCCGGTTCGGCGACAACATGCGCTACGTCGCCGTCACCGAGGGCGACAAGACCGAGGCGGAGATCGAGCTCGGCGTGCAGGTGAACACCTGGGCGGTGAACGACCTCGCGGCATCCGTCGCGGCGGCGACCGACGACCAGGTCGACGAGCTCGTCGCCACGTACGAACGCGACTACGACGTGGACCCGTCCTTGCGCCGCGACGGTGGCGACCGACACAGCGCGCTCCGTGACGGCGCCGCCATCGAGCTCGGCCTCCGGGCCCTGCTCGAGCAGAACGACAGCGCCGCGTTCACCACGAACTTCGAGGACCTCGGCGCGCTCAAGCAGCTGCCCGGCCTGGCCGTCCAGCGCCTGATGGCCGATGGCTACGGCTTCGGCGCCGAGGGCGACTGGAAGACCGCGGTGCTGGTCCGCGCGATGAACGTCGCCGGCGCCGGGCTCCCCGGTGGCGCGTCGCTCATGGAGGACTACACCTACGACCTCACCCCGGGTGCGGAGAAGATCCTCGGCGCCCACATGCTCGAGGTCTCGCCCACGCTGACCAGCGCGACGCCGACGCTCGAGATCCACCCGCTCGGCATCGGCGGCAAGGACGACCCGGTGCGCCTGGTCTTCACGGCCGACTCCGGCGAGGCCGTCGTGGTCGCGCTCTCGGACACCCGCGACGGCTTCCGCCTCACCGCGAACGTCGTCGACGTCGTGCCGCCCACCGAGGCGCTCCCGAAGCTGCCGGTCGGCCGCGCCGTCTGGGAGCCGCGTCCGTCGTTCCCCGTCGCCGCCGAGGCCTGGCTGACCGCCGGCGCCGCGCACCACACCGTCATGACGACGGCCGTGGGGCTGCAGGTGGTCGAGGACCTGGCGACGATGCTCGGCACCGAGTTCCTGGTGATCGACGAGCACACGACGTCCCGTGGGTTCCGCGACGAGGTGCGCGGCCAGCAGACGTGGCACCGTCTCGACCGCGGGTTCTGAGGGTCCGTACGATGAGCGACGTGATCGCGACGCAGCGCACCAACTGGGCCGGCAACCTCACCTACCGGGCGTCGTCGCTGGCGCGCCCCACCTCTGTGGCAGAGGTCCAGGAGCTGGTCCGCGTCACGCCGCGCCTGACGGCGCTGGGGTCGACGCACTCGTTCAACGAGATCGCCGACACCGACGCCGTGCAGGTGTCGCTCATCGACATGCCGCAGGTGCTCGAGATCGACACCGCCCGCCGCGTGGTCCGGGTCGCCGCCGGCATGACGCACGCCCAGGTCGCCGCCGGCCTGGAGGCTCGTGGCTGGGCCCTCGGGAACCTCGCGTCCCTGCCGCACATCTCCACGGCCGGGGCCGTCGCCACCGGCACGCACGGCTCCGGTACGCGGAACCCCTCGCTGGCGCAGGCGGTGGTCGGGTCGGACGTGGTCCGGGCGTCCGGTGACGTGGTCCACGTGTCGGCGGACCAGCCCGACACCCGGCTCGACGCCCACCGGGTGGCACTCGGGGCGCTCGGCATCGTGACCGCCGTGGAGCTCGCGATCGAGCCGACGTTCCAGGTCGCCACGACCGTGCACCTCGACCTGCCGTGGGACGCCGTCTTCGCCGAGTTCGACGCGGTGATGTCGTCCGCGTACTCCGTGTCGATGTTCACGTCGTTCGACGACCGCGGAGCGCGTCAGGTCTGGACGAAGCACCGCGTCGACGAACCCGCGCCCTCGGTCGACCTCGTCGCGCTCGGGGCGCGTCGTGCCACGGAAGCCGTGCACCCCGGCGAGAACGACGCCGCCAGTGTCACCGAGCAGGGCGGCGTCCCCGGGCCGTGGTCCGAGCGGCTGCCGCACTTCCGGTCGACGTTCTCGCCCTCGACCGGTGCGGAGATCCAGGCGGAGTACCTGGTCCCCGCAGGGTCTGCGGTCCCGGCGCTCCGGGCGCTGCGGCCGCTCGCCGACCTGTTCGCCCCGATCCTCATCGCCGCCGAGGTCCGCACGATCGCGCCGGACAGCGCGTGGCTCGCCCCGTCGTCGGAGCGGCAGTCGGTCGGCATCCACTTCACCTTCCGGCGGGACGCCGAGGCCGTCGCCGCGGCGGTCGTGCGGATCGAGGACGTGCTCGCGCCGTTCGACCCGCGGCCGCACTGGGGGAAGGTCTCGGCGGCCACGCCGGAGCGGTTGCACGAGGCGTACCCGCACCTGTCGGAGTTCGCTGCGGTGGCCCGGGAACTCGACCCGACGGGTCGGTTCCGCAACCCGTTCCTGGAGCGCGTGCTGTCCTGACGGAGGCGAGCCGGGCCTCCCGTCCGTCGGCGGTGCCTACGGCACCAGGGGCGGGCGGTTGCCGCGCGCCACCTCGCGCGCCGCGAGCGTGCGCATCTCGTCGTGCACCAGTTCCAGGAGCCGGTCTGCCGCGACGAGACCGTCGTGCTGCCGGCGGAGCACCGAGAGCGGCGTGGTGGCGTGCTCGTCGGTCACCGGGATATAGCTGACGCCGTCGAAGGCGTGCAGCGTCGACACGTAGGGCATGAGCGACACGCCGAGGCCGCACGCGATGGACGACAGCATCGCGACGTCGTCGAGGGAGTACGTCCGGATCTGCGGCGAGAACCCGGCGCGTACGCAGGCGCTGACGATGGCGTCGTAGCCCGGGATCCCCTCGTCGCGGTGGAACAGCACGAACGGGTCGTCGCGGAGCTCCACGAGGACGATGCGCTCGCGGGCGGCGAGCGGGTGCGTCGACGGCACGGCGGCGACGAGCGGCTCGTGCGCGACGAACGAGAAGTCGACACCCTCCGGTGCTTCCGAGAGCCGTCCGAACGCGAAGTCCACGCGGTGCTCCAGGACCGCGCGGGTGACGTGGGTGTCGAAGACGCTCATCAGTGAGACGCGGACGTCCGGCATCGCGGCTCGGAGTCGCGGCACGACGCGCGGGACCAGGCCGGCGAAGGTCGACGAGATCGAGGAGACCTTGAGCGGCACCGTCGCGGTCGGTTCGTCCACGACCGAGGCCTCGACCTGCTCGGCGTGGTCGAGCAGCGCCTTCGCCTGCGCGGCGAGGACCCGGCCCTGCGGGGTGAGCTCCGGTGCGCGCCGCTGGCCGCGCTCGAAGAGCGACACCCCGAGCTCTCGTTCGAACCGCGAGACCGACTGACTGAGCGCCGACTGGCTCATGCCGAGCCGGGCGGCGGCGTCCTTGAAGGAGAGGTCCTCGGCGACCGCCGTGAACGCTCGGAGATCGCGCAGTTCCATGACCTGATGGTCGCACGGTAATTCCACGGACTTGCGATACGACGCCGTAAAGGTCGTGTTACTAAATTATTTCCGAACGTTTTTCGGGCGCTTGCGTCGCTTACGGTGATTTTGCCCGCCCCACCCATCCTCCCCAGCACAGGAGTCACCATGCGACGCACCCACTCCAAGGCCGCCGCGGTCGCCGTCATCGCGGCCCTCGCCGTCGGGCTCACGGCCTGCTCCACGACCTCCTCCGCCTCGACGTCCGGATCCTCGAAGGACTACGGGACCCTGACCGCCGGCACGCTGAAGATCGGCACGCTCAGCGACGCCAAGCCCTACGCCTACACCGAGAACGGGAAGCTCACGGGCTTCGAGGTCGACATGGCCACCGCGATCGCGAAGCACATGGACCTCAAGCCGGTGTTCGTGCAGCAGGAGTTCTCCACGCTGCTGCCCGCGGTCGCCGCCGGCTCGCTCGACGTCGCCGCCGCGAGTACGTCGGTCACCGCCGAGCGCAAGAAGTCGGTCGACTTCTCGGACACCTACTTCATCGGGTACATCTCGATCATCACGCCGTCCGGGTCGACGATCACCGAGAAGGCCTCGTCGCTCAAGGGCAAGCGCCTCGGGCTGATGCAGGGCACGCTCGAGGACCAGTACGCCCAGGACCACTTCCCCGGCGTCCAGATCGTCCGCTACCCCGACAACAACGCCGCCAAGGCCGCCATGCAGGCCGGCAGCATCGACGCCGTGTTCCTCGACTACCCGATCGCCCAGGACTTCGTCGACAAGGACGACTCGATCGAGATGCCGGTGAACATCGAGCTGCCGGAGTACCCGGTCGCGATGAGCATGCACAAGGACAAGCCCGCGCTGAAGAAGGGCATCAACAAGGCCATCAAGGAGATCATCGCGTCGGGTGAGTGGCTGAAGATCGAGAAGCAGTACTACCCGGACGCCCCGGTGCCGGACCAGTTCCAGCCGACCGACAAGTAGGCCGCGACCATGGACCAGCTCCAGACACTCCTGCAGTCGTTCTTCAACGTCCCGGACATGCTCGTCGTCGTCCCCGAGATCCTCGGGTACGGGCTCTGGAACACCCTCCTGCTCGCCGCCGCCGCGACCGTCGTCGGCATCGTCATCGGCCTGGGCCTCGCGGCACTCGCCGTGTCCCGCAGCCGTACCCTCCGGGTGCTGTCGGGCATCTACACGGACGTGTTCCGCGGCCTGCCGGCGATCCTCACGATCCTGGTGCTCGGGCAGGGGCTCGCGCCGCTGTTCAACCCGATCACCAAGGGCAACCCGTACCCGCTCGGCATCCTCGCCCTCGGCCTGATCGCCGGCGCCTACATCGGGGAGATCTTCCGGTCCGGCATCCAGAGCATCGACAAGGGCCAGCTCGAGGCGGCCAGGGCGCTCGGCATGGGCTACGGCCCGGCCATGCGGCTGGTCGTCATCCCGCAGGGCATCAGGCGGGTGCTGCCGGCGCTCGTCAACCAGTTCATCGCCATCGTCAAGGACTCGTCGCTGGTGTACTTCCTCGGCCTGGTGACCTCGCAGCGCGAGCTCTTCCGGGTCGGACAAGACGCCGCGGTCACCTACGCGAACCTCTCGCCGCTCGTCACCGCGGGGATCTTCTACCTGCTCATCACGGTGCCCCTCACCCACCTGGTGAACGTCATCGACCGCCGTCTCCGCACCGGCCGCGCCGCGGTCGACGCGAGCGACGAAGGCGGACCCCGGTCCTCGGGGACCCCAGCCACCGCTCCTGCCGGAGCCGTCACGATCGGACAGGACGGATGACCATGACCACGCCCACCAACGGCACGACCACGCCCGGCATCGACACCGGGGTCACCGACCTCGTCGGCGACATCCGGGGCGCCGGACTCGAGCTCCGCGGGATCACCAAGCGCTTCGGTGCCAACGAGGTGCTGCACGGCGTCGACCTCGCCGTCCGACCCGGCCACACCGTCTGCATCATCGGCCCGTCGGGCTCCGGCAAGTCCACGCTGCTGCGCTGCGTCAACCGGCTCGAGGAACCGACCGCCGGCACGATCCTGCTCGACGGCGACGACATGACGACGGGGGACCCGGATCGCCTCAGGAGCCGCGTCGGCATGGTGTTCCAGCACTTCAACCTGTTCCCGCACAAGACGGTCCTCGACAACATCGTCCTGCCGCTCCGGAAGGTGCGCGGACTCGGTGTCGAGGAAGCCAGGGACCGCGCGGTGCGCTCGCTGGCGGACGTCGGACTCGCCCACAAGCGCGACTTCCGCCCGGCGAGCCTCTCCGGCGGCCAGCAGCAGCGCGTCGCGATCGCCAGGGCGTTGGCGATGCGACCGGAGGTGATGCTCTTCGACGAGGCGACCAGTGCCCTCGACCCCGAACTCGTGAAGGAGGTCCTCGACCTGATGACCGGGCTCGCGACCGCCGGCATGACGATGCTCGTCGTCACCCACGAGATGGGATTCGCCCGCCGGGCCGCCGACCACGTCGTCTTCATGGACCAGGGCCGGATCGTCGAACAGGGTGAGGCCGCGACGATGTTCGAACGCCCCGAGTCCGAGCGGCTCGCCGGGTTCCTGTCGAAGGTCCTCTGATGCCGCGCGGACCCCGCGTCGCCGTCGTCGGGACGGGCACCATGGGCGCGATGACGCTCTGGCAGCTCGCTCGGCGCGGGGTCGACGCCGTCGGCTTCGACCGCTGGGCGCCGGGGCACGCCTTCGGCGCGGCCGGCGGCGAGACCCGGCTCTTCCGCAGCGCGTACGCCGAGGGGCCGGAGTACGTCCCGCTCCTCGCCGAGTCGCTCCTGGAGTGGCGAGCGCTCGAAGCGGAGACCGGTCTCGACCTGCTCACGCTCACGCGCGGCCTGATGATCGGTCGGCCGGAGTCCGCCTTCATGCGTGGCGTCGTCGCGTCGGTCACCGAGAACGACCTGCCGCACGAGGTGCTGACCGGCCCGGAGGCTCGTGGCCGGTTCCCCGAGACCGTCATGGACGACGACGAGATCGCCGTCCTCGACGAGCGGTCCGGCGTGATCCGAGCGGAGGTGTCCGTCTCCGCCGCGGCGCGCGCCGCGACCGACCGTGGATCGGTGCTCCGCGTCGGCGACGCGGTGGTCGCGGTGGAGCCGGGGCCCACCGAGGTGACCGTCGTCACGGCGAGCGGGGCGCGCCTCCCGTTCGACCGTGTGGTGGTCGCCGCCGGAGCCTGGTCGAACCACGTCGGGGGCATCGAACTGCCGCGGCTCGACGTCCAGTCGATCGCCGTGCACTGGTACCCGGTCCGCCACCCGGCACGGTTCGCCGCCGACCGGTTCCCGTTCGTGTGCCGCGACGCCGGCCTCGACTTCTGCATCTGGCCGACCACCGACGGGGCGACCGTCAAGGTCGGCCTCGCGGCGGGGCTCGACCACCTCGCGAACGCCGACGACCTCGACCAGCGCATGCCGGACGAGCTCGTCCCCGTCGTCGACGAGTACGTGCGCCGCTACGTGCCGGACGCCGTCCCCGCCGCGGTCCGGCACGCCGTGCAGGTCGACGCCTGGACCGCCGACCACGACTTCATCGTGGACACCGTCGGCGACGACCGCATCGTCGTGCTGGCCGGGTTCTCCGGGCACGGCTTCAAGATGTCGCCCGTGATCGGCCGCGCCGCCGCCGACCTCGCGCTCACCGGGGAGACCGCGCTGCCGGTCGGCCGGTTCCGCGCGGACCGCTTCGCACGGAACCCGACGCTCCGATGACCAGGTTCGACGCGGAGGTCGGTGTCGTCGGCGTCGGCACCATGGGGGCGCAGACGATGTGGCAGCTCGCCAGGCGCGGCGTCTCGGCGATCGGGTTCGAGCAGTTCGCTCCCGGACACGACCGGTCCGGTGCCGGCGGTGAGTCCCGGTTGTTCCGGACCGCGTACCTCGAGGGCAGCCACTACGTCCCGCTCCTGCGCCGGTCCCGCGCCGAGTGGGAGCGACTCGGCGCCGACACGGGCGTGCGGCTGCTCCACATGACCGGCGGCCTGATGATCGGGTCCGACGGATCCGCGTTCCTCGACGCCGTCGGCCGGTCGATCGACGAGCACCGCATCGACCACGAGTTCCTCGACACGGACGCCCTCCGCAGCCGGTACCCGCAGCACGCCGTCCGCACCGGGGACGTCGCGTACCTCGACCACGAGTCGGGGTACCTGCGCCCCGAGGTCGCCGTCGCGCTCGCCGCGTCCGAGGCCGAGCGCCTCGGCGGTGTCGTGCACCGACGGGCCCGCGTGACGGAGATCCGGATGACCGACGCCGCGGTCGAGGTGCACACGGACGAACGCGTGTTCCGGTTCCCCCGCCTCATCGTCTCGGCCGGCGTCTGGACGTCCCAGCTCCTGCCGGGCATCACACCCCTGCACGAGGTCATCCGGATCGTCATGACCTGGTTCCCGACGGCGACGCCGGAGCGCTTCACCGAGGACGTGTTCCCGATCTTCGTCCGCCAGTCCGACGGGTTCGACATCTCCGGCTGGCCCTCGATCGACGGGGCCACCGTCAAGATCGGCCTGAACAACGGGTGGGACCGGGTCGCCGACCCCGACCTCCTCGACCGCACACCCCCGGACGCGTTGTTCGACGAGGTCCGGGACGCGATCCGCACCCTCGTCCCCGGGGTCGTCCCCGAGGTGGTCCGCGCCGGCGTGTACATGGACGGCTACACCGCCGACCACGACGCCTTCGTCGGACCGCTCGGATGGGACGACCGCGTCACCGTCCTCGGCGGCTTCTCCGGACATGGCTTCAAGCTCGCCCCCGCGATGGGCATCGTCGCCGCCGACCTGGCGACGACGGGGCGCACCGACCTGCCCGCCGACTTCCTCGACCCCTCCCGCTTCGCCGTCAACGTCACCGCGGCCGACCGCCTGCGCTTCGGCCGCCGGGTCAGCCGCTGATCCAGCACCCCCTCGAAAGGAACCCCATGGAGACCATCACCACCGACGTCGTCGTCGTCGGACTCGGCGCGTTCGGATCAGCGGCACTGTGGCGTCTCGCCGCACGTGGCGTCGACGTGGTCGGCGTCGACCGGTACGGACTCGGACACCACATGGGCTCCTCGCACGGCGCCACCCGGCTGTTCCGCATCGCCTGCCAGGAGCACCCCGGCCTGACCCCGATCGCGCAGAAGTCCCTCGAGCTCTGGACCGCGCTCGGCGAGACCACCGGCGAGACCTACGTCCGCCAGACCGGCTGCCTGTCGACCGGTGCGCCCTCGTCCCGCCCGGTCTCCGGCGTCACGGCCGCCGCGGCACGCGCCGGTCTCGACGTCACGCACCTCGACCACGACGAGCTGCTCCGCGACTTCCCGCAGTACGGCGGCACCGCCGAGGACACCGTCGGCGTGCTCGACCCCGGAGCCGGCATCTGCTACCCCGAGAAGAACGTCCGTGCGCAGGGCGAAGCGGCGATCGAGCTCGGCGCCCGGGTGTTCACCGACACCCGCGTCACTGCGGTCGAGCTCGTCGACGGCGGGGTGCGCGTCACCACCCCGACCGTCGTGATCGAGGCGGCGCAGGCCGTGGTCGCCGCCGGCGCCTGGAACGGCAAGCTCGTGCCGGGACTACCCCTCCGCCCGCGTCGCACACCGCTGTACTGGTTCAAGCCGAAGGACGACGCGTCCGTGTCGTTCTCCCTCGACGCGTTCCCCGCGTTCATCCACGAACTCCCCGACGGCCGGCACCTCTGGGGGCACGGCTCCGACGAGGACTACCTGGTCAAGATCGGCATGGAGGACTCCGGCGAGAACTTCGCCGACACCGACGCGGACACCGTCGACCGGTACATCCACCCGCGCGACGACATCGAACAGCTCTCGTCGTGGGTCGCGGACGCGTTCCCGGAGATCGACCCGGTGCCGGTCAAGGCGATCCCGTGCATGGTGACGAACTCACCGGACGGGCAGTTCCTGGTCGGACGACCTGCCGGGGACCCGCGCCTCCTCATCGCCGGCGGGGACCACGGGCACGGCTTCAAGCACGCCGCCGGGGTGGGTGAGCTCCTCGCCCAGATCGCCGTGGGGGAGACGCCGTACACCGCCATCGACTTCCTCGACCCGGACCGGTTCGCGAACGGGGCAGCGGTCGACGCAGGGACGGTGCACGCGGGGTCCGTGGCGCCGGTCGGCGTGTGAGCGCGCGACCGGTCGCGCTCGTCACCGGAGCATCGCGAGGCATCGGCCTCGCGATAGCCCGTGACCTGGCGCGCACCCACACCGTGGTCGTCGGAGCCCGGTCGGCGCGGGCGCTCGCCGGTCTCGTCGACGAGCTGCCCGACGTCGTCCCCTTCGTCTGCGACGTGGGCGACGGGGACTCGGTCGCCGCTGCCGTCAGCACGCTCGGGGCTGACCGGCTCGACGTCCTCGTGCACTCCGCGGGCATCGCCGACGAGCGACGGTTCGACACGTTCACGCGCGACGACTGGCGCCGGTCGTTCGAGGTCAACGTGTTCGGTGTCGCCGACCTCACCACGCGGCTGCTCCCGGCACTCCGCGCGGCGCACGGCACGGTCGTGTTCCTCAACTCCGGGTCCGGGATGTTCTCGTACCCGGACGGCGCCGTCTACTCGGGCACGAAGTTCGCGCTCCGCACGATGGCCGACTGCCTGCGGGAGGAGGAGCGCGAGCACGGCGTCCGCGTCGTCTCCGTGCACCCGGGGTTCGTCGACACCGACATGGCGCGGACGATCCGGCGCGAGGCAGGGCGGGAGGGGCCTGACGAGTCGTACGTGCAGCCGGAGACGATCGCCGCCGGGGTCCGGGTCGCCGTCGATGCTCCGCACGAAGCGCAGTTCGAGACGATCTCGATCCGTCCGACGCTGCGCGCCTGAGCGGGCGTCCGCAGAGGCGACCGGGCGGACGGGGCCGAGCCGGGCCTCCCGTCCGGTCCGCCGCCGGCCGCGGTCGGGCCGCGCTAGGTCACCCGGGTGAGCGCCTGCCCGAGGTCGCTCCGGTAGTACAGGACCGCCCGGCCGTACCGTGTCCGGTTGAGCAGGCCGCTGCGCTCGAGCACGCGCAGGTGCTGGTTGACGGCCGACGTCGAGACCCCGAACCGCATCGCGAGGTCCGTCGACGACGCCGGCTCGCCGAGGGCCTGCAGCAGTGCGGCCCTGGTCCCGCCGAGCAGGTCGCGAACAGCGCTCTGGTCCGGGTGCGACGTGGTCGACCACATCGCACCCTGCCCCCGCGCCGGGTACATGATCGTAGGCGGCAGGTCGTCGTCGATCGGGGTGGACGCCCGGACGACGAAGATCGACGGCACCAGGGTCACGCCCTCGCCGAGCACCGGGCGGTCGCGGGCGATCGGGCTGGAGAGCCGGACGTCGAGGTTCCGGCCGTCGAACCGTACGGATTCGGCGAGCCCGCGGAGCACGGAGCCGACGCCCTCGTGCGCTGCGATCCGGCCGCGGTGCGTGATGTCGGACTGCATCACCGCGCGCATCCGGAGCCAGTACGGCGCGAAGCAGAGCCGCCACGCGGTCGCCAACGCGTGCTGCAACCGTTCGACGACGGCGTCGTGGCGCCCGGCGAAGACCGCGGGGACCGTCCCGTGCACACGCTCGAGGTCCCCGTGCAGACGCGCTCTGGAGATCCGACCGAGGGCGACGAGCTCGTCGTCGAACGACGTCAGCGGCGACTCCGGACGCGGGTTCACGAAGTCGGCGACCCAGCGGCGCTCGTCGACCAGCCCGAGCAGGACCTCGTCGTCGAGGAGCGGTCGGACGGCGGCGATGCCGTCGAGCCACGGCCGTTGCAGCGGGTAGCGCTCGGGGTCCCGGAACGCCCGCAGGCCCAGGCCGAGTTCGGAGAGCGGCGAGATGCCGAACCGGATCGTCGAGACGTCGGACGCCTCGAGCTGGTACCGGATCATGAAGCCCGAGGCTACATCGATTCGTCCATGCGCCCGGATCGGCGAGAAAGGGACGGTGAGCACCACCGCAACCCCCGAGGTCCCGATCCGCAGTCTCGTCCAGCAGGACGCGACGCTCCGACGTCTGCTGGTCGTCACCCTCGTGGACACGGTCGGCCGTGGGGCGTTCTTCACCCTGACCTCGCTGTACCTGACGACCATCGTCGGGATCCCCGCGGTGGCCGTCGGTCTCGGGCTCACCGTCGCCGGTGCGGTCGGGGTGGTCAGCTCGCTCGGGTTCGGCCACCTCGCGGACCGCTGGAGCTCGCGGCGGATGCTCGTCGGACTGCACCTCGTGCAGGGACTCGCGCTGGTCGGGTACGTGCTCGTGCGCGACCTGCCGACGCTGGTGGTGACGGCGTCGATCGTGACCCTCGCGCAGCAGGGCGGCTCGTCGGTGCGGTCGGCCGCGATCGGGCGCGCGTTCCCGGGTGGCGAGCGGGTCCGCGTCCGGGCCACCATGCGGACGGTCACGAACATCGGGATCGCCACGGGGACGGCGTTCGCGGCGATCCCGCTCGCCGTCGGGACCGGGGCGGCGTACCGGGTGACCATGGTCGCCGCGGGTGTGCTCTTCGTCGCGTCGGCGTTCATGCTGCTCGGGCTCCCGGCGCTGCGGGTGGACGCGGCGCGGGCCGAGCGGACCGAGACGGGGTCGATCGTCCGGCCGGACCACGGCGGGCAGTCGCCCTACCGGGACCTCCGCTTCCTCGGCGTCACCGCACTGACGGGGGTGTTCGGCATCCAGTTCGGGCTGTTCGAGGTCGCCGTGCCGCTCTGGGTCGTCGGGCACACCGTCGCGCCCGACGTCCTGGTCTCGCCGCTCCTGCTGGTGAACACCGCCGTCGTCATCGCGTTGCAGGTCCGGATGGCCCGCGGAACCGGCACCATCGGAGGCGCCGCGCGGGCGATGCGCCACGCCGGGTGGCTGATGGCCCTGGCCTGCGGGCTCTGGGCGGCCGCCGGCTGGGTGCGGGGCGACGACTGGCTGCCAGCGGCGATCGCCGGAGCGGTGCTCGTCGTCGCCGCGGTCGCGCACTCGCTCGCGGAGATCACGTCGAGTGCGGCGGGGTGGAGCCTGAGCTTCGAGATGGCACCGGCGGACCGGGTCGGGGCGTACCAGGGCGTGTACGGCACCGGGTACGCGGTGGGTGCGATGGTCGCTCCGGCTGTCGTCACGCTCACCGCGATCGACCTCGGGACGCTCGGGTGGGCGGTGCTCGCGGTGGTGTTCCTGTCCTCCGCGCTCGGCACCGCCGCGATCGCCCGTCGTGCCGTTCGCGCACCGGCCTGAGCGACGACGAGGAGTGGCCGCGCCGCTGGCTGCGGCGCGGCCACCCGTGTCACTGGCCCCTGCGGGAGACGTCGTACAGGAACCGGGCGAGGGTCACGAGCAAGCTCGCGATCCCGAACCACGGCACCTGACGCCTGGGCCGGCGCTCGTCGTCGTTCGACATCGAGTACCTCCTGGTGTCGTCGCCGGCGGACACGAGGAGCAGTGGGCCAGGGGTGTGGAGCCGACCGGGGTCGGCTACGCTTGCACCCGAGCGAAGAACTCGGGGGAAGTGTCGTTTCCCCTGGCTTTCCACTCGGAGAGCGAATCGAAGCCCGGGACTGTTCCTGCAGTCCCGGGCTTCACGCATTCGCCCTGGGGCCCACGATCCGGCGGTGTCACCGGTCCCGCTCAGCAGCCTACCGAAACTGCAGTATCAGTCCGGCCGCGGTGGATCGGGAATGCCCGGCCGTAACAGGCGACTTGGATTGTTTCGTCGTGCGTCCTGCCCGTGTGCCCGGTGTCCCCAGCCGGTGCCAGGATGGACGCCGCCACAGCAGCACAGCAGCACAGCAGCACAGCAGCACGGCAGCACACAGCAGCACAGCAGCACAGCAGCACCAACCCACGAGGAGCACCCCCGTCATGAGACGCCCGAAGCGCCTGACCATCACCGCGGCCGTGGCCGCAGCAGCAGCACTGGTCCTGACGGGCTGCTCGGGCGGCGGCGCCTCGGACGACGCCACGAGCGCGACGTCCAAGGGCGGCACGCTGAACATCCTCACGACGGCGACCGCGGTGCACCTGGACCCGGCGACGAGCCAGAACCTCAACATCACGACGCTCGGCCTGGTGCTCCGCCGCCTGACCGCGTGGGACGTCGAGCCGGGCAAGACCGCCAAGGTGGTCCCCGACCTCGCGACGAACACCGGTGACTCGAGCGACGGCGGCAAGACCTGGACGTACCACCTCAAGAAGGGGCTGAAGTTCCAGGACGGCACGGCGATCACCACGAAGGACATCAAGTGGGGCATCGAGCGCTCGTTCGCGCCGACCCTCACGGGTGGCCTGAGCTACCACAAGTCGCTCCTGGTCGGCGGTGACACCTACAAGGGCCCGTTCGACGGCAAGAGCCTCGACAGCATCGAGACCCCCGACGACTCCACGATCGTCTTCAAGCTGAACGCGGCGTACGGCGACTGGCCGTGGCTCGTGTCGATGCCGGCGTTCGCGCCGGTCCCCGATGGTGACGGCACGGACACCGGCGCCTACGACGCCAAGCCGGTCGCGAGCGGCCCGTACCAGGTGCAGTCGAACCAGCAGGGCTCGCAGATCACCCTGGTCCGGAACAAGTCGTGGAGCGCGAAGACCGACTCGGTGCGCACGGCCGGCCCGTCGAAGGTCGTCTTCAAGGAGTCGCAGGACCCCTCGACCGTGACGCAGACCCTGATCGCCGACAACGGCGACGCCAAGAACTCCTTCGGCGCCACCTACCTGGGTGCTGCCGAACTGAACCAGGTGCGCTCGAACCCGTCGGCGCAGGACCGCCTCGCGACCTCGAAGGCCGGCCCCATCCAGTACATGGCGATCAACACCCAGAAGGGGTCGCTCAAGGACCTCAAGGTCCGCCAGGCCCTGCAGTACGCCGTGGACAAGAAGTCCTACCGGATCGCCGCTGGCGGCGCCCTCGCCGGCACGTACGCGTCGACCCTGATCACGCCGGGCATCGCCGGGCGGCAGGACTACGACCTCTACGAAACGAAGGCCACCGGCGACGTCGCCAAGGCCAAGTCGCTCCTGCAGGAGGCCGGCGCGACCGACCTGAAGCTGACGCTCCTGACCCCGAACGACCCCTCGTCGCTCGCCGAGTCCCAGGCGCTGCAGTCCGGCCTGAGGCGTGCCGGCATCACGGTGACCCTGAAGCCGGAGGACTCCGACTCGTTCTACACGGACGCGACGAACGGCAGCGACTACGACCTCGCCCTGTTCGGCTGGCAGCCGGACTTCCCGAGCGCGAACGCCAACATCCAGCCGCTCTACGACTCGTCGCAGATCGGTGACGGCGGCTACAACGTCTCGCAGTACAGCAACCCGGACGTCGACAAGCTGATCGACGAGGCCACGGGCACGGTCGACCAGGACGCGGCGCAGAAGCTGTGGGCGCAGGCGGACAAGAAGATCATGGAA
This sequence comes from Curtobacterium sp. NPDC090223, assembly GCF_044746585.1. Taxonomy (NCBI): domain Bacteria; kingdom Bacillati; phylum Actinomycetota; class Actinomycetes; order Micrococcales; family Microbacteriaceae; genus Curtobacterium; species Curtobacterium sp. NPDC090223. Next base: position 194,915 of record NZ_JBIVCN010000005.1, on the reverse strand, counting down.
GACGCACCCGTCGTCCCGCTGATCTACGCGAAGCAGTCCTTCCTGGCCGGGTCGAACGTGCAGAACTTCCAGATCGCGGACTTCCCGGCGTACCCGAACTACCTCAAGGTCTCGCTCGGCAAGTGACGGATCCGATCCTGCAGGTCGAGGGGCTCCGCGTCGCGTTCGGTGACGCGGAGCCCGTCGTCCGTGACGTCTCCTTCGACCTGACCCCCGGTCGTGTGCTCGCCCTGGTGGGGGAGTCCGGCTCGGGCAAGTCCGTCAGCGCCATGAGCGTGCTCGGACTGCTGCCGCCGCAGGCCCGTGTCTCGGGCAGCGTGCGGTTCCGCGGTGCCGAGCTCGTCGGGGCGTCGGTGGACGAACTCCGCACGGTCCGGGGTGCGGGCATCGGCGTGGTCTTCCAGGAGCCGATGAACTCCTTCACGCCGGTCCTGTCGATCGGCACGCAGATCGCCGAGGCGGTCCGGGCGCACCCCCGCGGGCTCGACCGAGCCGGGGTGTCCGCACGCATCGACGAGTTGCTGCGGTCCGCTGGCCTCGCCGACCCCGCGCGCATCCGGAAGGCCTACCCGCACGAACTCTCCGGAGGACAGCTCCAGCGCGCGATGATCGCGATGGCGCTCGCCGGTGACCCGGTCGCGCTGATCGCGGACGAGCCGACGACGGCACTCGACGTGACCGTGCAGGCCGGCATCCTCGACCTGCTGCGGACGCTCTGCCGGGAGCGCGACCTGGCGGTCCTGCTCATCACGCACGACATGGGCGTGGTGGCGGACGTCGCGGACGAGGTCCTGGTGATGCGCCGCGGCGAACCCGTCGAACACGGTGCGGTGGACGCGCTGTTCGCAGCGCCGCAGGCCGCGTACACGCGCGCACTCCTGGCAGCCGTTCCCAGCCTGGAGGCTCGGGTTGCCCCCGCCAAGCCGGCAGCGGCTCTGGACGCGGCCGGCTCGCAGGGCCGCGCCTCCGTCGCGGAGGCGACCCCGGCCTCCCGTCCGGTGGTCGCGCGTCTGCGCGACGTGAGCGTCCGCTACGACCGTCGCGGTGCGCCCACCGTCTCCGGCATCGACTTCGAGCTCCGTGCCGGCGCGACCCTCGGGCTCGTGGGGGAGTCCGGTTCCGGCAAGTCCACGATCGGGCGGGCGCTGGCCGGCCTGGTGCCGGTCGTCGGCGGCTCGGTCGAGGTGGACGGCAGCGACCTCCGGACCGCCCGCGGACGACGGCTGCGTGAGATCCGCAGTCGCGTCGGGATCGTCTTCCAGGACCCGGCCTCGTCGCTGAACCCGCGGCAGACCATCGGGTGGAGCATCGCGGAGCCACTGCTCGTGCACGGCTCGTCGCCGGCCGACCGTGCGGTGCGGGTCCGCGACCTGCTCGACGCCGTGCAGCTCGACCCGACCTGGGCCGAACGCTTCCCGCACGAGCTCTCCGGTGGGCAGCGCCAGCGCGTCGCGGTCGCGCGTGCCCTCGCCCTGCGGCCCGCCCTGGTGATCGCCGACGAACCGACGTCGGCACTCGACGTGACCGTGCAGGCCGCCGTGCTCGACCTGCTGTCCGCACTGCAGGACGACTTCGGGTTCGGCATGCTGCTCATCAGCCACGACCTGGCGGTGGTCCGCCAGCTCGCCGACGAGGTCGTCGTGCTGCACGACGGACGCGTCGTCGAACGCGGCGTCACCGAGGCCGTCCTGGACGACCCGCAGGAGGACTACACACGCACGCTGCTCGCCGCCGCTCCCGTGGCCGACCCCGCCCGTCAGGCGTCGCGCCGCGAGGCGTGGCGCGAGCTCGTCGGGGGTGCCTCGTGACCGCGAACGTCGTCGAGCGGCCCGTCGCCGCGTCGGCCGGACGCTCGACCGGCTTCCGCGCGGTCGTCCGGCGCGTGCGTCAGGACCGCTGGGCCGTCGTCTCGGCGATCGTCATCGTGGTCTTCCTGGTCGTCGCGGTGTTCGCCCCGGTGATCGCCGCGATCAGCGGACAGGACCCGTACTCGTACCACATCAACGCACTCAACTCGTTCGGCGCCCCGCGTGGGTCGCTCGGCGGGGTGAGCGGGACGCACTGGTTCGGCGTGGAGCCGCTGACCGGGCGCGACCTGTTCGCCATCGTGACGTACGGTGCGCGGACGTCGCTCGGGATCGGGCTCGCCGCGACCGCGACGTCGATCGTGATCGGCGTGCTCGTCGGCGTCACGACCGGGTTCTTCGGAGGCTGGTACGACCGCGTGGTGTCACGCGTGGTGGACGTCATGTTCGGGTTCCCGTCGCTGGTGTTCATGATCGCGCTGACCGCGATCGTCCCGACGTCGTTCCCGAAGCCGCTGCTCGTCGTCCTGGTCATCGGGTTCTTCGGCTGGCCGTCCGTCGCCCGCGTGATCCGCGGCCAGACGCTGTCGCTGCGTACCAGGAACTACGTCGTCGCCTCCACCGCGCTCGGCGCCGGACGGTGGCACGTGATCCGGACCCAGCTGCTGCCGAACCTCGCCGCGACGATCACGGTCTACGCGACGATCTCCATCCCGTCGATGATCGGCGCCGAGGCCGCGCTGTCGTTCCTGGCGGTCGGCGTCACCCCGCCGACGCCGTCGTGGGGGCGGAGCATCGGCGACGCGATCGGCTGGGTGCAGACCGACCCGATGTACCTCGTGTTCCCCGGTGCCGCGCTGTTCGTCATCACGCTGGCGTTCAACGTCCTCGGCGACGCCCTGCGCGACGCACTCGACCCACGAGGAGGCTCCCGGTGAGCACGCTCCGATTCCTGCTCTTCCGTGTGCTCGGCGCCGTCGTCGTGCTGCTGGTCGTCGCCGCGGTGACCTACGCGCTGTTCATGCTGCTGCCGACGAACCCCGCCAGGGCGATCTGCGACAAGCCGTGCACGCCCGACCGGCTGCGCGAGGTCCAGGCGTTCCTCGGCACCGACAAGCCCTGGATCGCGCAGTTCCTGGCGTACCTCGGCGGCATCTTCACCGGACGGACCTTCGGCAGCGGCGTCTCCGCGATCCAGTGCGCGGCGCCGTGCTTCGGGTACTCGTTCCAGCTGCACGACAGCGTCACCTCGCTCATCGTCACGCGCCTGCCCGTCACCGCCTCGATCGCCGTCGGGGCCGCGGTGCTGTGGCTCGTGGCCGGGGTCGCCGGGGGAGCGGCATCGGCACTCCGCCGCGGCTCGGCGCTCGACCGCACCGTGATGGGCATCGCGGTCGCGGGGGTCTCCGCGCCGTCGTACCTGGTCGGGCTGCTCGGGATCCTGCTGTTCGGGTTCGTCCTCGGGATCCTGCCGACGAGCGGGTACGTGCCCTTCACCGAGGACCCCGTCGGGTGGGTGACGCACCTGGTGCTGCCGTGGTGCGTCCTGGCGTTCATCAGCGCAGCGATCTACGCGCGGCTGACCCGTGGCGAGATGCTCGAGGCGATGTCGCAGGACTTCGTCCGCACGGCCCGCGCGAAGGGCATCCGCGAGCGCCAGGTGATCGTGCGTCACGGGCTCCGGACGGCGATCCTGCCCGTGGTGACGCTGTTCGGGCTCGACCTCGGGTCGCTGCTCGGCGGGGCGGTCATCACCGAGAAGGTGTTCTCGATGCAGGGCCTCGGGGCGCTGCTCATCGACGCGGTGCACACGCTCGACCTGCAGGTCGTCGTCGGGTTCACGCTGTTCTCGGCGTTCCTCGTGGTGACGGCGAACGTCATCGTGGACATCGTCTACGCCTTCGTCGACCCGCGGGTGCGGCGCCGGGCGTAGGTGCGCTTCCCGCGCGCCGTCGCTGAGACTCCCCACACGTTCACCGCCGTTCCCCGCCTGGTTGGCGGGATCGTCCGCGGTGTCCGCAGAACGGAGGACTTGTCGCCCCGGGAGACCGAGGTGAACAGTTCGATCGTGGACAACACCAAGGGGGACCGCGACACGTCGCGGTCGGTCCGTCTCCGGACCAGGAACAGGTTCATCACGATCGCGGTCGCCGCGGTCGCCGTGGTCGCCGCGATCGGGACAGCTGCTCCCGCTCTCGCCGGGCAGCCCGGCCTCAACACGGGCGGAGGGCCGTCCGCGCAGGCGAACAGCGCGATCGCCTACGCCGAGAGCATGTGGAGCACCAGCAACGGTGGCCCGAACTCGAGCACGTACTACGCCCTCGGGGGCAACGGCCCGAGTGCCTGGGACTGCTCGGGACTCGTCTGGAAGGCCTACCTGCAGGCCGGCATCGACCTGTCGAACGGGGCGTCACGCCCGGTCGTCGGTGACGAGTACAACGCGCTGAAGAGCCACCTGGTGGCACGGTCGGCAGCGCAGCCGGGTGACATCCTGTTCTGGACGAGCAACGGCTCCACCAGTGGCAACTTCCTGCACGACGGCATCTACATCGGCAACGGGTACATGGTCGCGGCAGCCGCTCCGGGTGAGGGCGTCAAGGAGCAGACCCTGTGGTCCGAGCCGGGCGAGGAACTCCTCGACGTCGTCGGCCGGCCGACTGGGTCGCTGACCGGCTCCGGGTCCGGCGGCACCACGGTGTCCAACACCTCGTACGTGAGCGCAGCGCAGGTCAACACCGGCAAGCTCTGGAGCATCACCGCGAAGAACGCGGCGACCGCCTACGACGTCGGCGTCGCGGCCGGCACCAGCCCGGCGATGGCGACGCTGCCCGGCGGCAAGTACGTCACGGCGTTCCAAGCGCAGGGCGGGAGCCTCTGGAGCATCACCTCGGACGGTGCGGCGACGTCGTTCCCGGTCGGGATGAAGACCGGGACGAGTCCCTCCATCATCGCGACCGCGGGCGGTGGGTACGTCATCGCGGTCCAGACGAACACCGGCAAGCTGTGGACGATCACGAACACCAAGGCCGCCACGGCGTTCGACATCGGCATGAAGGCCGGGACGAGTCCGTCGATCGCGGCGGTCGGCAGCGGGTACGTCGTCGCGGTACAGACCAGCACGGGTGACCTGTGGAGCGTGACGAACACCAACGCGGCCACCTCGTTCGGGATCGGCATGATGACCGGGACCAGCCCGGCGATCACCGCCACCGCCGGCGGGGGCTACGTCATCGCGGCGCAGACGAACACCGGCGACCTGTGGAGTGTGACGAACACGAAGGCGGCGACGTCGTTCTCGGTCGGCATGAAGGCGGGCACGAGCCCGGCGATCCTGCCGATCTCGAGTGGCGGCTACGTCATCGCGGCGCAGACCAACACCGGGAAGCTCTGGACGATCACCAACGGCAAGGCGGCCACCGCGTTCGACATCGGCATGGCAGCGGGCACGAGCCCGGCCATCGCCTCGGTCGGGAGCGGGTACGTCGTCGCGGTCGAGACGAACACGAACGCACTGTGGACCGTCACGAACGACGACTCCGCGACGGCGTTCTCCGTGGGGATGAAGGCCGGCACGAGCCCGGCGATCCTCGCGCAGTGACGTCGATCTGGTGACGCGCGGCGGGCCGTCCCTCCGGGACGGTCCGCGGCGCGGCCGGCGCGGCCGGCGCGGCGCCGCCGCGCCGCCGCGTCGCCACCGCGGCGCCGATTGGCGCCGCACAACCAAAAGCACCGCGAACCACGGGAATCCGTGGTTCGCGGTGCTTTTGGTTGTGCGAGAGCGCAGCCCGCGCAGCCGCGCAGCCGCGCAGCCGCGCGCCGCGCCCCCGCCCCTCAGAAGTACGTGATCCCGTGCGGCGTCCGCGCCGGCAGCAGCATCGCCCGGAGCAGCACCGGCGCCGCCGGGTCCGCCGCGCGCAGCAGCCCCGCCGCCGCGAGCGTCACCGGCGACACCGACCCGAGCAGCAGCGCCCCGAGGTCCGCCACGTCGAGCGCGACGTCCACCGGCACGTCGGACACCCGCATGACCGTCCCCGCGCCGGACACCACGTCGAGCCGGTACGTCCCCGCCGCGAACCCGAGCGAGTCCGAGACCTCGAGCACGATCGAGCCGTCGACCGCGTACGGCCGCGACCCGAGCGACGCCGCGACGTCGAGCACCCGGAGCCAGACGTGGTCCTCCTCGTGGTCGACGTCGTACGCGCGGTTGTCCCCGAGCGCCGCGACGATCGGGTCGTCCAGCCGCGAGCGGTTGTACTTCACGACGTCGTTGAGGTCGATCGACAGCAGGAACTCCCAGAGCGACAGGTACGCGGCGTCGGTCGCGTACACCAGGTCCACGATCTCGACGGCCGTGTCCGCACCGGACTGCTTGACGCGCCACGTCACGTACCCGTCGACGACGTCGGAGCCCTCCGCCCGGTGCACGGCGGCGCGGACGTCCTTCGCCTTCTCGCCGTCGCCGGTGAACTCGCCGAACACGACCGGCCACGTCCCGGTGTTCCGCACCATCGACCCGGGGGTGCGCTCGTGGAAGCGCGCGAAGACGTCCTTGCCGACGCCGTCCGCGAGCCACGCGAGCGGCACCACGGACACGGTGCCCGACGTCGGCGCCAGGAAGGGGAGCGCCCGGTTCCGGCGGACGCTGACCGCGCGTTCGCGGATCGCGCTGCCGAAGCCGAAGCGGCGGTAGATGGTGCCCTCGGACGCGGTGAGCGATGCCATCGCGTAGCCCGATTCGGCACCGCGGGTGAGCGCGTGCGTCATCATCGCGCGGAGGATGCCACGGCGCCGTTCGGTCGGGCGGACCGTCACGGCGGAGATCGCCTGGGTGTCCACGGCCGACCCGTCACCCCAGCTGAGCGCCTTGCGGAACCAGGTGAACGTGCCGGCGGGCCAGGTCTCGTCGACGGAGCCGGCGAGGGGTTCGCGCACGTACACGCCGAGGAAGGTCTCCTGGTCGGCCACGAAGTACGACGCCATCCTGGCGGCGTTCTCCGGCGACCCGGTGTTCTCGTGGAAGCCCATGGCGACGGCTTCCAGCCAGGCGGCCGTGCGCGCGTCCGGTGCCCCGTCGGCATCGGTGCCCGGGGTGAACTCGCGCAGGTCGAAGCGGTCGGTGAAGTCGTCGTTGATCTGAGCCACGTGCCGACCCTACCGGTGGGGATCGAACGGACGACGCGAACGATTCGGTAACGCCGCCGCCGTCCGGGCACCGACCCTGTCAGGATGCCCGCATGGGGGAACGAACGAGACGCGTGGGGCTGGTGCTGACCGTGCTGACCGCGATGACGCTCGCCGGGTGCGCGGTCCAAGCCGGTCCGGCAGCGCTCGAGACGCCGAGCAGCACCACGAGCAGCGCACCCGTGAGCGCCGGGGACGGTCCGCCGCAGTACTCCCTGAACAAGCGTCACCACGAACGCACCGAGGTCCGCGACGCCGACCGCCCGGCACTCCAGGCCGCGGCGGACACCGTCCTCGACGCCCTCGCCGACGCGCCCCGCCCCGTCACCGAGTCGGCAGCGCGCCAGGCCCTCGCCGATGCCGGTGCACCCGACCCGTGGATCGTCGTGGACCAGGCAACCGGTTCCGTCCGGTTCGAGGCACAGGTCGACCAGCACGGCTGTCTCGTCGGCGGCGTCGACGACGACGGCACCGTCACCGCGGAGCCCGACGGTTTCGTGCTCGACGGCGGTTGCCACGCGCTCGACGGCCACTGACCAGCCCACCCACCAGGCGTGCCGGCTCACCGGGCCGCGTGGCCGGGTCGCAGACCGGACGGGAGGCCCGGCTCGCTCCCGCCCCGCCGGTGGCGGTCCGTCGTCGGCCGGCCCCGGCACTCAGTCCGTCGCGCCTGCTGGTGGGTCGACGAGCAGGCCGACGCGGTCCTCCAGGTAGTCGGCGAGCGGCACGGTCGACCCGGCGGCCGGGGACCAGCGCACGAGCGGCAGGTCGTCCTCGACCAGGAGCACCCCGTCGGCGCCGACGAGCGTGTCGTCGAGCGGGATCGGTGTGGCACCGTGGTTGACGGTGTCCCCGGCGTCGAAGTGTCCGCGGGCCGCGGCGGCCCGGTACGCCCGTCTGGTCTCCGCCGAGACCGACTGGAACTGCGCGCGACCCGGGTCGGTGACGCGCGTGATGGTGCCCATCGCCCACACCCGTCCGCCGGTCTCGATCGAGGACCCGAGGAGCAGCGCGCCGACCCGCCAGACGCGTCCGAGTGACCGGATGGTCGGCTCGCGGCGGATGCCGAGCACGGCCTTCGGCTGCACGTACTCGCCGAGCGCCTCGTCGTGGACGCCGGCGGCTCGCAGCCGTCGTGCCGCGTCGTCGAGCAGCTCGCGGGTCCGCGTCACACCGTCCGTCACGACGCCTGAGCCTAGACCGAGTGCGCTCCACGGTGTCGGCCCCGACCACGGTCGCGAGCACGTCGCCGTCTGGACGCCGACACGATGCCGATCGTCACCATCACCGCTCCGTAGGCCAGCAGGACCCCGGCGACGGTCGGGATGAGCCAGCTGCGCGAGCCGTTGACGAGCTGGTTGACGTAGCCGACCTCGGGGACGCTGTACCAGACCACCCCGCGGACCTGCGCTGCCGTCACCGGCTGCGCGTCGGGGGCGGCGTTGTTGTCGCCCTTGAGCACGAACGTCCGGGAGCCGTCGGACGAGGACGCGATGGAGACGACGCGGTGGCTGATCACCGCCGGCTGCCCGGACACGATCTGGTACGTGACGACGTCGCCGACGCGGATGTCCTCGATCGGCGTCGGGCGCACCACGAGCAGCGTCCCCGGCGGCAGCGTCGGCTCCATCGACTGCGTGAGGACGGTGAGAGGCATCGACCCCGATGCCTTCGGGACGACGATCAGCACGACCGCCAGACCCGCGACGAGCAGCAGGAGACCGGTGCTCGCGCCGAGGACGACCGCGTGCAGGACGGCCCGCCAACCGGTGCGCGGCGCCGGGTCCGGCGACGTGCGCATCAGGCGCCGCATCGGATCGCCGCCCCGTCGTTCTGGGTGAAGAGGGTCACGGGGCCGCTGCCCGCGACGGTGGAGGTCGCGTTCCCAGCGCTGTCGATGACCTTCACGGTGACGGTGACGGTGCCGCTCGTCGCGACGCTCGAGGGGATGTCCTGCGGAGCCAGGGTGATCCGCGCCGAGTAGTCCTGCGCCTTCTGCCCGACCATGGTGGTGCCGACGAACGCTGCGTACCACGTGTCCGTCGGGCGGGACGACGCCGGCCAGGTGACGTCGACGTAGTTCCCGCTGTGGTCCGTGCAGGTGAGCGCAGCTGCCGCCGCGGACGTGTTGAGGTAGAAGCCGCCCTGCAGCACGCCGGAGGTCCACGTGCCCGCGGTGAGCGTGAGGTTGACGTTCACGTTCGTCGTGGTCGACGGCGGCGCGGACGAGGTGGGGGTGCTGCGCGTGCACCAGACGGCGCTGGCCCCGGCTGCGAGCTTCGAGGACATGCTCGGGAGCGACGCCCAGGTGCCGGTGACGGAGCCGCTGCCGACGGCCGCGGAGTCCGTGCACGCAGCGGTCGACACGACCGGCCACGCGACGACGGACACCGCCTGCGCCAGTGCGGTCGAGCTGCCGGAGACGACCGAGACCGTCGTGGAGGTGGTGCCGGCGATCGACCCCGAGTTGGTGAAGGTGACGGGCTTCGTCACCGAGGTCACCGTCGACGAGAACGTCGTCGTGATCGCACTCGTGCCGGTGATCGACGCGGACACCTTGCCGATCGTCACACTCGACGCCGTGGTCGCCGTCGCCGTCCAGAGTGCCCAGGCGGCGCTCGAGCCCCCGGCGACGAACACCGCGGTGAGGAGCGCGGCGAGCAGGACGCGGACCCGGCGGCTCACGGGGCCACCTGCGTCCCGGTCACGGTGAGCGTGAAATCGGTGACGGCGCCGGCGACGCTCTGCGGTGCGTCGGCGTCGAGGACCAGCTCGACGCACCCGACGCCGCGGGCGCCGACGGGGAGCGTGTAGTACCCGGACCCGGTGTCGAAGGCCGCCACGCGGGCGCTGGCGCCCGAGAGCCCGGTCCGGCAGTCCGAGGCGGTCGCAACGACGGACAGCTTCAGGGTCTCCTCGCCGAGCACGGTCGCACTGGAGGCACTGGTCGCGTACGCCACGTTCGTCGCGGTGGTCGCGACCCGCATCGAGAGCGGCACGGTGCCCGTGTTCGCGACGGTGAACGTCCCGGTCACGCCCGTGCCGGGCGCGAGCACGGCGGAGTTCATCGTGGACAGGGCGCCGACGGTGATCGTCGCCGTCCCGGACTTCACGGTCGACGCCGAGGTGTTCGCGGCGCCGTTCCAGAGCGCGTACGTGCCGCCGGTGCCGACCAGCGCGACGACGACCGCGACGACCAGGCCGAGCACGGTGGGCCAGACCCAGCGGGCGCGGCGGGGCGCACGGTGGCGTCCCCTCCTCGTCGCTGTCCCGGTCATGCTCGTTCCCCTGGTCGTCGTGGTCGTGTCGATGTGTCGGCGCGGTGAGCGGATCAGGGACCCACCGCGCCGAGGATCAGGACGGGATCGCGGTCTGCGTCAGCGTGAACGCGAGGGCGCCGACGTTGAGCGTGCCGCCCTGGCCGTTCGTCGCGGAGCTCGGCAGGGCGATCGTGAAGACGACCTTGACGGTCGAGGTCGCCGTCGAGGGCGACACCACGAAGGTGTTCGTGTTCGAGCTGGACTGCACGACGGAGGCGCTGGAGGACGTCACCGCGAGGGTCTTCGTCGTCGCCGCGAGGAGCGCCGAGTCGCCGGTGATGCTCTGGCTGGCGTAGGTCAGGTTCGCCTTGAGGTCCTGCCCGGTCGCACCGATGGTGAGCGTCTGCGTGAACTGGTACGTGTTCCCCGGGACCATCAGCGCGGTCGTCGGGTTGATCGCCGCGGAACGGCCGTTGGTGATGTCGGTCCAGGCGCCGTCGTTGTTGGCGCTCAGGGTCAGGGTGCCCGAGCTGATCGAGGACGCGGCGCTCGACGCACTGGCGTTCCAGAGCGCGAACGTGCCCGCTCCGCCGAGCAGGAGCGCGACGCCGGCGGCGCCGGCGATGGCGCCGGTGACGATCTTGTGCATGGGGGTGTCCGTTTCTGCGCAGGGAGGAGCGCTGAAGGCCACGGGCACGGTGGATCGGGTTTGCGTGCCGGTGGGACGGTGTCATCGACCCCGGGGTTCGAGGGGTCGCGGCTGACCTGTGCCGGGAGTGGATCGCCGGGCTCCGAGGCTCTGAGCGACTCGGGCGGGCTGGATCCGCTCCGGTATCGAAACTACCGGTCCCCCAAAGTGCCGACAAGGGGGAACATGTGATCGCATGGACCCAGTCCGGGGTGATTTTCGTCCTCGACAGTGCGGACACAGTTTGTACCCCGATCGTCTGGGCGGATGCGGTGGAATGCGGTCGGGGCCCATACCGTTGCATCGACCGGAAACGAGGAGGGCCCATGGGCATCGTGCGGTGGCTGTTCGACGCGCAGATCGTCATCGGCGACCAGACCGTGCTCTGGCGCGAGGTGATCGGCAACGTCTTCGGTCTCCTCAGCGCGCTCGGCGGCATGCGCCGGAAGGTCTGGGCGTGGCCGGTCGGCATCGCCGGCAACGCGCTGCTCTTCACGGTCTTCATGGGTGCGCTCTTCGACACCCCGAACCCGGTCAACCTGCTCGGCCAGGCCGGCCGCCAGGTCATGTTCGTCATCGTGAGCACCTACGGCTGGTACCGCTGGACGCACCGACCCGCGGAGTCCGCCAGCGTGATCGACCCGCACTGGGCCTCCTGGCGGACCCGCGTCCTGCTCGTCGTCGCGATGGTGGGCGGCACCGCCGTCCTGACGCCGCTCTTCCGCGCGCTCGGCTCGTACGAGCCGGTGTGGTCCGACGCCTGGATCTTCGTCGGCTCGCTCCTGGCCACCTACGGGATGGCGAAGGGCTGGGTGGAGTTCTGGCTCATCTGGGTGGCCGTCGACCTGGTCGGTGTCCCGCTGCTGTTCTCCGCCGGGTACTACGCGTCGGGCTTGATGTACGTGTTCTACGGCGTCTTCACGCTGACCGGGTTCTTCGTGTGGGCGAAGCAGCGCACGAAGCCCCCGGCCGCGCCGGTCACCGTCGGCTGAGCGTCGCTCGCGTCCGCGCGGCATGATGGGCGCATGACCGACGGCGCCCTCGTGACCGGCCTCCGCGTGTTCCGTGCCCGTCGGCACGAGTTCCTCGATCCGGTGCGGACACGGCGCAGGACCATCGTGTGCGGCTCGGTCGCCGTCCTGGTGGGTACGGTCGCGATCGTCTCGGACGTGCTGACGGGATGGGTCGGCACGCCCCTCCCGCAGACGATCGTCATGGCGGTCGCGTTCGCCGCGGCGATCGGGTGCATCTCCGCGGTGTTCTTCCGGACCGCGCGGGGATCCCAGGCGCAGCGATGGCAACCGTCCCCCGGTGGCTGGCGCCGTTCCGAGCGCATCGGCCAGCAGTTCGCCGCCCGCCCACCGGAGCTCCTGCCAGAGGACCGCGACGACGTCCTCGAGCGGGCGGCCCGGATGGTCGGGCCCGCGATCGCGAGTGTGGACCGGTTGCGGTGGCTCCCCGTCGGGTGGCTCGCGATCTGGGTCGGTGCGCTCGTCAGCGGGTTCGCGACGACGGAGAGCCTCGTCGTCCTGCTCATGCCGCCGGTGTTCCTGCTGCTGCAGGGTGGGACTGCTGCCACCACGGTCTTCTGGCTCGGTCGCGCGGAACTCACGCGCCGCCGTGTCGAGGCCACCCCGCCGTACACGCCGCCGCCGCGCTCCGGCGAGCGGAACACCGAGCCGCGCGGCTCGAAGCTGGCGCTCCCCGACGACTGAGCCGCCCGAGACGCCGCCCACCACCCGAGACGCCGCCCACGGGCCGGAACGCCGCCGAAACTTGCGGCGTCTCGGGCATTTGGCGGCGCCTCGGCGGGAACCCGGTGCCGCCGCACGCTGCACGCCCGAGACGCCGCACTCTGGTCGAGACGCCGCCCGCCGCCTGTGACGCCGCTCACGGGCCGAGACGCCGCCGGAACTTGCGGCGTCTCGGGCACGTGGCGGCGCCTCGGCGGGGGAACAGGGCGCCGCCGCACGGCGCCGCCGCACGCCGCCCGCCGCACGGCCACTGCACCAGCCGGACGGCCCCCGCTCTGGGACGAGACACCCGGGCGTCCGTGCGGTGAGATGGTCCTGTGGAGACCCTCACTGACGACACGATCGTCGACGAACAGACGACCGCGGAGCGCCTCATCCGGGCAGCGATCCGCGCGTACCGCCTGCACCCCTTCAACCAGGTCGACGCCGCCGTGATCGCGGACGTCGCCGGTCTGCCGCTCGACGCCGTCGCCAGGGCCTTCCCCACGTGGGACGCCCTGCTGCTCGTGACGTACGACCGCTGGACGGACCTCCGCGGCTCGACCCGGCTCCGGAAGCCGACGTGCACCATCGACCACGTCCGGATGACCCTCGCCGAGGACGTCGCCGACCCGGGCCTGGTCCGGGTCCTCGCGGGCGTGATCAACATCGCCGGGGCCGACACGACCTTCGCCGGGCTCTTCCGGAAGCGCTACGAGGAGTACGCGTCCGCGCTGACCGCCGGCCTGCAGCGTGACTTCGACCGCGGGGCCGAGGACTTCGTGGTCCCCGCCGACCGTGCCGCGACGCAGCTCCTCGCCCTCTACGAGGGGCTGCAGATCCAGCTCCTGGTCCGCCCGGGCCTCGACGTGCTGGCCGAGTACGACCACGCGGTGCATGCCCTGCGTGAGGGCTGGCGCCGCCGCGAGGTCCCCGCATGGGACCTCGACCTGTTCCCGTCGTCGGCGGTGCCGACGTCGCCGGTCCTCCCGAGCTGACCCGTCGGACGTGATGGTGGCCGCGGGGTCACCACGTGACGGACGGGAGGCACGGTGCCTGCCCGCACCGTGCCTCCCGTCCGTTCCCTGGTCGCGTCCCTACGCGCGCAACCAGGCCGTCCCCACGCCCGCCAGGGCGCCGTCTGCCACCGGCGCCGAGGCGAGCAACAGCTCACCGGCGGGGAGGTCGTAGGGCTCGTCGCCGAACACCGTCACGCTCGTCCAGCCGTTCGGCCGCCGGAACGCCAGGACGTCGTCGCGGCCGGTCTCGAGCCACTCGAGGTGCTCCTCGGACTGCAGCTGCCCGCGCAGGCCGAGTGCCTTCCGGTACAGCGTGAGCGTCGAGTCCGGGTCGCCGTCCTCGGCCTCCACCGAGGACGCACCGAACCAGGCCGGCTGCGGCAGGTGTGCGCCGCCGGCACCGAAGCCGAACGACGGACCCGATCGCGTCCACGGCAGCGGCACACGGCAGCCGTCGCGACCGACGTCGACGCCCGGGTTGCGGAAGAACGCCGGATCCTGACGATCGGCGTCCGGGATGTCGCCGACCTCTTGCAGACCGAGCTCCTCGCCCTGGTACAGGTAGGCGGACCCGGGCAGGGCGAGCTCGAGCAGGGTCGCTGCCTGCGCCCGCCGGAGGCCGAGCGAGCGGTCGAGGGCGTCCTGGGAGCCGCCGGCGAGGAGCCATGCGCCGCCCTGCTTCTCGGACGCGCCGTTCCGGGCGGGCAGGGCGTACCGGGTGGCGTGCCGGACGACGTCGTGGTTGGAGAACACCCACGTCGTCGACGAGCCGGACTGCTCGGCGAGCCCGAGGTTGAACTCGATGATCGTCCGGAACGACGCGGCGTCGAAGTCGGCCTCGAGCAGGTCGAAGTTGAACGCCTGACCGAGGCCGTCGGCGCTGGCGTACCGCGCGCGGCGGTCCGCGGCGACCCAGGCCTCGGCGACGGCGGTGCGCGCCGGGGTGTACTCGTCGAACACCGTCCGCCACTCCGCGTAGATCTCGTGCACGTCGTCGCGGTCCCAGAGCGGGTGGGTGCCGTCCTTCGGCAGTTCGGAGAGCTCGGCCCAGGTCGGCAGTACCTCGCCCAGGTCCTTCGCGAGCCCGTGCGCGACGTCGATGCGGAAGCCGTCGACCCCGCGGTCCGACCAGAAGCGGAGGGTGTGCAGGAAGTCGTCGCGGACCTCGCGGTTCGCCCAGTTCAGGTCGGGCTGCTCCTTCGCGAAGGAGTGCAGGTACCACTGGCCGTCACCCACGGCGGTCCAGGCCGGGCCACCGAAGATCGAGACCCAGTCGGCCGGTGCCTCGGAGCCGTCCGGTCCGGTGCCGTCGCGGAAGACGTACCGGTCGCGGGCGGGGGAGCCCGCCGGGCTCGCGAGTGCCTCGCGGAACCACGCGTGCCGGTCGCTCGTGTGGTTCGGCACGATGTCGACGATCACGCGGATGCCGGCGCCGTGCAGGGCGGACACCATCCCGTCGAAGTCGTCGAGCGTCCCGAGCTTCGGGTCCACGTCGCGGTAGTCGTCCACGTCGTAGCCACCGTCGGCGAGGGCGGACGGGTAGAACGGGCTGAGCCACACCGCCTCGATGCCGAGCGACGCCAGGTACGGCACGCGTTCGGTGACGCCGCGGAGGTCGCCGATCCCATCGCCGTTCGCGTCGGCGAAGGAGCGGGGGTAGATCTGGTAGACGCTCGCCTGGCGCCACCAGGTCTCGTCGGTGCTGGTGGTGGCCGGCTGGTCCAGGATGTCGGTCATGGGGTCCTCTCTGGGGTCTGGTCGGTCACTTGATGGCACCCTGCGTCACACCGGACATCACCCATCGCTGGGTGAGCACGTAGACGATGATCGACGGGGCCATCGCCATGAGGTACGAGGCGAACGACACGTTGTAGTTGTTGCTGAACTGGCTCTGGAAGATCTGCTGCAGCACGGGGAGCGTCTGCAGCGCGGGGTCGGCGGTGATCAGCGCCGGCATCATGTAGTCGTTCCACGACGCCAGGAACGCGAAGATCCCGACGGTCGCGCTCATCGGTGCGAGCAACGGGAACAGCAGGCGCCAGAACACCTGCCCGACGCTCGCGCCGTCGATGCGTGCGCTCTCCTCGAGCTCGCCCGGGATCGACCGGAGGAACGCGGTGAACAGCAGCACGCTGAACGACAGCTGGAACATGACGTGCAGGATCGCGACGCCGAGCGGGTTGTCGAGGCCGACCATGCCGGTGAGTTTCACCTGCGAGAGCGCGAGCACCGGGAACGGCAGGAACATCGCCGCGAGCAGGTAGAAGAACGACCACCGGAACAGCCGGTGCTGCCAGTTGTGCGAGATCGCGTACGCCGCGAACGACGCGAGGAGGATCGTCCCCGTGACCGTGATCGCTGCGACGAACACCGAGACGCCGAAGGCGCGGGGGAAGTCCGTCAGCTCCCAGGCCCGGACGAACCCGTCCATGCTGAACGGCGCCGGCAGCGAGAACGCGTTGCCGTCGAGGGCCTGCGACGTCGTCTTGAACGCCATCACGATCGTGACGTAGAGCGGGACGAAGACCGTCAGCGAGCAGATCGCCAGGATGATCGTCAGCGGCCAGTTCCACCCGCCGGAACTGGCACGGCGGCCGCGGGGTCGGTCGGCGTCGACGGAGCGCATGCTCCCGGTGCGGGTGGTGCCGGGCTGGAGCGGTGCAGGGAGCGTCATGAGAAGAGGGCCTTCCCGCGGCTGAGCCGCAGCTGGACGAGCGCGAGGATGACGGTGATGACGAAGAAGATCGTCGCGTTGGCCATCTGGTACGAGTAGTCACCGCTGTTGAAGCCGTTGAAGATCGACATCGCGACGCTGGTGGTCGACGTGCCGGGACCACCCGCCGTCAGACCGACGATGACGTCGTACGCGTTGAGGAAGTTCTTGAACCCGAGGATCAGGTTGATGACGATGTACCCGGCGGTGAGCGGCATCGTGATCGAGACGAGCTGGCGCCATGACGACGCACCGTCGATCGCCGCCGCCTCGTACACCTCGCCGGGGATCGCGAGGACGCCGGCGATGTAGATGAGGAGCGTCCCGGGGATCGCCTGCCACGTCGTGACGACCACGATCGCGACCCAGGCGAGGTCCGGGTTGGCGAGGATGCTCGTCTCGAGCGGTGCGATCCCGAGCGTCGTCGCGAGGGCGGGCAGGCTGTTCGAGAACAGGAACGAGAACACGTACGCGATGACGATGCCCGAGATGACCATCGGCAGCACGAACACCGCACGGAGTGCGACCTTCGCCCGGATCCGACTCGTCAGCGCGATCGCGAGCAGCAGGGCGAGCGCGTTCACCACGAGCACGGTGACCAGGGAGAACCCCATCGTGAACAGGTAGGCGTGCAGGATCGCGGGGTCGGAGAAGATCGCGAGGTAGTTGGTCAGTCCCGTGAAGCCGAACTCCCCGAACCCGACGGAGTCGGTGAAGCTCAGGACGATGCCCATCACCGCGGGCACCGTGATGGCGAGCGTGAAGACGACCAGGGTCGGCAGCAGGAAGGCGAGGAACACCGGCTGGATGCGGTGTCGACCGGAGCGTGCCGGTCTCGGGGTGCGGGGACTGCCCGTGGTGGAGCCGTCCGGAGCGGTGTCCGGGCTGCCGGGGGCGGATGCGTTCCGGCGGTTGCCGCCGGAGGACGTCGTGGCGATGGCCATGGTGATCGTCTCCTCGGTCGCGGGACCGGGTCAGGCCTTCCGACGCGCGACGCGCGCCCAGTCGGCATCGAGTGTGCGGAGCTGCGGTGCCGGAGCGCCACCGAGGGCGATCGACTGCGCGTAGTTGGCGACGGGGATCTCGGCGGGGACCAGCTGCGACGGGCCGAGGTAGAACGCGGCGTCGTCGTAGTACTGCTGCATGCCCTTCAGGGTCGGGTTCGCCACGGGTGGCGAGTCCCGCCTGGTGCCGAAGCCGTTGTTGTCGGCGTTGTACTTGTCCGCGATCTCGGGCGACATCAGGAACCGCAGGAACTCGCGCGCCGACTCCTGCTTCTTGGACGCCTTCGGGATCCAGAGCGCCAGGTCGACGTTGACGCGGACCTTCAGGTCGTCGGGGTCGTCCGTGGCGGGGAGCGGGAACGTGCCGAGGTCCATGTCGGGGTTCGTCTTCGCGATCTCGATGAGCGCCCACGGCCCCTGCAGGTACATGGCCGACTCGCCCTTGGCGAACGCGAGGTTGCCGTCGCCGTACGCGCGGCTCGCGGCGTTCTTGTTCGACCACTTGGCCAGTTGCGCCATGCGGTCCATCGGCGCCGCGAAGTCCTTCGAGAACGAGACCGGGGAGGACGGGGTGAGCGACGTGCCCTCCTTGTCCAGCGCCGCGAAGGTCTTCCGGATGTCGAGCATCCCGCCCAGGGAGTAGTCGAACATGCCCTGCGCGAGGGTCCAGGTGTCCTTGTACGTGTTGTAGAAGGGCGTGACGTCCGCGGCGAGGAGCTTCTCGCAGACAGCGGTCAGCTCGGTCCACGTCGTCGGGATCTCGATGCCCTGGTCGGCGAAGATCTGCTTGTTGTAGATCACCGACGCCGCGGTCACCGAGTACGGCAGCGCGTTCCGTTCGCCCGGGTAGGACGCCGTCTGCTCCATGAGCGTCCAGAGGTCCGGGTTGATCGCCTTCGCCTCGGCCATGTCGGAGAGGTCGGTCAGGGCGCCGTGCTCCACGAACGACACCATCGCGTAGTTGTAGTTCAGGCATCCGAGGTCCGGGGGCGAGCTCCGGACGAAGTCGGCCGGCAGCGACGACGTCGAGTCACGGATGACCCGGATCTTCGACTGGCTGTCGTGGAACTTCGCGATCACGTCGTCGAAGTACCCGATGACCTCGGGCTTCGAGACGTAGAACGTGATGGTCTCCCGGCCCGCGGACGACGAGCGCATCGGGGCGCATCCGGCGAGTGCCAGACCCGCGCCGACCGCGCCGGTGCCGAGGAGGAAGGACCGGCGACTCAGGGCCGCCCGGGTCGGACCTGCGGTGGTGCGTGCGTGCACGTTGACTCCGTCCAACGGTCTCGGCGCCCTTGCCGTCCCGTCATCCCGACCGCTCCGATGCCGTCGGTGGACTAAATATAGCGAGAATATTTACGAACGCAAGGAACACTGGGCGCGGTATCTTCGCCCAGTGACCATGCCCACCGACCCGCTGCGCCGCTCGAGCCTCGAGACGGTGCTCGACGTCGCGTTCACGGAGCAGGCGTTCACGGCGAGCATGGCGATGGAGCACACCGGACTCACGCGGTCCACCGTGCACGCGGCGTGCGAGGAACTCGTCCGGCTCGGCTGGATCACCGCCCTCGACGACGCCAGGACCGCGGGCGAGTACCGGCTCGGCCGCCCGGCGAAGCGCTACGAACTGCTGCCGACGGCCGGTGTCGTCGTCGGCGTCGACGTCGGGCAGGCACGGGTCGCCGCGGTCGTCGCCGACCTCCGCGGAGCCGTCCTCGCGCACGCCGAGGGGAGCGTCCGGCAGTCCGGCGACGAGGTCGAGGACCGCCGGAGTGCCGTGCGCCGCTGCGTCGCCGAGGCCGTCGACGCCGCCGGGGTGCCGGCCGCACCGGTCCTCGTCACCACGGTCGGGGTCGCCGCACCGGTCGACGCGCACGGGCGGTCGCCACGCGAGGACGACGGGTTCTGGTACCGGATGAACCCCGGCTTCGAGGGGGCACTGGACGGGTACGGCGAGGTGGTCGTGGAGAACGACGCCAACCTCGCGGCCATCGCCGAACGGGCACGCGGCGCCGGCGACTCCTTCGCCGCGCTGATGTCCGGGGAGCGGTTCGGCACCGGGCTGATCGTCGACGGTGTCCTGCTGCGCGGTGCACACGGTGGCGCCGGGGAACTGCGCGTGCTCAACCTCGTCGAGGGCGTCGGCACCCCGGAGGGTCTCGGAGCGGCGTGCCGGACCCTCGCGGCCGAGGCGCTCGCCGCTGGGCGGATCGCCGCCGGGACCGCGCTCGCACGTGCGGCCGAGCACGGCGTGCTCGAGGCTCCGGCCGTCTTCGCCGCGGCCGAGGATGGTGACGCGGTCGCCGCGGGGATCGTCGAGCGGCTGGGTGACCGGCTGGCGAAGGCGTGCATCGTGCTGGCGAGCCTGCTCGACATCGAGCGCGTGTACGTCGCGGGCGCGATCGCCCAGCCGGCCGCGGCCGTCATCGCGCAGGCGAACGCGGCGCTGCGCGGCGGTGCGTTCCGTCCAGTACCGGAGGTCGTCGCGTCGACGCTCGGCGCGGACGTCGTCCTGGTCGGAGCCGCTCAGCGCGCGCTCGACGTGGTGCGCGAGGCACCGTTGGCGCTCAGCCTGCCCGCCGGGACGCGGTGGACACCCGACCTCACCGCCGCCAGGAGAGCACCTGGCGGACGGTGACCTTCGACCCGTACTGGGCGACCGAGTGCCGGAACAGGTACTGCGCGAACCACAGCAGCACGGCCGCGACCGCGAACACCTCGAGGACGCAGATCACCGACTCCACCGGGGACAGCGCACCGACCGCGTTCCGGACCATCGCGGTCACCGGTGTGAAGGTGGGGAAGTACGTGAAGAACGTCGCGACCGGTGACGACGGGTTCGTCATCACGAAGAACGCCGCGTACACCGGGATGATCAGCGAGAAGATCGCCGCCGACTGCAGCGTGGATGCGTCCTTGATCGAGGGGACCGCGGCACCGACGGTCACGAAGAGCGCGGACGCGAGCAGCACGCCGCCGAGCAGCAGCAGGGCGCCGACGAGCATCCGCCACGGGTCGATGACCACGTGTCCGAGTCGGCCGGCGACCAGCGGGACGACGACCACGAGCGAGAGCAGCCCGGGGACCAGGAACACGCCGATCTGCACGAGGCAGACCAGCAGCATGGCGACGACCTTGCCGCGGATGAGGTCCCCGGCGGTCACCGTGGTGAGGATCATCTCCGAGATCCGGTTCTCCTTCTCCTCGACGACCACCGTCACCATGCGGGCCGCGAGCAGGATCACCAGGCCGAAGAACGCTGCCACGTAGACCAGCGGCGGCACGATCGACAGCCACCCCGGCGCGACCTTGCCGTGCGCGTACGCGGTGACGTCGGCGCTCGGCGGGGAGCGGAGGATGCTGACGGCCTCCGGGTCGTCGACGTTCGCGGCCACGCTCTGTTCCAGGACCCGCTGCGCGAGTGCGGAGTACCCGCCGTTCTCGAACAGCCCACGGTCCTTCGCGGTCACCGTGATCGAGTCCGTCGACGGCGACTCCGGGAAGACCACGAGTGCGTCGAGCCTGCCCGCGACGACGTCGGCTCGGTCCCCGGACTCGTCCGTCGACGGCGTCCCGCCCCAGCGTGCCGCGACGGACTCCGAGACCAGGCCGGATCGGTCGACGTAGTGGAACGGCGTCTTCGTGGCCGAGGAGCTCGACACCGCCGAGTCCGTGCCGGCGGCCTGCCCGACCCCGACGAGCAACGACACCACGATGATGACGAACGGGAGCGCCAGGGTGCCGATCCAGAACGCCGGCTTCTTCACCGCGCGGACGAACTCGAACCGGATGACGGTGCCGATGCGGCTCATCGCGTGCCTCCTGCCATGCGTTCGTCGGCGCCGGCGTCGTGGCCGTAGACCTGCACGAAGATCTCGTCGAGGGGGATCCGGCGCATCTCGAAGCCGGTGACGTGCACCCCGGACGAGACCAGGGACGCCAGGATGTCCGAGCCGTCCGCTGCGGCCGTCGTCGCGGGCACGAGGTAGGCGACGTGGCCGTCGTGGCGGGCGAGCTTGTACAGCGGGGACGGCGGCACCGCACCGTCGAGCGCGACCTTGGCGACGGCACCGCCGAAGGTGTCCTGCACCTCGGGGATGGAGCCGTACGCGGCCGCGGTGCCGTCCTTGAGCAGGAGGATCCGGTCGCAGAGCCGCTCGACCTCGTCCATGTGGTGCGTCACGAGGACCACCGTGGCACCGTCCGCCTTGCGCTCGTCGACCAGGTCGAGGAGCAGCCGGCGGTTCACCGGGTCGAGGCCCTTCGTGGGTTCGTCGAGGATGAGCAGGCGGGGCCGGTCCATGATCGTGATCCCGAGCTGCACCTTCTGCTGCTGGCCGCCGGAGAGCTTGTCGACGCGGAGCTTCGCCCGGTCGGCGAGTCCCACGCGCGCGAGGTAGTCCATCGACCAGGCGGTCGCGGCTGGGCGCTTCATGCCGCGGAGCGCCGCGAAGTACGTCATCACGTCGATGACGGACTCCTTCCGGTACAGCCCGCGCTCCTCGGGCAGGTACCCGATCCCGCCGGTGGCCGGCCGGTACGGGTGCCCGTCGATCGTGAGGGTGCCCGCCGTCGGCGTCGTGATGCCGAGCAGCGCACGGATCGTCGTCGTCTTGCCGGACCCGTTGCTGCCGAGCAGCCCGAAGGTCTCGCCGGGGGCGATGTCGAACGAGAGCTCGTCTACCACCGTGCGGTCCCCGAACCGCATCACGAAGTCCTGCACGCTGATGCTCGCCCCGGCCATGGAGCCCCCTTCTCGCACCGCCGACCCTACCGGCCCGCCCTGGACCGATGCGGCGGCCGGGCCGCGCCCGGCCCGGCCCCCGGGCTACCGGGCGAGCGGCACCAGACGCGCCAGCTGCGTGACGTGACCGGGCTCGAGCTCCTCGAGCGACGCGACCCCGAGCAGCCGCATCGTGCGCTCGATCTGCTCGGTGAGGATCTGGATCATCCGGTCCACCCCGGCCTCGCCGCCGGCCATCAGCCCGTACAGGTACGCCCGGCCGACCATCGTGTACCGGGCGCCCAGCGCCACGGCGGCGACGATGTCCGCGCCGGACATGATGCCCGTGTCCAGGTGCACCTCGGTGTCGTTCCCGACCTCGCGCACGACCTGCGGCAGCAGATGGAACGGGACCGGAGCGCGGTCGAGCTGCCGGCCGCCGTGGTTCGACAGCGTGATCCCGTCCACGCCCATGTCCGCCAGCCGCTTGGCGTCCGCCAGGGACTGCACGCCCTTGACGACGACCTTGCCCTTCCACTGCGAGCGGATCCAGGCCAGGTCCTCGTAGGTGACGGTCGGGTCGAACATGTGGTCGAGGAGTTCCCCGACGGTGCCGGACCAGCGGTCGAGCGAGGCGAACGCCAGCGGCTCGGTGGTGAGGAAGTCGAACCACCACCACGGCCGGGGGATCGCGTTGACGATGGTCTTCGCGCCGAGCTGCGGCGGGATCGAGAACCCGTTGCGCTTGTCCCGGAGCCGGGCGCCGGCGACGGGCACGTCCACGGTGACCAGGAGCGTGTCGAAGCCGGCCTTCTCGGCGCGGGACACCAGCGCCATCGACTTCTCGCGGTCCTTCCACATGTACAGCTGGAACCAGTTGCGGCCGTGGGGGTTGGCGTCGCGGACGTCCTCGATCGCCGTGGTCCCCATCGTGGACAGCGCGAACGGGATGCCCGCACGGCCGGCGGCCCGGGCCCCGGCGCGCTCGCCCTCGGTCTGCATCATCCGCGTGAAGCCGGTCGGGGCGATGCCGAACGGGTACGCGACCTGCTGGCCGAGCACCTCCCAGTTCGTCCGCACGGTCGACACGTCGCGGAGGATCGCCGGCGTGAACTCGATGTCCTCGAACGCCTGGCGCGCTCGGGCCAGGGAGATCTCGGCCTCGGCGGCGCCCTCGGTGTAGTCGAACGCGGCCCGCGGGGTCCGGCGGGCGGCGATGTCGCGGAGGTCCCAGATCGTCAGGGCCTGGTCGAGCCGTCGCCGGCGGGCGTTCAGGTCCGGCTTCTTGAACTGCATGAGCGGCGCGAGGTCGCGCACCGTCGGCAGCTGCCGCTTGACCCGTGGCCGTGCGGTCGACGCGCTCCCCGGGCCGGGGAACGGTGCTCCGGTCGCGGGGTCGATGCGCTTGCCGTCGTCGGTGGTGGTCATGCGTGGCTCCTGACGTTCGTCCGGTCGGGGTCGGCGCGCGACGGCGCCGTGGGGGAGTAGCGCACGGGCTCCACGGTCCGCGCGACGATGCTCCGGAGTGCCTCCAGTGAAGCCCCTCCGAGCCCTGCGAGTCCAGCGGCGCGCGCCTGGACGAGCACGTTGCCGAGCGCCGTCCCCTCGACGGGCCCCGCCAGCACGGGCAGCCCGGTGCGGTCGGCGGTGAGCTGGCAGAGCAGCCGGTTCTGGGACCCGCCGCCGACGACGTGGACGACGCGGACGTCCTTGCCGGTCACCTCGGTGATGGTCCGGAGCGTGGTCGCGTACGCCGCCGCCAGCGACTCGAGGATCGACCGGACGTACTCCGCCCGGTTCGCAGGTGCCGAGAGTCCGTGAGCGGTGCACCAGGCGGCGATCCGCGACGGCATGTCGCCCGGCGGCGTGAACGACTCGTCCGCGACGTCGAAGACGGGGACCGGGGCGGTGACGGCCGCGGCGGAGGCGAGCAGGGCCTCCAGGTCGATGCGCTCCCCGCCCCGTTCCCAGGTCCGGACGCTCTCGGAGAGCAGCCACAGACCGGACACGTTCTTGAGGAACCGGACCCGGCCGTCGACGCCGCCCTCGTTGGTGCAGTTCGCGTCGCGCGCCGCGTCCGACAGGACGGGCGCGTCGAGCTCGACGCCGACGAGCGACCAGGTGCCGCTGGAGATGTAGGCGAAGTCGGGCTCGGTCGCGGGGACCGCGGCCACGGCGGAGGCCGTGTCGTGCGACCCGACCAGCGTGACCGGCGCACTGCCGCCGACCAGGTCGGCGACGGCCGGCAGCAGGGGACCGAGTCGGTCACCCGGGTCGCGCAGCGTGGGCAGGAGTCCGGACGGGAGGCCCGCTGCAGCCCGCAACGCCGGATCCCACCCACGGGTGGTCGCGTGCAGTGCCCCCGTCGTCGACGCGTTGGTGCGCTCGGCCGCCTCGACGCCGGTGAGCCAGTACCCGAGCAGGTCCGGGACGAGCAGCGCCCGGTCGGCTCCGCCGAGCGCCGGGTCCGCCGCCCACTGGAACAGGGTGTTGAACGGCAGGTGCTGCAGGCCGTTCCGCGCGTACAGCTCGCGGGCGTCGAGCGCCGCGTGCACCGGTGCCACGCCGTGCTCGTGCCGCTCGTCGCGGTAGGCGTACGGCAGCCCGAGCAGACGGCCGTCGCGGAGGAGTCCGTAGTCGACGGCCCACGAGTCGATCCCGATGCTCGCCAGGTCGGGATGCTGCCCGAACGCGTCGCGCAGCCCGGCGGTCACCTGCCGGTAGAGCTCGACGACGTCCCAGTGCAGGGCCTCGCGGTCGTGCTCGTGGAGCGTCACGGGCCCGTTCGGGAACCGGGCGACGTGCTCCATCCGCACGCCGTCCGTGTCGACGTGCCCGACGATCACCCGGCCGCTCGTGGCGCCGAGGTCGACCGCGGCCACGCTGCCGCTGGTGCGCATGGCCCGCTACCTCAGGAACGCCGCGGCGACGCCGGCGTCGACCGGCACGTGCAGCCCGGTGGTGTGCGAGAAGTCGTCCGTGCAGATCGCGTAGACGGCGTTCGCGACGTTCTCCGGCACGACCTCGCGCTTCAGGATCGTCCGTTGGGCGTAGAACTTGCCGAGGTCCTGTTCCTCGATGCCGTACGTCTTGGCGCGGTTCGCACCCCAGCCGGACGCGAAGATGCCCGAGCCGCGGACGACGCCGTCGGGGTTGATGCCGTTGACACGGACACCGTGTTCCCCGAGCTCGGCCGCCAGCAGCCGGACCTGGTGGGCCTGGTCGGCCTTCGTCGCGGAGTAGGCGATGTTGTTCGGGCCGGCGAACACCGAGTTCTTGCTCGAGATGTACACGATGTCCCCGCCGAGGCCCTGCTCGATGAGCACCTTCGCCGCGGCCTTGGACACCAGGAACGAGCCCTTCGCCATGACGTCGTGCTGCAGGTCCCAGTCCTGCTCGGTGGTCTCGAGCAAGCTCTTGCTGAGGCTCAGTCCGGCGTTGTTCACGACGAGGTCGAGGCCGCCGAAGTGCAGCAGCGTCTGCTGGATCGCCTGGTCGATCGCGGCGGCGTCGGTCACGTTCACCGCGACGCCGACGGCCCGGTCGGTGTCCCCGATCTCGGCGGCGGCGTCCTGCGCCTTGGCGAGGTCGAGGTCGGCGATCACGACGGCAGCACCCTCGGACGCCAGGCGCTTCGCGATCGCCTTGCCGATGCCGCTCGCGGCCCCGGTGACCAGGGCGATCCGCGTGGCGAGCTGCTTCGGGGCGGGCATCCGCTGGAGCTTCGCCTCTTCCAGGGCCCAGTACTCGATGCGGAACTTCTCGGCCTCGTCGATCGGGGCGTAGGTGCTGAGGGACTCCGCGCCGCGCATCACGTTGATGGCGTTGACGAAGAACTCGCCGGCGACCCGGGCGGTCTGGGCGTCCTTGCCGTACGAGAACATCCCGACGCCGGGGACCAGCACGATGAGCGGGTCGGCGCCGCGGATCGCGGGGGACCGCTCGTCGGCGTGGCGGTCGTAGTAGGCCTGGTAGTCCTCGCGGTAGGTCGTGTGCAGCTCGTGCAGGCGCGCGAGCTGGTCCTCGACGGACGCGGTCACCGGCAGGTCGAGGACGAGCGGCTTCACCTTCGTCCGGAGGAAGTGGTCCGGGCAGCTCGTGCCTCGCGCGGCGAGTTCCTCCGCGCGAGCGGACGCCAGGAAGTCCAGGACGACGTCGCTGTCCGTGAAGTGCCCCACCACGGGCTTGTCGTGGCCGGCGATGCCGCGGATCGTCGGGGCGAGCGCGGCCGCACGGGCTCGGCGCTCGTCGGTCGGGAGTGCCTCGAAGCCGGGTCGGACGGGGCCGAACGGCTGTTCCTTCCCGTGCTCGGCGATGAACGCCTCCGCGGTGTCGATGATCCAGCGGGAGTTCGCCTCGGCCTCGGCGCTGGTGTCGCCCCAGGCGGTGATGCCGTGACCGCCGAGGATCGTGCCGATCGCCTCGGGGTGCTCGCGCTTGATCGCGGCGATGTCGAGCCCCAGCTGGAACCCGGGCCGGCGCCACGGAACCCACACGACCTTCCCGCCGAAGATCGTCTCCGTCAGGGCGGGGCCGTCCGCCGCCGTCGCGATCGCGATGCCGGCGTCCGGGTGCAGGTGGTCCACGTGCGGGGCGTCGACCAGGGCGTGCATCGCGGTGTCGATGCTCGGGGCGGCGCCACCCTTGCCGTGCAGGCAGTAGTCGAACGCCGCGACCATCTCGTCCTCGCGCTCGACGCCGGGGTAGACGTCCTGCAGGGCCCGGACACGGTCGACCCGCAGCACGGCGAGGCCCGCCGGGGTGAGCGTGCCGAGGTCGCCCCCGGAGCCCTTCACCCAGAGCAGCTCCACCGGTTCGCCCGTCACCGGGTCGGTGTCGGTGCCCTTCGCCGAGGTGTTCCCGCCGGCGTAGTTCGTGATCCGCGGATCCGAGCCGAGCGCGTTGGAACGTGCGATGAGGGCGCTGATCGTGGTGTCTGCATCGGTGCCGTGCGCTGCGGGGTCCACCCGGGCCTCCAGTCCTGTGGTCATCTGTCTACGCGCCCCAACCGGCCTGGACGCCGCCGACGCGGTCCTCGGCGATCGAGCGCTGGTACCCGGAGTCCAGGTACGCGCGCATCGGGTCGGCCGGCAGGCCGCGGGACGCACGCCAGGCGGCGAGGTCCTTCCGGACGTCCGTCTGGTAGGCGTCCATGAAGATCTCGTTCGCGCCGAGGACGTCGTGCGCCTCCTGCGCCGCGGTGAGTGCGACGCGGTCGAGGAGCAGCGCGCGGGCCGTCATCTCCTGCACGTTGAGGACCGAGCGGATCTGCCCGGGGATCTTGTCCTCGATGTTGTGGCACTGGTCGAGCATGAACGCGACGTCGGGGTTGTCGTAGCCGCCGCCGCGGATGACCTCGACCAGGATGCGGAAGAGCTGGAACGGGTCCGCCGCGCCCACGATGAGGTCGTCGTCGGCGTAGAAGCGCGAGTTGAAGTCGAAGCTGCCGAGCTTGCCGAGGCGCAGGAGCTGCATCACGATGAACTCGATGTTCGTGCCGGGGGCGTGGTGGCCGGTGTCGAGGCAGACCATCGCCTTGTCGCCGAGCGCGCTCGTCTGCACGTAGCTCGTGCCCCAGTCCGGAACGTCCGTGTGGTAGAACGACGGCTCGAAGAACTTGTACTCCAGCACCAGGCGCTGGTCGTCGCCGAGGCGGTCGTAGATCGTCGTCAGGCTGTCGTGCAGGCGGTCCTGGCGGGAGCGCATGTCCTCTTGGCCGGGGTAGTTCGAGCCCTCGGCGAGCCAGATCTTCAGGTCGCGGCTGCCCGTGGCGTCCATCACGTCGATGCAGCGCAGGTGGTGGTCGATCGCCTTCTGCCGGATCGTCTCGTCCACGTGGGTCAGGGCGCCGAACTTGTAGTCGTCGTCCTGGAAGGTGTTCGAGTTCACGGTGCCCAGGCTGACCCCGTGCTCTTCGGCGTGGCGCTTGAGGTCCGCGAAGTCGTCCACGAGGTCCCACGGGATGTGCAGCGCCACGGTCGGGGCGAGGCCCGTGTACCGGTGCACCTGCGCGGCGTCGGCGATCTTCTCGTAGGGGTCGCGGGGGGTGCCCGGCGTGCTGAACACCTTGAAGCGGGTGCCGGAGTTGCCGAACGCCCAGCTCGGCAGCTCGATCGCCTGCCGTGCCAGTTGCTCCGCGATGGAGCCGAAGTCTGCGGATGTCATCGTGTCACTTCCTCGTGGTCGATTGAATCGTTTCATACCGTACTCGGCCGCGCCGCGTCGCGCAAGCGGCGCGGCGGCGCCGCCGCGGCGTGCCGCGTCGCGCAAGCGGCGCGGCGGCGCCGCTGCGCCGCCGCGCCGGGCCCGCTGGTGCGGATCGCCGCCGCACAACCGAAAGCAGTCCGAACCACCCGATCCCGTGGTGCGGACTGCTTTCGGTTGTGCGAACCCGCGCCGCGCGCCGGCGGGCGGGGGCGCGCCGCGCGCCGCGGGCGCGCCCGCGCCGCGCGCCGCGCTCGCGCCCGCGGCGCCTCAGCGCTCCCGGACCGTCGACTGTCGGACGACGAGCTCCGGGGTGAACTCCACGTGCTCGAGCTCGACGTCCTGCCCG
The DNA here is from genome assembly GCF_044746585.1 of Curtobacterium sp. NPDC090223. Lineage (NCBI taxonomy): Bacteria > Bacillati > Actinomycetota > Actinomycetes > Micrococcales > Microbacteriaceae > Curtobacterium > Curtobacterium sp. NPDC090223. The sequence goes on along the minus strand of NZ_JBIVCN010000005.1, from coordinate 166,233 downwards.
TGCTCGACCTGGTTCACCAGGAGCTCGATCGCCCGCCGCCCGAGGTCCTGCGCCGGCTGCCGCACCGAGGTGAGCGGGACGACGGCGGCCTCGGCGAACGCGATGTCGTCGTACCCGACGATCGCGATCTCGTCCGGGACCGCGACCGACCCGCGCATGATGAACGCCTGCTCGAGGCCGACCGCGATGAGGTCGTTCGCCGCGAACACCGCATCCGGGCGTTCAGCGGGGGGTCGCCGCTGGATCTCCTCGCCGATCCTGCGCCCCTCGAGCACGGACAGCGACGAGGTCGGCAGTACCTCGAGCGATGCGCCCCCCGCCGTCGCCGCGGACGATGCTCCTGCGTGTCGGTCCGCCACCTGCCGGATCCCGAACGGCCCGCCGACGAAGGCGATGCGCCGTCGCCCGATCGCGAGCAGGTGTGTCACCGCGATCCGGCCTCCGGCGACGTCGTCCACCGACACCGAGGCGAAGTGCTCGTCGTCGGCACGTCGGTCCACGAGCACCACCGCGGTGCCCTGGTCGCGGAGCCGCGCGAGCCGTGCCAGGTCATCGCCGGCGGGGGAGATCAGGAGCCCGGCGACCCGGCGCTCCTCGAACAGGTCGACGTAGGTCGTCTCACGCTCGGTGGATTCGTCCGAGTTGCCGATCAGGACCGCGAGGCCCTTCGACATCGCGGCGTCCTCCGCTCCACGTGCGACATCGGTGAAGAAGGGGTTGCCGCCGTCGAGCACGATCAACCCGACGGTGGAGCTCCGGCCCGCCCGCAGCTGCCGTGCCGAGTCGTTCCGCACGAAACCGAGTTCGGCGATGGCGTTCTGCACGCGCTCGACCGTCCCAGGGGCGACCTTCTCGGGGCGGTTCAGGACGTTCGACACCGTGCCGAGCGACACGCCCGCGAGTGCTGCGACCTCACGAACGCTCACCGTCATGCGGTCATCCTGGCATCCCGGCGGCTCCGCACGGTGCGAGGCGCGCCCCGGCTGCACGTTCGTTCCCATCGCGCCCGCGCTCGGAAGCGGAATCGCGCGTGGTTGGTCGGAAGAACCGACTGACCACGCGCGTTTCGACTTCCCGCCCGGCTCGGCGCCGCGCGACGCCGCGCGCGCCCCCGTCCGGCGCCGCGCGCCCGCGACCCCGTGCGCGGTCCCCGCGCGGCCCCGCCGCGGCGCACCCTGTACGGAACCTCGCACGATGCGGTATCCTCTTCGCTGCAGCGTTGAAACGATTCACTGACGAAACGGACGAACGGAGGACCAATGGCGGTCCGCATCGGAGCGAGCAACACCACCGGCTGGAGGGCCACCATCTCGGTGGCGATGTCGAACTACATCGAGTCCGGGTCGATCATCGCGATCGCCACGAGCCTGGCGTTCTGGCAGGCGCAGTTCCACATCGGCGACCTCGGTGTCGGCCTGCTCGCCAGCCTGTCCTCGAACGCCTTCGGAGCCGCGGTCGGCGCTGCCATCGGCGGCCCGCTCTGCGACCGGTACGGCCGGAAGTTCATCTACACCTACGACCTGCTGCTCTACATGCTCGGTGTCGTCCTCGCGGTGTTCGCCGGCAACTACGGCATGCTCCTCACCGGCTTCGTCCTGTGCGGCATCGCGGTCGGTGCGGGTGTCCCGGCCAGCTGGACCTACATCGCCGAGCAGGCGCCGGCCGGCAAGCGCGCGGCCCACGTCGGCACCGCGCAGCTGGCATGGTCGATCGGCCCGATGGTCGGCTTCGCGCTCGCCATCGCGGCGGCTCCGCTCGGGCTCCTCGGCAGCCGGCTCATCTTCGCCCACCTGTTCGTCGTCGCCGCCGTCGTGTGGTGGCTGCGCCGCGGTCTCCCGGAGTCGAACATCTGGAAGGACGAGCGCGCCGCCACCGGGAAGGTGAGCTTCTTCCACGGCGTCGGACAGCTCTTCAGCAAGAAGATCAACCTCGTCGCGATGCTGTTCCTGTTCGGCGTCTACGCGATGTGGAACACGGTCGCCGGGCAGGCCGGCATCTTCCAGCCGCGCATCTACGCCGCGACCGGGGTCACGAGCGTGATCGAGCAGGACTCGCTGCAGGTCCTCGTGTGGTTCTGCACCGTGCTGACGACGTACTTCGTGTTCATGCGGTTCGGCGACCGGATCAGCCGACGGGTGCTCTTCGCGATCGGAGCGGCGCTCGCGATCGTCACCTGGGCGGTCCTCATCTACGGCCCGGCGAACCTCGGCACCCTGCTGTTCTTCGCGATCGGGTGGGGGATCTCGTCCGGCATCGGCGCGCAGGCCTTCTACGGCCTCTGGACGAGCGAGCTCTTCGCCACCCGGTACCGGGCCAGCGCGCAGGGCGTCCTGTTCCTCGCGGCCCGGGTGACGGTCGGACTCCTGAGCATGTGGTTCCCCGTGCTCCTCTCCGACATCGGCCTCCGCCCGCTCGGCGGGCTCATCATCGGGCTGCTCGCGGTGTCGTTCCTGGTCGGCACGATCTGGGCCCCGGAGACGCGGGGCAAGACCCTCGAGGAGATCGAGGCCCAGCGCTACGGCACCGTCACCAGCCCGACGGGGACGGTCCGCACCGTCGAGGAGCGCGCGGAGACGTCCCGGTGAGCGGGCCCACGGCCCACCATCGGACGGGAGGCCGGGCTCACGTCACGCGCGTCTGCTTCCGTCTGCAGGTGGCCCAGCAGCACATGGACGCCTACCGGGAGCGGCACGCCACGGTGTGGCCGGCGATGCTCCGGGCGATCGCCGGCGCGGGTCGACGGAACTACTCCCTGTTCCTCGACGACGACGGGCTCCTGATCGGCTACTACGAGACGGACTCGGTGGCCGATGCCGACGCGTCGCTCGCTGCGAGCGAGGTCGCGACCGCGTGGGAGTCGCACATGCAGGACCTCTTCGACGGCGCGACGGGCCGGGCCGACCAGACCGCGAGGATCCTGCCCGAGGTGTTCAACCTCGAGGACCAGCTCGTGGCGGCCGAGGCCCCCGACTGAGCCCCACCCTCCCCCTCGCACCGTGCGAGGGGGAGTCCCCGTGCCCCCTCGCACCGTGCGAGGGGGGAGACCACCGTGCGAGGTTCCGGACAGTGTGCGAGGGACGAGCCCGCGCACCGTGTCCGGAAGCTCGCACACTGCGGTGCGGCGCGGGGCGGCGCGGGGTCAGGACGTGCGGAGCGTGTCGTTCGACGTGGCCGGCACCGGTTCCTCCGGGGTCCAGCCGTACCAGCGGCCGTCGACCTCCGCAGTGATCCGGCCGTCGCCGCACGTCACGAGGCCGGTCGTCGGGAGCGTCTTCGGCAGGAATCCCGCGCGCATCGCCGGCCCGCCGTGTGCACCGTCGACCGGCGTGCACGCGTCGGTGTCGACGCCGCTCGCCGAGGTGAAGCCGATGACGTACCCGGGGTCGCTCGTGTCCAGGCGGACGTCGATGTCCTTCGCGTCCTCCGGCACCCACGAGGGCATGAACCAGGCCACGTCCTCCGAGTTCGCCTTCGAGGGGGCGTCTGCGTAGGTGTCGTAGTGCTGCTGCTGCTGCGGCATCTGCTTCGCGATCACGCTGCACCCCGTGAGGGTGAGCACGACGAGTCCCATGCCGATGACGGCGAGGGCGGAGGTGACGGCGGAGCGTTCGGTTGCGGAGGCGCGTGACGTGGTCATGTACCCATCGTCGTTCTGGGATGTCGACGGTGAAATACGGTTGCCCTCCGGATCCTGGGTGGGGGTGACCCCCGGACCGGGCAGTGCTCGGGATGATCCGGGTACGGTCCTCGCCATGGCAGACGTGACGCACGCGGAGGACCTCGGGATCGACCTGTCCGACGGCGGGCCCCAGCAGCTCTACCGCTGGTTCCTGGCGAGCATGCTCTTCGGCAGGCCGATCCGGCAGCAGCAGGCGGCGGACACGTACCGCGCCCTGATCGAGCACGGGTTCACGAGTCCGCGGAAGTTCGCGGGCGCCGGGCGGGAGGCGCTCCGGAAGGTCCTCGACGAGGGCGGCTACGGGCGCTTCGACTACCAGATGACGGACGCGCTGCACGAGACGATGCACACGCTCGACGCCGACGAGGGGTCGGTGTCGCACCTGGTGACGACGGCGTCGTCCCGGCAGGAGCTCCGCGACCGACTCGGCGAGCTCAAGGGCGTCGGCCCCAAGACGATCGAGATATTCCTCCGGGACATCCCGGACGCGGTCCTGCCGGACTGACGGTCCTGCCCGACTGACGCCGGGCAGGACCGCCCGTCACACGGGGACGGACGCCTCCCACGTGCCGTGCGCGAGGTCGATCGGCGTGGCACCCGGCAGGTCGAGCACCGCCGTCGCCCCGACCGGCACCGTCGCACTGACGGACAGCGTGCCGTCCGAGACGGACCAGTCGATCGACGCCCGGCCGTACGGGGTGTCGAGCGTCGCCCCCGCCGAGGTCAGCCCGCCGCCGGGCCGCGGCGCGAAGCGGATCGCCCGGTACCCGGGTGCGGTGGGTGCGATCCCGGCGACCACGCGGTGCATGAAGTCGGCGACCGACCCCAGCGCGTAGTGGTTGAACGAGGTCATCCCGCCCGAGTTCACCCGTCCGTCCGGCAGCAGGGAGTCCCAGCGCTCCCAGATCGTGGTCGCGCCCTGCGTCAGCGGGTACAGCCACGAGGGGCACGAGTCCTCCAGGAGCATCCCGTACGCGTCGTCGAGGTGCCCGGCCAGCAGCAGCGCGTCGCAGACCACCGGGGTCCCGGCGAACCCGGTCCCGATGCGGTGCCCGTTCTCGCGCACGAGCTCGGCGAGCCGGTCACCGACCGGACCGCTGGCGTCGACGAGCCCGAACACGATCGCGATCGCCGACGACGCCTGCGAGTCGTCGACGACCGTCCCCGAGGGCGTCAGGAACCGCTCCTGCCACGACGCCCTGATCCGAGCAGTGACGGTCTCGTAGTGGGTGGCGTCGTCGGTGTACCCGAGCTCGGCCGCCCAGGACGCGAGCACCGAGGTCGACCGGAACGAGTACGCCGTCGCGAGGCAGTACCGGTCCGCCTTCGCCGCGGCCGCGTCCTCCGGCGGCGCGAGCGGGTCGAGCCAGTCGCCGAACTCGAAGCCGTCCACCCGGACGAGCGCCTCGTCCGAGGTGGCGAGCACCCCGTCCACCCAGGACTTCGCGGACGCCCACTGGTCCTCGAGGAGCCCCCGGTCGCCGAACGCCTGGTAGAGCCCCCACGGCGTCAGCGTCGCCGCGTCGCCCCACACGGCGGCGTGGTGTCCGGCCGGGTCCGAGTCGGGCAGCGTCGGGACGAAGAACGGCACGCCGCCGTCCGGCCGCTGCTCGAGTGCGAGGTCGCGGAGCCACGACCGCAGCACGCCCGAGCAGTCGTAGAGGAACGCCGCGGTGGGCGTGAAGACCTGCAGGTCCCCGGTCCACCCGAGGCGCTCGTCGCGCTGCGGGCAGTCGGTCGGCACGTCGACGAAGTTGCCCCGCATCGACCACACGACGTTCTCGTGCAGCTGCTCGAGCCGCGGGTCGGAGCAGCGGAACCAGCCGGTGCGGCGCATGTCCGAGTGGATGACCTCGGCGACGACGTCACCCGGTTCCAGCGCTGCGGCCGGCCAGCCCTCGAGCTCGGCGTAGCGGAACCCGTGCACGGTGAAGCGCGGCTCCCACGTCCCGGTGCCGTCGTCGTCCGGCCCGGAGTAGTACACGTCGGTGGCCTTCGCGGTGCGCAAGGGGCGGGTCGCGAGCTCGTCGTCCTGCATCACCTCGGCGTGCCGCATCGTGATGCCGAACGGCCCGACCTCCTTGTTGCGGATGCGGAGCCGCCCCGGCAGGTTCTGGCCGAAGTCGAGCTGGATCGCGCCGGCGTCCCAGCGGCGGGACCAGACCGCTTCGCGCTCCTCGGTCACGCGGACCACCGGCCCGTCGAAGGGGACGAGCGCCGCCGCGGGCCGGTCGAGGACCTCGACCGCGTCCCACGCGGCGTCGTCGAACCCGACGGCCTGCCAACCGTCGGGTTCGACCCTGCCGTCCCACTTCTCTCCGTCGTAGAGTCCGGAGAGCAGGATCCCGCCGCGCGACGCGCGCCAGGAGTCATCGGTGCCGAAGGTCTCCGTGGAGCCGTCGGCGTACTCGACGTCGAGCTGGGCGATGAGCGCCAGCCGGTCGCCGTACACGTTGCGGACGCGGTCGTCCCAGGTGATCCGGCCGCGGTACCAGCCGTCACCGAGGCGTGCGCCGATCGCGACGGTCCGCGGCCCGCCGCCGAGCAACCCCGTCGCGTCGTGGACGAGGTAGCGGACCCGGTGGCCGAACGAGGTCCAGCCGGGAGCGAGCTCTGCGTCGCCGACGCGGGCGCCGTCGATCGTGACCTCGTGCAGCCCGAGGCTCGCCACGGCGAGCCGGGCGCGCACGACCTCGCCCGTCAGGGTCACCTCGCGGCGCAGGATCGGGGGCGCCTGGTCGACGCGGGTGTTCTCCCGCCAGGGCGCGGCGACGAACGCGGCGGTCCAGTCGGTGTCGGACAGGAGGCCCGCCTCGACTTCCAGGGGTGCGCTCCACTCGGTCGCGGTGCCGTCCACCCCGATGGCGCGGACCCGCCAGGTGGCGCGTTCGCGGGAGGCCAACGGGGCGAACGGCCACGGGACCAGGACCCCGGAGACGTCGACCTCGGCCACGGTGCCCGCGTCGTCTCCGGCGGAGCGCTGCAGGAGCTCGACCTCGGCGAGGCCCGGTTCCCAGCCGGATGCGGCCTCGGGGACGTGCCAGGAGAGCCGTGGTTCGGCCGCACCGATGCCGAGGGGTTCGCGGACGTGTTCGACGGCGAGTCCCGTCGGGGCGAGCGCTCCCGTGGGAGCCGAGCCGGGCCTCCCGGCCATGTCGGGACCGGCCACCCGCCGGGCCGTGACGATGTCTGTCGTGTCGGTCATGCGTGGTCCTTTCGTCAGTCCTTGATCCCGGACATCGTGATTCGCCCGGGTTGGATTGCATGAACGTCTTCTGCGCTCAGTCCTTGATCCCGGACATCGTGATTCCCTGGATGAACGTCTTCTGGGCGAAGAAGAACAGGACCACGATGGGGATGAGGATGATGGTCGAGACGGCCATCAGCGGGCCGACCGCGGTGTCACCCTGGGCCCCCTGGAAGAACGTCAGGCCGAGCGACAGCGTGTACTGGCTCGACTTCGTGAGGTAGAGGAGCGGCCCGAGCAGGTCGCTCCACGACGCCAGGAACTGGAACAGCATCACCGCTGCCAGCGCCGGCTTGCAGAGCGGCAGGATCACCTGGATGAAGATCCGCAGCTCGCCGGCGCCGTCGATCCTGGCCGCGTCGGACAGGGCCTCCGGGATGCCGAGGAAGAACTGCCGCATCAGGAAGATGAAGAACGGGATGCCGAAGAACGTCGGGACGATGAGCGGCAGGTACGTGCCCGTCCAGCCGATGTCGCGGTAGGCCACGAACAGCGGGACCATCGTGACGTAGAACGGCACCATCATCGTCGCGATGAGGATCGTGAAGATGCCGTTGCGCCACGGCCAGCGGATCTTCGAGACGCCGTAGCCGACCATCGCGCTGGAGAGCGCGGCGCCGATCATCGACGGCACGCAGATCACCAGGGTGTTCCAGAAGTACTGGAGGAGCGGGAACGTGGCGAGCCCGTAGGAGAAGTTGCCCGTCGTGATGGTGTCCGGGAACCACTTCACGGGGAACGCCCCGATGTCCGCCTGGGTCTTGAAGGCCCCGGTCACCATCCAGAACAGCGGCATCAGGAACACGATGCTGAGCACGATGAGGACGGAGTGCTTCGCGATCGACTCGGCGATCTGCGGCCACGTGCGCCGGCGGTGCTGGGGGATCGGCTTGCTCGGGGCGGTGTTCCGCCCCGGCTCGCGGGCGGCCGCTGCGGCGGCGGTCGGGTTCTGGATGGCGGTCATCGCGCCTCACCTCCGTAGTAGACGCGCCGGCCGATGATCCGGTACGCCAGGATCGAGACGGCGGCGATGATGATGAACAGCACCCACCCGACCGCGCTCGAGAATCCGAGTTGGTAGTGGTAGAACGCCGACTGGTACAGGTAGACGCCGGACACCAGGGTCGAGCCGGCTGGATCGCCGTACCCGCCCGTCATCACGAACGCCTGCGTGAAGTACTGGAAGCCGGCGATGAGGCCCGTGATCGTCGCGAAGAGCAGCTGCGGGCTGATGAACGGCAGCGTGACGTTCCGGAACTGCTGCCAGGTGCCGGCTCCGTCGAGGGCGGCCTGCTCGAGGAGGTCCTGCGGGACGCCCTGCAGGCCGGCGAGCAGGATCACCATGAGGTTGCCGACGCCCCAGAGCCCGAAGAGGATCAGGGCGGGCTTGGACCAGTTCGGGTCCGAGAGCCATCCGGGGCCCTGGATGCCGAACAGCCCGAGGACGTTGTTGATCACGCCGTACTGCGGGTTGAGGACGTACGCCCAGATCACGGCGCTCGCGACGATCGGCACGATCGAGGGCACGAAGAAGACCACGCGGTAGAAGCCGAGGCCCTTCACCCGCCAGTTGAGCAGGAGTGCGAGCCCGAGCGCGACCGCGATGCCGAGCGGCACCGAGATCACCGTGATGAACAGCGTGTTGCCGAGGGAGAGCCACCACTGCCCGTCGGCGAACAGCTGGCGGTAGTTGTCCCAGCCGACCCACTGCCGCGCGCCGCCGAGCAGGTTCGCGTTCGTGAAGCTGTTCACGGCGCTGGTGATGATCGGTCCGCCGGTGAAGGCGATGAGCCCGATGATGGCGGGTGCGGTGAAGAAGAGCCCCCACAGGAAGGTCTGGCGCTGCGCACGGGTGCGCGGGATCCAGTGCGTGAACCAGGTGTCCTTGCCGGAGCGGGACCGGGGTGCGCTCGTCGTGATGCTGCGTGTGACGCTCACGGGTGCTCCTTCCGGAACTCGTCGAGGGCCGAGTTGACCTGCGCCGCGACGCTCTTCATCGCACGCTCCGGCGTCGTCTTGCCGTAGATCGCGCTGCTGACGGCGACGTCGAGCGCGGTCGCGTAGGTGCTGGCGACCGGGATGGTCGGGCGGATGTTGCGGGCGGTGAGCAGGCCCTCGCGGTAGATCGCGACGTTCGGGTCCTTGCGGAACTCATCGAGGACCGGGGACTTCGTGTACCCGGGCAAGAGCGTGCCGTACTCGAAGTTCGACTCGGTGCCCTTGTCCGACACCGTCGCGAACTGCAGGAAGTCCCATGCGGCGTCGTGCTCCTGGGACTCCTTCGGGATGAAGAGGTCGTACCCGCCGAGCCACGTGGCCCCGCCGGGCTGGCCGAGCCCCTCGGCGTACGGGAAGAGCGCGGCGCCGAGCTCGACCTTCGCCTTGTCGCCCTGCTTGTAGACGTTCGAGCTGTCGGTCGTGGTCATCGGGGCCATGCCGACGTTGCCGCTGGCGATCGACGGCAGCGTCTGCGACGGCGCCGTGACGGCCAGCTGGCTCGCGCCGCCGACCTTCTTCGCGTAGTCGCACATCCACTGCAGCGCCTGCACGATGTTGTCGTCGTCGGGCGTCGCGACCTGGTTGTCGTCGCTCATGAACTTCCCGCCGAAGGCGAAGCCCATCGTGAACATCGAGTTGCTGAAGCCGTAGTAGTCCCACGGGATGGTGCCGATCCGGGTGACCCGACGCCCGTCCTTCTGCAGGATCGCGTCCGAGAAGCGGTCGAGCTCGTCGATCGTCTTCGGCGGCGTCTCCGGGTCGAGCCCGGCGGCCGCGAAGACCTTCTTGTTCCAGAACAGCGGGAAGTTCACGTCGACCAGGATCGGGTGCGCCCAGATGCCGTCGGTCGCGGTCATCTGCTTCCAGACGGCCGGCGCGTAGTCCGCCTCGCCGAGGCCGGCCTTCGCCATGTAGTCGTCCAGGCGCGTCACGACGCCGTAGCCGGCGAACTGCGGGTACTCCTCTGGCGTGCAGAAGGCGAGGTCGGGCGGGGTGCCGGCGGCGATCGCGGTCTGCAGGCGGATCTGCGTGTTGCCGGACAGCGGGGCGTAGGTCACGCGGACCCCGGTGTGGGACTGGGACTTCTCGTACAGCTCCGCGAGCAGGACCCAGGCGTTGCCGAGCGTGCCGCCCCAGATGTTGTACATCTCGACGACGTGGTCGCGGCCCGCTGCCGGGTCCTTGCTGAGGCGGATGCCCTGCTGGTCGGCAGCGACCGCGCCGCCGGAGATCACGGTGCACCCGGCGAGTCCGACGGTGGCGGTGCCGGCAGCGAGTGCGGCGAGGAACGCCCGTCGGGACACGTCACGTGCCGCGGGCCTGGTGGGCGGGAATGGTGGTCTCGTCATCGAGTACCTCCGGTCGTCGTCGTTGATGATCGGGTGCCGTGGGTGGCGTTCATCGTGCGTGATGAATCGTTTCAGCGGTGTGGCGATGAATATACGCAACCGAGGTCACGCACGCCAGCCTTAATTCAGAATGATGGATGAAGTGGTGTCCGCGCGGTCCCAGTCGACGATCACGGCACCGGCCTCGTAGGTGGCCACCGGGTTCGCGAAGGGCAGCGGCCGCAGCTGTTCGGCGTCGACCAGGCGGAGCCCGGGCAGGTCGGTCAGCAGCCGGGTGATCGCCAGGCGGATCTCGAGCCGTGCGAGCTGCTGGCCGATGCAGCCGTGCGGACCGTGCCCGAAGCCGAGGTGGCCGAACGCGTCCCGGTCCACGTCGAAGCGCTCCGGGTCCTCGAAGTGCCGAGGGTCGCGGTTCGCGCCGACCGGGGACACCGACACGGTCTGCCCCGCGCGGACCCGCACACCCTCGATCTCCAGGTCCTCGGTCGCGGTCCGCGGGAACAGCGTCAGGAACATCGCGCCGGTGCGCATGAACTCCTCGACGGCCGGGGCGACCCATGCCGGGTCCGCTCGGAGTCGCTCGAGCTGGTCGGGGTGGGTCAGGAGCGCGACCGTCGCCGTCGCGATCAGGTACGCGACCGAGTCGTGCCCGGCGCTCATCAGCTGGAACACCAGGCCCTCGACCTCCTCGCGGGAGAACTCCGAGGCGAGCAGGTCGGTGATGACGTCCTCGCCCGGGTCCGCGGCGCGACGGTCGACGACCAGGCGGATGTGGTCGAACCGCTCCTGCGTCGTGGTGCCCAGGACGAAGTGCCGGGAGAACTCGGGGACCAGGTCTTCGGGCACGCCGATCACGCTGCAGTGCGTCCGCGCTGCGATGGGCTGGGCGTACTCGGCGAAGAGGTCGACCGGGCCGCCGGTGTCCCGCAGGTGTGCCAGCTGGCGGTCGACCGACGCGCGCACCTCGGGTTCGCGGCCGCGCACCTGCTTCACCGAGAAGCGGCCGGTCACCCCGCGGCGCATCCGCTGGTGGACGTCGCCGTCGAGGGCCAGGAGGTTCGCGGCGTCGATGGAGCGCCGCGCGGCGGCGTCGAGCGGCGGTGCAGGCGGTGGTGCGAGTGCCGGTGCGGGTCGCGGCGCGAGTGCCGATGCCGGGTCCGGGTCGTGGTCGGGCGCGGCACGCTCGGCGGGGTCGGTCGCCGGTCCTCGTGGCATCCGGTGCGGCATCTGGCTGAACCGCGGGTCGCCGAGCACGGCCCGCGCGGCGTCGTACCGCGTGACGACCAGGCCGACGTGCCCGTCCTGGTACTCGAGCGGTGCGGCGGGGCCGGACTCGCGCCACTCGGCGAAGCGCGGGGACGGGGTCAGTGGGGTGCTGTCGGCTGGGAGCTGGTGGAACGGACATCCGGACACGGTGGCCTCCTGGGGGTTCATGCCTGGACCGGCATGGATCGGACGAGTTCGGTGCGGGCGCTCCGGAACGCCCGTGGGGCGCCCCAGCCCACGATGCCGGTGATCGCGCCGGTGTCGTCGCGCTGGACGAGCACGTCGGCATCGGTGTGCGGGTCGGGCGATCCCGACCAGCGCGACAACGAGGACGCGGGGTCGAAGGTGCCAGCGGCCTGGATCCGGACGCCGTGCACCTCGGACCAGAAGAACGGGGTCGGCGCCGGCGTCGGAGCACTGCCGGCGATCGTCGCCGCGACCGAGAGCGCCTGTTCGACGGCGTTCGTCTGGTGCTCGACGCGGACTGCCCGGCCGGAACGCGGGTCCCGCCAGCGGGCGACGTCCCCGACCGCGTACACGTCCGGCGCGGCACGGCCCTGCTCGTCGCACCGCACACCGTCGGACACGTCGAGCCCGGACCCGGCGAGCCACGAGGTCCGTGGCCGGCCGCCGGTCGCCGCGACGACGAGGTCGGTGACGATGGACCCCCCGTCCCCGAGCGAGACGACGGAGCCGCGCCCCGCGACGCCGTGCCCCGCGACGCCGCGCACACCGGCTGCCGGGCGGACGTCCACGCCGTGGTCCCGGTGCAGGGCGAGCAGCCGATCGGACAGCAGCGTCCCGACGGTCCCGGCCGACAGGCGCCCGCTCCGCCCGACGAACACGACCCGGTGGTCGTCCCGTCGCGCGGCGGACGCGATCTCCGACCCGAGGACACCCGTCCCGACGACCGTCACGTGGCGGGCCGTGGACCAGGCCGCCCGGAGCGCGAGGGCGTCGTCGAGCGTCCGGAGCTGCCGGACGCCCGCGGCACCGGGGAACGACGGTCGCACGGCCTCGACCCCGGTCGCGATGACGAGCACGTCGTACGACAGCACCTCGTGCCCGCGCACGTCGTCCTCGACGGCAACGCGGTGTGCCAGGGGATCGAGTGCCGTCGCCGTGACCCCGGTCCGGAGCGTCACGTCGAGGTCGTGCAGCGCGGCGGCCGTCCGGAGCGTCGCCCGCGAGGGCTCCCACGAGCCGTCGAGTACCTGCTTCGACAGGGGCGGTCGGGCGTAGGGGGCGTGCGGTTCGGCGCCGAGGAGGGTGATCGGCCCGGTGTGCCCTGCGGCACGGAGCCCCTCGGCGCAGGTGACCCCCGCGACCGAGGCGCCGACCACGACGACGTGCACGCTCACTCCTCGATCGTGATCGCGCGCGCCGGGCAGAGGGCCGCCGCGCGCCGGGCCGCGGGCTGCTCCGCCCCCTCCGGCCGCTCGACGAGGAGCTCGACGATGCCGTCGTCGTCCTGGTCGAAGAGCTCGCCGGCGACGAGGGCGCACTGCCCCGCCCCGACGCACGCACTGGTGTCCGCGATGATCCGCATGGTGCCTCCCGTGGCTCCGTCGGCCTGGTGTCGACCGGTGCCACCGACGCTAGGTGGGCACGGGAGCGCGGCACATGGGCTGGCGACGCAGAACATGGACGTTCCGGTCAGCAAGGGCGCGATGTAGCCTCGCGGCATGGACGAGGGCGTCGGGCCCGTGGTGGTCGCGGCGAACTGGTACCGCTTCCGCGCGGGGGAGCGGATCCGGCACGAGCGCGTGCTGAGCGAGTGCTGGCTCTGGGTGCTCGGCGGCACCGGACGGGTGCGCTCGCACGGGGTGTGGTCCACGCTCGCCGCGGGCTCGGTCCTGCGGCTGCCGTGGGACCACGACGTCGAGTACCGTGCCGATGCGCGGTCGCCCTTCCGTCTCGGCACCGTCCACGTCGTGCCGCGGCACGCACGCGGGGTGCCGGTGGTGCCGGCGGTCGCCCACCAGCCCGGCGACCCGCTGTACGCGTCCACGGCGCGCGACGGCGACAGCGGTCGCCCCGAGGTCTCCGGTGCGTCCTCGGCGCGGGCGCGTCGGGTCGCCTCGCTCGGTCGGTACACGGTCGAGCGGTTCGTTGAGGGGCCGTGGGACGAGTCGACGTTCCGCGCGCTCGGCGAGCTGTTCCGCGCGGAGTCGGCACGCGCCGAGTCGACGAACCCGGCACCCCGGGGCGACGGCGGCCCGGCCGCACTCGAACGCATGACCGCGTTCGTCGTGGCACACCTCGACGTGCCGTTCCGCGTCGCGGACGTCGCCGCCGCGGGTGGGTGCAGCGTGTCGACGGCGGGTCGTCTGTTCACGGCGCACCTCGGCACGTCGGTGTCCGGCTGGGTCCGCGGCGCACGGATGCGCGAGGCCGCCGAGCTCCTCCGCACGAGCGGACTCCGTGTCGGCGAGGTCGCCCGGGCCGTCGGCTTCTCCGACCAGCTCTACTTCTCGCGGGTCTTCCGCGCCACCTTCGGGGAGGCGCCGAGCCGGTACGGACGCGGGCAGATCCGCCCTTGACACCGGACGCCCACACCGTGAATCGTTTCAGGCGGTCGGTGCGCCGGTGCACCGCGGCATGGAGGAGCGATGGAGCCCCTGGGCACCACGGACGGACGGATCGACGCGGTCGGCACCGCTGGAGCGGGGGTCCGGTTCGCCTGGACGCCGACCGGACCGCAGGCCGCAGCGCGGGTCGTGGTCCGGGACGGCGACGTCGTCGTCTGGGACTCCGGCCCGGTCGCGACGTCGGAACCGTGGCTGCGATCGCCGAGCGGCGTCCGGTTCGCACCGTGGCGGCGACACACATGGGAGGCCCGGATCGAGTCCGGCGGTCCGCCCACCACCGCGCGCGGTGGGTTCACCCCCGCCCCCACCGACGAGCACGCCTGGCACGGCGCCGAGTGGGTCGCCGCGACCGACGGCGCGCCAACCACGGACGGTGCCAGGAACCGTTCGCGGGACGGCAGCCTCGCCGCTCCCGTGCTCGAGCGGACGATCGGCGCCGGGGCCCCGGTGACGCGTGCGCTCCTCGCCGTCGCCGCCGGCGGGCACGTCGACGTCCGCGTGGACGGGCACCTCGCCACGGACGAGGTCCTCTCGCCGAGCACCACGCACTGGGACCGTCGGGTCCAGGTCGTCCTGCACGACCTGACGGCCGCCTTCGCCGACGGTGCCCGACATGACCTGGGTCTCGAACTCGGCCGCGGCTTCCACGGCATGACCAACGCGAACGTGTGGTCCTGGGAGCGTGCGCCGTGGCACGCCGAGCCGCGCGTCCGGGCAGTGCTGCGACTGGAACGCGCGGACGGGGCGGTGGAGGTGGTGCCCACCGGGCCGGACTGGACCGCGCGACGCGGGACGATCCTCCTGGACGACCTGTACGGAGGAGAGGTCCACGACCTCCGCCGTCGACCCGGCCGGCCGTCCGCCGGACCCGCGCGCCCCGCCGTCGTCGTCCCCGGCCCCGCGGGCCGGCTCGAAGCACGGCTCGAGCAGCCGATCCGGGTCGTCGAGGAGCTCCGGCCGGACGCCGTCGCCGAGGCCGCGCCGGGGGAGTGGGTGGTCGCGTTCCCCCGGGTGGTCGCCGGGTGGGTGCGCCTCCGGTTGCCCGGCGGCGCTGCCGGCACCACGGTGCGGATCCGGTACGGGGAACGCCTCCGCGCCGACGGGCTGCCGAACGCGGACGACGAGAAGCACTACTTCGCGGACGGGTTCCAGACCGACGAGGTGACGCTCGACCAGGACGCGGTGACCTGGGAGCCGCGGTTCTCCTACAAGGGCTTCCGGTACGTCCAGGTGTCCGGCTGGCCCGGTGCCGCTGGTCCGGCGCCGTCGGACGTCGTGGCCTGCGTGGTCCGGACCGACGCCGCCGTCACGAGCACCTTCACGGTCGACGACGACCTGCTGCAGTGGATCCACGACGCCACCGTGCGGACGATGGAGAACAACCTGCACGGGTACCCGACGGACACCCCGAAGTACGAGAAGAACGGGTGGACCGGGGACGCGGCCGTCGGGGCCGACATGTTCCTGACGAACCTCGACGCCGCCGCCGTCCTGACGAAGTGGGTCGGCGACCTCGCGGAGACCACCGCTCCCGGGCACCCGCCGGCGCTGATCGCCCCGAACGCCGGCGTCTTCGGTGTCGACGAGCGGGCGCCCGTGTGGCACGCGGCACTCGTGACGGTGCCGTGGGACCTTTACCGGCACACCGGCGACCCGACCGTGCTCGAGCGGCACGTCGAGACCATCGAGGAGTACGCGCACTTCGAGCTCGCCCGCTCGCCCGGCGGCATCGCGGACACCATCCTCGGCGACTGGGTCGCCCCGGGCACGGACCCCGGTGGCGGCAACCCGCCCGAGGACTCCCGCGTCCCGGCGACCGCGTTCCTGGTGCGGATCCTCGACACGGTCGCCCGGATCGACGACGTGCTCGGGCGGGACGGCGCGTGGGCGGTCGCCGCGGCCGACGATGTCCGCCGCGCCTTCGTGGACGCGTTCCTCGTCGACGGCGTGGTGCGCGGCCCGCGGGACGAGGGCTTCCGGCAGTCGCACCAGGTGCTCGCGCTCGCGTTCGACGTGGTGCGCTCGCCCGCCGACCGGGCCTCGATCGCCGCGTCGCTCGCCGCGGACGTCCGGGCGCGCGGCGACCACCTCGACACCGGGGCGATCGGGACGAAGTGGCTCCTGCCGGTGCTCACGGACGCCGGGTACGCGGACGTCGCACTCGCGGTCGCCCGGCAGACGACGGTGCCGTCGTGGGGTGCGTGGCGGGCGGCCGGCGCGACGTCGACGTTCGAGCACTGGGACCTCGCGGCGCGGTCGCACGGGCACTACTTCCTGGGCACGGCGGACGACTGGCTCACCGGGTACGTCGCCGGGCTGCGGCCCCTGGAGCCCGGGTGGCGGCGGTTCCTCGTCGCGCCGGCGGTGTGCGGGCCCGTGCGGGCGGCGTCCTGCACGGTGCGGACGCCGTACGGCAGTGCCGGGGTGCGGTGGTCGGCGGACGGTGCTGCGGTCTCCGTGACGGTCGACGTGCCGCCGGGGACGACGGCGGCGGTCCGGTTGCCCGAGGGGTCCTCGACGGAGTTCGGTGCCGGGGTGCACACGGTCTGAGCGCGTCGGCCTGAGGTCCGCGGGACGATCCCGGCGGGGG
Organism: Curtobacterium sp. NPDC090223; assembly: GCF_044746585.1. Taxonomy (NCBI): domain Bacteria; kingdom Bacillati; phylum Actinomycetota; class Actinomycetes; order Micrococcales; family Microbacteriaceae; genus Curtobacterium; species Curtobacterium sp. NPDC090223. Next base: position 149,513 of record NZ_JBIVCN010000005.1, on the reverse strand, counting down.
TTGCGCGCTCACGGCGCATCGGCCAGTATGCGAGATGTTGCACGCAGGACACCAGGAGGCCGTTGATGTCCACCATGACGAAGACCCGCACCGTCGCAGCGGTGACCGTCCTCGCCGGAGCCGTGCTGCTCGGCGCGACCCCGGCGCACGCCGACCCGGACGCGCCCGGCTGCACCGTCACCTCGGCGGAGGCGGACCACGTCCACGGGGTCGTCGTGTTCGACCTGCGGTGCGACGAGCCCCGCGACGTCGTCGTCGACGCGACCGCCTGGCACGGCGACGCCGACGACCACGACCTGGTCGATGCGCAGACCGTCTCGAAGCACGTGGCTGCCGGGGAGCAGTGGAGCTCGGCGATCGCGTTCGCGACCGACACGGACCCGTCGACGGACCAGGTCACGGCACAGGTGCTCTCCTGGATCGACCAGGGCGACACCCGCGAACGCCCGGCCGTCCTCGCCACGCTCGCCGGCTGACGCTGCCGGGTCCTGTCCAGGCGGCTGCTGGCGGCCGTGGCTAGCGTGGTCGCCATGCAGACCCCCGCTCCCGGCACGCTCCGCGTCCTGCACCTGTCCGACACCCACCTCACCGGCGACGGCGCCCTGCACCAGGGCACCGTCGACACCACGGCGGCGCTCGACACCCTGCTCGGACGGCTCGACGAGGTCGAGGGAGTCGGCCTCGTCGTCGTCTCCGGGGACGTCTCCGAGGACGGTTCCGCGGAGTCCTACGCGGTCTTCCTCGAGCGCGTCGGGGGCTGGGCGACCCGGCACGGGGCGGCACTCGTCACGGTGCCGGGCAACCACGACCAGCGCGAGGGGTTCCGCCAGGTCCTGGCGAACGGGCACGTCCTCGGCGAGGGCGGCCGCCCCCTGATGCACACGATGGAGTACCACCCGCCGACGGTCCCGGTCTGGGGACAGTCGCTCGTCGCCGGGCGCCGCGTCGTCACCGTCGACACGAGCGTGCCCGGCGCCGGATACGGCGCGCTGAGCGGGGAGACGCTGGACCGCCTCCGGACGGCGCTCGCCGAGGACGCGGGCGCGCCGTACGGGTCGATCGTCGTGCTGCACCACCCGCCCCTGCCCGCGCCGACCGCACTGCACGAGGCGCTCCGGCTGCAGGACCCGGGCGCCCTGGCCGACGTGCTCCGGGACACCGACGTGCGGGTCGTCCTGGCCGGGCACTACCACCACCACTTCGCGGGGAGCATCGGCGGGGTGCCCGTCCTGGTCGCGCCCGGCGTCGCGAACGACACCGACGTGATCGGGCCCCACGGCGCCGAGACGGCCTACGTCGGCACGGGCGCGCTCGTCGTCGACGTCGCCGAGGACGGCTCGCTCTGGTCGACACCCGTCCGCGTCCCCGTCCCCGGATCGGACACGGTGGCCGTGCACCACGACCCCGACGCGGTCGCGGCGATCATCGCCGCGGCCGGCGTGCACTGAAGCCGGCCCTCCGATCGCCGCAGGGCGCGAGGCGGACGCGCACCGAGCCTCCGGACCGATGCAGCGCAGCTTCGCGGGGCGCGAGGCGGACGCGCGCCGAGCCTCCGGACCGATGCAGCGCAGCTGCCGGTACCCCGGACGCGCAGGCAGTTCCGCGGCAGCGCGAGTAGGCCGGTGCAACAACGTCCGAAGGAGTGCGCCATGCGAACCGGCAGTGCAGTGCAGTACGACCGCTACGGCGGATTCGACGTCGTCGAGCTCGTCACCCAGGAACAGCCGAAGCCCGGTCCGGGCGAGGTCGTCGTCGAGGTCTCGGTCGCCGGCCTGAACCACATCGAGCGGTTCCTCCGCGAGGGGCGGCTGCAGGACCACATCGACCTCGAGTTCCCCGCGCACCAGGGTGTCGACTTCGCCGGTGTGGTCCGGGCCCGTGGCGCCGAGGTCCGGGACCTGCACGTCGGCGACGAGGTGATGGGGCACGCACCCCACGGCGGCGCGCACGCGACGTGGGTGACCGTCCCGCGAGGCGCGGTCGTGAAGAAGCCGTCCACCATGACGTTCGAGGTCGCGGGCAGCCTGTACCTCGCCGGGTGCACGGCGCTGTCCGTGGTGCGCTCGCTGAAGCTCGGCCCGGACGACACCGTCGTGGTCAGCGCTGCCGCCGGCGGGGTCGGGCACATCGAGTGCCAGCTCGCCCACGAGGCCGGCGCCACCGTGATCGGCCTCGGGAGCCCGCGCAACCACGACGCCCTGCGGCAGATCGGCACGCTCCCGGTGGCCTACGGCGACGGGGAAGAGGACCGGATCCGGGAGATCGCCGAGGGCCGGCCGATCACCGCCTTCATCGACAACCGCGACGACGGGGAGAACGCCGCTCTGGCCGCCTCCCTCGGCGTCCCGGAACAGCGGTTCGTGTCGAGCGAGGACCGGCGCGACCTGGAGATCCGGTTCCTGCGGGCGCCGGGGGACGACCAGGAGGCGGCCGAGATGCTCACCACGCTCGGGGACCTGGTGCAGCGGCACAAAGTGCAGTTCATCATCTCGGGGTACTACCCGTTCGAGTACATCGTCGACGCCTACGAGGACCTGGCGGAGATGCACTCCCGGGGGAAGGTCGTGGTCGGGATGCAGCCGGTGGAGACCGGCTCGCGCCTGCACTGGTACAAGTCCGAGAAGTCGCGGGACCTGCGGGACCCGGTGCCGAGCGGGACGCCGGCGCGGCCGGAAGCGCAGTAGCGGGACCGCGGAGCCCCGGCGCCCTGCGCCACGGCGGCCGCCCCGTTGCCGTCTAGCTCAGGACGTCCTTCGTCGCGAACCGGCCGTACGCCAGGGTGCCGAACACCGCGACGTAGCCGAGCTGCAGCAGCGCGTTGCTGCCGAACGAGTCGAACGCGATCGGGTCGCGGAGCAGGTCCCCGAACCCGAGCCACTGGTGCGAGAACAGGAACGGGTGCAGCCAGTCCAGTTGCGGCAGCTGGTCGAGCACCTGGGAGGCGCCCGCCAGCACGACCGTCGCGGCCATGGCCCCGACCGGGACGTTCGTCAGCGACGACGCGAACAGCCCGATCGCGGACAGCCCGAGCATCGACAGCGTGACGTAGAGCGCGAGCAGCAGTGCGCGTCCGGCGTACGACCACCCACCGACCTGGGTGCCGGAGAGCAGCGTCACCGGTCCGATCGGGAACAGCACGGCACCGATCGCCGCGCCGACCAGCACGATCAGCAGCGTCGCGGCGAGGCAGAACGCGACGGCGCCGGCGTACTTCACGAGGATGAACCGCAGGCGCCCGGTCGGTGCGACGAGCAGGTACCGGATCGTCCCGTGGCTGGCCTCGCCGGCGACCGTGTCACCGGCGACGACCCCGACCGTGAGCGGCAGGAACAGCGGGATCGACACCGTCAGCGCGGTGAACGACACGAACAGGCCGTTGTTCGTGATGTCGCCGAGGAACGCCGGGCCGCCGGAGTCGTCGCCCGTGGTCAGCCGGACGGCGACCGCGATGAGGATCGGCACCAGGGCGAGTGCCCCGAGCATCGCCCACGTGCGGCGACGGCGGAACACGAGAGCGAGTTCGGAACCGAGCAGCGCGAACGGCCGGGAGCGCACCGTGCGCTCAGGCTGCGACATCGAAGCCCTCCCCGGTGAGCGCGACGAAGAGGTCCTCGAGCGTGCCGCCACCGACGGCGAGCCCACGGACCCGGACATCGGCGCGGACGAGTTCGGTCACGATGGTCTCCGGGAGGAGCTCGGCGGGCAGGTCGGCCTCGAGGGCGTCGGCGCCGCCGTCGTGCCGCGGGGTGAGTCCGAGCCGCATCAGCACCGACCCGGCCTGTCCGAGGTCCGGCGTGCGGACCGTCACGGTGCGTGCGCCGGCCGAGCGGAGGTCGTCGAGGGTGCCCTGCGCGACGAGCTTCCCCGTGCGCATCACCCCGGCGTGCGTGCAGACCTGCTCGATCTCGGCGAGCAGGTGGCTCGACACGAAGACCGTCGTGCCGTCGTCCGCCAGGGACCGGATGAGGTTGCGGACCTCGCGCGTGCCCTGGGGGTCGAGGCCGTTCGTCGGCTCGTCGAGGACCAGCAGGTCGCGCGGCGAGAGCAGCGCGTTCGCGAGCCCCAACCGCTGCTTCATGCCGAGCGAGTACGCGTGGGCCTTCTTGTCCGCCGCGTGCGACAGCCCGACGCGGTCGAGCGCGGACGCGACACGGTCCTTCCGGCTGCGGGGGTCCGACGTCGGATCGGCGGCGTCGAACCGACTGAGGTTCGCCCGCCCGGAGAGGTACGGGTAGAACGCCGGGCCCTCGACCAGGGCCCCGACCCGCGGCAGCACGCTGTGCAGCGCCGACGGCATGGACTCGCCGAGCACCTCGATGGTGCCTCCCGTCGCCGACGACAGCCCGAGCAGCATCCGGATGGTCGTCGTCTTCCCGGATCCGTTCGGCCCGAGGAAGCCGAAGACCGCACCCCTCGGGACGGCGAGGTCGATGCCGTCGACCGCGCGCTGCTTGCGGAAGACCTTCTGGAGGCCGTTGGTGCGGATCGCGAGGTCGCTCGCGGTCACCGGGATGGCCGCGCTGGTCGGGTCGGCCGCCCCGGTCGGGTCGGCTGCCGGTTCGGTCGGGCTCACTTCGCGGCGGCGACCAGGCTGGACACCGGCACGGCGCCCGCGATGACACGGCCGTCGTCCGTCAGGTACACGGACACGAGCGAGGTCTGGATCGCGCGGCCGCCGTCGACGGACTTCGTCAGCTGGTCGAGCAGCGCCGATGCGTCGTCACCGAGGCCGCTCTGGTCGGCGGTGCCTGCGGGCAGTTCGGCGATCGTGGACCAGCCGGAGCCGGTCAGCGTCGGAGCGCCGTCGTGGCCGCCCGCGTGCTGGCCCTTCGCCTGACCGGCGTGGTCGGCGGCGTCCGAGAGGTCCTTCGTCGTCACCGTCGCGCCGGACGGCGGCGTGAAGTCGAACAGCCGGGAGGCGGGGGCGCCGTAGGACAGGCTGGTGAACCGCACCTGGAACGCCGGGTCGGACTGCCCCTTCGCCGCGATCGTGGCGCGGAGCGGCAGCCCGCTCTGCTTGTCGACCGCGAGCTGGACACTGCCCACCAGCGTGCCGGACGACTTCGGCGTCAGGGTGATCTGCCAGGCGCTCTGCCCGGCGACCTTCGTCGTCATCGGCTTCGAGACCGTGGTGCTCGGGCGGATCGCGGCGATCGCCTGCTCCGCGATGTCCGCGGGGGTCGTCGTCCCGCGCTGCAGGGACTCGGCCGTGCCCTTCGGCAGGGTCACGTGCGTGGCCTCGCGCGCCTTCGAGTCCCATGTCCAGACGTCGCTGCCGTTGCGGACCAGGTCCTGTTCGGCGAGCTGTTCGGTGACCTGCACGCGCTGCTTCGTCGCCCCGTCGACGTACACGCGGGCGGTGTGCGACGCGGTGAGGAGGCTGAGCGCGTCGGACGCGTCGCCCTCCAGGGAGGAACCGCCGGACCCCGTCGGGAGCTCGGGCAGCCCGAGGTCACTGGTCTGCGAGAGCTTGCCCGAGTACTGGGCGTCCGAGGACTTCGCGACGCTGGCGATCACATCCGCCGCGGTGGGGTCCGCCCCGGCGATCGGCGTGCTCGCGGCGTTGGCGAGTGCCGGCGCGGCGATGGCCCCGGCGACGACCACCGGTGCGATGACGGCGGGCAGCCATGCGGACTTCTTCATCGGGTTCCCCTCGGTACGGCGTGCGGGTGATCAGCACACTAGGTCGGGCAACCGACAGTCCGCTGTGCACCGAGGCCGCTGTGCACCGACGCCCGGACCGCTCGGGCTACGCCGACGCGTCCACCCCGGCCGGGGCGCTGCCGTCGTAGGAGCAGATCGCGGCGACCTTCTCCGCCGACGCCGACGACGTGTCGAACTCGTACCCGAGCCACTCCTTCGCGAGGCGTCGGGCCAGCTCCACCCCGATCACGCGCTGTCCCATGCAGAGCACCTGCGCGTCGTTCGAGAGCACCGACCGCTCGACGCTGTACGAGTCGTGCGCGGTGACGGCCCGGATGCCGGGGACCTTGTTCGCGCTGATCGCGACACCGAGTCCGGTCCCGCAGATCAGGATCGCCCGGTCTGCCTCGCCTGCGGCGACGAGTCGAGCGGCGTCCACGGCCACGTGCGGGTAGGCGGTGTGCCCGTCGGCGTCGACACCGACGTCCACGACCCCCGAGACGCGGTCGTCGGCGAGCAGGTCGCGCTTGATGATCTCCTTGTAGTCGAACCCGGCATCATCCGAGCCGATCACCAATCGGTACGTCATGCGCCCAGTCTGCGCGGGGCCGGGACATTTGTCCAGCACACAATTTCTGCACCGGGCGGCGCGCTACGATCGCCCCATGTCGGCCGAGACCCCCACCCCGGACGGCGCCCGCAGCCGTTTCCCGCTCGACACCGTCTACCAGGCGGCGCGGATGTACTACCTCGAGGACGCCACGCAGGTCGAGATCGCCTCCCGGCTCGGTGTCTCCCGCCCGACGGTGTCGCGCCTGGTGTCCGAGGCCCGACGCGCCGGACTGGTCCGGATCGAGGTCGTCGACCCGTTCCAGGACGAGACGGTGGCGCTCGCCGAACGGCTGCAGGTCGTGCTCGGCCTCCGGGCGGTGCACCTCGCCGCGGTCACGCACGCCGCGACGCTCGGGGCCGACCTCGCCGCGCCGGTCGCCGCGGCCGTCGAGGGCATGGCGCTCCAACCCGGCGACGCGGTCCTGATGTCCTCCGGCCGCACGGTGTACGACGTCGCGCGCTCCGGGATGCCGCAGCTCCACGGCGTGCAGCTCGTGCCGACGGTGGGTGGGCAGGCGGACCCGATGCCGTGGTTCCAGACGAACGAGATCACCCGGACGGCCGCCGAGCGCTCCGGAGCGATCCCGGCGTTCCTGTTCGCGCAGGCCCTGCCGTCGGGGGCGATGCGCGCGACGCTCGACGAGGACCCGGCGTTCCAGCACGTGATCGGGCTCTGGGGTCGGGCGAAGGGCGCGATCCTCGGCATCGGGGCGCCGATCCCGACACGGGACGCGATGACCCGTGGCATCCCGGTCGAGGACGAAGCGCTCGACCGCGCCGCCGGCGACGTCTGCCTGAACTTCTACGACGCCGACGGCCGCGCGATCGAGTTCGCCGGCAGCGACCGGATGGTGCGGACCTCGCGCGAGGTCCTGTCCGCCGTCCCGCACGTGGTCGGTCTGGCGGTGGGGGAGTCGAAGGTCCCGAGCATCGTCGGGGCGGTCCGCGGCGGCCTGGTCAACGAGCTGGTGACGGACGCCGCGACGGGGCGCGCCCTGCTGGACGCGCTCGCCTGAACCGGCCGCCGCCGATCGCCGGCCCGCCTACACGCGACCGCGCCGCACGTCCCAGAGGTGGTGCACCGGGTCGTGCGCGTAGTAGGTGGCGAGCGTCGCGACCGTGAACGCGCTGCCGTCCGAACGGAACCCGGTGCGCTCGAGCTGGTCGTCGCGGACGTCGTCGAACGCCCGTGCGGCCCGGTGTGCCGCCTCGCCGAGCTCCCGCGCGACCGTCGCCGGGTCCTGCTCGCCGTAGCGTTCCTCGGCCGCGGTCACGTCCTGGTCCCAGTTCGGGAACGTCGGGCCGTCCTCGGCGAGCATGAGCTCCAGGCGCTCGGCCATCTTCCGGTGCACGTCGCGGACGTGGGCGCCGTACTCGAGCGGCGACCAGGTGTGGTCGTCCGGTCGTTCCCGGACGTCGTCGCGAGCGAGTTCCCCCGGCCAGCCGGACGTGTTCGCATCGATGATGCCCGGCACGTCGCGGATCGTCACCGTGCTGCCGTCGTAGCCGCACTCCGGGCACGCCGCCTCGATGACCCAGGTCCAGTTCTTCGTGTCCGGTTCGATCGCCATGACGCGATGGTATGACCTCCCTGCGGCCCAGGAGTGCTCCGGTCGGGCTCACAGAACTCTTGCGACACGGTAGGGGTCGGTCGACTCGTGCCGTGTCGAACTGCCACCGACCAACTGGGCACGGACGCGCGTTCCGTAGGGTGGCAGCATGCGACTGCTGCTCATCCGACACGGCCAGACCCCCGCGAACGTGAACGGCGTCCTCGACGCCGAGGTCCCCGGGCCCGGGCTGACGGAGCTCGGGCAGCAGCAGGCGGCTGCGTTGCCGGAGGCCCTGGCCGACCGTGGCATCGAGAAGCTCTTCGTGTCGAGCATGATCCGGACGCACGTCACGGCGGCACCCCTGGCCGCATCACTCGGGATCGACCCCGTGGTGCTCCCCGGGCTCCGCGAGATCGAGGCCGGCGACCTGCAGGGAGCGCGCGACGCGACCTCCGTGCAGCGGTACCTCGCCGCGTGCTACGCGTGGGCGTCGGGGGAGCGCGAGGCGCGGATGCCCGGCGCGGAGACCGGCGAGGACTTCTTCGACCGCTACGACGACGCGATCCGGCAGATCGAGGACACGGGCGCCTCGGTGGCCGCCGCGTTCAGTCACGGCGCGGCGATCCGGATCTGGTCGGCCGTGACCGCGCAGAACACGCCCAACGACCTCGGCGCGAGCCGGCACCTGGAGAACACCGGTGTCGTGGAGCTCGAGGGATCCAGTGCCGACGGCTGGCGCCTCGTCGACTGGGAGGGTGAGCCGATGGGCGGCGACGACCTCGTCGACCGGACCGCGCAGGACCCGACCGGCGAGCGGTTCTAGCCACGCGCGTGGGCGGGACCGCAGACGGACGGGAGGCCCGGTGCCAGCTGGCACCGGGCCTCCCGTCCGCGCGCGCTCCGCGTGTTGCGACGCGCCAGCGGCGCGCGGCGCCAGCGCCGACCGAGCCTGCGAGGTCGGTCGGAGGACGCGCTACGACGCGTGGGCCGCCGTCGCGGTCAGGGGCACGATCACGCCGTGCGACTCGCGCAGCACGTCGAGGGTGCGCTGGACCTCGTCCGCGCGCTCCTCCGGCGTCCAGCCGAGGACGCCGGCGAGCACGTCCGCGAGCTCGTCGAGCAGGTCGATGGTGACGCCGCCGACGAACGCGAGGTTCGTCCGGCGGAGTACCACGTCCACCAGGTGCACGGCGTGCTCGTGCTGTGCGAAGTACGCGACCTCGGCGCGGGTGAGGGCGGGGTCGGACTCGAGCGGCTCGACCGGGCCGTCCGTCAGGACGTCCACGACCTCGGCCGCGCGGGTGCCGTAGCGCTCGAGCAGCCCCTCGACCAGTCCGGCGTCGAGACCGTCGCGGTGCGACTTGACCCAGAGCGCGCGCTGCGCGTCCGTGGTCGGGAACTCCTTGCCGCCGCCGATCGCCATGCCGGTCGTGTCGACCTTGCGGGCGACGCTGAGCTTCGTGGTGGCCTCGGTCGACAGGTGCGCGGCGAGGGCGCGGAAGGTCGTCCACTTGCCGCCGACGAGCGACAGCACGGTGCTCTTCGGCAGGCCCGCGATCGGGGTGTCCACGATCCGGTAGTCACGGGAGACGAAGCCGGGGGCGGTGTCCTCGTGGCGGGGGAGCGGACGGATGCCGGAGTAGCTGTAGACGATGTGCTCGCGCGTCACGTCGATCTGCGGGAAGACGTGCTTCACGAGGCCGAAGAAGTAGTCGATCTCCTCGTCCGTCGTCGTCACCGGCTTCGACGGGTCGGCGTCGATGTCCGTCGTGCCGATGAGCACCCGGCCCTTGAGCGGGTAGATCAGCACGATGCGGCCGTCGTTGTTCTCGAAGAACAGCTCGCGGCCCTTCGTGGCCTCGAGCAGCTCGTCGTTGTGCACGACGATGTGGGAGCCCTTCGTGCCGCCCATGAACTTCGTCTCGCCGCCGAACGCGCCGTTGGTGAGGTCGGTCCAGGGGCCGGAGGCGTTGATCACGACGTCGGCCGTGAAGACGAACTCGTCGCCGGTCTCGCGGTCGCGGAGCAGGACGCCGCCGTCACGGGTGCCGGCTGCCTCGACGTAGTTCGTCGCACGGGCGGTGCTCTGGGCGTCGGCGCCGGTGCCCGCCGCCAGGCCGTCCTTGAGTACGTCGAGCGCCAGGCGCTCCGGTTCGTGGACGGAGGCGTCGTAGTAGGTGCCGGTGTACTTGAGGTCCTTGTTGAGGGCCGGCATGTCCTCGAGCGCGGCCTTCTTGGTGCGGAAGACGTGCTTCGGGACCGAACCGCCGTCGCGCGAGAAGGAGTCGTAGATCGTCATGCCGATCTTGATGAGCATCGCGCCGCGCTCCTTCGTGGAGCGCTGCTTGTGCGTGAGCATGCGCAGCGGGGCGTTCATGATGCCCGAGAAGGTGGAGAAGATCGGCATCGTCGTCTGCAGCGGCTTGACGTAGTGCGGGGCGATGCGGATCAGGCCGTTGCGCTCCTGCACGCTCTCGCGCACCAGACGGAACTCGCCGTTCTCGAGGTAGCGGATGCCGCCGTGGATCATGTGGCTCGACGCCGCTGAGGCGCCGGAGGCGTAGTCGCCACGCTCGACGAGCGCGACGTCGACGCCCTGCAGGGCGAGGTCGCGGAAGGTGGCGATGCCGTTGATGCCGCCACCGACGATGAGGACCTGTGCGTTCGGGCGCTCGGTGAGGTTCGTCACCGTGCGTCGGGGCTGCGTCGTCTTCGACATGTGCGTACGCGTCGCTTTCTGGGGTCGGTTCGCTGGGTTCGAGATCGATGGTGCTCCTCGGTGAGAGGTCGGGCAACTCGCGTGCACGAACGTGCAGAACACCTGTGGCGGTGTCCGATCGCCGTTCGCCGTGGGCGGTCGGGCTTGCAACGGCCGTGCACGTCCGTGCATGGTTGCTCCATGAGCGATGCCGCCCAACCGATGCGCACGCAGCAGGCCCTCCGAGCCGCGCACCTCTACTACCTGCAGGACCTGACGATGGACGCCATCGCCGACGAGCTCGGGACGTCCCGGTCGTCGGTGTCCCGCCTGCTCAAGCACGCCAGGGACACCGGGCTCGTCGACATCCAGATCCGCTCCCCGCTGGACCAGGCGGCCGCGCTGAGCCGGAACATCCGGGCGCGCTTCGGGGTGCACGCGCACGTCGTCCCGGTGCCGGACCACACGAGCGACGTCGACCGGCTGGAACGGGTCGCGCTGTCCGCCGCACGGATCCTCACGCAGTACATCGAGTCGAACATGGTGATCGGGATCTCCTGGGGCTCGACGGTGAGCGCGGTCAGCCGGTACCTCGTGCCGAAGACCACGCACGGTTCGACGGTGGTGCAGGTGAACGGCGCGGCGAACACCCGCACCACCGGCATCGTCTACGCGTCCGAGATCCTGCGGCGCTTCGGGGAGGCGTACGGGGCGCTCGTGCAGCAGTTCCCGGTTCCGGCGTTCTTCGACGACCCGTCGACCAAGGCGGCCCTGTTCCGGGAGCGCTCGATCCGGCGCGTGCTGGACCTGCACGAGCGCATGGACGTCGTCGTGTTCGGTGTCGGTGCGCCGCAGGCCCCGGTGCCGTCGCACGTGTACTCCGGCGGGTACCTCGACCCCGCCGACCGTGAGGAACTCGCGAAGGCCGAGGTCGTCGGCGACGTCTCGACGGTGTTCTACCGCGCGGACGGGTCGTGGCGCGACATCGGGGTGAACGCGAGGGCCGGCGGACCGGACCTCGACACGATCAAGCGGGCGCCGCGCCGGATCTGCGTGGTGGCCGGGCGGGGCAAGGCGGCGTCGCTCAAGGGTGCGCTGGCGGCCGGGCTGATCACGGACCTGATCCTCGACGAGAGCATCGGGCAGGCGATCCTGCAGAACTGACCGGGTCCGGTCCGGGGGACGCGGATCGTGGGTGGATGTCGGTGGTGCGGGGTACCTTCCCGGACATGGTGCTTCCCACGGACTCCCGTTCGCCCGTCTCACTGGCGCGCACCACACCCGTGTCCCCGTTCCGTGCCGACGAACGACCCGACCGGCGGTGGTCCAGGCGGCTGGCCGGCTCGGACGTCGACCAGGCGCTGGCGTTCTTCTCCGCCGGCTACGACCTCCGGTCCCCGGCCGTCCGGCGCACCTCGTCGCGCAGCGCGTGGAGCTTCGCCGGGGTCGGCGACGAGCGGATGTCCCTGCGGACCGCCCGCTTCGACGTCGACCTGCGCAGTGAGAGCCGAGCGGACGACGAGTTCATGGTCGTCTGGATGCGCTCCGGCACCAGCACCCTGACGTACGGCGGCCAGTCCGTCGACCTGCAGCCGGGCGTCCCGGTCGTCCTGCCGATCGACGACACCTGGGACCTGCACCACCGGGACATCTCGCTCAACATGGTGCAGCTCGACCGGACCTTCCTGAGCTCGCTCGCCGGGGACGCCGACTTCGCCTTCGAACCGATGCAGCGTGCGTCCGGTGACGGGCTCCGCGCCTGGCAGCACGTCGTCCGGTCGTCCTCGGCGACGTGGCTCGACATGGAGCACGTCCTCGGGGACGTCGAACGCCGCGAGATCGCCGAGGCGTTCGGCAGGGCGGCGCTCCGGGCGTTCGCACCCCGGACCGTTTGGCGTGCCTCGGTGCCCGGCACCGGTCCCGAACACGAGCGACTGCGCCGCGCGCTCGAGTTCGTGCACGCCCATGCGAACGAGCCGATCGGCACCCCGGAGATCGCCGCGGCGGCCGGGCTCAGCCCGCGCGGCCTGCAGCAGTCCCTGCGCAGGCACCTCGACCAGACCCCCGGCGACCTGTTGCGGCAGGTCCGGCTCGACGGCGCCCACGCGGACCTCCGTCGGGCCGAGCGAGACGAGGTCTCGGTGGCGGAGATCGCCCGGGCCTGGGGCTTCGGGCACCTCGGCCGGTTCTCGGCCGCGTACCGGTCCCGCTTCGGGGAGCTCCCGAGCGAATCACTCCGCGCCCGGAGCTGACCCACCGAATTCCTTCGCACGATTCGCGCGTGGACCAGCCGGATGTTCGGCTGTAACACGTCGGACACGCACGAGTGGCTGGATGGTGGTCGCCCGCCGCTCGCAGCCCACGAAGGAGTCCGCCATGCTCATCGGCGTCCCCACCGAGATCAAGAACAACGAGTTCCGCGTCGCCGCCACCCCCGCCGGTGTCGCCGAGCTGACGATGCACGGGCACGAGGTGCTCGTGCAGGCGGGAGCCGGTGACGGCTCCTCGTTGCCCGACGCCGAGTACGCCGCTGTCGGGGCGACGATCGTCCCGTCGGCTGCCGAGGTGTGGAGCCGTGCCGAGCTCGTGCTGAAGGTGAAGGAACCGGTCGCGTCCGAGTACGCCGCCATCCGCCCCGGGCAGGTCCTGTTCACCTACCTGCACCTGGCGGCGGACCGCCCGCTGACGTCCGCGCTGATGGACTCCGGTGCGACGGCGATCGCCTACGAGACCGTCCAGCTGCCGGACCGCTCCCTGCCGCTGCTGTCGCCGATGTCCGAGATCGCCGGCCGCCTGTCGGCACAGGTCGGCGCGAACCACCTGATGCGGGCCAACGGTGGTCGCGGGCTGCTGCTCGGCGGCGTCCCCGGCACGCCGAAGGGCCGGGTCGTGGTGATCGGGGGCGGTGTCGCCGGCGAGCACGCCGCGGCCATGGCGCTCGGGCTCGGTGCCGAGGTCACGGTGTTCGACATCAGCCTGCCGCGGCTGCGTGCGCTGGACGCCCGCTTCGACGGACGCATCACGACGCTCCGGTCCTCGTCGCACGCGATCGCCTCGGCCCTGCAGGACGCCGACCTGGTGATCGGGTCCGTGCTGATCCCCGGGGCCTCGGCGCCGAAGCTCGTCACCGACGCCATGGTGGCCGACATGCGCCCGGGTTCGGTGCTCGTCGACATCGCGATCGACCAGGGTGGGTGCTTCGAGGGCTCCCGGCCGACCACCCATGACGACCCGACGTTCCGGGTGCACGACGCCGTCTACTACTGCGTGGCGAACATGCCCGGTGCCGTTCCCCGCACGTCGACGATCGCGCTCACGAACGCGACGCTGCCCTACGCCGTGGCGATCGCGAACCAGGGCTGGGAGGCGGCGCTGGAGTCCGACCCGGCGCTCGCCCGCGGGCTCAACGTGCACGACGGCCACGTGACGAACGAGGCCGTGGCCGCCGCACACGGGCTGACGGCCGCCGCGCGCTGACGGCCGGGCGCGGCTGGCGGGGCTGGGCCGCGCCGGGCGGGGCCGCGCCGGGCGGGGCTGGCCGGGCGGGGTTGGCGGAAGCGACAGCGCGTACACGATTGCGCCGCGCGATCGTGTCCGTGGTGTCGCTTCCGCCACCACGCGGATGATGCACGCGCATCGGGCGACATCCGGTACAGGAATGCGCGGCGCTTTCGGAAGCGCGGTGTCGCTTCCGCCGTAGTCCGGCTGCCGCACGCCGCATGCCGCACGCTCGCAGCGGCCGCCGCTAGCGAACCGTGCGCGGCGCCCGTGCGACCGGCGCGCGGAAGCCCGCGCGCGAGCGCACGACCAGCGTCACCACGACGGCGAGCGCAGCGGCGACGATCGCGGCGACCGCCGTCGGCACCGACACCAGGGGGCCGTCGAGCCGAGCGACCGCGACCCACGCGAGCCCCCACGCGAGCGACACGGCCGGCGCCAGGCGGCCACGGCCGGTGACCGCGAGGAGCACCCCGACCAGCCCGGCGACGAGGGCCACGACGACACCCCAGACGTCCTGCGACAGCCCGAAGCCCCGGAAGCCAGCAGCCGTCAGGACCGCTGCCGTGTTCGCCGCCGTCGCGACGCACACCCACCCGAGGTAGAGCCCGAACGTGCCGTCGGTGACGATCGCCTCGACGACGCCGGAAGGACGCGTGCGCCGCAGGACCACGAACGTCCACGCGAGGACGGCCAGCAGCGCGACGATGATCGGCTCGCTCAGCCAGAGGAAGCCGAACTGCACGGACAGGATCCACGCGGCGTTCAGCAGCAGGGAGAGCGTCGCGGGGACGGCGAGTCGGTCGTGGCGGGCCTGGTCACCGCGGCGGGGCAGGAACTGCCACACGGCGAACGCGATCAGGCCGACGTAGATGACGCTCCAGATGCCGAACGCCGGCCCGTCGGGAGCGATCGCCGTGGACGACGCCGACAGTGCACCGCCCGCGGCGTCCTGGATGGGCGTGCCACCCGCGGCACCGGACCCGATGAACGAGCCCACCACGGCGATGACGGCACTCGCCGCGATCACGATCTTCCGGAACCATCGCATGGTCACTCCCTTCGACGACACGCCTTCGTCAGCATGCTGATGACCTGCACGGTAGACGGCCGGCCGCGCAGGCGTGCAGGGAGGGTCCAGCGAGCGGGGGACATGCCGCACCCGGACCTGCGTAGGTTGGGGTCGTGACCGTCGAGCTCAACACCGCCTACATCGACCGCATCGCACCGATCGCGAGTCCGACGCTCGACGACACCTTCCAGATGATGCAGGACCAGGACGCCAGCGCCTGCGTCGTCCTCTACCAACCCGACGCCGTGGAGCTCGGCGACGTCGCGGTCGCCCTCGGCCTGCACGAGCTCGCCGTCGAGGACTCCGCCGAGGGGCACCAGCGCCCGAAGCTCGAACGCTACGGCTCCACCCTGTTCGCGGTGCTCAAGCCGGCGCTCTACAACGACCAGCGCGAGGAGGTCGAGTTCGGGGAGGTACACGCCTTCGTCGGGGAGGACTTCTTCCTGGCCGTCGTGCAGGCGGACCCGCGCGGCCGGAGCGTCGTCCCCCGGGCGCTCCAGCGGATGAGCGGCAAGCCGGGGCTCGTGACCGCCGGTCCGCAGGCGCAGCTCTGGGCACTGATGGACTCGATCGTCGACGACTACATCCCGGTGATCGAGGGGCTCGAAGAGGACATCAACCAGATCGAGGACCAGCTCTTCGCCGGCGTCGCGGGTGTCTCCCGCCGCATCTACGAGCTCTTCGGCGAGGTCGTGGACTTCCAGCGCGCTGCACGGCCGCTCATCCACATGATCGAGAACATCCACCGCGGTGCCGAGAAGTACCACCTGCCGGTCGAGATGCAGCGGCGCTTCCGCGACGTCCTCGACCACGCGATCCGAACGGTCGAGCGCATCGACACCTTCCGGCAGCTGCTGCAGAACGCGCTGACGGTCGACGCGACCCTCGCGGCGCAGAAGCAGAACGACGACACGAAGAAGATCTCCGGATGGGCGGCGATCCTCTTCGCACCGACCCTCATCGCGGCGATCTACGGCATGAACTTCACGCACATGCCGGAGCTCACCTGGACGTGGGGGTACCCGTTGGCGGTGATCGCGATGATCGCCTTCGCGGCGGCGCTGTTCGTGGTCTTCAAGGTCAAGCGCTGGTTCTGACATACTTACGCGACAAAAGTAAGCCGACCAGGAGCTCCGATGACGCACTCCCTCGTCCACCTGTCCACCGCCGGGGTCTCCCTCGTGCTCGACTGCACCGAGGGACGCCTGCCGTCGGTGGTGCACTGGGGTGCGGCCCTCGGGCCGTTGTCCACCGACGACCTGCAGGCGATCGTCACCGCGGGCCTCGAACCGATCGTGTCGAACGCCGTCGACGAGCCGATCCGGCTCGCGATCCTGCCAGAACCGCACGCCGGCTGGTCGGGCAAGCCCGGGGTGAGCGGACACCGTGACGGTCGGGACTGGTCGCCGAGGTTCACCACGACGAGCATCGACGTCGTCGGAGAAGCCCACGAGACCGAGCCCCACGAGACCGAACCCCACGAGACCGGGACGTCAGGCGGCGCCGCACCCGCCCGCATCGACGCCGGCCCCGCGACCGTCGTCGTCGAGGCGGCCGACGACACCGCGCGCCTCGCCGTCCGCCTGGAGATCGAGCTGCTGCCCTCCGGGCTCGTCCGCACCCGCGCCGCCCTCACGAACACCGGCACCGGCACGTACACCGTCGACGACCTGACCGTCGCGCTCCCGATCCCGACCCGGGCCCGCGAGATCCTGGACTTCGCCGGCCGCTGGGGCAAGGAGCGCACCCCGCAACGCCGCGAGCTCGTCGTCGGCATCCACGAGCGCGAGGGCCGGAAGGGGCGCACCGGAGCCGACGCCGCCACGGTCCTGAGCGTCGGCGTCCCCGGCTTCGGGTTCGCCGACGGGGAGCTCTGGGGCGTGCACACCGCGTGGAGCGGCAACCACCGGCACTTCGCGGAGCGCCTGTTCAACGGCAAGCAGGTCATCGGCGGTGGCGAGCTCCTGCTGCCGGGCGAGGTCCGTCTGGGGACGGGGGAGACGTACGAGGGCCCGTGGCTGTACGGCGCGTACGCGAACGGCCTCGACGAGCAGGCCCGTCGCTTCCACCGGCACCTGCGCAGCCGACCGCAGCACCCGCGGAGCGCCCGCCCGATGACGATCAACGTCTGGGAGGCCGTCTACTTCGACCACGACCTGGCGCGCCTGCAGGACCTCGCCGACCGGTCGGCCCGCCTCGGCGTCGAGCGGTTCGTCCTCGACGACGGCTGGTTCCGGCACCGTCGCGACGACTTCGCCGGCCTCGGCGACTGGTTCGTCGACGAGGGGGTCTGGCCGGACGGGCTGGGGCCGCTCGTCGACCACGTCCGCGACGCCGGCATGCAGTTCGGCCTCTGGTTCGAGCCGGAGATGATCAACGAGGACAGCGACCTGGCCCGGGCGCACCCGGAGTGGATCATGCAGGCGGACGGTCGCCTGCCGGTCCGGTCCCGGCACCAGCAGGTCCTCAACCTGGCGATCCCGGAGGCGTACGAGTACGTCCTCGACCGGATGACCGCGATCATCGACGAGTACCGCATCGACTACGTCAAGTGGGACCACAACCGCGACCTGGTCGAGGCGGGGCACCCGGGCGGCGGGGCGGCCGTGCACGAGCAGACCCTGGCGGCGTACCGGCTGATGGCGGCGCTCAAGGACCGCTTCCCGGGCTTCGAGATCGAGTCGTGCTCGTCGGGCGGCTCCCGCGTGGACCTCGGCGTGATCGAGCACACCGACCGCGTCTGGGTCTCGGACTGCATCGACCCGCTCGAGCGCCAGCAGATGAACCGCTGGACGATGCAGCTGCTGCCGGCGGAGCTCCTCGGCTCGCACATCGCCAGCGGTGTCAACCACACGACGGGACGCTGGCACGACCTGTCGTTCCGCGCGGGCACGGCGCTGTTCGGGCACCTCGGCATCGAGTGGGACCTGTCAACGGCCACCGCGGCCGAGGAGCGCGACCTGGCGGAGTGGATCGTGCTCTACAAGGACACCCGCTGGCTCCTGCACGGCGGCGACCTGGTCCGCGTCGACCAGGCCGACGACACGCTGAACGTCTACGGCGTGGTCGCGCCGGACCGCCGGGAGGCGCTGTTCTTCCTGGCCTCCCTGGCCGCCCCGGAGGTCAGCCTGCGCGGCCGGGTCACGTTCCGCGACCTGGACCCGGACACCCGGTACCGCGTCGACCCGGTGCTCATCGGCAGCGGTGCCGACGGTGTCCGGGCACCGCAGTGGTGGTCCGGCGAACGCGTCTTCACCGGGCGCGTCCTCATGACGGTTGGCCTCGAAGCCCCGGCCACCTCCGCGGAGCGCGTCGTCCCGTTCCGGCTCACCGCGCGCTGATCCCGGCCCACCGACCGACTGGAGGCCCGGGTCGGCGCCGACCCGGGCCTCCAGTCCGTCAGCTGGTCACCATCTCGATCTGGCGACCTCTTGACACCGCTTTCTTTTGTGGCGACACTAAAGCCGTCCGGGGCTGCCACCCGGACGGCAACCACGTTGACGAAGGAGTCACGATGGCCACCGAAACACCCTTGACGGTGCCGGTCCGGCGAAGCCGACCGAGCGCCGGCACCGACACCGCGGCCAGGACCGCCGCGCCACGGAAGCGCCGCCCACGGAACGACCTCTGGCTGGCGCTGGTCTTCATCGCCCCGGCGGCGGTCGGCTTCGCGCTGTTCCTGCTGTGGCCGACGATCCGCGGCATCTACCTCAGCTTCACGTCCTACAACCTGCTCACGCCGCCGGTCTTCACCGGGCTGCAGAACTACGAGCGCCTGGTGCAGGACTCGATCTTCTGGCACTCGATGGCGGTGACGGTCGAGTACGTGCTGCTGAACATCGGGTTCCAGACGGTGCTCGCGCTGTTCATCGCCGTGATGATGCACCGGCTCACGAAGTCGACGTTCGTGCGGGGGATCGTCCTCGCGCCGTACCTGGTGTCGAACGTCGTCGCCGCGCTCATCTGGCTGTGGATCCTCGACACGCAGCTCGGCATCGGCAACGAGGTGCTCTCCGCCATCGGCGTCGGACGCATCCCGTTCCTGCAGAGCGACGTCTGGGGCATCCCGACGATCGCGTTCATCAACGTCTGGCGGAACGTCGGCTACACGGCGCTCCTCATCTTCGCGGGGCTGCAGGCGCTCCCCGAGCAGGTCTACGAGGCCGGCCGCATCGACGGAGCGAGCGAGTGGAAGATGTTCTGGCGCATCACGGTGCCGCTGCTCCGCCCGATCCTGTCCCTCGTGCTCATCATCACGATCATCGGGTCGTTCCAGGTGTTCGACACCGTCGCGGTGACGACACAGGGCGGACCCGCCAACGCCACCAACGTCGTGCAGAACTACATCTACAACCTGGCCTTCGGCCGGTTCCAGTTCGGCTACGCGTCCGCCGTCTCGGTGGCCCTCCTCATCGTCCTCAGCGTCATCACGTTCATCCAGTACCGACTCTCGCGCTCCGGCGAGAGTGACCTGGACTGAGCGGCCGACGGACCCCGAAAGCGACTCGAAGATGACCAGCACACTGCCCCCGGTGGCCGACCCCACGACCACTCGCGCCGTCACCACGCGCGGCGCGAAGCCACCGCGCCCGAAGCCGTCCGTCGGCCGCGTGTTCGCCTGGATCGCGATGATCGCCGTGATCGTCGTGACCCTGTTCCCCTTCTACTGGATCCTCCGCACGGCGCTGTCGTCGAACGGTGCGATCTCCGCCGACCCCACCTCGCTGCTGCCGACCGGGTTCAGCCTGGGCGGGTTCGAGCGGGTCTTCGGCCTGCAGTCCACGAAGGAGGCGCTCGCGCAGGGCGGCTCCGGTGCGGCGATCAACTTCTGGCAGTACCTGCTCAACTCCGTGATCACCGCGACGATGATCACCGTCGGGCAGGTGTTCTTCTCCGCCGGGGCCGCGTACGCCTTCGCCCGGCTGCGGTGGCCGGGGCGCGACAAGGTGTTCGTCGTGTTCCTCGCCGGGCTCATGGTCCCGACGATCTTCACGCTCCTGCCGAACTTCGCGCTCATCAAGTCGCTCGGCCTGGTCGACACCCTGCTCGGGATCTCGCTGCCCTCGATGCTGATGACGCCGTTCGCGGTCTTCTTCCTGCGGCAGTTCTTCCTCGGCATCTCGAGGGAGGTCGAGGAAGCGGCGCTCATCGACGGCGCCGGCAAGGTCCGGGTGTTCTTCCGGCTGATCCTGCCGATGGCCTCGGCAGCGATCGCGACGCTCGCCGTCCTGACGTACATCACCGCGTGGAACGACTACTTCTGGCCGCTGATGGTGTCGTACACCGACAGCTCCCGGGTGCTCACCGTCGCGCTCGGCGTCTTCAAGTCGCAGGCCCCGCAGTCCGGTACCGACTGGTCCGGGTTGATGGCGGCCACGCTCGTCGCGGCGCTCCCGATGATCGTGCTGTTCGGCGTCTTCGCCAAGCGCATCGTCAACTCCATCGGCTTCTCCGGCATCAAGTAGGGACGCTCCCATGACGAACTCCATCACCCGCCGCGCGCTCTTCGCCGGCGGCGCATCCGCCCCGGCCCTCGGTGCCCTCGCCGCGTGCTCCTCGCCCGGCCGCGCGTCGTCCACCGGCGGAGCGACCGGCACCGTGTCGTACTGGCTGTGGGACTCGAACCAGCTGCCGGCGTACCAGGCGGTCGCGAAGGCCTTCGAGCAGCAGAACCCCGGCATCAGGATCGAGATCACGCAGCTCGGCTGGAACGACTACTGGACGAAGCTCACCGCGGGGTTCATCGCCGGGACCGCGCCGGACGTCTTCACCGACCACCTGACGAAGTTCCCGCAGTACGCGGACCTCGACGTGCTGTACGAGCTCGACGAGCTCGAGGCCACCGCGTCCATCCGGGACGCCGACTACCAGTCCGGGCTCGCCGAGCTCTGGAAGGGCCAGGACGGGCACCGCTACGGGTCCCCGAAGGACTGGGACACCATCGCGATGTTCTACGACACCAAGGCGATGGCGAAGGCCGGGGTCACGGCCGAGCAGCTCGCTGCGCTCGAGTGGAACCCCGACGACGGCGGCACGTTCGAGCAGATGCTCGCCCACCTCACGATCGACGGCAAGGGCCGACGCGGCGACGAACCCGGCTTCGACAAGACCGACATCGCGGTCTACGGGATGAGCGCGAACGGCAGCGGCGGCGACGGCTTCGGGCAGACGCAGTGGTCGCCGTTCACCGGGTCGACCGACTGGTTCTACACGAACAGCAACCCGTGGGGGAACAAGTTCCGCTACGACGACGCCGGGTTCCAGAAGACGATCTCCTGGTACTTCGGGCTCGCCGAGAAGGGCTACATGCCGAAGTACGGGGTGTTCTCCACGACGACCGGTCCGGACGTGCAGCTCGGTGCGAAGAAGGTCGCGCTCTCGTTCAACGGCTCGTGGATGATCGGCGCGTACGGCAACCTCGCCGGCATCGACGTCGCCATCGCGCCGACCCCGTCCGGGCCGGTGGGGCACCGCGCGTCGATGTTCAACGGGTTGGGTGACTCGATCACGAAGCAGGCCCGGAACCCGGAGGCCGCGGCGAAGTGGGTCGCGTTCCTGGGCGGGTCGACCGCGCAGCAGATCGTCGGCAGGGCGGGCATCGTGTTCCCGGCACGCCCCGAGGGCACCGCTGCGGCCGTGGCGGCGTTCGAGAAGCAGGGCTTCGACGTGTCCGCGTTCACCCAGCAGGTGGCCGACAAGACCACGTTCCTGTTCCCGGTGACGCGGAACCCCGGCGACATCCAGGCGCTCGTGCAGCCGGCGTTCGACGACATCTACGCGAACGGCAAGCCCGTGAGCACGCTGACCGGGGTCAACGACCAGGTGAACACGCTGTTGCAGCTGACGTAGGCGTGGGCCGCCCCCTCGCACCGTGCGGGGCGAGGGCACGCACTGTGCGAGGTTGCGTACACGGTGCGAGGCGCCGCACCTCGCACCGTGTACGGAACCTCGCACGCTCCGGGCGCGGATCGCACGGTGTGAGGGGCGCGGGGCGGGACGGTCAGGCGCCGAGCGCGTGCATCTGGATGGCGACCGCGGCGGCGCCCCTGGCCCACTCGTTGAAGCGGAAGGGCTGCGCGATCACGGTCGGCGCCGGCGTCGACCAGTGCCGGGCCGCCTCGACCGAGCGGTCGAGCGCGGCCCGGCCGACCTCGGCGACGGTCACGAGCTCGCCGGAGAGCAGGACCACCTCGGGGTCGATCACGTTCACGACGTCCGCGACGAGCAGTCCGAGGGCCTCGGCCGCGGTGTCGACCACGGCGCGGGCAGCGGGTGCGTCGGGGCCGTCGCCGCGCGCCACGTCGAGGAGCTCCGCGGCGGACACCTGACGGCCGAGCGCCGCACTGCCCGCGAGCACGATGGCCCTGGCGCTGATGACGGCGCGGGCACAACCGCGGTGACCGAACTCGCAGCGGAGGTCCGTCGTGCCCGCAGCTCCGCCGAGCCGCTGGTGCCCGATGCTGCCGGCTGCCCCGTGTGCGCCCGCGACGACGGTGCCGCCGACGACCAGGCCGAGACCGATGCCGGCGCCGATGGTCAGCAGCGCGAACGACCGGTGGTCGCGGCCCTCGCCGAACCAGTGCTCGGCGTGCGTGAGCGCCCGGACGTCGTTCTCCACCGTGCAGGGCAACCCCGTGGCGTCGGCGAGGAGTGCGGCGAAGGGGACGTCCTCCCAGCCGAGGAACGGTGCGCGCCGGACCGTCCGTCGGTCCTCGGTCGCACCGCCGAGCGCCACGCAGACGCCCCGCACCCGGTCGTCGGCAGCCGTGATGGCGGCGACGACCTCGGCGACCCGGGCGACCACGGCGCCGACGTCGGTGTCGGTGAGCGGTTCCTCGCGCTCGGTCAGGACCTCGCCGCGGTGGTCGGTCGAGACGGCGAAGAGGCTGTCGCCGGTGAGCTTCACGCCGATGAAGTGGTGGGCGTCCTGGTCGATGTCGAGCGGGATCGACGGGCGACCCGTGACGGTCTGCTGCACGCCCTCGCGCTCGACGAGGATCCCGGCCTCGAGCAGGGGCTTCGTGATCCGGGACAGGCTCGGGCCGGAGAGGCCCAGTCGGGCGGCGAGTTCGGTGCGCGGCCGCGGGCCGGCGCGGAGCACCTCGAGCACGACGGACTGCGCGCTGCCGACGAGCGGCTCCCAGCCGCGCTGAGGTCCTGCGTCGGGCGTCTCGGGCACGTCGCCAGCCTAGGGCGCGGGCGGCGGCGGGCACGGCAGCGCCGTGCGGTGGACACCCCGGTGATCCACAGGGGTCCTCCAGGGGTTCCGCACGGGCGGCACACACGTGCCCGACAGGATCGAGGGCAGTGCGCACCCCGCGCCGATCGGAAGGACATCCCCATGCAGTGCCCCAACGACCAGGCGACCCTCGTGATGTCGGAGCGGTCCGGCATCGAGATCGACTACTGCCCGGAGTGCCGCGGCGTGTGGCTCGACCGCGGTGAGCTCGACAAGATCATCGACCGGGCAGCGCCCACCCCATCGGCCGCTCCGGCTCCGGCGCCGGCCCCCGGACCGCACGCGGTCCCCGGCGTGCCCGCTGCCCCGGCGTACGGGTCGGTCCCGGGCTACTCGCCGGGCATGGCGGTGCCGCGGAACGGCTACGCGTCGCCGGGATCGCCCGGGTCGCCGGGGTCCTGGGACAAGGGACGCCGCGGCGGGTACGGGCAGCCCGGGTACGGGCAGCCCGGGTACGGCCAGCCCGGCCACGGGCAGCAGCCGTACGGCAGGAAGCGCCGCGGGAACTGGCTGAGCGAGCTCTTCGACTGACCGCTCGTCAGCGCTCGCATCGGAGCGCGGCCGGGGCGGGTGCAGCGCGGCCGATAGGGTTTCCGATATGCCGCACACCGCACACACGACCCCGGGCTGGGTGCTGAAGCTCGTCGTCGTCACCGGACTCGTCGGGGTCGCGGGTGGCATCGCCGGGGTCTCGGTGTGGCTCGCCCTGCAGCTCATCCAGTTCGTCGCGTTCGGGTACCCGTTCGCCGGCCACCTCGAGGCCGCCGACGCCCCGTCCGCGCTGAACCGCTTCCTCGCCCTGGTCGCCGCCGGTGTCCTCACCGGGTTCGCCTGGTGGGCCCTCCGCCGGTGGGGCCGCCCGATCGTCTCCGTCCCCGGCGCGGTCAACGGCAAGCGGATGCCGACGCTCGCGACCCTGGCGAACGCCGGTGTCCAGATCCTCGCGGTCGGCCTCGGCGCGTCCATCGGCAAAGAGGTCGCGCCGCGTGAGATCGGCGCCTGGCTCGCCCAGCTCGTCACCGCCCGCGCGGGGTTGTCGAAGCGCGAGACGAAGATCCTCGTGGCGTGCGGCGCCGCCGCCGGCCTCGCCGCAGTGTACGACGTGCCGCTCGGTGGTGCGCTCTTCGCGGTCGAGGTCCTGCTCGGCGAGCTGACCTTCGCCACCGCACTGCCGGCCTTCGCGACGAGCGCCGTCGCGGCCTTCGTCGCGCGCCTGGTGATCCCGGACGAGGTCCTGTACCACGTGCCGGCGATGCACATGTCGCCCTCCCTGCTCGTCTGGGCCGTCGTCGTCGGGCCGGTGCTGGGGTTCGCCGGCGTCGGGTTCGTGAAGCTGACGAACCGGCTGCAGGGCATCGCGCCGAAGGGCTGGCACCTGCTCGTCGTCCTGCCGGTCGTCTTCGCGATGGTCGGGCTCATCGCCGTGCCGTTCCCGGAGATCCTCGGCAACGGCCGGGCACTCGGCGTGCTGGCGATGAACACCTCGGTCGACGACGGCGCGATGCTCGGCTTCGCACCGATCGTGCTGCTCCTGGTGCTCGGCATCATCCGGACGATCACCACGTCGGCGACGATCGGCGCTGGCGCGGTCGGGGGCACCCTGACGCCGTCGATCGCGATCGGGGCGGCCTTCGGTGGTTTCCTGGGCGGCGCGTGGATCCTGCTCTGGCCGGCGGACGGCCCCGGGCTCGCGTCGTTCGCGTTCATCGGCGCGGCGGCGTTCCTCGCGACGACGATGCGGGCGCCCTTCACCGCACTCGTGCTCGTCGTGGAGTTCACCGAGCAGGGGACCGACATCCTCATCCCGTCGCTCCTGGCGGTGTCGGGCTCCGTCGCGGTCGGCTACGTGCTCGCCCGCCGACGCAGTGCCCAGATGGCCTGACCGTCGGACCGGACGTCCGTGGCGGACGCATGCCGGGCCTCCCGGCCAGAGCCGCGCCGAGCGGCCTACGATCGGCCGCACGCGGCGGGGCGACCGGCTCCGCGCCGAACGAGAGGCACGCACATGGCGGGGTTCGACGACATCACGAAGAAGGCGCAGGACTTCCTCAAGGACGGCAAGGTCCAGGACGCCCTGAAGAGCGAGAAGGCCGAGGGCATCAGCGACAAGGTGCTCGACGGCGTCGCCGATGCGGTGAAGAAGGCCACCGGCGGCAAGTTCGACGACAAGATCGACGGTGCCCGCGACTCCGCGGACAAGCACGTCGGGAACGAGTAGCCCGAGCGCACGACGGCCCCGACCCCGCCCAGGGTCGGGGCCGTCGGCTGGACTCCTGGCGGAACAACGGGGACCATGGAGCGGTTGTCCCCGACGACAGCAGGAGGACGGCGCAGTGACAGGAACGAGCGCAGTGACAGGAACGGGCACCGGGGCGGTCGTCGCACCGCACCAGCCACTCACCGAGGACGAGGTCGCGGTGATCAGGCAGGACTTCCCGATCCTGCAGCAGCAGGTGAACGGGCAGCCGCTGGCGTACCTGGACTCCGGAGCCACCGCCGAACGGCCGCGGCAGGTGCTCGACGCCGAACGCCGCTTCCTCGAACACGACAACGCCGCCGTGCACCGCGGTGCGCACACCCTGGCAGCACTGAGCACCGACGCCTACGAGGACGCCCGCGCCACCGTCGCCGGCTTCATCGGCGCCGCGAGCCCGAACGAGGTGGTGTGGACGAGCAACGCCACGGACGCACTCAACCTGGTCGCGTACGGCATCGCCAACGCCAGCCGCGGCCGCGGGGGAGCGGACGCCGAGCGGTTCCGCATCGGACCGGGCGACGAGGTCCTGGTGACCGAGGCCGAGCACCACGCGAACCTCGTCCCCTGGCAGGAACTCGCCATCGCCACCGGAGCGACCCTGCGCTGGGTGCCCGTCGACGACCAGGGGTGCTGGACCGCCGCTGACGCGATCGCGCTCATCTCCGAGCACACGAAGGTCGTCGCGTTCGCCCACGTGTCGAACGTCACGGGCATGATCGCCCCCGTCGCCGAGGTCGTCGGGGCCGCACACGCGCACGGCGCCCTCGTCGTGCTCGACGCCTGCCAGTCCGCGCCGCACCGGCCCGTCGACGTGCAGGAACTCGGCGTCGACTTCGCCGCGTTCTCGGGCCACAAGATGCTCGGCCCGAACGGCATCGGCGTGCTCTGGGGACGGGCCGCGCTCCTCGACGCGCTGCCGCCGTTCCGCACGGGCGGCTCGATGATCACCACCGTGACGATGGAGCACACCGACTTCATGCCCGCACCCGAGCGCTTCGAGGCCGGCACCCAGCCGGTGTCCCAGGCGGTGGCGCTCGCCGAGGCGGTCCGCTACCTGCAGGGCATCGGCATGGAGCGTGTCCGCGCCCACGAGGAGCACCTCGCCCAGCGCATGCTCGACGGCCTCGCCGCCGTCCCGGGCATCGCCGTCGTCGGCCCAGCGGCCGGTGTGCCGCGCTCGGGCCTGGTGTCGTTCGACGTCGACGGCGTGCACGCGCACGACGTCGCGCAGTACCTCGACGCGCAGGGCATCGCCGTGCGCTCCGGGCACCACTGCGCACAGCCGCTGCACCGGCGCCTCGGGCTCACCGCCACGAGCCGCGCCAGCACGTACGTGTACACGACCGAGACGGACGTCGACCGCTTCGTGCAGGCGGTCAGCGAGATCCGCGGGTACTTCGGTGCCGACGGAGCGGCCTCGTGAACGCGCTCGACTCCCTCTACCAGCAGGTCATCCTGGACCACGCGAAGGCCCGGCACGGCGACGGCGAACTGCCCGACGCCGATGCGTCGCACTTCGAGCGGAACCCGACGTGCGGCGACGAGATCACGGTCAGCGTGCGGCTCGAGCCGGGCTCGGACCGGATCGCCGGTCTCGCGTGGCAGGGCGACGGGTGCTCGATCTCGATGGCCTCGGCGTCGGTGCTCACGGACATGGCGGTCGGCCGGACCGTCCCGGAGCTGCTCGCGCTCACCGAGGAGTTCCGCAGGATGATGCGCTCCCGTGGCGTCGGCGAGCCGGACGAGGACGTCCTCGAGGACCTCATCGCCTTCCACGGGGTCTCCAAGTTCGTGATGCGGGTGAAGTGCGGGATGCTCGCGTGGGTGGCTGCGGAAGCCGCCGTTCGCGAGGCGGTAGCGGCCCGCTGACCCGATCCGGAGCCGTACGGTGATCGGATGCGTTCGCTCATCCGCCTCGACGACTGGTCCGCCTCCGACATCGAGCAGGTCTTCGACCTCGCCGACGCGTACCGCGACGGCCGCGGACCCGTCACGTCCGGGTGCGCGGTGCTGTTCTTCCCCGCGTCGAGTCTGCGGACGCGGGTGACGTTCGAGCGCGGAGCGGCGCTGATGGGACTGCAGCCGATCGTGTTCCCGGAGACGACGCTCGACAAGCCCGAGGCGCTCGCCGACGTGGCGGCGTACCTCGACGCGTGGGCCGACGTCGTCATCGCCCGGCACCCGGACCTCGCGGTGCTGGACGGGCTGGCCGCGGTGCCGTCGCTCCCGGTCGTGAACGCCATGACCGACGTCAACCACCCGTGCGAGGTCCTGTCCGACCTGTACGCCCTGCGGCAGGGCGCGGACCTCCGGTCGCTGCGCCTCCTGTTCGTCGGCGCCGACGGGAACATCGCGCGGGCCTGGCACGAGGCGGCACGGGTGCTGGGACTCGATCTGGTGCAGTGTGCTCCCGCGTCGCTCGCCACACCGGGTGCGCGGTCGACGGACGACCTCGAGGTGGCGATCCGCTCGGCCGACGTGGTGCTCACGGACGGTCCGGGCGTGCACGCCGAGGCGCTGGCCCCGTACCGGATCACCGCGGCTCTGCTCGACCGGGCACCGGCGGGCGTCCGGTTCAACCCGTGCCCGCCGTTCCAGCGCGGTCGCGAGGTGGCCGCGGACGCCCTCGAGCACCCGGCGTTCGTGGGGCATGCGTTCAAGGCGTCGCTGCTCCCCGTGCAGCAGGCGGTGATCGCCTTCTGCCTGGGCTTGCGGTAGCGCCGGCGGCAGGTCGCGCCGGGGCCGCCGTCACCGCCCGGCGGCCGTGACGATGTGCGTGACCCCGTACTCCCACGCCCGGTCGATGTCCCCGCCGAGCCGGAACGCCCCGTTCAGCTCCATGCTGATGAACCCCGTCGCCCACGCGGTGAGCAGCCGTGCCGCCTCGAGCGCGTCGGACTCGCCCGCCAGGTCCGCCGCGACCCGGAGGATCGCCGCGCTGGCGGCCGCCTGCACCGCGGTGTCGGCGACCGGCGTGCCCGCCCCGGGGGTCATCACCAGCCGGAACGCCGCCGGCCGCTCCTTCCCGAACGCCCGGTACGTGTCGAGCAGAGCGCGGGCGTCCGTGGTGGCATCCAGGCGCGACGTCAGGTCGACCAGGGTCTGCTCGGCCACGAGCTGCACGAGCCGGTCGCGGCTCTGCACCCGCTTGTACAGCGACGGTGCGCGGACCCCCACCCGGACGGCGACGCCCTGCATCGTCACGCCGGGCAGCCCGTCGTCCTCGAGCAGGTCACGGGCGGCGGCGACGATGGCGTCGAGGGTGGTGCGGTCCGGAGTGGGCATGGCCTGAGTATAGCTATTGACAGTAGCCATGATGGCTATGTAGCGTAGCCATCATGGAACTCACGCCCACCCTCCACCGCATCGGCAACGACGTCGTCTCCGCGTACCTCGTCGCCACACCCGACGGCGTGACCGTCATCGACGCCGGGCTGCCCGGTCACTGGCGCGACCTGGTCGCCGAGCTGCGGTCGATGGGTCGCTCGCTCGACGACGTGCGGGGTGTCGTCCTCACGCACGGCGACTCCGACCACGTCGGGTTCGCCGAACGGCTCCGACGTGAACGCGGTGTGCCGGTGTACGTGCACGCCGACGACGCCGAGCGGGCGAAGGGCGGGCCGAAGCCCAAGGGCGGCAAGCAGCGGATGCGGATCGGCGCGCTCCTCGGGTTCGTCGCGTACTCGCTGCGGAAGGGCGGGGTGCGGCCGGTGTGGCTGCAGGAGGTGGTCGAGGTGCACGACGGTGACACGCTCGACCTGCCGGGTGCCCCGCAGGTGATCGGGATGCCCGGGCACTCGCCGGGGAGCATCGCGGTCTGGGTGCCCTCGGTCGACGCGGTGTTCGTCGGCGACGCCCTCACCACGCGGCACGTGCTGACCGGTGCGGTCGGCCCGGCGCCCGCTCCGTTCACCGACGAGCCGGCCCGGGCGATCGCGTCGCTCCGCGCGCTGCTCCCCACGGGAGCGACCTGGGTGCTGCCGGGGCACGGTGCGCCGTTCCGCGGCGGGGTCGCAGCGGCGGTCGCGGCGGTGGAAGCCGCCGCGAACTGACCGAGCGGGCCGACCCGCGTCTCCGGTTGGATGGGGACATGCGTCAGCCGGGGGAGACCACACAGGATCGACGTCGACGGCGGATCGTCATCGTGCTGACCGTCGTCGCGGTCGTCCTGTGGGCCGTCGCCGTCGGGCTCGCGACGCTCGTGCTCGTGCTCATCGGGCGTCTGCCGGGCTCTGACCCGGACCGGACGGCGCGGGGGCTGGTCATCGCGGCCGGCGCCTTCACGTCGTTCGCGATCCCGGCCGTCGGGGCGACGATCGGGGCCGTCAGCGCCCGCATGGCACGAGCGCGGGACGCCGACATGTGAGGGTCCGGGCGACGACGGACCCCGATCTCGACGATCAGCCGATCCGCCGACGCTGGACCAGGAGCGCGGCGCCGAACGCGACGAGCAGGATGCCGGCGCACCAGGCGAGCGCGATCCAGAGGTCCGCGTGCGGGGACTGCCCGGCGAACAGTGCCCGGATCGAGTCCACGATGGACGTCACCGGTTGGTGCTCCGCGAACCAGCGGACCGGACCCGGCATGGTGTCCGTCGGGACGAAGGCCGAGCTGATGAACGGCAGGAAGACCAGCGGGTACGAGAACGCGCTCGCCCCGTCGACCGACCGCGCCGACAGGCCCGCCACGACCGCGATCCAGGTGAGTGCCAGCGTGAAGAGCACCAGGATGCCGAGCACACCGAGCCAC
This sequence comes from Curtobacterium sp. NPDC090223, assembly GCF_044746585.1. Classification (NCBI taxonomy): domain Bacteria; kingdom Bacillati; phylum Actinomycetota; class Actinomycetes; order Micrococcales; family Microbacteriaceae; genus Curtobacterium; species Curtobacterium sp. NPDC090223. The sequence continues at coordinate 119,192 of NZ_JBIVCN010000005.1, read as the reverse complement.
GCGCCGACGCCGGCGCTGCTCCGGAAGCCCATGACCAGGGCGACCCCGACCACCACGGTCACCGAGACCAGGTTCGCGACGAGCGAGGTCAGGACGTGCGCCCAGAGCGACGCCGCGCGGACGATCGGCATGGACCGGAAGCGCTCGTCGATGCCCGACTGCAGGTCGAGGAACAGCCGGTACGAGGTGTACGCGACGCCGGACGCGACCGTGATGAGCAGGATCCCGGGCAGCAGGTAGTCGACGTACGAGGTGCTGCCCGTGTCGATCGCGCCGCCGAAGACGTACACGAACAGGAGCAGGAAGGCGATGGGCATCACGGCGGTCGTGATGATCGTGTCCGGGCTCCGCCAGACGTGCTTGAGGGAGCGGCCGGTCAGGACGGCGGTGTCGTGGATCGGGTGGGTGGACATCAGGCGACCTCCTCCTGGTGCGGCGCGGTGGTGGCTTCTCCGTGTGGTGCAGCCGTGGCTGGGCCGTGACCGATGACGGCGAGGAAGACGTCCTCGAGCGTGGGACGCTTCTCGACGTACTCGACCCGTGCGGGCGGCAGCAGGCGTCGCAGTTCGGCGAGGGTGCCGTCGGCGATGATCCGGCCCTCGTGCAGGATCGCGATGCGGTCCGCGAGGTGCTCGGCCTCGTCGAGGTACTGCGTGGTGAGCAGGACCGTGGTGCCGCTCGCTGCCAGTGCGCGGACGGCATCCCAGACCTCGAGCCGGGCCTCGGGATCGAGTCCGGTGGTCGGCTCGTCGAGGAACACCACCTGCGGATCGCCGATGAGGCTCATCGCGATGTCGAGTCGACGGCGCATGCCGCCCGAGTAGGTCCCCGCCCGACGCGAGCCGGCCTCGGTCAACGAGAACCGTTCCAGGAGCTCGTCGGCGATGCGGCCGGCGTGCGGGAGGTGCCGGAGCCGGGCGACGAGGACGAGGTTCTCGCGGCCCGTGAGCACCTCGTCCACGGCCGCGAACTGTCCGGTGAGGCTGATCGCCTCGCGGACCGCGCCCGGTTCGGCGGCGACGTCGTGCCCCGCGACGGTGGCCGAGCCGCCCGTGGCCTCGGCGAGGGTCGCGAGGATGCGGATCGCGGTGGTCTTGCCCGCGCCGTTCGAGCCGAGCAGGGCTGAGACGGTGCCGGCCTCGACGTCGAGGTCGACGCCGCGGAGGACGTGCAGGTCGCCGAAGGAATTCGTGAGCCCCCGGACCCGGATGGCGTCCGTCACGACGGCTCACCTCCTCGAGGAGCGTCCGCCCGGTCTGCCTCGTCGATCGCGGTGACCAGGCGCTGCTGCTCCTTGCTCAACCACGAGCCGAGGCCGTAGTTCGCCTTGAAGTCCTCGGCGAAGGCGATCGGGTCCTCGCCGACGACGGTGCGGACGCTCGTGCCGTCCGCGGCGCTCTGCTCGAACAGGTCCGCGAGGTCGTCGAGCATGCGCATGAGCTGGTCGCCGTCGCTCGGGCCCGTGTACATGAGGTACCGCTCGATGCCGTCGACGGCGGTGCGGTGGCTCGTCGGCAGGGTCGCCGTCCGGGCCTTGTACGCCCGCCAGCGCTTCTTGTCGCCGATGAGCTTGGTGGTGATGTCGGAGATCGAGATGGCCATGGTCAGTCCTGTCCGTTCGTGCTGGTCGCGTTGTGCAGGTGCTCGAGGCGGTCGGCGAGGAAGGTCCACGCCGACCAGAAGTCGTCGAGCTGTCCCCGGCCGCGGGCGTTCAGGGTGAACACCTTCCGCGGCGGCCCCTTCTCGGAGGGGACCTTCTCGACGTCGACGAGGCCGCGCTGCTCGATGCGGACGAGCAGGGCGTAGACGGTGCCCTCGGCGATGTCGGTGAAGCCCTGCTCCCGGAGCGAGGCGGTGATCTCGTACCCGTGGGCCGGACGGCCGACGAGCACGGCGAGGACGATCCCCTCGAGGATGCCCTTGAGCATCTCCGTCTCCTGCTTGGCCATGGTGCCTCCCGGTCGGTGTGGTACTCAATGTTGCTGACTACCGGTAGATAGTAACACTGAGTACCGCGAGCGCAAGCGTGGCCGCCGGGGTCGGGGGACCATGATGGGACCGTTCCGCACGAGGGGATCGACCAGGACTGGTTGCGGGCCGTCGTGCAGGGTCTCGGTGGGTCCGTCGACCGCGTCGTGCCGTTGCGCGGCGGTGCGGTGAACCACACCTACCTGGTGGAACGGGCGGGTGCTGACGCCGTCGTCCTGCGGTTCCCGGTCGACCCGCTCCGCGCGGACGAGTACCCGGTCGAGTCGTGGGCCGCGGGGGAGGCGGGACGCATCGGCATCCCGGTCGCGGCACCGCTCGCGCACGGGACCGAACGCGGGGTGCCGTTCGCCGTGTCCGAGTACGTGACGCCGGACGAGCGTGTGATCGACCACCCCTGGACGTGGCTCGGCACCTTCGCCCGTGCCGTCGCGGCGATCCCGCTCCGCGATGCGCCGCCGTCCCTGTACTCGCGGTTCGGCGCGGACCTGCCGCGTGCCTGGTCAGCACACGTCGACTACAACGTCCGCGCACTCGGGGACGACGATCGGCTCCTCCGTGACGGCTCGTACACGGAGCCCGAGCGACTGCGCGATCGCCTCGGCTCGTTGCGGGGCGGCGCGGACGAGTTCGGACTCGCGCACGGTGACCTCGCGCCGCGCAACCTGCTCTCCCGAGGTCCCGATCAGCCGCCCGTGCTCATCGACTGGGGAGCCGCCGAGACCGGACCGTCACCCTGGACCGACGCCAGACGGGTCTTCGAGTGGGCGTTCGTCGACGGGTTGATCAGCCTCCAGGAGCACGACGAGTTCGCTGCCGCCGCGGGGTTGGCCTCGAGCGCCGACCACCGGCGTCTCGCCGTGATGACGGAACTGCACCTGCTGGACGTGACTCGATGGGCGCTCGACAAGCGGCCGGACCTGTACTCCGAGTACCGGGATCGCTGCCGAGCCGGCCTCGAGCGGATCCGGCAGGCCGTCGGGTAGCCGACCAGGACGCGCCTCGGGTGGGCGGTCGAGGCTCCCGGTTCCCACGCCGCCGGGAGGTCCGGTGACCTACGAGGAGCGCGCCGGGTCCTCGGCGCGCCCAGGTGCGCGCTCCGGCACGCGCTCCGGCACGCGCTCCGGTGCGCCGAGGGTCCGGGTCCAGATCGTCGTGACGATCGCGGCGGCCTGGTCGAGACCGGTGCCCGATCGCGAGGCGTCGTAGAACACCCGCTCCGTCATGCCGACCAGGGCCGCCACCAGCGCGCTCGTGTCCTGGCCGTGCTCGTCGACGGCGTCGGCGAGCATCGCGGTGACGCTCCGGACGGTCTCGTCCCGCGCGTCGGACCACAGGTGGTCGATGCCGGGGACCGTGGGCGAGAGCTCGACGGCGGCGCGCATGACGGCGCCGTGCCGGTCCCAGAGGTCGCGGGTCAGGTCGATCGCACTGAGCAGCGCCTGGTGCGGGGAGTCCGGCAGCGCATTGCGGCGGGTGGCCACGGCACCCCGGAGCTCGACGGTGACGCGCTGGACCAGGGCAGCGAGGACGTCGTTCTTCGATCGGAAGTAGAAGTAGAGCGCGCCCCGGGTCAGGCCCGCGGCGGTGGCGATGGTCTCGACGGTCATGGCGTCCGCCCCGAGCTCGGCGAGCTGCTGTTCCGCCTCGTCGAGGATCTTCCGCTCTCGCATCTCACCCTTGGACGGCGCCACGACGCGCCGGCCGTTCTCGTCGTACACGTAGGGAGCCATGCGGTGAGCCTACGACGTCGGTAAAAATCAACACTGCGTTGACTTTTGCAGACGCAGCGTCGATCCTGGTTGCATGACGAAGAACTTCTTGATCACCGGTGTCAGTTCGGGCTTCGGCCGGGCGTTCGCCGAGCGGGCCCTCGCAGCCGGCCACACCGTCGTCGGCACGGTCCGGCGCGACGACGACGCCGAGGCGTTCGAGGCACTCTCCGACGACGGCCGTGCACGCGCGGTCCTCCTGGACGTGACCGCCGACGATGCGGTGCTCGCCGCGGTCCGCGCGGTCGAAGAACGGCTCGGCGCGATCGACGTCCTCATCGCGAACGCGGGCTACGGTCACGAAGGCGTGCTCGAGGAGTCACCGATGCACGAGCTCCGTCGGCAGTTCGACGTGAACGTCTTCGGTGCCGTCGCCGTCATCAAGGCCGTCCTGCCGGGGATGCGAGCCCGGCGGAGCGGCCACGTCCTCGGCGTCACGTCCATGGGTGGTCTCATGACCGTGCCCGGGCTGGGGTACTACTGCGGCAGCAAGTTCGCCCTCGAAGCGATCCTCGAGACGCTCGGGAAAGATGTCTCCTCGTTCGGGATCCACGTCACGGCGATCGCTCCCGGTTCGTTCCGCACCGACTGGGCCGGGCGGTCCATGGTCCGCACCGAGCGCTCCATCGATGACTACGACGAGCTCATGGACCCGATCCGCGCGAACCGGGAAGCGGCAGACGGCAACCAGCTCGGGGACCCCGGGAAGGCTGCCGAGGTCGTGCTCGAGGTCATCGAGAGCGACGCGCCCCCTGCACACCTGCTCCTGGGGTCCGACGCGGTGCGGCTGGTGACGGCGGGACGGCAGGCCGTCACGGACGAGATCACGGCATGGGCCGCCGTGTCGCGGTCGACGGACCTCCCGGAGGGTGCCCAGATCGGATGAAGTGGGTCGTCGCGCCGCACGGCACCCCTCGCGCTCGCCGTGGTGCTCCTTCTCGCCGTCACGGTTCGTCACCTTGCGTGACCCTCCGAGCATCGGTCCGTAGCGTCGCGATCGTGACGGACTCGACGAACCCGACCCCGACGACCCCGCGGCAGATCCGCTTCAACGCGTTCGACATGAACTGCGTGGCGCACCAGTCCTCGGGCCTCTGGCGGCACCCCCGGGACCGCTCGCGGAACTACCGCGACCTGACGTACTGGACCGACCTGGCGAAGACGCTCGAGCGCGGGGCGTTCGACGGGATCTTCATCGCGGACGTCCTCGGCACGTACGACGTGTACGGGGGCTCGAACGAGGCCGCCCTGCGCACGGGGTCGCAGGTCCCGGTGAACGACCCGATCCTGCTGGTGTCCGCGATGGCATCGGTCACGGAGCACCTCGGCTTCGGGATCACGGCGGGGACGGCGTACGAGCACCCCTACCCGTTCGCTCGGCGGGTCTCGACGCTCGACCACCTCACGAAGGGCCGCGTCGGCTGGAACGTCGTGACCGGGTACCTGCCGAGCGCGGCACGGAACATGGGCCAGACGGACCAGCTGAGCCACGACGACCGGTACGACGTCGCCGACGAGTACCTCGAGGTCCTCTACAAGCTGTGGGAGGGCTCGTGGGAGGACGACGCCGTCGTGCTCGACAAGGAGAACGGCGTCTTCACGGACCCGGCGAAGGTGCACCCGATCGAGCACCACGGCAAGCACTTCGACGTGCCGGGGATCCACCTGTCGGAGCCGTCGGTGCAGCGCACGCCGGTGATCTACCAGGCGGGCGCGTCGCCGCGGGGCGTCGCCTTCGCGGCCGAGCACGCCGAGGCCGTCTTCGTCGGGGCGCCGACGCTGCCGCAGCTCGCGGCGACGGTGACGAAGATCCGCGACGCACTCGAGGCAGCCGGGCGCGACCGGTACGCGGCGAAGATCTACACGCTGCTCACGATCATCACCGACGCGACGGACGAGCTGGCGCAGGCGAAGTACGAGGACTACCTCTCCTACGCGTCGGAGCTCGGCGCGCTGGTCCTCAACTCCGGGTGGATGGGCGTCGACCTGTCGCAGTGGGATCTCGACGAGCCGCTCGGAGACGTGGAGTCGAACGCGATCCAGTCGGCGGCGGCGAACATCTCGGCGGCGACGGGGGAGGACGGGTCGGCGTGGACGATCCGCGACCTCGCGCGGCACACGGCGATCGGCGGACTCGGACCGGTGGCGGTGGGCGGCGGCGCCACGATCGCCGCGCAGCTGCAGGAGATCCAGGAGCACACGGACGTCGACGGCTTCAACCTGGCGTACGCGGTGACGCCCGGCACGTGGGAGGACGTCATCGAGTTCGTGGTCCCGGAGCTCCGCGCCCGCGGGGTATACCCGGACGGCTACGAGACCGGGTCGCTCCGGCACAAGCTCCACGGACGCGGGGACCGGCTGCCGGTGGAGCACCGCGGTGCCGACTACCGGATCGGCACCGACTCGGTCGTAGGCTGACCGGGTGATCGAGTCGTCCGTGGTCGTGCGTCCCGCCGCCCCGGACGAGGTCACCGCCTGCATCGACCTGTGGGCGGCCGCGGTCGCAGCGCGCGACGGGATCCCCGAGCACCCGGCGACACGGGCTCGGGCGCAGGAGAAGTTCACGGCGCCCCGGGTCGCGTGCCTGGTGGTGATCGGCCCGGACGGGAGCCTCGACGGCTTCGTGCTCGTCACCGCGCCGGGGACCGGACGGCCGACCGACCCGGACGATGCCGCGTACCTGTCCCTGCTGGCGGTGCGGCCGGGGCTCCAGGCGCGCGGCGTCGGTCGGGTTCTGCTGACGGCGGCGGTGGACGCTGCGCGGGAGGCCGGGCACGCCGGTGTCGCGCTGCACGTGCTCGCCGACAACCACCGCGCCGTGCGGCTGTACGAGGCCGGCGGCTTCGTCCCCACCGGTACGGAGTTCCCGCACGCGATCACGGGCGTGGCGACGCGGACGTACGTCCGGCGCCCCGCTGCGGAGCGGTGACCGGGCGCGTGGGGTGACCGGACGCGCGGGGGTGACCGGGCGCGTTCCTTCCCATCTCGGGCGCGTTACGAAGTCGAATCGCGCGTAGCGGGTCGGAACTTTCGACCTCCTACGCGCGATTCGACTCACCACACCCGGAACCCACCCACCCAGCCCACCCACCCAGCCCAGCCACCCACCCCACCCACCAACCCCCACCCACCAACCCCCACCCACCAACCCCCACCCAGCATCGTGCGGTTGCGCGATGCCGCACGTCTCCGCCAGCGAGTTCCGGCGCGCCACCACCCGGTGTCAGCATGTGCGCAGCCTCGACACAGGGAGCCGGGGACGAGAAGGGGTCCGACATGTACAGAGCCGCACTGACCGCCGTGGCAGCGGTCGCGCTCATCGTGGGAGGAGCACTGCCCGCGCAGGCCGCACCAGCGGCCGCGACGCCGGGCGCTCCGACCAGCGTCAAGGTCACCGGCGTCGGCGGCGACGCCGACGTCACCTGGGGTGCACCGCGCTCCGGGGCCAAGGTCACGGGCTGGCGCGTCACGATCTCACCCGCCGAGCAGCAGCCCACCCACGGGGTCGACCGGCTCCGGGCCTCGGCGCGGACGGACCACTTCGGCGCCCTCACGGCACGGACGACGTACTCGTTCGCCGTGCGCGCGGTCGGCGCGAAGGGCCTCGGCCCGGCGGTCACCGTGCGGCACACCGCCACCGGGACCACGACCGACCCGACCGTGCAGTCCCTCTTCGCACTGAACGCGGCCGGCGCCGTCGTCCGCTTCCCCGCGAGCGGCACCGGCACCCCCACGACGATCGCGGCGAAGGGCGCCGGCTACACCGCCGACGACCGTGGCGACGTGTTCGTCCCGTCCGCGGATCTGAAGTCCATCGTGATGTACCCGGCCGACGGCGGCGCGGCGAAGACCGTCGCGACCGGACTGCACCTGACAGCGGACCTGCGATCCGACGTCCCCGGGAACCTGTACTGGGTCGACTCGGTGTCGGGTTCGATCGTGAAGCTGCCGGTGACCGGTGGCGCGGCGAAGCCCCTCGTCGGGTTCAGCGCCCCGACCACGTCGTCGCAACGCGCGTGGGCGGTCGGCCGGGACGGCACGGTCGCGACGCAGGCCGGCGACGCCAGCACGCTCGTCGTGAACACGGCCTCGCCGGCCGGCACGGTGACCTCCCGCACGCTGACGTACGCGGGCGGCAACGACACGCTCGGCTACCCGTCCGCAGCGCTCGTCGACGGGCACGGTGACGTGTACCTCAACGAGCGGTCGCCGGGTGGCGCCGGGTACTGGGGCTGGTACGTCCTGAAGCCGGGGGCCACGGTGCAGCAGCACGTCGGCACGCACCTCGCCTTCGAGTACGCCGCGACGAACTCCGGGACGTTCTCGCTCCTGCAGTCCGCCGAGTGGTGCACGAGCCCGGCGGAGTACGGCACCCCCGGCGGATGCGCGATCGACCGGAGCGTCCCGGACGTGCTCGTCCTCGGCGTGGACGGGTCCTCGAAGTCCGTGCCGGTCTCCGGGATCACGGCGGGTTCCCGCGGCGCGAACACCGGCGCAGCCACCGAGTCCGGTGACGTGTACATCGACATCGACCAGGCCCCGACTGCCGGGCTCTGGCGGGTGCCGGCGGCCGGCGGCGCCGCGCAGCAGGTCTCGGCAGCGCAGTTCACGCGCCTGCTGGTGATGTGATCGTCACCCCGTGACGGACGGGAGGCCCGGTGCCAGCTGGCACCGGGCCTCCCGTCCGTCGTGTCGTCAGCCCAGGGCCGCGGTGGCGTCGCGCAGTTCGGCGAGCGCAGCGAGCGTGTGTCGGGCGAGCCCGTCGTCGTCGTCCCGCGCCGCGCCGGACCAGCGGTCGAAGCCCTGCTTGAACGCGAGCACGCCGATCTCGCTCGCCAACCGCGCGGGTGCCTCGGCGACGCCCCTGGCGACGAGTGCGGTCGTCATCGCCGCGGCCATCCCGACGCTCTTCAGTGCGTCGCGTTCCTGGAGTTCGGCGCTCGCGGCCACGGCGGCCCTGAGGCGCGGTCCGAGTTCGCGGTTCACGGGCCCCATCTCGCCGGAGGCCCGCTCGAGCCCGGCGGCGACGGCGTCGAGCGGGGTGGTGCCCTCCGGGGCGTCGGCGATGCCCTGCGCGAGGAGGCGGCTCAGGGTCTCCTGGCCGGCCACGAGGAGTTCGCGCTTGTCCGGGAAGTGCCGGAAGAAGGTGCTCTTCGTCACGCCGGCGCGCTCGGCGATCTGCGTGACGGTGGTGTCGTCGTAGCCCTGCTCGGAGAACAGGTCGACGGCGGCCAGGACGAGCCGCTCGCGTGCACCGGGTTCCCATCGCGCCATGACGACCATCCTAGGCGATGGGACAAGAGTGCCATCACGGGCGTATGGTGATGGGACAAGAGTGCCATCACGGACGTACAGTGACGGCACAACAGTCCCATCATCTGAGGAGTCCCCATGCACGTCTTCGTCACCGGCGGCACCGGCACCATCGGCACGGCCGTCGTCGCCGAACTCATCGCGGCCGGCCACCGCGTCTCGGCACTCGCACGCTCCGACCGGTCCGCTGCCGCGCTCACCGCGGCGGGCGCGGTACCCGTCCCCGGTGCGCTCTCGGACCTCGACGTCCTGCGGGCCGGCGCCCGCGACGCCGACGGCGTGGTCAGCCTGGCGTTCTCGAACGACTTCAGCTCGCCGGAGGCGCTGTCGCGGGCGATCGACGAGGAGTCCGCGGCGATGGCGGCCCTGGGCGAGGAGCTCGTCGGGACGGACCGGCCGTTCGTCATGGTGTCCGGCACGCCGTGGATCACCGGGCGCCCGTCGGTGGAGACGGACCCGCTGCCGCTCGAGGGGCCCGTCGCCGGGCGCGCGCGCTCGACCGGCACCGCCCTGGCACTGGCCGACCGCGGTGTGCGCTCGTCCGCGATCCGCCTGCCGCGGACCGTGCACGCCGACGGTGCCGGGGGCTTCGCCGGCATCCTCACCGAGACGGCCAGGCAGAGCGGGGTCGCGGGCTACCCGGGTGACGGGGAGCAGCGGTGGCCGGCCGTGCACGCGCGGGACGCCGCCGTGCTGTTCCGGCTCGCGCTCGAGGGGGCACCGGCGGGGACGGTCTGGCACGCGGTCGCGGACGAGGGCGACCGGGTCCGGGACATCGCGGCGGTGATCGGCCGGCGGCTCGGTCTGCCGGTCGAACGCGTGGCGGACGAGACGTTCGGCCCGTTCGCGCCGATCTTCGCGGCCGACCAGCCCTCGTCGAGCGCGTACACGCGCCGGACCCTGGGGTGGGAGCCGGTGCACCCGAGCCTGCTGGCGGACCTGGAGCACGTGCAGCCCTGATCTCGGACCGACCGTGGAACGCGCGTTCCGGGCGCTGCCTGGAACGTGCGTTTCAGTGAGGGTGGTGTGACACACGGTCGTTACACGAGGGAAACGGCCGAGGCGAACGGGGTCCGTAGCTTTCTCGACAAGCAAGCACCGCCCCGCTTCCCACTCCCATCGGAGGACGCCATGGCTACCGAGATCGCGACCCCTGTCGCAACGCCCCACGCCCCCGTCACGCCCGACGCCCCCGCGGGCGCCGGCGTCATCAAGCCCGGGTACGACCCGGCCCTCACCAACGAGGACCTCGCTCCGCTCCGCAAGCAGTCCTGGACGAGCTACAACATCTTCGCGTTCTGGATGTCCGACGTGCACTCGGTCGGCGGGTACGTCACCGCCGGGTCGCTCTTCGCCCTCGGGATCGCCAGCTGGCAGGTGCTCGTCGCGCTGGTCGTGGGCATCCTCGTCGTGCAGGTGTTCGCCAACCTGGTCGCGAAGCCGTCGCAGCGCACCGGGGTGCCGTACCCGGTGATCAACCGTGCGGTGTTCGGCGTGCTCGGGGCGAACGTGCCCGCGATCATCCGCGGCCTGATCGCGATGGCCTGGTACGGCGTGCAGACCTTCCTCGCCGCGCAGTCGCTCAACATCATCTTCCTCAAGTTCATCCCCGCGTCGGCCGGGCTGCTGGAGCACTCGTTCCTCGGCCTGTCGGCACTCGGCTGGATCTCCTACGCGATCCTCTGGGTGGCGCAGGCGGCCCTGTTCTCGATGGGCATGGAGGCGATCAAGAAGTTCATCGACTGGGCCGGTCCCGCCGTCTACGTCGTGATGATCGCGCTCGCGATCTACCTGGTGAGCAAGGCCGGCATCGGGAACATCTCGCTCGACCTGTCCGCGGGGGAGCCGCTGTCGTTCGGCGCGTCGATCCCGGTGATGCTCTCCGCTATCGCCATCGTCGTCAGCTACTTCTCCGGCCCGATGCTGAACTTCGGCGACTTCTCGCGGTACGGCAAGTCCTTCGCGGCGGTGAAGCGCGGGAACATGTGGGGCCTGCCGGTCAACTTCCTGTTCTTCTCGATCCTCACGGTGCTGTGCGCCAGTGCGACCGTCCCGGTCTTCGGCAAGCTCATCACCGACCCGATCGAGACGGTGCAGGCGATCGACGCGCCGTTCGCGATCCTGCTCGGCGGGCTGACGTTCGTCACGGCGACCGTCGGCATCAACATCGTCGCGAACTTCATCAGCCCGGCGTTCGACTTCTCGAACGTCGCCCCGCGGAAGATCAGCTGGCGGATGGGCGGCATGATCGCCGCCGTCGGCTCCGTGCTCCTCACCCCGTGGAACTGGTACGGCAACGACCAGGCGATCCTCTACACGCTCGGCATCCTGGGCGCGCTCATCGGCCCGCTGTTCGGCATCCTCATCGCCGGCTACTACCTGGTCTCGAAGCAGCGCGTCGCGGTCGACGACATGTACACGAAGGACACCGGGGCCCGGTACTGGTACCGCCGCGGGTTCAACCCGAACGCGATCTGGACGCTGGTCGGGACCGGTGTGGTCTCGGTGGCGAGCGCGGTGCTGCCGCCGGCCCTCGGGATCCTGCCCGGCCTGAACAACTACAGCTGGTTCATCGGTTGCGGCCTCGGACTCCTCGTCTTCTGGGGGCTCGAGCGGACCCGCCCGAGCATGCCGGTGCTCGACGCGGACGACCCCACGGTCGACGACGGCGCCGCCCTCGGTCGCGCCTGAGCGCTGACGCCGCGGCCCGTCCTCCACAGGCGGGTCGCGGCGTCCGTCCGTCCACAGTCCGGCTCTCCGGCCTGGAGGCCCGGCTCGGCCCCGCCACGATGGTCACGTCCGCCTCGTCCCGTGTCCGTGTTCCACCTGCTCCACCCGTTCCACCCGTTCCACCTGTTCCATCTGTTCCACCGGAAGGACCCCGATGCGCATCCGCGTCGTCAATCCCAACACCACCGCCTCGATGACCCGCTCGATCGGCGTCGCCGCGTCGGCCGTCGCCGGCGTCGGCACCACGATCGAGGCGGTGAACCCGACGATGGGGCCGGCCTCGATCGAGAGCCACTACGAAGAGGCCCTGGCGGTCCCCGGTCTCCTCGAACAGATCGCACTCGGCGAGCAAGAGGGCGTCGACGCGTACGTCGTGGCCTGCTTCGGTGACCCGGGGCTCGACGCCGCGCGGGAACTCGCGACCGGCCCGGTGGTCGGGATCGCCGAGGCCGGCTTCCACGCCGCGGCGATGCTCGGCCGCCGCTTCGGGGTCGTCACGACCCTGGCCCGCACGACCGGCCGGGCGCACGAGCTCGCGGAACGCTACGGCTTCGCCCCGCTCGTCACTGAGATCCGCGCGTGCGAGGTCCCGGTGCTCGAGCTCGACGACCCGTCGTCCGGGGCACGCGCGCTCGTCATCCAGGAGTGCCGCGCCGTCATCGCGGGCGGCGCCGATGCCGTCGTCCTCGGGTGCGCCGGGATGGCGGACTTCTGCGCCGAGGTGTCCCGGGCGATCGGTGCGCCCGTCGTCGACGGGGTGTCCGCCGCGACGGTGCTCGCGGAGTCGCTCGTGCGGCTCGGCCTCACGACCGGCAAGCGCGGTGAGTACGCGGCCCCGCCGGCCAAGGCGATGTCCGGCGTACTGGCACCGTTCGAGCGCGCCGCCGGGGTGGACGCATGACCGTGTTCCGCGCCCGACAGGCCTGGATCGACGGGGCGCTCCGACCGGCCACCGTCGTGGTGCGCGACGGCCGTGTGGCCGAGGTCCTGGCCCTCGACGCGGCGGTCCCGGACCCGGACGAACAGGTCGTGCCGGACGGCCACGTGCTGCTCCCCGGGCTCGTCGACACCCACGTGCACGTCAACGAACCCGGCCGCACCGAGTGGGAGGGCTTCGCCTCCGCCACCCGGGCTGCGGCGCTCGGCGGCGTGACGACCATCGTCGACATGCCGCTCAACTCGATCCCCGCGACGACCACCCCACAGGCCCTCGCGGTCAAGCGGTCCAGCGCCGAGGGCCGGGTCGCGGTCGACGTCGGCTTCTGGGGTGGGGCGGTCCCGGACGTCCTCGGGTCACTCGACGCCCTGCACGAGCGGGGGGTGTTCGGGTTCAAGTGCTTCACGGCACCGTCCGGCGTGGACGAGTTCCCGCACCTCGACGCCGCGCAGCTCCGGCTCGCGATCGCCGAGGTCGCCGCGATCGACGCGCTCCTCATCGTGCACGCCGAGGACCCGGAGCACCTGGTGGCCCACGACGGGCTCGGCAGTCACTACGCGGACTTCCTCGCCACCCGCCCGGCCGCGGCCGAGCGGTCCGCCATCGCCCAGGTCATCGACGGCGCGCGGGCGACCGGCGCGCGCGTGCACGTCCTGCACCTCTCCGACGCCGGCGCACTCGGGATGATCCGCGCGGCGAAGGACGACGGCGTGCGGATCACCGTGGAGACCTGCCCGCACTACCTCGCGTTCGAGGCCGACGGCGTCCCGGACGGCGCGACCGAGTTCAAGTGCTGCCCGCCGATCCGCGACGACGCCAACCGCGACGCGCTCTGGCAGGGGCTGGTCGACGGCACGATCGACATGGTCGTCTCGGACCACTCGCCGTCCACCGCGGACCTGAAGGTCGACGACTGGGGTCTCGCCTGGGGCGGGATCGCCGGACTCCAGGTCGGCTTCCGTGCCGTCTGGACCGAGGCGTCGCGACGCGGCATCCCGCTCGAGGTCGTCCTGCCGTGGTTCACGACCGGGCCCGCGGCGCTCGCCGGCTTCACGGATCGCGGCCGGATCGCGCCGGGCGCGCTCGCCCACCTCACCGTGTTCGACCCTGCGGCCACGTCCGTCATCGCGGTGTCCGGACTGGCGCACAAGAACGCGGTCTCGGCGTTCGCCGGCCTGGAGGCGACCGGTCGCATCACGGAGACGTGGTTGCGCGGGCAGCGGATCACCGCCGAGGCCGACGGCGTCACGACGGTCTCGGTGACGGCAGGGGAGCTGGTCACCCGTGGCTGACCACCTCGGCTCGACGCCGGACGACGTGCTCTGGGGGCGGCTGCCGTCCCGCGCGGACGCACCCGCGCTGACCCTCGACCCCGGCGCCGTCGTGACGGTCGACACCGTCTCGCACGAGGGGATCCTCGCCGACCAGGGGTCGGACCCGGTGGGGTTCTTCGGTCGGCACGGTGTGGAGCCGACCGCGGTGCTGGCGGACGCCGTCGACATCGCTCGCACGCTCCGCCGCGACCCGGCCGACGGACCGCACGTGGTCTCCCGGCCGATCGCGGTCGCGGGTGCCGAACCCGGGGACGTGGTGTCCGTGACGGTCCTCGACGCCGTGCCGCGTGTGCCGTACGGCGTCGTCTCGAACCGGCACGGACGCGGCGCCCTGCCCGGTGAGCTGCCACGGGCGCAGGAGTCGGTGTCGGTGTTCGCCGACGTCGTCACGCGCGACGGCGTCGACCACGGACGGCTGCCCGTCGTCGAGGGCGGTCCGCGCACGATCACGTTCCCGCTCGCTCCGTTCCCGGGCATCGTCGGGGTGACACCGGACTCCGACGTCCGTGCGCACTCCGTGCCGCCGGGACCGCATGGCGGCAACGTCGACATCGCCCTGCTCACCGCCGGGGCGACCCTGCACCTGCCCGTGTTCGTGCCGGGCGCGGGCGTCTACGTCGGCGACCCGCACTTCGCCCAGGGCGACGGCGAGGTCGCGCTCACGGCGCTGGAGGCATCGCTCCGCCTGACCCTGCGACTCGACCTGGTGCCCCGGGCGGTGGCGCTGCGGCGCTTCGGCGAACTCGTCGGGCCGATCGCGGAGACCACCGACCACCTCGTGCCGACGGGCATGCACGAGGACCTCGACGAGGCCGTTCGGCGCTGCGTCCGTGCTGCCATCGCGCTGCTCCGGGCGCGGTGGGGCGTCGACGAGCACATCGCCTACGCCTACCTCAGCGCCGCGACCGACTTCCGCATCTCCCAGGTGGTCGACCTGGTCTGCGGGGCCCACGCCACCGTGCGCAAGGCGGACTTCGCAGCGGTCGGGACGGTGGGGTCGTGATGCTCGTCGGGCAGTGGCCGGACGGCCTGGAGCAGGCGTTCGCGGCGTACGAGGCCGCCCTGATGGCCGACGACACCGACGCCCTCGACGCACTGTTCGAACCCGGGCCGGGGACGCTCCGCGGTGACGACGCCGGACTCCTCCGCGGGCACGACCGGATCAGTGCGTTCCGCAGCGGCCGAGGCGGCGTCGCCCGGCGGACCATCACCGCGGTCGACGTCCAGCAGCTGACGCCGGACGCCGTGCTCGTCGTGGGGGAGTCACGGTTCACGGGCGGCGGCCGCGGCCTGCAGACACAGCTCTGGTGCCGCACCGAGGGCACCTGGCGGATCCGCACGGCCCACGTCACCGGCCGGCCGAAGGCGTTCGACCGGTCGATCTGGCGGGTCGTCGGCGACCCCCTCGTGCACGGTGCCGTCGACGGTCCGCTCGCAGGGGTCCGGGTGGCCGTGAAGGACCTGTTCGCCGTCGCCGGGCACGTCGTCGGTGCCGGCAACCCGACGTGGGAGCGCTCGGCACCGGTGTCGGCGCGGTCGGCTCCGGCCGTGCAGGTGCTCCTCGACGCGGGTGCCGTCGTCACCGGCATCGCCCGCACCGACGAGTTCGCGTACGCGCTCGCCGGGCGGAACGCCCACTTCGGCTCGCCGCCGAACGGGGCGGACCCGTCGCGGATCGGCGGCGGGTCGACCTCGGGCTCGGCGTCGGCCGTCGCGCTCGGGCAGGCCGACCTCGGCCTCGGGACCGACACTGCGGGGAGCCTCCGGGTGCCGTCGTCGTACCAGGGGCTGTGGGGGCTCCGGACGACCCACGACGCCGTCCCACGCGACGGGGTGCTGCCGCTCGCGCAGTCGTTCGACACCGTCGGGTGGATCGCCCGGTCGTCGTCGGTGCTGGCCGCTGCCGCCGCACTCTCGCTGCCCGGGGCCTGCACCGCGGTCGACGACGGGGAACTCCTGGTCAGCGACGCCCTGCTCGCCGCCGCCGAGCCGGGGACCCGCACCGCCTTCGACGAGTGGCTCCAGCGGCACGGACGGCCCGTTCGGCACATCGACCTGCCGGCGCTCGACGACCTCGCGGAGACGCTCCGGGTCGTCCAGGCGGCCGAGGCCTGGCGGAACGACGGCGCCTGGGTCCAGGCCCACCCCGGTGCCCTCGGCGACGACGTCGCCTCCCGGTTCGCCGCAGCCGCGACGATCACGACGCACGCCGAGGTGTCGGCGCGGGCGCGTTTGGCGGACCTGCGCACCCTGGTGCGTGCGGCGATCGGCGGCGGCGTGCTGTGCCTCCCGACGGTGCCGGGCCCGGCGCCGGGGCGGACCGCATCCAGCGACACCGTCCTGCGCACCCGTGCGGCCACCCTGCGGATGACGGCCGTCGCAGGCGTCGGCGGCCTGCCCGCCGTCAGCGCGCCGCTGCTCACCGTCGACGGCGCGCCTGTCGGTATCGGCCTGATCGGACCGGCCGGCTCGGACCGGGCGATCGTCGAGCTCGCCGAAACACTGTCGTAACGATCGTTTCGATACGATCGATCACGGAACGGAGATACCAATGCACCCGGTGAACCCACCCGCTCGACTCCTCATGGGCCCCGGCCCGATCAACGCCGACCCCCGCGTGCTGCGGGCCCTGTCGACGCCGCTCGTCGGGCAGTACGACCCCTGGATGACCGGCGCGATGAACGAGACGCAGGCGCTGTACCGCCAGGTGTTCGGCACCACCAACGACGCCACCGTGCTCGTCGACGGCACCTCCCGTGCCGGCATCGAAGCGGCGCTCGTGTCGCTGCTCGCCCCGGGTGACCGCGTGCTCGTGCCGGTGTTCGGCCGCTTCGGGCACCTGCTCGCGGAGATCGCCGGCCGCGCCGGAGCCGAAGTCCACACCATCGAGACCGAGTGGGGACGGGTGTTCCCCACCTCCGCGATCCAGGACGCGATCGTCCGCGTCCGACCGAAGCTGCTCGCGATCGTGCAGGGTGACACCTCCACGACGATGAACCAGCCGCTCGACGAACTCGGCGCGATCTGCGAGCGGCACGGCGTGCTGTTCTACACGGACGCCACGGCGACGATCGGCGGCAACCCGCTCGAGGTCGACGCCTGGGGGATCGACGCCGTCAGCGCCGGGCTGCAGAAGTGCCTCGGCGGACCGTCCGGCAGCGCACCGCTGACCCTGTCCCCGCGCGCGGTGTCCGTGCTGGACGAGCGTCGCAGCGTCGAGGCCGGCATCCGCGAGCCCGGGGACGACGTGTCCGACGATCCGATCCGCTCCAACTACCTCGACCTCGCGATGATCCTGGACTACTGGGGGCCGCGACGGCTCAACCACCACACCGAAGCGGCGTCGATGCTCTACGCCGCGAACGAGTGCGCCCGGATCCTGCTCGACGAAGGCCGCGCCGCAGTGGTCGCCCGACACGAACTGGCCGGCCGGGCGATGCTCGCCGGGGTGCAGGGGCTCGGACTGCAGGTGTTCGGTGACGTCGGACACAAGATGCACAACGTCGTCGCGGTCACGATCCCGTCCGAGGTCTCCGGGGACGCCGTCCGCGGGTCCCTGCTCGAGGACCACGGCATCGAGATCGGGACGTCGTTCGGGCCGCTGCACGGCAAGGTCTGGCGGATCGGGACGATGGGCTACAACGCCCGCAAGGACGCCGTCGTGACGACGCTCGCCGCGCTCGAGCAGTCGCTGCGTCGCGGGGGGTTCGCGGTACCGCAGGGCGGTGGCGTGGACGCTGCGCTCGACGTCTACGCCGCCGCCGCGCCCGTCGCGCCCGCTGCACCCGTCGCACCCGCTGCGCTCGACGCGACTGGTGCGGCGGCTGCGCCCGGTCCGCTGGTGCGCTCGTGAGCGCCGCGACGCTCGCCGCCTCGGCGACCGCCCGGCAGCAGGCATCGACGATCGTGGGGTGGTGCGACGAACTCGCCACCGTGAGCGCGACACCGGGCCACCTGACCCGCGTCTACCTCTCCCCGGAGCACGCCCGCGTGAACACGATCGTCGCGCGCTGGATGCAGGACGCCGGGATGACCACCTGGCAGGACGACGCCGGCAACCTGCACGGCAGCGTCCCCGGATCCACGCCGGACGCCCCGGTGCTCCTCATCGGCTCGCACCTCGACACCGTGGTGGACGCCGGCCGCTACGACGGGATCGTGGGGGTGCTCATGGGCATCGCGACCGTCGCCCGGCTCGCCGCCAGCACCCCGCTGCCGTTCGGCATCCAGGTGATCGCGTTCTCCGACGAAGAAGGCACCCGCTTCGGCAAGGCGCTCCTCGGGTCGTCGGCGGTCGCCGGGGTCTGGGACGACGCCTGGTGGGAGCTCGTCGACGAGGACGGCACCACCCTCCGCCAGGCCTTCACCGACTTCGGGCTCGACCCGGCCCGGGTCACCGACGCCGCGGTCGACCCGTCGCGGCTCGTCGGCTACCTCGAGGCGCACATCGAGCAGGGGCCGTACCTCGAAGCCGCGGACCAGGCCCTCGGCGTCGTGACGAGCATCGCCAGCGCACGGCGCTTCACGGTCGAGGCCGTCGGCGAAGCCCGGCACGCCGGCGGTACCCCGTACGACCGACGCCACGACGCACTCCTGGCCGCGGCAGAGGCAGCGCTCGCCGTCGAACGCATCTGCCGGGCATCGCAGCACGTCGGCACGGTCGGCACGGTCGGCACCCTGACCGTCGAGCCCGGAGCGGTGAACGTCGTCCCCGGCCTCGCGCGGTTCTCGGTGGACCTCCGCGGCGAGTTCGACGACGGCCGCGACCGGGTGTGGGACGAGATCACGAAGGCGTTCGCGCTGATCGGCGAACGTCGCGGCGTGAGCGTCGAACCGACCGAGGTGCACCGGGCGCCAGCGGTGTTCTGCGCACCCCGGCTGATGGACGCGGTCCGCGCCGGGATCGTCGCCACCGGTGAGCAGCAGCCGCTGGAGCTCTTCTCCCGTGCCGGCCACGACGCCATGTCGCTCGGACTCGTGACCGACGTCGCGATGCTCTTCCTGCGCAACCCGGATGGCATCAGCCACCACCCGGACGAGTTCGTCTCCGAGGATGACATCGCCCTCGGACTCGACGCGCTCGCCGCAGCGGTGCTGCACCTGGCGGCCGACCCCGCGTTCGAGCCGACGCCGTGACCGCCGCCCAGCCCGATGTCTGCGGGCGCATCGACGCCGTGTGGGAGCAGCTCTCGCCGGCCGAGCGCCGCGTGGCCGCGATGGTCCGGCACGACCCGGAGCTCCTGCTCGTCGGCACCTCGGCGCAGCTCGCGGCCGAGTCGGGCACCTCGAAGGCCACGGTGTCGCGGTTGGTCCGCTCCCTCGGCTTCCAGGACGCCGCAGAGGTCCGGCAGGAACTCATGTCGGCCCGTGGCACGGGGCTGCCCTGGGCCGCGGAGGACGCCGCCCACGTCGACCAGCGAGCCGTGGAGTCGCGGAACCTCGACGCGGCGTTCGCCTCGCTCGCACGCGCCGAACGACCACGACTTGCCCGCCGCATCATGCGCGCGCAGCGGGTGCTCGTCTTCGGTGAACGCGGTGCGCACCCGATCGCCCTGCAGCTCCGCGCGCAGCTGGCACAGGTCCGGCCCGACGTCCGGGTGGGGCCGGCGCCTGGGCAGCGCCTCGGGGAAGAGGTGGCCGACCTCGACCGCCGGGACCTCGTCGTCGTGGTCACCGTCCGACGGCACGCGGCGGGGATCGACCGGCTCGTGCGGCACTGCGTGGCGTCCGGCGCGGACGTCGTCGTGATCGGCGACCCGACGGCCGCGGTCATCGCGGCCCCGGCGGCGACGACGATCCTGTGCCCGGTGGACTCACCGTCCGCGTTCGACTCGCTCGCGGCGCTGTTCGCGGTCGTCGCGGCGATCGCGAACGACGTCTACGAGGCCTCCGGGCCCGCGGGGCGTTCCCGGGTCGACGCGGTCGCTGCCGCCTACGACGCGCTCGGCGAGCTCGCCGCTCCCTGAGCCGCGAGGCGCGCGCCTCGCGCTTGCGCCCGCCGCGCCGCGCCGCACAACCGAAAGCACTTCGCACCACGCAATTGCGTGGTGCGAAGTGCTTTCGGTTGTGCGACGGGTCATCGGGCGCGCCGCCGCCCGCCTACGCGCAGTTGGCCCGGCGCAGCTCGGCGGCCAACGCCCGGTTCCGTGCCTCGAGCACGCGGGGCATGTACCGCGCGAGCACCAGGACCTCGGCGAGCCGCCCGAGCGGACCGAACGGCGCGCGGAACGTGACCTCGTCGACCATCCGCGTGCCCGGACCAGACGGCTCGAACCGGTGCTCGTGGTGGAAGTGGGCGAACGGACCACGGACCTGTTCGTCGACGAACCGGTGTGGGGCCTCCACCGCGGTGACCTTGCTCGTCAGCCGCCAGACCACCCCGAGGTGCCGTGCGCGGAACGTGACCGTCTCGCCCAGGCCGATCGTCCCCGAGACCGTGCCGGCCACGGCGCGTTCGCCGGTCGCGGCGAGCGACCGCTCGTGGGCGCCGATGTCGAGCGACAGCGCGAAGGCCTCGGCCGGGGGCGCGTCGAGCAGCGTGACGAGGCGGAACGACACGGTCATGGGGCCATTCTCCCGCCGGCGGTACGGTCGATGCCATGACGTTTCCGTTCCCGGTGATCGACGGCCACAACGACCTGCCCTGGGAGCGCCGTGCGTCGCACGACTCCGGGGTCGAGGACATCGACACCGAGGCCGGCTCGCTGCACACCGACCTCCCGAAACTGCGGGCCGGCGGGGTCGTCGGGCAGTTCTGGTCGGTGTTCGTGCCCGCGGACGAGCCGGACCCGGTCCGCACGACGCTGCAGCAGATCGACGTCGCACACCGGCTGATCGAGCGGTACCCGGACGACCTCGCGCTCGCCCGCACGGCCGCCGAGGTCCGTGCCGCCGTCGCGGAGGGCCGCATCGCGTCGCTGCTCGGTGCGGAGGGCGGGCACTCAATCGGCGACGACCTCGCGGTGCTGCGCGACCTCGCCCGCCTCGGCGTGCGCTACATGACCCTGACGCACAACGACGACACCCCGTGGGCGGACTCCGCGACGGGTGCTCGGGCGCACGGCGGCCTGACCGACCGCGGACGGCAGATCGTCGCCGAGATGGAGCGGATCGGCATGCTCGTCGACCTCTCGCACACCGCGCCGACGACCATGCGCGACACGCTCGACGTCGCCACGCAACCGGTGCTCTTCAGCCACTCCTCGACCATCGCCGTCGACGACCACCCGCGGAACGTGCCGGACGACGTGCTCGCTCGCCTCGGCGACAACGGCGGCGTCGTGATGATCACGTTCGTGCCCAAGTTCGTGTCGCGCGCCTGGGCCGACTGGGAGGAATCGGGTTCGGTGGGCGAGGGACCGCTCGTCACCGTGTCCGACGTCGCCGACCACGTCGAGCACGCGCGTGCGGTCGCCGGCGTCCGGCACATCGGACTCGGCGGCGACTACGACGGCACGCCGGTGCTGCCGCCGGACCTCCGGGACGTCTCGCGGTACCCCGTGCTCGCCGCGGAGCTCGAGCGCCGGGGCTGGGGCGCCCCGGACCTCGAGGCCCTCGCGAGCGGCAACGTGCTCCGCGTGCTCGAGGCCACCGACGAACGGTTCGCCCGGACCGCGCTGGTGCGCTAGCCGCGGCGGGGTCCGGTCCGTCGGAAGCGACACCGGGCGGGGAGATGCGGCGCGCGAACGCGGGCGTGCTGTCGCGTTCGTCCACGGATCCGGTGGCTAGGATCGGGCGCACACCGCGCCTCCGGAGAAGGGTCGCGGACGTGACCCGAGTGAGGACGGAACCGATGACCGGCACCATCTACGACAACATCTCGCAGGCGTTCGGCAACACCCCGTTGGTGCGGCTGAACCGGCTGCCCGCCGACGGCGGCGCCGAGGTGCTCGCGAAGCTCGAGTTCTACAACCCCGGCGCCAGCGTGAAGGACCGGCTCGGCGTCGCGATCATCGACGCGGCAGAGGAGTCCGGCGAGCTGAAGCCGGGCGGCACCATCGTCGAGGGCTCGTCGGGCAACACGGGCATCGCGCTCGCCCTGGTCGGCGCCGCCCGGGGGTACCACGTCGTCATCACGATGCCCGAGACGATGAGCGTCGAGCGCCGTGCCGTGATGCGTGCCTACGGCGCGGAGATCGTCCTCACGCCCGGGGCCGAGGGCATGAAGGGCGCCGTGTCGAAGGCCGCGTCCATCGTCGACGAGACGCCGGGAGCGATCCTCGCGCACCAGTTCGAGACCGCGGCGAACGCGGCGATCCACCGGAAGACCACGGCGGAGGAGATCCTCCGCGACACCGAGGGACACGTCGACGTGTTCGTCGCGGGTGTCGGCACGGGTGGCACGATCACGGGCGTCGGGCAGGTGCTCAAGGAGCGTGTCCCCGGCGTGCAGATCGTCGCGGTCGAGCCGAAGGACTCGCCGCTGCTCACCGAGGGCAAGGCCGGCCCGCACAAGATCGCCGGCATCGGCGCGAACTTCATCCCGGAGGTCCTCGACCAGTCCGTGATCGACGAGGTGTTCGACGTCGAGCTCGACGACGCCCTCCGCGTGGCCCGCGCACTGGCGACCGACGAGGGCATCCTCGCGGGGATCTCCTCCGGCGCGATCATCCACGCGGCGCTCGAGATCGCCGCCCGGCCCGAGAACGCCGGCAAGCGCGTCGTCGCCATCGTCTGCGACACCGGCGAGCGCTACCTGTCCACCGTGCTGTTCGAGGGACTCACTGCGTGACCCCTCGCCGCCGAGGCGTGCTGCGGACCATCCGGGAGGACCTCGCCGCAGCACGCCGTGGGGACCCCGCTGCCCGCGGAGACCTCGAGAACGCCGTCGTCTACTCCGGACTGCACGCCATCTGGGCGTACCGGGTCGCACACCGGCTGTGGATCGCGCGTGACCTGCCCGGGTCCCGGTTCGCCGCCCGGGTCGTGGCGCAGGCCGCCCGAGCGCTGACCGGCATCGAGATCCACCCCGGAGCCCGCATCGGCCGGCGCTTCTTCATCGACCACGGCATGGGCGTCGTCATCGGCGAGACCGCGGTGGTCGGGGACGACGTCCTCGTGTTCCACGGTGTGACGCTCGGCGGACGCGGTGGTGCGCACGGACCGGGTGCGAAGCGGCACCCGACCGTGGGGGACCGGGTGGTGCTCGGTGCCGGGTCCTCCCTGATCGGGGCGATCACCGTCGGGCACGACTCCGTCGTCGGGGCGAACACGGTCGTCACGAAGGACGTCCCGGCGGGGTCGGTCGTGACCGGGGTCGCCGGGACGGCGCGGCCGCGGTCCGGTGGCGAGGGCGTGCCCTCGCTCTGACGCACGCGCGGCAGCGGCAGCGCGCGGCGGCGGCGGCGGCAGCGCGCGGCGGCGGCAGCGCGCGGCGGCGGCGGCGGCAGCGCGCGGCGGCGGCAGCGCGCGGCAGCGGCAGCGCGCGGCAGCGGCAGCCGCGCGCGTCAGCTCTTCTCGCAGGCGATCCCGTCGGCGTCGGCGTCGAGCTTCTTGTTCGCGTTGTAGAGCGCGTCGTCCTTCTTCACGGTGCCCTTGAAGGCGCGGTGCGTGACCTTGCCACCGGAGCGGACGGTGTTGTCCTTCGTGGACTTCTTCGCGATGCCGCCGGAGTACACCTTGTGCACCGCGTCGCAGTTCTTGTAGGTGGTCGTCGCGGCCTCGGCCGACACCGCGGTGCCGACGGAGACGGTGGTGGCGAGGACGATCGCGGTCGCCGCGATGCCGATGGTCCGGATGATGCGCATGGTTCCCCCACGGGTGTTCCGTGCCACGTCGGGTACGTGGCAGGCCGATCGTAACGATCCCTCGGGTCGATGTGCCGTCCCCAGTCCAGGGGAGCCTGCCGTCCGGTCCGGAGGTGCGGCGTCGGACGTCTGCGGCATGCTGGGTGCATGGACGGCGATGCACTGCACGAGGCCGCGGCCCGCACGGCGCTCGCGCTGCCGGCGACCGAGGAGACCCAGCCCTTCGGCGAGGGCGCCTTCGTCTACAAGGTCGTCGGCAAGATGTTCGTGATGACGTCGGAGCTCCGCGGCGTGCCCATCGTCAACCTCAAGTGCGCGCCCCCGCACGGTGCGGCGCTCGTGCGTGACCACGAGGAGATCACCCCGGGCTGGCACATGAACAAGCGCCACTGGATCACGCTGTCGCCGGGGGCCGGCATCGACGAGACCCTGGTCGAGGACCTCGTGGCGAACGCCTACGACCTCGTGGTCGCCGGGCGGCCACGGGCGAAGCGGCCCATCGACCCGACCCGGGGCCGCGACCGGGCCTGACGTCCCGCCGCGACCACGACCGTCCCGCACCCGCGACGGGCACCGCCGCGTCTGCCAGTCTGGGGGCATGCTCTGGCGCACCGACAGGATGATCCTCGACGCGGCGACCGCCGCGGCCGCACGACTCCCGGGAGACGGGGCGCACGGGGGAACGCACACCGTCGCCGCCGCGGCGATCGACCTCTCCGGACGCGTCCACACCGCGGCGAACGTCTTCCACTTCACCGGTGGGCCGTGCGCCGAACTCGCGGTGCTCGGTGCCGCGGCAGCCGTCTCCGACGACCCGGTGATGGCGATCGTCGCGGTCGGGGACGGCGGCCGCGGAGTGCTCGCACCGTGCGGTCGCTGCCGGCAGGTGCTGCTCGACCTGCACCCGCACGTCCTGGTCCTGGTGCCCGCGCCGGACGTCGACGGCGCCGGGCACGGCGAGCCCGAGGGCGTCCCGGTCCGCAGCCTGCTGCCCCGTGCCTACGCGTGGCCGGACCGTCCGGCCCCGCGCATCGTGCGGTTCAACGGTCGCTACCGTGACGACGTCCTGGCCGGCCGGAAGACCGCGACGATCCGCCACGACGACCCGCTGGGCACGGGGCCGACGACGTTCGTGTTCGAGGACGAGCACGCCGAGGGGTTCACGACCGTCGGTGCGGTGATCGAGTCGGTCGTCCGGAAGCGCGTCGACGCGATCGACGCCGACGACGCCCGGGACGAGCACGTCGGCTCCGTCGCCGACCTGCGCGCTGGACTGCGGTCGCACTACCCGGCGCTGCGGGACGACGACGTCGTCGACGTCGCCCGGTTCCGGACCGTGCGCTGAACCCGCCCGACGCTCACACCCCGGCGCGCGCCAACACCTTCGTGACCTCGCGCAGGACCTTCGGCGCCAGCGGACGCCCACCGGCCCCGGGTGCGGACGCGTCCAGCACGGCCTGTGCCTGCGTCGGCGTCAGCCCGGCGAACACGTCCCCGATGGTCACGCCGTGCTCCGGCCGGGACAGGACCTGGATTGTGTCGCCCGCGGCCACCGGCCCGGACTTCACGACCCGGAAGTAGGCACCGGGGCGCCCTTCCTCGGTGAACCGCTTGACCCACTTGTCCACGCCGATGCGGCGGGCGAAGGTGCCGCAGGGGATCCGCGGGATGGTGACCTCGAGCTCGAGGGTGGCCCCGACCCGCCAGCGTTCCCCGGTGACGGCGCCGGTGACGTCGACGCCGGTGGTCCGGAGGTTCTCCCCGAAGAGCCCGGCGGGCACCGGACGGTCGAGCACCGCGGCGAAGTGTGCGGCGTCCTCGTCGGCGTAGGCGTAGACGGCCTGGTCCTCACCGCCGTGGTGCTTGCGGTCCGCCTGCACGTCGGCGTACAGGCCGAGCGGCCGCACCCGCACGGGTCCGTCGACGGGGCGCTTGTCGATCGCGGTGATCCCGATCGTGCCCGAGTCCGGGAGCAGGCGGTCGACGCGGCAGACGGCGGTGACGAACGACATGGTCCCACCCTGCCACCAGGCATCACGCAACCGCGACCGGTAGAAGGAAACCGTGCAACACCCACCGAACCGGACGCCACTGGCGGAACTCGACGACGGCGTCCTCGCCGGTCGGTCCGCCGACGGCGACGTCCGTGCCTTCGAGGTCCTGATCCGTCGGCACACCCCGCTCCTCCGCGCCTACGCACGCCGTACCCTCGGGTCGACCGACGAGCTCGACGACGTCGTCCAGGAGACCTTCATCACGGCCTGGAACCGGCTCGACTCGCTCGAGGACCGCGCCCACGTGAAGGCCTGGCTGATGCGGATCCTCAGCCGGAAGTGCCTCGACCGGATCCGTGCCCGCCGTGACCACGACGACGTCACCGAGCTCGAGGTCGCCGCGCCCGACGACGGCGCACCCGAACGGGTCGCCGAGGCCCGTGACCGCGAGCACGCGGTCGAGCTCGCCCTCGCGGCCCTGCCGGAGGCGCAGCGACGCTGCTGGCTGATGAAGGAAGTGCTGGAGTACCGGTACGAGGAGATCGCCGAGGAGCTCGACGTGCCGCTCTCGACCGTCCGCGGATTGCTGTCCCGCGCCAGGAAGAACATGATCCGACTGATGGAGGGATGGCGATGACCGACGCACCCGAGAACGTGGTCCTCTCGGCACTCGAACCCGAAGACCTCGACGGTCACACGATCGACGAGCTCGCCGACTACCTGGACGCCGGGATGCAGCCGGCAGACCCGGGCATCGACGGCTCGCCGGCCTGCCAGAACGCCCTCGCGGCGATCATCCGGCTCCGGCAGGCGTCGCTCGGTTCGCTCGAAGCCGCCGCGCGGGACGAAGCCCCCGCGGACGACTCCTGGATCGGCGGGGTCCTGGCGAACATCTCGCTCGAGGCCCGGTCCGGCCGCGACGTCCCGCTCCGCGCCGAGTCCGAGACCGAGCACCCGGTGATGACCGAGGGTGCGATCCGCTCCCTGGTCCGCCGCGCCGGTGACGCGGTGCCCGGCATCGTCGTCG
Organism: Curtobacterium sp. NPDC090223; assembly: GCF_044746585.1. Lineage (NCBI taxonomy): Bacteria > Bacillati > Actinomycetota > Actinomycetes > Micrococcales > Microbacteriaceae > Curtobacterium > Curtobacterium sp. NPDC090223. Next base: position 92,353 of record NZ_JBIVCN010000005.1, on the reverse strand, counting down.
CACGGTGCTCGATCGACGGCGACGTGACCGAGCTCGCGGCACCGGTGCGGGTCGCGGTCGAGGTCGCGATCGTCGCCGGACCCTCCATCCCCGCGACGGCCGACCTGGTCCGGGCAGCCGTCGCCTCGGCGCTCCGTGAACAGACGGACCTGGTCGTCGAGGCGATCGACGTGCTGGTCCGTGACCTCATCGTCGGACACCAGCCGACGGACACCACCACCGAGACCGCCGAGGAGACGGGCGCATGAGCGACATCGAGCAGGCACCAGCACTCGTCGCCGTCGAGGCGGCGGTGCTCGCGGTCCCCGGCGTCGCCGAGGTGTACCGGGCGCGGCCGACGCTCCAGAGCACGGTGACCGCGGTCCGGCAGGCGGCCGGGTCCGCGCGCGTCGTCCTGGACGGTGACGTCCTGCGCATCGTCATCGGGACCGACGGCGTCCTGCCGGCCCCGCAGGTCGCGCGCGCGGTCCACCACGCGGTGCTCGCGGAGTGCGACCGCCACGGTCTCACCCTGGCCCGGGTCGACGTCCGCATCGCCCGGGTGGGCTGACACCGACACCGACACTCACGCAGACCGCGAACGCGGGTGGGTGGCCGGCCACGTGACGGACTGGAGGCCCGGTGCCAGCTGGCACCGGGCCTCCAGTCCGTCACGGGGTGGGCCGCAGGGCCGCGACCTCCAGCACCACGACGATCGCCACGACCAGCAGTGCGGTCGCCACGAGCGACAGCGCGGGCACCGCGATGCTCGCGAGGATCGCGAGCGTCAGCACCACGACGACGACGTTCCACCGGGTGGACAGCGACGGGCGGAGCGCGAGCGCCCAGATCGACGCCACGAACAGCGCGACCGGCACCGCCACGGTTGCCGCGACGGACGCGTGGGACAGGTCCGCCTCGCCGGCGTCGGCGCTGACGGCGACCTCGATGCCCGCCGGCAGTGCCGCAGCCGCTGCGAAGACGAAGTAGTGGCCGTACCCGAACACCAGCGCGCTCGCCAGCCCGCGGATGTGCTCGTGCTGCTCGCGGGAGAAGTAGATCCACCACAGCCCGGCGACGATCACGAGCCCGCAGGCGGCGAGGACGAGCAGCGGTCCGAGGTGCTCGGCGTCCCGCAAGCCGTCGATGACCGCGCTGGCTGAGGCGACGAGCCCCTCACCGAGGACGATGAGCGTGAACAGGGAGTAGCGCTCGGCGATGTGGTGCCGGTGCCACGGCGTGGTCTCCGCGCGGGACTCCGACCAGATCGGGACGAGGACCTCGAGGAGCACGAGCACCGGCGCGACGAACAGCTGCCAGTGCGCGGGCAGGAACAGCATCGCGACCCAGAACACCTGGACGACGGTGATGCCGACCACGTAGTGCAGCGCGGTCGACCGGTAGCGCGGGGACGACGCGGCGACGCGGATCCACTGGCCGACGAGCGCCAGCCGCATCACCACGTACCCGATCACGACGATGGTGAACGAGCCGTCCTGCATCGCCGGTCCGACCCCGGCGGCGAGCACGAGCACGCCCGCCATCTGGACGAACGTCATCACCCGGTAGAGCCAGTCGTCGATGTCGAACGACGTGGCGAACCAGGAGAAGTTCAGCCAGGCCCACCAGATCGAGAAGAACACCATCGCGAACGACAGGATCGCTGAGCTGACCTGTCCCTCCGACTCGATCTCGTGCAGGTTCGTCGCGGCGAACCCGACGGCGACGACGAACACCAGGTCGAAGAGCAGCTCGAGGGGGCTGGCGGCGCGGTGCCCCTCCGCGGGGTCGCGCGGTCCCATGCGGCGGAGTCCGATCGTCGTCACTGTGCATGACTACACGAGAACGGGGCCCCTGGGGAAACCCAGGAGCCCCGTCGCGATGCGTGCTCAGTAGAAGTTGGTGGCCTGCGAGTGCGCCCAGGCCGAGCACGGCGTGCCGTACGCGTCCTTGATGTACTGGAGACCCCAGGTCACCTGGGTCGTCGCGTTGGTCTTCCAGTCGGCCGCGATGGTGGCCATCTTCGACCCGGGGAGCGCCTGCGGGATGCCGGTCGCGCCCGAGGCGTTGTACGCCTGGTAGTCCCAGCCGGACTCCTTGGTCCAGAGGCTGTCGAGGCACTGGAACTGGTCGGCGCCCCAGCCGTACCGCGACGCGGCGAGGGAGCTCGCGGTCGCCTTGGCCCCGGCGGGGGTGTTCGCGGCCGCCTGGGCCTTCGCCTTCGCGGCCGCCGCGGCTGCTGCCTCGGCAGCGTCCGCCTTCGCCTTCGCTGCTGCGGCCGCTGCTGCTGCGGCGGCGTCGGCGTCGTGCTTGTCCTGGTCGGCGCTCGCCTGGGCGACGTCCTGCGTGGTGTCGACCGTGGACTCGATCCGTGCGCTGAGCGCTCCGCCGGAGAGCTTCGTGTAGCCGGACAGTGAGCTGATCCGCTGCTCGAGCGCCGTCGTGTCGGTCTTGTCGTTGGCGTCCTGGACGACGGTCTTCGCGGTCTCGATCGTCGCGGCGGCCTGCGCACGGTCGAGTGCGGTGCCGCTGAGGCCCGGCGTCGGGGTGGCGGTCGGCATGCCGATGGCCTCGCCGATCGCGGGCTGGGTGCCGACGGTCAGCGCGCCGCCGGCGATCGCGAGCACCGCGGCGCCGCCGGCGATGAGCACGCCGCGCTTCCGGAGTGTCCGGCGCATCCGGCGGCCCGGGGAGTCCAGTGCCGCGCGGCGGGTGGTGGTGGTGTCGGTCGGGAGTTCGGGGTTGTGTCCTGTCATCGATTCCGGTTGTCGGGCGGTTCGTTCGTGCGCGCTGCGTCGTCGCGAGGGGGCATGGGTGAGCCGGGGGAGACCGGACGGTGGTGTGGGGCCCGTCCGTCGCCGGTGCGCAGCCGTGTGGGGCGGCTGCCGCGGTGGCGAAGCGGCAACGATGACGACCCTGCCTGGACAGGTCGTGCACGAACACTGGCAGAACCGTCCGTCCACCCCCGGGTGGCGTGTCGGTAACGGTTCGGTAACGCCCGGCTCAGCCGGCCGAGCTGGGGTTCTCCTGGGAGGTGTGACCCTGCGCCACGCGCTCGAGTGCCTCGAGGGCGCCGGCGATCGCCGCGACGTCCGCGGCGGGGAGTTCCTCGATGAGCTCGGCGACGATCCCGGTGCGCTGGGAACGGGCCTGTTCGACGGCCGCGATGCCCTCGGGGGTGGCGCTCACCATGAACGCCCGGCCGTCCCGCGGGTCGGCCTCGCGCGCGATGAAGCCGCGCTGCTCGAGCTCCGTCAGGATGCGGGTCATCGTCGGTTTCGTCACGACCTCGAGGCGGGACAGGTCGCCCGGGCGCAGGGGTCCTTCGCGCTGGATGGTGGCGAGTGCGGAGACGATGCCGTAGCCGAGCGAGGCCGAGTCGGTCCGCGCTCGTCGGTTGATGCGTCCGACCGCCGCGGCGAGCCGGGCTGCGATCTCGGTGCGGTCCTGCTGCCGAGGGCTCATCTGCTGCTTTCGGGTTCGGGTTCGTGCGGTCCTGGCGATGGTAGCGCGGCGCTTCCTGTACCGATGCTCAGTGCAACAGCAAGGACACGCCTCGGTGTCAGTGCTTCTCGCCGGGGAGCTGGTGGATCGCCTCGGTCGCGAGCTCCGCCGCGATGTTGTCGCCGTTCTCCGTCGCGGTCCGGAGCCGCTTGAAGTCCGCCGTCATCTGGTCCCAGTCGACCAGCTCGTCCAGGTTCGGCAGGCGCAGGCGGAACGCCAGGCCGTCCATCGTGTCCGCGCACACCCGGCGGAGGTTGTCGTTGCCGCACTCGTCGACGTACAGCGCGAAGACCCCGAGGGCGTCCTTGTTCACGCCGCTGACGTCGTGCGACTCGAACTCCTTGATGGTCTTGTCGAGCGCCGACAGGATCTTCTTGCGGGACGCGGCACCGAGACGGGGCACCGCGAGGCGGACGACCCCGCCGAAGAGCACCCCGAGGGTCTGGAGCGCCTCGATCACCTCGGTCGGCTGCGGCGTGGTGACCCGCGTGTAGCGGTTCGGTGCCATCTCGATCAGGCCGGCGCGGGCGAGCTGGCTGAGGGCTTCACGGATGGGGGTCCGGGAGACGCCGAGCCATGCGATGAGTTCCTCGTCGTTGAGTCGCTCGCCGGGCTCCAGGGTGCCGTCCATGATCGCCTCGTGGATCTTCTGGCGGACGGTGTCGCGGAGCAGCTGGTGTTCGGTCGGGGCGCTGCTGGGGACCGGCATGTCGTTTCCTTCGAGTTCAGGAGTCCGGCGGCCCGACGAGTGGTCGGTGCGGACGCATCGGTCACGATACCTGATATGCGAACGGCGTTCCGGTCGGCTCAGCGTGTGTCGTGTTCCGCTGCCGGCCACCACCGGTCGAGCACCGCCCGGAAGGGTCCAGGGTCGGCTGCGACGGCCGCGAACAGGGTCATGGAGGACCGCAGCTTCAGCGCGTCGACCCCGCCCATCAGGGCATCGACCGAGCGCGCGGGAGCGGTCGCGGCGGCATCGGCGACCTCGAGCAGGCGGGGGCCGAGGACCGGGTCGGCGAGGTAGGCGCGGGCCTCGTCGTCGCTCCGGATGGCGTACCGCTCGGACATCGCGCTCCTCCCGAGCCCGTCGCGCTGCGGGAAGACGAACCACATCCAGTGCGAGGTCTTCCGGCCGCGGCGCAGCTCGGCGAGCGCGACCTCGTGCACGCCCTCCTGGGCGCGGACGAACCGGGCGAGGTCGAAGGGGTCGGAACTCACCGGACCACCTCGCCCCACGCGTAGCGGACCGTCGTGCCGTCCAGGACCAGGAGCGAGTCGGGGTGCCGGTCGAGCAGCCCGGGCAGGCCGACGGCGTCGGGCAGGTCTCCGTCGAGTCGTTCGAGCCGTGCGCTCCGGAGCGTCAGCGGGTCGTGCTGGCGCTGCCAGAACACGGTCTGCGACAGGTACCTGGCGTGGATGCCGGCCCGGGTGGTGAGGTCGGCGGCCAGCGGCGAGTCGTCGACGGGCCCGGCCACGACCCGGACGGAGGCGGCATGCCGGGCAGGCACCGAGCCTCCGGACCGGTCGGACCGGACCACCGGCGCCCGCAACCCGCTCCGGTGTCGCACCGACCGGTACGTCAGGGTGTCCCCGCGGCGCCTCGCTCGCGCGTGCGAGAACGTGTACGGCACCCCGAGCAGCGCGTGCGCCGCCACGATCGCCGGAACGTTCCCGGTGTCGACCGTCCGGTAGACGACCCCGTGCCGTCCGGCGTCGTCCACCGTCAGGATCTCGACCGTGACCTCGGTCATCGTGCCGAGCCGGCCGGACGGCGGGAACGGCGGGACCCGCGTCTCGCGGAAGACGTACGCCGACAGCCCGGCCCAGGCGCTGCCGTCGACGACGTCCGGGCGGGTGCCGCGGGGGACCAGGTCGGCGAGCGCCCCGGGGTCGTGGCGCCAGTGCGCGAAGACGACGTCGTCCCACGCGTGCACGGTCACGGGGCGGTGCAGCAGCGGCACCGCGGCCCGGTCCCGCGCGGCGGCGGTCATCCCCGGGGTGCGTGCCGACCGACGCGCAGGGCCCACGCGACGAGCGGTGCCTGCAGCGGGAGGCGCAGCACCGAGACGATGCGCATGGTCCGGGTGGAGCGGGGGCTGTCGAGCAGGTCGCGCGCCATCTTGAGGTTCGCCGGGAACACCGCGACGAACAGCGCTGCTGCCGCCATCCCGGCCGCACGCCGGGTCGCCGGGACCACCAGGCCGGTCGCGATGCCGAGCTCGGCGACGCCGGACGCCAGGGTCGTGACCCGCGGCGGCAGGCCAGCCGGGACGATGCGGTCGTAGCCGCGCGGACGGAGGAAGTGCGTGACGCCGGCGCCGCCCAGGATGACGGCGAGCACGCCCGCCGTCCTGGTGGCGCGCCTGGCGCGTTCGGAGCGTCGTCCCATGCACCCACCGTGGCACGGGAGACCACGACGGTTCCCAGGTCGCGGCCGGGTTCCGGGCTCAGGTCAGCGCGGTCGCGATCAGGTCCAGGAGCACGGAGGCGACGTCGGCCTTGGTGCCGGAGGCCTCGCGGACGACCTCGCCGCCGGGGACGAGCACCTCGATGGCGTTCTCCTCGCGCTCGAACCCCTCGGACCAGCCGACCCGGTTCACCACGAGCAGGTCGGCCGGCTTCCGGGCGATCTTGGCGCGGCCGAGCTCGATCCGGGCGTCCCGGTCCGGTTCGGTCTCGGCGGCGAACCCCACGACGACCTGCCCGGTGCGACGCGCGGCGACGAGGTTCGCGAGCACGTCCGGGTTCCGCACGAGCTCGAGCGTCATCCGCTCGCCCTGCGCGTCCTTCTTGAGCTTCTCGCCGAGCACCTCGGCGGGGCGGTAGTCGGCGACCGCCGCGGTCATCACGACGACGTCAGCCTGGGCTGCGGCTGCGTGCATGGCGTCCGCGAGCTCGAGTGCGGAGCCGACCGGGACCACGCGCGCGTCGAGGTCCGCCGTGAGGCCGCCGTCCACGTTCGCGGCGACGAGCGTCACGTCGGCGCCGCGGGCGGCCGCAGCCGCTGCGATCGCGATGCCCTGGCGGCCGCTCGAGCGGTTGCCGACGAAGCGGACGGGGTCGAAGGGCTCGCGGGTACCACCGGCACTGACGACGACGCGGACGCCGTCCAGGTCGCCCTGCTCCCCGCGGGCGCCGGCCCCGCGGTTGCCGGCACCGTCCGACGGGAGGCCGTGCTCGGCTCCGTCGGTCGGGCGTGCGTCCGCCGTGCGGTCGAGCACCGACAGGGCAGCCGCCACGATCGCGTCGGGTTCCGACATCCGCCCGATGCCGGCGTCGTCGCCGGTGAGCGCACCGACCTCGGGGCCGACGAACGCCACACCGCGGGACCGCAGCGTGGCGACGTTCGCCCGGGTCGCGGGGTGCTCCCACATCTGCGGGTGCATCGCCGGGGCGACGAGGACGGGGGCCTCGGTCGCCAGGAGCGTCGTGCCGAGCAGGTCACCGGCCAGGCCGGCCGCCATCCGGGCGAGCGAGTCGGCGGTGGCGGGGGCGACGACCACCAGGTCCGCGCGGCGGCCGAGCGAGACGTGCCGGACCTCGGCGACCTCCTCGAAGACACTCGTGGTGACGGGGTTCCGGCTCAACGCCTCGAGGGTCGGCAGCCCGACGAACCGCAGGGCGCCCTCGGTCGGGACGACGTGCACGTCGTGGCCGGCCTTCACGAACTCGCGGACGACCTGCACGGCCTTGTACGCCGCGATCCCTCCGGTGATGCCGACGACGATGGTCCTGCGCGCTGCGGGTGCTCCGTTCACGCCCGCCACGCTACCCGGGCGGCCGCTCGCGTCGCTGCTCGTCGTGCGCTCGGCGGATCCGTTCGTCGTGCGGTCGGCGGACCCGCTCGTCGAGCGCCCCACGCACCGTGCGCTCGGCGCACCCGCTCGGCGCACCGTGCGAGGATCGACGCCATGTGCACCGTCGTCGTCCGTGTCGAACCCGGTTCGGCGTGGCCGGTCACCATGCTCGCGATGCGGGACGAGTCCCCGGACCGCCCCTGGGACCCGCCGGCCGCCTGGTGGCCCGACCGCGACCCGACCCTGCGGGGCGTCCGCGACCGCGAGGCCGGCGGCGCCTGGCTCGCCGCCTCGGACCAGGGCGGGCTCGCCGTCGTGCTGAACCGCTGGGAGGACGTCCCCGCCACCGACGGCACCTGGACCACCCGGGGTGTGCTGCCCCTCGACGCCGTGGCGGACGGCGCGCTGCCCGGTCACGACGGCATGGTGCCGACCACGCGTGCGTTCAACCTGGTCCGGGCGACGGCGTCCGGCGCCTCGGTCGTGACGTGGGACGGCACCGAGGTCCGCACCGTCGAGCTCGGCCCCGGGGTGCACATGGTCACGCACGGCGAGCCGGACGACCCCGCGGCACCGCGCATCGGCCGGTGGCTCGGGCCCTTCCGGGCCGCCGCGGCGCCGAGCGGCCCGCCGGAACTGGCCCCGTTCGACGAACTCCGTGCCGCCGATGCGGGGACGGACCCCGGCGACGGCTGGAGCCCGTGGTTCCAGGTGCTCGCCGAGTCCGCGGCGCTGCCCGCGGACGACGCGGACGCCATCCTGCGCGACGCGGTCGAGCCCGAGGGGCACTTCGCGACGCTCTCGATCGTGGCCGCAGCGGTCGGGCCGGGCCGTACGGTCCTGCAGCACGCGCGGCTCGCGGACCCGGGCGACATCGACGGCAGCGTCGAGCTCCACCACGCCTGACGCCGCGCGCGGCGAGCCCGCAGTGTGCGAGCTTCCGGACACGGTGCCCGCCCGCGCGGCCCGCACCGTGTCCGGAACCTCGCACACTGCGGAGTCGACCTCGCACGGTGCGGGGACCGCACGGTGCGGGGCCGCCCCGCGCCGCGTCACGCGGGCAAGTGCGTCCCCGTGAGGTCCTCCGCGACCGCCCACAGGCTCCGCGCCAGGTCCGCGCTCCGCGCCGACCGCGGGATCGACGCCGTCGTCGCCGGCCCGACGATGCCGAACGGCCCGGACGGCCCGTAGTACGCGCCTCCCGTGGCGCCCGGCCCGACCGCGGCGTACAGGATCGGCTCGCTGCCCTGCTCGACACCCTGCGTGAAGGGCCACGCACGCTGACTCGAGGCGACCGGCTTCGACCGCCCGAGCGACCGCCCCGCCGACTGCAGGTTCGTCCGCGTGTAGCCCGGGTGCGCGGCGGTGGACACGAGCGGCCAGTCGAGCTCGACCGAGAGCGTGTGCAGGTGCAGCGCCAGGAGCAGGTCCGCGAGCTTCGACTGCGCGTAGGCCCGCCACGGGGAGTACCCGCGCGTCCACTGCAGGTCGTCGAACCGGATCCGCCCGGGGACGGCCGCGATGCTCGACATCGTCGCGACGCGGGGTGCCGACGCACGGAGCAGCGCCGGCGCCAGCAGGTTCGTCAGGGCGAAGGGGCCGAGGTAGTTCGTCCCGAACTGCAGCTCGGACCCGTCGACGGTCTCGAACCGCTCGGGAGGCGCCATCACGCCGGCGTTGTTCACGAGCACGTCGAGCGGACGGTCGTCCGACACGATGCCCGCAGCGAACCGTCGGACGCTCGACAGGTCCGCCAGGTCGAGCTCGCGCACCTCGACGTCGGCGTGCGGGAACGACCGGCGGATCTCGCTCGCGGCCTCCTCGCCCTTCGACGGCGTCCGGACGGCGAGCACGACGGACGCGCCGGCTTCGGCCAGGCGCGTCGCGGTCTCCTTGCCGGTGCCGCTGTTCGCTCCGGTGACGACGATGCGGCGTCCGGTCTGGTCAGGGATCTTCGGCATGCGCGAGACCGTACACGCGGGCCCTGACTGTGCTAGATTCATGCAAACGCATTTACTTGGAGGTCGCCATGAGCAACGCATTCGGCACCGGTCGTCCGTCGGACGTCCCGCCGCCCGCTCCCGACCGCGTCGGGCCGGTCCAGCTCGGCCTCGACACCTTCGGTGACGTCACCGACCACCTCGACGGCTCGACCCGCACGCACGCGGAGAGCATCCGGAACGTCATCGACGAGGCCGTCCTGGCGGACCAGGTCGGCATCGACTTCATCGGCATCGGCGAGCACCACCGCGTCGACTACGCCGTCAGCGCGCCCGAGGTCGTCCTCGCCGCGATCGCCGCCCGGACGGAGCGCATCCGGATGGGCTCGGCCGTGACGGTGCTCTCCTCGGACGACCCGGTCCGCGTGTACGAACGCTTCGCCACGGTCGACGCCATCTCGAACGGTCGCGCCGAGGTCATCCTGGGCCGCGGCTCCTTCACCGAGTCGTTCCCGCTCTTCGGCTACGACCTGTCCGACTACGAGGTCCTGTTCGAGGAGAAGCTGCAGCTCTGGGCGGCGCTCCGCGGGGGCGACCCCGTCACGTGGAGCGGCACCAAGCGTGCGGCCCTGACCGACCAGGACGTCTTCCCGAAGCTCGAGCACGGCCCCATCCCGACCTGGGTCGGCGTCGGCGGCTCGCCGCAGTCCGTGATCCGGGCGGCCTCGTACGGGATGCCCCTGTTCCTCGCGATCATCGGCGGGCAGCCCGCCCAGTTCGCGCCGTTCTCGCGGCTCTACCGTCAGGCGCTGACCCAGCTCGACCTCCCGCAGCAGCCGATCGCGATGCACTCGCCCGGGTTCGTCGCGGCCACCGACGAGGAAGCGGCCGAGCGCTACTGGCCGTACCACAAGGACGTCACCGACCGGCTCGGCCGGGAGCGCGGCTGGCCGCCCCTGGACCTCGGGCAGTACCAGGCCGGGCTCTCCGCCGGTGGATCGCTGTACGTCGGTTCGCCGGAGACGGTCGCACGGAAGATCGCCCGCAACATGCGGATCCTCGGCGTCACCCGGTTCGACATGCGCTACGCCACGGGGCGCCTGCCGCACGAGGACATGATGCGCTCGATCGAGCTGTACGGCACCGCGGTCGCGCCGCGGGTCCGGGAGCTCCTGGCGGAGCCCGTCCCCGTCCCGTAGGCGGCGGTCCGGCACGGGGCCGCGTCGCGCCGGACGGGAGGCCGGGGTCGCGCCCGCCTCGCGGGCTCACGGGAGCGCCGCGTACCGTCTCCGGCATGCCGTCGCGCCCCAGCACCGTCGAACGCCGTTTCCGTGGCCGCATCATGGGCGTCGGCACGACGTCGGGCGTGCGACTCGTCATCGGGATGTGGGAACGCTCCCCGTTCGGTGCGTTCACGGACGTCTTCGTGGAGCTGGCCGACGGGTCGAGCGTGTTGCTCGCCCCCGACGAGATCGTCGCCGCCTACGTCTCCGGCACCTACCGCTTCGACGCCGTCGACGTCGTGCCCGTCAGCGCCCGCCGTACCGCGACCGGCCTCGAGCTCGACGCCGGACAGCTCCGCGCCACGATCGACGTCGGCACGATCTCGCCGCTCGGGCGCGTGCTCCGCATCGTCCCGAAGCGCATCGCCCGCGACCCGCGGTGGCTCCGCGCGATCGACCCGGTCGCCCGGCTCGTCGCGCCCGGTGCCGGCACCGCCGGGTCCGCAGGGGGCGGCCGACGCGAGTACTACGGCGTGACCGGGGCGCACGACGTCACCGGCGTCCGCGGGACCTGGGCGGGGGAGCCCCTCGGGGCCTTGGCGCCGCTCGACCCGCCCGTGCGGTTCGGCTTCGCGTCGATGCCGCGCATCCCGCAGGTCGTCGACGTCGAGACGACGATCCACGAACCCGCCTGACCCGCACCACCGAGCCCACGCCGGGCGTCCCCGGTACCGCGCACGCCGAGCGCACGCCGGACGCGCCCAGGTCCGAGGGGCAGACTGGCCGGAACGGTACGGCCCCGGGTCTGCCCGGCAACGTCGCGGTGGATGTGGGGCGCACGATGCGAAGGAGCACCATGACCGACACGCAGGCGGACCAGCGCGCCGCCATCTCCGACATCGTCCACGGGGCCCACACGGCCCTCCTGACCACGGTCAGTGAGGACGGCTCCCTGCACGCACGTCCCCTCGCGGTGCAGGACAAGACCTTCCACGGCACCCTGCGGTTCCTCGTGCAGGACGGCAGCGAGAAGGTCGACGACATCGCCAGGAACCCGCACGTCAACGTCGCGATCGAGTCGCAGGGCGGCTACCTGTCCATCGCCGGCACCGCGACCGTGACGCAGGACGACTCCGTCATCGACGAGCTGTGGTCGCCCTTCGCCGAGGCGTGGTTCCCGGACGGCCGGGACGACCCGAGCATCCGGCTGCTCACCGTCGAGGGGGACTCGGTCGAGTACTGGACCCAGGACACCGGCCCCGTCGGGAGCCTCGTGCAGACGATGAAGGCCGCGCTCGGCAAGGAGTCCCAGCCGGACATCGGCTCCCATGGGACGGTCGAGCTCTAGCGACACACCGCCCAGACCACGAGACGCCCCCGAGTACCCGAGACGCCGCCGGATCCGGCGGCGTCTCGGCATGTCGGGGGCGTCTCGGCCCGTCAGCGGCGCGTCAGGGCGGGCCGAGCAGCCACAGCACCGCGACGAGGACCGGCTGGCCGGCGAGCGCGCACGTGACGAGCGTCCAGCGCATCCAGGGCTTCGCGACGAGCTCGGGCGACCCGAGCAGCGGCGCGAGCGGCATCAGCAGCCGGGGCGTCGACGCCATCGGCAGCGACACCGCGAAGACGTAGAGCGCGTACGCCCCGGAGAACACGAGCGTGGTGAGCCCGAGCTTCCGGGTCGACCGGCGCAGCAGCCAGATCGGGTAGCCGACGAGCAGCCCGACGACGATGAGCACCCCGCCGACACCGAGCCACTTCGCGGTGGTCAGGAACCACGGCGACAGCGGCACGAAGTCCACGCGGCCGATGAAGTTCACCCACCACGACATCTCCGTCGCCAAGTAGGCGTCGGAGCGGCCCGTCACGTGCGACGCGATCACCGGCCACGCGAGCCCGGCGACGACCATGACGACCCCGGACGCCACGACCTTGGCCTGCTCGCGGAGCGGGAACCCCTCGAGCACGCGGGAGCCGCCGCGGCGCAGCTGGATCCACCGCACCAGGGCGACCACGCCGAGGGTCAGGGGCAGCGCGAGCGCCCCGGGCCGGGTGAACGCGGCGGCGACCCCGAGCACGGTGAGCAGCCCGTACCGCCGGTGCTCGAGCGCCAGGAGCGCACCGAACACGAGCGCCAGGAACATGCTCTCGGCGTACCCGACCTGCAGCAGGAACGACAGCGGGCCGCACGTGAAAAAGAACACCGCCCACATGGCGGCCGTGTTCCCGGCGCGCTCGCGGACCAGTCGGTGCAGCAGGAACGCGGCGACGAGCCCGGCGCCGAGCGCGATCGCGGGTGCGGCGACCTCGAAGGTCATGCCGGTCCAAACGGTCACGAACCGGATGGTGAACGGGAACGCCGGCAGGAACGCCCACGCGTTCTGCGCCACGTGTCCGACGGCGTCGAGCGGCAGCGTCGTCGGGTACCCGTGCAACGAGATCTGTTCGTAGTACTGGCCGTCCCACGCGGTCAGGAACCGGAGGAACCCGTGGTCGTTGGTCCAGATCGCGTTCTCCGGCAGCGCGCGCCCGGCGAGCGGGTACACGAGTGCGAGCCAGAGCGTCGAGACCATCCGGCCGCCGAACCAGACGAGGACGACGGCGGCCCATGCGGGGAGACTCGTGACCGAGTCGATCGCCCGGCGACGGCCGGACGCGATCGACTGCGTGAGGGTTCCGTCGGGCGGCACGCCACGACGATAGTCACGATGGCTGGGTGACGCACGTCGTGCACCGGTCTGGAGGCCGTACTCGCGTTGTGCAGTGCGGAAAGCGACCGTCGCGTGGCCGGCCCGCCGAGCCGGGCTCGCCCTAGCCTGGAGGCACCCGTCCACCGTCCCACCAGGAGGAGCCACCGTGCCGAAGACCGCCATCGTGACCGAGAACGCCCCGAAGCCCGCGGGCCCCTACAGCCAGGGGATCGTCGCGAACGGCTTCCTCTACACCGCCGGGTTCGGCCCGCAGGACCCCGCAACGGGTGCGATCGCCGACGACGTCGCCGGACAGACCGCCCAGGTGCTGGCGAACGTCGCGGCCGTCCTCGCCGAGCACGGCGCGACCCTCGACGACGTCGTGAAGTCGACCGTGCACCTCGAACACTCGGACCGCGACTTCCCGGCCTTCAACGAGGAGTACGCCAAGCACTTCACCGCGCCGTACCCGGTGCGCACCACCGTGCAGTCGCACCTGGCGGGCATCCTCGTCGAGATCGACGTCGTCGCGGTGCTGCCGACCGCCTGAGCGAAGCCTCAGTGCCCCCGGTCAGGACGCTCTGCGGAGCCCCTGGCCGGGGGTCTCCTGCGTCAGGGCGCCGTCCCGCAGCACGGGGACGCCCGCGACCACGACGTCGTCGATGCCCTCGGCGAGCCGCATCGGCTGGGCGTACGTCGACCGTGCGGCCACGCGTACCGGGTCGACCACGACGAGGTCCGCGACCGCCCCGGCCTCGACGGTCCCGCGCCTACCGAGCCGGTACCGCTCCACCGCCGTGGCCGCGAGGCTCCGCTGCGCCTGGGCCCACCCCAGACGCCCCGGGACCGCGTACTCCTCGAGGTACCGCGCGAACGTGCCGTAGGCGCGCGGGTGCGGGTGCGTGCCGACGAAGATGCCGTCCGAGCCCGCGGTGTGGCCGGGCAGGCGGAACAGCGGGGTCAGGTCGTCCGCGGTCCGTGGCTGCGGGACGCGCATCACCACGGTGACCTGGAGCGCCGAGTCCACCAGGACGTCGAGCGCGAGGTCGACCGGGTCGGTGCCGGTCAGCGCCGCGGCCTCGGCGAGGGTGCGGCCCTGCAGCGCGTGGAACTCCGGCGCAGGCACGTGCGACAGCGTGATCTGCTCCGCCCACCCGGTGCCGAGGTCCGCGCGACCGAGGACCCGGTCGAGCACCGCTCCGCGGACCCGGGTGCGGCCGTCGACGTCCGCGACCGCCGCGGCGAGGTCGCCCGTGCCCGGCCGCGCCAGGTCGGCGGGCAGCAGCAGCATCGACAGGATCGTGCACCCGCGGGAGTACGGGTACGCGTCGAACGACATCGAGGCTCCGGCGCGTTCGAGGTCGGCGAGGGCCTCGATCGCGAGCGCGACCGGCGCGTGCAGGTGCGACACGTGCGCCCGCACCCCGGACGCCAGGACGATCTCCGCGATCTCATCGAGCCCGGCGCGCACGTTCGCCTCGTAGCCGCCCCGCATGTGCGACACGTACAGCGCGTCCGCGTCGGCGACCTCGATGCACAGGGCGGCGAGTTCGGCGGTGTCGGCGTGGAGCCCGGGGACGTAGTCGAGCCCGGTCGCGAGCCCGACGGCACCCGCCTGGAGCCCGTCGCGCACCATCGTCCGCATCGCCCGGCGCTCCTGCGGCGTCACCGGACCAGGGTCGTCCCCGTGCACCTCGTGCCGGACGGTCCCGGCGGGGACGAGCGTCGCCACGTTCAGCGGCGTCGTGCCGTCGTACGTGGCGAGGAGCCCGCCGATGCCACTGCCGTCGTACCGCGGGTGCGGGCCGTCGATCGCGGCGAAGTACGTGTCCGCGAAGGCACCGCCACCCGGAGCCGGTCCGACGCCGTCCTGCCCGGTGACGATCGTGGTGACGCCCTGGCGGAGGAGCGCGAGCTGGACCTCTGGCTCGAAGACGAGCGACCCGGCGTGCGAGTGCGCGTCCACGAACCCGGGCAGCACGAGGCGCTCGCCGCAGTCGACGACCGTGGCACCGGCCGGCGCGGCGATGTCCGGCTCGACCCGGACGATGCGGTCGCCCTCGACGAGGACGTCCGCGCGCTCGACGTCGGAGCCGGTCGCCACACCGACGACGGACCCACCGCGGAGGAGGACGGTCATCGGTGCACCGCGGCGACGAGTCGGTCGGCGCGGGACCGGAGGGCGTCGAGGTCGCCGGAGGTCAGCGCGTCGCCGACGAGCGGCGAACCGAGCCCGACGGCCACGGCGCCGGCGTCGAGGTAGTCGCAGGCGTCGTCCACACCGATGCCGCCCGTGGGGATCACGTCGACGAAGTCCAGCGGGGCGAGCACCTGCTGCAGGAACGCCGGGCCGCCGAGCTGTGCCGCCGGGAACACCTTCACCGCACGGGCACCCAGCTGCCATGCGCGGACGATCTCGGTCGGGGTCGCCGCTCCCGGGTACCACCCCAGGCCGCGCTCGTGGGCACGCTCCCCGATGGCCGCGTCCGTGTGCGGGCTGACGGCGAAGGTGGCACCGACGGCCGCCGCTTCGTCGAGCTGCCGGGTGTCGAGCACGGTGCCGACGCCGACCGTCGCCGCCGTGCCGTACTCCGCCGTGGCCCACGCGATGCCCTCGCGCCACCGCGGGGTGTTCGTGGTGATCTCGATCGCCCGGACGCCGGCCTCGACCAGCGTGCGGATGACGCCCTCGACGTGCTCGCCCGTCCCGCCGCGGAGGATGGCGATGGCGGGCCCGGCCTCGTGGCGGTGCCGTGTGGGCTCGGTGGTGGTCGCGGTGTCGGTCATCGTGTCGTTCTCCATCGTGGTCATCGGTCGACGCGGTCGTGGACGGCGTGGTCGATCCCGGTCGCGTCGACCAGGCCGAGCGCCGCGGGGTCCGGCCGGCGCCAGTCGCCGTCGACCGTGCAGGCGAGGGCTCCGGCGTCGGCGGCGAGGTCGAGCGCGGTGGCGGGGGAGGCCCCGCCGAGGTCGGCGGCGAGCCAGGCCGCGACGAACGCGTCTCCCGCGCCGACCGGGTCGACGACCGCGACCGGGCTGGCGTGGCGCCGGTACAGCGTGCCGTCGATCGAGGCGACGGCGCCGCGGGACCCGAGCTTCACGACCGCGCGGCCGTTCGCCAGCGCCGCGAGCTCGTGGGCCAGTGTCGCTTCGTCGTGGTCGCGTTCCGGGCGTCCGAGGACCAACCGGGCTTCGTCGTCGCCGGCGAACACCACGGCGGCGTGGGCCGCGACGGCCCGGTAGTGGGAGCGGCCGGTGTCGTCGTCGACGAGCTTCGGCCGGTGGTTGACGTCGAACGACACCGGGACGCCGGCGTCGTCGGCGCGGACGACCGCGGCGTGCACGGTCTCCCGCGCGGTGTCCGAGAGCGCGAGGGTGATGCCGGTGAGGTGCAGGAGCGCGGCACGTTCGACGAGGCCGGACGGCACGTCGGCCGGGGTCAGGGCGGCACCGGCGGAACCGCGGCGGTGGTACGTGACCCGGGTGCGGCCGCCGTCGAGCCGTTCCTTCATCATGATGCCGGTCGAACGGTCGGGGTCACGCACGGGGACGACGTCGACCCCCTCGGCGGCGACGTCCGCGAGCACGCGGTCCCCGGCGGGGTCGGCACCGACCCGGCCGATCCAGGTCGCGTCGACGCCGGCGCGGGCCAGCCCGATCGCGACGTTGCTCTCCGCGCCGCCGGTGTCGACGCCCATCGCGTCGAGGTCGGTCACGGCACCGCGCCCGGCGAGCAGGAGCATCGTCTCGCCGAAGGTCAGGACGCCGGTCACCGGGCACCCCTGGCGAGGGCGAGCTGCGCCGAGGACGAGCCGAGGGCGACGGAGATCTCGAGCGCGGTCCGGACGACACCGCCCCCGAGGTCGCGGACGGCCGAGGCCTTGAACCGGGAGGCGAGCCCGGAGATGCTCATCGCGCCGACGACCTGGTTCGCGTGGTCGAGCACCGGGGCGGCGACGCACCGGATGTCGGGCTCGTTCTCACGGTCGTCGATGCCGTACCCGCGCTCCCGCGTCCGGCTGATCTCCTGGCGCCAGCGGTCGTCGTCCGTGATGGAGTGCTCGGTCATCGCCGCAGCGGGGTGAGCGAGCACCCGGTCGAGCAGGTCCGGCTCGCCGAACGCCACCATCGCCTTGCCGGACGCGGTGTTCCGCATCGGCAGGCGGTTCCCGATCCGGGAGCCCATCCGTACCGTGCCGCGGGTCTCGACCTTGTCGACGTAGACGATGTCGGTGCCGTCGGGCACGACGAGGTGGCACGTCAGGCCGGTCTGCTCGGCCGTGCGCCGGAGGAAGGGTGCGGCGGCGGCGCGGAGGTCGATGCCCTCGAGGTAGCTCTGCCCGAGCAGCAGCGACCCGAGCCCGAGCGTGAACCCGGCATCGGCGGTGCGGCGCAGCAGGTCGTTCTCGAGCATCGGCGCGGTCAGTCGCAGCACGGTCGACTTCGAGGTGCCGAGCGCGGTGCTGAGCGCCGTCAGGCTGACCGAGGGGTCGCCGTTCCGGGTGCGGTCGGCGACCAGGTCGAGGATCGCGAGGCCGCGGCGGAGGGACAGCGCCGCGTTCCGGGCCGGCAGCTCCGGTGCTTCGGCGGTGCGCATCAGAACCATGTCGCGATCGTCTCGAGCACGGTGTCGTCGTCGTCGACGACGTGTACCTGTCGCCACTTGTCGAACACCGTGCACGGGTGCGAGATGCCGAACACGACGACGTCGCCCGGCGTCAGCCGGACCCCCGTCGCCAGCGCGAGGTAGCAGTGCTGGTCGTCCAGGCGGGTGACGGTGACCGACCCGGGTGCCGGGACGCTCTGCGGGGCGTGAGCCGAGCCTCCTGTCCGGATCTGCCGCACCACGGGGAGACCCTCGTCGAAGGAGATGTCACGCTTGCCGACCGCCACCAGGGCCAGGCCGGGCTCGGGGCAGGACGTGACCCGCCCCCACACCGCGATCGCGGGGCGGAGCGCGCCCTCTGCCGGATGGCGGTGGAAGGGCGTGCGCGCCTCGTAGAAGCCGTCGTCGTGGGTGAGGTACGCGCCGGAGCGGAGCAGGACGTCCAGGTCGTCCGGGCGGGCCGCGACGGCGTCCGTGACGGCGTCGAACCAGGCGCTGCCGCCCATGCTGAGGAGTGCACGGTCGCCCGCGACGAGGGGCCGGACGCTCCCGGCGATCGCCAGGACCCCGGCGACGTACGCGCGTGCCTCGTCCACACCGGGCAGGCCGCCCTCGTAGCCGGAGACACCGCGGAGGGTCAGACCGGCGTCGACGGCCTGCTGCGCCAGGTCCGAGGCGGTCGCGGCGTCGCGGACCCCGGTGCGACCGCCGGGGAACCCGACCTCGACGAGCACGTGGAGCTGTCCCTCGACGGACTCCGACGCCGCTGCCGCCGCGGTGATGCCCGCGGCCGAGTCGACGTAGCAGAGCACGTCCGAGTCCGGGTCGACGGTGCGCCGGGACGCGAGCCAGGCGAGGCCGGCGGGGTCGAGGACCTCGTTCGCGACGAGGACGTGGTGGATGCCGTGCTCCCACGCGACCATGGCCTGCTGGACGGACGCGACCGTGACACCCCAGGCGCCCGCGTCGATCTGCCGTGCCGCCAGGTCTGGTGACATGTGCGTCTTCATGTGCGGGGCGAACAGGAGTCCGTGCCGCTCGACGTACGCCTGCATCACCGCGGTGTTGTTGACCAGCGCGGATTCACGGAGCGTCATCACCGGCAGGTGCGCTGCGTCGAGCACGTGGTGCGGCGTGCGGGCGCCCGGGGCCCATGCGCCCTTGGTGCTGACGGTGGCGGGGGTGGTCGGCATCGATCCTCCTTCGACGGGGTCCACGCTGCTGCACGGACGATCGTCCGGACAACGCTGTCCGTCCCACCGTTCCACATTGCAGAACGGACCGCACGACGCTGGGCATAGCATCCGTGGTGACATGACGACGACGACGACATCGGCCAGACGACGGACGGGCAGCACGGCGGTGGCCGTGCTGGTGGCGGGCACCTTCTTCATGGAGCTCCTCGACGGGACCATCCTGGCCACCGCGGCCCCGGCGATGGGGCGCGACCTCGGCGTCGACTCCGCGGCGATCGGCATCGCGATCACCGCCTACCTGGTGACGCTCGCGGTGTTCATCCCGGTGAGCGGGTGGCTGACCGACCGGGTCGGGTCCCGCACGGTGTTCGCCGGCGCGATCGCGGTGTTCACGATCGCCTCCGGGCTGTGCGCCGCGTCCAACGGACTCGTCGACCTGACGATCTGGCGCATCGTGCAGGGCATCGGCGGCGCGCTGATGGTCCCCGTCGGCCGGCTCGTGGTGCTCCGGAGCGCCGGGAAGGACCAGCTCGTCACCGCGATCGCGATCCTCACCTGGCCGGCGCTCGCGGCCCCGATCATCGCGCCGTTCATCGGCGGGGTGCTCGTCGACACCCTGTCCTGGCACTGGATCTTCCTGATCAACATCCCGCTCGGCGTCCTGGCGCTCGTGGCCGCACTGGTGCTCGTCCCGCAGGAGCGTGCGCCGCAGCGCGTGCCGTTCGACTGGCGCGGCTCGTTGCTGGCGTGCTTCGGGCTCGGCGCGCTCGTCGTGATGGCGTCCCTGCTCGCGCTCGACACCGTGCCCGTCGTCCCGGCGATCCTCGCGGGCGTCGTCGGGGCCATCTGCACGTGGTTGGCGATCCGGCACTTCCGGCGGGCGCCGCACCCGATCATGGGGCTCGACGCGTTCCGTCTCGAGACCTTCCGGGTGTCCCACGCCGGCGGCAGCCTGTTCCGGCTCGCGGTGTCCGCCGTGCCGTTCGTGCTGCCGCTGCTGTTCCAGGACGCGTGGGGGTGGACGGCGCTCGAGGCGGGGTCCGCCGTCCTGTGGGTCTTCGTCGGCAACCTCGGCATCAAGCCGGCGACGACCCCGTTCCTCCGCTGGTTCGGGTACCGGCCGGTCATCGTCGTGTCCGCCGCCGTCGCCGCGGCCACCGTCGTCGCGATGGCGTTCCTCACGCCGGCGACGCCGTTCTGGGTCCTCGCCGTGCTGCTCGCGGTGAGTGGTGCCGCGCGCTCGGTCGGGTTCACGGCGTACAACACCATCGCCTTCGCGGACGTCGAGCAGGCCGACATGACCCCGGCGAACACGCTGTCCTCCACGCTGCAGCAGACCGCGGCCGGGTTCGGGGTCGCGGTCGCCGCGGTCGTCATCCGCGCGGCCGCCGGCCTCGGGGGATCGGGGCCGTACGCGGTCGCGTTCTGGGTGATCGCGGTGCTGCTCGTCGTCGCGTGCGTCGAGGGGATCGTGATGAGCCGCACCGCCGGCGACACCATCCGCCCGGCGCGGCGGGTCCGGACGTGATCGTTCGTGTCCGCGTCACGCGCACGAAACCAGCCAGGCGCTACAGTCTCAGCAACTGCTTGCGGACGCCGAGTACCGTTGCCGCGGCAGACTGAGCGGGACGCAGGGACCCGGCTCCGGAAGGAAGGCAGCATGCCCGTGCCAGACCAACAGGGGACCATCCCGATGGACACCGACGTCCAGCCCACCACCATCCGCGTGGTCAGCTACAACCTGCGTGAGCACGCGGCGAACGGCGAGCTCGCCGCGCTCGCCGAGGCATCGGACGCCGACGTCCTGTGCGTCCAGGAGTGCGACAGCAACGACCTCGCGCCGTCCGTCGGGGGACTGACCCTCGCGGCGTCGACCAAGGCGAACCGCCTGGGTCTCGCGATCTACAAGCGCGACGACCGCTTCGAGGTGCAGGACTTCAGCATCCACTCGCTGCAGAAGTCGTTGCACGACCGGGTGCTCGCACCTGCGCACGAGCGGCTCATCGCGATGCACCTGCACGACAAGCAGGCGTCGACCGACGTCATCGTGGCGTCCTTCCACGCCTCGCCGCTGACCGCGACGAACTCGCTACGGCGCAAGCAGATCGAGGCCGCGCACCAGTTCGTGCGCGACCTGTCGAGCGAGGCCCCGGCGATCATGGTCGGCGACTTCAACTACCCGTGGTTCCAGACGAACCTGCGCCGGAAGATCGAGTCGCACGGCTTCGCGCTCTCGCTCTCCGACCAGCCCACGTACCTGCGCTACCGCAAGTTCACCGGGCACTTCGACTTCGCCACGAGCGTCGGGCTGCACATCGCCGGGGTCGAGACGCTGCCGGCGGGCATCTCGGACCACCGGCCGATCCTGGTGCGGGCGCACTACGAGGCGCCGGGCGCCGCGGCCGCCGACAGCGTCGCCGCCGACAGCGCCGCGTGACGCGCGGGGGCGCGCGCGTCACGCCCCGTCCCGCCCCCGCCTCGTCCCGCCCCCGTTGAGGTTCCGTAATCACGGCATCTCGCGCCGCCGCACGGTCGGTCTGCGGAACCTCGCCGAACCTGAGCGGTGAGTCGTGGCATCTGGGGATCCGCCTGACACGCCGCCTCACCCCGCCGCACCCCGCCCCACCCCTGGACCCGCAGACGGCCGGGAACGCACGAGGGCCCGAGCTGGGAGCGCGGGCCCTCGCACGGACGGGAGGCTCGGGTCACCGACCCGGTCAGCACGCGTCCCCGACGTGGCCGGGTCAGCGGCGGAGCGTCGCCCGGGCCAAGCGGTTCCCGATGAACTGGCCGAGTTGCACGATGACCACGATCGCGGCCACCGAGACGTACACGATCCACCAGTCGTAGCGCTGCGACCCGTACGTGATCGCGTACTCGCCGAGGCCACCGCCGCCGACGAGCGCACCCTGCGCGGTCATGTCCACGATGCCGATGAAGATGAACGTGTACCCGAGGATGAGCGGCCCGAGGCCCTCCGGGATGAGCACGGTCAGCAGGATCGAGACCGGGTGCGCTCCCGATGCCCGCGCGGCCTCGACCACGCCCGGGTCCACCGCCAGCAGGTTCTGCTCCACGATGCGGGCGACCGCGAACGCCGCCGCCAGCGAGATCGCGAACGTCACGGCCGGGACGCCGATCGTCGTCTGCACCACCACGCGCGAGAGCGGGGCGATCGCGGCGAGGAAGATCACGAACGGGATCGGGCGGACGATGTTCACGAGCAGGTTGATCACCGTGTACGCCGTGCGGCTGCCGAGCAGGTTGCCCGGTCGCGTGGCGTACAGCGCCAGGCCGAGCGCCAGGCCGATGAGACCCGCGATGACCAGGGACACGAGCGACATCACGATCGTGTCGCGCACCGAGGACAGGAAGACGTCGAACGTGTCGATCACGCTCTGGAAGGAGTTGTTCACGCGCCTGCCTCCTCGTCGGTGGTGACCCCGCCGGAGCGGAGTGCGGAGACCGCGGAGTCGATGCCGGGCCCGGTCAGCTCGTACGTCAGCGACCCGATCCGGCGCTCCCGGATCTCGCCGACGCCGCCGTAGACGAGCTCGGCGGTGACACCGGCGTCCCGGAAGACCTGGTCGATGCGGTTCTGCAGCCCGGCCTCGTCCGTGATCTGCACGGTGACGAGCCGGCCGGGGTGACGCTCCCGCAGCCGGGCCAGCGTCTCGGCCGACGGCCGGTCGTGCAGCGCCGTCCGGACGAACCGCTTCGTCGCCTGGTTGGTCGGTGTCGAGAACACGTCGTAGACGTCGCCGACCTCGACAACGCGGCCCTGCTCCATCACGGCGACCCGGTCCGCGATCTGCCGGACGGCGTCCATCTCGTGCGTGATGACGATGATCGTGACGCCGAGCTCCCGGTTGACGCGGCGCAGCAGTCCGAGCACCTCGGACGTCGTCTCCGGGTCGAGCGCGCTCGTCGCCTCGTCGGCGAGGAGCAGCTCCGGGTTCGATGCCAGCGCCCTGGCGATGCCGACGCGCTGCTTCTGCCCGCCGGAGAGCTGCTCGGGGTAGGCGTACGCCCGGTCGAGCAGCCCGACGAAGTCGAGCAGCTCGGCGACGCGGCGGTCACGTTCCTCCTTCGGGACACCGGCGACCTTGAGCGGGTACGCCACGTTGCCGGCGATCGTGCGGGACCGGAACAGGTTGAACTGCTGGAAGATCATCCCGATGCGGCGACGCGCCAGACGGCGATCCCGCTCGGGGATCGCCGTCAGCTCCTGGCCCGCCACCGTCACCGTGCCTGACGTGGGCAGCTCGAGGGCGTTGACCAGGCGGACCAGGGTGGACTTGCCGGCACCGGAGTACCCGATGACGCCCAGGACCTCACCCTGCTCGACGTCGAGGGACACGTCCTCGACGGCGACCACGGTCTCGCCGGTGTCGGCGCGGCGGTAGCTCTTCGAGACGCCGCGGAGTTCGACGAGGGCAGCCACTACTCCGTTGCCGCCTTCGCGTCCTTCTCGACCGCCGCGAGCTCCTTCTGCAGGGACGCAGCGCTCTCGTCGCTCGGGACGGCGTCGGGGTAGTCCTTCGCGAAGACCTTCTGCACGGCGTCGTCCTGGAACAGCTTCGCCAGGTCGAGGTAGGTCTTGTCGGTCTTGTCGGCGTCACGCACCGCGAAGACGTTCACGTACGGGGCGGCCGAGGCGCTCTTCGGGTCGTCCTGGAAGATCGCGTCCTTGGTGTCGAGCCCGGCCGAGGTGGCGTAGTTCACGTTGACGATCGCGCCCTCGACGGAACCCTGCTGCAGCGCGTTCGCGGTCTGCGAGGCGTCGAGCGTCTGCACGTCGACCTTGTGCGAGGTGATGTCCGAGACGGTCGAGAAGGCGTTGCCGCCGTCCTTGAGCTCGAGCAGGTCGGCTGCCTGCAGGACCAGGAGCGCACGCGCCTCGTTGATCGCGTCGTTCGGGATCGCGACCTTGGCGCCGTTGCTGAAGTCCTTCACGTCGGAGACCTTCGTGGAGTACAGCGGCAGCGGGTAGACGGCCGTCGCGCCGATCGGCTGCAGGTCGTCGTCCGAGGTGACGTTGTAGTTCGCCAGGTACTGGATGTGCTGGAACTGGTTGATGTCGATCTGCTTGTCCTTGAGCGCAGGGTTCGGCAGCGAGTAGTCCGAGAAGTTCTGGAGCTTCACGGTGACGTTGAGCTGCGACTTTGCGAGCTTCACGTACGTGTTCCAGTACGGCAGCGACTTGTCCGACACACCGATCGTGACCGTCTTCGGCGCGTTCCCCGAGGACGCTGCGTTCGAGTCGTCACCGCCGGAGCGGACCGCGACGGCGACGACGGCGATGATGATGGCGACGACGACGATCGCCGCGGCGACGATCCAGCCGATCGGGCGCTTGCGCTTCGGCTTGTCGGGCAGTGCGGGTGCGGTCATGGGGTGCTCCTCGTGGGGCGGGGCCTCGCGGGCCGTGCAGTGGGGGTCACACGCTCGTGGACTGACACGAGTGTGACGGCCAGGGCGGGCACGGGCGACTTCCGTTCCGCCGTGTTACATCGGCGGGCAGACTCGAGGTGTGCGGAGCATCGAACTGACCCTCGACGAGCCCTCGGACGCGGCGGTCCGGACGCTCTGGCAGACACTGGTCGCCGCGGAGCTGCCGAGCCTCGGGCACGCGGGCACGAACGACCCGCACGTGACGCTCGCCGCGGGGGAGACCCTGCCGGTCCCCACCGACGTCGCCGCGGCCCTGCCCACGGAGCTCCGCGTCGCCGGCGTCCTGCTCTTCCCCGCCGGGCCCGGTCGGCACGTGCTCGGCCTCGGCGTGGTCGTCGACGAGCCCCTGGCCCGCTTCCACCGGACCGTCCACGGTGTCGCCCCGGGCTCACTCGACCCGTCGCTGCCGGGCCGGTGGGCACCCCACGTCACCCTCGCGCGCCGCATCCGGGACGTCGACCTGCCCGCGGCCCTCCGCGCCCTCACGGCGGACGGCCCGATCCCCGAGGTGCTCACCGTCGGCGGACTCCGGCACTGGGACGGGCAGGCGAAGGCGGTCACCCGCCTGGCGTGAGCGGCGGGGCGGGGCCGACCCGGGCCTCCCGTCCGGTGGGTGGCTCGGGACGCGTCGGACGGGAGGCCCGGGTCAGGTCCGCAAGGACCGCTCGCCGAAGGCGGACGCGAACGTCCGGTCCGGGTCGGCCCGGGCCACCAGCGCGCGGAACGCGGGTAGGCGCGGGTACAGCTCGGCGACGGCGTCCGGGCCGAGGGAGCTCATCTTGCCCCAGTGCGGGCGGGCGCCGAGGGGTGCGAGGCGGGCCTCGAGGTCGGGCAGGAGTGCCGCGACCTGCTCGGGGTGCTTCTTCCAGGTGAAGGCGATGCAGAAGACGTCCTCGCCCTGGGTCGGGCTGAGCCAGAGGTCGTCGGCCGCCATCGTGCGGAGCTCGGCGACGTGCAGGTGCGGCTGGATGCGGTCGGCCAGGCCGCGCAGGGCGTCGAGCGCTGCCGCGGCGTGGCGGAGCGGGACGAAGTGCTCGCTCTGGACCTCGGAGCCGTGCGAGGGGACGGAGCCGATGGGGAAGTGCGGCAGCCGGTCCCACCACGGGCCGAGCGAGCCGTCGCGGGCGGTGCGGGAGGCGTCGCCCGGGGTCCCGGGGAGCCGTGGTGCGCCGACGAGGTCGTCCGGCACGTGCTCGGCGCGGCTCTTCACGAGGACCTCGCTGATCTCGTCGCCGAACCGGGTGTACGAGCAGACGGAGTAGCCGGCCGCGTGGATCTCGGCCGCGTGGTCGAGGAACGTGCGCCACGGGAACGGGCCGTACGAGTCCTGGCGCATCAGGTACGCGGGCTCGACGTCGAGGGTGACGCGGGTCACGATGCCGAGCAGGCCGAGGTGCAGGATGCTGCCGGCACCGTCCGGGTCGTCGCGGTGGACCGTGCGGGTCGTGCCGTCGGGGCCGAGCAGCTCGAGGGCGCGGACGGCGGTGCTGAGCGAGCCGAGGGTGGTGCCGGAGCCGTGGGTGCCGGTCGCGACGGCGCCGCCGACCGAGATGTGCGGCAGCGAGCCCATGTTGTGCAGGGCGAGGCCGGCGGCGTCGATGTCGGGTGCGACCACGCCGTAGCGGGTACCGGCGCCGAGCGTCACGGTGGGCGTGCCGTTCCGCTCGATCACCAGGTCGGTCGGGATCGCGGTGAGGTCGAGCAGCACGCCGGGGCCGTCGGCGACGTCGTTGAACGAGTGGCGGGTGCCGAGGCCGTGGACGCGGCGCTCCCGCGCGACGATCTCGGCCGCCTGGTCCAGGGAGGTCGGGCGTTCGACGCGCTCCGCCGTGTACGTCACCGTGCCGGACCAGTTGAGCTCGCTCGTCGTCGACCGCATGCGCCCACGATGCCACGCGCACCCGTGGGTGCGGCCGCGCGGGGCCGCCGCGCGGCCGCGCGGGGCGCCGCGCGCCCGCGGCGGCGCGCGGCGCTGCCGCGCGCGCTGCCGCCCTCACCGATGGTGCGGAGTGCCTCCGCACAACCGAAACCAGCGCGCACCACGGAAGACCGTGGTGCGCGCTGGTTTCGGTTGTGCGAGCGCGGCGAGCGCGCGCCGCGCCGCGCCGCCGCGGCGCCGCCGCGGCGCTAGTGCGCGGCCGGGGGCGTCGGCGCGCCCTCGGGGGTGACGGGCTTCCGCACGAACGCGGCCGTCAGGATCCCGAACAGGGAGATGATCCCGCCGACCAGGAACGCCGTCTTCACGCCGGAGGCCGTCGACTCGGCCAGGCCGTCGGCGCCGGAGCCCGCCGTGGCCGTCGCTGCGCCGATGGTCAGGAGCGTGATGAACAGTGCCGTCCCGGCAGCGCCGGCGAGCTGCTGGGCCGTCCCGAGCACCGCGCTGCCGTGCGAGTAGAGCTTCGGGGGCAGGCCGCCGAGCGCCGCGGTGAACAGCGGCGTGAAGGTCAGGGCGAGTCCGATGCTCAGGACGACGTGCGCCCCGAGGACGAACCACACGCTCGTGTCCGTGCCGACGGTGGACAGCGCCCACATCACGACGCTGATGATGATCGTGCCCGGGATGAGGAGCACCCGCGGACCACGGCGGTCGTAGATCCGGCCGACGATCGGGGAGAGCAGTCCCATCAGCAGGCCACCGGGGAGCAGCAGCAGGCCGACGTTCAGGACGGCGAGCCCGAGGACGCGCTCCAGGTAGATCGGCAGCAGGATCAGCGTGCCGAGCATCACCAGGAAGCTCAGGCCCATCCCCACGATCGGGACGGTGAAGCCCTTCGTCCGGAACGTCCGCAGGTCGAGCAGTGCACGGTCGGTGCGCTGCAGCCGCGTCTGCCGCAGGATGAACAGCGTCAGCGCGACGGCGCCGACCACCAGGGCCGTGACCGGGACGACGGGGCCGGTGGTGGCGATCTCGCCGATGCTCGACAGGCCGTAGACGATCCCGCCGAACGCGAAGGCCGACAGGACCACGGAGAACACGTCGAGCGGGGCCTTGCGCGGGGTGCCGACGTTCCGGACCTTCACCATGCCGAGGACCAGCGCGGCGAGCGCGATCGGCAGCACGAACCCGAAGAGCCAGCGCCACGAGAACGCGTTGAGGATCAGCCCCGAGATCGTCGGGCCGATGGCGGGCGCGACCGAGATGACGATCGAGATGTTGCCCATCACCCGACCGCGGTGCGCGGGCTCGATGAGGGTGAGGACGGTCGTCATGAGCAGCGGCATCATGATCGCCGTGCCGCTGGCCTGCACGATGCGGCCGAGGAGCAGCATCGTGAACCCGGGCGCGAGCAGCGCGATCAGGGTGCCGGCGGAGAACAGGCTCATCGCCCAGACGAACACCGGGCGGGTGTTGAAGCGCTGCAGCAGGAACCCGGTGATCGGGATGACGACGGCCATCGTCAGCAGGAACCCGGTGGTGAGCCACTGCCCGGTCGCCGCGCTGATGTCGAGGTCGTCCATGAGCCGCGGCAGCGCGACACCCATGATCGTCTCGTTGAGGATGACGACGAAGGCCGACACCAGCAGCAGGCCGATCACCAGTCGGTCGTCGGCCGCGGAGCGCACCGGCTGCGACCCGCTGCCGTGCTGCGGGACGGCGCCCGTGCGCGGGGCGGCGTCGGTGGCGTGGTCGGTCATGGGAGCTCCGAACGAGGGTGGGTTGGCGGGGACGAACGGTGCAGCACCTGAACGAACTCGATTATTCCGCGCCGCACCGACATCGCCGGATGAACGCTCAGTGCAGGATGTCGAACGTCTCGGCGTCGCCGTGCGGCACGACGGGCCGGGTCGTGACCTCGGTCACGGTCGCCGTCGGCGGTCCACTGCGGAGCATCTCGACGAGGGCGTCCACCGCGGGTGACGGCCCCTCCGCCTCGACCTCCACCGTGCCGTCGAACAGGTTCCGCGCGTACCCCGCGAGTTCCAGCCCGTCGGCCTTGCGTGCCGTCCAGTAGCGGAACCCGACCCCCTGGACGGTCCCCGTCACGACGGCGTGCACCCTGGTCACCGTTGTCATGCCGCCACCGTATGCCTGGCGGGTTTCTGGGTGATCACCGGAGTTTTTCGGGACGGAGACGGTTTGTTTCGGCAACGTGTCGGCGTCCGGGCCGTGCGGTGATACAGTCATCAGAACCCGAACACTTCGAGTCAGACTGACCTGAACCAGGACCGAACCCCATGGCAGACGACATCCGCGTCGCGGTCTCCACCGTGATCGTCGCGCTGCGCCCGCACCCCGACACCGGGGCGCCCGCGCTGTGGATGCCCCTGGTCCGCCGCACGGCCGAACCGCACGAGGGATCGTGGGCGCTCCCCGGTGGCTGGGTCCGACCCGAGGAGGGCCTCGAGGACTCGGCGGCCGCCCGGCTCCGCGAGACGACGAACGTGCAACCGCGGTACCTGGAGCAGCTCTACGCGTTCGGCGACGTCGACCGTTCCCCGACCCGGGTCGTCTCGATCGTGTACTGGGCGCTCGTCCGCCCGGACGAAGCGAGCTCGGTGCCGGAGGACTGGAACGTCCGCTGGTTCCTCGCCGACGAGCACCCGCCCCTGGCGTTCGACCACGACCGCATCGCCGAGTACGCCCTGTGGCGGCTCCGCAACAAGATGTCGTACTCCCGCATCGCCCAGGCGTTCCTCGGCGAGCGGTTCACCCTCGCCGAACTCCGCGCGGTCTACGAGGCCGTGCTCGGCCGCACCCTCGACCCGGCGAACTTCCGCCGGCAGGTGGCGCAGTCCGACGCGGTGATCGCCACCGACGAGACCACGAGCGGGGACCGGCACCGTCCGGCCCGGCTGTACCGCTCGAACCCCGACCTGGCCTACGCGGACAACGGCCCGCTGCAGCAGGGCACGAAGCCGAAGAACCGATAGGAACGCCCGGTGTCCATCGCAACCACCATCGAACTCATCTCCAACGGCAAGGCCCACGGCAGCACCTGCACGCCGGACCTCGCGATGCCGACGTGGGACTTCGACGCCCGCCCCGGCTACGGCCCCGGCTCGTCGATGTCCGACGTCATCCCGACGAGCGCCCCGCGCCAGGGCGTCATCCCGGACGAGTACAAGACCGCCCCGGTCGAGGAACTGCACGAGCGCATCGAGCGGGCGAAGGCGACCCTGGGGGACCGGGTCGTGGTGCTCGGGCACTTCTACCAGCGCGACGAGGTGGTCCGGCACGCCGACTTCCTCGGCGACTCGTTCCAGCTCGCCAACGCCGCCCTGACGAAGCCCGACGCCGAGGCGATCGTGTTCTGCGGCGTGCACTTCATGGCGGAGACGGCCGACGTCCTCGCCCGCGACGACCAGCGCGTCATCCTCCCGAACCTGGCGGCCGGCTGCTCGATGGCGGACATGGCGGACATCGACAGCGTCGAGGCGGCCTGGGCGGAGCTCGAGGCGGTGTACGGCACCGAGCCCGACGCCGACGGCCGCGTCCCGGTCATCCCGGTCACGTACATGAACTCCGCCGCCGACCTCAAGGCGTTCTGCGGACGGCACGGCGGCATCGTCTGCACCAGCTCGAACGCCGCGACCGTCCTCGAGTGGGCGTTCGAGCGCGGGCAGCGCGTCCTCTTCTTCCCGGACCAGCACCTCGGCCGGAACACCGCGAAGGCGATGGGCATCAGCACCGACCTGATGCCGATGTGGAACCCGCGGCTCCCCGGCGGCGGCAACACCGCGGCCGAGCTCCTGGCCGCGAAGGTCGTCCTGTGGCACGGCTTCTGCTCGGTGCACCGCCGCTTCACGGTGGACCAGATCGAGCAGGCCCGGCGCGACCACCCCGGCGTCCAGGTGATCGTCCACCCGGAGTGCCCGATGGCCGTCGTCGACGCCGCGGACGCCGCCGGCAGCACGGACCTGATCCGCAAGACCGTGGCCGCGGCGACCGAGCCGACCACGTTCGCGATCGGCACCGAGATCAACATGGTCAACCGGCTGGCCGCCGAGTACCCGCAGCACACGATCTTCTGCCTGGACCCGGTCGTCTGCCCGTGCTCGACGATGTACCGGATCCACCCCGGCTACCTCGCGTGGGTGCTCGAGGCACTCGTCGACGGCGAGGTCCTCAACGAGATCGTCGTCCCCGACGACGTCAAGTCCGACGCCAAGGTCGCGCTCGAGCGGATGCTCGCGGCGAAGCCCCGCTGACCCGGGCGACCCGAGCACGACGCCCCGCTGACCCGGGCGCCCCCCGAGCAGGACGCCCCGCGCAACCCCGAGCAGACAGGCCCCACCATGCACGTCGTCATCGTCGGCTCCGGCATCGCCGGACTCACCGCCGCGATCCGCGCGAGCGCCCGCCACGACGTCACCCTCGTGACCAAGGGCGCGCTGGCCGACGCGGCGACGAGCCACGCCCAGGGCGGCATCGCCGTCGCGCTCGGAGCCGACGACACCGCCTCCCTGCACCAGGCCGACACGCACACGGCGGCCGCCGGCAGCGCCGACGCGCGCGCGGTCGAGGTGCTCTGCACCGACGGCCCGGCGCGGGTCCGGGACCTCCTGGCGCTCGGCGTGCCGTTCGACCGCACGGACGACCCGGCGAGCCTCGACCGGTACGGCGACGACCTCGCCCGCGGACGCGAGGCCGCGCACGGGCGCTGGCGGGTGGTGCACGCGGCCGGTGACGCCACCGGGGCGGCCATCGAGCAGACGCTCATCGCCGCCCTGCACCGGCAGCACGTGACCATCCTGGAGCGCACGTGCCTCACCGAGCTGGTGCTCCGCGACGGTGCGGTCGTGGGGATCGACGTCCTGGACCTGCTCGGCGAACCGCGGCGGATCGCCGCAGACGCCGTCGTCCTGGCGTCAGGGGGAGCCGGCCACCTCTACCGCGAGACGACGAACCCGCTCGTCGCGACGGGGGACGGCGCCGCGGCGGCGTGGCGCGCCGGAGCCGTCCTCGCCGACGTCGAGTTCATCCAGTTCCACCCGACGCGCCTGGCCGTCCCCGGCGGGGGCCTCGTCTCCGAGGCGGTCCGCGGCGAGGGCGCCGTCCTCCGCGACGCCCGCGGTCGCCGCTTCATGACCGCCGTGCACCCGGACGCCGAACTCGCCCCGCGGGACGTCGTCGCCCGCGGCATCGCCGCCGCGCTCCGCGACACCGGCGAGGTCCTCCTCGACGCGACCGCACTCCCCGCCGGCTTCCTCGCCGCACGGTTCCCCGGCCTCACCCGTGCCACGCGGGCCGCCGGGTTCGACTGGACCCGCGACGGCGTCCCCGTCGCCCCGGCAGCCCACTACTTCATGGGCGGCGTCGCCACCGACGCCGAGGGACGCACGAGCATCCCTGGCCTGTCCGCCGTCGGCGAGGCCGCCTGCACCGGCGTCCACGGCGCCAACCGACTCGCCTCCAACTCCCTCCTCGAGGGACTGGTCTTCGCGGTCCGCGCAGCGGACGCGCTCGGCGCACCGCGACCCGGCCTGCTCCGTCTCCGCGGCGACGCGACGCTCCCCGTCACCACGGTGCCGACCGTGGCGGGGTCGCCCCGGGCCTCCCGTCCGGCGATCGGTACGGACCACCGGACGGGAGGCCCGACCCACCCCGCCAGGACCGCCGACGTCCGGCAGACGGTCCAGCGGGTCATGACCGACCACGTCGGTCTGCTGCGCGACGCGGACGGACTGGCGGCCGCACGGCGCGAACTCGACACGCTGGCGGTCGGGGCACCCGCGACCGTGCGCGCACACGAGGACCGCGCGCTCCTCGACCTCGGACGGCTCGTCGCCCGCGCCGCGGAGGCGCGCACCGAGTCCCGCGGCGCCCATGCCCGCACCGACCACCCCGACACCGACCCGGACGCCCCCGCGTCGTCCGCGTGGGTCGCCGCGCCGGCGACCGCGCCCGTCCCCCTCCCCGAGGAAGCACTCGCATGACCATCGACCCCGGCTCCATCCCCCCGCACGCACTCCGCCGCGTCGTCGAGACCGCACTCGAGGAGGACGCCCCCTGGGGCGACGTCACGAGCGAGACCCTCATCCCGGCCGACGCCACGGCGACCGCGACGCTCGGCGCCCGCGAGCCCGGCGTCCTCAGCGGTGGCGCGGTCGTCGTCGCCGTGATGCACGCCGTCGACCCCGCGATCGACGTGGTGGCGCACGTCGCCGACGGCACCGCGTTCGCGCCCGGCGACGTGCTCGCCACGGTGACCGGCCCGGCCCGGGCGGTGCTGCGTGCCGAGCGGGTGGCGCTCAACCTCGTGCAGCGGATGTCCGGGATCGCGACCGCGACCTCCCGCTACGTCGCCGCCGTCGCCGGGACCGGGGCGCGCATCGTCGACACCCGGAAGACCACGCCGGGGCTCCGCGCGCTCGAGCGCTACGCGGTGCGCTGCGGCGGCGGTCAGAACCACCGGACGTCGCTGTCCGACGCCGTCCTGGCGAAGGACAACCACCTGGCGGTGCTGCTCGCCAGCGGGATCGGCATCGGCACGGCGATCCTCGGTGCGCGGCAGCGACTCGGGCACACGGTGCACCTCGAGGTCGAGGTGGACCGCATCGACCAGATCGAGCCGGTCGTGGCCGCCGGGGTCGACACGATCATGCTCGACAACTTCACGCCGGCGATGCTGACCGAGGGCGTGGCGATCGTCGGCGGGCGCGCGCTCGTCGAGGCGTCGGGCGGGGTCTCGCTGGAGACGGTCGCCGCGATCGCCGCCACCGGGGTCGACGTCATCTCGGTCGGCGCGTTGACGCACTCGGCAGGTGCGCTCGACCTGGGGCTCGACATCGACGTCGCGGTCCCGTCGTCGTCCGCGCCGTCGGTCTGACCCGTGTTCTACCTGGACCGTGCCGCCACCACGCCCGTCCGCCGCGAGGTGCTCGAGGCCATGTGGCCGTGGCTGACCGGTGGGTTCGGGAACCCCTCGTCGACGCACGGGATCGGCGACCAGGCGGCCCGCGGGCTGTCGGCTGCACGCGAGCAGGTCGCGTCGGTGCTCGGCTCCCGTCCGGCGGAGGTCGTCTTCACCGCGGGCGGCACCGAGGGGGCGAACACCGCGGTGAAGGGCATCGCGCTCGCCGCACCGCGGGGGCGCCACGTCGTCACGAGTGCGATCGAGCACGAGGCGGTGCTGGCGAGCTGCGCATACCTGGAGCGCTTCCACGGGTTCGACGTGACCGTCCTGCCGGTGTCCCCGGACGGCCGTGTCGACCCGGCGGTGCTCAGCGACGCGCTCCGGCCGGACACCACCCTGGTGTCCATCGCGCACGCCGACAACGAGATCGGCACCGTCCAGGACGTCCCGGCGCTGGCGGCCGTCGCGCACGGGGTCGGTGCCCGGTTCCACACCGACGCGGTGCAGTCCGCTCCGTGGCTGCCGATCGGCCTGGACCTGCTCGGCGTCGACGCCCTGACGTTCTCCGGGCACAAGCTCGGCGCGCCGAAGGGCACCGGCGTCCTGGCGATCCGGTCGGGCGTGCCGATGGAGCCGCTCGTGCACGGCGGGGGACAGGAGCGCGGGCGGCGGTCGGGGACGGAGGACGTCGCGGGAGCGGTCGCGGTGTCGACCGCACTGGCGCTGTCGGCGGTGTCCCGGCAGGAGTCGGCAGCGGTGGCGACCGCGACGCGGGACGCGATCGTCGCCGGGGTGCTCGCGGGCGTTCCGGGCGCGGTGCTCAGCGGTTCCGCGGACCACCGGCTGCCGGGGCACGCGTCGTTCTGCTTCCCCGCGGTCCCCGGTGTCGCCGGTGCTCCACGCGTCCCCGCGGTGAACGGGGAGACCGTGCTGCTGGAGCTCGAGCAGCGCGACGTCGTCTCGTCCTCGGGGAGCGCCTGCGCCGCCGGCAGCACCGAGGCCTCCCACGTGCTCACGGCGCTCGGCCTGTCCGACGAGGTCGCCAGGAGCGCCGTCCGGCTCACGTTCGACGCGACGCTGCCGATGGCGGACGTCCCGCTCGTCGTGGGTGCCGTGGTGGACGCCGTCGCGACCGTCCGCGCGCTCGCCTGAGCCGCGACCAGGGGTGTACTAGACGTTCTACTCCATCTCTGGGTACGTGTCCCCCCTTTTGCGGACAACCGTTCTGCGTCAGAGTGTTCACATGGCAAACGCGATGACGACTCGAGTCCCCCGGGAGGACCGCTTCCGGGCGGTCCAGCTCCTGCCGGCACCCGCGACCGTCCTCGCGCTCGCCGTGGCAGCCGGACACGACGTCGGCTCGGCGCCCCTCGGTGTGATCGCCGTGGTCGGCGCGCTCGCGACCATCGGGAGTGCCCTGCTCCCGATGATCTGCCCGGCCGCTGCACGACGGTCCATGCCGGCTCCGAACGAGTCGGAACGGTACCGAGAGGACACCGAACACCTCTGAGGACCCGCGCCGCCCGGCTCCGTTCCCCTGCGGGAGCCGGTCGGCGCGATGAACCGGACGCACCCCTGAACCAGCGTCCGGAGCGGGCCGCGACGATCCCTGTCGTCGAGGTCTGCTGCACCCCGTGACCCGCCGTGGGTCAAGGGCGTCGTCTCCCTGAACGACGTCCCGTTCCCCCTCGAACCCACGGCGGGTCCGGGTGCACCTTCGCCGAGCCGCGCGTGGTGCGCCTGCCGGTACCGTGTGGACGTGCCCTCCTACCGCGTCACGCTCGCCATCGGCGCACTCGCTCCCGGGACCGCCCCCGACGCCGTCCTGCCCGCGGCGGCCCGGCTCGTCGCCGAGCTCGCGGTCGTCGAGGCGCAGGACGTCCGGCTGCTCCGCGGTGTGCCGTGCGCGGTCGTCCGCTACGAGGCCGCGGAGGACGAGCTCGCCGTGGCCGTCGCCCGGCACGCCGTCGCGGGGCTCGCGGGGACGGTCGAGGTCCGCTCGGACCGGGTCACCCGGCGCGACGGGGCGCGGTGGACCCCGATCGCCTGACGCCGGAGCCCTTGGCCGTCCCGGCGCTCGGCACCGGCCACACGTAGTCCAGGTCGTCCGGCACGTCCGGGAACAGCGGCAGGTAGTGCTCCCGGTCCTTCTGCACGAGCTTCGACCGGTGCGACCGGTGCACGGCCTCGTCGGTGTTCCACGCCGGCACCGGGTAGTCGCCGCGCTCGTACGCCGCCATGTCCTCCGGGGAGCGCCCGAGGTCGGCGAGGGTCTTCGCCAGGCACGTGTCGACGTGTCCGCGCTCGAGCCACACCCCGCAGGTGGCGTCCTGGTAGGCCATCAACGCCGGTCGGTACCCGCGCCACATCGCCACGACCGGGTGGTGCTGCCACCCGTAGTCCGGCAGGATCAGCGCGCGCATGACCTGCAGGGTCTCGACGCGCTGCTTCCCGAGCCGGCGGTCGTCGAGGGACTCGGCGGAGGCGCGGAAGTCGGCGTACGGCAGGAACGTCTGCATGCGGCGAACGGTACGCGGGCACGCCTGGGGCGACACATGTCGTCACAACCGAGCGGGGTCTCCCGGGGGCGTGTGAGCATCGAACGCATGAGCGGAGAACTCGTCGTCGGCGTCAGCGGCAGCCCATCGGACCCGTCGCGCACCTCGACCCTGGTGGCCGCGACCGTCGCACGACTCGGTGAGGAGATCGAGGACGCGCGGACCCTGACCGTGGAGATCGGACCGCTGGTGGCCGACCTCGGCGCGGCGTCGGACCGCTCGGCCATGTCGCCGACCACGGTCGCCGCGCTCGAGGCCGTCGAGGCCGCCGACGTGCTCGTCGTGGGGAGCCCTGCGTTCCGGGCCGCCTACTCCGGGGCGTTCAAGCTCTTCTTCGACTGGATCGGGCAGTACGACCTCGTCGACACCCCCGTGCTGCTGACGGCCACGGGCGGCAGCGACCGGCACGCGCTGCTCGTCGAGCACCAGATGCGGCCGCTCTTCGGCTTCTTCCAGTCCACGACGCTGCCCATCGGGGTCTTCGGCAACGAGCGCGACTTCACCAAGCGCGAGGGCGGCTACGACATCACGAACGTCGACCTGGAGCTCCGCATCGACCAGGCCGTCCGGCGGGCGCTGCCGATCATCCGCGGCGGGTTCGTCACGGCCGCGGCCGCCGACGTCCCCCGCCCCGCCGACTTCTAGGGGCGAGCGCCCGAGGGATCGGTCCGCGGGGTCGGTCCGCGGGGTCAGTCAGCGGGGACCGCGACCACCTGGCCGGAGGTCGCGGCTCGCCGTGCCGCGTCGAGCACGTCGACCACGTGCACGGCGTCGTCGACCGTGACCGGCACCGGACCGGAACCCCGGACGGCCCGGGCGAACCGCTCGTAGTAGTCGGTGTACGAACTCTGCGCCGAGGGGACCTCGACGGTGCCGGACCCGGTGGTCAGCGCGCCGCCGGCCGGCTCGATGCCCCAGCCCGCGCGATCGTCCGCGGGGGAGCGCCCGGCGACGGCCGCCTGCGCCTGCACGTCGGTGCTCGTCGCCTCGTACGTCCCGTCGACCCCGTCCACCCGGAGCCGGCGTGCGGCGAGGTACCCCGCCTTGTTCGACGTCAGCCGCGACACCACACCCGAGCGGTGCGTCGCCTCGAGCGTGAAGCCCGCGTCGATCGCACCGTCCTGGTCGCGGCCGAGCGCACGGGCGTCGCGCATGTCGAGCGACGCCCACACCGACGCGATCGGCCCGAAGAGCGACACGGCCTGGTCGACCAGGTGCGACCCGATGTCGGAGAGCACGCCGCCACCGACGCCGGTCGCGATGCCGTCCCGCTCGACCAGGTCGAAGCGCGACTCGAACCGCAGCACCTCGCCGAGCGCGCCGCCGTCCAGGAGGCCCCGGAGCGTCACGAGGTCGGTGTCCCACCGGCGGTTGTGGAACGGTGCGACCGGGACACCGGCGTCCAGCGCGGCCGTCCTGACCTCGCGGGCGGTGGCGGGGTCGGGCGCGAACGGCTTGTCCGCGACGACGGCGACCCCGGCCGCGACGGCCTCGAGCACGAGGTCCCGTCGGGTCGACGGGGGCGTGGTGATCACGACGGCGTCGACCCCGGCCCTGATCAGGGCCGTGAGCGAGTCGTACACCGGCACGTCCGGCAGGTCGGTGGCGAGCTGCGCGCGCTTGTCCGCGGAGCGGGCGACGACGCCGACCAGGTCGACGCCGGAGGCGTCCTGGACGAACGGCCGGTGGAACGCGCGTCCACCGATGCCGTAGCCGACGAGACCGATGCGTACTTTGTCCATACATACGAACGTAGCCCACCACCGGGCCGGGGGCTCGTGTCGGAACCGCGCCGGGCCTCCCGTCCGCCCTGCCGCACCGCTGCCAGCGCGAGACGAGCGCGAGACGCCGTGCGTCAGTCCTGCAGGGCCGCCACGTGCGCCACCGCCAGGCGGTAGCCGTCGGCGCCCGCGCCGGCGATGACCGCGGTCGCCGCCGTGGCGACGTGGTCGGTGTGCCGGAACGGCTCGCGCTTCCACGTGTTGGAGAGGTGCACCTCGACGACCGGGACGGACAGTGCCTCGACGGCGTCGTGCAGCGCGACCGAGGTGTGTGCGTACGCCGCGGGGTTGATCACGACGCCGACGAAGTCGTCGAGTGCCTCGTGCAGCCACTCGACGAGCTCGCCCTCGCGGTTGGTCTGCCGGAAGTCCGCGTCGAGTCCGTGCACGGCCGCCTCGGTGTGCACGACGGCCTCGATCTCGGCGAGCGTCACGGTGCCGTACTGCTCCGGGTCGCGCCGGCCGAGGATGTCGAGGTTCGGGCCGTTGAGGACGAGGATGCGCGGCTGCTCGGTCATGTCCAGAGCCTACCGGCGCGCTTTCTGGCGTCCCCCGGTTCGCATGACACATGCCATGGCTATGTGAACGGTCACAATAGGCCACTGCGCGGATCGGAGCAAAAGTTACAAAGCGGTACTACTCGGGTAACGTCCCCCGTTGGATCTGCGCAGACGCGGGTCCACAGCACATCGACGTGGAGTCAACAAATGGTTCTCGCTGCAGCGAACAACGGGATCCAGCTCAACCTGGGCTGGGTCGACTACCTGATGATCATCGTGTACTTCGCGGTGGTCATCGGGATCGGGTTCACCGCCCGGAAGCAGGTCCGGACGAGCATGGACTTCTTCCTCTCGGGCCGGTCCATGCCCGCGTGGATCACGGGGCTCGCCTTCGTGTCCGCCAACCTCGGCGCGACCGAGATCCTCGGCATGGCCGCCAACGGTGCCCAGATCGGCATGGCGACCCTGCACTACTACCTCGTCGGCGCCGTGCCGGCGATGGTGTTCCTCGGGCTCGTGATGATGCCCTTCTACTACGGCTCGAAGGTGCGGTCGGTGCCGGAGTTCATGCTCCGCCGCTTCGGCAAGGCCCCGCACCTGGTGAACTCGATCGCGTTCGCGGTGTCGAACGTGCTCATCGCCGGCATCAACCTCTACGCGATGGCGATCGTCATCGAGGCGATGCTCGGCTGGCCCGAGTGGATCGCGATCATCGTCTCCGCGGGCTTCGTGCTCGTCTACATCACCCTCGGCGGGCTCTCCAGCGCGATCTACAACGAGGTCATGCAGTTCTTCGTGATCATCGCCGGGCTCGTCCCGCTGACGATCGTCGGTCTGCACCGTGTCGGCGGCTGGAGCGGCCTGAAGTCCGCGATCGTCGAGACGCAGGGCGTGCAGCACCTGCAGGCGTGGGCCGGCACCGGGTTCGGCGACGTCACGAACCCGATCGGTGCGAACTGGCTCGCCATCGTGCTCGGTCTCGGCTTCGTGCTCGGCTTCGGCTACTGGACGACCAACTTCACCGAGGTGCAGCGCGCCTTCTCCGCGAAGAACATGTCCGCGGCCCGTCGCACCCCGCTCATCGCAGCGATCCCGAAGCTCTTCATCCCGGCGATCGTCGTCATCCCCGGCCTCATCGCGGCCGCCGTCGTGGGCAACCAGTTCGCCGACGGCACGCTGACCTACAACGACGCGATCCCGAAGCTCATCCAGATGTACCTGCCGACCGGCGTCCTGGGCGTCGCGGTGACCGGGCTCCTCGCGAGCTTCATGGCCGGCATGGCCGCGAACGTGTCGTCGTTCAACACGGTGTTCACGTACGACATCTGGCAGCGCTACGTGAAGCCGAACATGCCGGACGCGCACTACCTGCAGACCGGCCGCTGGGTCACCGTCGTCGGCGTCGTCGTCGGCATCGCGACCGCGTTCATCGCCGCGCAGGCGCAGAACATCATGACGTACATGCAGACGCTGTTCTCGTTCTTCAACGCGCCGCTGTTCGCCGTGTTCATCCTGGGTCTGCTCTGGAAGCGGATGACCACGCAGGGCGCGCTCTGGGGCTACATCCTGGGCATCGTCACGCCGACCATCACGTGGATCGCCTACCTGGTGAACCCGAAGCTGTTCGCGACCGGCACCGCCGAGACCCTCTACGGCGCGATCATCTCGTTCGTGACGGTGCTCGTCGTCGGGTTCGTCGTGTCGATGTTCACGAAGCCGAAGGCCGAGAAGGACCTCTCCGGGCTGGTCTACGGCATCGGCAAGATCGACCTGCACGGTGACTCCGTGGCGACCGACACCGCCTGGTACCGCTCGCCGGCGCTCCTCGGCACGATCGCCCTCGTGCTCTGCGTCGTCCTCTACCTGCCGTTCCTCTGATCCGAAGGACACCACACATCATGAGTGACACCACCAGCTCCATGACGGACGAGCAGAAGGCCGCCCTCGTCCGGTCCACCCGCCGACTCGACCTGCGCCGCATCCTCGGCGGCCTGTTCGTGCTCTACGGCGTCATCACCACGATCGTCGGCATCGTCAACTGGGACTCCGACCCGGTGAAGACCGGCGGCATCCACATCAACCTCTGGGTCGGGCTCTCGATGCTCGCCGGCGGGCTCCTCTTCTTCCTCTGGGACCGGCTCGCGCCCGTCCCGGCGGAGGACATCATCGGCCAGGCCGAGGCGGAGGAGCACCAGAAGGCGGCGGGCGAGGGCCGCGACCTGGCCTGAGTGCAGCCCGTCTCCCGTCCGTCGTCCCCACCGGCGGCGGACGGGAGGCCCGGGTCGGTTCCGCCACGGAACGGTTGCGTTCCGCGGGTGGTCGCGCCAGGTTGGTCACGACGAAAGGACCACTCATGCCGACCATGGTCTTCATCAACCTCCCCGTCGCCGACCTCGAGCGTTCGACGGCGTTCTACGAGGCGCTCGGGTACTCGATCAACCCGCAGTTCAGCGACGAGACCGCCGCGTGCGTCGTGATCAGCGACACGGTCTACGTCATGGTCCTGACGCACGAGAAGTTCGCGCAGTTCACCGACAAGCCGGTCTCGGACGGGTCGACGATCGAGGTGATCAACTCCCTCACCGCGGACTCGAAGCAGGACGTCCACCGCATCGTGGACGCAGCGCTGGCGGCCGGCGGCACCGAGGACCGGCCGGAGATGGACCTCGGCTTCATGTACCAGCGGAGCTACGTGGACCCGGACGGGCACCGGTGGGAGCACGTGTGGATGGACCCGCAGGCGGCACAGGACGGCCCGCCGGCCGCGTGACGGTGGTGGCCGGTAGCATTTCGGCATGAACCACCAGGGGGAACCGCAGCCGTCCGTACCAACGCAACCCGTGCCAACGCAACCCGTGCCGACGCAGCCCGTGCCGACGGGGGCGATCCTGGCGTTCGTGCTCGTCGCGCTCGCGGGGGCGTGGGCGGTCGCGCTGCCGCTCTGGCTCTCCGGACGCGGACTCGGCACCCCGTTCGCGACGCTCCTCATCGTCGGGATGATGTTCACCCCGCTCGTCTCCGCCGCGCTCGTGCTCCTGGTGCTCGGACGGCGCCGACCCCGCCCGGTGCTCCGCTTCCTCGGGGTCTGGCCGATCCGCCCGGTCGGCCGGACGATCTGGACCACGGTGGCCGCCTACCTCGGTGGGCTGTTCCTGCCCGTGGTGGCGCTCGTCGTCGCCGCGGTCGCCGGCTGGTTCCCCGTCGACCTGGTCGGGTTCGGCGGGTTCCACGACGTCCTGCAGGCCCAGGGGCTCCGGAGCCTGCCGATGCCGATCGGCGTCCTCGTCACGCTGCAGCTCGTACAGCTGCCGTTCGTCGCCTGCTGCAACGCCGTCGTCACCATCGGTGAGGAGATCGGCTGGCGCGGCTTCCTCGTCCCCGCGCTCCAGCGCTTCGGCACGTGGCCCGCACTCGTCGGCTCCGGTGCCGTGTGGGGGCTCTGGCACGCGCCGATCATCCTGCTCGGGTACAACTTCGGCCGGACGGACTGGCTCGGTGTCGTGTCCATGGTGGTCGCGTGCGTGCTGCTCGGCATCGTGCTCGGGTGGCTGCGGCTCCGGACTGGCTCGGTGTGGCCGGCGGTGTTCGCGCACGCCGGGGTCAACGGGGCCGCTGGCGTCGGGGCGGTGGTCGCCGCCTCAGGCGTGGACGTCTCGAGCGTCCTGCGGAGTCCCCTCGGCGTGGCGGGGTGGATCGTCCTCGCGGTCGTGATCGCCGTGCTCGTGCTCACCGGTGCGATCCGGCGCCGGGGCGAACTCGCTCCGCCGCCGGAGCGGGCCGCTGCCCCGGCGCAGCCGACCGTCACACCGGCCGACTGAGGAAGTACCGCCGCACCGCGTCGCCGTACGGCGTCGGGGTCCCGCTCCAGTCGCTGATCAGCGCGGAGCCGCCGTACTGGCCGCCATCGGGGCAGCCCGTCGTGCCGAAGTTCCAGAACGCGTACCCGTCCCCGCCGTTGGCGTCCATCCACCGCATGAACGCCAGCGGCATGGTGGTCGAGCAGTCGTTCACGCCGATCTCCTCCGCGACCATCGGCATCTTCGCCGCGACCGGGCCGAAGCGCGCGGACCAGCACGACGCCGTGACGCAGCTCTTGAAGTTGTAGAGGTGCTGTCCGGCGACCAGGGCCTTCGCCGGGTCCGTCGGCATCGCGCTCAGGAGCGGCGCCATGTCGTGCCCCCAGTCGAGTCCGTTCACGATGATCGGTTGCTTCGCGCCGGTCGCCCGGATGGTGTCCACGAGCTGCTGGTAGCCGGCGGCCTGCCACCCCTCCGGCATCGCGCAGCCGTTGCGCCAGCACGACACGGAGATGTCGTGCGGCTCGTTGAACGGTTCGTAGAGCACGGCCGGGCTCGCCGCGAACCGGCTCGCGACCGAGGTCCAGAACGGCAGCGAGTAGGTCGTGTTCGCCATCTCCTTCTGCTGCTCGCCCCAGATCGCCGACGGCCCGGTGAAGTGCAGGTCGAGGATCGACCGGATCCCGTTCGCCGCCAGACGGTCGACGTAGTCCTGGATCGCCGCACGGTAGGGCTCACCGGTCGACTGCGGGGCCCAGTCGATGCCGAGCCAGCAGTGCTCGTTGAGCGGGATCCGGACGGTGTTCACGTTCCACGAGCGGAGCAGGTCGATGGACGCCTGATCCGTCGGGCCGGAGAACACGCCGCCGCCCTGCTGGCACTCGTACTCGGTGCCGGACCGGTTCACGCCGCGGAGCTTCACGGCCTTCCCGGCCGGGTCGACCATGACATTCCCCGTGACCCGGAGCGGCTTCACGGGGGTCGCCGGGGTGGTGGCCGCCGCGGCGGTCGCGGAGGGGATCAGGACCCCCGCGACGATGGACATGACGGTGAGTCCGGCCGCGATGCCGCGCCGGACGATGGGTGATCGCCTCATCCGGTCAGCGTGCTCCGGAAGTGGCGGCCCGGTTCCGCTCGGTACCCCCAGGGGGTATGGTGAGGACATGGACCAGCGCGACGACCACGAGGACCGGAACACGATCGTCCAGGACGCCCACGATGAACACGCGGGGCACGCACACGCGCACCACGACGAACACGCGGGCCACGACCACGCCCACCACGACGGGCACGATCACGGCGCCGGTGCGGATCACGGCGGCCACGACCACATGCACCACGGGCACGGCGGCCACGGCGACCACGCGGCGATGTTCCGCGACCGGTTCTGGTGGAGCCTCGTCCTGGCGGTCCCCGTCGTCGCGTTCAGCACGATGTTCGCGGACATCCTGCACTATCCGCTTCCCGATGCCACCTGGGCGGGCTGGGTCTCCCCGGTGCTCGGCACGGTGCTCTTCCTCTACGGCGGTTGGCCCTTCCTGACCGGCGGCTGGTCCGAGGCCCGGACGAAGCACCCCGGGATGATGCTGCTGATCGGGATGGCGATCGTCGTGGCGTTCGTCGCGTCGTGGATCACCAGCCTCGGGCTCTTCGGGCTCGACCTCAACTTCTGGTGGGAGCTCGCGCTCCTCATCGTGATCATGCTGCTCGGCCACTGGATCGAGATGCGGGCCATGGGCGTCGCGTCGAGTGCCCTGGACGCGCTGGCGGCGCTGCTCCCCGACGAGGCCGAGGTGATCGACGACGGCGGTGCCGTGTCCCGGGTACCGGTGTCGAGCCTCCAGGTCGGCCAGACCGTCGTGGTCCGACCCGGCGGACGCGTCCCCGCTGACGGCGCGGTCGTCGACGGCCGCGCGCAGGTCGACGAGTCGATGATCACGGGGGAGTCGGTCGCCGTCGAGCGTGCCGAGGGCGACCGCGTCGTCGCGGGCACGGTGGCGACCGACAGCTCGATCCGCGTCCGGATCACCGCGACCGGCGACGACACCGCGCTCTCCGGGATCCAGCGGATGGTGGCCGAGGCGCAGGCGTCCTCCTCCAGGACGCAGGTCCTCGCCGACCGCGCAGCCGCGCTCCTCTTCTACTTCGCCACCGGTGCGGCGATCATCACCTTCGTCGTGTGGCTCCTGCTCGGCAGCCCCACCGAGGCGATCACCCGCACGGTGACGGTGCTGATCATCGCCTGCCCGCACGCCCTCGGCCTCGCGATCCCGCTCGTCGTGGCGATCTCGACCGAACGTGCCGCGAAGGCCGGCATCCTGGTGAAGGACCGACTGGCCCTCGAGCGGATGCGCGGCATCGACACCGTCGTGTTCGACAAGACCGGCACCCTGACGACCGGATCGCCCGAGGTCGTGGAAGCGATCGGCGACGACGGGGTCCTCGGACTCGCGGCGGCCGCCGAGCGGGACAGCGAGCACCCGGTCGCCCGGGCGATCGTCGGCGCCGCGGCGGACCGCGGCGTCACGGTGCCGGCGGACGTCAGCGACACCGGGTCCGTGCCGGGTCGTGGCGTCAGTGCGACCGTGGCCGGCCGGCGGGTCGAGGTCGGTGGGCCCGCGATGC
This sequence comes from Curtobacterium sp. NPDC090223, assembly GCF_044746585.1. NCBI lineage: Bacteria > Bacillati > Actinomycetota > Actinomycetes > Micrococcales > Microbacteriaceae > Curtobacterium > Curtobacterium sp. NPDC090223. The sequence continues at coordinate 47,905 of NZ_JBIVCN010000005.1, read as the reverse complement.
TCCGCGAGAGCGGTGCGACCATGCCGTCCGCGTTCGCCGAGCGGGTCGACGGGTGGCGTGCGGACGGGGCAGCGGTCATCGTCGCGGTGGTCGACGGCACGGTGCAGGCCGCCTTCGCAGTGCGCGACGCGGTGCGCCCGGAGTCGGCGGAGGCCGTCCGAGCCCTGCACGACCGCGGGATCCGGGTGGCCATGGTCACCGGGGACGCGCAGCAGGTCGCCGACGCCGTCGCCCGGGAACTCGGCATCGACGAGGTCCGTGCCGAGGTCCTGCCCGAGGACAAGGACGGCGAGGTCGCGCGGCTGCAGGAGTCCGGGGCCGTCGTCGCGATGGTCGGCGACGGTGTGAACGACGCGCCCGCCCTGGCCCGTGCGGACGTCGGCATCGCGATCGGTGCCGGGACCGACGTGGCGGTGCAGAGCGCCGGCGTCGTGCTCGCGTCGAACGACCCGCGCCGGGTGCTCACCGTGATCGACCTGTCGCGGGCGACCTACCGGAAGATGGTGCAGAACCTGGTCTGGGCGACCGGTTACAACGTGCTCTCCGTGCCCCTGGCCGCCGGGGTGCTCGCCGGCGTCGGGTTCGTGCTGTCGCCCGCCGTCGGTGCGGTGCTCATGAGCCTGTCGACCGTGATCGTCAGCCTGAACGCCCAGCTCCTCCGCCGCTTCCGCGCCTGACGCGCGCGCCGGGGCTCGTGCGCGAGGGTCCGGGCGGCCCCGACCCCCGGTGAGATCGCACTAAGTGTCCGGTCCGTCGGGGACGATCTGACACGAAGTCCGATCTCACCGGGCCGGGTGGGACGCGGGTGGGACGCGGGTGGGCCGGGTGGAACCTCGCGCGTCGGTGGGGGACGGCAGGATGGGACCGTGAGTGAACTGGTGACCGGGGACGACGGGCTCGCCCGACCCGTGTGGGCATCGACCGACCCGATGCTGCGCGAGTACTACGACACCGAGTGGGGGATGCCGGTGCGGGACGAGCGGGGCGTGTTCGAACGGCTCTCGCTGGAGGCGTTCCAGTCCGGGCTCTCCTGGCGGACCATCCTGGCCAAGCGTCCGGCGTTCCGCGCGGCGTTCGCGGACTTCGACCCGGACACCGTCGCCGGCTTCGGGGAGGACGACGTCGCCCGGCTGATGGCCGACGCCGGCATCGTGCGGAACCGGGCGAAGATCCTGGCGACGATCACCAACGCCACCGCGACCGTCGCACTGCGGGACGACGGTGGGCTCGCCGACTTCGTGTGGTCCTTCCGCCCGGCCGTCACCCCGGAGCCGGTGACGTACGCCGACGTCCCGACGACGAGCGACGAGTCCGTTGCGCTGTCGAAGGCGCTCCGGAAGCGCGGGTTCGCGTTCGTCGGCCCGACGACGATGTACGCGTTGATGGAGGCGCTCGGCATCGTCGACACCCACCTGGTCGGCAGCCACCGCCGAGGCACGTCGGGCGTCTGGGCGTAGCGTCGCGCCCATGACCAACGAGCACCCGGACCCGCGGACGACCCCGAACCCCCGCGTCACCCCGGTCACCCCGGTCGACGCCGAGCACGTCGAGGTCCCGATCGACGTCCAGGTGCCGGAGCCGGACGCCCTCGCCGAGGACGCCACCGTCCCGGAACACGACCCGGCAGAGGTCCGGATCGCGTTCCTGCTCTTCCCGGACGTCACGCAGCTGGACCTGACCGGTCCGGCGCAGGTGCTCAGCCGCGTTCCCGGGGCCCGCGTGCAGTACGTCGCCGCGACGCTCGACCCGGTCCCGACCGACTGCGGGTTCTCGATCGTGCCGACCGCGACCTTCGCCGACGCCGACCCCGCGGACGTGCTCGTCGTGCCGGGCGGCGACGGTGCCTTCGACGCGATGCTCGACCCGGCGGTGATCGACTTCGTCCGGCGTGAGGCCGAGCGTGCGACCTGGGTGACGTCGGTGTGCACGGGGGCGTTCGTCCTCGGTGCGGCCGGACTCCTCGCGGGGAAGCGCGCGACGACCCACTGGGCGTCGAAGCCGATGCTCGAGGCGTTCGGTGCGACGCCGGTGGACGAGCGCATCGTCGACGACGGATCGATCGTCACCGCGGCCGGCGTGAGTGCCGGCATCGACATGGCGCTCTGGTTCGCGGCGGAGCTCGCCGGGCGACCGGCAGCGGAGCGGATCCAGCTGTACATCGAGTACGACCCGCAGCCGCCGTTCGACGCGGGGTCCGCCGAGCGCGCGGACGCCAGGGTCGTCGCCGAGGCACGTGCCGCGGCCGAGGACGCCCGCGGCGAGCGGGTCGCGCGAGCGGCGGCGGCGATCATCCGCTGACCGCGCGGGCGCGTCAGTCCAGCGGCAGCTTCATCTGCACGGCCGTGACGCCGTACCCGAGCCGCTCGTAGAGCTCCTGCGCTCCGGCGTTGTACCCGAAGACGTTCAGCCCGATGCTCGTCGCGCCCTCGTCCTTCGCGACCCGGTGTCCGGCTTCGAGCGCCCGGCGTGCGTGGCCCTGCCGCCGGTGGGCCTCGTCGATCTCGACGTTGAACACCCACCAGTCGGGGCTGTCCGGTGCGAACGGTCCGATCCAGAGGTACCCGACGACGGTGTCCGCGTCGTCGACGACGTCCCAGACGTGGTGGCCGTCGAGCGGGGTCCCGCCCGGGAACCACGTGTCGAGGGACCGCTGCTTGTTGGCCTCGGCCTGCTCGCGGGTCTCGCCGGCGAGCATCCGGGACTCCACGTACTCGGCCATCGTGGTGTCGAGCCAGCCGGGCAGCCGATCGGCCGGCATCGTGACGAGCCGGGTGTCGGTCACCGGTTGCCCTTCGAACCGCGGCTCGGCTTGCCCCGCATCTTCCCGCGCCCCGGCTTCGGGCTCTTGCCGCTGTTGGAGCCCTTGCCCGACCCGGACTTCGCGCCACCGGGGGACTTCGCCTTGGCCTTGCCGCCGCCGCCGCCTGCGCCGGAGCCACCGCCGGCCCCGCCCCCGCCCTTCGAGCCGGACGTCCCGGCGGACCCGGACCGACCACGCGACGACGGTGCGCCGTCGTCGCCATCGCGACCAGGGCCTCCGGTCTGGCGTGAACTGTTGGCCGTCCTGCCACGCACCACGCCGATGAACTCCTCCGTCCGGGCGGACGCGTCCTCGTCCCGCCAGACCAGCGCGACGCGGGTGCCGGGGGAGTCGGCGAGGGGCCGCGCGACGAGGTCCTTGCGGCTGGCCTTCCGGAACAGTGACTGGGGGAGGACGACCACGCCGACGTTCGCCTCGACGAGGTCGAGCGCGCCGTCCACGTCGGCGGGGACCGGACCGGCGTCGATGACGTGCACGTCCGCCAGGTCCGCCGCCGTCAGCTCCGACGACCCCGCCAGCGCGGAGTCCTTCGGGGTCGCCACGACCGCGGTCTCGGTCCAGAGCGGGATCGCGTTGTGCGCCTCGGAGACGGGGACCCGCGCGAAGACCATGTCGACGTCGCCGGCCAGGGCGTCGTCGACGTCGTCCTGGCCGATCGGGCGGAGCAGGAGCTCGACGGAGGGGAAGCGGTCGCGCCACACCCTGGCCCACTTGGCCGGGGACACCCCGGGCACGAAGGCGATGGTCAGTGCCGCGGTCATGCAACCGAGCATAGGGGCCGTACTCTGGTCACCATGGCGCAGGAACAGACGATGAAGCCCGAGACGGCCGCGAAGAAGCTCGGGATCCTCCTGTCGGCCGCTCCGGAGTCCTTCCGCGACGCGCCCGTCACCCGGACCGCGTTCGAGGAACTGCGGACCCAGCCGCCGGCGTGGCTCGAGGACCTCCGCCGCGACGGCCCGCACCCGCGACCCGTCGTCGCGCAGAAGCTCGGCGTGTCGATCTCCGGTCTGAGCCGCTCCGGCATCGAGGAGCCCCTGACCACCGCCCAGATCAAGGACCTGCTCGTCGAGAAGCCCGAGTGGCTCGTGCAGGAGCGCGCCACGCAGGCCGCCGTGCACGCGGAGAACGCCCGCGTGAAGCAGGAGCGCGCCGCGAAGGCCGCCGCCCGCGCCGAGGGCTGACCCGCCCGCCCCATCCACCCCGGACCCACCCAGGACCGCCCGTGCACGAGACCGTCGCCGACGCCATGCTCGTCGTGCCGCAGTTCGCGTCGGTGTGCTGCATCGTCGGCGATCGGTACCGACCGCGCCCCGGGGTGATCGTCCCCGCCGCCGTGATGCTCGTCGCGATGGTGATGCCCGTCGTGCACGCCGGAGCCTCGTGGACGCTCATGGCGGCGACCGTGCTGTTGCTCCTGGCACCGCTGCCCGTGATGCGCCGTCGTCGCGCCGACGGTCGACGTGCCGAGCCGATGGACGTGCACCGGGCGCTGTCCTCGGTCGTGATGGCCGGGATGCTGCTGATGGGGCACGCGACCGGGCTGGCCGACGCGCACGCCGGGCACGGCGTCGCGCTGATGGCGGTGCTCGGCGGGGGCGTGATCGGGTACTGCGCGTTCAGCGGGTGGCTGCTCCGGTACGAGTGGGCGCGCGAGGACCGGCGGGCGGTGCGCAGCGGCGAGGTCTTCGCGATGACGGTCGCCGTCATCGGCATGACGCTGGCGATGTAGGGCAGCGCCGGACCGCGGGCCGCTGTCGACGATCGCCTGCGCGGTGGATGTCCGACGCCCGCCGACGAACGGTCGGTCACCCGACCGACCGACGCCCGCGCGCTACGGTGGTGCGGTGACCGACCGTCCTGTCCGCCGCCCCGACCCGGCCCCGCGCCTCGACGAGGTCGACGAGCGCATCCTCTGGACGCTCGCGGCCGACGCGCGGATGCCGAACAACCGGCTCGCCGCCGCGGTCGGCATCGCGCCGTCGACCTGCCTGGCACGCGTGCGGGCGCTCGAGGACGCCGGCGTGATCCGGGGCTACCGCGCCGACGTCGACGTCGCGCGGCTCGGGTTCTCGATCGAGGCGATGGTCTCCGTCCGCGTGCACGCCGCCGCCCGCCACGAGCTCCGGGAGTTCGCCAAGCGGCTGCTCCGGGTGCCCGTCGTGCTCGACGTGTCGTTCCTGGCGGGTGACAAGGACTTCCTCGTGCACATCGCGTGCACGTCGACCGAGCAGCTCCGGGACTTCGTCGCGGACGAGCTCAGCGGTGACCCCTCCGTGGCGACGACGCAGACGAACATCGTGTTCGAGCGGCTCGTGGCGGACCGGGAACGGCAGGCACGGTCCTACGACGAGCTGCGACGATGGCGCGCCTCGAACCGCCCGAAACCACCAGAGACGGCCTGACGCGCCGGACCAACACCGGAGCGCGCCGGACGAGCGCTCGCGTCAGCGCGTGCGCGTCATCGGGACGTGCGGGATCCCGTCCTCGAGGAACTCGTCACCCGAGCGCACGAACCCGAACCGGCCGTACCACTGCTCGAGGTGCGCCTGCGCGTCGACCCGCACCACGGCGGAGCGCGTCTCGGCGATCGCCGCCTGCATCAGGCTCGCAGCGAGTCCGGCACCACGCGCGTGCGCGGCGGTCGCGACCCGGCCGATGCGTTCGGTGCCGTCCGGCTCGCGGAGGAGCCGCAGCGTGGCGTCCACCGACCCCTCGCCGGCCCAGAACTGGACGGTACCGGGCTCCAGGTCGCGGCCGTCGATGTCCGGGTACGCGCACTCCTGCTCGACGACGAAGACGTCCTGACGAAGCCGGAGGACCTCGTGCAGGGTGACGACGTCGAGGTTGCGAGTGGGGGCGCTGAAGATCGAGGGCATGCCGCGGATTCCTGACGGTTTCGTGAGAGAGCTGGTGCGCGAACGCCCCGAGAGGCGTACCGTGCCGGTCAACCACTCTACGTGCGCAGCCAGATCAGGAGGTGAGCGCATGGACAAGCCGTTGCGCGCACCCTGGCGCGCTGCGATCCGGTACGCCCTCATGGGCACCGGGGTGAGCGCCGCCGCTGTGCTGCTCTCGCTCACGTTCGGCGCGCAGACCGCGTCCGCCGCCGAAGCGCCCGGCCAGTCGGCGCCCTCTGCGTCGCACGGACTCGTCGGCGGACTGGTGCAGGGGCTCGGTGACACGGTCCACGGAGTCGCCGGTGGCGTCGGCCAGGTCGTCGGCGGCGTCGTCGACCCCGTGCGCGAGGCCGTGCGGCCCGCACCGCCTGCACCCGCGGCACCGGCTCCGGCAGCCCCGGCCCCGGCAGCCCCTCCGGCAGCCCCGTCCGCACCAGCCGCACCCGCCCCCGCAGCGCCCGCGACATCGCCTGCCCCTGCCCCTGCCCCTGCCCCTGCGCCGGCCCCAGCTCCGGCTTCCCAGCCGTCGAGCGCAGCGCCGGCTGCCCCCGCCGCAGCACCGTCCGCTCCGGCCCCCGACTCCGCGGCCCAGCCCGCGGAACCGGCCCCGGCCGCAGCACCGACCACCCCCGCGACGCCCGCCGACGCGCCGGAGGCGAGCCCGGCCTCCAGTCCGTTGCTCGGCACCGTCGCAACCGTGCTCCGCCCCGTCACCGGGACCGTCCAGGGGCTCACCGCAGCCCGTCCGGTCACGACGGTGGTGAGCACGCTCGACCACGTGGTCGGAGCGCTGCCGGTCGTCGGGACCGTCCTGGGGGACGACACCCTCGGCACCGTGATCGCACCCGTCACCGGGTTGGTGGACGACGCCCTCGGTGGCGTCGGGACCGTCGGGGGGAGCGTCCCAGGAGTCGTCGACGGGTCGTCGCCGCCTCCGGTCGTGACCCTGCCTGGAGGCTCGACACCCCTCCCACAGACACCCGCGCCCCCGGTAGGGAGCGGCTCCGGTACCGTGCTCGGCTCCGGTACGCCCGGTACGGCCGACGCCGTGACGGCCGGGCCCACGCAGGCGCCGGCTGCCGCCGGCGCCCCGGTCGCAGCGGTCCCGCAGACGACGGTCGTCGCTCCCGCAGCCGGTCCGTCCGTCGCCGCGCCGGAGTCGGCGTCGCTCGGCGGCGCGGCGCTGCTGTTCCCGGACGGTCGTACCCCTGCAGACTCGCCGTTCGGCGGTGGCTCCGGCTCCGGACTCGCCGGCAGCACCACGTCCGTCGGCTCGGCCGGCGCTGGTGCAGTCGGCACCGTCGGCGTCAGTGCCGACCAGGACCCCCTCGCCGCGGGGACACGCGGCACCATCGCCGACGACGCCGTTCCCGCGTCCGTCGTCGGCGAGCACGACGTCGCTCCTGACTGAGATCGGTGCACCTGCCCGCACGGCAGGAAGAGCACCACCGGCCGCGACCGCGGTCGGGAACATCTCGATCAGGAGTGATGACCATGAACAAGTACGTCTCCAGAGGGCTGTGGTTCGCCCTCTTCGTCGGTGGCCTGACGCTCGGGGGTGCTGCTGCGGCGAACGCGGCGACGACCTCCGGGGCGGACGGCGCCGTGTCCGGGACCCAGGTGGCGCCGTCCGTCGACGCACCCGTGTCCGTCGCCGGCAACGCGCTCGGACTGCTCGGCGACGCCGTGTCGTCGGTCGTCCCGACGCCCGCCGCGCCTGCGGCACCTGCCGCTGCTGCGCCTGCTGCACCTGCCGCTCCCACGGCTGCTCCGACCACGTCGGGGTCGGACGGGGTCGGGTCGGGGACCCAGGTGGTCCCGGACGTGAGTGCGCCCGTCTCCGTCGGGGGCAACGCGATCGCCGTGGGTGGTGACGCGGTGTCGTCAGCGCCTGCTGCTGCGCCGGCCGCTCCCGCTGCAGCGCCTGCCGCTCCGGCTGCAGCGCCTGCTGCGCCGGCCACGTCGGGGTCGGACGGGATCGCTTCGGGGGCCCAGGTCGCCGGTGCCGTGACCGCGCCGGTCGATGTGTCCGAGAACGCCGTGTCCCTGGCCGGTGACGCCGTGGCGACGCACACCGCTCCGGCAGCGGCAGCGCCCGCCTCGCCAGCGCCGGCCGCTCCCGCAGCTCCGGTTGCCGGTGCTCCGACGACCTCCGGGTCGGACGGCATCGGCTCGGGGACGCAGGTCGTCCCCGCGATCGAGGTCCCGATCACCGTCTCCGGCAACGGGATCGGTCTCGTCGGTGACGGCAGCTCGACGGGCTCGTCGGCTGCTGCTGTTCCTGCTGGTTCGTCGACGGGTTCTGCGACGACGGACGGTGCGGATGGTGTCGCTTCTGGCACGCAGGTGTCGCCGGTGGTCTCGATCCCGGTGACGATCGGTGGCAACGGGATCGGTCTCCTCGGTGACGGGACCAGCACCGGTACCACGGCGACGGTCCCGGCGACGGGGACGTCGACGGGCACGACGGGCAGCACGTCCGGCGACGGAGGTCTCCTCTCCGGCACCCAGATCGTGCCGGTGATCGGTCTGCCGATCACGATCGGCGGGAACGGCATCGGCATCATCGGTGACGGCACCAGCACGGGGACCACGACCCCCGGCGGCGGCACGACCCCCGGCGACGGCACCGACCCCGGTGACGGCACCGACCCCGGTGACGGCACGACCCCCGGTGACGGCACGACGCCGGGCGACGGTGGCTCGACCCCCGGTGACACCACGACCCCGATCGGCGACGGCGGCTCCGGCTCGATCGTCACCGCGGACGTCGTGACCACCGCGGGTACGACCGGCGTCACCGCGACCACGGCAGTCGCCACGCCGGTGTCGAGCGTCGCAGCCCGTCCGGCGGCGACCGCGGCGACGACCACGCCCGCCGGGCTCGCGTACACCGGAGCGACCTCGCCGGTCCTGCCCGCGGCGTTCGCACTGCTGCTGCTCCTCGCCGGCGCCGGGACGCTCGTCCTCCGGCACCGTCGCTGAGCACGGTCCTCGCTGAGGGGCGCCGGTCCGCCGGTGCCCCTCACACCCGTGCCTGGGAAGGAGCAGGGCGGTACCTGGGTGCCGTCGATGGCGATGCTGTGCACAGCGGAAGGGCTCCGGCAGGTGCCCGGGAGCCGCAGGGCAGGACGATGAACCCGTGTTCACCGAACTCCTCCGTCTGCCGATCGTCTCCCCGGCCGTCCTCGTCCCGGTCGACCTCGTCGCGGGGCTGCTCACGCTGTGGGCGCTCGTCGGCAGCCGGCGGGGGTTCCTCGCTCGAGCCGTCGCACTGGGCGTCGGCGCTGCGGTGGGACTCGTCGCCATGTGGTGGTTCGGTGACGTCCAGGACGACTTCGGCGTGGACTTCACCCCGGTCACGCGGATGTGGATCGCGTTCGCCGCCGCGGCGCTCGCGCTCGGCGTCGTCGTCGTGGTGCAGACCGTGCGGAGCCGGCGCGCGACGAGCGGCACCGCAGCGGACCAGCGTGTGACGAGCGGCACCGCAGCGGGCCGGCGCGGGACGGACCCGGTTCCACGGAAGGCCCTCCGGCGCCGCCTGTCCACGGCCGTCGGCGCTGCCGCCGTCGTGGCGCTCGCCGCCGGCCTCGGCGTGAACGTGGACTTCGGCGCCTACCGGACCATCGCGCAGGTCGTCACGACGAACCCCTACCCGTCGGGGACGCTCGGCCACGAGCACGGCGCCGGCGACGACGCGCAGACCGTCGACGCCGCGAACTGGACGGCTCCGGCGGACATGCCCCGCCACGGCCGCACCGTGTCCGTGCGGATCCCGGGGACGGTGTCGCACTTCCGCGCCCGGAAGGCCGTCGTGTGGTTGCCGCCGGCAGCGCTGACCGCCGACCCGCCCACGCTCCCCGTGCTGATCGCGCTCTCCGGCCAGCCGGGGCAGCCCGCCGACATGTTCCAGTCCGGCGACCTGGGCCGGTACCTTGGCGCGTATGCCGCTGCACACCGGGGTCTCGCGCCGATCGTCGTCGCGCCCGACCAGCTCGGCGCCCCCGGCCGGAACCCGATGTGCGTGGACTCCCGCCGCCTCGGACGCAGCGCGACGTACGTCATGACGGACACGGTGGACTGGGTCGAGCGACACCTCGACGTGGCGTCGGCACCGACGGGCTGGGGCATCACCGGGTTCTCGGAGGGCGCGACCTGCGCCATGCAGTTCTCCACCGCGCACCCCGACGTGTTCGGCACCGTCCTCGCGATCTCGAGCGAGCTCGCACCGCGGAACGGCTCGGAGCGCCACACGGTCGAGGTCGGGTTCGACGGCTCCGAGGCGGCGTACCGTGCCGCGGCACCCGTGGCGTCCATGCGGCGGCACGGCCCCTACCGCCACCACCTCACCGTGTTCGGGTTCGGGCAGGACGACGCGCCGTACCGGGCGTCGACCACGCTCCTGCGTGCCGCGGCCGAGCGCTCCGGGATGCAGACGTCGCTCATCGTGTCACCGGGGTCGGCGCACGACTGGAACACGGTGCGGTACGTGCTCGCACACGGGCTGCCACCGGTGCTCGCCCACCTCGGGCTCCCCGCCACGGCCGGCACGCTGTGACGGACCGCATCCCGGCCGGCGCCACGATCGCCCGCACCCTCCGCCGGTACCCCGTCACCGCCGTCGTCCTCGCCCTCGTCGTCGCCACGTCCGCCGTGGGCATCGCGATGCGCGTGGCCCACGCGACGAACGGCACCGAGTCCTTCGGCCCCCTCCGGGTCTTCGCCGCATCGACCGGTGCGGCCGCCCTCCTGCTCACGCTCGCCGGCGTCGTGGTGCTGGTCGGTGCGTCCGAGCGCCTGATGGGCTCGTGGCGGACCGCCGTCGCGTTCGTCCTGACGACGGTCGTCGGCACCGGCCTCGGTGCGCTGAGCGCCTTCGTCGACCTCGACGGCCGGGACGCCCTGCCGCTGCTCCTCGGCCGGGCGACGAGCTTCGACCCGTGGACGGCGGTCGTCGGGACGATCGCGACCGCGAGCGCCTTCGCCGGCCCGCTGTGGCGCCGCCGGATCCGCGTGAACACCCTGGCGGTCGTCGCCGCGCTCTTCCTCTACGCCGGACACGCCTCCGACCTGTACGCGGTGCTCGCAGCGGCCGCGGGCTGGGCGCTCGGAGAACTGCTCCGGCGGACCCCGAAGCGCACCGGCTGGACGCGGAGCTCGCACCGGGAGACCCGCGTGCTCCTCGGCACGGCCGTGCTCGTCTCGGCGATCGGCCCGGTCATCGCCCTGGTCTCCCGCGCCCGTGTCGGGCTGCTCGCGCCGCTCGCCGCGGTCGTCGGAGCGGGCCCGGTGACCCCGGTGTCCGGGTGCACCCCCGACACGGCCGGAGCGGTGGCGAGGACGTCCGACGAGTGCCTCCGCGGGCTGCTCGCCTACCGTGCGACGGACCCGTGGACGCTCCTCCTCGCGATCCCACCGCTCCTGGTCCTCGTCGTCGGCGGCCTCGGGCTCTTCCGGGGCAGCCGCTTCGCGGTGTGGCTCGTGGTGGTCGTCGACACCGTCACGGCCATCGCGGCCGCGGTGACGTACGGCGCGGTGCACGGCCGGGCGCACGCGGTCGAGGACCAGTTCCTGGTCACCCTCTCGATCGTCGCGTCCGTCGCCGTGCCCCTCGCGACCGCCGTCGTCCTCGTCGCGCTCCGCAGGTCCTTCACGGTGCTCCCCACACGGCGCCGGGTGGCCGGGTTCACCGTGGTGGTGCTCGTCGCGGCCGGCGTGCTCGTGTCGGTGATGCTCGTCGTCGCCGATGCCGCCCCGATCCGGGTGGACGACCCGTGGCGCATCGTCGTCGCCGCGCTCGGGCCCATCGCACCGGTCACGTTCTGGGAACGCCTGCCCACGTTCGACCCCGGACTCCGCCTCACCCTGGGCATCGCCGGCCCGCTGCTCTGGCTCGTCGTCGCGATCGCCGCGGTCCGGCCGACGGGCGCCGCGCCGGCCGACACCGACGCGGACGGGACCCGCGCCGGCCGCGACCGGGCCCGCGCACTCCTCATCGCCGGCGGCGGGGACACGTTCGGCTGGATGACGACCTGGCGCGGCAACGCGTACTGGTTCGCCGAGGACGGCCGAGCCGGGATCGCGTACCGCCGGAACGGGACGGTCGCCGTGACACTCGGCGGCCCGTTCGGGTACGGCGACGCCCGTGAGCCCGCGCTCGCCGGGTTCGCCCGGTACTGCGACGACAACGGGTGGACGCCGGTGTTCTACGGTGTCGACGAGTCGGTCGCGACGCCGCTCCGGGCCCTCGGCTGGGGAACGCTGCCGGTCGCCGAGGACGCCGACTTCGACCCCCGTGACTGGACGACGAGCGGGAAGCAGAAGCAGGACGTCCGCACCGCGGTGAACCGCGCCGCCCGCGAGGGCACCACCGCGACCTGGGGGAGCTGGCACGAGCTGCCCGCATCGACGACCCGGCAGATCGAGGCGATCTCGGAAGCGTGGGTCGCCGAGCGCGAACTCCCCGAGATGGGCTTCACGCTCGGCGGCGTCGACGAGATGCGCGACCCCGCGGTCCGGACGCTCGTGGCCCAGGACGCCGCCGGCACGGTCCTCGCCGTCACGAGCTGGCTGCCCTCCCACCGCGAGGGACGCGTCGTCGGGTGGACGCTCGACGTGATGCGCCGGACGAGCACGGCTCCGAACGGCGTCATGGAGTTCCTCGTCGCGAGCGCGGCCGACCGGATGCGCAACGACGGGATCGAGCGGCTCAGCCTCTCGGCAGCGCCGCTCGCGCAGGCCCCCGAGGCGCGCGCGGTCGACACGGCCGCCCCGGCCGACGGCGTGCAGAACCTGCTCGACCTGGTCGGGGGCGTCCTCGAGCCGGTCTACGGGTTCCGTTCGCTGCTGCGGTTCAAGCGGAAGTTCGGCCCCGAGCTCCACCCGCTCGTGCTCGCCTACCCGGACCCCGTCGCGCTGCCGGCGATCGGCGTCGCGGTGGTCCGTGCGTACCTGCCGGACCTCTCGCTCCGACAGGCGGTCGCCCTCGCGCGCGGTCGGGGCTGATGACGGCCCGTGACCCGCTGCGGTGCCGCTGTCGCACGGCTGGGGTATCGTTCCGGGTACGCAAGCGCTCCGGGGTCGGTGCAAGTCCGAACCGGTGGTGACAGTCCACGAGCGTCGGACGGGTGAACTCCCGGCCGGTGCTGACCCGGTGGAAATCCGGGACCGACGGTGAAAGTCCGGATGGGAGGCGCGCTGGCGGAAGGCACGACCGTACCCGGCGATCCGACACGGATCCCGGACCGGGCGTTCCTCCCGCTCTGCCGACGACCGTCGTGCACACCCGGAGTCCCGTAGAAAGGGCACCAGTGTTCACCGGCATCATCGAGGAACTCGGCACCGTCACCGCCGTCGACCACCGCGGCGACTCCGTCGCGCTCACCATCCGCGGCCCGCTCGTGGTCGCCGACGCGCAGCACGGCGACTCGATCGCGACGAGCGGCGTGTGCCTCACCGTCGTCGAGCAGACCCCGGAGACCTTCACCGCCTTCGTCATGAAGCAGACGCTCGACATGAGCGCGCACGGCGCGCTCCGCGTCGGGGACCCGGTGAACCTCGAGCGTGCGGCCTCCGTCGGCGACCGTCTCGGCGGCCACATCGTCCAGGGGCACGTCGACGGCACCGCGACGGTGCTCGAGACCGTGGACGGCGACGGCTGGCGACGCGTGCGCTTCGCCCTGACGCCGGAACTCAGCCCGCTCGTCGTGGACAAGGGGTCGGTCGCGCTCGACGGCGTCTCGCTGACGGTCAGCGCCGTCTCCACCGAGACGACCGCGCCGTCGGACGCCTGGTTCGAGGTCAACCTCATCCCGGAGACCCTCGCCGCGACGACGCTCGGTGACCGCGTCCCCGGCGACCGGGTCAACGTCGAGACCGACGTCCTCGCACGGCACGTCCGCCGGATGCTGCGGCTCGACGCCGCAGCGTCGAAAGTCAGTCTGGAGGCCCGGTGATGGTCACCGAGACATCGCACGTCAGCGACACGGAGACCCCGGCGCCGGGGCCCGCTCCGGCGCGCGTCGCCGGTCTCGCGACCATCGACGACGCCGTCGCCGCCATCGCTGCCGGGCGCCCCGTGATCGTCGCCGATGACGAGGACCGCGAGAACGAGGGCGACGTGATCCTCGCGGCGGAACTCGCGTCACCGGAGTGGATCGCCTGGACCGTCGCGCACTCGTCCGGGTTCATCTGCGCCCCGGTCAGCGCCGCGATCGCCGACGCCCTCGACCTGCCGCCCATGGTCGAGACCAACGAGGACCCCCGCGGCACCGCCTACACGGTCACCGTCGACGCCGCAGCCGGCATCACGACGGGCATCAGCGCGCACGACCGTGCCCACACGCTCCGGGTGCTCGCCGACCCGACCTCGGTCCGCTCGGACCTGCACCGTCCCGGGCACGTCGTGCCGCTGCGCGCGCGTGCCGGCGGCGTCCGGGAACGCGCCGGGCACACCGAAGCCGCGATCGAACTCGTCACGGCCGCCGGGCTCCGTCCGGCCGCCGCGATCTGCGAGATCGTCGACGAGGACGGCAGCATGATGCGCCTGCCGCGGCTCGTCGAACTCGGGGCACGCGCCGGCGTGCCCGTCATCACCATCGCCGCACTCGTCGACTGGCTCGACGCGGCAGACCGGGCGGCGACCGACGTCGCGCCCACGGAAGGAACAGCACGATGAGCGGAGCAGGCGCGGCGGACCGCGACCACGTCGACGGCACCGGGATCCGGGTGGCGATCGTCGCCGGGCAGTGGCACGACACGATCGCGGCGGGGCTCCTCGCCGGGGCCCAGCGGGAGGTCGAGCGGCTCGGCGCCGAGGCGACCGTGCTCCCGGTCCCCGGCAGCTTCGAACTGCCGGTCGTCGCGAAGACGGCGCTCGAGAACGGGTTCGACGCCGCCGTCGCGCTCGGCGTGATCATCCGCGGGGGCACGCCGCACTTCGAGTACGTGTCCGACGCCGCCACGAGCGGGCTCACCCGCGTGGCGATCGAGACCGGCAAGCCCGTCGGCTTCGGCGTGCTCACCCTCGACGACGAGCAGCAGGGCATCGACCGCGCCGGCCTGCCCGGTTCGAAGGAGGACAAGGGCGCCGAGGCCGTGCACGCGGCGATCGCGACCGCCGTGGTGCTGCGGAGCCTGCGGGCGGCGACCGTTCCCGCCTGACCCGCACCGGGCCTCCCGGCGGCCTGCGCGTCCGCGCACGTCGCGAGGCGACCACATGCGCAAACGGGCCCCGCACCGATGAGGTGCGGGGCCCGTTTGCCGAGCGGACTGGTTACCGCTTGCCGAACACGTGGATCGGCAGGAAGAACGAGATGCACATGAGCAGCACGCCGCCCATGAACACGAAGGCCTGGCCCGAGCTCACCTGGAACGCGACGCCGAACAGGTACATCGACACCAGCAGGAGCAGGATCGAGAAAACAGCGGCGATGACGCGGCCCACAGTGGTACCTCCGGAATCAGGCGGGTGGATCGGACCCAGTCTATCCCCAGGCAGGGGTGTGCTGGTTCACGCCGCGGGCTTCGAGGACACGAGCCGGTCCACGACGACCAGGAGCGCTTCCATGTCGACGGTCGCGCGGTCCGGGCGGACGTCGCTCGCGGCCCCGAGCGAGGCGGCGTGGTACAGGCCGTCGCCCATCAGCTTGATCGCCTGCGCGGTGGGGGCGTCGCCGAGCGCGTCGACCAGGGTCGCGAGCCACGCGTTCTCGGTCTCGTCGAGGGTGCGACCCGCTTCCTCGTAGCCGGCCTGCTGCAGGCGGCTGGCGGCGAGGAGCGCCAGGTCGAGCTCGCTGCCGACGAACTGGCAGTTGCGCACGAAGTAGCGGGCGGGGCCGTCCTCGGCGTCCCGCATCCGCTCCACGTCGATCGCGGAGAGGTCGGCCAGACGGTCGCAGAGTCCCTCGACCAGGGCCGCCTTCGACCCGAAGTGGTAGAGCAGCCCGCCCTTGGACACACCCGCTCGTGCGGCGACGGCGTCGAGGGTGGCGGTGCGCTCGCCCTCTTCGCACACGATGGCGACGAAGCTGTCGAGGACGCGGTCGCGAGCACTGGCCATAGGGGGAGTCTAGGGAGTCGTGGGCGGCGGGACGGAACTGCCCCGCCGCCCACGCGCTCAGCCCTTCAGCGCGCCGGCTGCGATGTTGGCGATGAAGTGCCGCGAACCGATGATGAACACCCCGATCAGCGGGAAGACGCTGATCACCGCCCCGGCCGTCACCGCGCCGAGGTCGGTGGCGTTCACCGAGCTCAGCCCCGCGAGGGCGACCTGGAGCGTCTGCCCCTTCGGGTCGATGAGCACGATGAGGGGCCAGACGTAGTCGTTCCAGGCGGTGATGAACGTGAAGATCCCGAGGAACGCCAGCCCACCGCGGAGCATCGGCACCGCGATCGACCACCAGGTCCGGAAGAACCCGGCTCCGTCCACCCGCGCCGAGTCGATGATCTCGTTCGGGATCGACCCGGTCGCGAACTGCCGGAGCAGGAAGATGCCGAACGCGTTCGCCGCTCCCGGCACGATGAGCGCCTGGAGCCCGCCGATCCACCCGAGGTGCGACATGAGCACGAAGCTCGGCACCAGGGAGAGGCTGCCCGGGACCAGGAACGTCGCGAGCATCACGGTGAAGAGCGACCGCTTGAACGGGAACTCGTACTTCGCGAACGCGAAGGCCGCGAGCGAGTCGAACACCATCACGAGGACGGCGGTGCTGCCCGCGACGATCACCGTGTTCAGCAGCGCGCGGAGCATGTCGACGTTCGCGAACACCGAGGCCACGTTCGCCATCGCGTTGCTGCCGAACCACATCGACGGCGGGTAGCCGAAGATCTCCGCGTTCGTCGAGGTCGACATGACGAGCAGCCAGTAGAACGGGAAGATCGACAGCACCACGCCGACGACCAGGCAGACGTGCGTGACGAGCGTCCCGGCCCAGCCCCGGCGGAAGCCGTGCCGGTGGTCGTCGCCGGCCGCCCCGGGACGGCCGAGCGCGGCGGCGGTGTTCGTTGTCGTGGTCGTCGGCTGGGTCGCGGTCATGCGTCGACCCCCTTCGTGGTCGAGCGGACGGTGCGGACGGTGCGTGCGGTGCGGAGCCGTCTCGGTGTCTTCAGGCCGTCGCGTTCACTGAGCAGGCGCCAGTTGATGATCGCGAAGACCACCGAGAAGATGAACAGCACCCAGGCGATCGCCGACCCGTACCCGAAGTCGAACTGGTTGAACGCCTGCTCGTACTGGTAGAGCACGATCGTCATGCCGGCCTCGTCCGGACCACCGACCGAGCCCCCGTTGAACAGGATCTGCGGCTCGGTGAAGAGCCCGAGCCCGCCGATGGTCGACGTGATGAGCGTGAACAGGATCACCGGCCGCAGCATCGGGACGGTGATGCGCGAGAAGATCTGCCAGGTGTTCGCACCGTCGACCTTCGCGGCGTCGTAGAGCTCCGTCGGGATCGACTGCAGCCCGGCGAGGTAGATGATCGCGTTGTACCCGGTCCACCGCCAGATCACCATCACCGAGATCGTGACCTTGATGCCCCAGTACGACGACAGCCAGCCGACGGGATCGGCCCCGAGCGTCCGCAGTGCGGCGTTCACCAGGCCGAACCCGTCCGAGAACACCGACCCGAACACGATCGCCATCGCGACCATGCTCGTGACGTTCGGGATGAAGAACGCGACGCGGTAGAAGCCCTTCGCGCGGATGTTCCCGTGCAGCAGGAACGCCAGGACGAGCGCCAGGAAGAGCATCGGGATCGTCGACATGACCCAGATCAGGAAGGTGTTCGCGACGGCGTTCCAGAACCGCGGGTCACCGAGCAGGTACTCGTACTGCGCGAACCCGACCCACGCCGGCGCTCCGATACCGTCCCAGTCCGTGAAGGACAACACGATCGAGAACACGATCGGGAACAGCCCGAACACCAGGAACAACACGTAGAACGGTGCGATCGCGACGTACTGCGGCCAGAACCGCCGGAGACCGAAGCGCTTCCCGGACGCGGCGGTGGTGATCGACGAGGTGGGCGTCCCCACGACGGCCGGGATGCTCGTCGTGGGCGGGGCCTGCTTGGTGCTCATGCGCCGACCCCCCCGCTTCTCGAGCACGCGGTTGGTCTGGTCGACGGCGTCGCGCCAGGCCCGGTCCGGGTCCTTGCCGGCGGCCTCGACGTTCGTGATCTCGGTCGCGAAGGCGCCGATGAACCGCTCGTTGTTCGAGATGTAGGTCACCGGCACGTCCATGGCGGTGTCGCTGAAGAACCCGAGCGGGTCCTGGTCCCCGAAGAAGTCCCCGGGGTTGCGCATCAACCCGTTCTCGAACGACGACGGCGTCGACGGGAACAGCTGGATGTCGTTGTACGTGTGGGACTGCACCTCCGGGGACGTGATCCACTGCGCGAAGGCCACGGCGGCGGCCGGGTCCTTCGACGTCTTCGGGACGGCGAGGAACGAGCCACCGCTGTTGCCCGGCCGCTCCGGCTGCCGCGCGATCCGCCACTTCCCGGACGAGTCCGGCGCCGTGTCGTGGATCACCTGGGTCCACCAGGCGCCCTCGATCTGTCCCGCAACGCGGCCGGACACCCACCCGGCGTTCTGGTCGGTCCCGGACTGCAGGTTCCCGGTCACGCCGGACCGCGCGCACGCGACGGCGTTCTCCCACGCCTTCCGGATGCTGCTGTCGTCCCGCTCGAACACCGGCTGGTCGTCGCGGTCGAAGTACCGGGTGGGGCTGGCGTAGACGTACTGGTTGAACAGCTGGTTCGCCGTGATCACCGTCGCGACGTCCGCCTTCTTGCGGAGCGTCGAACCGAACGTCCGGAAGTCGTCCCATGTGGTGATCGACGCGGACACCTCGTCCGGGTCGGTCGGCAACCCGGCCTTCGCCAGGACGTCCTGCCGGTAGAAGAACGCGGTGGGGCCGGTGTCGACCGGCCAGAAGCACTGCCGGCCGCTCGGGGTGGTGCCGAGGGCGCGCTTCCAGTCGTAGTACTCGCCCTTCTTCGCCGCACCCCCGTGCTCGTCGAAGTCGGTGAACAGGTCCTCGTCGGGGAAGTACAGCCAGCAGTTCGAGTTGACCATGAGCACGTCCGGGATGAACGCGTTGCCCGCCAGTGCCGTGCGGAACTTCGTGTCGTACGACGCCCCGCCGATCAGGTCGGGCCGCAGGCGCATCGGCCGGTGCCCGTCGATCCCGGCGGCGGCCTGCCCGAGGAACTCCGGATCCAGGGACCGGTTCCAGTACCAGAGGACCAGCTCGTCCGGGTCCTTCGAGATGGCGGTGCCGGTGGAACACCCGGCGAGGAGGGCGGCGGCGCCGAGGGCACCTGCGCCGGCGAGGAACCCCCGCCGACTGAGACGGATCGATGGCGTTGCTGTCACTTCTGGACCTGCTCTCGTCGTTGAGATCGGTTGCCGTGAACGCTCGACCGTGAACGCTCACGAAGTGGGTCAGAGCATGCTCTGCCCGACACGCCGTGTCAAGCAACGATTCCGTTGCGGCACCGGGCTGAGCGCGTTACCGTCGTCGTGACCGTGAAGGTTCACGAGACGAACAGGATCCGCATGTCAGCGCAGACCGCGACCACCGCAGGCACCCCGACCGGCGCCGCCCACGACACCCCCGGCTGGGCCGTCCTCGGGCCGGGCAGCATCGCCCGCCGGTTCCTCTCCCAGCTGCCGGCGAGCACCGCCGGGGCGACCCTGGTCGCCGCGGGGAGCTCGTCCGTTGAACGCGCGCAGGCGTTCGCGGACGACGCCGTCGAGCACGGCTTCACCGACGTCGCCGCGCGCACCTACGACGAGGTCCTGGCCGACCCGGACGTCGACGCCGTGTACGTCTCGACCGTGCACACCGGTCACGCGCACCTCGTCCTCGCCGCGCTCGCCGCCGGCAAGGCCGTGCTCTGCGAGAAGCCCCTGTCGCCGAACCACGGCACGTCGATGGCGCTCGCCGATGCCGCACGACAGGCGGGCCTCCCGCTCGTCGAGGCGTACATGTACCGCTTCCACCCGCAGACCGCGGCGCTGCTCGACGTCGTCCGCCAGGGCGCGATCGGGGACGTGACGCACATCGACGCCTCGTTCGCGTTCCGCGCCGGCTCCCGGACCGGGCGGCTGTTCGACGTCGACACGGCCGGCGGCGGCATCCTCGACGTCGGCGGCTACCCGGTGACCATGGCAGCGGCGATCGTGCAGGCGGCCACCGGTGTCGCCGTCGCCGAGCCGACCGAGCTCACCGCGACCGGGACCCTCGGGCCGACCGGTGTCGACGAGTGGACGACCGCGACGCTGACGTACCGGGGCGGCATCACCGCCGACGTCCGGACGGGCGTCCGCGTGCAGGACGACAACGCCGTCACCGTGTACGGCACCAGCGGCAAGGTGACCCTCACGGATCCGTGGACCCTCGGCGAGGACCCGACGATCGAGGTCCGCACCGTCGACGAGGACCCGCGCACGCTGTCCTTCGCTGGCGCGAAGCCCTACGCGCTCGAGGCCGACGCCACCACCGCCGCCCTGGCCGCCGGTCGGGTGGACGTGCCCGAGTACACGCTCGACGAGTCGCTCGCCACCGCCCGCACGCTCGACAGGTGGCGTGCGGCGATCGGCCTGCGCTACCCGTTCGAGGCCGAGACCGCCGACATCCCCACGGTCAGCGGTCGCCCGCTCACCGTCCAGGACGGCAACCCCATGCGGTTCGGCGAGGTCCCCGGCGTCGGCAAGCGGATGTCCCGCCTGGTGATGGGCGTCGACAACCAGCCCGACCTGGCGCACGCCAGCGCGATCTTCGACCTGTTCGTCGAGCAGGGCGGCAACGTCTTCGACACCGGCTACATCTACGGCGGCGGCGTCCTCGAGGGCCGGCTCGGCAAGTGGATCCAGAACCGCGGCATCCGTGAGGACGTGGTCGTCATCACCAAGGGCGCACACACCCCGTACTGCGACCCGGAGTCCCTCAGTCGGCAGCTGCTCGAGAGCCTCGAGCGTCAGGGCACCGACTACGCGGACATCTACATGATGCACCGCGACAACGAGGACATCCCGGTGGGGGAGTTCGTCGACGTCCTCGACGAACACCGTCGCGCCGGCCGGATCCGCGTGTACGGCGGCTCGAACTGGAGCCTCGCCCGGTTCGACGAGGCGAACGCCTACGCCCGCGCCAACGGCAAGCACGAGTTCGAGGTCCTCAGCAACCACTTCGGCCTGGCCGAGGCGTACGACGTCCCGTGGGCGGGGTGCCGTCACGTCACGGACGCGGCGTCGAAGGCCTGGCTCGAGGAACGCCAGGTGCCGCTGCTGCCCTGGTCCTCGCAGGCCCGTGGCTTCTTCACCGGGCGGGCGACGCCGGAGGACACCAGCGACGCCGAGCTCGTGCGCTGCTACTACTCCGACGACAACTTCGAGCGGCTGCGCCGGGCGTCCGAGCTCGGTGCACGGTTCGGCGTCCCCGCGACGGCGATCGCCCTGGCCTACGTCCTCAACCAGCCGTTCCCGACGTTCCCGCTCTTCGGACCGCGTACGATCGCGGAAGCCCGTTCCTCGATGACGGGCCTCTCCGTCGAACTCACTCCGGAACAGGTGGCATGGCTGGACCTCCGCGACTGACCGACGCCACCCACCCCGGTGACCCCGGCGGCCGGGCGACGATCATCGACGTCGCCACGGCCGCCGGGGTGTCCCGGCAGACCGTCACCCGGGCGATGAACGGGATGACGGGCATCAGCGCCGCGACGAAGGAACGGGTGCTCGCCGTCGCGGAACAGCTCCGCTACCGGCCGTCCCGGTTCGGGCGTGGCCTGGTCACCGGCGGCGACCACCAGCTCGGACTCGTCGTCAACGACCTCCGGAACCCCTACACGCCGCAGCTCGCCGCCTCGGTGTTCCAGCTCGCCGCCGAGCAGGGCTGGAACGTCATGCTCGCCGACGTCGACCTGGCGAGCGACCCCGATCGCATGGTCACCGCGCTCGGCGCGCAGACGGACGTCGTGATCGGGTACTTCGGGTCCCGCCGCGAGCGCTGGAACGAGCAGCTCGGCACCGTTCCCATGGTCGAGCTCGACCCCTCCTCGGACCCGCCGACCGCCGCCGTGTGGATCGACCCCGCTGACGGGATCGAGGCCCTCGCCGACCACCTCGTCACCACCGGGGTCCGCCACCCCGTCGTCCTGGACAACTCGTCGCCCGAGCACACGAGCGTGCGCGGCGTGCTCATGACGGACGCCCTGCGCCGTCGCGGCTACCTGCCGGACCTGGTGCACGCGCCGCACGGCACCGCCGAGTGCGGGGCCGAGGAGACCGCCCGGATCCTCGCACGCAGGGGGCGGCTCGACGCGATCCTGGCCTTCAACGACGTGATGGCGCTCGGCGTGCTGCAGGCCTGCCGTCGCGCCGGCGTCGACGTGCCGGGCGATGTCCGGGTCGTCGGCGTCGACGGGCTCCCGCTCGGCGCACTGGTCTCGCCGCCGCTCACCACGCTGGCCGTCGACCTCGACGAGGTCGCCCGCGAGGCCCTCGACCTCGCCCTCGGCATGCTCGCCGGCGAGCTCCCGCGGCACGGCGCAGCCGTGCAGCGCACGGTCCGCCACCGTCTGCTGCTGCGCGAGTCCGCCTAGCAGCCCGCCCCCGGCGGGGGTGCCGGAACGCGGACGGGAGGCTCGGTGCCAGCTGGCACCGAGCCTCCCGTCCGTTGCTTGTTGCGTTTGCAACGTTACCCGTCCAGACGGTACAGTAGACGGGTCCCGCCGGGCCGCGTGACGACTTCCGCGCCCGTCGCTCTTCCTCGAAGTCCGTGGAGCACCACCATGTCCGCACTCCTCACCAGTCCCGTCGCCACCCGTGTCACCACGAGTCGAGCGCGACGGTTCCTGGCGCTCGCGGTCCTGATGCTGCCCGTGCTCCTCATCTCCGTCGACAACACGATCCTGAGCTTCGCGCTGCCGTCGATCTCCCGTGCGCTCGACCCGGACGCCACCACCCAGCTCTGGATCGTGGACGCGTACCCGCTGGTCCTCGCCGGGCTGCTGGTCGTGATGGGGAGCATCGGCGACCGCATCGGGCGTCGGAAGATCCTGGTCATCGGGGCCACCGGCTTCGCGCTGCTGTCGGTCGCGGCCGCGTTCGCCACCGACGCCTGGATGCTCGTCGCCGCGCGCATCGCGATGGGCGTGTTCGGGGCGATGCTGATGCCGGCGACCCTGTCGATCATCCGGAACGTGTTCCCGGACGCGGGGGAGCGTCGGATGGCGCTCGCGGTCTGGTCGACCATGTTCGCCGCGGGCAACGCGCTCGGCCCGCTCGTCGGTGGGGCGCTCCTCGCGCACTTCCACTGGGGGAGCGTGTTCCTCGTCGCGGTGCCGATCCTGGTGCTGATGCTCGTGGGCGTGCCGTTCTGCGTGCCGGAGTCCCGGGACCGCAACCCCGGCCCTGTCGACGTCCCGAGCATGCTGCTCTCGCTCGGCACCCTCGCGCCGATCGCCTGGGCGATCAAGTCGATCGTGCACCCGGAGGAGCGCGGCCTCGCGATCGCGATGGTCGCCGTCGGTGTGCTCTGCGGCGTGGCGTTCGTGCGCCGGCAGCTCCGCACCCGCACCCCGATGCTCGACCTGCGGCTGTTCCGCAGCACGGCGTTCACGGGCAGCGTGCTCATGAACATGGCGGCGATGTTCTCGCTGACCGGGTTCCTGTTCTTCATCGCGCAGCACCTGCAGCTCGTCGCCGGGCTCGACCCGTTCACCTCGGGCGTCGTGCTCATCCCCGGGTCGGTGCTCACCATCGTCGCCGGGCTCGTCGTCGTGCCGATCGTGGCCAGGGTCGCACCGCGCTGGGTCGTGGCCGTCGCCCTGCTGTTCTCGGCGGCCGCGTACGGGATGGTCGCGGTCCTCGGTCACCACGCCTCGATCGTCGCGCTGGCGTTCGCGTTCGTGCTGCTCGGCATCGGGATCGGCGCGTCCGAGACGGTCACGAACGACCTCATCATCTCGACGGCCCCGGCGGACAAGGCCGGCGCTGCCTCCGCGGTGTCCGAGACGGCGTACGAGATCGGTGCGGTGCTCGGCACGGCGGTGCTCGGGACGATCCTGGCGACCGCGTACCGCGCCCACGTGTCGGTGCCGAGCGGGCTGTCGTCGACGGCGCACACCGCGGCGCAGGAAACGCTCGGCGGTGCCGTGTCCGCGGCGTCGTCGCTCGGCGGGTCGGCCGGGCAGGCGCTGCTCGAGTCGGCGCGGGCGGCGTTCGACTCCGGCGTGACGATCACGTCCGGCGTCGCCGCGGTGCTCATGGTCGTCGCCGCTGCCGGCGCCGTCGTGATGCTCCGGCGGCGCTGAGCGCGCTGCGCCGCGCGGTGCGCTGCGGCGCACGGCGCTGCGCGCCGGTTGGCAGTGTGCGAGGTTCCGGACACTGTGCCCCGCCGCCGGCCTCGCACCGTGTCCGGAACCTCGCACACTGCGGGGCCCCGCGCGGGCACCCTCGCACCGTGCGATGCGTCATCGGGCGTCATCCGGCACGCCCGGGATGGGTCGAACCTGGGAATCGTTGACCTCAACATAGGTTGAGGTCCTACGTTGGGACATGGCCGCGAGGACCGCGACCGATCCCACTCCCGAACGAGGAACGACCACGACTCCCATGCCCGAAGCAGCACCGGCCACCATCGCGGACGCGTACAAGGCGGCCTTCCGCGGGCACCCCGCCGGCGTCGCCGTCATCACCGCCGAGGGACCGGACGGCCCGACCGGGCTCACGGCATCGAGCGTGGCGAGCGTCGCGATCGACCCGCCCGTCCTGGTCTTCTCCCTCTCCACGAACTCCGGGTCCGCCGGCACGATCCTCGGAGCGCCGCTGTTCGTGGTGCACCTCATGGACTCGCACGGCGTCGCACTCGCGAAGCGGTTCGCGTCCACCGGCAGCCCCGCAGCCGACGACCCGATCTGGGGCACGCTGCCGTCGGGGGACCGCTACCTGCCGTCCGCCGCGTCCGCTCTGCGCTGCCGACCGCTCTCGACGACGCCGATCGGCAGCTCGACCGTGGTCGTCGCCGAGGTCCTGGACATCGTCCTCGGCTCCGAACGGGGCGAGCCGCTGGTCTACCACAACCGGGAATTCCACTCCCTCACCGATCGTTCCCGGCTCTCGTGAGCCGCGGAGCACCATCCGCCAATCCACTGATCGAAAGGAACTCACATGGCTGAGTACACCCTGCCGGAGCTGCCGTACGACTACGCCGCACTCGAGCCGCACATCAGCGGCAAGATCATGCAGCTGCACCACGACAAGCACCACCAGACCTACGTGACGGGTGCGAACACCGCGCTCGAGCAGCTCGCCGAGGCCCGCGAGTCGGGCAGCCTGGCCAACGTGAACAAGCTCGAGAAGGACCTCGCGTTCAACCTCGGTGGCCACGTCAACCACTCGATCTTCTGGACCAACCTCGGCCCGGACACGAAGGTCCCGGAGGGCGAGCTCGCCGCCGCGATCGACGAGTTCTTCGGCTCGTTCGAGAAGTTCCAGGCCCAGTTCACCGCCGTCGCCACGGGCATCCAGGGCTCCGGCTGGTCCGTCCTGGCCTGGGACACCGTCGGCCAGAAGCTCACGACCTTCCAGCTCTTCGACCAGCAGGCCAACGTGCCGTTCGGTCTCGTGCCGATCTTCATGCTCGACATGTGGGAGCACGCGTTCTACCTCGACTACCTCAACGTCAAGGCGGACTACGTCAAGGCCGTGTGGAACATCGTGGACTGGGAGAACGTCGCCGCTCGCTTCGCGAACGCCAAGTCGCAGTCGTTCGTCACGCTCTGACCTGACCTGACCTGACGGATGGGAGGCCCGGTGCCAGCTGGCACCGGGCCTCCCGTCCGTTCGCGCTGCCGGAGGCGCCGCTCCGTGCCGGAGGCGCCGCTCTCTGCTCGAGACGCCGCGGATTCCGGCGGTGTCTCGAGCAGCCCGAGGTGTCTCGCGCAGATCCGGCCGCCGCCAGCCGCCGCCGCCCGCCGCCGCCAGCCCGCCGCCGCCCGCCGCCGCCGCCCGCCGCGCCGCCGCCGCGCCGCCGCCGCCTCAGACCGCGGCGAAGTCCGCGCCCGAGACCAGCCGGTCGGCCACCGCGCGCAGCGCCGCATCGATGTCGGTGTGCTCGCGGTCCATGATGGTGCCCCACTGCGCACCCCGGGCCGCGAGCACCGCTCCGCGCGCCGCACGCTCCCCGTCGCGTTCGCCGTATCCGTGGGCCGTGCACCACGCCGTGATCGCCTCGACCTGCGCGCGGTGGAACCGGTGCTCCCGGTCGCGCCCGTCGAGCGACTCCACCGAGCCGAGCTCGAACGTCAGCCGCGCGGCGAGGGAGCGCTCCGGGTCCTCGAGTCCGCCGAACACCGCGACGAGGTACTCCGCGAGGGTGATGTCGTCCGCCTCCGGGTCGAGCGTGGCGGCCGTGGTGCTCCGGGCGAGGTGGTCGACCACCGCTTCGATGAGGGCCTCGCGGGTGCCGAAGTGGTAGACGATCGGGTACGCGCTGGTGCCGAGGACGCGGCCGAGGCTGCGCACCGAGACGTCTTCGAGCTTGGTGTCCTGCAGGTGCTGGGCCACCTTGGCGACGATGGCCGGCTTCAGGGTCGGATCGGGCTTGCGGGGCATGGGATCTCCGGCCGTGCGATGGAACAGGACACAATCATGAAACATGTTACCGGCAGAGTCCGACATCGTGCTAAAAGTTGTCATTGCAGCCGCGATCTGAAGAGGGACGCAGGAAGTGGAGATTTTCTCGTGTTCACGTAGACTGGCGCCGATGTCCCTGTCCTCCGCGCGCTCCGTGCCCCCGTCCCGTCCCGCGGGGGCTCCCGGCGGACGCGGGGTCGCGGGCCGCCGTCGCGGCCTCGGGAAGCGCTTCCTGGTGGTCGGCGACGTGATGGACGGCGTGCTCGTGCACACCCGCGCCACCGGGCCGGGCGACCACGACCCGGCGGCCACCATCCGGCACCGCCCTGCCGGCGCCGCGGGGAACACCGCGACCTGGCTGGGCTGGCTCGGCGCCGAGGTCGACCTGGTCGGCCGGGTCGGTGTCGACGACGTCTACCGGCACGCCCGCGCGCTCGAGGACGCCGGCGTCCGTCCGCACATCCACCACGACGCCGGCACCTCCACCGGGGTCGTCGTGTCGGTCCGGAACGCCCGTGCACGGACGTCGATGTCCGACGGCGCCGCGAGCGCGCTCGTCACGGCGGGCGACGTGCCGGACGAGCTCGTCGCACGCGCCGACATCGTGCACCTGACCGGTGAGGCGATGCTCGGTTCCGGCGGGGTCGAACGGCTCGCGGCACTCGTCTCCAGGGCGCGGTCGGGCTCGGCGCGCGTGTCCTTCGACCCGTCGTCGGCCGCGGTGGTCCGAGCCACGGGCGGGTCGGCGTTCCTCGAGGCGATCGCAGGGGTCGACCTCCTCGTCCCGGGTGCGGCCGAGGCCCTCGCGCTCACCGGGGCCGCCGACGTGGTCGAGGCCACGCGGATCCTCAGCCACTCGGTACCGCTCGTCGTCGTCACCCTCGGGCACGAGGGCGTCCTGGTCGGGCGGCCGGGCCGGTCACCGCAGCGCGTCCCCGCGACGGCAGCGACGGTCGTCGACACGATCGGCGCTGGAGACGCCTTCGCCGCGGGGTTCATCCGGGCATGGGCGACGGACCCGGTCCGTGTGGGTGCCGCCGCTCGTGAAGGTGCCAGGGTCGCCGCACGCGCGCTCGGGTTCGTCGGCGGTCGCCCGCCGGTCTGACGCCGCGCGGTGTCAGCCCTCGAGCTCGACGGGCTCCGGCGTGCAGACGAGCGTCTGGACGCGCCCCGACGCGAGCGGCGCGAGCCGGATCTCGACGCGGAGCCGTCCGGCGGTGCCGGGCAGCCACCAGCGGAGGTGCGTCGGCGACACGGAGGTCTCGGCGACGGGCGCCGCACCGAGATCGGCGCCGACGGCGGCTGCCGCGTCCGCGATCGCCGCGCGGCGGCGCTCGTAGGGGACGTCCATGGCCACGTTCGGTGTGCAGATCGCGTCCGCCAGGTCGTCACGCCACTCGGCCAGGAGGCTCGACACGGCACCCTGCGCGGCTCGCGTCTCGGGGAGCACACGGACCGGCGCGGGTCGGGTCGGGACGTCGGCCGCCAGCAGGAGGTCGTGCGCCGCCTCGGTCGCGACGGAGACCTTGGCCTGCGTCGCGTTCTCGAACGCCACGACGCCGAGGCCCGAGCGGACCGACCACCGCATGTGCGCCGAGAAGCCCGGGTAGCCGCCCGAGTGCGAGACGATCGGCCCGTGCAGGGCGTCCTGCTCCACGAACAACCCGAAGCCGTAGCCGACCGGACGGCCGGAACCGGGCACAGCGGTCGGGACGACCCGCATCGCCTGCTGCATGAGTCGGCGGTCCGCGGGGGAGACTGGCCCGTCCTCGGCCGTGGCGCCGGGCGCGCGGAGCGGTGCGAACGCCGAGGACAGGTGCCGTGCCCACCGAGCGAGGTCGGTGACGGTGGAGAACAGCCCGCCGATCGGCGAGAACGCCCCGGGCCCGCTCAGCGGCAGGGGCTCCCAGGCGCCGTCGAACGGGCGTGCGCCGGTCACGACGAACCCGCGGGCGTCGGCGGCGGCGAAGACCGTGTCGTCGAGGCCGAGCGGCGCGAGGACCACGTCCTGGGCGACCTCGACGAAAGGGCGCCCGGCGACCACTGCGACGGCACGCCCGAGCAGCGCGTACCCGAGGTTGGAGTACGCGAAGCCGGTGCCGGGGACGGAGTCGAACAGCAGCCCGGCACGGAGCACGTCGTCGAGTTCGTCGTCGGAGATGGGTTCCTGGCGGTCGCCCCACGGATCGTCGGTGGGGAAGCCCGCGGACATGGTCAGGAGCATCCGGAGCGTCGGGGTCGGCGAGTCCGGCGTCGGCAGCGCCACGTCGGCGAACGCCGGGACGAAGTCCGTGATCGGCGCGTCGAGGGCGACCCGGCCGTCGGCGACGAGCGACAGGAGCGTGGCCGCGGTGACGCTCTTCGTGCACGAGGCGATCCGGTAGACGGTGTACGCGTCGGGCACACGGCCGTCACCACGGTCGCCGTGCCCACCGGACGCCACGAGTCCGTCGGCGTCGAACACGCCCCAGACCGAACTCGGGGCGACACCGCGCTCGACACGCTCCCGGAAGAGCCCGTCGATCCGCGCGATGGTCTCCGGGGCGGTGGTGGTCATGCGTTGCGCATCCTGTCGTAGGCGTCGAGGGCTCGTTGGCGGGTCTCGCGGAGGTCGACCATCGGCTCGGGCCGGTCCTCGTCGGCGGGCACCCACCGCCGGACGTACTCGCGGTGCTTGTCGAAGCGTTCGAGCTGCCGGTCGGGGTTGAACACGCGGAAGTACGGCGCTGCGTCGAACCCGGAGCCCGCGACCCACTGCCAGTTGCCCGGGTTGTTCGCCGCGTCGGCGTCCACGAGGGTGTCCCAGAACCACTGCTCGCCGACGCGCCAGTCCACGAGCAGGTTCTTCACGAGGAAGCTCGCCGCGGCCAGGCGGACGCGGTTGTGCATGGCTCCGGAGCTCCAGAGCTCCCGCATGCCAGCGTCGACCAGGTCGAAGCCGGTGCGGCCCTGGTACCAGCGCTGCAGTTCGTCTTCGGACGGCGTCCGCCAGGGGAAGGCGTCGAACTCACGACGGACGTTCACGGTCGCGAGGTGCTCCGAGTGGAAGTACTCGTTCCAGTTGAACTCGCGCCAGGCGAGCTGGCGGAGGAACGCGGGGGCCTGCTGCCGCTGGTGCGGTTCGAGCCTCCCGTGGAGGCGGTGCCACACCTGGTACGGGCTGATCTCGCCCCAGCGCAGGTGCGGGGAGAGGTCGCTCGTCGCGGCCATCGCGGGCTCGTCGCGCTGGTCGTAGTCCTCGAGTGCGTTGTCGACGAAGTCCTCGAGGAGCTTCGCGGCGCCGCGCTCACCGGGATCCCAGGCGTCACGGAGACCGCCCGCCCAGTCCGGCGCGGTGGGCAGCAGGGACCAGTCCGCGAGGTCGTCGCTCGCCACGGTGGTCGACGACGGCAGGTCCCGTGGCTTCGGGAGCGGGTGACGGGGCTCGGGCATCGACTGCGCGGCGCGCCAGAACGGCGTGAAGACCTTGTACGGCTCGCCGGAACCGTTGAGGACCGTCCACGGTTCCCAGAGCAGGGTCGCCGCGAAGCTGTGCGCCTCGGTGCCGGCGTCGGTCAGCGAGGACTTGATCCCGGCGTCGATCGCACGCTCGACCGAGCCGTACCGGCGGTTCCAGAACACGGCGTCCGCGCCGGTGTCGGCGACGAGCCGCGCGATGACGTCCGCGGCGGGCCCACGGCGCAGGACGAGCCGGGACCCGCGGCGGCGCAGGTCGGCGTCGAGCGAGGTGAGCGACTGGTGCAGCCACCAGTGCGCCGCCGCCCCGAGCGGACGGATGCCCTCGCTCTCCTCGTCGAGGACGTAGACCACCGTGAGGTCGCCGCCGTGGTCGATCCCCGCACGGAGCGCCGGGTTGTCGGCGAGCCGGAGGTCGTCCCGGAGCCAGACGAGCGCGCCGGTCACACGGGGGCCGGGTCGGAGTGGACGGTGACCGTGCGACGCACCGGCGGGACGTCGGCCGCGGCGACCCGGAGCTTCGTGCAGAGCTCGGTCAGCGTCCGCAGTTCTCCGTCGCTGAGACCGGCGCCGACCTGGGCGGCGATGCTCGCGGCGTGCTGGACGGCGACGGCGCGGTAGACGTCGAACCCGTGCGCGGTCAACGCGACGATCACCCCGCGGGCGTCGGTCGGGTCCGGTTGCTTCTCGACGATGCCACGCGACGCGAGTCGGTCGACGAGGCGGCTGACGCTCGGCTGCGTGAGGAGGAGGTGGCCGGTGAGGTCGCGCATCCGGCAGCGCCGACCGGGCTGGGTGGAGAGGTTGAAGCAGACGTCGTACTCGTTGAACGAGATCTCCCCGCCGGGGAACTCCGTGTTCAGGTTCCGCATCACCGTGACCTGCGCCCGGAACAGGGCTTCCCAGGCACCGACCGCGACCGCCTTCTCGCTGCGGTGGGCGTCGGTCCGGGCACCGTCGGTGCCGCGCGCCTCGTCGTTCACGGTTGAGCTCCCTCTGGTCCGGTGGTCCTCCACCCTACCGAGGGGATCGGACACCGACGCCGAGGAACGCGCGTGCCGGACGCCGCCGTCGGTGCGCCGGACACGGACGAGGGCCGGTCGCTCAGCGAGCGACCGGCCCTCTCCCTTGCACCAAGAGTGTCCTGCAATCACATTCCGCAGCCGGTGCCACAGCAAACACCGTCTGCACCACTGACTGTATAACGAACGGATAACGGGCGCCAGCCGTAGTTGGCGACGTTCGCTGCGAGTTCACCAAGAGGCCGGCATGCGCGGCCTGTGGCGCTCAGAACAGGTCGGGCGACGGGGTCGAGGCGTACCGGACGGCGACGTCGGCGTGCCGGTCGAAGCGGTACCCGACGCCGCGTACGGTGCGGACGATCTCCTCGAAGGCGCCGAGCTTCGAACGGAGCCGTCGCACGTGCACGTCGATGGTGCGCTCGTTCGGGGTCTCGTCCTCGCCGTCGGACCAGAGGCCGTCGATGATGGCGGTGCGGTCGACCGTGCGGCCCTCGCGGAGGACGAGGAACTGCAGGAGCTCGAACTCCTTGTAGGTCAGGGGCGCTGCCTCACCGTCGAGCGTCACGCGCTTCCGGGAGATGTCGATGACGACGCCGGTCTCCTCGGGCTCGGGCTTCTCGGCCTGCTTGCGGGCGGCGACGGCGGAGCGGTCCTGCAGCGCGAGGCGGACGACGTCGACGTCACGACCGCCGGAGCCCTCGGCGGCGACGGCCACGGCCGCGTACGTCTCGGCGGAGGGGACCAGCTGCGCGGTGAGTGCCTTCAGCTGCTCGACCACGGCGGCGAGCGTCGTGCCGGCGGCAGCGGCCTTCTCCTCGTCGATGCCGACGTAGAGCGCGAAGCCACGGGCCTCGGTGCCCTCGGGCAGGTTGCGGTTGCGCTGCGGCGCGACGACCGGGCTGGTCGGGATCTCGGTGCGCTCGGGCTGCACGGCACGGGCGGGTGCGGCGTCGCGGCGGGGCCGGATCGGGGTCACGGCGCCGAGGTCGATCGGGGCGGGAGCAGCGGTGCGGAGGCTGGTGCGGGGCTGGGCGATGGTGAGCGACATGGTGGTTCTCCGGGCGATGTGGTCGCGGCTGCTCTCGCAGTGCGGCCGGTGTCGAATGCGTCGGCCCGGGTACGGTGACGTGCCGTCGGTGTGTACCGACGTGCCCTGCGGTCCTGCTGGGGACCGGGGCTGACCCGGGGGAGCGGGGAACGACCTCGTGACGTGACGTGCGCGTCGTCGGTGGTCGTCACCCGGGGATCACGCGCTCGCGACGGGGGTGGTGTCGCGGGGGATCCGGCTGGAACGGGTGCCGATCAGGCACACATTCGACAACGCATGACGGCCATCGCCGGCATCATCGTGCCGGCGGTCCCCACTGCCCCCGAACGGGAGCACGCCTCGGAGAGGACGCGGGACACGGTTGCAGTCATGACGACGAGTATCCGCGGTATACCAAGCCGCTGTCAACCGTCCGCCCGGACGGTCGCCAGCGCGACGGTGTTATTCGGCCAGTCCGTACAGACGGTCGCCGGCGTCACCGAGACCCGGCACGATGTAGCCGTTCTCGTCGAGGCGCTCGTCGAGTGCGCCGAGGACGATGGTGACGTCACGGTCGCCGACCGCTTCCTCGACGGCCTTGAGGCCCTCGGGTGCCCCCAGGATGCACACGCACGTGACGTCCTCGGCACCGCGGTCGAACAGGAAGTCGATCGCCGCGGCCAGGGTTCCCCCGGTCGCGAGCATCGGGTCGAGCACGAAGCACTGGCGGTTCGAGAGATCGTCGGGCAGGCGCTCGGCGTAGGTCTGCGGCTCGAGGGTCTCCTCGTTGCGCGCCATGCCGAGGAACCCGACCTCTGCGGTGGGGACGAGCTTGACCATGCCCTCGAGCATGCCGAGCCCCGCGCGGAGGATCGGGACGACGAGCGGACGGGGCTTCGCGATGGAGACGCCCATCGTCTGCGCGACCGGCGTCGAGATCGGCGTCGCGGTGACCCGGACGTTGCGCGTTGCCTCGTACGCGAGGAGCGTGACGAGCTCCTCGGTCAGTGCCCGGAACGTGGGGGAGGGTGTGGTCCGGTCGCGGAGCACCGAGAGCTTGTGGGTGATGAGCGGGTGGTCGGCGACGTGGACTCGCATAGGGTCGAGCGTACCGTGCCGCGTGCCCACCAGTGGTCGCGGGCAGGACCGAGCAGAACGGAGGACCCGTGGACGCAGCACGCTCGACGGACCCCGCCGGCCGGCCGTGGGTGTCAGCGATGGAACGCGCGCTCGACGAAGCCCGGGCCTGCCTGGCGACCGGCGACGTCCCCGTCGGCGCGGTGGTCCTGGACGAGGACGGGCACGTGGTCGCCGTCGGGCGGAACGAGCGCGAGGCGACGCAGGACCCCACCGCGCACGCCGAGGTCCTGGCGCTCCGGGCCGCTGCGGCCGTCACGGGGGACTGGCACCTCGAGCGGCACACGATCGTCGTCACGCTCGAGCCGTGCCCGATGTGCGCCGGCGCGATCCTCGCCGCGCGGGTGCCGCGGATCGTCTTCGGCGCGTGGGACCCGAAGGCCGGTGCCTCCGGCAGCGTCTACGACATCGCGCGGGACCGTCGCCTGCCGCACCGGTCCGAGGTGGTCGCGGGCGTGCTCGATCCCGAGTGCGCCGCCCTGCTCGACGACTTCTTCGCGGAGCGGCGCTGACCGACACCGCAGTCGGAGCGGCGCTGACCGACCCCGCAGCCGCGTCCGGCGCCGACCGACACCGCAGCCACGCCGACGCAGCGGCCGGCTAGTCCGCCGCCCGGATCACGATCGCCTCGGTCGGCGGCCGCGGCCCGGTGCGCAGCACGTCCGGCTCGACGTAGATCACCCGGGCGATCGGGACGGCCGCCCGCACCCGCTGCTCGACGGTGTCGATGCCCGCGGCCACGTCCCCGAGCCGTCGGTCCCCGTCGACGGCGACCTTCACCCCGACCATGAGCTCGTCGGGGCCGAGGTAGAGCGTCTTGATGTGGATGATCGACTCGACCTCGGGCCCGTCGAGCACCGCGGCCTTGATCTTCGCGACGTCCGCGGCGGTCGCGCCCTCGCCGACGAGCAGGCTCTTCGTCTCGATGCCGAGGACGAGCGCCACCGCGATGAGCAGGATCGCGATCAGGATCGTGCCGAGCGCGTCGAAGAGGCCGTTGCCGGTGATCACGGTCAGGCCGACGCCGAACAGT
Organism: Curtobacterium sp. NPDC090223; assembly: GCF_044746585.1. Classification (NCBI taxonomy): domain Bacteria; kingdom Bacillati; phylum Actinomycetota; class Actinomycetes; order Micrococcales; family Microbacteriaceae; genus Curtobacterium; species Curtobacterium sp. NPDC090223. The sequence continues at coordinate 13,866 of NZ_JBIVCN010000005.1, read as the reverse complement.
GCGAAGACCAGGCCGAGCAGCGCCGCGGTGTCCTCGAGCATGACGACCGGGAGCTCCGGCGCCTTGGCCCGGCGGACGAACTGCACCCAGGACATCGAGCCCTTGTGCGGCCGGGCCTCGCCGAGCGCGGTGCGGAGGGACAGCCCCTCCAGCACGATCGCGATCACGAGCACCGCGACCGGCAGCCACCAGTTCTCGAGGGGGTGCGGGTGCTGCAGCTTCTCGATGCCCTCGTACAGGGAGAACACGCCACCGACGGAGAACAGCACGATCGAGACGACGAACGCGTACACGTAGCGCTCACGGCCGTAGCCGAACGGGTGTTCCTCGTCCGCGGCACGTCGGGCGCGTCGTCCGCCGAGGAGCAGCAGGAGCTGGTTCGCCGAGTCAGCGAGCGAGTGCACCCCCTCCGCGAGCATCGACGCCGATCCGCTGATCGCCGCGGCGATGAACTTCACGATCGCGATGCCGACGTTCGCGCCGAGTGCGGCGAGGATGGCCCGGTTGCCTCCGGAAGCGCTCACTGTGACCCCTGTCTCCTGATCTGCTGCACGATCCTACGGGCACGCCCGTCGGTAGGGTCGGGCCATGACGATCGAACTGCCCCGCACCGCCCTCGTCGGCGTCGGATCCATGTCCGGCGCGGTCCTCGACGGGCTCCTCGCCGCCGGACTCGACCCCGCGACCGTGGTCATCACGACGAAGTCCGAGTCGTCGGCCGCCGCCCACCGGGAGCGCGGGCTTGACGCGCACGCGAGCGACACCGAGCCGGACGCGAACCGTGTGGCGGTCCGCGGTGCCGGCGTGGTCGTCCTCGGGGTGAAGCCGTTCGCGATCGGTGACGTCCTCGACGAGATCGCCGGGGACCTGGCACCCGGCACGGTCCTGGTGAGCGTCGCCGTCGGGATCACGACCGCCGCGATGGAGGCCAGGGTGCCCGACACGGTCCGCGTGGTGCGCGCCCTGCCGAACACGCCGATCGGCGTCGGCCACGGCGTGACCGGCATCAGCGGCGGTGCTTCGGCGGACGCCGAGGCGGTCGCGCTCGCATCCAGCCTGTTCGACGTGTCGGGCGCCGTGATCGAGGTCCCCGAGGACAAGCTCGACGCCCTCTCCGCGGTGTCCGGCTCCGGCCCGGCGTACGTCTTCCTGGTGATCGAGGAGTGGCAGCGTGCTGCCGAGGCGCTCGGCTTCACCCACGAGCAGGCCGAGACGATGGTGCAGGGCACCGTCCGCGGTGCGGTCGAGCTGCTCGAGCGGTCCGGCAAGGAACCGGCCGACCTCCGGCGCGCCGTGACGAGCCCGAAGGGCACGACCGAGCGTGCGGTCGCCGTCCTGCAGGAGGCGGACCTGGCGGACACCCTGCGGCGTGCCGCCGACGCGGCGATCGCGCGTGCCGAGGAACTGTCGCGGCTCTAGCCGCGAGCAGACGACGGACGGGAGGCCCGGTGCCAGCTGGCACCGGGCCTCCAGTCCGTGATCTGGTCGCCTGCAGCGCAGGCGGGTGCTCATTCCAGCGCGGCGAAGCGCTCCAGGGCCGTCGTCGAGCCGGACACGATGATCACGTCGTGCTCACCGATCACGCTGTCCGGCGTGGCCGGCACGAAGGCCTCGCCCGGCGGCTTGATGCCGAGCACGGTGAGCCCGAAGCGGGTGCGGATGGCGGTCGTGCCGAGGTCCTTGCCGCGGACCGCACGCGGCGGGAACATCTTGACCACCGCGAAGTCGTCGTCGAACTCGATGAAGTCGAGCATCCGCCCGGAGACCAGGTGCGCCGTGCGCTCGCCTGCCTCGCGCTCCGGGTACACGACGTGGTTCGCGCCGATGCGCGACAGGATCGTGCCGTGCGAGCGGCTGATCGCCTTCGCCCAGATCTGCGGGATGCCGAGGTCGACGAGGTTCGCGGTGATGAGGACGCTCGACTCCAGGTCGCTGCCGGTCCCCACGACCGCGATCGGGAAGTCCTGCGCGCCGATCTGCCGCAGCGCGTCGATGTCCGTGGCGTCGGCCTGCACCGCGTGCGTGACGCGGTCCGACCACTTCTGGACGAGCCCGGCGTCGGTGTCCACGACGAGGACCTCCCGGTCCTGCCGTTCGAGCTGCCCTGCGGTGGCGGCGCCGAAGCGGCCGAGACCGATGACGAGCACCGGGGCGTCGTGGCTGACGGCACCGAACGGGTGCTGCGGGCGGGTTCGGTCAGCCAACGATCGGCCTCTCCTCGGGACGGCGGAACAGTTGCCGGCTCTGGCTGGCGGCCAGGGCTGCGGCGATGGTCACTGTACCGACACGACCCAGGAACATCGTCGCCGCGAGGACGTACTTGCCGGACTCGGGCAGCTCCGCGGAGACCCCGGAGGACAGGCCGCACGTGGCGAAGGCGGAGATCACCTCGAACAGCACCCGGTCCAGCGACTCGTGCGTGATCTGCAGCAGCACGACCGTGGCGACGGCGACGATCGTGGCGCCCCAGAGCACGACGGCAACGGCGACGCGGAGCACGTCGCTCGGGATCCGGCGCCCGAACGCCTCCATGCTCTGCCGGCCGCGCGCCTCGGCGACGGCCGCGAGGAACAGGACCGCGAGCGTCGTGACCTTGATGCCGCCGGCGGTCGATGCCGAACCGCCGCCGATGAACATGAGCATGTCGGTGACGAGCAGGCTCGATCCGTTGAGCTGGTCGAAGTCGACGAGCGAGAAGCCGCCCGACCGGGTCATGGTGGACAGGAAGAGCGCCTGGAACGCGGTCCGGCCGGCGCCTTCCTCGCCGAAGGTCGTGGGGTTCGAGGCCTCGAGGGCGACGTAGACGATCGCGCCGCCGACGAGCAGCACGGCGCTGGTGGCCAGGGTGAGCTTGACGTGGATCGGCCACTTCCGCGGCGTGCGGAGCTGCTTCGTGAGCGCGCGGATCACCGGGAAGCCGATGGAGCCGGCGACGACGCCGACCATGAGCAGGGAGAGGAACCAGTAGTCGTGCGCGAACGGGTCGAGGCCGCTGGCGTTCGGCGCGAAGCCGGTGTTCGTGAAGGCCATCGCGGCGTAGTAGAACGAGTCGCCGACCGCGCTCCAGAACGGGATGCCGGCGATGAGCACGGACGGCAGGAGCAGCAGTCCGAGCACGATCTCGATCGACAGGGTGCTCACCGCGACGGTGGCGAGCAGCGTGCCGACCTCGCCGAGCCGGACGGCCTGTCCCTCCGGCACCGCGCCGTGGTGGGTGCGGAGCGGGTTCGAGTCGCCGGCCGCCATGAGCTTCGCGCGGAGTCCGAGCTTCCTGGTCACGAACAGGCCGAGGATCGAGGCGAACGTCAGGACGCCGACCGCGCCGATCTGGGTCCCGATCACGACAAGGGTCTTGCCGAACACCGACCAGTGCGTCGCCATGTCGACGGTGGCGAGCCCCGTGACGCAGACCACCGACGCGGCGGTGAACAGCGAGTCCGCGAAGTGGGTCGAGCGGCCGTCCGCTGCGGCCATCGGCGTCATGAACAGCGCCGTGAACACGAAGATGAGGGCGACGAACACCAGGATCGCCAGGCGTGACGGCGACGAGCGCAGCACGGTGGAGATCCGTGACACGCGTCTGCGGGAAGCGCTCGTCGAGACGGTCGGCGGCTCCGTGCGGTCGAGCATCGTATGCCTCCGAGGACATGGGCGGGACGCATCGCATGGTACATCCGTGCCGGGCCGGTTAGCCTTTCCCCATGGCCGACATCTTCAGCGTGGTCGCCGACCCGACGCGGCGGGAACTCCTCGGCGCGCTCCTGTCCGCGTACGGCGCCGATGCCACCGGCGGGGAGCTCAGCGTCGGTCAGCTCGTCGAGAAGCTCGGGGTGAGTCAGCCCACCGTGTCGAAGCACCTCCGCGTGCTCCGCGACATCGGCCTCGTGACCTCGCGCGAAGAAGGACAGCACCGCTACTACCGGCTCGACCCGGAACCCCTCCTGCACATCGAGGAGTGGGTGGTCCCGTTCACCGGGGCGGTCGACGCCGACGGCACCCCGGCGACCACCGCGTGGACGCCGGACGGGCAGCCCGTCTCCGTCCGTCGGAACGGCGTCGCGGGCAAGGCCACGGTCGAGGTCGGGACCGAGCTCGGTCGCGTCATGGCCGAGGCGTCGCACCGCGCCACAGCAGCGTTCTCCGGGGCGCAGCAGGGCTGGGAACGGGTCGTCGAGAGCTCGCGTCGGCGCTTCACCAAACGCGCTGACGAGGACTGACACAAGGTCCTGGACACCGGGCCTCACCCGCCTCTACAGTTACCAGAGACCACTCAGGTCACACCAACCTCCGCGTTCGGTCGAGCGCGTGCCCCGAAGGCGGATCATGACCGGCAGTTTCGACGACGTGCGCTTCCTCACCGTCGCTGAGGTGGCGGAGATGATGCGCGTCTCGAAGATGACCGTCTACCGCATGGTGCACGCCGGGGAGCTCCCCGCGATCCGGTTCGGTCGCTCCTTCCGCGTCCCGGAGTCGGCCGTCGCCGAGGTCCTGCGCGGCGGCATCGCCGACGTCGGCTGAGTCCGCCGCCTGAGCGCCCGTTCGACATCACAGCGGCCCTCCGGTAGGATCGGGCAGGTTGATTTTCCGCGGCTTCATCGGCCCGGTGTCCGTACATCAGCATCAGTCCGAGCGAGGTCCACATGGGTTCTGTCATCAAGAAGCGTCGCAAGCGCATGGCGAAGAAGAAGCACCGCAAGCTCCTTCGCAAGACGCGCCACCAGCGTCGCAACAAGAAGTAGGTCGCGAGACCTACCGCAGAAGCCCCGGTTCGCCGGGGCTTTCGTGTTCCCCGGGGGTCCTCGCCGTCGGGCTACGCTTGACCCATGCCAGCCGTGACGCTCCTCACCAAGCCCGGATGCCACCTCTGCGACGACGCCCGCCCGATCGTGGAGCGGGTGGTCGCGGCCCATCCGGGCGTGACGCTCACGGAGCGCTCGATCCTCGACGACGACGCGCTCCGGCTCGAGTACGCCGAGGACATCCCCGTCGTGCTCGTGGACGGCCGCGTGCACAGCAACTGGCGTGTCGACGAGGACCGTCTCGTCCGCGCCCTCGAGAAGGCAGGAGCCTCCGCATGATCCAGCACGTCGTCTCCTGGTCCCTCCGGGAGGACCTCGACCGCGCCGAGTCGATCGACCGCATCCGGTCGCTGCTGCACGGGCTGGTCGGGGTCGTGCCCTCGATCCGGACCCTGCAGGTCGTCGAGAACGTCGCCTACCCGGACAAGAACCACGACGTCGCGGTCGTCGCGACCTTCGACGACCTCGCCGGCCTCGACGAGTACCAGGTGCACCCGGACCACCAGGCCGCCGCTGCCGAGATCCGCGGCCTCGTCACGGGGCGGGCCGCCATCGACTGGGAGAGCTGAGCCGAGCCTCCCGTCCGGGGCGCTGCGCGCTGCGGCGCTGGCGCGCTGGCGCGCTTCGGCGCCGCACCACGAAAGCCGGCTCGAACCACGGAAGTCCGTGGTTCGAGCCGGCTTTGGTTGTGCGGGTGCGGTCCGCGCCGCGGGCGGCCGTCGCGCGCCTCGGCGGCGGCCGCCGCGCGCCCCTACGGGGTCAGGCGCGTCGGGCCGCGGAACAGATACGTGACCTCGCGGATGGACGGCTCGCCGAGCATGAGCATCAGCACACGCGCCAGACCCATCCCGAACCCACCGTGCGGCGGGACGCCGTAGCGGAAGAAGTCCAGATACCAGCCGAGCTCGGCCGGGTCCAGGCCCTTCTCCTCGGCCTGGGCGGTGAGCACGTCGACGCGGTGCTCGCGCTGCGCGCCCGTGGAGATCTCCGCGCCGTTGAAGAGCAGGTCGTAGCTGTTCGTGAGGGTCGGGTCGTCGGCGTGGCGCATGTGGTAGTACGGCCGGATCGAGGCGTCGTAGTCCGTGACGAACACGAACTCCGCCCCGTGGTGCTCCTTCGCCCAGGCGGACACGCGGCGCTCGCCCTCGGGGTCCAGGTCACCGTCGGCGCGGACGGCGTCGTGGCCGCTGTCGGCGACGATCTTCCGTGCCTCGGCCAGGGTGACGCGGGGGAACGGCGTCGACGGGACCTGCAGCTCGAAGCCGAAGACCTCTTCGATGTCCTTGCCGTACTTCTCCTTGACCGCGGTGATGCCCGCGACCAGGACCTCTTCGTGCATGGCCATGACGTCCTCGTGGGACTCGATCCACGAGAACTCGGCGTCGACGCTGGTGAACTCGGTCGCGTGGCGCGACGTGAACGACGGGTCGGCGCGGAATGCGTCGGCGATCTCGAACACGGCGCCGAAGCCGGCCGGCTGCGCCATCTGCTTGAAGTTCTGCGGCGACTGCGCCAGGTATGCGGTGGTCTCGAAGTACTCGAGCTGGAAGAGCTCGGCACGGGACTCCGACGCCGAGGCCATCAGCTTCGGGGTGTGGATCTCGATGTAGTCGCGCTCGACCCAGTAGGTGCGGAACGCGTGCTCCAGGGTCGTCTGGATGCGGAAGATCAGGTTCTGCTTGCGGTTGCGCAGGTCGATGAAGCGCCAGTCGAGGCGCTTGTCGAGCGAGGAGTCGTCGGCGATCGGGGTCTCCGGGATCGCGGCGCTGACGACCGTCAGCTCGCCGACCTTCACCTCGAGGCCGCCGAGCTTGACGCGCTCGTCGTGCTTGAGCGTGCCGGTGACGTGGATGAAGGAGCCGTGTGCCAGGCCCGAGATCGCCTCGGTCGTGACGAGGGCCGCAGCCGACGCGTCGTCGCCCTCGGTGGCATCTCGCGTGGCGGGGTTCACGAGCTGGACGGCGCCGGTCTCGTCGCGGAGGACGACGAACTGCACCTTCTTCTGATCGCGGACGGTCTCGACCCATCCGGCCACGGAAACGGGACCGTCGGGCAGGGCGGCGAGGTCGCTGATGCGGGTGCGTTCGATCACGGTCGTCGAGTCTACCGGGCTGTCGGTTCTGCACAGCCCGGTTGCGTCCGACGGTTCTCCACGGACCCCGCCTGGAGGCCCGGCTCGGCTCCGTCGCGTCCGTCGCGTCCGTCGCGTGGGGCGTCAGGGGAGCGACGCGCGGAGGGCGCCGAGCGTGCCGATGAACTCCTCGGCCATGCCCGCCCGCTCGACGAGCTTCGCGTGGCGGGCCCGCGCGTCCTCCAGGAAGGCATCGAGGCGCGCTGCGCGTGCGGCCGTGTCGTCCGCATCACTGCCGGGGAGCCCGTCGACGATGCCGATCAGGTCACCCATCTCGTCGAGTGAGAACCCGAGGGGCTTCATCCGGCGGATCACGAGCAGTCGCTCCAGGTCGCGTTCGGTGTACACGCGGAAACCGCCCGCGGTGCGGCCGCTCGGCGCCAGCAGCCCGACCTCGTCGTAGTGCCGGATGGTGCGGAGCGACATGCCGGCGCGCTCGGCGAGCTCACCGATGTGCATCGTCCCGGCGTCGTGCTGCTCGTCGTGGTCTTCGTCGTGCTCGGTCATCGTCGTCAACCCTACCCTCACGTGAGGGTAGGGTTGTCGGCGATGACGACCCTCACCCACGCGCCGACAGCCCCGAGCGTCCTGTCCGCACTCCGCTCTCCCCGACTCCTCACGCGCGAGGTCCTGGCGGGCATCGTCACCGCGCTCGCCCTCATCCCGGAGGCGATCTCGTTCTCGGTGGTCGCCGGCGTCGACCCGGCGGTCGGACTGTTCTCGAGCGTCGTCATCGCCGTGGTGATCGCGATCGTCGGCGGCCGGCCCGCCATGGTGTCGGCGGCCGCCGGCTCGGTCGCCCTGGTGATCGCGCCGCTGGTCCGTGACCACGGGATCGCCTACCTCGTCCCGACGATCGTGCTCGGCGGCGTCATCCAGCTCGTCCTCGGGTTCCTCGGCGTCGCCCGGTTGATGCGCTTCATCCCGCGCGGCGTGAACGTCGCCTTCGTGAACGCGCTCGCGATCCTGATCTTCACGGCGCAGCTCCCGAACCTGTTCGGGCACGACGTCCCGCTGGTGGTGTGGCCCCTCACCGCACTCGGCGTCGCGATCATCGTCGGGTTCCCGTTCCTCACCAGGGCGGTCCCGGCGCCGCTCATCGCGGTCGTCGTCATCACCGCCATCACGATCGTCTTCAGCGTCGCGGTCCCGACCGTCGGCGACGAGGGTGCGCTGCCCACGGCACTGCCGGGGTTCAACGGGATCACGGTCCCGATCTCCTTCGAGACGCTCACGATCATCGCCCCGTACGCGTTCGGCATGGCGATCGTCGGGCTCATCGAGACGCTCCTCACCGCGCAGCTCGTCGACGCCATCACCGAGACCAGGTCGAGCGGGTGGCGCGAGTCGTGGGGTCAGGGCATCGCGAACATCGCGTCCGCGTTCTTCGGCGGGACGGGCGGTTGCGCGATGATCGGTCAGACGGTCATCAACGTCAAGACCGCGGGCGCCCGCACCCGGATCTCGACCTTCGTCGCCGGCGCCTCGGTGCTCGTGCTGACCATCGCGCTGCACGACGTCGTCGCCCGGATCCCGATGGCCGCACTCACCGCCGTGATGCTCATGGTGTGCGTCGCGACGTTCGACTGGCACAGCATCCGCCCGCGGACCCTCGGCCGGATGCCGCTGGGGGAGACCGCCGTCATGGTCATCACGGTGGTGGTCGTCGTCGCCACGAACAACCTCGCGACGGGCGTGCTCGTCGGGGTCGTGGTCGCCGCGCTGGTGTTCGCACGCCGGGTCGCGCACGTGGTCGAGGTGGTGCGCGAGCCCGTGGACGAGCGGACCGTGCGGTACCGGGTCCGCGGCGCACTGTTCTTCGCGTCCTCGAACGACCTCGTCACCCGGTTCTCCTACGCCGAGGACCCCGAGCACGTCGTCATCGACATGTCCGACGCGCACGTGTTCGACGCGAGCACGGTGGCCGCACTCGACGGGGTCGAGCAGCGGTTCGCCAAGCACGGGTCGAGCGTCGAGGTGGTGAACCTGGACACGGGGTCGATCGCGCTGCACGGCAGGCTGTCCGGACACCTCGGCTGAACGGTCCCGAAGCCGTCAATCGCCTGTGTGGGCAGTGGGAACAGCTGCGCGACCTAGACTGGAACCCATGCCCGCGACCCGAATCCACCTCGTGCGGCACGGCGAGGTACACAACCCGGACCGTGTGCTCTACGGACGACTCCCGGGCTTCGGACTGAGCGAACTCGGTCACCGGATGGCCGAGGCGTCCGCCACCGCGTGGAAGGACGCCGGCGTCGACGTCCGCCGGATCGTGGCGTCGCCGCTCCAGCGCACCCAGGAGTCCGCGGCGCCGTGGTCCGCCGCGTACGGGCTCGACGTCGCACTCGACGAACGACTCATCGAACCGACGAACCGCTACGAGGGGCAGCCGCCCGGGTTCACGAAGCGCTCGATCCGGAAGCCGGCGGAGTGGCCGTGGATCGCGAACCCGTGGCGGCCGAGCTGGGGCGAGGCCTACGAGTCGATCGCCAACCGCATGCTCGCCGCCGTCACCACCGCGTGGGAGAGCGTCGACGACGGTGACGTCGTCCTCGTCAGCCACCAGCTGCCGATCTGGATGGTGCACCGGCGCCTGTCGGGGGAGCCGCTCTGGCACGACCCGCGCAAGCGCCGCTGCGACCTCTCGAGCATCACCACGCTGGAGCGTGTGCCCGCCACCGCGGGCGGCCGGTTCACCGAGGTCGGGTACGCCGACCCGGCGCTGGCACTCCGCGGCACCGCCATCGACGAAGGAGCAGTGTGATCGTCCGCAGTCTCAAGAAGCGGTTCGTCGCGGTCGGGGCGCTCGCCGTCGTCGCCGCGATCGCCCTCACGGGGTGCTCCGGGGGCAGTGACTCGCTGTCGAAGCAGTACGGCAGCGGCACGACGCAGAACTACATCTCCGGCGACGGCGCGGTGACCGAGGTCGCGGCCGACAAGCGCACCGACGCCGTCGACTTCTCCGCGAAGACCTCCGACGGGGACACCGTCTCGGCGAAGGCCCTGCGCGGCAAGGTCGTCGTCCTGAACTTCTGGTACGCCAGCTGCCCGCCGTGCCGTGCCGAGGCGAAGTACCTCAACAAGGTGCAGGCGGAGTACGCCGACAAGAACGTCCAGTTCATCGGCGTGAACGTCCGCGACCAGGCCGCCACCGCCGCCGCGTTCGAGCGCACGTTCGGGGTCGAGTACCCGACGGTGCTCGACGCCGACAAGGGCACCATGCAGCTCGCGCTCTCCGGGCAGATCGCGCCCAACGCGGTCCCGGCCACGATCGTCCTCGACACGAAGGGCCGGGTCGCGGCGCGCGTCCTCGGCGCGGTCGACGGCACGAGCATCCTCGAGACCCTGGTGGGCGACGAGCTCGACGGCGGCAAGGCCTCCTGACCCCGTGAACAGCAACCCCTTCTCCGACGCGATCCTCAGCGGTCAGATGTACGTGGCTCTGCCCGTCGCACTGCTCGCCGGGCTCGTGTCGTTCCTCTCGCCGTGCGTGCTGCCGCTGGTCCCGGGGTACCTCGGGTACGTCAGCGGCGTCGCCGACGGCGGGTCGAGGTCGCGCGGACGCGTCGTCCTCGGGGTGCTGCTCTTCGTCCTCGGCTTCACCGCGGTGTTCGTGGCGTACACGACGGTGTTCGGTGCGCTCGGGTTCTGGCTGGTCCGCTGGCGTGACCTCATCACCCAGGTCCTCGGCGTCGTGGTCGTCCTGATGGGCCTCGTGTTCATCGGGCGCTTCACCTTCCTGCAGCGCACGCTGAAGCCGTCGTGGACCCCCGCGACCGGGCTCGTCGGCGCGCCGCTCCTCGGCATCGTGTTCGGCCTCGGCTGGACCCCCTGCCTCGGCCCGACCCTCGCCGCGATCAACCTGCTCAGCGTGCAGTCAGGCAGCGCCTGGCAGGGCATGTGGCTCGGGGTCGCGTACTGCCTCGGTCTCGGCATCCCGTTCCTGCTCGTCGCGCTCGGAGCCGGGTGGGCAGCAGGAGCGATCCGCGCCGTGAAGCTCCACATGCGCATCGTCAACATCATCGGAGGAGCGATCCTGATCGTCATCGGTCTGCTCATGGTCACCGGCATCTGGTCGGCCGTCATGTCGAGCATCGGGGCGGTGATCCAGAGCTATGTCCCGGCAGTCTGACACCGACGACAGCCGGCTCGAGAACGGCACAGCGTCCGACCCGATGCGCCCGTCCGACCACGTGGACGGTGCCGGCCCCGGCGATGGCGGCGTGAACCAGCCGAAGCTCGGCTTCGTCGGGTACGTCCGCTACTTCTGGCGTCAGCTGACGAGCATGCGCACCGCGCTCTTCCTGCTGATGATGCTGGCCCTCGCGGCGATCCCGGGGTCGCTCGTCCCGCAGCGCACCGCGGACCCGAACGGTGTCGTCCAGTACAAGGCCGACCACGCGACGCTCTACCCGATCCTGGACAAGCTGCAGGTCTTCGACACCTACACCTCGGTGTGGTTCTCGGCCATCTACCTGCTGCTCTTCGTCTCCCTCATCGGCTGCATCATCCCGCGCACGCGGCACCACTGGCAGGCACTCCGCACCCGCCCGCCGAAGACCCCGGCCCGGCTGTCGCGACTCGCGGGGTTCCGCACCGTGGCCGTGGAGCCGGACACCATGGCGGACGGTGCCGTCGAGACGGACGCGACCAGTGGCCTCCCGTCCGCCGAACGCGCGGTGACGCGCGCCATGGCGCTGCTGAAGCGCTCCGGGTACCGCGTCGAGCGGTTCGGCGACTCGGTGAGCGCCGAGCGCGGCTACCTGCGCGAGACCGGCAACCTGGTCTTCCACGCGGCGCTCGTCGGGGTCCTCGTGGCGGTCGGCATCGGCGGCGGGTTCGGCTACACGGGCCAGCGTCTGCTGGTCGAGGGCCAGACCTTCTCGAACGTGCTGGGGTCGTACGACTCGTTCAACCCGGGCCGCTGGTTCCAGCAGACCGACCTCAAGGGCTACAACCTGACGCTCGACAAGTTCGTCACCAAGTACGAGGAGCGGAACCTCAACGCCCTCGGCCAGGCCACGGACTACTCCGCCACCGTGACGAGCAAGGAGAAGGGCGGCGAGTCGAAGACCAGCCGCCTCGGCGTCAACGAGCCGCTGTCGATCGGCGGTACGAACGTGTACCTCCTCGGCAACGGGTACGCGATGCAGGTCACGATCCGCGACGGCGACGGCAACGTGGCGTTCAAGGACGTCGTGCCGTTCCTGCCCGCGGACGCGAACTACACGTCGACCGGCGTCATCAAGGTGCCGGACGCGTCGCCGGACCAGCTCGGCATGGTCGGGTTCTTCTACCCGACGGCGGTCAAGCAGACCACCGGCGCGTACGCCTCGACCTACCCGGACACCGAGAACCCGCTGCTGACGCTGCAGGTGTACGAGGGCGACCTCGGCCTGGACGACGGCGTCCCGCGCAGCGTGTACCAGCTCGACACCAAGGGGCTGACGCAGATCGCCGGCACCAAGGCCGAGGCGAAGAGCATCGAGCTGAAGCCCGGGCAGACCAAGACACTGCCGAAGGGCGCCGGGTCGATCACCTTCGACGGCGTCAAGCGCTACGTCTCCCTCGACGTCCACCACGACCCGTCGCAGCTGTTCGTCGGCGGGTTCGCGATCCTCAGCGTCCTCGGGCTGCTGACGTCGCTGTTCGTCCCGCGCCGTCGCGTGTGGGTGAAGGTCGTGCCCCGCAAGGGCGCCGAGCACGGCGAGTACGACCTCGAGTACGCGGGGCTCGCCCGCGGCGAGGACCCCAATCTCGAACGAGCCGTCGCGGACATCGCCACGCGGCACGTGTCGGACCTCGGAGTTAGGATGCCCTCGTGAACGACATGACGACGAACCTCGCGACCTACTCGGTCGTGCTCACGTACTCGGCCATGGCCGTCTACGTGATCGCGTTCATCGCGTTCGCGCTGGACATGGCCAAGCGCGCGGGAGAGGTCACCGTCTCCGCCACCGACGCCGCGGCTCCCGCGGTGGAACGGCAGGCGAAGACCGTGGCCACCGTGCAGGGCGGCACCGTCGTGCTCGAGCGGGTCGAAGCCCCCGCGAAGACCGGTTCCGGTCGTCGCGGGTCGCGGTTCGAACGCGTCGGCATGGCGATGACGATCCTCGCGCTCGTGCTGCACATCGGCTCGATCGTGCTCCGGGGCATCGCGGCCGACCGCGTGCCGTGGGGCAACATGTTCGAGTTCTCGCTGACGGGCACCGGCCTGATCATCGCGATCTTCCTGCTCGTGCAGCTCTGGCAGAACCTCAAGTTCCTCGGGGTGTTCATCACCGGCCTGACGCTGATCCTGCTCGGCATCGCGACGGTGAACTACTACGTGCCCGTCGTGCCGCTGCAGCCCGCGCTGCAGTCGTACTGGCTCGTCATCCACGTCTTCGTCGCCATCGCCGGCACCGGGTTCTTCGCGCTCGGCGCCGGGCTCGCGGTGTCGCAGCTCGTCCAGACCTACCGTCTCGGCCACTCCGGCGCTGCCAAGAAGCTCCGCTTCATGGAGACCCTGCCGGACGCCGACCGCCTCGAGGTCCTGACCTACCGCGTGCTGCTCGTCGGCTTCGTGCTCTGGACCTTCACGCTCATCGCCGGTGCCATCTGGGCCGAGCGTGCGTGGGGTCGCTACTGGGGCTGGGACACCAAGGAAGTCTGGACGTTCATCATCTGGGTCGTCTACGCGGGCTACATCCACGCCCGTGCGACCCGTGGCTGGCGTGGAGCGCGGTCGTCCTGGCTGGCCCTGATCGGCTTCGCCGCGGTGATGTTCAACTTCTCCGTCGTCAACGTGTTCTTCAAGGGGCTGCACAGCTACTCCGGTCTGTGAGCAGCTGAGTTCCACCGGCCTGGAGGCGCGGGGGGGGGGCGGCCCCCCCCCCCCCCCCCGCGGGTGCCCGGGTATCCCCCCCGGGGGGGCCCCCCCCCCGGGGGGCGCCC